>NZ_CP019630.1:0-1233750 GCF_001999245.1 Roseibium algicola | reverse complement strand
CAGACCACGTCGAAAGACTGAACCCGTCCCGGTTCCGTTTCGACAAGATACTGTTGCAGCGGAGCAATTCCGTCGACGCCGATCACCTTGAATGTTTGCGTCTTACCCGGAACGTCGCTCGTCTCGATGAAATAGTCGCCGTCGCGTGTGAAGAAGCGGTTGGTGCGCCCCTTGTGCGTGAACTGCGAATTGTCGAAGTTCGCGTCGACAGTATCCGGTCCGGGCTCCATCCATGCCTTGGAATGGTGCGAAGCGCGCCAGGCGCCGGCTTCCGCCTTGTGGCAACCGGTACATGTTGCTGTTCCGGCATAGTCCGGAACAGCGGCAGAAAGGTTTTCGGCTGCATTGGCGCTCTGGAACCAGAGCACGGCAAGGAGCGCGACGAGCAATCGGGTGAACAACATTCTGTGCGCTCAAACCTCTCCGTCAAAGCCGCTGGGTAAAACGAGACGTCTGTTTCTGCCGGCACTGCCTGGTGCTTGTGCAGGCTCAATGCGGAGAAGCTGCTGCCTACCGGCTGCTTCTCCGCACGGCTTCGTCTCGTTGTTGCCTAGTCGAGGTCTGAACAGGGAACGACGTGTTTCTGGCCGGCGGCATCCGTTACCTGGCAACCATTGTCGCTGTTCGAACTGGCGATTGCAGATCCGACCAGCGCACCGGTTGCTGCGCCAACGGCCGCTCCGGCCAGGTAGCCGCCAGTCGGGCCGTAATAGGGGCGGCCGTAGTAGCCATGGCTGTTGTTGTTTTCCACGACCACGTTGTGGCCACCATGATATCCGCCGTGGTAACCGCCGTGATATCCTCCATGGTAACCCCCGTGATAACCGCCATGGTATCCGCCGCGGACAACGTCATGGGACATTGCGATCCCGCTGCTGCCGAGGAGCAGGGCAGCGCCAACACCAAGAAGTCTGATCGTGCGAAGCCTCATTCCTTTTCCTCCAGTTCCAGCGTTTCCTTGACGTCTTCCCAATAGGCGAGCCGCTCTTCACAGTTGATGCTTTCGAGATCCCGAGCAGAGCCAAAGCCGACAGAGGCTGCATAGTCGTAGGCAGCATCTTCACCGTGGTCGTAAAGGACGTGTACAAACAGGTGGCGGGCCTGGTCTCGGAACGCCTTTTTCTGGTCGTCCGGAGTGCAGGCATAGGCATTGCCGACATCCAGTCCGAGTGTCCGCATGCGCTCTTCCATGCGTTTTTGAATCTTTTGGGGGTCGTGCGCCAGCGCCGGGCCGGCAAATGCCAGTCCTGTCATGAGGGCGAGGCAAAAAATTCTTTTCATGATCTATCCTTGCAGCTTGCATCGCCCCGGTGCGGCCATTCAGGCATTTGTCCCGAAAGCGGTGCAATCCAGTTGCTGTTCAATTCATGTGTCTTTTCCGGCAAATCTATTCCGGAAAGATCTGCTTCCAATCGTCTTTCATGCTGATGATATGCCAACCTTCCTTCGGGGCGTCGTCCAGCCCCTTGTTCAGCGACCCGAAATGGGTATCACGATCATAAGCATATTCTCTATCTGCATCATCATGATGGACAAACATGCCGAGGCGCTTGCCGGAACCGGCAGTCGTGTATTGCAGCATCTGATAATCGCCGTCGGAGTTGCCGAAGGCTGCCAACGGACGCTTGCCGATGTGGGTGAGGATGCCGACAGGTTTGCCAGCCTTGTCGTCGACAAAGGCAATCTTGGGTGTCCGCATCAAGGTGGGAACGCCGTCGACAACCTTGTATTCAGTGACAATCGATGAGCCGACCACCTGTTCGGTTGGTATCCCGTAAACGCTCTCCGTCCAGGGACGCATGAATTCGATGCCGCCACCGGAAACGATGAAGGTCTTGAAGTCGTTTGCGCGCAGATATGCGAGAAGTTCCAGCATCGGCTGATAGACAAGCTCGGTGTAGGGCTTGTCGAATTTCGGGTGCCTGGCAGTTGCGATCCAGTCGGTGACCGTCTTTTCGAACTCGGCAGTGCTCATGCTGGCATGAGTGACAGCGAGGATCTCCATCAATCCCTTTTCACCGGCCTTGCCGAGGGCTTCCATGTCGTTTTCGAGAACGGCCTGGTAAGGCTGGGTCGTCTTCCATTCCGGGTGGTCCGGCGCCAATGCCTTCACCCGGTCAAATGCGAAGGCAAGCTGGGTGTACATGGGATGCTCGACCCACAAGGTGCCGTCATTGTCGAAGGTTGCGATCCGCTCTCCCGGTGCCACGAAATCCGCGCCACCTTCGCTCGTTACGGCTTCGACGAATTCGACGATCGCCTGCTTGTTCGCGCCATCGTTCCACGATGGCAGCGGGTCGGTTTGTGCAAGGGCACCCGATATCCAGACGCTTGCTCCCAACAGGCCGGAGACCATTGCGCCGAAGAGGAATTTGACCTTCATAGCTGCAACCTTCCAAATTCGTGTTGTTCAACGCTATGTCCGCCCCGGACGTCGCCGGGGCGGACGCTCATTTACTTCGAAGATCAGTTGCCGGTCGGCAGGCCGATCGAGAAACCGTCCTTGGCAAGAGCCTCCTGAACATATTTGAACCGCTGATACTGGCTGAGCGTGATCGGGCCTGTATAGGTTTCCGACTGCAGCTTGCGCGGCGGATATTTGACGTAGGACTTCATGAGTTCCGTCACCTCGTTGTTGATCACCGGCAAATACCAGGTGCGTTCGGTGAAGTTGTTCATGAACATGTCATAGCGCTCCTGCGGATCGTCCAGCAGGTTGAACACCTGCGGAACAGTAGCAACATAGCTGTCGGGACCCTTCCAGCCAAGGTTGCTGTCGACTGCCAAGCCGCCGGTGGTTGCGCCATCGTCGCCGCGCAGGTTGAAAACGGCCTTGTAGTTGCCGACACGCGCTGCCCCTGGGGAAAGCTCGTTCTCGGTGAAATAGAACCACGCTTTACGGCCGGAGTCTCCGGAACCTTCCCACACAGGTGTCATGTCGTAGCTGTCGAACATGATCGGCTGGCCTTCGCGGTCTTCGGTCGGCAGCGTAATGCCGGCGGCAGAAGCGAAAGTGGCCATCAGGTCGAGACCGCCGACAACAGCGGCACTTTTCGTGTCCGGTTTGACGTGGCCGGGCCAGCGGACGATTGCCGGAACGCGGTTGCCGCCTTCACGCACGGTGCCTTTGGTGCCGCGGAACGGCGTGTAACCGGCGTCCGGATAAACGTCCTGCCAGGCGCCGTTGTCCGTGGTCCAGAAGACAATCGTATTGTCGGACAGACCGAGCTCGTCGAGTTTATTGACCAGATTGCCGATGCGGCTGTCCAGTTCGACGACGGAGTCTGCATATTTGGTCTTGGAGATCGATTTTCCTTCAAACTCCGGCGCCGGCATGTTCGGCTGGTGCACCTTCATGAAGTTGACGTTGATGAAGAACGGCGTGTCCGGTTTCTTGGCGGCTTCTTCCAGAAACTCGAGCCCCGCCTTTTCGACGTAGCCATCGAAATAGGGAATACCGACCACACCCTTGTCCGGCGTATCGACGTATTGGCCGTTGATCTTGAAGTCCTCTGTCGGCTTTTCACCGGCCTTGCCGGAGAGCGACCCCTTTGTGACCTTCGCGAACATCTCGCGCAGGTCCTTCGGCATGTCCGGGAACCAGGTCGGATCGGCATAGGTGTAGGCGTTGAGGTGGTAAAGACCGACGTATTTCATCACGTCATAGCCCTGGGCATTTGGCAGCGCGTAGTCCGCTTCACCAAGGTGCCATTTGCCGGTGAAATAGGTGTCGTAGCCACCGGTTTTCAGAACCGACGCCAATGTCCACTCGGCAGCGGGAAGGCCGCCACCCTGGCCCTGGAAGGCCACCGTCGTCATGCCGGACCGGTTGGGAATACGGCCTGTCTGCATGGCGGCACGTCCCGGCGTGCAGCTGGGCTGGGCGTAGAAATGCGTGAACATCATGCCGTCGTCAGCCAGCTTGTCGATGTTCGGCGTCGGCATGCCGCGGGCTTCACCGCCCAGATACGGGCCAGTGTCGCCGTAGCCGGTGTCGTCCGACACAATGAAGAGGATGTTGGGCTTCTTTGCGTCTAGCGCGAAGGCGACACCTGACAGCGCTGTGCAGGCCATGCCTGCGACCGCCAGTCCGGTTACTATTCTGGTCAACATACCTAATGGCTCCTTTTTGGACCATTCGTGGAGTAGGCCGATGACGGCCCGTCGATAGGTGCGCTTCCGGTCAGGAAGCTTGATATTTCCCGTTCAAGTTCTTCAATCACGGAGCGATAGTCGGCAGCCTTTGCTTCATCGTTCCGCCAGCGTTCGAGGGCGCAACATGCGGTTGCGTAGTCCTCGCACAGTGACAAGAAGGCAGGATGAGAGTTGCAGAGGCGGCGGACAGCAAGTTCGTCCACGTTGAAACGACGCGTGATGAGAGCTGCTGTCGGCATGACGGCATTGCCCCGTTGTCGATGGCTCCAGGAAAATTCCACCAAGATTACCTACGGGATTCAAGCCACTTACAAGGTATGAACAGGTACGAACAGGAGTCTTATGCAATCTGTTGTTCGTCTTTTTGCGTTAAGTCACTTGTTAAAGATGACAAAGCTCATGGCATTGGACTATCGTTCGGTTAAAGTTATTTTCCGGCCCTTTCAGGGGGAAAGATGCGGACTGGCAGGCAACAAATAGTTGCAGCGGGAGATGTGGAGGAGTTCGATTGCCCGGCCCGCGTTCGGGAGGAACTATCCCGTGTCCTGCAAAGCGATCATTTTCACGCAACGCCCAAGCGCCGCGCCATGCTGACGTTCCTGATAGAGGAGGCGTTGGCCGGGCGCGCGGACACGCTGAAGGGCTACGCTATCGGATTGGCCGTCTTCGGTCGTGATGAGAACTTTGACCCGCAATCAGACCCGATCGTTCGTCTGGAGGCCCGCCGCCTGCGGCATGATCTGGACAGTTACTACATTGCAGAAGGCGCGCGGAATCCGATCCGCATTTCCATTCCCAAAGGCCAGTATGCGCCGAAGTTTCATGACAATCTGGCCAGTGTGACTGCACGGGACGGCTCGACTACCGGCAACGATGAGACGGCAGGTTCTCATGTGCCCGAAGAGGTCAATGCGTCACCAAGATCTGTGCGAACCTCATCCAGGTTGCCCTGGTTGGTTGCCGGGGGAGCGGTCCTGTTCGCGCTTCTTGTGCTGGGGGCAGCAGTCGTGATGCTCTTTCAGCCGGCACAACAGGTGCGGCTCGAGGCCTCCCAACCTTCCGTGATGGTTCTTCCATTCAGTGTGACGTCGACGGATCCGGAACAACAGATCCTGGCGGCGGGTATTGCCGAGCAGATCATGACTGCATTGAGCCGGTTTCCGGACTTCCGGATCTTTTGGCCTCCATCCGGCAGAAAGGTTGGCGAAACCTTTGACCCGGTTGAAATCGGCCGGCAGGAAAACGTCGCCTTCCTGATTTCCGGGTCTGTCGCCTCGGAAGGCGAGATCGTCCGTGTCGGTGCGAAGCTGGTGCACAGCCCCAGCAAGCGGGTGCTCTGGTCTGGCAGCTACGATCGCAAGCGCAGTCGAACAACCTTGCTGGAAATCGAGAAAAGCATCGCTTCGGAAATTGCGACGGTCGCCGGTCAGCCCTACGGCGTCATCAAGTCGGAACTTGCGAGCAACCTGCCCGCCGGAGGTGAACCGAGCAACGACAGTTTCGAGTGCGTGCTGCGGGGCTACGTTTACCGAAGGAACTTTTCCAGGCAACTGCATGCGAAGGTTCAGGAGTGCCTGAACCGCGCGGTCAAGCGGGATCCGGATTATGTAGAAGCCTGGGCCATGCTGGGCTGGCTCTATCTGGATTCCGCGCGCTTCGGTCTGGCTGCAGAGGGAGACAAGGAACTTGCCTTCGACAGTGCCCTGGACGCCGCGTCACATGCCCTGAGCCTTGATGGCAACAACATTCTCGCACTCAAGGCGCTTTCCTCGATCAATCATTACATGGGAAATATCGAGGAAGGGGAAAGGCTCGCCAAGAAGGCGCTCGATCTCAATCCCAACGATCCGGACACCCTGGCACAGCTGGGTTGGCGACTGGCTGTGGTGGGAAAGTTCGAGGAAGGCATTCCCTATCTGGAAAAGGCGATCGAGCGCACGCGGAACGCGCCGGGCTGGTATTTCCATCTGATTGCCATCAATCATCTGCTGAATGGCCGCTACGCCGAGATGCTGACAGCCGCGAAGAAGGGCGTCCTGGATGGATCCGGGGTGAGCTGGTGTCTCGTCGCAATTGCCCAATCGAAGCTCGGCAACAAGGCAGCAGCTCGTGCTGCGCTGGAAAAGATGGCGGAAGTTTCTCCCGGCCTGGGCCGTGACCCTGGTACCTTCCTGCGCTCCCATCAGGCGAGCGAGCAGATAGTTTCTTCCCTTACGGCAGGACTTAAGGAAGCAGGCTGGACCACCCCTGCCGGACAGTGAGGTCCGGCGATTTTTTGAAACCAGTCAAGGTCAACCACCGGCGAAGCAGCTCGGAAGCTTTCCGGAGCGGTTGCGCTGTTTGCTGCGGCCGTTCCGGAAAGCAGGTTTTGATCAGGTTCCGGGCGCTTAGCAGCCCGGTGTCATCGAAGTGCCTTCGGACATTTCGCCTGCGCAAGCGTCCGGGTCGCCATCCGGGCCCTGGTCCACTGAACTCAAGCCGCCGATCGGAGGCGCTGCGCTACCGTTCTCCAGGCCGTCGCCGGACTGGTTGCTGGATTGGCAGCCGCCCAGGGCCAGAAGCGAAATCAGAAAGGCAGCAGAGAAAAATCTTACAATCATATTGGTCACTCGCATGCGCCGCAGATGGCGGGAGTTGGAAGGCGGGGCGCAAGTACGTGCTTTTCGCGTAATGAACTTCTTGCGCTCGTATTGATTGTCACGATTTTTTGTTTTGCTGCAATAGCCCCATCGGTACAGGCGCCCGATTTATCTGGCGGTTTGCGTTCTGAGGGGGGCTATTGTCAGTCACCGGCCACGAAGTAATGAAGCGTGCCGTCAGGACCGATGCCGACGCGATAAAACGTCCAGGCGCCGAAATCCTGCATTTCAGCAAAGTCGCCTGCGGTAACGATCCGGAACAACTCCACTTTCTGATCGGGTGTCAGATCGTGAAGGGGGTAACGGGCAAAATACGGCCAGAGATACATTTCCTGAGGTGTGCCTGCATCCACATGCAGGAACCCTGCATCCATGATGTCGGCGAGAATGGCCAGGATCTCGAAGCCTTCGCCGTCACCGGAGATTTCCTTCAGAAAGTCTATCGGGTCGTCGATTTGCCCGAACGAGACCGTAGGCGGCAGTTCGTTGCTCTCGAACACCATGCGCAGCCGTTCCATGTTGCCCGAAAGCGCTGCTTCCTTCAGCTGGGCCTGCATGCGCTGCACAGGTTTCGGCAGATAGGACGTGCTGTAGAGCACCTGAGGCAACTCGGCGCTGGCCGGCGTAGGTGCTTTGGAACCTTCTACGGCTGCCGGCTCTCCAGCTTCGGGCGCTGCCAGGTCTTCCGCCGGAATTGCAGGTGCATTTTCAGGCTCGGACGGCGCAACCGGAATTGTTTCCACCTGGACAGTCTTGGCGAAACCCGGGGCTGCGAGCGCTGTGCCCGCCAGAAGACCGGCGGCAATAACCGCAGCCTGATAAATCCGACTCATGAAAGTTCCTCGTTTATCCGCACCTGCCGGTCCCCGTCGTATAACACTGGCACAAGCAGGCATCGCCCCGCGCCTTTCCTTAAACAATTCATGCGAGACTGAAAACATCGGGACTGGAATTTCCTCTTGTCTTGTCACGACGCCGCGGGGCCGCTATCGAGAGGTCCGTTCGCTTTAAAGGTAATATCAAGGGTCTAGAAAAGGACCGGCCGTGTCGTTTTTCGAATATGCACTGATCGGGTTTTTTGTTGGCATTATCACAACAGCCCCGGTTGGTCCTGTAAACATCATGGCCATTCAACACGCCGTGCATGGCGGGTTTCGACAGGGTGTCTTCGTGGGGCTGGGGGCTGTCGTTGCCGACACCATCTTTGCGGCTGCTGCGATTTTCGGCATCTCCGCTGTCACCAATTTCATTGAAGGCCAGTTCGACCTCATCGAGATCGTCGGCGGAGCTCTGCTGATCATTTTCGGCATCAAGATCTGGAACACCCATCCGCATCTGACCAGGAACGGCAATCCGAGAGAACATGGATTTTTGGCCGATGCCACCGCAGCCTTTTTCATGGCGATCACCAATCCGGGTGCAGTGCTTGCCTTCGTGGCGATATTTGGCGGTCTCGGAGACTATCGCCCCCAAACGGGGGATCATTTCGGCGCATTGGTGATGGTTGCCGGGGTTACGGCAGGGGCGACCACCTGGTGGGTGCTGGTCTCGGCGTCCGTTTCACACTTCAAGTCGCGCATCGACGATCTCTGGCTGGATCGTGCCAACCATATTGCCGGATTTCTGCTGGTCGTGTTCGGCGCGCTGATCTATCTCAAGCTGGCGCTCGAAGCGGCAGGCGTTGGGCTGATCACGTAGCACGGGCCTGGCGTAAATACACCTGAATCAAAAAGGCCGGGCAACCGGCCTCTTCAGAATGCGTGTCGTGAGCGTGCGTTTTACTGAAGTACGCGGTTCACGGTGTAGTCGCCCTGCAGGATACGATCCGGCAGGCCTTCAGCCAATTTGGCCACGGCATCTTCACCATAGGCAGCAACCAGATCCGCAAGTGCAGTGAACATCGCCGCGTGAGCGACGGCGTCCGCATCTACACCATTGGCGATGGCTTCGGCCCAGGCGTCGGAAATGAAGCCGAGTGCAGCACGTCTGATGTCTTCGTCTTCAGCAAATTCGGCTTCCATTGCCGCGTCGGCGTAATCGTCGTTTATCATTCGCTTCCTTACCGGTCCTTCCCGAACGCAAGAGGGACAACTCCCGCGTGTTCCTGCCCCGAATCTTGAGTAATGATCCTAGCACGGCGAACCGCGCTGATAAGTAACCGTGAACGCAAACTTAACGGCCACCCACAAATTTGATTCAAAAGGTTAACCAACTCGTAACGATTTGAAGATTTCTGCGAAAATTACCGACCATAGCGACTGGTGACGTCGCTGATGATGACCTCGCCTTCGCTCAAGTACTGTCCCATTGCGAGACGGGCAGCCTCTGTGCACTCTCGGTAAGCAACTGAGAAACCACGATAACCCTGGTTAAACCGCTCAATGAACCTTCGGCGGCGATTCTCGTCCAGCGTTTCAGCGTCCAGGAAATCTTCCATGCGGTCACGCCAGCTCGGGTTATCGCTTTCCTTGCACAGCGGTCGCAGGAAATGCAGCGCTCCGAATATCTCCGACAGACGCATGAGTTGCTGTTCGTAAGGGGGCGCGTCGATCGCGGTTTCCTGCGCCGATACAACCTGCACCGGGCACATGGCCGCAAGGGCCAGAACAACAGCAGTCCGGGACAGGAAAACGTGCATGCGGCGTTTGATCATGGGCGGATCATGCTGAACCCGGCGCCGCACCGCAAGCACTATGGCAAGTTGATCCAAAGATTAGAGGTCTGGTTGCTTGGCTGAAGGGATAGCCAGGTGCCGCCGAATGCGGTCCGGCGTACCGGGTGTGGTCAACAGCCCGTCGAGATCTTCCAGGCCGACCCAGTCGAGCGCCGCGGCATCATCGGCGGCAACTGCAGTTCCCGATACATAAGGCCCACAAAAGACAGTCAGGATGAAGTGAGTGACGACACGGCCGTCATCATCTCTCTGGATGGAATCGAAGGTCTCGACAGGCTCGCTGATCGCGGCAGTGACACCGGTTTCCTCCAGCAGTTCACGCGCGGCCGCTTCCTGAAGGGTCTCCCCAAGCTCGATCACTCCACCAGGCAAACTCCAGTGATCCTTGAAAGGAGGCCTGCCGCGCTTCACCAGCAGGGCACGGCCATCACGATGGCACAGGACACTGACACTGGCGCGTGGCGCTTCCGGATAGAACCTGGACATGGAACCTCGGCGGACGGAAAGACGGCTGATTCTGCCCGGGCACAATAAGCCGTCAGGCCTTATGCGAACAGAGCGTCGATTTCCGCCTGTGCGCCTTCGCCTTCGTGCTGCGTCGCTTCGGGTTCCACATGGCCGTGGATGACGGCGCCGGCAACGGCTATTAGCGGCTTGATTTCGTTCGTGGCCCGGTCGGCAATGTCAGTCGCAATCATTGCGGGATCCGGTGTCTCGCGCAGCTGGTCCTGAATCTTGCCCACGAGCCTGTTTATGCCCGCAACCTGTTTTTCCAGGTGTTCGCGCAAGAAGTTCGGGGCGGCATGATAGGCCATGATGGCCAGGTTCTTGTCCTTGAAACTCGAGTTCTCGAAATGGCCCTCATAGTCGAGCGGCTCCCACTCCAGAACATCTTCGGCGCAATCCGGCATATCCGGCAGCATTTCCAGAAGCATCATGACTTCATTGAAATGATTGAGATAATCGGTCGCCAAACCGGTTTGGGGATTAATGTTTGCCTGTTCCAGCCTTTCGGCTGCCAGCTCCCCGGCGCCCAAAACTGGATGCAAACATTCCATACCGGTCCCCCTGTTATTGACTTGGGGCCTACGGTACTTCTTTTTTATTTCCAATTGCCTAACTTGGCGGAACCCTGTTTGCCCCGCTTCAGGGGCCCCAACCGGAGAAAAACGATGTGCGGCCGCCTGGCTCTGACGACACCACCGGACGCTGTGCGCAGCTTCTTCGACTATGTCGATCAGCCCAATTTTCCGCCGCGATACAACATTGCGCCAACCCAGCCGCTGGCCATCGTGCGGCAGACGCTCGACGGCACACGCCGCTTTCATCTTGTGCGTTGGGGCTTGATGCCGCCCTGGGTCAAGGACCCGGCAAGCTTCACACTTCTGATCAATGCCCGGGCGGAAACAGCGTCGCAAAAACCGTCGTTCCGCAATGCCATGCGTCATCACAGGTGCCTCGTGCCGGCGTCCGGCTTTTACGAGTGGCGTCGCACGCCGGAAGGCAAGCAGCCTTTCTGGATCCGTCCGGCGAAGGGCGACGTCATGGGCTTTGCCGGCCTTTGGGAAACCTGGTCGGATCCCGATGGCGGTGACATCGACACAGGCGCAATCCTGACGATCCAGTCCAACCGGATGATGTCTGCGATCCATCACCGGATGCCGGTGATCCTGAAACGGGAAGATTTCGGAACGTGGCTGGATGTTGCCAACGTCGACAGGCGTGAAGCCGAAAAGCTGCTGCAGCCGGTAGAAGACGATTTTCTGGTCGCGACGCCGGTTTCCAACCGGGTGAACAAGGTGGTCAATGACGATGCTGATGTGCAGCGCGAGATATCGCCGGAGGAAATGTCGGTGCCCTTGAAAAAGGTTGCCAAGCCGTCAGCTGCGGAGAAATCGCAGGAGGACAAGAACCAGCTCGATCTGTTCTGAACCGTCGCAGGCATCAGAATTGCCGTGCAAAAGTCGGCTCATGGCTGTAGGGCAGGGGCTCAGCCGCAAGGATGGATCATGAGCAACGACGACACGCCTGAATTTGAGCTAGACGAGGCCTTGGAAGAGGACGCATCGGAGAACGAAGCGTTGGCCGAAGCCTATAATCGAGGTCTCGCCCTGCAGAAATCGGGCGATCTGGCAGGTGCCGCGCAGGCCTATCGCGAAGCCTTTGCGCTGGATCCGGACGACCCGGGCGGCGTCAGCATTCGTCTGGCGGCAATCGGCGCGGAAGCCGCCCCTCAGAAAATGCCGGATGCCTATGTCGCGACCCTATTCGATCAGCACGCAGATGTGTTCGACGACATTCTGGTCGATGAGCTTGGTTACTGCGTGCCTCTGCTGGTTCGCGATCTCGTCCAGAAGCTTGAGATTGGCCCATTCGATCGATTGCTCGACCTCGGCTGCGGCACGGGCCTTACAGGTATGGCTCTTGCCGATTGCACGGGCCACCGGACCGGCGTCGATCTCTCCGAGCGGATCGTTGAACTTGCCTATGACCGGGAAGTCTATGACGACCTTTATGTGGGCGAGGCCGTCGCATTCCTTGAGGAGTTCGAGGAAGACGATGGCTCTCGTCCCGGCTGGGACATGATCGCGGCAACCGACGTGTTTCCCTATCTGGGGGCGGTTGAACCATTTCTTGCCGGTGCAGTTGACCGTCTGAAACCGCGCGGTTACCTGGCTTTCTCCACCGAGACCCTGTCTGAAGAAGCACTTGAAGGGCGTCCCTACATGGTCGGGCCGAAAAGCCGGTTTGCGCAAGGGGAAGGCTATATTCGCTCATCTCTGGATGCGGCGGGCTTCGACATTCTCGCAATGGACCCCATCACCGTTCGTCTCGAGGACGGAGACCCTGTCCCCGGGCACCTTGTGATTGCGCGGCTGCGCTAGAGCCCATGCGCTGAAGAGCATTTCTTCGGTTCGATATTCAACGGGAAGGCCAGGGATCATCTGCCGTTCCATCGTGGCCGATGGCACGGCAGACTATCGCCTTTCCGCTAGTCAGCCCTTTGCATGCGCAGATAGGGTTCACCGTCGGACGTTCGCTTGACGGCGACACCGTCACCGTTGATCAGAACGACGACCCGACTGCGAAAAGCAGAAAAACTGTCGAAGGTGACCACATCCACGGGCGTGTCGAACTTGATGGTCACCCGGTATTGGCCTGCCGGACCAACCCGTGTCAGCGACAGCACCTCTCCTTCGAAAGGCTGCTTCATATAGGTGCCCGAGACACGGTTGCCGACGGCAAACTGCATCTGGTTTGGTCTGGCGGCTGTCGCGGATACGGTGTTCCAGTCCTTGAAGCCGTATTGGGCGGACAGGAGTTCGAGCGCCTGGCTGTGGGAGATATCCTGCCCCTTGGCAGCTAGCGCGGCGCGCAGGCGCTTGGCCTGTGCTTTGAGATTGGCAACGCTGGGCAGCGTCATGGGATTACCTTTCCAAGAAAGGCAGGCGGTAAGGTGTTCGCCAATTGGCGGCGACCCGTCATGGGGCCCGCGTTGCCATCAGCCTGCACTGTCTCGTGAAGGTCGATCAAAGTTGCAAGATGACTTGCGCAAGGGAATTCACCATGGCCGAAGCCTGCGGGCGGCCGGTTCCCTCAAACCGGCGCAAGGCATACGCCCCGGTTCCAGGTCTGTCAACGCGGCAAAAAGAAAGCCGCTGGCGCGGCTTCAAGGAGAGGGAGGTTAAGATGAAACACCCGGCGGTTCTTGCCGCCTGAGTTCGACCGCGCCCCGTCGGACGCAGAAGGGTGATTGCCCTGAATTGGGGGCAGGGCAATCGCGGAGACGGGCAAGCCCGCCGCCGCAGGTTTTCCGAGGGAGGGGTGTCCCCGGAAACAGATCAGGCGTGGACCAGCCGCTTCAGGAGTTCGACTTCCTGTGCAAGGGCCTTGTCCTTGGACACCATGTCCTCGATCTTGCGGACCGCATGCAACACGGTGGTGTGATCACGGTTGCCGAACCGCCGGCCGATTTCCGGCAGTGAGCGTCCGGTCATCACCTTGGCGATATACATCGCGATCTGGCGCGGACGGACCAATGTGCGCGCCCGGCACGACGACAGGAGATCCGCCTTGGTAACGCTGAAATGCTTGCACACCACCTGCTGGATCTCTTCCACCTTGATGGAGCGCGGCTCGCCGATCCGCACCAGGTCGTGCAGGGTCTTTTCCGCCAGGTCCATCGTCACCGGCTGTTTTGTCAGCTGGTTGTGAGCGAACAGGCGATTGAGAGCGCCTTCCAGGTCGCGGGCCGAAGCGATCACGTAGCGCGCGATGTAGTCGGCTACATCTTCGGGAACGGAGAAGCCCGGATGTGTGCGACGCGCTGCGGTGATCCGCTTCTTCAGGATATCGTGGCGCAGCGCATAATCGGTTGACTGGATGCCGACGACTTCACCTTTCTGGATCCGGTAGCGCAGCGCATCGCCAAGCGTATCGAGGTCTTCAGGCGAGCGGTCGGCTGCCATGATGATCTGGGTCGGCGACTCCATGAGCAGTTCCAGCGTCTTGCTGAACTCGTCCGCGGCCTGCTTGCCATGCAGGAACTGGAGATCGTCAACTAGGAGCAGGTCGATGGAGCGCATTGCCTGGCGCAGCACCGGGAAGGCCGGCGTTCTGAGAGCAGGCACCAGGTGGTACATGAAGAATTCAGCCGACAGATAGGCAACCTGCCGTCCCGTCTTGCGAGCTTCGGCCGCCGCTGCCTGCAGCAGGTGGGTTTTGCCGATGCCGGTGGACGAATGGATATAGAGCAAGTCCAGCGTGCCCTGGTGGCCGGCAGCCATCTGGCGCACGGCGGCACAGGCAAGGCTGTTCGAGGCGCCTTCGGCAAAGGTGTCGAAGGTCAGCTTCGGATTGAGAGACGCACCGTTCAGGAAATCCGCCGCCGCATCCTCGTTGCTGTCCGCAAGGCACGGAATGACCGACATGCCATGGGACGCGCCGAATTGAGGCGTGCTGCTGAAGGGGCCGGGACGGCCGCTGATCCGCCGGGCGGAGATCGCCTTGGGGGCAAGACCGACATTGAGTTGACGAGGACGCAGAGCACCGCGAACGGTCAGCTCGATACGGTTGATATCGTCCTGCTCGCGTTTCCAGAGGCCGACGAGCTGCTTCTCGTAGTTGTTCTGGATCCAGTTTTTCAGGAAGCGGGTGGGCACCGACAGGCGGACTGCATCGCCCGTGGTTTCTTCGTGTTTTACTCTGCCGAACCAGTTGGAAAATACATCGTCACCGAGCTCGTTTCTCAGTTCCTTTTTCACACGATCCCATTGATCCGAACCAGCTAAGTTCTGAACCTGCATTGTGGCCTCCATTGGAGGGACCGTTTGGAACCGCTCCCCCCCTGTGCACTGTCTATGAGCAACGACGTTCCGCCTCGCTGCCCGTTTCTTTCGTTAGGTCTTTTGCCCATTTTGGGTCTCCAGACCGGATGGCTTATTAGCGCCTATGAAACACCATTAACCTTTTGCTTACCATATTTACAAATAGCTTATTTTTATGAGGTCATAGACGTTTCATATTGTAATTTTTGTAGATGACGGGCGCTGCGCATGTAAATTTTACATAGCGAATCTTGCGTTTCGTCATCGTCAGGACATGCCGCAAGTCCCGACCCAGTTGTTCTCCTGTTGCTGTTTCCGCTCTGCCTGTGAGCTTGAAGACGATTTTAGGAAAAATTTAACTTTTCAGGATTTTTTCTGCGAGTTTTCAAAAGGACGCTGTCAAATTAAGAAGTTTAGCCAAGGAAAAAGCCGGCTTAAATCGAAAGATCATGTCGTTTATGACAGGGGTGCGTACGCGCCGGTTCACCCGTCACATGGTCACTGAATCGGCTAACGTCCCACCTAACCGGTCTGGCAGGTCCGTATGGTGGTGGAAGCTGGGGAAAATGGGGCGCCTGAAAACAGGCTTTATGACCGGCAAAACCAGAACCCGGGCCTGGTTGCCGTTCCCGTAAACTGCTGACAGATCAGGATCCTGGCCGTATCAATGCATACGTTGATGGGGCATCGTATTTGGCAGATCGAACGAACCTTATCCCCAGCACCGAAGAAACTTCGGCGACCTGCCAGTTTTGACAATTGATCCCTTGAGGCTGTTGCGGGCGGGGCAGGCTTCCCCAGCACTAGGTGCTTTTACATAGCTGAGACCTGGCGCCTTCCAAGTAGAGATCAGTAAATCACGAAGTTCGGCTACGCCGACGTGGCGAAACCGGCTTGGGGTGCGCCGGCTCCGCAGCTTGTCAGCTCAAGTTGTCGTCTTGAAAACATTCGCAACAGTCGAGAACAGATTGTTTCTGTTCGTGTGCACATCTATCGGAAACTTTGGGCCGGTGTTCGCCCAGATGGGCGCGTCGTTGGGCAGGCCTTGACCCCGTTGCACCGAAACGAGGCCAAAGCCGTCGTTGTCCCAGTACCCGTTGGGAAAACCGGGCGCAGGCGGGCCGCCCCACCAGGTGTAGATGTTGGGGGCTTCAGGCTGGTTCCACAGTTCATCGCAATATTCGAAGTAGTAAAGCCCAATACAAAGCGGATGAGCAAAGGCCTGAGGCAGCATTTTCTGCGCAACTTGCGCCGCCTTGCTGCAGGTCTGATCGTCGGCATAAATGGTCCCGGGGTTGTTCGGGTCCCGGTGACTGGTTGCCGGCATGCCCCACTCGGTGAAGAGAACGGGTTTTAACGCCTTTGGCGGCAGGCTGCCGTAGTCCTTGAAGATGCTTTCAAAGGTCTCGGTCTGGTAGGTGTTGACGCCCCAGAAGTCGATGCTCGGGCAGTTCTCCATGTAGGAGGACGCCTTCAGGGGAATGTTCGGGTCGTCGTGGGTGGCCATGCCGGCCAGCTTGCCAGGAGCTTCTTCCTTGACGATGGCTGCCATTTTCTCCACCTGGCCCCACCAGAAAGTGGCCCATTCCGGATTGTTGTAGCAAACGTCGGCGCCGTCCTGTTCGTTCTGAATGGTGAACCCCATCACCGCCGGATGATCTGCTACGGATCTGACGGTCTCCCGCAGGACATTCGTCCAGTAGTCGATCTCTACCTGTGAGGCCTGGTCGTATTGGGTCTTCCAGAACATCGTGGCAGGCAGGGGGACGCCGACCAGGACGGACCGGCGCATCTTTGCTTCTGGCGGAGCAGACTTGTCCCAGGCCAGGTCCAGAAAGTTCTTATGCGTGAAGTAGTGGCCGTTGTCCCAGGGGGAAGGGAAGGTTCCGTTGCCTTCCAGTTGCCGTGACAGCATGCAGTAGACCCGCAGTGCATTGTTGTGGAGGTTCCTGAAATTGGGGAAGTCGCGGGACAGCAAGGGTGACCAGCTGGAAATGAAAGTGGAGCCTGCTTCGAAGTCGTCCCAATACCAGTCACCCAGGGCGGGGGCATAGGAGTTGGAACCGTTGATCGGGGCCGGGGAATAGCAGACCCCTTTCAATTTGACCTTCTCGGTCGTGGGCTGTTGTCCGTCTTCGGTGAGTTCGCAGTAAAGATTTGCGGTTCCATTGCTGTCGACGGAACATGTCCATTTGGTTGTCGTCATGGTGGGTCGCCTGAAATAAAGGGTTTTTGCGGAAGTCTTGCGCTCAGAAATGAGATACTTTTTCGTGCAATCTCACAATAATGCAACCAAAGAGTGCTGAATAAAGCTTTAAGAATACATCCCTCATTGAAGCGGATTTGGAATGCAGACCACGCTGGCAAAGCCGCTTTGACTTGAGAGGTTCGGACAGCAAAAAAATGCCGGCGCTTTTGGCACCGGCACTTCTTGTTTGTCGAAATCTGCCGATGACCGGCTTTCAAACCTGCGGACGCAAAGTCTGCCTTCAAGAGCAGGCGAAGCGCCCTAGAGGACGCGGCCCGGGTTCAACAGTCCCTTGGGGTCGAATGCGTCCTTGATCCGCTTCATGAGATCCAGCTCGATACCCTGCTTGACGTCCTTCAGGAGATCGCGCTTGAGGCGGCCGATGCCGTGCTCCGCGGAGATGCTGCCGCCGAACTCGCCGACGATGCCATGAACAATGGTGTTCATCTCATCCCATTTCGCCAGGTAGTCTTCCTTGTCGGCGCCCACCGGCTGGCTGACATTGAAGTGGATGTTGCCGTCGCCGATATGACCGAACGGAACAGGCCGGCATCCGGGCACGAAGTCCTCTACCGCGGCCATGGCCTTGTCCAGGAAGTCCGGGATCGAGGCAACCGGCACGGAAACGTCATGCTTGATCGAGCCACCCTCGGGCTTCTGCACTTCCGACATGCCGTGGCGGATGTGCCAGAAATCCTGAACCTGGGTCAGGTTCTGGGCAAAGGCGGCGTCTTCCACCAGGCCTTCTTCAAATGCTTCGCCGAGAATGCTCTCCATCAGGTCCCGCACCGGAAAAGCTTCAGAACCACTGGACAGCTCCATCAGCACGTACCAGGCATGTTCGCCCTCGAGCGGGTCTCGTGCGCCTTCCAGGTGGCGCAGGCAGAATTCGACGCCAACGCGCGGCATGATTTCAAAGCCGGTCAGAACCGGTCCGGCCTGTGCCTTGGCAAGGGTGAACAGCTTGAGGGCGGCGTGCGGGTCCGGCAGGCCGACAAAAGCGGCCTCCAGCTTCTTGGGCCTGGGGAAAAGTTTCAGCGCTGCGGCTGTAATGATGCCCAGAGTACCTTCACCACCGATAAATAATTGTTTCAAATCATAACCGGTATTGTCCTTGCGCAGGGTTCTGAGACCGTTCCAGATCTCCCCTGTCGGCAGCACCACCTCGAGGCCCAGAACCAGATCGCGCGTGTTGCCATAGGCCAGAACGGCGGTGCCGCCCGCGTTCGTGGAAATGTTGCCGCCGATCTGGCAGGAGCCCTGAGCCCCGAGCGCAAGCGGGAACAACCGGTCGACGTTTTCAGCTTCATTCTGAAGCGTCTCCAGCACCACACCGGCCTCGGCCGTAATGGTGAAGCCGGCCGGATCTACCGCACGAACCTTGTTGAGGCGTGACAGTGAAAGGACGATTTCATCCCCGGTTTCCTGCGGAATCTGGCCACCGACAAGGCCGGTGTTGCCGCCTTGCGGCACGACCTTGAGATCGTTCTGATACGCATAGGTCATGACGGCGCTCACCTCTTCGGTGCTGCCCGGGCGCAGCACCATGAGAGTGACGCCCTGATACAGGTCGCGCCATTCGGTGAGGTAGGGAGCCTGGTCGTCCGGACTTGTCAGAACGTTGGCTGCGCCGATCATCTCGGCGAAGCGGTCGGCATGGGCAGTACGCTCCATGAGCGGGGTCCTCGTGAAGTTTGACAGTAAAATTCGGGCGCCAACATAGTGTCTGAAAGCGCTGACGTCGACGGTTCATTCCGTCACCGTGTCTCTTGAAGGAACAAACCCCTTGTGCCATAGGAAGCCAGCCCGCTGGGGTGGTATTGGAATTCTTTCGGAGACGACGATGGCGGAAACGCGCGGACTGATGAATGGCAAACGCGGCCTGATCATGGGTGTGGCGAACAACAAGTCAATTGCCTGGGGCATTGCCAAAGCACTGGCCGACGCGGGAGCTGAACTGGCTCTGACCTACCAGGGTGATGCGTTGAAGAAGCGCGTGGAGCCACTGGCAGACCAGTTGAACGCCATTGTTGTCGGCCATTGCGACGTGACCGATGGCGCTTCCATCGATGCGGTCTTCAAGACGCTGGAAGACAAATGGGGCAAGATCGATTTTCTCGTCCATGCCGTTGCCTTCTCCGACAAATCCGAATTGACCGGCCGTTTCGTCGATACGTCTTCCGATAACTTCGCCCGCACCATGGACATTTCCTGCTACTCGCTGACGGCTGTCACCCAGCGCGCCGAGAAGCTGATGCCCGACGGCGGCTCCATTCTGACGCTGACCTATTACGGCGCCGAGAAGGTTATGCCGCATTATAATGTCATGGGCGTTGCCAAGGCCGCGCTGGAAACCAGCGTAAAGTATCTGGCGATGGACCTCGGCCCGCAGAACATTCGCGTCAACGCGATTTCCGCCGGACCGATCAAGACCCTGGCTGCCTCCGGTATCGGCGACTTCCGCTACATTCTGAAGTGGAACGAATACAACTCGCCTCTGCGCCGCACGGTGACGATCGAGGAAGTCGGCGACAGCGCGTTGTTCCTGGTGTCAGACCTCGGCCGTGGTGTTACCGGCGAGATCCAGCACGTCGACTGCGGCTACAACATTGTCGGCATGAAGGCGGTGGACGCTCCGGACATTTCCGTCGTCAAGGATTGACCGTTTCGAATGGCCGGTTTCGCACCGGCCATTTTCATATTGTCCGGCGCCGCCCGCCAGGGGTGATCCCGCATTCCGGAAACTGAAATGACATCTGTGCTGAGTACCCCGAAATCCGACCTGCTGCCCAGGCTGCACGATCCGGAGTTCCTGATCTTTGTCCGCCATGGCCAGACGGACTGGAACTTCGAAGGGCGCATGCAGGGGCAAAGGGACATTCCGCTGAACGACACGGGGCGCGGCCAGGCCAGCGGCAATGGCAAGCGTCTCAAAGCGTTTCTGGAGCAGGAGATGATCGATCCCGCCGGTCTGGATTTCGTATCCTCACCGCTCCATCGCACGCGCTCGACAATGGAGTTGCTGCGCCAGTCCATGAACCTTCCGGTGGAGGCCTACCGCCTTGAAGACCAGCTCAAGGAGATCACCTTCGGCGACTGGGAAGGCTTCACGCTGGAAGAACTGGCAGAGGAAGAGCAGGATCTGATCCTGCAGCGCCGCGCCGACAAGTGGGGCTTCGTTCCCCCCAAGGGCGAAAGCTACAAGATGTTGGCCGAGCGCATCGGGCGCTGGCTGGTGACCGTTGATCGGCCTTCAGTCGTCGTGTCGCATGGCGGTGTCTTCCGGGTTCTGCGCGGCTTGCTGGAAGGGCTGGACACGGTTTCCGTTCCCAAGCTGGATGTGCCGCAGGACAAGGTCTTTGTCTGGCGTAAGGGCGCTTTCGAGATCGTTTGACTGCCCCCTTATCGGCGTTCGATTGTAGCTTGCGACAAGCTGTTGCAGATCAGCATGCGGGAAAGTTCCGTCTGCGGGAATCGCCAATCAATCCATAGAATAAGCCGGAACCAATCCGCCATATCAAAGACCTGCGGCATTCCTCAATTGGCTCAGTAGATACCCTGGGCATACAGGGAAATCTTCGCTTTTGCGACAACGCTATTGGCGGCTTGCCCCATGAGGGTGGCGTAATTCGTGAGCGTCGCACGGTCGGCCTTCTGCTTGTTGGTGCAGACAAAGGTCATCACACTTCCCCATTCCCGTTCCGGCTCATAGCCGAACTTGCTCAGGCCATAAAGCTCACGCCCTGTCACGATGAAGAAGCCGCGTCCGTAATCGTAAATTTCACCCGGATTGCGGATCTTGGTAACGAGGCAGAATTTCTTATGGGTGTGAATCGCCCCCAGGATCCAGCAGTCGTTGATGCACACCGACCAGCGGGCAAGCTTCTGGACATTGATCGGAAGACCGGGGGTCAGGTTGAAATGCGTCGGGTCTTCCAGGTTGAAGCGCCGGTAAAGCTGTTGGGTCTGCGCCAGTCTCCCGACATACATCTCGCCACCGGAACGGGCGACCTTGTCATAGACGGCCCACGCGGTGTGTCTTGATATGTGTGACAGGCTGATCTTGCTGTTTGCATCTCCAGGTGATTCAAATTGGGTTCGGTTGGTCTCCCAGGGGTTCTGCCTCAGTTCGTTCAGCTCATAGTGATTGTAGGAAAGTGTCAGTAGATCCTGATCGAAAGCGGTTCTTGAATACGTCATTTCGGTTTCCTCTGGTACAACGGGCCATGAGCGTTTGCTGTTCGAAATGTACGCATGTGAAGGCCGCTTTACGTGTGACCTTGGGCACTGCAAAGGAACCCCCGACCATCCGTGCCTCGGGTTTGTCCAGTGACGGTGATCGGGCGAAGCAGCTGCGGCGTAGATGTTTACAGCGATTGCGAGGGAACCTGGATACAATCCGGGTCAGGTGCCGTGTCCGCCAATGAATTTTATAGCGAACTGCCAAGCTTTTCAGATTTCAGCACGGTCGGGGATCTGGCCGATTACCGGCCGGTGCCGGACGACTGGTACGTTCTTGCTGCCGACATAGTTCGCTCCAGCGATGCGGTCGCACAGGGCCGGTACAAGGAAGTCAACATGGTTGGCGCCGCGGTGATCGCCGCGGTGTTGAACCGGATCGGCAGCGACCGTGTACCGTTTGTCTTCGGCGGAGATGGCGCGATGCTGGTCGTGTCCGAACACGATGTCGAGGCAGCCAGCGACACGCTGGCCGGCGTTGTCGGTCTGGCGCGCCAGGTCATGGAACTGGAGCTGCGCGCCGCTGCAATTCCGGTCGCTCATCTGCGGGATCTTGGGGGCGACGTCCGCGTGCGCAAGTACCAGCTCAGCCCGGGCAATCACCTGGCCATGATCCTTGGGGATGGCCTGGCCGTCGCGGACAATATTTTGAAAGATCCGGAAAAAGCGCGGCCGTTTGAGATCTCTCTCCCCGATGCCGCGTTACCGCCGCTCGACGGGCTTTCCTGCAGATGGGAACCGCTTCCTTCACGAAACGGACACATCGTTTCCCTGATCGTCAAGCCGACCGGACGTATTCCGATGCAGGATGTCCTGCGGGGGCTGGCCGATAAACTCGGCTATGATCCCTCGAGGGATGACAGCCGGATGAGACTGGCGGACAAGACGCGTCTTCGTTTTCGCTTTCCCCCAACCGGTACGCGTCATGAGGTGCGCCTGGGATCACCTGGAAAAGACTTCCGCGGATGGGCAAAGGCGTTGCTGGAGGCGATGGTCTTCGTCATCAGCTATCACACGGGCTGGCGCATCGGCCCTTTTGACCCGAAACGATACTTTCCCGAACTTGGCCTCAACACTGACCATCGCAAGGTCGGCGACAGCCTGCAGCTCGTGCTGGATCTGACACCGGAGCAGTTTGCAGGGGTCGAAGACTATCTGAAAGCTGGCTATGCCGCCGGGGATCTGGTGTTCGGGCTGCATGTGTCCACGTCCGCTCTGATGACCTGCTTTGTCGAGGATATCGGCAAAAGCCGGCATATCCATTTCGTCGACGGGGCTGACGGCGGGTTTTCTCTGGCAGCTGCCGAATTCAAGAAACGGCAGGCGAACATGGTGCCGAAGGCGGTCGGTCAGGCCTGACTGCGCAGCGGGCCGTGTCGTTCCAGGGCGGGCATCGGGTGTGCAAAATTCTGTTTCAGGATCATCATCGCAAGGTCGCTGTCGGGAACGGCCCTTGATATGAGGAACCCCTGGATAACGTCGCACCCGTGGCGTTTCAGCCAGTCACGCTCGGCTTCGGTTTCCACACCTTCGGCAAGGACACTGATGTCGAGGCTCTTGGCAAGATTAATCAGCGCACTGGTGAATTTCTGCAGGGCGGGATCGGCATCGACGCCGGAAATGAAGCTCCTGTCGATCTTGACCCGGTCAACCTTCAGATCGCGCAGGCTCGAAATGCTTGAATGGCCGGTTCCAAAGTCATCCAATTCGATGAAGAACCCCAGTTCCGAGAGGCGGGCGATATTCTGCTTGATGGGGGTGGCCGTGATTTCGTCGATCATCACCGCTTCCAGGATTTCCAGGCTGACATCTGCAGGCTGAAGTCCCAGGTCAAGTACCTGCCTGTGGAGCGCATCCACCGCCTTGGCGCTTGTCAGCAGACTGGCGGTCACGTTCAGGCCCAGATGTATGGCTGGCCTCGTCTTGCCGCTCAGGCTGGCGGCAAACTTCAGCGCCCGGCTGCGCACGGCCTCCTCGATCTCCTCCAGATACCCGACTTCCATTGCGGCGGGCAGGAAAGCGCCTGGATACCGGATCTCGTCGTCATCAATCCACCGGGCGAGGGCTTCTGCGCCGACAACTTCGCCCGTGTGGATATTCACCTGCGGTTGGAACCAGGCAACGATATTGCCGTTCTTGAGCGCATTCTGCAGCTCTTTGGCAATCTCGTCGCTTTCCTCGAAGGCAGCGCGCATTGCCGGGGTGAAGCGATCGAACTTGCGCGGCCCCTTTTGCTTGGCCGCTCTCAGGGCCAGAGCCGCATCGGTCAGCAGATGATCGAAGACCTGCTCGCCCGGACTGCTGATGAAGATGCCCGCATTCGCCTCGATGGCCGACCTGTTGTTGCCGATGATCCGGTCGGTCGCAATCTCCTGGAGAAGTGTGAAAGCCAGTTGCTCGAACTGCGCCGCCTTCTTGAGGCGCGGACGTAGAAACAGGAACTCCGTTCCGCCTGTCCGGCACAGGAAGTCTTCCGGTTCCGCGTGCTGGGTCAGCTGTTCGGCCACCTGGCGCAGAAGTGAATCGCCGTTGTGGTCCCCGAACCGGTCGTTCACCTTCTTGAACTGGCGCAGATCGATCAGGATTGCACCCGTGCGCGTTCCCGGCTCTGCCGGTGGCAGGTTGCGTATCGTATTGAGAAGGGCGCGGCGGTTCGGCAGTCCGGTCAGGGGATCGTGAAATCCGAGATTTTCAAATTCCTGCTGCGTCCTGTCGGCAAGTGCGCGCGACAGAGCAATGGCGATTGCAAAGGCCGCTACAATGACCAGTCCGCCGACAAGTCCGGCAAGTGTAACGGCAAACAGTGTCTCGGATCGCTGCCTCTGCAGGTCCATCAGGAGATAGTCGACGGTGGACTGCCAAAGGTCGAACGCGGCACTGACCAGGGCAGGCTGCATCTCCACCACGGGCAGGGCGATGACATCCGCCCCCTTTGAGGCGGTGATTGTGGAAGAGAGCAGTTTCGAGCCTGCGGTCTGGAAGGCGACGTTCGTTGTCCGGAAGGCTCTCGCCTGTTTTTGCAAGAGATCGGCTTGCTCACCTGTCAGGTCGTTAAAGTAATCAACCGTGTCCCGCGACGCCCCGTCGGCGGCAATCTTGTACTGGCCTCCCTGCACGGGGATCAGCATCTTGTCCCAGACATTGATCTCGCCCCGGCTGGAAATGCTTTTCGCATTGCTTGCCATGATCGCGGATTCGATCACGACGGTCGGCATGGTGTCGGTGATCAGATGCGGAAGTTTTGCGGTCTCGAAGGATGAAGTCGAACTCAGCCTGGTGACCTGGGAGATCATCGAGGCGAGGATACGGGCCTGCCGAAGCGCGAGCGGAATATTGCCTTCGTTCAGGAAGGTGTCGAGCGGCTGAACGAGGTCGGCGGAAAGCTCATCTCCCCCGAGTGTTTCCAGGCGTTCGCGCAGTTGGACCGGCGTCTCCCTGATCTTGCCGGTGAGCGCTTTCTCCTGCATCAGCGGCCCGAGTGCCTCGATCAGGTGCAGCCCGGCCAGGCTGTGGTCGATCGAGTTGACCTTCTCGAATTTATTATGAAACCAGAGTGAGGCAAAGAGCAGGCTGGGTGCCAGCAGAAATACGATCAGTCCAGTCAGCCAGCCCCTGATCCGCAACGTTTTGCCTCTTGGTGTTTATTAGATCCCAACGTGTAATAACGGTAGAGGTTTAAGGATTAGCAAATCAAGGGTCGAATTTTTGCGAACGGTTCGCGCGATTTCCTAGGTCGTTAATTCAAGACATCGTGAAACTCGTGCCAAGGACGCCAGCTTCCATTCGATATCTACTTGCCTTTAATTTTGACAAGGGTGGTGGACGAAAGGACTTGCCAAAAATACCTGTATTCCCGGCTGCGGGCTTGAGCTTGCGGGCGCGATGGCGTATCGCTCGGCGCCTGACAGTTCAATTGCAAGCCTCGGTCACCGTTCATGTCGCACAACAGTTTTGGTCATCTTTTCCGGGTTACCACCTGGGGCGAAAGCCACGGTCCCGCTATCGGTTGCGTGGTGGACGGCTGCCCGCCGCTCATTCCCCTGACGGAGACCGATATTCAGGGCTTCATGAACAAGCGCAAGCCGGGCCAGTCCCGCTTCACCACGCAGCGGCGCGAGCCGGATGAAGTGAAGATCCTGTCCGGCGTCATGGTTGACGAGGACGGTATCCAGAAAACGACCGGGACGCCGATTTCACTGTTTGTCGAAAACACCGACCAGCGCTCCAAGGACTATTCGGAGATCAAGGACCGGTTCCGTCCCGGCCATGCCGATTTCACCTATGACGCCAAATACGGCATCCGCGACTATCGCGGCGGTGGACGTTCCTCGGCGCGCGAAACCGCCATGCGCGTTGCCGCCGGGGCCGTCGCACGCAAGGTGCTGCAGGGCGTAACCGTTCGCGGCGCTTTGGTGCAGGTTGGGCCGCACAAGATCGACCGGGCCAACTGGGACTGGGCGGAAGTCGACAACAACGCCTTCTTTTCTCCGGACGCAAAGGCCGCCGCATTCTGGGCGGACTATCTGGACGGCATCCGCAAGGCCGGGTCTTCCGTCGGTGCCGTCATCGAAGTCGTTGCAGAAGGTGTCCCCGCGGGTTGGGGCGCGCCGATCTACGGCAAGCTGGACACGGATCTTGCTGCTGCGATGATGTCGATCAATGCGGTCAAGGGGGTCGAGGTCGGCAACGGGTTTGATGCCGCAAGCCTGACCGGTGAAGACAATGCAGACGAGATCCGCCTTGATGATGTCGGCCGGCCCGTCTTCCTGAGCAACAATTCCGGCGGCATTCTGGGCGGGATCTCCAACGGCGATCCCTTGGTTGTCCGGTTCGCGGTCAAGCCGACGTCTTCGATCCTCACCGAGCGCAAGTCGATCACCAGCAAGGGTGAAGAGGTCAACGTCATGACGAAGGGCCGGCATGACCCTTGCGTCGGCATTCGCGCAGTGCCGGTCGGCGAAGCGATGATGGCTTGCGTTCTGGCGGACCATTTCCTGCGTCATCGCGGCCAGATCGGCTGACGGGCAACTTCGCAGCGTTACAACTCGTTACAATTCCGGAAGGCAAGGGCCATGGACCTTGCCCGTCATCTCTCTAGTTTTATCTCCAGCATGACGTCTCATGCATTTCAGGGAGTAATGACATGAATGAAATGACGCCTGTGCGCCGTATGACGGCAAAGGATTTTCCTCAGGAGCTTCTGGATCTTTATGATTTCTACGCGCATGGAAAGATTACCAAGCGCGAGTTCATGAACGGGGCAGCAAAATTCGCGGTTGGTGGACTGACGGCGGCCATGCTGCTGGATCAGCTTTCGCCCAATTATGCGCTGGCACAACAGGTTGCTCCCGATGATGCGGGGATCGTCACCGAACGCATCACTTACCCGTCACCAAACGGCCATGGCGAGGTCAACGGTTATCTGGTGAAGCCCGCAGGTGCGACCGGCAAGCTGCCGGCGGTGCTGGTCGTGCATGAGAACCGAGGTCTCAATCCGTATATCGAGGATGTCGCGCGCCGCCTCGGCAAGGCCGGGTTCATGGCGCTGGCGCCGGACGGACTGACCTCGGTCGGCGGTTATCCGGGCAGTGACGATCAGGGCCGCGAATTGCAGCGAACGGTCGATGGCACCAAGCTGATGAACGATTTCTTCGCCGGCTTCGAGTATCTCCTCAACAGTGACGACAGCACCGGCAAGGTAGGGGCGGTTGGTTTCTGCTACGGCGGCGGTGTGGTCAATGCAATTGCGGTCGCCTATCCGGAGCTTGCCGCGGGCGTTCCTTTCTATGGACGTCAGCCGGATCCTGCGGATGTCTCCAAGATCGAAGCGCCCCTGATGCTGCAATATGCCGAGCTGGACGAGCGTATCAATGCGGGCTGGCCGGCGTATGAGGAAGCTCTGAAGGCCAACGGCAAGACCTACGTGGCGCATATGTATCCGGGCGTGAACCACGGCTTCCATAACGATACGACACCGCGCTACGACGAAGAGGCTGCAAAGCTCGCAGAGCAGAGAACCGTCGACTTCTTCAAGGAAAACCTGATGTAGGGTTGCCTGGGTCTGCTCGTCTCACCTCATCCCGGTTCCGGCTTTGCCCGGCCGGGATGATCATGATGAGCAGGCTTGGTTTGGTCGTCTTCCAACAAATTGCGGCCCGGCTTGGTGCCGGGGCCGCGATATCTCAGACAAACTTGAAGGCGCGGATGCGGCTCAGGATTTCTTCCGGGTCGGCTGCAAGCGTGTGGAGGTTGATCGCAATCAGCTCCCGGCCATGCTCGCGCGGCGTGCGCTTCCAGTTGCGCATCATGAACTTTTTCCAGACCGGAAAGGTCTGTGCCTTGGTGACGGCGTCATCCAGTGAACGGGTCAGGAGGACGTCCAGCCGGACCAACTCGATGTTGCGGACGGACGTCCGTTTGACGTCCGTCATCCGGATTGCGGCCCAGTCGATGAAACCGATGCGTTCCACATAAAGCCCGTCTTCGTTGGCGCCGAGCTGTGGCTTGCCTTTTTCGATCATCGGATAGTGCCAGAAGGCAATTGCGAGCGGGGCGAGGGCGGCGAGGGCCAGCAAGGGAAGATTGCCGACAATCCCGATCACGGCGAACAGAATGCCGAGGATGAAGCTGCCGTAGACAATGCTTTCGCTCTGACTGCGGTTAAAGCCGACGGTGAAGGGCACCGGTGTCGGCTTCACGTTTTCCTCTTGTTTGACTGCCTCTTTCTTCGCCGCCATGAAAGGCCCCTTCCGAAGGATCCTCAGGTGTCGAGGATCTCTGTTTCGTCAATCTTGATGTCGAAGCCTTCCAGCCCAACGTAATGACGCTCACGGGAGGCCAGCAGGCGAATTGAACTGACGCCCAGGTCCTTCAGGATCTGTGCACCAAGCCCGACCTCACGCCATTGTTCCTGTCTAGCTTGTGCGGAGCTGTGTTCCTCGGAATCAGCGGCTTCAAAGTCGGATCTCGGCCGCTTGGACTGACGGGCAACGCCCACCGACCCTTCGCGGAGATAGACGATGACACCCCGGCCGCGATCCGCGAAGTGTTTCATGATCTGGTCGAGTGGCTGGACGTCTCCGAAGACATCATCGAGCACGGATTCCAGTTGCAGGCGCACCGGCACGCTGCGGCCGTCCAGAATGTCGCCGTAGACGATGGCCAGATGGTGCATCGGGTCATACGGGGTGGAATAGGTGGTGGCATAGGCCGGGCCGAAAACCGTGTCGACGGGCTGTTCGTTGACGCGTTCCACCAGTTTCTCGGTACGCTGGCGCCAGGCGATCAGGTCGGAAACGGAAACCATCTTCAGGTCGTGCTCGGCTGCAAACTCGGCAACCTGCTGGCCGCGTTTCACGGTGCCATCGTCGTTCACCAGCTCGCTGATGACGCCAACCTGCTCCAGTCCGGCGAGACGGCACAGGTCGACGGCAGCTTCCGTATGGCCGGAGCGGATCATGACACCGCCTTCCTTGGCCACCAGCGGGAAGATGTGCCCGGGCCGGACGAAGTCGTCAGCGCCGACATTGGGGTTTGCAAGTGCGCGTACGGTAGAGCAGCGCTCTTCGGCCGAAATGCCGGTGGTCAGACCCTGGCGGTAGTCCACGGAAATGGTGAAGGCGGTCGCAAGCGGAGCATCATTTTCGGCAACCATAGGGTCAAGACGCAGGCGCCGTGCATGGGCAACCGTCATCGGCGCACAGATGATGCCTGAGGTGTGACGCACCATAAAGGCCATCTGTTCCGGCGTGACCTTGGCGGCGGCAACAATCAGATCGCCTTCGTTCTCGCGGTCGTCATCGTCAGTCACGACCACCATTTCTCCACGTTCGAATGCGCGGATTGCTTCTGCGACACGGGCCTGGGACACGGGATGCTCCTTGGTTGTAGACAGTCCGAGAAAGTCGTTGGGGGTTACGGCGCCATTGGTGGCAATGGCGATCTTGCGGGCCATATCCCGCGAGACCCAGACATTGGGGTCATTGCATAGGGCGGTTACGGAGGCAGGCGACAGGTTGGCGCGGCGCGCAAAGGCGCTGCGGCTTTCCCCTGTCTGCAAGAGCCATAGATCCAATCTCATGGCGTTCGATATACGCCTGATTGTTTTCAGTCTCAAGAGAAGGAATGAGATTTTTCAGTAATACTGAAAGATCAGTCGCTTTTGATAAACTCCGCGACGCGGGAGACAAAGGCAGGCACCATCCAGCTCTCTTCGAGCCCTGCCGCCTTGGCGATACCCGTCAGGTCTTCGCTGAGATAAGAGGTAAAATAGGGCTCGTGGAAAAGCTGCGGAAAGACCGACAGAAGGCCGTCATATTCCGGCACGTCTCCGGTTTGCAGGCTGTCGACGAAAAGGAAGGAGCCGCCGGGTTTCAGAACGCGTGCGACCTCCGAGATGACCTGACGCCGGATTTTCGGCGGCAGTTCATGGAACAGGAAGACGCAGGATACGACGTCGAGAGAATTGTCCGCAAACGGCAGGGTTTCGGCCAGGCCGCAAATATAGCCGGCACGGCGCGACGGCAGGCGCTCACGGGCAACGTTCAGATAGGGTTCCGACAGATCGAGCCCCGTGCCCTTGAGGCGCGGAAATGCGGCCAGGGCGGGCCGCAAGAGACCGCCGGTGCCGCAGGCGATATCAAGATACGAAACGTGGCGTTGGTCCTTGCGGCGCAAGATCCTGGCGAAGGGTACCAGGGCCCGTCGACGCATGGCGGCAGTGGCACCTGAAAAAAGCACATCCACCTGGAAGTCATAGAGCCTGGCACTCTCCTCCGACAGCCAGCCATCGGTCTGAAAATGAAAGTTCTGCCGGTAATAGCGCGGCAGTGCTGCGGCAAACCCCTCGGTGGAATTGACCTCCTGATGTGCACCGCTTGCGCGACGGCGTGCCACCTCCGGCACGTCCTTGAAGAAGGCACGGCTGGTCGCGATCAGCTCGCCCGGCGTCATGGTGCCATCGGAAGGCAGCGGATAAATCCCGTCCTCGACGGACTTCAGATCATCCGCAAACAGCTTGACGATGTCCGACAGCATGCGCCGCTGGCTCGGCACCGGGCCGGTCGGCACCACCTTCGGCGTTTCCGGAAGCTGTTTCTGGAGGTCCCGGTTCATCCGCCGCATGGCTTCGGAATGAAGGGTGTAGAGCGCGACCCGGCTGCCCTGGTAAAGCGCATAGCGCGTTCGCCGGGCAAGGCTCAGGAGCGGCGGCAGGCTGCGGGTTCCTTTGACAGGTCCGAATTCCTCATCCGCCGCGCTCATGGCTCACTCCCTGATCAAGGTCTGGTCAACACCGCCACTGCTTCAATATGGGGCGAATAGTGGAACTGGTCCACTGGTGTGACGCTTTGCAGCACGTAACCGCCGTCGAGCAGGATGCGCAGATCCCGGGCAAGCGTCGCCGGATTGCAGGAGACGGCAACAATCGTCTTGACCTTGGATAGCGCCAGTTGCTCTGCCTGGGCTTGAGCGCCTGCGCGCGGCGGGTCGAAAACCACGGCGTCGTAAGGCTCCAGCTCTTCCTTCACCAGCGGCCTGCGTGACAGGTCTCGCCGTTCAAAGGTTACCTTCTTCAGGCCTTGGGGTTTGCGCAGGGCCTTGTCAAAGGCGGCCAGTGCCGCAGCATCGCCTTCGACCGCATGCACATTTGCCTGTCGGCCGAGCCTGAGCGCGAATGTGCCGACGCCGGAGAAGAGATCTGCAATTGTCTTGGCCTTGCCGACACCGTCAATTACCAGCTTGGAAAGCGCATGTTCCGCTGCCAGCGTCGCCTGGGCAAACCCGCCGGGCGCGGCAACAATGCCGATGCCGCCCATGTCGAGCAGCGGCGGGCGCAACTCCAGAATGACTTCACCGTTGACCGAAAGCCGCGCAAGGTTCTGATCGACGACCTTTTGCGACAGGGCCGGGATCTTGCGCTCGTATCCCTTGTCGGCCTTGTCGAGGGCCACATCCAGACCGGTGGTCGTTACCAGAACGGTCATCCGCAGTTCACCCTTTTTCGGAAGCACTTCCGAGGCGAGGGACTTGAGACCGGGCAGCGCTTCAACGATGACCGGGTCGAGCACCGGGCATTCGGCGATATCGACCAGCCTGTGGCTGGCCTTTTCATGGTAACCGAGCAAGGTGTGGCGTCCGGCGCGGGTGGCCGTCAGTACAGCCCGGCGTCGCCCCCCCATGGTCGCAGCTATCGTCCCGGAAACTTCGGTCTCGATGCCACGGTCGCGCAAGGCCTTTTCGACAAGCCCGCTTTTCCAGACAAGGTACGGCTCTTCCGCAAGGTGCTGTACGGAACAGCCGCCGCAGGCGGAGTAATGACGGCACACGGGTTCGATCCGGTCCGGCGACGGCTTTTCGATCACATGCTTTTGGGCGCGCCCGTCCACGACTTTCGCCCGGACGATTTCCCCGGGCAGGGCCCCGGCCACGTAGATCGGCCCGGTCTCCGTCTCGGCAACGCCGTCGCCGCGGTGACCGAGCGTGGTGATTTCAATCTCTCTCTCGCTCATGGGCGAGCGATAACGCCAAGTAGGGGTTTGGGCAAGTCTTGATCATGGGACGTGCTTTCCGCTCCCTTGATGGAAACAGGCTTTTGCGCTTTCACCAGACGTCAAAGGAGATGAAAGGCGACAGCCCTCAACCGGCTTTCTTTCCGTAGAGCAACCATTCCGCATTGCCGTCACCACCCTTGACCGGCGAGGGGACGAGGTCGCCTGCCTGCCAGGCGGGAATGGTGTCCAACCACATCTGTAGGGATTTTGCGGTCTCTTCGGCAATTTCCGGATCGACCAGGCCGCCTTTGCCGATTTTGTCCTTGCCCGCCTCGAATTGCGGCTTCACCAGAAAGACGCCTTCAGCACCCGGTGCAGCCAGCGCAAGAGCGGGAGGAAGGGCAAGCTTTAGCGAGATGAAGCTGACATCCGAGACAAGCAGAGCCGGGGCGTCTCCTCCAAGGTCCTGTGAGGTCAGGTCCCGGGCGTTGAGGCCGTCGCGCGCGGCCACCTTCGGGTGTGACTTCAGACTGTCGTGCAACTGACCATGCCCGACATCGATGGCGTGAACCTTTTTGGCCCCACGTTCCAGCAGAACCTGGGTAAATCCGCCTGTGGACGCGCCAATATCGAGGCAGATCCGGCCTGCGGGGTCGACCGTGAACCGGTCGAGGCCTTCGATCAGCTTCAGCGCGGCCCGGCTTACATAACCGGAAGCGGGATCTTTAACCGTGATGCTGGCGTCTGCCGAAGTTTTCTGCGCCGGTTTGGTGCATAGATGACCATCGACACTCACCGTTCCGCGCAGGATTGCGTCACGCGCCCGTGCGCGGCTTGGAAAGACACCCGTATCAACGAGATGCTGGTCGAGGCGTTGTTTGGACATGCGGTCTTCAGAAGCAGCCGGCGATTGCCGAGATCAGGCGGTCGGCATAAACCCGTTCACCGGCATATAGCCACAGAAACGCCGAAAGCGCGACGAGGCCCGTCGCGCCGGCGGTCAGTCCCATGAACAGCGGCATACGCATCGTGTCCGGCTTGCTCCAGATACTTGTCTCAGGAAGAGGCAGGTGCGTTGTCGATCAGCCTGCGCAGCTTCTTCAGGGCATTTTCCTCCGCCTCGCCATAGGCAATGGTACCGACGAACTTGTTGTCGGCGCTCATCAGGTAGACGGCAGCGGAATGGTCCATCGTATAGTCGCCATCGTCAAGTGGCACCTTCTTGGAGTAGACCCGATAGGCCTTCAGCATCGCATCGATCTGTTCCCGCGAACCGGTCAGCGGAACTATACGCTTGTCGAATGCCCAGACATAGTCACGCATGACTTCGGGCGTATCGCGTTCCGGATCCACAGTGACGAAAGCATAGTTGAGCTTGTCCGCATCCGGTCCGAGTTCAGCCATCCAGCCCTGAAGTTCGGAAAGGGTGGTCGGGCAGACGTCCGGACAGAAGGTAAAGCCGAAGAACATCACTGTCGGCTTGGTGGAGAAGGTCTCGTCGGTCACCGTTTCGCCGGTGCCGCTGACAAGTTCGAACGGGCCGCCAATGGCCGCAAGCGGCTCGATCAAGGCACCGGTGCCCTTGTTGCCGGCAGTCTGCTGATAGACCAGAACACCGGACACGACAGCGAGCACGGCAACAGCAGCCCAGGCCACATACCGGAAGAGTTTCAAACCAGACATCGGTTTCGTCCTGCTTTGGCCAGAGCCTTCAGTGCCGGCTTCGAGACGGGCTGGCGGCTCTGGCGCTTGGAAAAGAAATTGCTGGCGTTGCGTCTTCGCCGAGGCAACGCCCGCTGACGGGGCTTAGTTCTTGCCGTGATCCATCTTGCTGTGGTCCATCGCACCATGCGCAGCTTCGCCATCAGGTGCCTTGGCGCCCATCTTGGCAACTGGAAGTTCGATGGCAACGTCCCCGGCCTTTTCGAAGGTCAGGACAACCGGAATGCTGGTGCCTTCTTCGAAGGATTGGTTCAGGCCCATGAACATGATGTGGAAGCCGCCCGGTTGAAGCGCAACCGTTTCGCCAGCCGGGATGTCGATGCCATTTTCCATCTTGCGCATTTTCATCACGCCGTCGGTGACTGCCATCTCGTGGATTTCCACCTTCGCGGCAACATCTGAACTGACCGCGACAAGGCGGTCAGTGTCGGTGCCGTTGTTGACGATCTCGACGAAACCGCCACCGGCCTTTGCTTTGGGCGGAGTCGCACGGGTCCAGGGTTGGGTCAGGGTCAGTTCACCAACCTTGTAGTCACTGGCAAGGGCGGACAGGGAGACAAGCGAAAGGGCGGCCGCGGCCGCAACGGATTTCCAGAGTTTCATAATACTATTCCTTGAGGTCTGAGAAGTTGGAAGCTTTTTCAGATCAAGGAAGGGGGAGCCCTGATGGCGGTGGCTCGATGAGGAGGCGCCAGCACAGCCTGTTGCCCTGCCGGAACGCGTTCAGTGGCGGAAATTTCGGGCGACAGATTCAGAGGGGCGAAAGCACCTGCAAGGCAGGGCGCGATAGCACAGCCATGAGCACAGACCGGGCCGCATTGGCAGGTCAGCGGGTTGTGCGGTCCAGGAAGGTTTTGTTCCTGCCCGGAGGGCTGGCAGAGACTGGTAAGGCCCGCGGCAACAGCTGCGTCCGGCGTCAGCGCGCTGGCGAGAACCAGCAGAACAAGCCGCATTGCAAAGGCAAGGGTTGCCAGCGCCACCAGAGGGTGGCGCTCCTGCCTTAGCTGTTGCAGCTTTGTGACGCGCGCATTCATGCTAGCGGCTATAAGCCGGTTGGAATGCCGTGTCGAGGGGCGAAACCGCGCAGGTGCATGGGCTGAGGCCTGTCACCCGCCGAGTGGCGGTGTCAGCTCTTTGGAGTTGTCTTGTCTGCAGTCGCATCCGGAGCTTCATCCGTTGCGGCACCTTCAGCGGACGCGTTGTTTTCCTCTGCCTCTGCCTCTGCCTCTGCCTCTGCCTCTGCCCCTGCCTCTGCATCGGATGACGATTCGAAATTGTAGATGTCGTCTTCGTAGGCGGGGAAATCTTCAGGCGCGATGACGTATTCTTCTGCTGCTGCATCCAGCGGTTCAGCGGAGATAACCGAACCGACCTGTGCCGTGGAAGCGTATTCGAAGTCGGTCTTTTCTTCTGCTGTCGGTGCCTGACGGGTCAGGACGCGGGCAAGGATGAAGATCACCATCAGGATATTGGCCCCAATGATCATGATGTAGAGCCCGGATGGGCCGGTGTTGCTCATGATCATGGAGGCGGCCAGCGGCCCGATGATTGATCCGATACCGAACGACAGCAGCATGCCGGACGACGTGGCGACAAAATCTTCAGCGGCCGCGTGGTCGAAGGCGTGCGCAACCGCGATTGCATAAAGCGGTTGGACGACCATGCCCACGGCCACGGCGCTCAGTATGGCAATCGTGAAGTCCTTCGGCGAGAAGAACACGATAGCTGCCGAAACGGCAGCGGTTGCGATCCCGAGCCCTGCGATCACAAGGCGCCGGTCAATGCGGTCGGACAAACGCCCAACGGGCCACTGTGCGATAAGCCCGCCGCCGACGATGGCCGCCGCATAAAAGGCGGCTTCCTTGGTCGAGAGGCCGATCTGGGACCCGTAGAGCGAAGACAGCGTCAGCAGGGCTCCTTGCGAACTGCCGATAAACAGCACGCCGATGAAGGCGGCAGGGGAGTTCTTGTAGAGCTTGACGGGCTGGAACCGCACCAGCGTGATCGGTGCAGGTTGGGTCGAGGTGGTCAGCGAAACGGGCATCACCGCAAGGGACACCATCACCGAGGCAATCGCGAACGGGATGAAATCGGCAATATTCATCGACGCGATCGAGATCTGGCCCAGCATCAGGGCACCGAACAGGATGACGATGTAAAACGACATCACCGTGCCGCGGTTCTCGTTGGACGCGCTTTCGTTGAGCCAGCTTTCGACGATCATGTAGAAGCCGGCAAGACTGAAGCCGGAGATCATGCGGATGATCATCCAGGCATAGGGGTCGATAAGCACGGGATGCAGGATGGCGGCGGCCGACATCAGCGAAACAAGTGCGGCAAAGGCGCGAATGTGCCCGGCCCGCATGATCACCAGAGGTGCGCCGAGACAGCCAAGCACCATGCCGAAGAAATAGGCCGAAGAGACCAGACCGATTTCGAAGTCGGTGAAGTAAAACCGTTCGGCGGCCAGCGGCAGCAGTGTCGTCTGCAGACCGTGCCCGAATATGAGCAGGGCAACGGACAACAAGAGAGCGGACACGGAAAGAAGGGTCTGAGCCATGGCTGCATCCTGACGATGGATCGCCGCAGCTCCAACAGAAGCGTCGCGGCCGGTATCGTGCTCCAGAAATAAAACAAAAGCGCCGGATTGATCCGACGCGTCTGTTTCTTTCGACCAGCCTTTTCAGGTATGGCGGCCTGTGTCAATCAGGTTTGAAACCCGCTCCCCAATCGACTTTGTCCATTACAGTATGCCGCGTGCTGGAGCCGGTGACCTGAAGACCGGTCAGGCGCGTTGCGGCGCGCTGACGGAGGCCGTTCCGAGTGCGGTGAAGACGGTCTTCAGGATGCCGTCGCAGGTGAGGCCTGCCCGGGCATACATCAGGTCCGGCTTGTCGTGGTCGAGATAGGCATCCGGCAAGGCAAGGGCACGCACTTTCAGTCCATTGTCCAGCAAACCTTCCTCGGCAAGCCGGGTCAGCACATGGCTGCCGAAACCACCGGCGGAGCCTTCTTCGATCATCACGAGAACTTCATGTTCGCGGGCAAGACGGCGGATCATGTCCATGTCGAGCGGCTTTGCGAAGCGGGCATCTGCAACTGTGGTCGAAAGACCGGCCGCATCCAGTTCGTCCGCCGCCTTGAGGCATTCGCTCATGCGGCCACCGAAGTTGAGAAGGGCAACCTTGGTGCCCTCCCTGCGGATGACACCCTTGCCGATTTCAAGCACGCTGCCGCGTTCCGGCATCTCCAGGCCGACACCTTCACCGCGAGGATAGCGGAAGGAGATCGGGCCTTCGTCATAGGCAACGGCAGTTGCCACCATGTGGCGCAGCTCCACTTCGTCCGAAGCCGCCATGACGACAAAGCCGGGAAGGCAGGTCAGGAAAGCGGTGTCGAAAGCGCCGGCATGGGTCGGGCCATCCGCACCAACGAGGCCTGCACGGTCAATCGGGAAACGCACCGGCAGACCCTGGATCGCCACATCGTGGACAACCTGATCATAGGCGCGCTGCAGGAATGTGGAGTAAATCGCGCAGAAGGGCTTGAAGCCTTCGGTGGCAAGACCCGCGGCAAAAGTGACCGCGTGCTGTTCGGCGATACCGACGTCGAAGGTGCGTTTCGGATAGGCTTCGCCGAACAGATCAAGGCCTGTTCCGTCCGGCATGGCAGCTGTAATCGCGACCACCTTGTCGTCCGTTTCCGCTTCCTTGATCAAGGACGTCGCAAAGACGTTGGTGTAGCTGGGTGCATTGGCCTTCGGCTTGGACTGCTTGCCGGTGACGACATCAAACTTGGCAACGCCGTGATACTTGTCCTTGGCCCCTTCGGCAGGAGCATAACCCTTGCCCTTCTGCGTGACCGCATGGATCAGGATCGGGCCATGGTGGGTGTCGCGGACATTCTTCAGAACAGGCAGCAGGTGTTCCAGGTTATGACCGTCCACCGGACCGACATAATAGAAACCGAGTTCCTCGAACAGCGTGCCGCCCGTCCAGAACCCGCGGGCATATTCTTCAGCCCGGGCCGCCTTTTCGAACATGGGTTTGGGCAGGTTCTTCACCAGGTTCTTGGCCGCATCGCGCAGGGTCTGGTAGGTCGGGCCTGAAACGAGCCTGGCCAGATAGGCGGACATGGCGCCGACCGGCGGCGCAATGGACATGTCGTTGTCGTTCAGGATGACGATAAGGCGAGAGCCGAGATGGCCGGCGTTGTTCATCGCCTCGTAGGCCATGCCGGCGGACATGGCGCCGTCACCGATCACCGCTATGACGTTATTGTTTCCGCCCTTCAGATCCCGTCCGGCGGCCATGCCGAGGCCTGCCGAGATCGACGTCGAGGAATGGGCTGCACCAAACGGGTCAAAGTCGCTTTCGGCGCGTTTCGTGAAGCCGGACAGGCCATCGCCTTGGCGAAGCGTGCGAATGCGGTCGCGGCGTTCCGTCAGGATCTTGTGCGGATAGCACTGGTGGCCGACGTCCCAGATGAGCTTGTCTTCCGGTGTGTTGAACACGTAGTGCAGCGCGACAGTAAGTTCCACGACGCCAAGCCCGGCGCCCAGGTGTCCGCCAGTAATCGACACGGCGTCAATCGTTTCCGCACGCAACTCTTCGGCGAGCTGCTTGAGTTCGCTTTCATCGAGCAGGCGCAGATCGGCCGGGGACTTGACCTTGTCAAGAAGCGGGGTATCGAGCTTGGAAGTCACTCTGGAGATAGCTCCACGATTTGAAACATGGCGGGCAGGCATACACCAACCGGATATAGGGCGCAAATCGGGCAGGGGGTATGCGCCAAATTGGCCTCATGATTTCGGTCGAAAATTTACCACGTCTTCGCCCCAAAAGACTTAAGACGGTGTTTGGCAGAAACCGTGCAATTTTTAGTGAAAATACGCGCAATCACCCCTTTGGGTGATGCAAAAAAATCAGAACTGGCCTACGGATTGTGTGTGGTCGATGGGGCCACGTGCACAGTGATCAACTGGGAGTCGTAATCCACGGCTCCATTTTTTTATGCTTGGGCCGCTTTCCGGTTGCTGAAACAACAATGATAGCAAGTGGCTTCAACGCAAAATGCCCCGCCCCAGAATATTTTCAAAACAGACGGGCTATCCGGTGGACGAGCCGTGCGAGTTGAAGTTGTGTGTGCGCTCCGGTCTTTTCGTATATCCGTCGCAGGTGTGTTTTTGCTGTGTTCTGCGTGATGCCGAGATCCTGGATCGTGGTGCTCAGTGCGCCGGTCATGGTCAGATGCCAGGCCAGGCGTGCTTCGGAATGTGAAAGCTCGTAATGGTCCTGAAGGCAAATCTCGACCTCATCCGGAGGGTCCTTTGATGTTGTCGTGCGGATCAAAAACAAAGGTTGTGCGCAGGCGTCCGGCGTCAGGCTTGGGCAGGAAACGGTCTCCAGCGACACCCGGCAGACAAGTCCGCTCTCGGGTGCGGGACAAAAAAGGACGCTTGTCGGGTCTGCGATGCCACCTTCTTCGAATGTCGCCAGTTGTTCCTGGAGGGCAATCTCAAGGCGTCTGCTGTTGATCGCCAGGTGTCGCTGCCGACGGAGGGCGATATCCAGTTCGTTCAATCTTTCCAACCCTTCGGACGTTTCGGCAAGTATCACCCGGTTAGCGTCGACAAGAACCGCAGCGCTGTCCTGTTCCAAGAGCATCAATTCCCGGAGCTGGTTTTCGAGCCGTTGTTTTTCCAGTTGGAAATGCAGATCGAGTGCGGGCAGCAGCGCGCTGACAAGGGTGTGAAAGGTTGCACTGGCCCGGTCCGCGTCAATCCTTTCAGTACTGTATCCTCTGAAAAGGCAGCCAAAAAGGACGGAAGCGTCTGCAGTGCGCCTGACTGGGGTAACCAGCCCGGGAGCATTTTTCAGCCAGTTGCCTGCCATATCCGCATCTGGGTGCGAAGTTTCCTGCGATCCGGTGGCGGGGTCGGATGCCGTCTGTCGATGGTTCGCCAAGGATGTCTTTGAATAGGGGTAAAGCGGGGAGGCTTCGGTGCGTAGGAACTGAAATGCGGTGTTGCCGTTCACCGTTTCAATGCGGCTCAAAAGGGTCGCGAGCTCTCTGGCCTGCTCTTCACCGCCCAGGGACCTTAACGGCGTCCCGTCTCCATCGTATTCAGCAAGAAAGGTTCTGCAGTTCAGTTTGCCGTCGATGAAGTTCAGTACCGGGGGCCAACCTTCAGGTTGTAGCGGGCGCTTGAGCATCTGCATAAGTAGTTCTATGTGGTCGCGTTGGCTGAGTGCCGGCATGCTCTGCTGCGTCTATTAATGATTACATTGTCAGGGTTCTATTTGACAATAGATTTATCAAATTATCGAATAAATGGCAATAAATACACCAATGATAACCTAGCGTACGAATGACAGAATGATCGTTGAACAGTATGAAATTTATTGTGTCAGGATCAGGGCGGAACTTGAACTTACTTTAAAATGAACAAAGTGAATGTCGGCTTGTACAGCTAAATTGGACGTAGTTGACGCCGTCGTCTGGATAAAGGTGGTCGACACTTCAACGAGGCGACGCGCTCGTAAAGTCTGCGTTGCTCCGGATGGTGGTGGGGCAGCCGCAAGCCGGTCAAAACGATGAGGGATGACGTAAGCTAAAAGCGTCTGCCGGTTGAACAGGTCACGTTTCAAGGCTGTTCTGACTGCAATCTGACTGTATGGCGTCTGGTCGGACTGGAAAATGACCTTGTCGGATTACTGCGGGTCGAGTGCTTCGGTGCCGCTGGCTTCGCCATTTTGACCCAGTTGGATCTTCTCGACCTTCGCTTCCGCCGATTTCAGGAGTGTGTCGCAATGTTTGCGCAGCGCATCACCGCGTTCGTACATGTCGATGCTTCGCTCCAGCGGTACGTTCCCCTGCTCGAGTTCCCGCACAATGGTTTCCAACTGCTTCAGCGCTTCTTCAAAGGAAAGGCCGGCAATATCGTTGGCAGCATCGGTCATCGGTCGGATTCCGTTTGTCTGGATGGCATCTGGTCTTGAGGGAAACTTGCGGTCTGAGGGCCGAAGGTCAAGGTTTCATTTGGGCCTTCAGACGGTCATCCCCGTGCTTTTCGGTCTTGCTGCGCCGAAGCGGGATCGCTTAACCCGTCATCAACGTCATGACATGGGCTGCGACCGATCGCGCCAGGCCCTCGAGATCGTATCCGCCTTCAAGGACGGAGATCAGGTGACCGTTGCTGTGGGCATCGGCAACGTCCATCAGCGCCCGCGTTGCCCAGGCAAAGTCGGCTTCGACCAGATTAAGGCCCCCAAGCGGGTCGCGCATGTGCGCATCGAAACCTGCGGAAACGATGACCAACTCCGGCGCGAAGTGATTGAGGCGAGGCAGCAACAGGACTTCGAACGCTTCCTTGAAGCCGGTTCCATCCTCCCCCGGGGCCAGAGGTGCATTCACGATCGTGTTGGCTTCTCCGGTCTCCGAGGCGGCCCCCGAGCCCGGATAGAGCGGCATCTGGTGGGTAGAACAATACATTACCGTGGGATCGTCCCAGAAAATGTCCTGCGTGCCGTTGCCGTGGTGAACGTCGAAATCGACGATGGCCACCCGCTCCAGTCCGAACTTTGCCTGCGCATAACGCGCGGCAACCGCAGCGTTGTTGAAAAAGCAGAAGCCCATGGCGCGGTCTTTTTCCGCGTGGTGGCCAGGCGGGCGGGACGCGGAAAAGGCGTTGTTGACCTTTTTCGTCAAGACCTCGTCGACCGCACGGCATGCACCGCCAACGCCGCGAAGCGCTGCTTCCCAGGTGCCGGGCGACATGGTGGTGTCCGCATCAACCCGGGCTGTTCCTTCCGCCGGCGCCAGCCGGTGGATCTGGTCGACGTAGCTCATCGGGTGGGCGCGGGCGATGTCCTCAACGGTTCCCATGGGGGCGAGGTCGCGTTCCACGGACTGGAATTTTTCGTGCTCCAGGATCCTGTCGATCGCCCGGATCCGGTCTGGTCGCTCCGGATGCCCCACGGGTGTCAGGTGGTCGAGATAGGACGAATGATGCAGAAGCAAGGTAGACAAGGGGTGTTTCCGGAAGGTCGATTGTTATCTTTTGTCGGCTCTGCATCAGAACGGTTGCCGGACAGGCTGTCAATTCCCGCATTGGAATAACGACTGCGGCAAAATTGGTGAGCCGCGGAAAGGAAAGCCGGGAGGTCGGGGGAGCATTTTACAAAGTCAGGTCAGACTGAACTTGGACTCCGATACCGGTTCCACGTGAGCTTGTCCCGCATCAAGGGAGGCAACGCTTCCATCTGAGCGGAGACTTCACTTGAACTTCACTTGAAAGCTTTCACCATCGCAGAGAGACGCATCGAGCGCGTTTGAGGCAAGTGAGTACATGAGGCAGCAGATTGGGCCAGTGTCGCACGCATCCCGGTGTACCGGCTTCAGCTTCAGCTGATCGGACTTGCGTCATGGAAGGGGAGGGTCAAAAAAAGGGGCCGGCTCTTTGCCGGCCCTTACCGAGGTGCGAGCACCGCAATGCCCGAGGGGAGGTCCGCTGCATCTCAAATCTGATTCTTAAACTACGTGATTCCAGTAAGGGAATGCGAGCTTTTTACCGTAATCCATTTGGGGCATGGTGTTGATAAGTTTGCAGTAGAGGGTCGTATCTCGATAGATATTGTATGGTTTGCTTAACCAAAATCGAGTTGCGAGGGCGACGGTTGCTTGTCCGTTAAAGCGGAAACTTGCGTCTCTCTTCGGTTAACTTAAGGCGATCCGGATTCAGCTTGAATTTTAGCGCCTGCTTCCGAGTTGCTGTTTTTTAAGGCCTTTTGTTTTGGTGCCGCAGAATGCGCCAAAACATTGCCGGATAAATTTAGCCGGCTCATTCCATCGCAAGCGTTGGTCGGGGTCAGTCGCGTGGTGCCGCCGCACGGCGCAGCCGATCGTTGATCGCTTCGCCCAATCCAAAGCTGGGGATAAACTGCACCTTGATGACGCGGACACCCTTGGCGTCCAGAAATCGCATGGCGCGAAACAGATTTGCGGCAGCTTCGGCAAGGTCACCGGCCGGGCTCAGGTTGAATTCGGCCTGTGCACTATCAGCTCCTGGCAAACGATCAGCCCCGAAGGAGAGCAGTCCGTCTGTGGCATTCACCTCGCTGGCGTTCAGTATCATCGCAGCGTCGGGGGCATAGTGAGACGTCAACATACCGGGGGCCGCGGGAGCGTCCGGCCGCATGTCGGGGCTGGCGCCTTGCAGCGATTGGCCAAGTACGCGTTCGATGTCCTCGCGAGCAAGGCCGCCTGGCCGCAACAGGCGCGGTGTGCCGTCAACCAGGCCGACAATGGTGGATTCTATACCGACGGCACAAGCGCCCGCATCAATGACGAAGCTGAGCGAAGGGCCGAGATCGGCAACGACGTCCTCTGCGCGCGTCGGACTGATCTTGCCCGAGCGGTTTGCGCTTGGCGCGGCGAGAGGCCTGCCGGTCTTTTCTGCCAGAAATCGCATCACCGGACCGACCGGCACCCGAAGCGCAACAGTCTGAAGTCCGGCAGTGGCCAGATCGGAAATCGGGGAGGCCGGGCGTTTGGGCACGACCAGCGTCAAGGGGCCGGGCCAGAAGGCTTCAGCCAGTGCAAGTGCGCGTTCGTTGAAAACACCATGTTCCAGTGCTGCATCCAGCGTCTGGACGTGGGAGATGAGCGGATTGAACTGGGGCCTGCCCTTGGCGGCAAAAATCTTCGCACAGGCCGTGCCGTTGGTGGCATCGGCGGCAAGGCCGTAAACGGTTTCGGTTGGAACCGCCACAAGATCACCCGCCATCAGCGCAGCGCACACCGCATCTGCTTCAGGCGCTTCCTTCCAGTCAGGTGCCGCGATGTCGAGCGTCCAAGTCCGCATGTGCCTCACTCGCTTGCGTATCCTGCAGTCGAGAGCTGCCCGGATGTGCGACGATTTCGGTTCCGACAGTGACGGTACAATGAGTTCCGGAAGGGCGCGAGCCGACCGGACATGTCATTTCCGCAATTGACCAAAAAGACGATGACCTGCCGCTGCGATACGGGTTGACGTTAACGTCAACGGGTCTATTGTCCTTTCAAACCGCTGTCGATAGCGCCTTTTGCGGAGTAGCCTTGCTGCCGTCAAGCTCGGAACAGCGAAAACCGCCATCCGGCGGCAAGAATCGAAAGCCAATTGGTTTTGGGAGGACCTGAATGTATCGCGCACCCGTCGATGAGATTGCCTTCACTCTGAAACATGTCTGCGGTCTGTCCGACCTGCAAAAGAGTGCCCGTCATGCCGAACTCGGCGACGATCTTGTCGATGCCATCCTGACCGAGGCGGGCCGGTTCGCCGCCGAGGAAATCGCGCCTCTCAATGCAGTTGCCGACAAGCACGGCACACCGCTTGCCGATGGCAAGGTGTCTACTCCTCCGGGGTGGCGCGAGGCTTATCATGCATGGATCGAGGGCGGCTGGAACAGCCTGACCGCCAATCCGGAGTCCGGCGGCCAGGGCCTGCCGGTGATGATGTCGGCGGCGGCTCTGGAAATGTGGAACTCCGGATCAATGGCATTCGCCATCGGACCGACCCTGACCATCGGCGCTATCGAGGCGATGGAAAAACACGCTTCGGAAGAGCTCAAGGCCAAGTACCTGGAGAAGCTGGTATCCGGCGAGTGGATGGGCACCATGAACCTGACCGAACCGCAGGCCGGTTCGGATCTGAATGCGCTCAAGGCAAAGGCCGAGCGTCGGGACGACGGCACCTACCGCATCTTCGGCCAGAAGATTTTCATTACCTACGGCGACCACGATCTTACTGACAATATCGTCCACATGGTGCTGGCGCGCCTGCCGGATGCGCCAGTAGGCACCAAGGGCATTTCGCTGTTCCTTGTACCGAAGTTCCTGGTCAACGACGACGGTTCCTTGGGTGAGCGAAACGACGTGAAAGTGGCCGGTGTCGAACACAAGATGGGCATTCACGGTTCGCCTACCTGCACCATGGTCTATGGCGACGAGGGCGGTGCCATCGGCTGGCTGGTCGGTGAGGAAAATCGGGGGCTGGCCTGCATGTTCACGATGATGAACAACGCTCGCCTTGCAGTCGGTATTCAGGGGCTTGGTGTGGCCGAGCGCGCCTATCAGCATGCGCTTGCCTACGCGCTGGAGCGCAAGCAGGGCAGGGCCCCCGGCGAGACCGGCGACGGCATGAGCCCCATTGCTCGCCACCCGGATATCAAACGCATGCTGCTGGGCATGAAGGCGCGCACGCAGGTTGCCCGCGCCATCTGTTACGCCTGCGCCCACGCCATCGACATGTCGAAGATTGCCGAAGACGAAGCTGGCAAGACGTTCTGGAACGAGCGTGCAAGCCTGCTGACGCCGATCGCCAAGGCGCTGCCGACCGACTTCGGCGTCGAGGTCGCTTCGCTGGGTATTCAGATACACGGCGGCATGGGCTTCATCGAGGAAACCGGCGCCGCACAACATCTGCGCGACGCGCGCATCGCCCCGATTTATGAAGGCACCAACGGTATCCAGTCCATCGACCTGGTCATGCGCAAGCTGCCGCTGTCCGGCGGTGAACACATCAAGGGCTTCATCGCGGAACTGCAGACCGTGGCCGACGAGGTTGCTGCCTCCAACCGCCCGGAATTCGGTGCCGCCGCGGATCGGCTCTCGGCCAGTATCCGGGATCTTGAGGAAGCAACGAGCTTCATGCTGAGCGCGCAGGCGGATGGCAGGGTCGGCGATGCCCTCGCCGGGGCGACGCCCTATCTGCGGCTGGCCGGGCTGACCCTGGGCGGCGCCTTGCTTGCCAAGGGGGCGCTTGCCTCGACAGGTGAACCGGCACTGCGGCTGTCAGAACGTACGCTGCTTGCCCGCAGTTTCTGTGAAACCACAATGGGGGAAACCGCCGGTTTGAAGTCGGATATTCTTCTGTCCGCCGAAGCCATTCAGGCGTTCGACGCCGAAGCCCTGGCGTCCTGAACCGCCTGATCGGAGTAGATGATGATCCGCAAGTCCCTTGAAGACGGTGTCCAGACCCTGCGTCTGGACCGGCCGGAAAAGAAGAATGCCCTGACCGGGCAGATGTACAGTGATCTCGCCGAAGCTCTGGAAACAGGCAACACGGATGCGGGTATTCGCTGTCATCTGATCTGCGGCCTGCCGGAAGTTTTTACCGCCGGCAACGATATTGGCGACTTCCTGCAATACGCTGGCAAGACCGGGCTTGGGGAAACACCGGTCGTCCGGTTCCTGAGGGCTCTGGTTCGCAACGAAAAGCCTTTGGTTGCCTCGATAGACGGTATCGCCATCGGTGTCGGCACGACCTTGTTGATGCATTGCGACATGGTGTTTGCCAGCCCGCGCGCCCTCATCCGTTCCCCTTTCGTCGATCTTGGGCTTGTTCCGGAGGCGGGGTCCAGCCTGCTCGGACCACAGATCATGGGGCCGGCCCGGGCCTTTGAGCTGCTCTGCCTCGGCAACGCCTTTTCGGCCGAAAAGGCGGCACAGGCCGGACTGGTAAACGAGGTTGTCGAAGGTGACGTCGACGCGGCAGCACTTGCCTGCGCGAAGGAAATCGCCGCAAAGCCGCCCGAAGCAATGGCGCTTTCCAGAAAGCTTCTGCGCGGCGACACAGCTCAGCTGTCCGAGCGCGTAGAGGAAGAAATCAGGATCTTCTCCAGCCGGCTGAGTGCGCCGGAAACGATAGCTGCCTTCCAGGCTTTCATGACCAAAAAGAAGGCCTGAGCCACATTTGCTCGGATGAGAAAATTTCAGACCGCAAGGTTGTCGCCGGAGAGCGGCATACGGAGGAACCACCATGTCCCTGAAGGGCAAGACACTTTTCATCACTGGCGCATCGCGCGGGATCGGCAAGGCTATTGCGCTGCGGGCCGCGCGTGACGGAGCCAATGTTGCCGTCGCCGCCAAAACCGCCGAGCCACATCCCAAACTGGAAGGAACGATCTATTCCGCTGCCGAAGAGATCGAGGCGGCAGGCGGCAAGGCACTTCCGGTGCTGCTCGACGTGCGCGACGACGAAGCGGTCAAGGAAGCAATGGACAAGACCGCGGCACATTTCGGCGGGCTCGACATTCTGGTCAACAACGCCAGTGCCATTCAACTGACCCCGCTGCAGCAGACCGACATGAAGCGGTTCGATCTGATGCACCAGATCAACACCCGTGGAACGCTTGCCTGTTCCAAGCATGCCATCGAACATTTGAAACAGTCCGACAACCCGCATATCCTGATGCTGTCGCCCCCTCTGGACATGCAAGAGAAATGGTTCGCGCCCTTCACGCCCTATTCGATCGCCAAATACGGAATGAGCCTCGTGGTGCTGGGCCTGGCAGGCGAGCTGCGCTCCAAGGGGATTGCGGTCAACGCGCTATGGCCACGCACGACCATTGCGACGGCGGCGATCAAGAACATCATCGGTGGTGACAAGATGATGCAGCAGAGCCGGACGCCGGACATTCTGGCCGATGCAGCCTACGAGATCTTCACCACACCCTCGAAGGAATTTACCGGACAGTTCGTCATTGACGACACGTTCCTGGCCAGTCGCGGTGTCACCGATTTCGACCAGTATCGGGTGGACCCGAGCCTCGCACTGGCACCTGATTTCTTCGTACCTGACGAGAGCAAGGCGCCGTGCGACCTGGGGCCGGTCAAGAAGTAGAACCTGGTCTGCAAGAGTGTCAGAAGATCTAGGGGCCGCCGGATCGACATCCGGCGGCCTTGTCATTTAACCGCGCATGGTTTTCAGGGCGGTCGCCCATTTGGTCAGCTCGCCCAGAAGCTGCGTGGCGCCTTCACTCATCTTGTCATTCGGCGTGAAGACGCTTTCGTCGTTGATGAATTCCGGGAAGAAGGGAACCGGAACCACCTGCGGCAGAGCCATCACGTTGACGTTGCCAAGCAGCTCGCGCAGCGTCTGCGACGCGCGCAGGCCACCGGAAATCCCGCCGTAGCTGATGATGCCGGCCGGCTTGTAGTTCCATTCGCGGTAAAGCACCTGCACGGCATTCACCAGCGATGCCGGCACGAAATAGTCGTATTCCGGGGTCAGGAACAGGAACGCGTCGGCGTCGGCGACGATGCTGCTCCAGCGCTTGGTGTGGTCGTGGGTGTATTGCTGGGCAGCCGGATGCGCCGGCTCGTCCAGAAGCGGCAGGTTGATGTCGGCGAGATCGATGCTTTCCACCTCGAAGCCGCCATGCGCTTCGGCGGCACTGGCTGCCCATTTCGCGATCGTCGGCCCGACGCGGCCAGGCCGGGTCGACCCGGAGATGATCTTCAGTTTCAGCGACATGATGAATTCCTTAAGAAACAAAAGCTTGGGAGGAGTATCCAGACGATACTTCGGTATACGTTGGATACTGGTATGAAATGATGTAAGACTGAGCCGGCCGCAAGACGGCACTTTTTGGAAACCGAGGTATCCTTGATGAAACCGCTGGCGAAACCCGTCGAAGAGCTGCCGCGAGAACAGCTGCCGCACCACGAGGATCCGCGCTGCGTGCCGGTACGAAGACTGCTGCAAACTGTCGGCAGCAAATGGTGCAGCCTGGTGGTTGCCCATCTTGAGTATGAACCGCGCCGGTTTTCCGATCTCAAGCGGTCGATTGGCGGCGTGACCCAGAAATCCCTGACAGCGACCTTGCGGGAACTTGAAAAGGACGGCCTAGTCAACCGCGTCGTGACCCCCAGCATTCCCCCGCGTGTCGACTATTCGCTGACGCCGCTCGGCAGGACGCTTCTGGTGCCGCTGAAAGCGCTCACCAACTGGGCGATCGAGAACGAAGCCGCTGTCTCCTCGGCTCGAGAACGGTTCGAGAGGGAGAACGGTCCGGACTGACCTCCGGGGTTGCAATCCGTTGTGTCCTCATGCAATTTGGCGTTGCCGACGAGGGCGGCTGCCGGATCCGCGGAAAGCGAAAGCACCCTGACTTCTGACGACATATGCCGGTTTTTCACCTGCGCCCGACACCAGCGGATCGCCCGGGCTTTCGACACAGGAGAAAAGCCATGTCCGCAGGACCTGCAACTTCCCTCGACGACTTCAAGAAATCCGCACGCCGTCTCAGAAAAGCCTTTCTGAAAGGCGAGGCGGGAGCCACTGACCGTGTATCCGCCCACATAGACCCGGCAAAGCCCCTTCGCCACGCGGATTTTCTTCATGTGATTGCCCGTGAAGCCGGTCATGACAGCTGGCCGAAGCTGAAATTCACCCTCGAAGCAGCATCCCTGAGCAGGGAAGAGCGGGCAGAGCGTTTGAAACAGGCGCTCTATTTCGGCCAACATTGGGTTACGGAAAAACTGCTTGCCGATGACCCGACGCTGAAGGACGACAATTTCGGTCTTCAGGTTGCCCTGTACGACCTCGACGCCGTTCGCGCGGTGGTGGCAGCGGACGCTGCAGCCGCCACGCGCCTGGTGGGTGTGCGCTCACCGATCCTGCATCTGGCTTTTTCCAAGGAAATACATCGGCGTCCGGAACGGGCGGCAGACATGATTGCCATTGCCGAACTGCTGGTCGCCAACGGAGCGGATGTGAATGACGGTTACCCGGAAAGGCCGGGCGACAAACACATGCTGTCCGCACTCTATGGCGCGTTGTGTCACGCGGATAATTTCGAACTTGGCCGTTGGTTGCTGGACCAGGGAGCCAGTCCCAACGACAACGAAAGCCTCTACCACGCCACCGAGCTTGAGCATCCGCGTGCGCTCGAACTCCTCCTGAAGCGTGGCGCGCAGCCGGATGGGACCAATGCCTTGCCGCGCGCACTCGACTTTGATGATGAAATAAAGGTCCGTCTGCTTCTGGAAGCCGGAGCCGATCCGAACATCACCGTACCGGATCATCCGAGCGGCCAGCCCATGAACACGATTCCCTCCCTGCATCAGGCAGCCCGGCGCGGTGGCTCGGTGAAGGTTGTCGAGCTGTTGCTTGCCCATGGCGCCGATCCAGACGCGGTTTGGGACGGCCATACCGGATACGCCATGGCGTTGATTTACGGCAATCTGCCGGTCGCCAAATACCTGGTGGAGAAAGGTCATGCGCACAAGCTGGACCGGAACGAACAGGTTCTGGCCGCCTGCGCCGAGGGAAAGACAAATCCGGGTAGTCTCGATATTGCGCGTCTGAGCAAGGAAGACAAAAGCCTGCTGACGCGGCTCGCCTTCATTCCAGGCAAGCTGGAACACATGAAGGCGCTGATTGCGGCCGGACTGGACCCGAATGAGCCCGACGACATGGGGTTGCCACCATTGCAGGTGGCAGGCTGGAACGGCCTTGCGGATGAAATGGCCTATTTCCTCTCGCTTGGACCGGATCTTACCCACAAGAACCGCTTTGGCGGCGATGCTCTCGACACGGTCGTCCACGGTTCGGAATTTGCCCCGAAACGCCGTGAAGCCGATCATATTGCCTGTGCACGTCTGCTGCTTGAAGCCGGCAGCTTGCTTGATCCGCGCTACATCAGCGGATGCGGCAACGAGGAAATGGCACAGTTTCTCGAGGATTGGCTTGCCGGTTCAGCCGATGAAGCTGGCTCCCCGGCAATATTCCGGTAAGTTACAGCAATCTCAGGGTGCATTGCTGGCCAGTGCCCAAATCTGCTGTTAGTACTTCCACGTATTCAAGAGATTGTACGGGAACGGAGGGACTTCATGGAAAGCGCAATCGACCAGGTGAGTGTCTATACGCCACTGATCATCAACGCAGTGAAAGCCATCATCGTTCTGGTGATCGGCTGGTTTCTGGCCGGTTTCCTGTCGAGCATCGTCAAGAGCAGGATCGTGGCTCACCCGCGCATCGACGACACGATCGGCAGCTTTGCCGCATCCATCGTTCGCTGGCTCATCCTGCTCATCACGGTTATCGCGGTTCTGCAGCTCTTCGGCATTCAGGCCACCAGTCTTGTTGCCGTGCTGGGCGCCGGTACACTGGCCATCGGCCTGGCGTTGCAGGGAACATTGAGCGACATCGCGGCAGGCGTGATGCTGATCATCTTCCGGCCCTACAAGATGGGCCAATATGTTGATATCGGCGGAACGTCCGGAACGGTGAAGGATCTCAACATCTTCGTCACCGAGCTTGTGACGCCGGACAACGTTCAGATCATCATGCCGAACGGCAAGGCCTGGGGCACGGTCATCACCAATTTCTCGGCGCATTCCACCCGGCGTCTCGATCTGACCTTCGGCATCGACTATGGCGACGATATCGACAAGGCGGTGCAGATCATTCTCGATGTCGCCAACACGGACGAACGCGTTCACAAGGATCCGGAGCCCTGGGTCCGGTTGACCAATCTGGGAGACAGTTCGGTCGATCTTGGCGTCAGGCTGTGGTGTGATGCCGGAAACTACTGGGAACTGAAGTTCCACATGCTGAAGTCGGTCAAGGAAGCGTTTGATGCCGGTGGCATCTCCATTCCCTATCCGCATTCGGTCGAAATTCAGAAAGCTGGATAATACGGCGTACCATCGCCGCAGGGGAACGTCCGCTGCGGCGATTGTATTCCGATCAGAGGCCTATGCCGTCTCGCGGGTCTTGGTCTTGGTCTTGGTCTTGGTCTTCGGCTTTCGAGTTTCCTCAGGCTCGCTCGTGGCGGTGGCCTCTTCAGTTGCTTCCGACTTGCCCTGGTCCGGCGTTGATGCGTCCGCTGCAGAAGCTTCGAAGCCTTTCGAGTGTGGCTGCGTGCCTTCAGTGCCAGCCTGTTCCGGTTCCGCATCGGAAGAGCCGGCGTCGCTCTTGGCGACTTCCTGTACTTCTTCGTCTTCTGCGGCGTGGCTGTCTTTGTTCTTGTCCGACAGAGAGGGCTCTTCAGGCGTTGCAGTGACGGTATCCGCCGCGCTCAACTTCTCCATGAGCGAAGGGTCATTCTGCGCGTCCGCCTCATCGAAGGTGAGAATTTCGGTTTCTGTTTCTCCTGCATCAGGCTCCGCAAGAACGGTCTCCGGGGACAGCTCCTCGCCGGTCTGGTTGCTGGTTCTGATCTCGGTGAAAATGGGAAAGACAGGATCTTCCATTTCCGTTTCGCCGTCGTCCAGGTTCATCAGCTGACGCCGTTTGGTCAGCATGGCGACGTGGTTGCGCAAGTCCTCGTTTTCGGCCAGCAGCGCCTTGAAGTCCTGCGCCCTGAGGCTGAGCAACTGGCAATACCCGAGTGCGACGACATCCGCGCTGCGGCGGCCGCCGGTCATCAGCGCGATTTCACCAAACACGTCACCGCGGCCAAGACGGATGTTGTGGCTGGGTGCACGCACTTCCACTGCGCCGGACGCAATGAAATAGGCAGCATCACCGCGGTCGCCCTTGCGGATCAGTTTCTCGCCCGGCGTCGCGAATTGCGGCCGCATCATCCGGCGAATGGCCTTTTGCTGCTTGCGGGTGAGGTCCGCAAACAGCGGATGCGCGCTGACGAGTTCGCGGGTCTTCAGGCCAAGATCGAGTTTAGGCCGCGTGTGACAGGCTTTTCGGGTCCGCTCGACATCCCGCAGAAGGTCGCGATGCAGTTCGGTGCCGATCAGCATCTGCTCCTTGGCTTCGTCATAGGCGGTTTCTTCCAGCCGGACGCCGGCCTTGCGCAGGAACTGCCCTTCCAGGGCGTCGGCGTAATCCGGATACTGCAGGCGCAGGGCATCGATGGCTGCAAGGGTCTCGTCCTGCCGGATCGCCAGGGTGTCCTGCAGAATGTCGGCAACACGGTCGCCGAGCAGGGGGCGTATCCGCTTGTTGTTGAAGTCGACCAGTTCGTCGGCAAGGATCCGGTAGACCAGCAGGAATTCGAACCGGTCGGCAAGACGGATTGCCAATGGCCGGGCAATCCTGAGCCGCCGCTGCAGTGTCTGGGCGAGGCGGAAGCCGAGGCCGAATTTCAATGGTTGACGCGCAGCCTGATTATAGCCGGACCGGCCGTCGCTTCGTGTCAGGTCGCCGGTACGTCCGGTCAGGGCCAGGAACCGCGAAACAGACCGTCCGGAGATGGTCTTTTCGTGGAAATGCTCCAGCACGAGCTGCTGTTCCCGGTCGGCCAGGGCGATCAGGCCAATGCGGACGCGGTCCCAGTCCTTCAGTTCTTCCAGCTTGTTGGTTTCCGCAGCTGCGGCTTCCGCACGGCTCTCGTAGTCTTTCAGCACATCGTCCGTGACGCGCGGTGCAATGTGATAGTTGCGGGCGGCGGTTTCCAGCTCGTGCCGGACGTCTGACAAAGCCAGGGCCAGGAACTGTGTTCGCAAGGCCTCGTCGCGGGCATTCAGCTTGTCGAGACCGAGCAGCCGGATCAGCGGCTTCAGACTGGTGCCGTAAACCAGCAGCGTAAACAGGACGAAGCCCGTCGCCAGTTTGGTGACGAAGACCGACACTTCGTCCGAGAGCATCGCATGCTCGGACACGCTGAGCGCCAGTGTCAGCGTGACGGCGCCGCGCATGCCGCCCCACAGGATCACCGTCTTGTAGCGGTCGTTGACCGCCTGTCCCATCCGGAAAACGCTGAGCACCGGCAGCAGTCCGAAGATGACGACCGCACGGGCGGCCAATGCGGCGACGATGACGACGAACAGCAACAGGATGTCGACAGGCGTGAAGCCTTCCACGAAACGCGGGATCAGGATGGCGGACAGGAGGAAGATGAGCGAAGCAGCCCAGAAGGAGATCTGCTCCCAGACCGCATGGAGAAATTGCCAGCTGGCCGGCTGAATGCGGGCCGGGCCGTAAAGGTTGAACACAGTGCCCGCACAGACGACGGCAACAACGGCGGAAACATCAACGAACTGGTCGCTCAGCACATAGGTGCCGTAGGGCAGTGCCAGGCTCAGGGTCACCTGTGCCAGCGGAATGTCGCGCATGATCGGCAGAAGGGAAACCGCGATCCGGCCAAGCAGCGCACCTACGATGATGCCACCGGCGAAAGAGCGGCAGAAGGCAATGGCGGCTTCGCCGACGGTCATGGTCTCGTGACCGGCCAGCATGTGCAGCAGGATGACGAAGATCACGATGGCGGCAGCATCGTTCAGCAGGCTCTCGCCTTCCACGATGCGGCCGAGCCGCGCGGGCGCGCCAATGTCCCGGAAGATGGCGACAACGGCAACCGGGTCCGTCGTGGCGACAATCGAGCCCAGCAGCAGGCAGGCGATCAACGTGATGTCGGTGAGCGAAAACAGCGTTGCCAGCGGATAGAGGGCAAAGCCGATAAAGGCTGTTGCGACGAAGACGGCGACAACCGCCATCAGCAGGATCGGGGCAATGTCCTCGACGATCCGTCGAACTTCCAGGGTGAGGGCGGTTTGAAACAGAAGGATGGGCAGAAAAATGTAGAGGATCATCTCCGAATCCAGCGGGGGATTGATGAAGACGTCCGCAATAGCGTTGAAGGCATTCGTTTCGGCAGTGTAGCGCAGATAGATCGCCAGAATGCCGATCATGGTGCCGACCGTTGCCAGCAAAACGCTGGGGGCCAGCCCAAGCCGTCTGGCAAGGGGCTGCAGCAGGGAAATCGTAATCAGGAGCAGCGCGAAAGCGCCTGTAATTAATGGAGTTTCCATGTCGTTATGGTGCACCGCGATTGCGGCAATTTCAAATTGGCCATCCAAAATTATTGCCGCCACGGGCAATAGGGCACAGGAATACGCGCAAATGCGTTAACGTCCGAATGCTTTTCGGAGCGGCCATGTAAGAAATCTCACCCAGTCGCCGATAAAGAGCCAGATCATCGCCGGAACCAGCATGATCAGTGCAAACGGCAGGAAGAAGACGATCTTCACGAGCTTGAGCGGCAAAGAGGGAGCATCGGCGGCAGCCCAGTTCCCCAGCACGAAGCGCCAGAAGCGGTTCCACCAGCGCCAGAGATACCAGCTCATGAACAGCGTTACGACGGAAAGGACCGAGAGCAGGATCAGGTCGAAATTTGATATCCAGGGTATCCAGCGGCTTTCGATTTCTTCCGTGTGCTCGGGGTCCTCGCCATTGCGGTGAATGGTCCTGACACTTGTGCGCAAGCTTGCGTCCAGCAACCAGCCTGCGAGCGTATAGTCGTCTCCGGCAGTGGCAGACACCTGAGGCGAGGTCGTTACGGGGGTCGCCTCCGGGCTGAAACGGCTTGCGGTAACAAGGCGGAAGTTTCGTTCATCGGCAGCGTGGATCAGTGTCGTGCTGTTCGGAGGCGAAAGTGCCTTGAGCAGCTCCGCCTGTGTCATTGCCGACTGCGCGGCCTCGAAGCGCTTTTCGAGTGCTGTTCTTGAAAACCAGCTTTTGCCGGGCTGCACCAGTGACTTGCTTTCCACAAGCATCAGGTTGACCCGCTGGCTTTCAGCCGCCCTCTGAAATGCGTCGAGGTCGATTTCCCGCACGGACTTGCCGTCACGCACGCTGAGCTGAGGGCGACCGGTTTGCGGGTGCGGGGTGATGCGGCCGGTGACAACCAGCGACCTGTTTTTGTACTTCGCCAGGCTGGAGGCCAGAATGTCGGCATTCAGATCGGCAATCATGTCTCCGGGACCTGAAGCATTGGCTGCTTCGGAGCTGTTGAACCGCGCCATCTTGAGATCCGCGCGTTTAACCGGCCGGGACAGGAACCTGATGTTTCCGTCGAGCGCCCTTGCGGTTGCCGGGTTGATCAGGACGTCTGGAGAAAGCGCAACCGCAAGCCGCGTGCCATTTGAAGTGCTGATCGGCTTCAGGTCGTAGGTCTTGCCATTTGGCCTCACCATCACCGCCCGGGCTTTGGGGGGCAGGCTGTCAAGCTGGTCGCGAAGCTTGAAAAAATCGGTTTCCCGAAGCGCAAGTTGCAGGGCGTCGGGCACAGGAGCCTTGCCGGGGAGATCACCCGCCAGTGGCCGGTGGGTCTGTCTGGCGGCATCATCCAGGGCATTCGGCAAGTCGTGCAGGGAGGCGAGCTGAAGGCTTTTCCCGTCAGGCGTGACAAGCTGCCAGGCGTTGCCTGGTGCCGGCATCAGGGCAAGGGATGCAGCACCAGTGACCTTGGGCAACCGCTTTGCCAGGGAAGCGCCTTCATCGAGAAGATGCTTGGGCGTGTCGATATGCTTGCCTGCGGACCCCGCAGCATCGCCTGCTTCCCGCGCAAGCCGCGACAACAGCCCGGCGTCGGCGGTCGAGACAACACACAAGGTGGCTGCCACGAGGGCAAGCACGCGGAGAGAACCTTTGAAACTGCGCAACACGCCTGAAATCCCGGTCAGATAGAAAAGGTGTTTCCAAAAAACTCAAAACGGCAGCAAGGATAATGGCCCTCGACCCGGTTGCAACTGCGTCGGCACTGTGCCGATCCGCTTAACCTGCCTTGCGCTCCGAAAGCCAGATGCCGCCGATTACCAGCGCCAGAGCGGTGCCGTGGTACCATTTGAACGGTTCTCCGAGAATGGAGACCGCCAGTATGGCCGCAAAGATCGGCACGAGGTTGATAAAGACCCCCGCGCGCGCCGGTCCGATCAGTTCGACACCTCGCATGAAGAAGATCTGCGCGAGGCAGGAAGGAAACAGCGCGATATAAAGGACTACGAGCCAGCCCTGGAGTGACGGCCACTGAACGGTGCCGGCAGCGATGTCGTATGCAAGTCCGGGCAGAGATGTGATGGCCGCAATGCCGGACAGAACCGCAAAGAAGGCCAGTGGTGAGACCTGGGGCCGGTCACGCAGGGCAAGTGTATAGCCGGAATAGAGCACACAGGCGATCAGCATGACGCCATCGCCCGGATTGACGGCAAGCGCCAGCAGCACGTCCAGGCTGCCCTGGGCGGCAATCAGCGTCACCCCGGCAAGCGTCAGCAGAATGCCGATCACCTGCAGGGCTCGGATCCTGCTGCCGAAGGCAATCATGGAACCGATCAGAACAAGAATCGGGACGGATCCCTGGATAATGCCTAGGTTGACGGCCGTGGTTTCCGTCGCAGCGATGTAGAAAAGGGTGTTGAACCCGATGAACCCGAAGACGGCCATCAGCACCATGCGGAAGGAATAGGGCCGCATCAGGGGCCACTCCGCACGTATGTGCCGCCATTGCAGCGGGACCAGGATGCCGGCAACGATCACCCAACGCAGGAACACCACCACCATCGGAGACACTTCGCCCACGGCCAGACGACCGGCGACGGTATTGCCGCCCCAGAACAATGTGGTCAGGGCCAGCATCAACAGGGCGTTGCCGTAGGTCAGGTCGCCTACACGTTTAACCAGCGAAAACATGAAAACCGTTGCGTGGAAGATGGAGTGGAAACCCATCGGTAACGGATTGGCGGGCCCAGGCAAAGGGCTATCTTTTTGTATACCGACTTATACTGTTGGAGATAATGATCTGGATCTTTTCCAAAATGGAAAAAGTCATCCAATCGACCCGGCAATTGACGATTGCGTGTTAAGACCCCAAAACACGGGCTAATATCAGACATTCAAGTTCGTTTAGGGGAGCTGACAGATGACAGGCCGCGTCGATGCCCATGGATTGCAAGTTGCCAGGGTTCTTTATGACTTCGTCAATGAAAAGGCCCTTCCGGATACCGGCGTCGATCAAGACCATTTCTGGAAAAGCCTGTCCAGCCTGATCCACGATCTGGCACCGAAGAACCGGGCACTGCTGGCAAAGCGCGACAGCCTGCAGGAAAAGATCGATATCTGGCACAAGGCCAACCCCGGTACTCCGGACATGGACGGCTACAAGACCTTCCTGACGGAAATCGGTTACCTGGTGCCGGAAGGTGCGGACTTTGCCGTTGGTACCGCCAACATCGATCCGGAAATCGGCTCTGTCGCGGGCCCGCAGCTTGTCGTTCCGGTGATGAACGCGCGCTATGCGCTGAATGCCGCCAACGCCCGCTGGGGCTCTCTTTACGATGCGCTTTACGGCACCGATGCGATGGGCTCTCTGCCGGCCGGCAAGGGATTTGATCCGGCACGCGGTGCCGAGGTGATCGCCTATGCACGCAAGGTCCTGGATGAAGCGGCACCGTTGGCTGATGGAAGCTGGTCCGACGTGACCGGTTTTGCCGTTGAAGGCGAAGCTCTGGTTCTTTCCACCAAGACGGGCTCCACGAGCCTTGCCGACGGTTCGCAGTTTGCCGGCTATTCCGGGGACAACGCTGCTCCCTACAAGGTCCTGCTGGTCAGAAACGGTCTGCACCTTGAAATCGACATTGATGCGCAGCATCCGATCGGCAAGACCGATGCCGCCCACATCGCCGACGTGATCCTGGAATCGGCCATGTCGACGATCATGGACTGCGAGGATTCCGTTGCCGCTGTCGACGCGGAAGACAAGGTCGTCGTCTACACCAACTGGCTTGGCCTGATGAAGGGCGATCTGGAAGAAACCTTCGTCAAAGGCGGCGAGACCGTTACCCGCCGCATGAATGGCGATCGCAATTACACCGCTCCCGACGGCTCCGCGCTGTCGCTGCACGGTCGCTCGCTGCTGCTGATCCGCAACGTCGGCCATCTGATGACCAACGATGCCGTACTCGACAAGGACGGCAACGAAGTGCCGGAAGGCCTCCTCGACGGCATGATCACTTCCCTGATTGCGCTGCACGACATTGGTCCGAACGGCCGGGAGCTCAACAGCCGCGCGGGTTCGGTCTATATCGTCAAGCCGAAGATGCACGGACCGGAAGAAGTGGCATTCGCCTGCGAGATCTTCAACCGCGTTGAAGATGCGCTGAGCCTCGAGCGCAACACGCTCAAGATGGGCATCATGGACGAGGAACGCCGCACCACGGTGAACCTGAAGGAGTGTATCCGCCAGGCCAAGGACAGGGTGTTCTTCATCAACACCGGCTTCCTCGACCGGACCGGCGATGAAATGCACACGTCCATGGAAGCCGGCCCGATGATCCGCAAGGGCGACATGAAGGCCGCGACCTGGATTAGCGCCTACGAGAACAACAACGTCGATGTCGGACTTGCCTGCGGCCTGCCGGGCCATGCGCAGATCGGCAAGGGCATGTGGGCGATGCCTGACCTGATGCATGCCATGCTGGAGCAGAAGATCGGTCATCCGATGTCCGGCGCGAACACGGCCTGGGTTCCGTCACCGACCGCCGCAACGCTCCACGCGCTGCATTATCACAAGGTCGCCGTGAAGGATCGTCAGAACGAGCTGAAGAGCCGTGCTTCCGCCAAGCTGGAAGACATTCTCTCCATTCCTGTTGCCGAACGTCCCAACTGGGCACCGGAAGACATTCAGGCAGAACTCGACAACAACGCCCAGGGCATTCTGGGCTACGTCGTCCGCTGGGTTGAACAGGGCGTTGGCTGTTCGAAGGTGCCGGACATCAACGATGTCGGCCTGATGGAAGACCGTGCAACACTGCGCATTTCTTCGCAGCACATCGCCAACTGGTTGCACCATGGCGTTGTCGGCCGAGAGCAGGTTCTGGAGACCATGAAACGCATGGCCGCTGTCGTTGACGGCCAGAATGAAGGTGACCCGCTCTACCGGCCGATGGCGGCGGATTTCGACGGCTCTGTCGCCTTCCAGGCAGCTTGCGAACTGGTGTTCGAAGGCACCAGCCAGCCAAATGGTTACACCGAGCCGGTGCTGCATCGCCGCAGGATCGAGTTCAAGGCGAAAACCGCAGCCTGACATTTGTCACCAGGTCTTGAAGTTTCGGCCGCCGGGAGCGATCCCGGCGGCCGAAATCGTTATGATCCCCTGTTCCCGCATGGCGTGTTGCTTCGCTTTGTGCTGCGCAATACGGGAATGGTAAACGGGTAAAAATCGAAGCAAACTGTCTTGGATCGAAAGCGTACAGTTTCCGGAAAATACTCTCGCATTTACAATCAGTTAAAACAATTTACCAACTGTTATCCATATTGCATGGGATATAGGTGTTTTTACTACTTTAGAGCAGAAAAACGCTATCTTGCATCATCTGGAGTTGATGATGCTAACCGTCCTGTCTTGCATAGCTTTCGAGCATGACCCGTTGTTTGTTGCCCTGGCGGTAATAATCCTGACGGTCGGTGCCGTTTTGACTATGCGGCTGTTCGCCCGTGTCCGGCGGACACAAGGCGATCTCAAGTATCTCTGGCTGCTGTTGTCCGGCCTGATCGCCGGCGGTACGATCTGGAGCACGCACTTCGTTGCCATGATCGCCTACAAGAGCCCGTTCATTCTGGGTTACGATCTCAAACTGACGGCCTTCTCGCTGGTTATCGCCATTGCCGGCACGACAGCAGGACTTCTTGTCAGCAGTATTTCCCAGCGCTCGGCACTTATCGAGGTCGGGGGTGTCATCTTTGGCGCCTCTATTGCGGCGATGCATTTCATCGGGATCAAGGCGCTTCAGATATCCGGCATCATGATGTTGTCGACGCCTTTCGTGGTGGTTTCCGTCGTTTTGGCCTGCGTCTTCTGCCTCATTGCCACAAGCCGTGTCGCCCGCCCGGTGACACGCTACTGCAAATACGGGGCTGTACTCAGCCTGATCCTGGCTGTGGCCAGCCTGCACTTTGTTGCGATGGCTGGTGTCGAAATTCTGCCCCTGCGACTGGATGGCAGCGTCAAGGACCTTGTCTCCAACCAGTTGATCGGCATCTCGGTGGTCTTCACCATGAGCGTCCTGTTGCTGTCGGCGATGATCACCTATTCGATCGACAGTGCAAACTCCCAGGTTGCCGAAAGCAGGGTCAACCACATTACCCATCACGACCCGCTGACCGGTCTGCCGAACCGCCGGGCACTCGACCGCCATCTCGATAGTTTCCTGACAAGGTATGCTGCCGACAATGCCCGGGTCGTCGTGCTCAACTGCAGTCTGAGCCGGTTCAAGGAAGTCAACGAAGTTCATGGCCATGCGTGCGGAGATGCTCTCCTGCGGCACGTTGCCAAGCATCTGTCGGAGAACCTGGAGCCCGATGAATACATCGCCAGGAACGGCGGCGTCGAATTCGTGATCGTCGGCAAGCCGGTCTACTACCGGGGCTACATCCTTGACCTTTGCAAGCGCATCCAGAAGCTGGTCGCTCGGCCACTGCTATGGCAGGGCGAAGAAATCCGCGTCAGTTGCAGTGTCGGCTACGCGAACTATCCCGATCACGCATCGTCGGGTGCGCAGTTGATCGAAGCCGCGGAGCGGGCCATGCACCGTGCCAAGGCTGCCGGCGGCAATGCCGCGCTTTGTTATGACGTCGAGCTAGATCAACAGACCCGCGAGCGCAGTGCCCTTGCCATGGACCTGCGCAATGCCCTGAAGAACGGCGAGTTCGAGCTTTATTATCAGCTTCAGAACGATGTCATGACCCGGGAAGTCACCGGCACGGAAGTTCTGCTGCGCTGGAACCACCCGCAGCGCGGCATGATCCCGCCGTTCGAGTTCATTCCGATTGCGGAGGAGACCGGCCAGATCCGTGAAATCGGCGCCTGGATCATTCGCACCGCCTGCCGTGAGGCAGCGTCCTGGGACAACCGGGTCAAGATCGCGGTCAATGTGGCGCCAGTGCAGCTTGCCGACAGCAGCTTTCCGGATATCGTTGCCCACGCCTTGAAGGAAAGCGGCCTGTCGCCGGAGCGTCTCGAACTGGAGATCACCGAGACCGGCATCATCGCTGACACATCGCATGCGCTTCAGATCATCCACCAGCTGAAACGTCTCGGCATTCGCATCGCCATGGACGACTTCGGCACCGGCTATTCGTCGCTTGCCACACTGCAGGCCTTTCCGTTCGACAAGATCAAGATCGACCGGGAGTTCGTCAAGGATCTCGGGGGCAACAAGCAGTCAGAAGCGATCATCAAGGCAACGATCATTCTGGGTGAAAGTCTCAATATTCCGGTGCTGGCCGAAGGTGTGGAAACGGAAGACCATCTCGGCTTTCTTGCTTCGCAAGGGTGCAACGAGGTTCAGGGCTTCCTGTTCGGCAGGCCCATGCCGGTGGCCGACGTCCGCCGTGCCTTAATGGCATCAACCGCCATCCGGGTCGAAGAACCGGTTCCGCCCGCTGAGCCCGCGCAGGACATGACCCTGATCAGCAAGGTGGCCTGAGGCAACCTTCTTTCCCGTCATCCCATGGTTTGACCAAGGGATGACAAGGGCATGGGCCGGGCAAAGGAATACCGCCTTGCCGGCCCTGATCCCCTTATAGCGGCAAAGCCGGGCTTTCCTGAAACCCGAGATGCAGTTCGTTGCCGGTATAGGGATGGGCCCGCGCGACGTCTTCGTTCAGATCATGCCCGAGGCCCGGTTCGCTTGAAGGAATGACATAGCCGTCTTCCCATCGAATAGGCGTCTTCAAGAGGTCGGCATAGAACCCGTCGAAGGTCCGGATGGATTCCAGCACCAGGAAATTCGGGCTGCAGGTTGCCAGCTGGATGTTTGCGAGCGCCACCAGCGGTCCGCAATAAAGGTGAGGGGCTATCTGCGCTGACCGGCATTCCGCCATGGCGGCAATCTTCTTGGCTTCCAGAAGGCCGCCGACGCGGCCGAGGTTCATCTGCAGGATACTGGCCGCACCGGTTTCAAGCACGCGGGCGAATTCATACTTGGTGCACAGACGCTCACCCGTCGCAACTGGCATGGAGGTAAACCGCGCAACCTCGGCCATGTCTTCGGGCTTTTCGGGCGGGATCGGCTCTTCGAACCAAAGCGGATCATAGCCCTCAATCCGGCGTGCAAGCCGCTTGGCTCCGGAAACGGTGAACTGTCCGTGGGTACCGAAAAGAAGGTCGGCCCTCGTGCCGACGGCATTGCGGATCTGCCGGCAGAAGGCTTCCGAGCGTTCCAGATCGTCAAGGCTCGGCTGGTGACCATCGTAGATCGTATAGGCACCGGCCGGGTCGAACTTCACCGCCGTGAAACCCTGGTCGACGGCCTTGACCGCCGCTTCGGCCGCCATGTCCGGATCGTTGTAGACATTGGGTTTCGACGGGTCCGGATAGACATCGCCATCGGAGGGATAAAGGTAGGTGTAGGAGCGCAGGCGCTCATGCACCCTACCGCCCAGAAGCTGATAGGCCGGCTTGCCGGCGGCTTTGCCGATGATGTCCCAGCAAGCCATTTCCAGACCTGACAAAACGCCCATCACGGTCACATCAGGTCGTTGCGTATATCCGGCACCATAGGTCTTGTGCCACAGCTTCTCGATATGATGCGGATCTTCGCCCTCGAACTGGCGCTGGAACACGTCCTTCGCCATCTCGGCCACCAGGTGCGGGCCGAAGGTGGCGTTGTAGATCTCGCCATAGCCTGTGATGCCGCAAGCGGTCACCAGCTTGACGAAGATGAAGTAGCGCCCGCCATGGCGCGGCGGGGCGTTTTCGACGACGAAGGTCTCGATTTGGTCGAGTTTCATGTTGGTCCGCTTAGCTCGCGTTGCTGATCGTGATGGACTTTACCTTGGTATAGGCATCGAGGCCTTCCCAGCCTTTTTCGCGGCCGTAACCTGATTTCTTGTTGCCGCCGAAAGGCAGCTCAAGCCCCCCGGCCCAGTAATCGTTGACCGACACCTGGCCGCAATCCATTGCGCCGGCAACCCGCATCGCCCGCCCGACATCATTGGTATAGACGCTGGCAATCAGGCCAAAGTCTGTACCGTTTGCAAGGGCGACGGCTTCTTCTTCGCTTTCGAACAGTTGCACCGACAGGACCGGGCCGAAAATCTCTTCCTGAACCGCCGGATCGTTCGGTGCAAGGTCCGCAATTACCGTTGGCTGGAAGAACCAGCCTTTGCCCGTCTCCGCGTCGCCGGTAGCGTCGCCTCCGGTCAGGATGTTGGCACCGCGCGCCTTTGCGGCATCCACATGGGCCTTGATGCGGGTCAGGTGCAGCTCGGAATTGATGGCCCCCATGTCCGGAGCCGTCAGTCCGTGACCGGTCCTGATCTTGGCGGCTCGTTCCGCAAGGATGGAAAGCACTTCGTCGCGGATCGATTTATGCAGGATCAGCCTGGATCCGGCCGAACAGATCTGACCGGCGTTCGAGAAGATTGCCCAGTAGGCTCCGTCGGCGACCTTTTCCGGATCGGCGTCGGCAAAGGCGATCAGTGGTGACTTGCCGCCAAGTTCCAACGTCAGGCGGGTCACATTCGGGGCAGCCATCTGGGCAACATTGATACCAGTGGTGACGGAGCCAGTGAAGGTCAGCTGCTTGATGCGCGGATCGCGCGCCATCTGCGCGCCGACATCACTGCCCAGGCCGGTGACCACATTTACCAGCCCTTCCGGCACCCCGGCCTCGCAAAGCAGTTCCGCCATGACCAGCGCGGTAAAGGGCGTGGTCTCGGCCGGCTTGGCAACAACGGAACAGCCCGCGGCAAGGGCAGGGGCGACACCGCGCGCGAAGGTCGAGGTGGGATAGTTCCAGGGAATGATGTGTCCTGTAACGCCGACCGGTTCGCGCACGGTGAAGGCGGTATAGGCCGGACCAAGATTGACCGATCGGCCATCGAGCTTGTCGGCAGCGCCGGCGTAATATTCGAAAAGGCGTACGGAGGACTGAACGTCACCCTGGGCCTCGGCCAGCGTCTTGCCGCTGTCGACCACCTCTATCACGGCCAACCGGTCTGCGTTGTCGCGGAAGACCCGGGCAACATTGTTGAGGATACGGCAGCGCTCTGCCGGTGAGACTTGCCGCCAATGCAGGGCTGCTTTCTCGGCAGCGTCGATGGCGTTATCCATATCGGTGTCGGACCCGAGAGAAAATTCGGCAAAGGCTTCTGCCCGGCCCGGATCGAAGCTTTCCATCTTCTTGTTCGAGGTCGGAGTGCGTTTGCCGGCAATGAAATGCCCATCGGGCAAGGCATCCAGCTTGCCGGTGGTCAGATAGTCTTGGGCGATGTCCTGAACGGTCATGAGAGGGCTCGCTTCTGGTCTTCTAGAATGAGATCGGCTCCCTTGAGAGCCAGCATCATGGTCGGGGCGTTGGTGTTGCCGGAGGTGATGTTCGGAAAGGCGGAGGCGTCGGCAACGCGAAGCCCTTCAATTCCGTGCACCTGCAGCCGGCTGTTGACGACGGTTGTCTCGCGGTTCTCGCCCATGCGGCAAGTCGATACCGGATGGAAGACGGTGCTGGCCCGGGCGCGGAAGTCCGCCAGGATGCCGTCGCCGTCGAGTTCTCCGAGGTTCGGAGCGATGGGGTTTTCGACAAGCGCGCTCAAGGCCTGGCTTGCCATCAGCTTCTGGCAGAGCTTGCCGCCATCGATCACGGTCTGGCGGTCTTCCTCGGTCGCCAGCGAATTGGGCTGGATCGAAGGCGCCGCACTGGCATTGGCACTTTTGATGTCGATGCGGCCGCGGCTCGTCGGGCGGGCCGGCTGTGCGCAAATGATGAAGCCGTTGAACGGATCGATGCTCAGCCGTGTCTTGTCCTTGTAAGGCCTCAGGCGATAGCTGATCGGATTGAAATAGAGCTGCTGGTCCGGCCGGCTCAGCTCGGGGCGCGAGCGCAGGAATCCGCCGCACTGGTTGACGGATAGAGCCAGAGGACCCTTGCGGGTTGCTGCGTATTGCATGGCGGACAGGGCCTGACCCAGCAAGGGACGCAGGATCGCATTGAGTGTCGGTTCCTTGGCGCGGAAGGTGAAATTCGCAGCCAGATGATCCTGCAGATTGCCGCCGACATTGTCATTGGCCTGGATCACCGGAATGCCGAGCTCATTCAGCAACCTTCCCGGGCCGATGCCGGAAACCTGAAGCAGTTGCGGCGAACCGATTGCGCCTGCCGCCAGGATGACCTCTCGGCCGGCAAGCAGGGTTTCCCCGCTCAGGAGTTCGACGCCGACAGCCGTTCTTCCTTCAAACAGGATGCGGGCAACCTGGGCCTGTGTCCGGACGCTTAGGTTCTTGCGGGCAAGGGCAGGATGGAGATAGGCGCGTGCGGACGAACACCGGCGGCCATCTTGCGTGTTGATCTGGTAAATGCCGCCACCTTCGGGAGCATCACCGTTGAAGTCGTCACTCCAGGGCAGGCCCACTTCGCGGATCGCGGCAAAGAAGTGCCGGTTCACCCTGTGGATCTGGTCGGACACATTCTGGATATGGATCGGTCCCTCGCCTTGCTTCACACCCTCGCAGGTCACCCGGGTTTCAAGGCGCTCGTAAGTTGCCTTTACATTCGCCCAGCCCCAACCTGCCGCGCCGGAGGCCTCCCAGTCTTCGAAATCGCCAGGCAGACCTCGGCAATAGACCATGGCGTTGATCGAGCCAGAGCCACCCAGCAATCGACCGCGGGGCCAGTAGACACTGCGCCCGCCGAGGCCTTCGTCTGGTTCGGTCATGAAGCGCCACGTGCGTTTTGGGTCGGAATTCAGCTTGCCATAGCCGAGTGGCAGCGACACCCAGGGTGAGGCATCGGACCCACCGGCCTCCAGCAGCAGAACACGCGTCTGCGGATCTGCGCTCAGGCGTTCCGCCAGGATACATCCGGCCGAACCGGCTCCCACGATGATGTAATCGACCTTGTCCATGATGCGCTGCCGGTTGACCGCTGTTTTGGAGAAGTGTCTGCGAGGATGGAAAATTCCTGAAACGAAAAAATATTTGGTATAGCTTTGAGAAAATTTGAAGGAGACGCTTGTTGCACAGGTGCGAATTCGTTTCAGAAAATGAAAACAGCTTCCGCACCTGATGATAAAAGGAAGACGAAATGGCCTACAGCCTGCCACCGCTCACATGGCTGCGCGCCTTCGAGGCGGCTGCGCGCCTGGGGAACTTCACCCGGGCAGCGGAGGAGCTGCTGATCACTCCGGCTGCCGTCAGCTATCAGGTGCGTCAGCTGGAGCAACTGTTGGGATATCCGCTGTTCGACCGCGTCCATCGGGAGCTGGCGCTGACCCGGCTGGGCCAGACCTATCTGCCGACGGTTGAAAAGGCATTCTCAGATCTTTCGATTGCCACCGTCTCGGTCTTTGGCGAGCGCGACCGTCAGCCGGTTCGCTTCCGCTGCCTCAACAGCTTCGGCCAGCTCTGGATGATCCCGCGGCTGCGTGCGTTTCAGGAAGCACATCCGGGCATCGACCTGCAGATGATCTCGGCCTCCTGGGCGGAAACTCTCAGCCCGGAACTGTTCGACATCGATATCCGCTTCGGCGACGGCAGCTGGACTGACGGAGTGGTGGCGTTTCTGTTGAACGACCCGATCATTCCGGTCTGTCATCCAGATCTGGCGCTTGACCCTGGCAAGCGTGAAATCGAGGCGCTGGCGGAAGCAACCCGGCTCGACATCATGGGCGTGATCGACACCTGGGAGAGCTTCTTCCGCAGCCACGGGCATGCGGTTCCAAAACGCAACGGCCTGCAGGTCGACCAGACCCTCTCGGCCCTGGAACTGGCTGCTCTCGGCCATGGACACGCTCTGGTTCTGGAAACGCTGGCCCAGCCGTATCTCGACAGCGGCCGGCTGATCCGTTCATCGGACAAGAAGATAAAGAGCCGGCACAGCTACTATCTCGTCACCGACGGCTCGCGTCAGGCACTCGGCCCCGACGCCCAGATCTTTTGCGACTGGATGTTCCGGGAACTTGGCGGCGAAGCGGGATGAGGAACTTGTCCAGGGACACGAACTGCTTGCCTGGTTGATCGCAACGAACTCCGGTTCATTCTTCGAGACGCCGCTCCTCAGAGTTTGGTTTGAAAGTATCAGAGGACGCAGTTGACGTGGGTCGTATAACGAACTTGCGCCTTGCTCAGTTGTCACAGTCGCCCCGGGCACCCCTTTCGGATCAGACATTCAGGATGAGGAAGAGAGTTTGGCTGAGCAAAAGCTCATCCGCTCAAGCTGCAAGATTAATCCAGCGAGAAGGTGAACTCGAACAACCGGTCAATCGGGTCGAGCGGTTTGGGGTCGCGGTATCGATTGAGGTCCAGCAGGCCCGCCTGAAGGGTGTCCTGGTCTTTCAGGGCGGTCTGGATCCGGTCGAAGTCGGTCCAGAATTCCGGGTCGGTTCTGCGGACGCCAAAACGGTCGACAAGCTTGAGGAAATCATCTTGTGACCTGATCTCCCGAACCGTCTCCACGAAGGCCGGCAGCTGATCCTGTTTCACCTTGAACATGAAATTCGGATAGCTGCTGAACTGGCCGGGCACGACCGTCACGCTGTCGTTCTGGGGTTCGCGGCGCAGATCCTCGTTGAAGATGAAGGCAACGTTGCTGTGGGCCATGTCATGCACCAGGGTAAAGACCTGCGTGTCCCGTTCCGTTTCCACGAGCAGAACAGAGATATCAGGCAGGAACTTTGCATATGGCGCAGGTTTCTGGGCAAGCGGGCGTAGTTGCCCGGCAGGCGTGTCACTGGACGCACAGGCATTGCCGGTGCAGCGGTTGATAGGGTCTTGTTCAGCCCACAGGCCAGCAGGTTCGCGCAGCAGCTCGGTGAGGAACTCCTCCTTGGGATCGCTGGTGGAAAAGTCGATACCTGTTGGAGACCTGGTGTCGAGCGCGCTTTCCTTCCAGAGATCGACCATGCTGACAAGCGGACCCTGATACCAGCTTTCGTGCAAGGGTTTGCGCACTTGTGGCGGCAGGAACGACAGGAAGGTTCGCTCTCCTTCACGGCGCAGGCTGTCCATATAAAGGCGTGTCGTGAGTTGGTGTTCCACGTTGCCGAAGACATCGAACCCGGCAACGAGATTGTAGTAGATCCGCTCGAACAGCGGGAAATCGATTACCCAGGCGGTTTCGGGCACCGCGCCGACGAAGCCTGTCACCACTGAGGCGGAAGAGAAATTACGGTAGACGGTCAGACGGGCATCGACTTCGGAACCGTCACCTTGCCAGATGTCACCGTAGTCGGGGCCGCCTTCCGCCAGGAACTTGCGTTCATACCGCCCCTTGCGAAACTCCTGATACTTGACCGGTCCGAGCGACAGGAAGCCTTCCAGACGCTTGGACAGTTTTCCCTTTGACTGGGCGACCGGCAGTTCGAGGATCGGGGTCGCGGCTTCCAGGAAGCTCGGGTCGGTGACGGAGAGATCGGCGTCGGGTGTCAGGAAGGAGACCCAGAAACGGTCCTCGATCACGTTCACCGCGACCTGGCCGTAGCAGACCGGACCACGAATGAAAGAGCGGACAAAATAAAGCGCTTCGTCCAGCAGGAACTGGTAGCGGCTGCGTGCAGGAATGGCGCGGAAGGTCGACAGCGGGTTGCCGCCTGCAGCCGTTGAATAGGGCGGCAGGCTCGCAATCTCCCAGTCGCTTTTCAGGAACAGGTCTTCATAGCGGTTCAGGCGTTTGGACCCGATCTCATAGACCATGTGCTCCTTGTGCAGGATGGTGCCGTCAATCGGGATGAGCCTGTAATGAAAGGGGCCACCTGGATCGTCAAAGGGGCGGCGCGAGGCAATCTCATCTGGAGGCGAGCCGGTCGCGGTTCTGGAACGGATTACGCGGAAGAAGCGGTTCGGGTCATCGCCTTCCAGGTGCAGATGGGCCAGGAACAGGTGTTCATAGATATAGCGCGCGACAAGTTTCGACCGTTTGTCGCCGCGGTTGAAGAACGTTTCGACGGTGTGCACCGACTGTTCGACACTCTGTGGCAATCCTTTGCCGGCGTCAGGTGCAGGTGCCCCGTCCCTGGCCCAGGACAGCAGGGTCTCGTAGTCGCCATCTGCAAGCGGCGCCATGGCAAACGGCATGCCGCCCTGCGGGTGTTCCTTGAGATAGTCATTCACCTTGCCGGGCATGGCGCAGGTGTTTGCACGTAGCGTCGAAATGTCGATGTCGTCAGGAAGCGGCGCTCCGAGCTTGAACGAATTCTTGCGGCCGGCCAGCAGCAGTTGTTCCAGAACGGATGGCCCGTCCTGTGTGCCGACAACGTCGAAGAAACCCTTGGCGCGCCAGCCCGGAACAGACTTTGCATCGATCCCGAGGCGTGTCATCGGAGCATCTTCCAGACGCGAGGAATCGTAGACTTTCTGCTTGCTTGCTCCGCGCATCCAGCCCGCGGCGGATGACAGCTTGAGCTGACAGGGCGCGTCATAGCAGCCGTGGCAGACGACGCAGCGCTTGTTGAGGACATCGAGAGCTGACGTATCCTCCTGCGCCGATGCAGCGCCGGCACAGCAAATCAGCAGTATGGCGCGAAACGCCTGTTTCAGGATCCGGGACCAGAGAGCCTGAAGGCGGCCGGCCGCAATCATGCCGGAGGCATCAACCTTCATCGTCTTCCATCCGTGGACGGGTCACCCGGCTCGGGTCGTCAGGTCCCTTGTAGTTGAACAGGTACGCCCAGGCGGCATAGGCGGTGATTGCCGCCATGATGTAGACCCAGGTGATATTGCCGAATGCATATTCCACTCCGGTCCAGCCGGCGCAAAAAGCGACCAGAACAATTCTGCGCCAAAGCGCATCAAACCAGGGATGTTCTACGGGACCAAACACAGTTTTGCCTTCCTTTTGCGTCATCTGAGCCGAGCTGCCCGGGCTTGCTGACGTAGCGGGAGCCTCAAGAGCTTGCAAAATCAGGCAAAACTTGCCTGCCATCACCTGATTACACCTTGAAACTGGCTGCTGAACAAGGGAATGTGGCGTACCACTCCCGGCCACGGAAATTCATGTTGATAAGAGGAGCCTGGCTTCCGACATGCTGACTGCGCTTGATCTCCTGACAGCTAATGACACGCCAGGTCAACACCCACCTTCCTATTACGCTGCAACTGCCAACAGGCAAACGGCTCACCCGGTTCTCGATGGCTCACACACCTGCACGGTCTGCGTCATCGGTGGCGGTTATACGGGGCTATCGGCTGCATTGCATCTGGCTGAACGGGGTGTTGACGTCATCCTCCTGGAAGCCAACCGGATCGGGTGGGGCGCCTCGGGCCGCAATGGCGGCCAGGTCGGTTCCGGCCAGCGCATGGACCAGACGGTTCTGGAAGAACGCCATGGCAAGTCTCACGCCAGATTGCTGTGGGACCTTGCCGAGGATTCCAAGGCGCTGGTCAAGGACCTGATCATCAAGCACCAGATCGCCTGCGACTACACGCCGGGGATACTGCATGCCGATCACCGCAAGAGTTTTGTCGAGGAAAGCCGGGACTATGTCGAGCATCTCAGGCTCGTCTACGGCTATGAGGACATTCGCTTTGTCGGTCCGGATGAAATCGGCGAGCAGGTCGGCAGTCCCCGGTACTACGGCGGCTCTCTGGACACGGGCGCAGGCCATTTGCATCCGCTCAATTTCGCACTGGGTCTCGGGCAGGCAGCCGAAGCGGCAGGGGCCAGGATTTTCGAGGAAACCAAGGTCACCGGCATTGACGGTCAGGGCACAGGACGGATCACCGTGAGGACGGGACAGGGCGACGTTCGTGCAGAGCACGTCATTCTGGCGTGCAACGGTTATCTCGGCCGCCTTGACCGGCAGACAGCCGCGCACGTCATGCCGATCAACAATTTCATTGTCGCAACGGAGCCCTTTTCGGAAGACGAGGCGCAAAAGATCATCCGCAACAACGTCGCCGTGGCCGACAGCAAGTTCGTCATCAACTACTTCCGTCTGTCGGCAGACCGCCGGCTGCTATTCGGTGGCGGTGAGAATTACGGCTATCGCTTTCCGGAAGACATCAAGGCCTTCGTGCGCGAACCGATGCTGGAAATCTTCCCCCAGCTCAGCGACGTGGCCATCGATTACGGCTGGGGCGGTACGCTGGCGATTACGCCCAAGCGCATGCCCTATTTCGCAAGGATTGCGCCCAACATGCTGACCGCAGGTGGGTACTCCGGCCACGGCGTTGCCATGGCAACCCTTGGTGGTCAGGTGCTGGCGGAAGCCGTGACGGGAACTGCGGGTCGCTTCGACGTCTTTGAAAAACTGAACGTACCGGCATTCCCCGGCGGTGACCGGCTCCGCTTCCCGCTTCTGGTACTTGCCATGACGTGGTTCTCTCTGCGGGACAGGCTCGGGTTCTGAGATGCCGCAGAGCCGTACAGAAGCGCGCCGGACGATCGGCAGTTACTGGGAAGCCAGCGTTCCGCAGGTCAAGCTGGACCGGCAGCTCATCGGCAACGCGCTTTTCGATGTTGCGATTATCGGCGCTGGGTTCGCCGGGCTGAGCGCTGCGCTACGGCTCGCGCAGGCAGGCGTTTCCGTGTGCGTTCTGGAAGCGGAACACGTTGGTTACGGCGCTTCGGGCCGCAACGGCGGATTTTGTTGCCTGGGTGGTACCAAACTCGATGAACGCCGCCTCATCAAGAAATTCGGCCTCGAGGAAGCGCGCCGTTTCGTTGCCTATCAGGTCGCGGGCGTCAATCTGGTTGCCCAGAGACTCGACAGCTGGGGTGTTGACGCCGACCGCCATTCCAATGGCGAAATCTATCTTGCCCACCGGCGGAAGGATTTCGCCGGCTTTCAGGCGGAAGCAGCGTTCCTGAAGGAGAACTTCGGCATCAAGGCCCGAGTGCTTTCCAAGACGGACCTGGACGCGGAAGGCTATGGCGGGCCGACATTCCACGGCGGACTGCAGGTACCCTACGGCTTTGCACTCAATCCGATGGCCTATGTCCAGGCTCTGGCGGATCAGGTGCGCCGAGCCGGTGGCAAGATCTTCGGCAAGTCGCCGGTGACAGGGATGACCCGGGACAATGACCGCTGGCAACTGGAGACCGAACACGGCTTCATCCGGGCCCGGAAGGTTGTCCTGGCGGGTAATGGTTATGCACGCGAGGATGCACCCAAATGGCTGCACGGGCGTACGCTGCCGGTCATGTCGTCAATCCTGGTGACCCGCCCCCTGAGCGAGGGCGAACTTGCCACACAGGGCTGGACCTCCGACACCATGGCTGCCGACACTCGTAACCTGTTGCATTATTTCCGCCTGTTGCCTGACCGGCGGTTCCTGTTCGGAACGCGCGGCGGCATTTTCGAAAATGCCCAGTCGCTCACGGCGATGTACAAGCGTGCAAGGTCGGATTTCGACGAGATGTTTCCTGCCTGGGCGGGCATTGAGGCCGAACACAGCTGGTATGGACATGTGTGCCTGGCGCGAAATCTGACCCCCTTTGTTGGGGAAGTGCCCGGTCTCGGCGGCGTCTATGCCGCAATGGGGTGGCACGGCAGCGGCATAGCAATGGCATCGATCTCGGGGGAGAAGGTCGCCGGACTGATCCTGGGCAAGCTTCAGCCGGAAGATCTGCCGGTTGCCCTGCGCCGGCCTTTTGCAAGGTTTCCCCTGCCGTCACTGCGCAAACTCTATCTTCAGGGCGCTTACTGGTGGTACGGCTGGCAGGACAGGTAAACCGCAGATCTGCATTCGCCATGATCCGGGACCATTGAAGACAGAAATCGGATGCTTATGACTGATACCATGATCGTGCGGCAGGCCGAGCTTCGGGACCTGGAAGCCGTTTACGATATCTGCCTGAAAACCGGCCAGGCCGGGCGCGACGCGACGGATCTTTATTCTGACCCCGCATTGATCGGCCATATCTACGCAGGGCCCTATGTGGCTTTGAAAGGTCCGATCAGCTTTGTCGCTGAAGATGATCTCGGCGTATTCGGCTATGCCGTCGGCGTCAGCGATACACGGGCTTTCGAGCGCGAATTGGAGCGGGAATGGTGGCCGGCTTTGCGGGAACGTTACCCGGAACCGGTGCAGCAGGAACCCGTGCAGTCAGCAGATGATCAGCGGATCCGCACGATCCACAATCCTTCGCCCGTGCCACAGGCCGTCATCGATGAATATCCGGCGCATATTCACATGAACCTCTTGCCGCGTGCGCGCGGGAGGGGAGTTGGCACCAGGCTGCTGGACGCCTGGATTGCCGCTGCAAAACTGAAGGGTGTATCGGCTGTTCATGCCGGGGTGAGCGCTGCCAACGATGCCGGGCTCGCATTCTGGACAGCACGGGAGTTCCATCCGGTTCTGACAGTCAGCAACAGCGGATCTCATGGCACCATCTGGTGCGGGCGAAGCTTGTAGTCGCCACAGGCCAACGAGGCTTTAGCTCCGCATAGTTCGCACTGAATGTTGTGGTCACGGGAGAGCGAAATGCCTGCAACCACGAAAACGGAATTGCTCGCCGCAAGCGAGAGCGAGTTTTCAAAGCTGCAAACGCTCCTCGATGACCTGCCCGCGATGCTGCGTCTTGAAAAGGATGCGGACGGCATATCGCCAAAGGATATCGTCGGTCACCGGGCCCACTGGATAGACCTGTTTCTGGGCTGGTACCGGGACGGCCAGGCCGGCAGACCGGTCTGGTTTCCGGCCAAAGGCTACAAGTGGAACGAGACACCCAGATACAATGCCGACTTGCGGCAAAAGCAATCCGGTCTTTCCTGGCGATCGGTGCGATCCCTTCTGGAGGGAAACCATGCCGAACTGCTCGCCCTCGTGGAAAGTCTGGAGAATGACGAACTCTACGGCGAACCGATGAAAGGCTCCAACAACAAGTGGACGACGGGACGCTGGGCGGAAGCCGCCGGTCCAAGCCATTACCGGTCGGCTTCGAAATATCTTCGCCAACGTCTTTCTCAGTTTCAGGAGGAAAGAGACCGGCGCAATTCCGATGTAAGGGATCAGTCCGGGTCGATCTGAGCCTTGCGTCTGACAACGGCTACGTTGACCTCCCGCCATATCTCGAAACCCAGCTTGCGGTAGAGGGCAATTGCTCCGTGATTGTCCGCATAGGCGTGAAGGAACGGAATGTCGCCGCGGTTCCTGATGACTTCAGTCACATGAAGAGAGAGCTCGGATGCCAGGCCTCTGCCTCGGAAATCGGGATGAGTGCAGATCCCGCTGACTTCCGTATAGCCGTCGAGGTTGATCCTGCTACCCGCCATTGCAGCCAGACGGCCGTCCAGCCTGATGCCGAAGAAAGTGCCCAGCTCCGGCGTGCGAGCGGTGAACGGACCCGGTTTTGTCAGCGTTGCAAGCTCGACCATCTCCGGGACATCGGTTTCATCCAGCTGCACGATTGAAGTCGGTCGGGATGGGCCGGCTGACGGGGAAACTTCCACCATGAGAACACCCAGCGCGGTAATCTCTGCCTCAAGTTCATGGGGCAGGGCGATGTCGTCCGCCTGCAGAATGAACGCCCGGTCGTCACCCGGTTGAATCAGTTCCGCCAGCGCGGCCAGAGCTTCGGGCGAGTTGTTCGCCGCTGCCGCAAAAGGGGAGATGGCCGGATCGAAACGGCGGGCAAGGTCGCCTCCCTGGCTGAATTGCGCATGCCGGGAGGTCAGGGCTGACCAGACAACCCGCTTCAGAAGGCTGTCCCGGCTCGGTTCATTCATAACTGCGTGCATCTTCGAGCTCATAGTGTTGTGAAATCAGATCCCATCGCTTCAACACGTCCCGGGCGACATCGGGCACATAACAGCGCTCGTAATCCGGGCCTTGAAACGCGATGATGTCGTCAAGCGAGCGGAAACTCATGATGGTGATGAACTCCACCTCGGTTTCCAGGTTCCTTCGAAGGACCTCGATGCCGAGATAGCCGGGAATGGCTTTCGCCTCGATGCCCGGAATGACCTGTGTCGTGAGAACATGGGCATAGGTGTCGGCCATGCCGGGGTCTGTCCAGCCGTGCCAGATGCGCTTGATCATCGTTCAAGCTCCGGGGGTGTTTGCAGAGAGTTCCAGTCCTGCAAGGGCCTGTCCTTGCAGCGGACGGACAGCGGCCTCGTGCAAAGGGCATCCTCCAGACCTGCAAGCTGGTCCAGCAAAGGACCTTCCAGACTGTTGCAGGCATCGGCAACTGCCAGTGTGATCGCGGGCCAGAGCGTTTCTTTCAGATGGGCGACGAGGGCTACTCCCTTGTCGGTCAGGCCGATTGTCGTCACGCGACGGTCCTGTTGCGAGGCAACGGATTCAACCAGTCCATCCGACTTCATCTTGTTGATCGTTCTGGTAACGCCCGGTTGGCTCTGGCCAAGGGTCTTCGCCAGATCGCCGATACTCAGCGGGCCTTGCCGGTCGAGTGCGGCAAGAACAGGGTTGTGCGGCGTCGGCAGACTGGTGTCGGCAAGCTCGGCCGCAACGATCTGCGTTTGTGCCTGCAGCATTTCCCCGATCCGTTTCAGCCGGCTGCCCAGGGTGGCATAGCCAAGCGCGCGGACGACATCTTCGCTCATGGGTCACTCCATTTACATAACTTGATATATAACTAGTTATATAAATTCGCAAGACCTGGTGGGTGAAGAACTTGGAGACTGACCTAAGGCGGAGATGTGGAAGGTTGAAAAACCTCGCCCTACCAGTAGCACTGGCGGGGCGAGGTGATGGTCAACAGTTGACGAAGAAGCAGCCTAGTCGAATTCCGGTCCGCGTGCGCGGTACGGAGTGATTTCCTTCCAGGCCCGCATCAGCGTGTCCAACTCGTCGTCGCCGTGCGGCGGCATTACGATCTGCAGCTTGACCAGAAGGTCGCCATGACCACCGGTCTTGGTCGGAAGGCCTTTGCCCTTCAACCGCATGGACTTGCCGCTGGAGGCATTGGCCGGAATGGTCAGGTTGACGGCACCGGACAGGGTCGGCGTACGCACCTTTGCGCCCAGGACAGCTTCATAAAGTGTCAGAGGCAGGTCGAGGTGGAGGTCGGATCCCTTCACTTCGAAAAGCTTGTGAGGCTTGAAACGGATCTCGACCAGGGCGTCGCCTGCAGGGCCGCCGTTTTCCCCGGGGTGCCCCTGGCCCTTGAGCCGAATCTTTTCGCCTTCGACCACCCCCTTGGGCAGGGTAACATTCACCGTCTTGCCGCTTGGAAGCGTTACCTGGGTCTTGCCGGAGTTGACGATGTCCTCCAGCGAGGCGCGGGCGACGATTTCCGCATTGGCGCCTTTTGTCTTGGGCGGCGCCTTCGCACGGGCGCCTCCGCCGAAACCTGCGCCGGGTCCAGCGCCTGCACCTGCGCCGGCGCGTGCACGGCCACCACCGAAACTGCCGAAAATGTCGTTCAGAATATCGTCGAAACTGCCGCCGCCACCAGATGTCTTCTGGGTGCGTGCACCGCCGAAGTCTTCATATCCGGAAAAGCCGTCAAAACCATGCGCCTGATAGCGCTGCTTGCCCTCCGCATCGATTTCTCCGCGGTCGAACTTGGCACGTTTTTCCTTGTCGCCGACAATTTCATAGGCCTGATTTGCTTCGGAAAAACGCTGTGCGGCCGTCGGATCATCCTTGTTCTGATCCGGATGGTATTTTTTGGCCAGCTTCCGAAAGGCCTTCTTGATTTCGCTCTCGCTGGCAGATTTTGCCACCCCGAGAACGCTATAGGGATCACGCATTCGTCTCACCAGGTTCCTAAGATTTTCCGGCAGGCTGCCCCGCGCACTGCTCCGTTCGGCGAGCCGAACACAAGCGTGCAAGTTTAGCAGGTCATGCTTGACCGGACTTGTCCTCTATATCGGGATGGATAGGAAAAAATTCCAGACCCCGAATTCGTCTTGAGGACCTTCCGGTTTTAGCGGTTTTTTGACGGGGTTCAAGCTTCGGCGACGGTCAGGCTGGTGACCGCGAATTTTTGCGTGATGTCCCGGCAGGCCGTGCCGGAGTACAGCTTGATGCCGACGATGGTATTCGCCGTCGTCTGAAAGCCGAGACAGCCTGTCTCGCTGTAGGTGGAGGCATTGATGTTCGACAATGTGCCGGAATTGCCGCTGATCGCGTTGAGCCACGTCAGTGACAAGGCCTGCGTCGGCGTTCCGGCGGCAAGGTCCTGGCTGATAGTGTCGAGGTTCTGCGCGATCACAGACCGGTCGTCCTCGTTGATATCGGCATAGGCGACGTCGGATGCGGACGGAATGGAGCCGGTCAGGACTGTCGGGGAATCGATGTTGTTGCTGCCCACCGGAACGGACAACTGGCTACAGCCGCCAAGTGCGGTTGCAATGGCCATGCAAAGTGCGGCTAAGGGTTGGATCTTTATGTGCCCGGCAGTATATGAACGCATACGATACATTTTTCAGGCAGCCCCCCGGTCCGGCTTATTCGAGCCGCACTAAAGGCTGTCGTTTCCTTCGACAGGTTACCGATGACAGACCTTAAAGATCCCCCTGAAGAGTTAACAAAAGGTGACTTTACAGAGGTAGTGAAGCCATTTGAGCTTTTTGCAGAATGGCTTGAGGACGCCAGGGCTTCGGAGCCCAACGATCCCAACGCACTGGCGCTATCGACCGTCGACCCAGACGGCCTGCCGAATGTGCGGATGGTTCTGCTGAAGGACTTCGACGAACGCGGCTTTGTTTTTTACACAAATTTCGAAAGCGCCAAGGGGCAGGAGCTGCTCTCCGCCGGCAAGGCTGCCATGTGCTTCCACTGGAAGTCCTTGCGCCGGCAGGTTCGCATTCGTGGCCTTGTCGAACAGGTTTCGAACGAGGAAGCGGACGAGTACTACCGCTCCCGGCCGCGCGGCAGCCGGATCGGTGCCTGGGCGTCCAGGCAATCGCGGCCGCTGGAAAGCCGTTTCGCGCTGGAAAAGGAAGTGGCGAAATATACCGCCAAGTTCGGTATCGGCGACATTCCGCGGCCCGACCACTGGTCAGGCATGCGCCTGGTGCCGGTTTCCATCGAATTCTGGCACGACCGGCCGTTCCGGCTTCATGACCGCGTGCAGTTCACCCGAACTGGCGCGGATCAGCCATGGTCCAAGGCGCGCCTTTATCCGTAACGCGCCTGCGACAGGGGCTGAAAGTTTCAAGATGCCGGACCGGTTAAAGCAGGCGTTTCCAGCGGAAGAACAGGAACGTCAGCCCGACTGACGACACCATCAGGCCCAACGAGAACAGGAACCCGAGCTGCCAGTTCAGCTCGGGCATGTTGGCAAAGTTCATGCCGTAGATCGATGCGATCAAGGTCGGTGGCAGGAAGATCACGCTGACGACCGTAAAGATCTTCGAGATCTGGTTCTGCTCCAGCGTGACAAGGCCGACCGTTGCGTCCAGCAGGAAGGACAGCTTGTTGTCCAGTGCGTCGCCGTGTTCCTTGATGGAATGGATGTCCCTGCCGAACATCTTGCAGTCGGCTTCCTGCTCTTCGTTCAGGTTCAGACGTTTGGCATGTGTGCTGAGGTAAAGCATCATCCGCGACAGGCTGGTGCAGACATCGTGCATCTTGGACACATGCAGTCCGATCTGCCCCAGTTGCTTGATGGCGATCTGATAGCTTGCGGTCTTGCGCATGTTGAGGCCGTCGCCGAACACCTGCACTGCCAGTTTGTCATACCGTGCTGACGCGCTTTCCATTTCATCGGCACACCGGTCGACGATGATGTCGAGCATCGTGAAGAGAACAGCCGGCCCCTTGTGGGCGATAGTCGAATCAGCCTGAACCTTGCGCGACAGAAGGGCGATGGATTTCGGTTCGCCATAGCGCACAGTCACCAGCCGCTTGGCATTGACGACAAATGTGACAGACGAAAGCGCCGGGTCGATCATCTGCGTGGCGATCGGAAGCTGCGCGGTCATCACCACGGCGCCGGGTTCCAGGTAAAGGCGTTCGGAGGTTTCGATGGAGGCGATCTCGTCCCGTGTCGGGATTTCCGCGCCCATCAGCTTTTCTGCTGCCTTTTGCTCTTCCTGCGTCGGGGCGATCAGGTCGATCCATACAGACGTGGTCGGAAGGGGGGCGCCGGAGGCAAGCTCAAGACGCTCCAGACCTTTGACGGTCGGGCAGTAGGCAATGATCATGCAGGCAATCTCCGCCGAAGGACACGGAGCGTGCCCTGTTCGGCGGCAGTTTGCCCAACAGATCGGAAGACGGCAACCGTCTGAAGAAAGTGATTTTGCGGCACCCCGGCGGGGCTTGGCCGCTTCAGGATGGCGGACATTCAATCGTCACCGATTGTATGTCCGAACGCTATCCTGGACCGGTCACGCCGGCCGTCAAACAGCGTCTCGAAACAACATGGCAAGCTGGCCGTCACCAGCGGCTTGCCGCGTCTTCGGACGCTATAGCGCAGCGGCTCAGTTCTTCTTTTTGGCCACCGTGCCCGAATTCTTGCAAAGGGCAGCTGCATTGAGGGCTGCGATGCCGACGGGCTTGTAGAGGTTCACCAGTTTCGCATCGGCGCTTTGCTTCGGGGCAGGGCGGGCAGATTGCTCAGACATTTGTCTCGTCCGTTGTCTTTTCCAGTGCCCGCTCTCTGGGTTAAAGTTTACTTGGCTCGCGGGCGGTGTGCATGTCGTATCCAATTGCGGCAAACGGAAGGCAGAAAACACGCCTTTCAGCCGGTTTTCGCAATGAATGTGAAAAAGCATGCGCTTATTGGCGGAAATCGGCCAGTCAAAAACAATAACAAGATGTAACGAATCCCGGCCGGATTTGAAGTAATACAGTAAGGATTTATTTACGAATTAGGCCTGCCAGTCATTTGAGCAAGTATATGACTGCCCATTCATATGAAATAGCTTCTGTGATTCCGTAGTGGAGAGCCCCGCAAGGCACTGCAGAATCCTAGCAGCGATCGCGCGTAGCTGAGCAGTACCGTCGTGGCACAAAGGCCCAGTCCGGCCAGCATCAATGCAGAAGAGATCGAAGCTCCCAGAAGGATCATCAGGCCTCCTGTGCCGAGGCCTATGACCAAGAGGGCAATGGTTGTCCGCAGGTAATGATAGTGGGCTTGCAGCCAGCGTCCGCCCGGTTCGGCATAGAGGATCGCAAATGCCAGGGCGATGGGCGACAGGAGTATCGTCAGAACCAGCAGGTGGCACAGGCAGATATTGGCAGAGCCTGGCCGAAACAAGCCAAATGGTGAAAACGCCTTTTGTTTTCCGTCACCGGCAGCGCGGTGTTCCTGTTCGCTCGCCGTATGACGGGACCGCAATCCGGTCATGCCTTACCCCGATTTGCAACTGTATTTCCGGCGTGTCTTGCTTGCACGTTTATCGTTTGCCCAGAAGGAATGTATGATGTGTTCGCTGTCGAAGTGAAGTTCATTTTTGACAAATTGGCTGTAAACGAAGAAACAATCAGGTGGACACCTTGCCGCGCCGATGCGGCAAGCCAGGCGAGATAGGATCTCATGAAGCGCTACGCCGTCTATAAAACAGCTTCGGCACCGGCCAGTCGCACGACCGGCTCCGTGGCGCTGGCGCTTGCGGCAATTGCTTTTCTGGCAAAGCGGTTCGGCCTGATCGACGCGGATGTGTTTGTCCTGTCTCTGATTGCAGCGGCTACGATTGCGCTCGCTGCCATCCTGCTTGCCCTGTTCGGCTTCCACCGGATCTGGACTTATGGCGGACCCGGCGTGCCGGCGGCGCTCACAGGTTTGTTCCTGGGGCTGCTGGCGCTTGCGACGCCCGTGCTTGTGGTCGGAATGCTGGTCATGCACGCGGGAGCGAGCGACCTGGCCACCAACCGAGCCGATCCACCCGAACTTGAAACAAATGTGGCTTCAAGCGAACAACCTTTTCTCGACTGGCTGAACATCGCGCTTGTTGAAGACGTCTGGCCGGCCGTTGCCGCTTATACGGGTGCCGCGCCGGGCATGACTGCTATGGCCAATTCGGCGGAAGACCGTCTTTACCCCGATATCGTTCCGCGCCGATACCGCATTTCTATCGCTCAACTGCATGCGGCGAGTGTCAAGGCGCTTGAAGGTCTGAACTGGCAGGTCGTTGATGAATTGCCGCCCGATCTCCTCGATGCACCGACCTATCTGCAGGCTGAGGGCACTTCGCAGATCCTGGGATTGAAACACGATATCGTACTGCGCGTCCGGCCGGATTCGGTGGGGGCCCTGCTTGACGTTCGTTCGCGTTCGCGCACACCGCTGAAGGACCTGACCGACAATGCGGACCGCATCCGTCTTGTCTTCAGCGAGATCGACCGTGTGCTTCTGGAAACATACGGCGATCTGGCGCGGCTTTCGGTCGACGAGACAGAGCTGGAAGAAGACCTGCCGGCCGAACCGGTTGAAGACTTGCGCGAAACCATTCCGTTGCCGAGCTTCAAACCCTATTTCGAGGACGAGGATGCGCCGGTTGCCGAAGGTCTGGATGCGGTCGATCTGGAAGGCTGATCGCTTGCAGGCTCAGCCGGTGAGGCGATAGCGGGCGGCAAGAGACAGCTCCGGACTGGCCTCGACGCGGCCTCTGTCCGCAAGGTCCTCCAGGTGCGCGAATACGGACAGACCTGCTGCCGGGTGCAACGCCGGATCAACCGCTGCATAGAGCACCGATACGATTTCCGGAATCGATCTTTCGCCTTTTGCCAGTTCATGAAGGATAGAGGCTTCCCGGTCGTGCCTGTGCCGCTTCAGGTCGCGGACGTAGTCGATGGCATTGCGAACAATACCGCCGTGTCCGGGTAGATAGACGGTTTCGGAACGGGCCAGCAGTTTGTCGATCGAGGCCATGTAGTCCCGCATGCTGCCGTCGGGTGGGGCGACGACCGATGTTGACCAGCCCATGACGTGATCGGCGGACAGCAGAACCGGTTCCCCGGCAAGAGCAAAACACAGATGGTTGGACGTGTGGCCGGGCGTGGCGACGGCTTCAAGCGAAATGCCTGCGGCCTCGAACATCTCGCCGTCTTCCAGCAACCTGTCGGGCGCGTAGTCCTTGTCGCCGCTGGCGTCGAGTGGATTGACCTCGTTTTCAAGAAGCGCTCGTGCCGGCCGGTGCGGCCCGCACCCGATGATCTCGGCACCGGTTCTTTCTTTCAACAGCCGTGCGCCCGGCGAATGATCCACATGCGTGTGGGTGATCAGGATCGCCTCGATGACTGCGCCTTGTGCAGCCTTCAAGATGGTGTCGACCTGGCCTTCCAGGGCAGGCCCGGGGTCAACGCAGATCAGCCGACTGGTCCCCAGCAGATAGCTGTTGGTGCCATGAAAGGTGAAAGGCCCCGGGTTGTTTACCGTTAGCCGGCGCACGCCCGGCATCAGCTCGACGGCAGTTCCATATTGCGGATCGAACGTGCGATCGTGCTTCATGATGTCTCCAGTTGGTTCCGCCAGGGGCGACAGTTTCGGCAGGTTCTGCCTCGGTCTTTACGTCATGTATCTGACGTTTGAATCGGCTAGGGAAGCGGTACTTTGCCAAGCCGGGTCCAAATGTGAAACAGTGCGTTTTGGGTTGGAAAGAACGAATTTGACGGAAAATCATGACACATGACACCGAGTGCCGGGTTGAAGGCATGTTGAATCTGCCGCGGAGCCAGGCGTTTTCACTGTTTGTCGACCGGCTTGATCTGTGGTGGACATCGCCTTTCAAGGATGCGGGCGACGGCAAGGTTCAGGCGGGTATCGATCCCTACGCGGGTGGTAGCTGTTATGAGATCGACAGTGAAGGCCAGCACAGGGTCTGGGGAACCGTCCTCTCGCTGGAACCGCCGCTTTACATTCGTCTGGCCTGGCAGGTCAGCCGGGATGGCGAGGAAGTTGCGGATCCTGCGACGGCAAGCCGTGTCATGGTGAACTTCCGCGAGGCCGGGGACAGCACGCGCCTTGAAATCGTTCACAGTGAGTTTCTGAGACATGGCGAAGCGGGAGCGGAATATCTGGAACGCATGCGCCAGCCTGATGGCTGGCCGCGTATTCTGGACAACCTGAAATCCGCCGCCAGACATCCCTTGCCTCAAAATCGGTGATTGGTGCGGGTATTTAGCGCCGGTTCGGAAGTTTCGGTTCACCTGACGCGAACAGCGTTGGTGGGTCGGAGCCCATTTTCAGGGGTGTATTTGATTGTCGCTTGGCTGACATGCTTTCCGTGTTAGGGGAGTGGTCCGATGCTGCCCCGATCTCCCTATTCCGGCCTTGCACATTTACTGAGACGTCGAAATAGTGTCTGCACTCGGGACACCTAACCGCTGAAACGAATTCGCTCGACCGTCCATGACCCAACCGCCTTCGCCAATCGAAGAACCTGCTGAAGACCGGCAGGCCGCATCGCCGCTGACCCGACTTGGCGAAGCCCGCTGGATTCTGCTGTTCGCGTTTGCTGCAGCCGCAGGCGCGGTCATCGTCCATGAAGTGCCGTTGACGACGGCGCTGCTCGCCATGGCGGCAATTGTTGTTGTGGCCTGTTTCGTGCCGCGCAAGTCTTCGAGCCGCAGGGTCAAGCTGAATGCCCAGCGGGAAATCCGCAGGATGTGGCCGGGTACGGGCATGAAGGTCACTGTTGATGCGTTGCCGACACCCTGCTTCGTTGCCGACGGGCGGGGCATCACCCGCTATGTCAACAAGCAGGCGCTGTCGATTTACGAAGGCGTGAAACCGGGGGATCCTCTGTCCTTCTCGCTCCGGGCTCCTTCGCTGCTGGAAGCGTTCGACCGTGTCTGCACAACGGGTGAGGCCGAGAAGATCAGCTGGATCGAGAAGGTGCCGACCGAAACCTGGTACGAGGCTCATATCTCGCCGATCTACATGCCCGGAAGCGCAGGCCTGGAAAAGATGCCGAGCTTGCCGGACTTCATTCTGGTGGTCATTCAGGACCTGACAGAAAATCGCCGGCTTGAACGCATGCGCACGGATTTCGTCGCCAATGCCAGCCATGAACTGCGCACGCCTCTGGCCTCGCTCACCGGATTTATCGAGACCTTGCAAGGTCCTGCGCGCAACGATCCGGAGGCGAGAGACAGGTTTCTGTCGATCATGCTGGACCAGGCGGGGCGTATGCGCCGGTTGATCGACGATATCCTGTCGCTGTCGCGGATCGAGCTGAAGGCGCACGTCCGGCCCGCAAATGCTGTCGATCTGTCAGAAATCGTCCGGCATACGACCGATGCGCTGTCTCCACTGGCCTCCGACATGGGCGTCGAGATCCGGCTTCAGCTCCCGGACACTCCCGTGCGGATCAGGGGCGACAGGGACGAGCTCATCCAGGTGACGGAAAACCTGATCGAGAACGCGCTGAAATACGGCCATGACGGCAAGTTCGTCGACGTCGGTCTTGAAAGACCGCAGGCGCCGCAGGATGCACTGACCTGGCAACTTTCGGTACGCGACTACGGCGAGGGCATCCCGCGTGAGCATCTGCCGCGCCTGACGGAGAGGTTCTACCGGGTCGATGTCGAATCGAGCCGGGCGATGAAGGGGACGGGCCTCGGGCTTGCCATCGTGAAGCACATCCTGACACGCCACAGGGGCCGGCTGGAGGTGGAAAGCGAGCCGGGGCAGGGGGCGACGTTCAAGGTCAGTTTGCCTGCCATGGAGAACGTTGAAGGTCTGCCCGAGAAGATCTCCGCCTGATGCCGGATTGGCGACTGTCGTATTCCTGAGACGCGAGACTGCTAGAGACTTGCCACTGCAAGATCGGAAAAGTCTTTTGTGACCGGTCAGGCGATCCGCCGGAAGGAAGGCCTGTCTTGCCGGATCGCGCCAGCATTTTGTCCAGGAGTTTTAACGTGCCGATGTATTTTTCAGCCCGCGCTGTGTTGTGTGGCGTTTTTTGTTTGGCATCCCTGACCGCCGAAGCCCGTGACCGGTTGCTTATCGTCGGCTCGTCAACGGTATTTCCGTTTGCGACCGCGGTCGCAGAAGCAGTCGGCAGCAACGGCGTAAAGTTCCCGATTGTCGAATCCACGGGCTCAGGCGCCGGTTTCAACCTGTTCTGCAAGGGCGTTGGTGAACACACGCCGGACATCACCAATGCATCCAGGCGCATGAAGCCTTCGGAACTGGACACCTGTCTCGCAAACGGCGTCACGCCGGTCGAAGTGGAAATCGGTTATGACGGCATCGTGCTGGCCAATTCGCGCAATGGCCCGAAATTCACCCTGACCGTGGAGCAGATTTTCGAGGCGCTGGCCGAGAAACTTCCGAAGGACGGACAGCTTGTCGACAACGGCAACCTCGCCTGGTCTGACATTGATGCGGACTTGCCGAATGAGGAAATCGAGGTGCTTGGACCGCCTCCGACCTCCGGCACCCGTGATGCGTTCGAGGAACTTGTCATGGAAGAAGGCTGCAAGTCGGTCAAGGATCTGGAAAAGGACGGTTGCACCCGCATTCGTCGGGACGGCAGCTTTGTCGAAGCGGGCGAGAACGATGACCTGATCGTCGGTGCTCTGGAGGCCAATCCCGTGACGGTCGGCATCTTCGGCTATTCCTTCCTGATGCAGAACCGGGACAAGATCCAGAGCGTTGGCGTCAACGGAGTCGAGCCGACGTTCGAAAAGATTGCCTCCGGGGAATACCCGGTGTCCCGCCCGCTGTTTTTCTACATCAAGAAGGAACACGTCGGCCTTATTCCTGGCATGGAGGAGTATGTGGCTGCCTTCACCAGCGAAGAGGCCTGGGGCGACGATGGGTATCTGACGAGCAAGGGACTGATTCCCCTGTCTGCCGAAAAACGCAGGCAAGTGGCGGCCGACGCAATGGCGTTGCCGGCCTTGCAACTCTGATCGAGCCGAACCGGGCAATGCAAAACCCCGTTCGGCCGCTGCGGCAGGTGCCTGAAAACCTCCCTGATCAGGCATAACGCTCGCCAGATGGATAAAAGGGATGCCTGTCAGCTTTGCCGAGGCAAGTGAGAGCTGCACCATGTGCACCTCGAGACGGGTTTTTGTGACCCTTTGCGACATAAAACCGTCAAGGAACAGGTTTTCTTGAGTAATTTCAGCATCTTAAATTGTCACAAAACTGAAAAGGAACTGTCATAGAACTCTCATCCGTGGAGCCTAGGTTCCCCGCATCGCTCGTGCACATCCAAGCGCGGTGATCATCTAGAAACCTTGACATTCAAAGGGAGTGGTCAAGTGAAATTTACGACCCTCGTTAGCGCAACTGCTCTTGCCGTTGCTTCCACTGCATTCGTTGGTTCGGCTCAGGCTCGCGACCAGGTGCAGATTGCTGGTTCCTCCACGGTTCTTCCTTATGCTTCCATCGTTGCTGAAGCATTCGGCGAAAACACCGATTTCCCGACACCGGTCGTTGAATCCGGTGGCTCCTCTGCTGGTCTGAAGAAGTTCTGCACCGGCGTTGGCGAAAACACCATCGACATCGCAAACGCTTCCCGCGCTATCCGCGAGAAGGAAATCAAGGCTTGTGCCGAAGCTGGCGTGAAAGACATCATCGAAGTCCGCATCGGCTACGATGGCATCGTCTTCGCTTCCCAGAAAGACGGCCCGGCTTTCAACGAATTCACCCAGGTTCAGTGGTTCAACGCTCTGTCCCCGAAAGTCCTGAAGGACGGTCAGATCGTCGACAACCCGTACACCAAGTGGTCCGAAGTTGACGCTTCCCTGCCGGACGCGGAAATCGCTGCTTTCATCCCGGGCACCAAGCACGGCACCCGTGAAGTGTTTGAAGAAAAAGTTCTGGCTGTTGGCTGTGAAGAATCCGGCGCTCTGAAAGCCATGATCGACGGCGGCATGTCCGAAGACGACGCTGAAGACGCCTGCATCGCAGTTCGCACGGACGGCAAGTCGGTCGACATCGACGGCGACTACACCGAGACCCTGGCTCGCATCGATTCCAACCCGAACGGCGTTGGCGTTTTCGGCCTGGCGTTCTACGAGAACAACACCGACAAACTCAAAGTGGCAACGATGGCCGGTATCGCTCCGTCCACCGAAACCATCGCCAAGGGTGAGTATCCGGTTTCCCGTCCGCTGTTCTTCTACATCAAGAAGGCACACATCGGCGTTATCCCGGGCCTGAAAGAATACGCTCAGTTCTTCGTTTCTGACGAAATCGCTGGCCCGGACGGCCCGCTGGCCCAGTATGGCCTGGTTTCCGATCCGGAGCTTGCAGCTACGCAGGCTTCCATCGAAGCCGAAGAAACGATGGGCAACTAAGCACATCTTTCCGGAAGGGCGGCTTCGGCCGCCCTTTCTTTCTTCTTTGCCGGTTGGGTCGCCCTATGTCACTTCCATATATTCTTATTGCGCTGCTGGTTCTGGCTGTCGCCGGATACATAGTCGGCCGCGGAAAAGCCTTAAGTTCTGCCGGAGGGGATGTGCGTGAGCTCCATTCCCTGCCTGGTTATTACGGCTGGAACGTCGTTGTTTCGATATTGGTTCCTGCCCTCCTGCTGCTCATTGCGTGGCTGATCTTCCAGCCCATCATTCTTGACAGTCAGGTTTCCTCCAAGATTTCCGAAGAGACCATTGCCGCAAGTTCGCTCGACCTCGTCATGAGCGACGTCGTACGTGTTGCCGAGGGTCTCGACCTTGCCGTTTCCCAAGGCGCCATGTCGGCCGACATGGCGTCTTCCATCCGCACCGATCTGACCGACGTGCGCAGCCGTCTCGGCGAGATAGGTGTCGCGCTCGGTTCCGAAGTGACCGCCGAAACGTTGCGGGCCGCGCAGACATACCGCAGCATCTCGGGTACAGGCCTGCTGTTGCGGACAATCGGCGTTCTGGCGGTCGGCCTGATCGGTTTCGCTGTCGGTGTTCTGCGCACCAACAAGGATTTCCGTGCCCGCAACGTCGTGGAAACGGTCGTCCGCTATATCCTGATTGCAGCAGCCTCGATCGCCATCCTGACGACTGTCGGCATCGTGCTGTCGCTGATCTTCAACACGGTCGAGTTCTTCCGGCTCTATCCGGCTGCTGATTTCTTCTTCGGCCTGACCTGGGCGCCGAGCTTCGGCGGTGGATCGGAGCTGGGGATCGTGCCGCTGATCTGGGCGACCATGTATATCTCCCTGATCGCACTTGCCGTTGCCGTACCGATCGGTCTGTTCGCTGCCATCTACCTGTCTGAGTATGCAACGCCGCACGTACGCGCCGTCGCCAAGCCGCTGCTCGAGATCCTGGCCGGTATTCCAACCATCGTTTACGGTCTCTTCGCGCTGCTCACAGTCGGCCCGCTTCTGATGAACGTCTTCGGCTCCGGCGGTGCGCTTGGCGTAAGCTGGATGTCCGGTGCTTCCTCGGTGTTCACCGCGGGCGCTGTCATGGGCATCATGCTGATCCCTTTCGTCAGCTCGCTTTCCGACGACATCATCAACGCTGTGCCGCAGGCCATGCGTGACGGTTCGCTCGGACTTGGTGCCACCCATTCGGAAACCGTGAAGCAGGTCATTCTGCCGGCGGCCCTGCCGGGGATCGTCGGGGCCATCCTGCTGGCGGCCTCTCGCGCCATCGGTGAAACCATGATCGTTGTGCTGGGGGCCGGCGCTGCTGCCCGGCTCAGCATGAACCCGCTCGAAGCGATGACCACCGTGACCGCGAAGATCGTCAGCCAGCTCACTGGTGACGCCGACTTTGCCTCCCCGGAAGCCCTTGTCGCCTTCGCACTCGGCATGACCCTGTTCGTCGTGACCCTGGGGCTCAACATCGTCGCGCTCTACATCGTGCGCAAATATCGGGAGCAGTACGACTAATGACCGACACGACCCTTACGCCACCGTCGGGCAAGACCAGTGCTCCGACCCCGCACAAGACCACGTCGATCCTCGAACTCGATCCGCTGACCAGAAAGCGCAACGCCGCTGAAGCGCGCTTCAAGCTCTACGGCATCATTGCCATCGGCATCGGCCTGTTCTTCCTCGTCGCGCTGTTGTGGGCAATCCTTTCCAACGGCCTTGGCGCCTTCAGCCAGACCTTCCTGAAGGTGGATGTCCCGCTCAATCAGGAGCAGATTGCCGAAGCGGAAAAGTCGGTGGTCAAGACCTCCAAGTACCGGGCCATTATCGACGACGCCTTTGCCAAGGAACTTGCCGGCCTCAATATCACCACCGACATGTCGGCAAAGGACCTGCAGAAGCTGTTCTCCTCAGGGGCTGCCGCGACGGTTCGTGACTATGCACTTGCCAACCCGGACAAGATCGGCACGACGGTAACCTTCGAGCTGATCGCCTCATCCCGTGTCGACGGCTACCTGAAGGGCCGCGTCAAGCGCGAGGATCTTGCCGAAGACAAGAACCTGGACGCCGCACACCTGGATCTGGCTGACCAGATGCAGTCCGCCGGCATTCTGGAGAAGCGCTTCAACTGGGCCTTCATCACCGGAACCGATGCTTCCGACAGCCGTCCGGAGCAGGCCGGCATCGGGGCGTCCATGATCGGGTCGCTGTTCATGATGCTGGTGGTGCTGTTCCTGTCGCTGCCGATCGGCGTGGCCGCTTCCATCTACCTGGAAGAGTTCGCTCCGCAGAACAAGTTCACCGATCTGATCGAGGTGAATATCTCCAACCTGGCCGCCGTTCCCTCCATCGTGTTCGGTATTCTCGGTCTGGCGGTCTTCATCCAGTTCATGCATCTGCCGCAATCCGCACCGCTGGTCGGTGGCCTGGTGCTGACGCTGATGACACTTCCGACGATCATCATCTCCACCCGCGCCTCCTTGAAGGCCGTTCCGCCGAGCATCCGCGATGCGGCCCTTGGTATTGGCGCCTCCAAGATGCAGTCGATCTTCCACCATGTCCTGCCGCTGGCAATGCCTGGCATTCTGACCGGCACGATCATCGGTCTGGCACAGGCGCTTGGGGAAACCGCTCCGCTGCTGCTGATCGGGATGGTCGGTTTCATCGCCTCCAATTTCCCGGACGGTGTGGCTGCCGGTTTCTTCTCTCCGAACTCGGCCATGCCGGCCCAGATCTACGAGTGGGCGAAACGCGCCGACCCGGCTTTCTATGAACGCGCTTGGGGCGGGATCATCGTGCTGCTGGTCTTCCTCATGACCATGAACATTATCGCTATCATCCTGCGCCGCAGGTTTGAACGCCGCTGGTAAGGATTGCTCCGATGAACGAGATGCCGAATTTTGAACAGGCGAAAACCATGACCGACAGCAAAATTTCCGCGAACAAGGTGCAGGTCTATTATGGCGATACCCACGCCATCAAGGACGTGGACATCGAGATCCAGCCGCGGTCCGTGACTGCCTTCATCGGTCCCTCCGGATGTGGCAAGTCGACGTTCCTGCGGACGATCAACCGCATGAACGACACCATCGACATCTGCCGTGTGGAAGGGTCGATCAAGATCGACGGTGAGGACATCTACGATCCCAAGGTCGATCCCGTACAGCTGCGTGCCAAGGTCGGCATGGTTTTCCAGAAGCCGAACCCGTTTCCCAAGTCGATCTACGACAACATTGCGTATGGTCCGCGGATCCATGGTCTGGCCCGCAACAAGTCCGAGCTTGATGAAATCGTAGCCTCCAGCCTGCAGAAGGCCGGGCTTTGGGAAGAAGTCAAGAACCGTCTGGACGAGCCGGGCACCGGCATGTCGGGCGGTCAGCAGCAGCGTCTGTGCATTGCCCGTGCGATTGCCGTCAGCCCGGAAGTGATCCTGATGGACGAACCGTGCTCGGCGCTTGACCCCATCGCGACCGCGAAGGTGGAAGAGCTGATCGACGAACTGCGGGAAAACTTCACCATCGTGATCGTGACCCACTCGATGCAGCAGGCTGCCCGTGTGTCTCAGCGAACCGCGTTCTTCCACCTGGGTGTTCTGGTGGAGGAAGGTCTGACGGAGGACATCTTTACCAATCCGAAGGACAAGCGTACGCAGGACTATATTACGGGCCGCTTCGGCTAAGCATTTTTTAGGTTTCTGAAGGGGACACAGGATGTCTGAACATACAGTCTCGGCTTACGATGACGAACTGACGGCCATGGCCGGCAAGGTTGCCGAAATGGGTGGTATTGCCGAAAAGGCTTTCGCCGATGCGGTGTCCGCGCTGGTGTCGCAGGATCTGGAGCTTGCCAAGGCGACGATCAAGGGCGATGTCCGTCTGGACAGCCTTTACAACGAACTTGAAGTGAAGCTGATCGAGCTGATCGTCCGCCGCCAGCCGATGGGGCAGGACCTGCGTGAAATCACCGCCGCAACGCGCATTGCCAATGACCTGGAGCGTGTTGGCGATCTTGCCAAGAACGTTGCCAAGCGCGTCATCGCCATCGACAGCGACTTGCAGTCCAAGAAGCTCGCGATCGGTGTGGAGCACATGACGGAACTTGCTCTTTCGCAGCTCAAGCAGGTGCTGGATGCCTACGCCCGCAAGGATGCGGAAGCCGCCCGCCGGGTTCAGGAAGCCGACGCCGAGGTCGACGCGATCTACACGTCGATCTTTCGCGAACTCCTGACCTACATGATGGAAGACCCGCGGGTCATTACCCAGTGCGTCCATCTCTTGTTCTGCGCAAAGAACATCGAGCGCATCGGCGATCACGCCACGAACATCGCCGAGAACGTCTACTACATGGTCACTGGCGAGCGTTTGCCGGAAGACCGGGCAAAGGTCGACGAAACAGGCGCGGTCTGACCCGCCGGTAATCGTCGGATTTGCAGAAGATCTTAACGGCCGGCGCTTCGGCGCCGGTTGCGGTAATTGGAGCGAGATGTATGCCGAAGGTGCTCATCGTTGAAGACGAAGAACCGCTCAGCCTTCTATTGAGATACAATTTGGAAGCGGAAGGGTACTCGGTCGAGTCCTGTGTCCGGGGTGACGAGGCGGAAATCCGCCTGCGGGAAAGCCTGCCGGATCTGTTGCTGCTCGACTGGATGCTGCCGGGCCTGTCCGGAATTGAACTGTGCCGCCGCCTGCGGGCGCGCGAAGACACCGAGCGCCTGCCGGTCATCATGCTGACGGCACGCGGTGAGGAAGCAGAGCGCATCCGCGGCCTGTCGACCGGTGCCGACGACTACGTGGTCAAGCCCTTCTCGGTACCGGAATTGATGGCCCGCGTGCGCGCCATCCTGCGCCGGGCAAGTCCGGAAGTGGTGTCCAGCATGTTGCGATCCGGCGATATCGAACTGGATCGCGAAACGCACCGCGTTCGCCGCAACACCAAGGAAATACACCTGGGGCCGACGGAATTCCGCCTGCTGGAATTCCTGATGACATCGCCTGGCCGTGTCTTCTCCCGCGAACAACTGCTGGATGGGGTCTGGGGTCACGATGTCTACGTGGACGAACGCACTGTCGATGTTCACGTCGGTCGCTTGCGCAAGGCTCTGAACAAGGGCAAGGCGAAGGATCCTATCCGTACCGTCCGTGGTGCCGGATACGCCTTCAATGACCAGTTCACCTCTGCCACTGCCTGAGCGCAACTTGCAGAATGGAATTAAGGAGCCCGCTTTCAAGCGGGCTTTTTGTTTCTCAGCGGTTATGTGCCTTTCGCGGAACAAGGTTCTCTTCTGCGACCACCCCATCAGATGTGTCGGTGTCGGGGCTGATCCTGCGGTCCCTGTCGTGGCGGAGCGGTCAAACAAGGTTTGATTTGATGGAACGGAAACGACATGGATCGGTGCCAAGAACAAGCCGTGGGAGGTCACTGGTCGGGGTCGGGCATCTGGTCAATGGAAGGCCCAAACAAAAAAAAGCCCGCCAGATGGCGGGCTTTCTCATGAATTGGTTAGGTGCGAGGCTATCAGCCTGCCTGAGCCATCGTCTTGCGATCGCGGCGGCGGTCGGCGACCGGCTGATACGCGATCTTGCAGTGATGAGCGCAGTAGGGGACGCCGGCATCGGACTGGCGGCCGCAGAAGTAAAAGTCGTCGGTCGCCGGGTCGCCAATCGGCCATTTGCAGGTCCGCTCGGTCAGCGTCAGGATGGTAGCCCGCTGCGAGATCGGAACGAGCTCTGCAATCGGCTCTACGCGCGGCTTGGGGGCCACCACTGGTGCAGGCGAGATGTCTGCTTTAAGGGCCGTCGCGCCGATCGACTGCGGATGTGACGTCGTCGGTTTCTTCGGCGCTGCACCCGTTGCAGGAGCTGCGGTGCGCGGCCGGCGCGGCTTGGCGCTTGAAGAGGTGGACTTGGCGCGGCCGGACAGGCCAAGGCGGTGCACCTTGCCGATCACGGCGTTACGGGTAACACCACCCAGTTCGCCTGCGATCTGGCTTGCGCTCAAGCCGTCGCCCCAAAGCTTTTTGAGAAGCTCAACTCGTTCGTTTGTCCAACTCATTGCCGCACCCTTTAGTTTGACCGTCCTGCGGCCATTAACCCCGTGTTAAGCATGCGCAAGCACGCTTAATGCTGGCAGATCTAGTGCCTCTTGGTGATTTGCCTCACGAGATCTCGTGTCTGATTGCTGAGAGGTTACAATAACGTTAATTTGTCAGGCAACCACTCGACCCAAACCAGTTGGGGATGAAACGACTTTTCCCCAATTATGGCGAGGTCATTGAGAATTTTATGAAATCCGCCCTCCGCGGCACATGAAATGTCTTGTGCGCCATTTCCATTGACAGTGCATGGTACCGGCAGTGTATAAGAAAGCCGCTGCGTGCCGCCTCATCGGGGCGGCACGTTGCGTTTTGGCCCTTCGGCATCTTTTCAAGGTGACGGCCCGGCGTCGGGGCGACGCAGGGGACAGCAGGGGCGTTTAAAGGAGACAAACGAGGTTATGTCCGCGACTGCACTATTCGGAAATTACGCAAGATCGAACCTGTCTTTCGATCATGGGGAAGGCGTCTGGCTGGTTACCACCGATGGCCGACGATTCCTCGATTGCGGTTCCGGCATCGCGGTCAACGCACTCGGTCATGCCCATCCGCATCTGGTCAAGGCATTGCAGGATCAGGCAGCCAAGCTGTGGCATACCTCTAACCTGCACCAGATCCCGGATGGCGAACGGCTGGCGCAGCGCCTGTGCGCGGAAACCTTTGCCGACAAGGTGCTGTTCGTGAATTCCGGCGCGGAAGCGATGGAAGCTGCCATCAAATGCGCGCGCCGTTATCATTATGACAACGGCAACCCCGAGCGGTTCCACATCGTGACCTTCGAAGGCGCCTTCCATGGCCGGACCATCGCGACCATCGCGGCTGGCGGCCAGGCGAAATATCTTGAAGGCTTTGGCCCGAAGGCTCCGGGTTTCGACCAGGTGCCGGCAGGAGACCTGGATGCGCTGAAAGATGCCATCGGACCGCAAACGGCCGCGATCGCGATCGAGCCCGTGCAGGGCGAAGGCGGTATCCGCGAAATTCCGGCCGATTTCCTGCGTGCGCTGCGCAAGATCTGTGATGACAACGGCATTCTGCTGATTTTCGACGAGATCCAGACCGGTGTCGGACGGACCGGCAAGCTGTTCGCTCACCAGTGGACGGGCGTGGAACCGGACCTGATGGCAATCGCCAAGGGTATTGGCGGCGGGTTCCCGATGGGCGCATGTCTTGCAACGGCAGAAACGGCAGCGGCGCTGTCCCCCGGGACCCACGGCACCACCTTTGGCGGCAATCCGCTGGCCATGGCAGTCGGCAATGCCGTTCTGGACGTCGTTCTGGAAGACGGGTTCCTGGAAGGTGTCCGTCAGAAGGGGCTCAGCTTCAAGCAGAAGCTGGCCGGACTGGTGGACGGCCATCCGGACGTTCTGGCCGAAGTACGCGGCAACGGCCTGATGCTCGGTCTGAAATGCGTGGTGCCGGTAGCAGATTATGTGCTTGCAGCCCGTGAAGCCGGTCTGCTGGCAGTTCCTGCCGGCGATAACGTGGTGCGCATCATGCCGCCGCTGACCATGAGCGAAGAGGAAATTTCCATTGCTGTCGAGCGCCTGGAACAGGCTGCTGTCGCCATGGAAGCGAAATTGGCGGAAGGAGCGGCCTGATGACCGCAAACGGAACCTACCGGAACTTTCTGGATCTGACGGACTTCGAAGGCGACGAACTGCGCGCCATCCTGGACACCAGCCGGAAGATCAAGTCGAGCCGTAACGGCGTGCATCGCGGCCAGGGTCCTCTGGCCGGCAAGGTGCTGGCCATGATCTTCGAACAACCGTCGACCCGTACGCGCATTTCCTTCGATGTCGGCATGCGCGAGCTCGGCGGCGAGACCTTGATGCTGACCGGTGCGGAAATGCAGCTCGGCCGCGGAGAGACAATCGCCGATACGGCGCAGGTTCTGTCGCGCTTCGTCGACGCGATCATGATCCGCATCCTCGATCACAACGACCTGCGTGAACTTGCCGAAAATGCGACAGTGCCGGTGATCAACGGCCTGACCAAGCTCTCGCATCCCTGTCAGATCATGGCGGATCTGTTGACCTTTGAAGAGCATCGCGGTTCGATCAAGGGCAAGAGCGTTGCCTGGACCGGTGACAGCAACAACGTGCTGGCCTCCTGGATTCATGCCGCGCCGCGCTTCGATTTCGAATTGCGCATCGCGACGCCGGGCGAACTGGCGCCGCCGATGGACCTGATTGAAACTGCTCGTGCCAAGGGTGGTTCCATTCAGGTCACGACGGACCCATATGAGGCAGTCAAGGGGACCGACTGTGTCGTGACCGACTGCTGGGTGTCCATGGGTGATGACGATGCGGAATCGCGTCACAACCTCCTCAGCGCCTATCAGGTCAACAAACGCCTGATGGCTGAGGCAAACCAGGACGCCCTGTTCATGCATTGCCTGCCGGCCCACCGGGGTGAGGAAGTCACCTCGGACGTCATGGACGGTCCCAACTCCGTTGTGTTTGACGAAGCCGAAAACCGGCTCCATGCCCAAAAGGGCATTCTGGCCTGGTGCTTCGGCGCAGCATAAGGCAAGCCAAGTGGCACTTAATCTTGATGAACTGGGCATTACGCCTGCAGGGCTGGACGCTGTCCGGCCCTTTGCCGTGGAAGGGCTCGATGTGCGCGGCCGTGCGGTCGCGCTTGGTCCTGTCCTGGAAAAAATTCTGGACCGGCATGCCTATCCGGAACCGGTTTCGCGCCTGCTGGCGGAAGCGATCGTTCTGACCAGCCTCTTGGGCACGTCGCTGAAATTCGACGGTCGCTTCACGCTGCAGACGCAGACGAAGGGGCCGGTGTCCATGCTGGTCGTCGACTTCAAGTCACCCGACGCAATCCGCGCCTGCGCAACCTTCGATGCTGCTGAAGTCGCAGCGCTGATGGCTGACGGCAAGGCGACGCAGGAGGCCCTTCTCGGGCACGGACATCTGGCGATGACCATCGACCAGGGAATGCACATGCAGCGCTACCAGGGACTGGTGGAGCTGGATGGTGTTTCGCTGGAAGAAGTCGCACGCCGGTACTTCGAGCGATCCGAGCAGATCCCGACAGAAGTTCGTCTTGGTGTTGGTGAACTGTTCACCCGCCAGGAAGGCGAGGGTCACGTGAAAACCTGGACAGCCGGCGGGATCCTGATCCAGTTCCTGCCCGAAGCGCCGGAACGCATGCGCCAGGCTGACATCGATCCAGGCAATGCCCCGGAAGGCACGAGCCCGCACGAGATTGACGAGGACGATGCCTGGGTGGAAGCCAAGGTACTGGTCGAGACGGTCAAGGATGTCGAACTGACTGATCCGGAAGTCAGCGTGGAAATGCTGCTCTTCCGGCTGTTTCACGAACGTGGCGTCCGCCTTTTCGAGCCGCAGCCGCTGGTCGACAAGTGCAGCTGTTCTCGCGAGAAGATCGAGAATGTTCTCGCCGGGTTCAGCGACGACGACGTCGACCACATGACTGTCGACGGCAAGATCATCGTCACCTGCGAGTTCTGCAGCACCAGCTACGAATTCGACGGAAAGCCCGGCCAGTAAGCCGGACTGTCGTGAAATTCAAAAAGCCCGGATCGGAAACGGTCCGGGCTTTTTTCCTTGCTGCCTTGCGCGTAAGCCCTGGACTTGCGCTGCGCTTGTCCGGGTACGTAGTGGGCCCTAACTCGTGAGCCGATCCACGAATGCCCTGACTGCTTCGGCTGCCAGTTTGATGTTGCCGTCGAGTGTCGCCGGCGACTTGCCACGCGGTCCGAAGTCGTGGTTGCCGTCTTCCAGATAAGTCAGGCTGACATGAGCTGGCAAGGTGACTTCATCGAGTTCCGCCTTCGAGCCGAACGGATCCCGGTCGCCCTGGAGAACCAGAACCGGCCGTTTGGCGTCCTGCAGCGGCTGGAGCCGCCATTCGGCATCGGCCTTGCCGGTCGGGTGGAAAGGGTAGCCAAAACAGGCAACGCCCTTGGCGCGGCCAGGCAGCGAGCCGCCGCCTGCCAGCATCGCGGCGACCCTACCACCCATCGATTTGCCGCCGATCAGCAGAGGACCGTCGCTCTGGCTGAGGACTGATTGCAGGGCGGTCTGGAACTCGGCAATCAGCTTGTCGGCCCGGGGCGGCGGTTTTTTCGGGCCTCCCGTCCGGCGACCGGCCATATAGGCAAATTCAAAACGTGCGGCCGCAATGCCTTGGCTCGCGAGGGCTGCCGCGAGCTTGTTCATGAAGGTTGAGTCCATGGCTGCGCCAGCACCATGGGCCAGCAGCAGTGTTGCCACAGGTGGCGTTTCGGGGTGGGTCCAGAGAAAGTCGGTCATGATGATGTGATCTGTCGCAGCGGCAAGGAATGATATCAGGAGTATTGTCGTATCGCCCTATCGTGCCATCGGGACCGTGGCAAGCAGCATTAGTTAGGACGTTTCAAAAGACCCCATGTTTGACCAGATCGACATCAACCAGGTTCGCATGGCCTGTTTCGGCGGCATCTTTCTGATAATGGCGCTGTTGGAGGCGGGCTTGCCACGGCGGCGCCTGAAGAGCAGCCGTTTGAAGCGCTGGCCGACCAACTGGGGCATTGTTCTGCTTGATGCCCTTCTGGTGCGGCTGTTCTTCCCCATCGGCGGCGTCGGCCTTGCAATGCTGGCACAGGAAAAGGGTTGGGGCCTCTTTGCATTTCTCGGCTGGTCGGGTGTTGTGGCCGGTCTGATCACCTTTGTCGTGCTTGATCTTGCGGTGTGGTTTCAACACCTGGTGTCGCACAAGGTTCCCCTGTTCTGGCGCATTCACCGCATGCACCACGCAGATAGTGAGGTGGACGCTACAACCGCGCTCAGGTTCCACCCGATCGAAATTCTGCTGTCCTTCCTCTGGAAAGGGGTGGTCATCATCGCCCTCGGCGGTCCTGTTGAAGCCGTGCTGATCTTCGAGATCGTTCTCAACGGCTCTGCGGTTTTCAGCCACGCCAATGTCCGCTTGCCGCTTTGGCTGGACCGCCCCTTGCGGTTTCTGATCGTCACTCCGGACATGCACCGCATTCATCACTCGGTGCTACCGCACGAGACGGATTCCAACTACGGGTTCTATCTTTCGGTCTGGGACCGTCTGTTCGGAACCTACGTGGAAGATCCCGAGCAAGGACAAGAGACGATGGAAATCGGGCTCGGTGCCGCGCTCACGCCGCGTGCGCATTCGTTTCCCTTCAGCCTGGCGATCCCGTTCCTGAAAAATCCGGACCGCCGGAAGGAGGCGCGTGTCGAGGACGCGAAAGGCAAAAGCTGACCTGGTTCTTTGTCGGGAATGGCCGGAAAGGTCAGAAGAAGCTCATGGGAAAATAGCGCAGGTAAAGCTCGCGGTAGATGCCCTTCTGGTGAAGCTGGCGCAAGGCGTAGGTGAGGGCCGCAGCCCGTTCCGGATCGTCCTGGCGGGTCGCAATGGCCATGCCTTCATCAAAATAGCCCGGCTCCAGCCACGGGCCGCCGGCAAAGGCACAGCAGCCATCTGCAGCTTCGCTCGGCAGCCAGAAGGACAGGTTCAGGCCGTCGCCGAACAGAGCATCGGCCGAACCGCCCTTGACCGCCTCGCGTGTCGCCTCTGCGGTTTCCAGACTGATGATCTCGGCATCGGGAAAGAAGCGCTTGGCAAACGCCTCGTAGCGGGACCCTGCTTCAACGGCTATCCGCTTGCCGGTGAGAGCCTGCTCGTTGAAATCGGACGCGTTATACGCCCGAACCACAAACCGCGCCGGCAGCTTCAGATAGTCCTCGGTGAAGTTGAGGCGGCGCGTGGAGGGGAGGCTGCGCGACAGGCCGGAGATAATCGCGTCACCTTCTTCTTCGTCCAGTGCAGGCAGAAGAACCTCGAAGTCCTTGATGCGCAAGGCGCAGGAACTTCCAAGCTCCTGGCAGAGAGCCCGTGCGAGATCGACATTGAAGCCTGTAAGACGGCCATGCTGGTCACGGAACACGAAGGGCGGATATCCGTCGGTTGCCAGAAACTGGATCTTGTCCGGAATGGCATTTGGCCGGTCGTGGACGGCTTTCGGATCCCAGAAATTGGGAACGCGGACCGAAGCCTCCTGGGCTGAAACCGACAGGACGCCGAGCGCCAAAGTACCAAGCGCCAAAGTGCCAAGCGTCAGCAGCCCGGCTGCAACGCGGCAGATAATCTTGAGAAGTGGCAGTGAAGCTGGCACGCGGACGTCTCGTTCCGTATCAAGTCATGGTCGGCAATACGCGCCGGGAATCGCGCAGACAGAATATCGCGAACCGGCAGCGCTTGTCAGCCCGCTCCGTCGAAGATGTCACGAGGCACTCCGAAAACAAACGCGAGAACTCTGACAGGCACAGCGTTGGCTGAATTCCGCGGAGTGCAGTCAAGTCCCCGATTCCGGATCGTAGGAGCGCAGGACGACGATCGTATCGAAGCCCTTGATGTCGTCTTCATAGAAATGCGCCTCGGTGAAAGTTGAATAGGCTTCCATGGAAGAGCACTGCACGGTGAGTACCAGATCGGCCGGACCCGTGACGTGGTAGATCTTTTTCACTTCCCGAAGCTTCAGCAACTTCTGCCGCAACTTCGCCATACGTTCCGGCTGTCCACGCGACAGCATCAGCATCACTAGCAAGGTAACGGAGGCGCCCGTTGCCTCCGGTGACACGATGGCCACTTCCCGCTCGATCGCCCCGACTTCTCTCAGGCGTTGCACCCTGCGCAGGCAGGCGGCAGAAGACAGGCCAACTTTCTCGGAAAGCTCCTTGCCGGTCTGGCGGGCATCGAGACTGAGCAGATGCAGCAGCTGATGATCGAAATCGTCCAGATCCATGTTGAAAAGTCCTGTTCGGCGTAATTGTGCGGTAGTTTATCTCAAAATCGGAATTTTTGCGAATTTATCGCTCAATTTTGAGAATTTTGCGCACTGTCCGTAGAGGCTTTTTCTAAACTTACTCCTGTCCGTTGGAAAGGAGCAAAACAGATGACCGATCACCTTGTACCTCTGCACCTGGCGCGCGTCCGTAGAGCCGGTCTCGTTGCTGCCGTCTTGCATTTCGCGCTGAAGTGCCTGCGCCGTCGGCGCGACATGGCGCACTTGGCGGATCTGCCCGACTATCTCTTGAAGGATGTTGGCCTCAGCCGCGCAGATGTCCGGAAAACCCCGCAGGTCGGCGAAACGCTGCGCTGAAGAAAAGCCACTGGGAAATTCAGGAATTGGATTGGTTGTTTGGAGCGGGTGAGGGGAATCGAACCCCCGTCTTAAGCTTGGGAAGCTTCTGCTCTACCATTGAGCTACACCCGCCGAACCTGATGAGCTTTCTGCGCCGACTTGCCCGACCTGTCAAGCACGCTTGTCTGATGGGTAGATGCTTTTCCAAAGCGCTGCGATCTTGCGCTGCGACGCTGAAATCGCCATGTTCCGGCCCGGGCAGTGCGGTACGCACGAAAAGACATCAAACCGGGTCATATATATGCGAAATCAGGTCAGGGCGCTGGTCACCTCACGCAACTGGGAAGTCTGCATCATTGGCGTTATCGTTTTGAATGCGGTGACGCTCGGTCTGGAGACCAGTCCTGCTGTCATGGCAGAGGTAGGCAGTTTCCTCAGGCTGGTCGATCAGGTGATCCTAGGCATATTCGTCGTTGAACTGGCTTTGCGGCTCTATGCTCATGGCCTGAAGTTCTTCAAGGACCCCTGGAGCCTCTTCGACTTCAGCATCGTTGCAATCTCGCTGATGCCGGCAACAGGCAACCTGTCCGTTCTGCGGTCGCTGCGAATTTTGAGGGCTCTGCGTCTCATTTCCGTCGTACCGTCCTTGCGCCGTGTTATCGGCGGGTTGGTGGCCGCCCTGCCGGGCATGGGCTCCATCGTCGTGTTGATGGCGCTGGTCTTTTACGTCTTCGCCGTCATGGCGACCAAGCTCTATGGCGAAGCCTTTCCGGAATGGTTCGGCAACCTCGGCGCATCGCTCTACACGCTGTTCCAGGTCATGACCCTGGAAAGCTGGTCCATGGGCATCGTGCGTCCGGTCATGGATGTCTATCCCTATTCCTGGCTGTTCTTTGTCCCCTTCATCCTGTGCACGGCCTTCACGGTGCTGAACCTCTTTATCGGTATCATCGTCTCCGCCATGCAGGAGGAACACGAGGCTGAAGCCGACGCCAACCGTCAGGCCATTCATGACGACACAGGGCTGATCCTGGAAGAGGTCAGGGCGCTTCGAGCAGAACTGAAAGAGCTGAAGGCGGAAGCTGGCAAGACGCGGACGTAAGGCGGCCTGGTGGACTGAAACAGTGGCGTCAGCGGATAAACCAAGAGCTATCCACGATCTGATGCGTCGTCCCTTGACTGAACCGTGGGAACCAGGACGCTCCGTCTCCTGACCCAATTGTCTCTTTGTGACCAAGATCCCCGTATGGATGGCCGGATCAAGTCCGGCAATGACGACTGGGGGAGGGGCCGGCCCTAGTGACTTGGAAGGAGCGACGGGACGTCGACGCTCTCTAGAGTTCAGCCAGAACCTCTTCCGGCCCTTCGACGGTCAGCGTCACTCCGTCTTCGGTGTAGTCGCGCGCCATGACGGTGAGGCCGAGGGTCTCGATCCGCCGTTCCAGTTCCGATCCGGACGCAAAATCGGCGCGAACTGTTTTCGACAGTATCTTTTGAAACGGTACCAGGTCGGCGTTGTTGATCGCATCCTGCGCTGCGCCGGAATAGGCTCGGGCCAGGCCCCCACCGCCGAGTTTCGTACCGCCGAAATAACGCACGATCAGAACAGCGCAGTTGATCAGGTCTGCCCCTTGCAGCACGCGCAATGTCGGCATGCCGGAGGTGCCAGCCGGTTCACCGTCGTCCTTGCCGCTCTCCTCAATCCGGTCGTCTTCCAGAAGTCTTCGGTGCGCCGTGACGATGTGATTGGCCTTCTTGTGCTCCTTGCGCAGCTCTTCCATCCGCTGGTCGAACATGTCCACCGGCACCAGATGCGCCAGAAAGCGGGACTTCCGGTCTTCCAGAAATCCTTCAAACTCACGGGTGACGGTTTTCAGGGCCATCGGCGGTCAGGCGGGTGCCTTGAAGTGCTTGGACAGCTTGAGTGCCTGGCCCTGATAGTTGGAGCCGATGCCTTCACCGTAGAGTGTCGCCGGGCGCTCCGCCATGTGTTCATAGACCAGACGCCCGATGGTCTGGCCGTGTTCCACGATGAACGGGACATCATGTGAGCGGACTTCAAGAACCGCGCGCGAGCCGACACCACCGGCACTGGCGTGGCCAAAACCGGGATCGAAGAAGCCTGCATAGTGGACGCGGAATTCGCCGACGAGCGGATCGAACGGCACCATTTCGGCCGCATAGTCCGGCGGCACATGCACAGCTTCCTGGCTGACCAGAATATAGAATGCATCCGGATCGAGGATAAGTTCCGCCCGCTGGCGGCGATAGATAGGTTCCCAGAAATCCAGAACGTCCTGCGCTCCGACGACATCCACATCGATCAGTCCGGAGTGTTGCTTGGCGCGATATCCGATCAGGCTGTTGGGTCCGGTCCCTTCCAGATCGATGGAGAGCTGCACACCGTTGCCGATGCGCTCGTTGCCACCGCTCATCAGCGTGTGGGCCTTGTGCACCTCTTCCAGCTCCGCATCGGGAATGAGCGATTGACCGCGCCGGAAGCGGATCTGGCTGAGGCGGGACCCGGACCGCACGAGGATCGGAAAGGTCAGCGGCGAGATTTCGGCATAAAGCGGACCGGTGTAGCCGGCCGGAATGGTGTCGAAGGCAAGGCCGTTGTCTGTGATGACGCGGGTGAAGACGTCCAGGCGGCCGGTCGAGCTTTTCGGGTTGGCAGTTGCCGAAATATCCGGAGCCAGGGCGAGGCTTTCCTGCAGCGGCACGATATAGACGCAGCCTGTTTCAAGGACGGCACCTTCGCTCAGGTCGACCGTGTGCAGTTTCATCTGCTCAAGCCGAGCCGCGACCTGGATGTCGGGGCCCGGCAGGAAGCTGGCACGCACCCGGTAGGCTTCCTTGCCCAAGCGCAGGTCGAGGCTGGCAGGCTGTATCTGACCGGTGACAGGCGGCGCGTCCGCTGAAATCTCTCCGGCGGCGAACATGGCCTGGATTACCCGTTCCGGCAAAATGCCGTTTGCTGTGAGAAGTGCGCTTCCGTTCAAGACCTGACCCGCTGTGACGTTCATGAAGATGTTCCGCATTATGCTGGTCTATGGTCATTAAAGGATCGGGCCGCCCGCGCCAACAGGCATTCTGGCAGAACGGGGCTTTTGAGAGGATCGTGCGCAAGACAATTGACCAGTGCCTGCTTTTCCCGTAGGACAGGCTCACTTCGTGGTGATTTGGGCCGGCCGGCTTGCAGCCACGTTAAACAAGTTGCTAAAAAGGCCGGAGGTGAGAACCCCGGTCTTGAGGCTGGGGTTTTTTGCGTTTGGAGCGAATGAAAGACATGACTGAGACCACCAAGACCGGAAACAAGAACTGGCGCCCTGCAACCACTCTGGTTCATGGCGGCACCATGCGGTCACCGTTTGGTGAGACCTCGGAGACAATCTACCTGACCCAGGGCTTTACCTATAGCGGTGCCGAAGCTGCCGAGGCCAGGTTCAATGGCGAGGATCCGGGTTATGTCTATTCGCGCTATGCCAACCCGACCGTCACCATGTTCGAGGACCGTATCAAGGCACTGGAAGGGGCTGAGGCCGCGCGGGCAACCGCCAGCGGCATGGCGGCCGTCAATCTGGCGCTGATGGCAGCGGTAAGGGCAGGCGATCACGTGATTGCCGCCAAGGCCCTGTTCGGCTCCTGCCGCTATATTTGCGAAACACTGTTGCCGCGCTTCGGCGTTGAAAGTACGCTGGTAGACGGAACGGACATCGAGCAGTGGAAGGCGGCTGTCCGGCCGAACACCAAGGCCCTGTTCCTGGAAAGCCCGACCAACCCGACGCTGGAAGTCATCGACATCGAGGCCGTGGCACAGATCGCCAAGGAAGCCGGTGCCCGTCTGATCGTCGACAACGTCTTTGCGACCCCGCTGTATCAGTCGCCGTTTCAGCTCGGTGCCGATGTGGTCGTCTATTCGGCCACCAAGCACATCGATGGCCAGGGCAGGTGCCTCGGCGGTGTGATCCTGTCGGACGAGGAATGGATCAACGACGAGGTCATGCCCTTCATCAAGCATACCGGTCCGCACATGAGCCCGTTCAGTGCCTGGGTCCTGTTGAAGGGCCTGGAAACGCTGCCGCTGCGCGTTGCGCGCCAGACGGAAACGGCGGGCAGGATTGCCGACTATCTGGCAAGCCAGTCCAAGGTCGCGCGGCTGATCTATCCAGGCCGGGACGACCACCCGCAGGCCGATGTTGCCAAACGCCAGATGAGCGGCGGATCCACCATGCTGGCGATGGAAATCGAGGGTGGCAAGGAAGCTGCGTTCCGTTTCACAAACGCGCTGGAAATCGTCAAGATCTCCAACAACCTGGGCGACGCCAAGAGCCTGATCACCCATCCGGCGACGACCACGCACCAGTCGATCGGCGAGGAAGCCCGCGCGGAACTCGGTATCACCGATGGTATCCTGCGGCTTTCAATCGGTCTGGAGGATCCGCAGGATCTGCTGGAAGATATCGAGAAGGCGCTCCAGGCGATCTAACGGCCTGTCTGCCGCAGCGCCTTCACGCCAATGAGCACCCGGGCGCCGGCGGACACGACGCATATCGCGGCAAAACCGTAGGCAAGCGCAGGAAACCAGGCGGGAACCAGGGCCATCAGCAGGAATAGCGCGATGGTCTCGGTACCTTCGGCCAGCCCGCCTATGTAATAGAGCGATTTGGAGCCCTGAGCGTCGGTGGTCAGCTTGTTCTTCTCCGCCATGATGGCAAAGGCCAGAAAGGCCGAGCCGTTGGCGTAGAAGCTGGCAAGAAGTGCCACCGCCGGCAAAGCGTTGCTGGCCGGGTCCTGTATGGCAAAGGCCAGAGGGATTGCGCTGTAGAAGAAGAAATCCAGTGTGATGTCGAGGTAGCCGCCGAGATCCGTCTTGGCCGTTGCCCGAGCCAACGCGCCATCGAGACCGTCTGCAAATCGGTTGACCGCGATCAGGAACAAGCCGATCAGGGTATGACCCGTTGCGATAGCGATGGCTGCCCCCATACCGGCAGCAAAGCCCGCCAGCGTCACGCTGTTGGCGGTAAGCCCCGTGCCGGCAAGGATCAGGCCCAGCCGGTTCAACGGCGGATCGATCAGCGGGCGCAGGTGGGCATCGAACATGAAGAGATCACTGTTTTGGGTCTGACAGATGGTGTTCTTGCAAAATCCGGCCTCAAATCTCAAGCAATTCCGGCCTCATATGTCACAACCCTCTTTCACGCTTGCGTCATTCGCCCTATAAGCCCCTCCTGAACGAGCGGGCACTACCCGTGGAAGTCGCTTCGGACCGGTCTATTTCAAGGTTCGCAGTTCTGAAATTAAGGAAAAGCCGTGTCTGGCAGTTACACCGCCATCACCCAAGGGATCGAAGTCTCCGTCGAGCCGTTTTATCTGGACGATGAATCGCGTCCGGAAGAGAGCGAGTATATCTGGGCGTATATGGTCGAGATCCACAACGGTGGCAGCGAACCGGTGCAGCTGAAGACGCGATACTGGCAGATAACCGATGCCAGAGGGCGCCAGGAAGAAGTCAGCGGCGAGGGCGTGGTCGGCGAACAGCCGGTGATAGAGCCTGGCGAGACCTATGAGTATTCGTCGCACTGCCCGCTTTCGACCGACAGCGGCATCATGGCCGGGTCCTACTCGATGGAACGTCCGGACGGCTCCATGTTCGACGTCGTCATTCCGGCGTTTTCACTCGATCTGCCGGATGCGATCCACAGCCTGAATTGAGGCTATCAGCCGATCAGATACTCAGTAGCCCGCCGACAAAGCCGATCAGCAGCCACAAGATCCACTTGCGGCGGTTGAAGGCCGTCAGCAACGTGACCGCTAGTATTCCGAAGATCAGATAGAGGATATGGCCGGCAAAGCCGGTGCCGAGCACCCATGCGAAAAGATCCGGATCCCGGTTCTTTGCCAGATGGAAATGGTCTTCGGCAAACATCACCAGCGCGTCGGCTGCAAGTCCGCAGACAAAGCCTGCGAAGGCAATCATCATTCGCGTGCCCCAGTTCGCCTGCTTTGGAGCGGTGCGAACCTGCACGTACCGGACAGCATAAGGCATGGGGCGCTTTACGCGCAGCCTCTGGCGGCGCCGCCTCAGTGGATAGCGCACACTTGTCCGCTCTCCGATTGCCTGATTGCTCATGTCCCCGTCTCCGCACTGAAGGACCCAAGGGTCCCGGCAGCCCACAAGCGTGCTGTCCCCGCTCCGGTGATAAGGTGCTGCGGATTGAAGGACCGAAAACAAAAAGGGTTCAATTTGATCGATCTGGTGAAGTTGAAAGGCTGTTTGCTGATGAGGCCTGTTCCTTGATCCAGATTGTTATGGTGTCCAGTGCGCCCGGTGCGTAGGCACGGCGTCCCAGGACCATGAACAAGGCCTTCGACCAGGAAGGCATTTGCCCCTCGAGCTGGTAGTTGAAGGCTTCCGCCCGCAACAGCGCATGGGTTGCTTCCGGGACGATCACGAAGCGGTTGGCGGGATTGTTGTCCGTCAGCATCTTTCGATAGATGCCGATATTGAAATGAGGATCCACGTTGAGGTCCTCCGCTCCGTGCAGTGTCAGAACAGGAGAGGAGATATGGGCAAGGGAGGCGGTGGAGTCGGAAGCTGCATTCCGGCGCGCAAATGCGAAGCGATCTTCCGGCATCGGAACCCTGTCCATGCCGCTGTCGAGATAGTCCTGATAGGAAAAGTTCCTGTCTAGAAACTTTTGTCCGTCTTTTGCGTCCTGCGCGAGGGCCTTGTCGATCGTCTTGCTGTCCGCACCTGCAAGCTCCAGCCTGCGCCGGGTATAATACCCAGCCTGCCGCAGCCAGTTGACGGCTCCGCCGACAATCACGAAGAAATCGCCCTGCGCTGGCTCTTCCGCCAGAATGGGCAAAACCCACCCCGCCTGCGAAAAGCCGAGAAATCCGGCTGGAGACGTCTTCAATTCGGGCTGTTCTTTTGCGGCCGCAAGGGCCGTTGCCGCGAGGCGCGCTCGCTCTTCCATGGAAAAGGACAGCCAGTTGCCCTGGCTTTCGCCGACGCCAGGCTTGTCCCAGGAATAGACGGCAAGACCGCTGTCCAGAAGACGGCTGATGAGAGGCATGTACCCACCGCCGGAATAGCGGTCGGCTGGCCCGTCCCCGTGAACGATCAGGACCAGAGGCGGGTTTACGTGCCCAGGATCTTGAAGGTGGGGCAGATGCAACGTTCCGGCGACGGAATGTCCGTCGAAGGAAAAGGCAATCGGCCGGCTTTCATATTCAGAAAGATCGAAATCCTGAAGGCCCTGGAAGATCAGGAAAACACCTGCCAGGACGGCTATCGATACCGCCCCGGCCCAGGCGAGGGCCTTCGTTGCTTTCAAATACCTGCTCCGAGAGGATCAGATGGTCCGGTGACGGGCAATCGCACCGCGCTCGATTGCGGCAACGGTGAGTTTGTCGAGTTTGAAGCGGTCGCGCAGAAGCTGAAGGATGCGCAATTCTTCCTTCTCGACGTGGAGATCGGCAGCCGCGACTTCAACCCCAAGCGCATATGCGGTGTCGTAAAGCTTTGCCGGCAGGACGTCGCCAACCAGCTCCAGCACCAGCTGCAAGCCGTTGTCTTCCTGCAGGATGTCGCCGCAGCGCTGGGCTGCCGGGATGATCCGGTTGCCGTCATAACCATTGAAAACGGGCAGCATCTTGATCATGTCGCCGATGGTGGCCAGTTCGTTGTCGGTCATCTGGTTGTCCGACGCCGAGACGATAACCATCACGTAGATAAGGGCTTCCTGTACGCTGATCGGCTCGTTCATAGACACTATTCATTCTCCCGTAGCGCCAAAAGACGGAAAATTTCTTCTTGATCGTGCGCCCGATGTAACGGGTTGGAAGACAAGCTTCAAGTCACCGCTACGAGACAATCGATTGACCGGAGTTATCCGCTTTTTTCCGGCGCAATATGTCCGCAGGCGGAAAGAGTGCGCAAAGCCCGAGATTTCGGTCAACTTAGCTGTGTTCATGTGATTGCACATAGAGGCGCGTTGATCTAGTGTCGCGCCGCAGCAACCGGCCGAAAAGTCAAAAAACCGACCGGGTTGCATTCCATCCATTCTCATGAACAGAACGACTTGAAAAATGACCGATCAATCCCTGCCTCCGCTTGACCTTTCGCAAGAGTTTGTCGAGGCGGCCACGAAATCGAAAGCGTGGCCGTTCGAAGAAGCGCGAAAACTGGTCAAACGGATCGAGAAACGGGGGACGGACAAACCGGTTCTGTTCGAAACGGGCTATGGCCCGTCCGGCCTGCCGCACATCGGCACCTTCGGCGAAGTTCTGCGCACCACCATGGTGCGCACGGCGTTTCGGCTGCTGACCGAAGACAAGATCCCGACGCGGTTGCTGTGCTTCTCCGACGACATGGACGGCATGCGCAAGATCCCGGAAAACGTGCCGGACCGCGCAGCGCTTGAGCCATATCTGCAGATGCCTCTGACGGCGGTGCCGAACCCCTTCGGCGGCGACTATGAAAGCTTTGCAGAGCACAACAACGCCATGCTGCGCCGGTTCCTGGATACCTTCGGTTTCGATTATGAATTCGCCAGCGCGACCGAATACTACAAGGCCGGCAAGTTCGATGACGTGCTGATCCGGGCGACCGAGAAGTACCAGAAGATCATGGACGTGATGCTGCCGACGCTCGGCGCGGAACGTCAGGCGACCTATTCGCCCTTCCTGCCGATCTCGCCGACGTCCGGCCGCGTGCTCTATGTGCCCATGAAGGACGTCAATTCGAAGGACGGCACCATCACCTTTGCGGACGAGACGGGCGAGGACATCACGCTGCCGGTCACCGGCGGCAAGGTGAAGCTGCAGTGGAAGCCCGACTTCGGCATGCGCTGGGCTGCGCTTGACGTCGATTTCGAGATGTTCGGCAAGGATCATATGACCAATGCGCCGATCTACGACAAGATCTGCAACATCCTGGGCGGGACCGCTCCGGAACACTTCGTCTACGAACTGTTCCTGGACGAAAAGGGCGAGAAGATCTCCAAGTCCAAGGGCAACGGTCTGACCATTGACGAGTGGTTGACCTACGCTGCACCGGAGAGCCTTGCGCTCTACAATTTCCAGAAGCCGAAGACGGCCAAGAAGCTCTATTTCGACGTCATTCCGAAGGCGGTCGACGAATATTACACCTTCGTCCAGAAGTACGAGCAGATGCCGGTGGAGCAGAAGCTTCAGAACCCGGTCTGGCACATCCATTCGGGCAACATTCCGAAGATCGACATGCCGGTGCCCTTTGCCATGCTGCTGAACCTTGTGTCCGCCTCCAACGCGGAAAACAAGGACGTGCTGTGGGCGTTCATCTCCCGCTACGCTCCGGGCGTGACGGCGTCGACCCATCCGGAACTGGATGCGCTTGTCGGCTATGCGATCCGCTACTTCGACGATTTCGTCAAACCAACCAAGTCGTTCAAGGTGCCGGACGATGTCGAGCGCACTGCGCTGGAAAAACTGGACGAAACACTGGCCGCCCTGCCGGCCGGTGCGGATGGCGGTGCCATCCAGGATGCCGTGCTGGACGTCGCCCGGTCCATCGAGCGTTATCAGGACCCGTCCAAAAAGGGTCCCGATGGTGGTCCTGGCGTGTCCGTCGTCTGGTTCTCTGCGCTTTACCAGCTTCTGCTCGGGCAGGAAAAGGGACCGCGTTTCGGGTCTTTCGTTGCTCTTTACGGCATTGCCGAAACGCGTGAGATGATCCGCAAGGCACTGGCTGGCGAACTGACAGCCTGATGATCAGACTTCAGGAAAAAGCGGCGCATCAGCGCCGCTTTTTTTGTTTCCAGCTGTGCTCTCCGGCGGAAGAAGCGCGGTATCAGTCTTTGCCGGCAATCGTTCTGACGCGCTCCGTACTGGCGTCCAGCCCTTCACTGATCAGATCCGAAACACCCAGTTCCTTCAGCTTGACGAGACCGGCGGCAGTCGTTCCTGCGTAGTCGACCATCTCCTGAACATGTTCCGCCGGAGATCTGGTGTCTCCGGCCATGATTTGCCCTGCCGACAGGATCAGCTGTTTTGCAGCGCGCTCGGCAATGTGCCTGTCGACACCGTTTGACCTTGCATAGTCAACAATGCAGTCGGCGAAGAAGGCCGCAAATCCCGGTACCGGACCGGTTATGGCGGTGAAGACCTCGATCTGCTGTTCGTCCTGGACTTCATCACTCGGCCCGCAGGTCGACAACAACGACTGGACGAGGTCCCTGTCTTCCTGCGAAAGCGACGAAGCCGCACACCATGGGGAGTAGGCCAGCTGCTTGCCCGCCGCGGGGCTCGACATGGCACGAACGACCTTTTCCGAGCCTGTGAGGGCTTTGAGCCTCTCACGCGAGACACCCGCCATGACCGAGAGGACCAGTTTGCCGGGCGCCGAAATGCTGACCGTTTCGACAAGCGCTGGCGGAACGGACAGAAGGATGACATCACAGGTGTCAGCCAGAAGCTGATTGGATGCGGTGAAGGTGATCTCCGGCCAGCTTTCGAAGCCTGCGGCCGTTCCGGATCGATTGGATATCCAGAGCTGGAGAGGTTTGACACAGCCGCTTTCCAGCCAAGCCGTTGCGATGGCGCTGCCGAGTTGCCCGGTTCCACCAACAATGCCGACCTTGATTTCTCCAGTCATGAAAACTCCAGATCCGGGACTTCCGAAGTCCGAAGCCTAATACCAATCAGGGCAAATAAGAAACCGGCGGATCGCAATTAAGCAGAGGTCTGTCAGCAGGTCTGCCTGCATCCAGTGGTGTGAATGGCTGTAGCAGCCGTTCATTCAAACGTGCATGGCGATAAAGCTGGAAAAGGTGCCCATGGGCACCTTATCAGGGTTGTCTGCAGGCGTTTCCCGCGAAGATCATTTGTTTTCGTCGAAGAACTGGACGCCTGCCCTGGTGCCATCCACCCAGATGATATGGCCAAGGCGCTCCGTGCCATCGCATCGGATGCAAACGGTCTTGCCTGCCTTGGCATCCCTTATGCCCTTCAAGCCGACACCGGTCACGGACACGTTTTCCAGCTCAACTGTCTGGGCTCCCCCGTCTAGCAGAACTTCGGCCTTCTTGCCGACGTCCTGTCTTGGCGACTTGCGGGGTTCTGCATCCGCCAGATCGGTTTCCATGGCGGCGGCAAGAACTGTAAGGCCCTTGAGAACTTCCTTGCTGGCCTTGTCCAGGTCAACGAGTGCCGCGAAAGCTTCCGTGGAATTGCCTTGTTCAGTGGCATGCAGCGCCCGGTGACCCGCTTCGTGAACCGCCTTATGAGGAGCGATCAGGTTGCGGAACGCTGGATGTGATTTGATCTTCTCGTTCTTGATCGAGTCGTACCATTTGCCAAGACGGCAATGATGATGGTCGGGCATGCCGGAAGTCGCCCAGTCGTCGTGGCCGGTCACCGTATCGACGACACGTTTCTTGAACAGAACGTGGTCGATCCGAGCCATTTCCAGCAAGGACTTGTCAGAATTGGCATCAAAGAAGTTTTTCGCTGCTCCGCTGAAACTGTCGTTGCTCTGCTTCAGAACGCGCTGCATGGCCCCGAGTTGCTGATCCGTATTCCGGTTCGATTCAGCGACATTGGCGACATTGCGAGCGATTTCGTGGCTGGCTTCTTTCTGCTGGTGCAGGATGCCCGTTATCTGGGTAACCCGTTCGGAGACATTGCCAACCATCCCGTCGATGGATTGCATCAGTTCGTTGGCGGCCGCAATGGCATCCTCGCCATTCTGGATGGCGCCTTCGGAGCTCTGGATGGCTGTCTGGATTGTTTCCATGCCCGCGGTCAGTGCTTCGATCCGCTGCGCGATGTCTTCCGTCGCCTTGCCGGTCTGCGAGGCGAGGGTTTTGACTTCCGAAGCAACGACGGCAAAGCCTTTGCCGGCTTCCCCTGCACGGGCGGCTTCAATGGTGGCATTCAGCGCCAGAAGATTGGTCTGGTCTGCGATGGATTGAATGACCGATAGGAATTCGCCGATCTGCGATGCAGCTTCGCTGAGGTCTGACAGGCTCTGCGCGGTTTGCCGGGACGTTGAGGAAATATCGCCGATAGCACTCGACACGGCCGACATCTTGTCCAAGCCATCCTTGGCGGCGTTGTTTGTTTGAACGGCTTCGTTGGCCGCGCCTTCGCTGTTTTCGGAAATCTGGCCGATGGAGGCGACAAGCTGGTCCGCCGCGGCGGAAATCGACTGGCCGTTCGCGTTGGCTTCCTGGGTATTGCGCGACAACAACGCCATCGACATCACGATTTCGTTCAGCTCGCTGATGGTGTTCGCGGTCGTGCGCAGGTTCTCCAGACCGATCGTATCCCGCATTTCAGCGTCTTCAATGCGGCGCTGTTCCGTTTCGAACGCGCGTTGTGCAAGGATCATGTCCAGAAAGAACCGTGTCACCACGGCCTGCATCTCGGCAATCATGGCCTTTTGCGAGAACCGGTGCTTCTTGACGATGACGGGAAGGATTTCGTTCAACAGCCGTCCAAACGCGGACATCAGCCATTCGGCCTTCAGCCCGATCTTTACGTGAGCCTGACCGATACGCGCAGCCTGTCCGATGAACTCCAGGTCCGGGTCGTGATTGAAGATGTATTCCCAGTGTTTGGTTTGCGCGTTTTTGAGAGGAACGGTGTTCTTCTCATGCGTTCCCATTTTCTGGCGCAGCTCTTCTTGCGAAAGGAGCTCTACGTAGAAGCGATCCAGAATGGCCGGAAGGTGTTTTTGAAGGGTGTTCCAAGCCGTCTGCGCAGAAGCTGTATTGCTTCCGGAACTGGACATGAACTTGATATATTTTGCGATATTGTCAGTTTCGACAGTGTTCTTGGGGGCAGATGTGCTCATATTTCTTTGGTCCTCGTCACGGACTGATAATGTTTGAGCCACTTTCCCTTAAGGGCGTAAATATTGAACTAATTGTACTGATTGATTTGTCTATGTATTAACCCTATTCGCCGAAGGTATGAGCTGCTTCGAGGCGCTCGCAAGGATTTTTCAGCAGCAGTGAGAGGCGGTCGGTTGAGGAGGAGAAACAAAGGCTTGCTTCAACGCGAAGCGGTGCCGCTCCAGCCCTACTGCACCGGCCGTTCTACTTGCGGGTAATCCTCGATTGCCGGTTGACCGTGCCCCGGCTGTTCCGGTTCAGTCCTCAGGCTCCATTCGACGATTTCCGGGGCAAGTTCCTCAAGGCCTGGCAAGGCAGACGGCACTTCTGTTTCCAGTTCGCTCGTCGGCAACTCGGTCAGCCATTCCGATTGCCACTTGCCGACTTTTCTGTCTCTGGCCTTTTCGGCAAGTTCCATGAAATCGGCAGGTGCGTCCGGCGCCGGATCCGCCCAGCCATAGCGGACAAGACGCTTGCTGAGGTCCATCGATCCGCGGGTGCAGGTTGCCAGAATCTGTTTCGGCCCGGTCTCCTCGATCTTTTCGCATACCACCTTCAATTGCCGCACCAGTCCTCTCAGGAAAGTGCGCGCCCTTGCGCCGCAGGGCCAGGTGCCACCGAGACGGGAAACACAGGTTTCGTCCGATTTCAGCGGAACGATATGGGCAAGCGTTACTGTCAACCGGTCCGACTTGATGCGTCCGCCGTCGAGAACCTGCACGCGCATCAGCTCCAGTGGGCCGTCCGGAACCGGTTCAATCGGCGGATCCTTCAGTTCCAGGTAGCGTTTGGAAGGTTCGATACGTTTGAGGTCACCTTGTACCTGCGGTGCCGATACCCCCTCCGGCGAAACGTTGCGAATGTCGTTCGGCAAAGGCGCAGCGGCAACGACGACGGGTTCACTTTGTGTCTGTGCAGGTTTCTGCGTCTGGGCTTGGGGAGGGGACGATTGCGGAGCGGGCTCGGGCGTCTCTGCCGGCTCGCTTGTTTCCTCGGCGGTGCTGGTGATGCTGCCTGCCGCTACCGGCTCGTCCTGTACGGACGGCGGGTCTGCCAGGAGCAGCCAGGCGAGCAGACCACCTGCGGTGGTCAGCACGATTGCTGGCGTTATGAGAGGCCGAAGCTTCATCAAATGTGTGCTCGCAGGTTATTGGCTCGCCCAGATAATACGGGCTGTCCACTCGATTGCCGAGTGCTGAAAGCGCACTGACTGTGAATTGTCCCCGATTGTGCAAACCGCCAGGTCTTCGTCGCCTGTCTCCTGCAACGTGTAAAGCGACAACCGGCCACTGTTGAGCTTGATGGCAAGCCTGTCACCGGTGCGAAGGGGCGCGCCGGGAGCAACCACGACGATATCGCCGTTTCTGTAAAGGGGATGGAAGTCTTCGGTGCTGACCTGCAGCGCAAACGCAGCGCCGATTTGGGGAAAGCTGAGACTTTGCCACGTCGCGCCGGCTGGCCGGCCGGCACTGTCGAAGGCATTTCGGTCCGAGGCAGCATCAAACCCTGCAAGGGGCACCAAAGCTGGCGCAGCGTCGTTTGGCCCGCCCGGGGTTTCAACTCTGGCGGCAAACGTGTTCAAGGCTTCGCCGGTGGCGGCCAGCACCTTGGCAAGCGACTCTGTCGATGGCCACCGTGGGCGTCCGTCGCCCGCAACGCGTTTCGACGGGTTGAAAGCGGTCGGATCCAGTCCGGCACGCCGAGCCAGGCCGGACGGCGAAAGCCCGTTCTGCGAGGCGAGGGCATCAATGGCCGCCCAGACCTTTTCATGTGAGAGCACGGCTGCCGTTTCTCCGTATTGACGCGACAGGAATAAATACCTTTCGCTCATATGGGTTTTCCCGACCAAAATTCAAAAGAAACAGGCTGGAGTCCCTTGTGCCGCTTGTTCGCTACGGTTCGGATGAGTAGTGTCCCGACCGGCTGAGCATGCGCCGGGCCTTTGCCTGCCATGCCATCCCCGGCAAGAGGCAAGGCAGACAGATGACCCTGATTTTCAAGATCGTCCCGAAATCCATGTGGCAGGAGGCAACCGACCAAGGCGTCTTCAAGGGCGCGCCGGTGGACCTTCAGGACGGCTTCATTCATTTTTCCGCCGAGGATCAGGTCCGGGAAACCGCTGCAAAGCATTTCGCGGGCCATCAGGGTCTGTTGCTGGCCGCCTTTGATGCTGATGGGTTTGGCGACTTGTTGAAATGGGAAACTTCCCGGGGCGGGGCCCTGTTTCCCCATCTCTATGGCTCGCTGGACCCGAAGGTCGCACTCTGGGTGAAGGAACTGCCGCTTTCACCGGACGGGTCACATGACTTTCCGGAGCTGGATCAATGATACCGCCTTTCCTTGAAAACGTTGCGCTGAGAGGCCTGCAGTGCCTGGACGCCGAAACCGCGCACCGTGCGACTGTTGTGGCTTTGAAATCCGGTCTGATGCCGCCGCGCCGGAAGGTGTCTGACCCGCGCCTTGCAGTGAAGCTCTGGGATCTGACCTTTCCCAATCCGCTCGGAATGGCTGCAGGGTTCGACAAGAACGGCGAAGTGCCCGATGCGCTGCTGAAGCTGGGGTTCGGATATACCGAGGCAGGGTCGGTTACCCCGAAGCCGCAACCCGGCAATCCGCGGCCGAGGGTGTTCCGCTTGCCCGCAGACGAAGGCGTGATCAACCGCTATGGATTCAACAACGAAGGCCACGCAGCCTTGCGCCAGCGGCTTGAAGCCCGCCGGCGGTTGACAGGAATTGTCGGCATCAATGTTGGTGCCAACAAGGACGCAACCGACCGGATTGCCGACTACGTCGCCGGCATCACCGCATTCGCCGACTTGGCGTCTTATTTTACCGTCAACATTTCTTCACCCAACACACCGGGACTGCGCGACCTGCAGGCCCGGTCCGCACTTGCCGATCTGCTGACCGCCGTGATCACGGCGCGGGACGAATGCACGCAGACGTTTGGGCGCAAGGTTCCTGTGCTCTTGAAGATCGCGCCGGACGTTGCTGATGAGGACCTGCAGGATATCGTCGTGGAAGTGCTCGCCAAGAGCGTCGACGGCCTGATCGTCTCCAACACGACGATCGGACGAGACGGCCTGATCGGCAAGGGGCCGGCACAGGAAACCGGAGGCTTGTCGGGCAAGCCCCTGTTCCGGAAATCGACCATCATGCTGGCGCGCGCACGCAAACTGGCCGGACCGGACCTGCCGATCATCGGTGTCGGCGGTATCGACAGTGCGGAAACCGCCTGGACCAAGATCACGGCGGGGGCGGACCTGTTGCAGCTCTATTCTGCCCTTGTGTTCAAGGGCGCGGGGCTGATTGACGAGATCCTGAGCGGCCTTTCTGCAAAACTGGACCAGCACGGGATTGCGTCGCTGCGCGACGCGCGGGATGCCAATGTCGATGCTTGGGCATCGGAAACGGCCTAGATACAGCTGTTCTTATGCGTTGCCGAACGTCTCGGCTGCCCGCTTTCTGCAGGCGGCCAGCAATGTCAGGCCACGCGTTCCGAAGAACAACAGGAAGGCGAGCCAAAGACCGTGGTTCCCCAGGATAGGAAACAGAAGGTAATAGGCAGCCAGGTAAACGACGAGCGACAACAGCATCATGTTGCGCATGGTCGATGACCACGTAGCGCCGATAAAGACCCCGTCCATCTGGAATGCCAGCACGCCGAAGACCGGGGTCAGTATCGCCCACACAAGATAGGTCGACGTTACCTGACGGACATCTTCTGCCGTTGTCATGAAATCGATCATGTACTGCCCGAAAAACCAGAACAGCGTCGACAGGATCCCCGCCAGGGCGAAGCTCCACAGTGCTGTCAGTTTCAATGCGCGGTCGAAGGCGGGCCGGTATCTTGCGCCGACCGCGCGGCCCGCAAGCTGTTCCGCCGCAGTTGCCAGACCATCCAGAAAGAACGCAGCCAGCATGATGAACTTCTCAAGCAAAGCGTTTGCGGCCAATACGGTGTCACCCTGGTCTGCCGAACGCGCCGTGAAAAACGCGAAGGCGAAGAGAAGGGTGAAGGAGCGGATCATGATGTCCCGGTTGACGGCCATCATGCGCACCAGCAGGCGGCGGTCGAAAATCACCTGAAAAGCCGGCCAGGACGTCTTGCCGGTGGTGAAGACGACCAGGCAGACGCCCAGTGCCGTTGCCGCGATTTCACTCAGGACAGTTGCCAGCGCGACACCTTCCACGCTCCAGCCGAAACCGATGACGAACCAGACACTGAGGCCGATGTTGAGCCCGTTCAGAACGAGCTGAAGCACCAGCCCTGTTCCCGCACGCCCGAGGCCGATGAACCAGCCGAGCATGGCATAGTTTGCAAGGAGAAAAGGGGCACTATAGACGCGGATGTCAAAGTAGCGGCTCGTTGCGGCCTGCACATCCGCACTGCCTCCCAGGAACCAGAGCCCGATTTCCCGCAAGGGAGCTTGCAAGAAGATGACCAGGAGCCCGCCGATGGCCGCAATCACGAAGGCGCGCAGCAGTGTTGCCCTGACTTCTTCTTCGTTCTGGGCACCGAAAGCCTGGGCTGTCAGGCCTGTCGTCCCGGACCTCAAGAAGTTGAAGGTCGTGAACACCAGGTCGAAGATGATCCCGCCTATGGCAATCCCGCCAAGCAGAGCCGGGTCACCAAGGCGGCCGATCACGGCCATGTCGACGATGCCGAGCAGGGGCGTCGACAGATAGGCGAGTGTCATCGGAATGGCGATGGCAAGAACAGTGCGGTGGGTAACCGCAAACGCCAGTTTCGGCCGCTCGCCGGTTGCTGAAAGTTGGGACATCGATGGCTCGCTTCGAGAGGAAGACCTTCATGTCTGCCTTGCCTCGGCACGTCAATTCATTTCGGCACATACCGGGTATTCACGGACATGGCTGCCGAATTTGCACTGAGCCGTAAAATTCGGATCTGCTGTGTCGTTCAAAGGGGTGCCCGTAGCGCCGGCGTGCCTTATATTGCGCACAGATGACCCTGCCTATCGTTCACCATCCGGCCTACTGCGCCGATCTTCCCGCCAATCACCGGTTCCCGATGGACAAGTTCCGTGCCGTCGCCGAGTTGATACGGCAGGAAGGGCTTCTCGGCGACAACGCCTTTTTCAGGCCTCGTCCCGCCCCCTTCGAGTGGGTCGCACTCGCACATGAGCCGGCCTATGTGGATCAGGTCTTCAATGCCCGGGTGCCGGAAAAGGTGGCGCGGGAAATCGGTTTTCCGATGCGCGAGGACATCGCCCTGCGGGCACGCTGTGCAACGGGTGGGACCGTGTTGACGGGATATCTGGCGTTGGAACACGGCATTGCCTGCAACACCGCCGGCGGCAGTCATCATGCCCGGCGTGCACACGGAGCCGGGTTCTGCGTCTTCAACGACGTCGCAGTTGCCATCAAGGTGTTGCAGGCGGACGGCGCCATCCGTAAGGCGCTGGTGGTCGACCTGGACGTGCATCAGGGAGACGGAACCGCGGACATCTTTCAGGGCGACCCGGATGTCTTCACTTTCTCGCTTCACTCGGAAAAGAACTACCCCGTGCGAAAGGTCCCCTCCCATCTCGATATAGGTCTTGCCGATGGGACGAGTGACGAAGTCTATCTTGCTGTTCTGGAAGAGGTTCTGCCTGACCTGCTGCGCCAGGGGCCCTGGGACATCGTTTTCTTCAATGCCGGTGTCGATCCCTATGCCGGTGATCGTCTCGGCAGACTGTCGCTGTCACGCGACGGTCTTTGCAGGCGTGACCGCTATGTCATCGAAACGGTGCGAAAGGCGGGCGTGCCGCTGGCGGGCGTTCTGGGCGGAGGCTATTCGACGGATATCGACGAATTGGCCGATCGCCATGTGACACTGCATCGAACAGCCAAGGCCGTTATGGCTGAGGATTTCACTATGGTCGCCGCCAATGAACAGGTGGCCGGCTAAAGCCAGCCGGTTCACACCAGGATATCGGACACCTGCAGGGAGACCGATGTCGAACCGGTTGCGGTCGAAACCCCGTCCGTACCCGCAGGGCTCGCGGTGGAAGCTGGGTCTGGCTGCGCGCTGAAGTCTGAGGTCCTCAGTGCCTTGACGCCGTCCTTGAGATCTGCACGGACGTCTTTCAGATCTTTTTTTGTGTCGCGCTCATCGCGCTTGAGCAGGCGTTCTATCTGTTGGGCAAGAGATTTGATGTCCTCAGCCATCTTGGCGAGGACTTCCTTGTCGCCCTGCAGCCCGGACCTGCGGCTTGCGGCGATTGCCTTGTTCGTTTCCTGTTGCTGTTTTGTGTAGGTCAGGACAGCCGCTTTCAGGTCTTCCCGCCAGCTGTCCGGATCCTGTGCGCCTGCGGAAGAACCATCCTGCTCCGCTCCGGTCTGAGCCTGACCCGTCGCCTGGCTCTCCGGTCCCGAAGTCGCGTCACCCGTTTCAGATCCGGATACCGGAATTTGTGTCTCGGGACTGCTCGCTGCTGCAGACACAGTCTCGACCAATGCGGAGGTTGCATTAACCTGCGTCCCGGCACTGGTTATGATATCTGCTGTGGCGGCGATGTTTGAAGCACCTGAAAGAACACCCGTGCCGACGCCTCCACCGCTCAAGCCCTGACCTGCCGACTTGAGGTCCTGGGAGGCGGACTTGAACTCCTTGGAGATCTGTTTCAGCTCCTTGAGCAGACGCTTGGCCTGCTCCGGCGTTGCGAACCGCAGCATTTCCTTGAGCCGTTCGATGCGCTTCTGGACCATCTCGATCTTTTGCCTGCGCATCGCATCCTTGTTGTTCTCTACCGAGCGGGCGAGGCCGTCGCTGAGCTCAACAGAATCCTTGTAGGTTTCGAAGAGGGATTTTGCCTTGTCCTCGTCGTCGGCCGAACCGTTGGCCCCCAGAAACGTGGTGAGCGTTTGTGCGGCAGCAAGCGAACCTGAGCGATTGCCCGCACCAGAACCCGCGCGGGCGTAGGCCTGGTAGGAGGCAGCAAATTTCGATGTTGCGATGGCGGACATGCAAGGGCCCCTTAAGGCTCGGGGAGGTTCCGCCAGTTTCAGTTAATTATGATTAAGAAAGGGTTAATTTCCCGCAAGGGTTGCGTGCTTGCCTTAAGTGACAAACGCAGTCCTCTGCCGGGACTAGCGGTTTCGACCCATGGCCAGAATGCGAGTAACCAGCCAGATCGGGACAACCACCATTGCACCGATAACCAGATACTTGCCCAGGCGTCCAAGGGCGTTGAAACCCATGTTCCACAGGCGTTCGACAAAATCGATCGACATGGTGATCAGGTCGAGCGGGTCGAGGTTCAGCGCGGACAGGATAATGCCGACAACGAAGGACAGGAACACAAGCCGCAAAAGCACCTGGGCTGGTGAACCTCCCAGAAATCGGCTCAGGCCGGTGTCGGACATATGTGTCTCCTGCATGACGTTGCTAGTATTCCTGGCCAGAAGTTAGGAATATTCGGTGTCGATTACAATGAGGCCTGGCAAGCACGGCGGCAACTCCAGCTCGTGCGAAGGCCGTTTGTAAAATTTCTTATTAATTAAGTTTGGTGTCGTAATTCGTAAAGTTCTGTTCGCTTCCTGCCAAAGACGCAGCGGCCCTGCTGGCGTATTAAACTTTCAGGAATGTGCATCTAGATTGTTTGCGGCCACCCACAACCGCGACGGTCTGCCTTCCTCTACCTGCGGTGAAAGACAGCCGCCGGACCGGCACAAGTGCTGAACCGGCAAAAAAGGCGCGCACACTGCAGGATGGGCCAGCCGCCATCGACCCGTCCTGTTCTTCATGCAAATGAAAGAGCAGCCGATAGCGGTATTGGCGGGTTTAGTCGAGTGTTCTCGACGGAACCGCCGGCAACAAGAATGATCTCTGGCACGGTGGTGACAAGCCCGTAACCGCCGTGCCGCAATTCTCAAGCCATCACAGCTTCGCGGTGACCAAGCCCTGTCAGAGGCTGGAGACGAAATCATTTTGTGGCAGCGGATTGCCGAACAGCGGAGGGCGTCGCCACCGTGACCCTGGGGCGCTGCAGCGATTGCTTGCGCCCCGTCGTGGAATTAGCAGCAGCAGGAGATCTGGAGCGGGGGGCATCCCGAACCTTCTTGGGGGAGACGCCAAACCATGTCTTCACGGCGCGCGAAAAGGTGCTCAGTTCCGAAAAGCCGAGGAGATAGGCGATCTCCTTCATCGGAAGGTCCGTTCCCAGAAGATATCGTTCGGCTGCGGAACGCCGAACTTCCTCGCTTAGCTGACGGAAGCTGGTGCCTTCCTTTTCCAGAAGCCTCTGCACCGCCCTCTGCGACATGCCAAGTTTCGCTGAAATGAGCGGCAGGGTGCATGTCCCGGTCGACAGACTGGCGGAAACTTCATTGGCAATGCGCGACAGCGGAGATTCAAACTGGCCGAACCTTTCCAGTTCCGAATTCGCAGACGTCAGGATGATCTCGTAAAGGTGGGCGTCGTGGCGCCGGAGCGGGCGGGAGAGCAACGTTTTCGGAAACGAAATCCTGTTGCGGGTCGCGCCGAACTTGATGCGGCCCTGATATTTCTTCTGAAAATTGGACGTGCAATTTGGTTGTGAGGTCGCGAGCTCGATAAGGATTGGCGGCGCTTTCATGTCGAGTGCATGTTCAATCTGCTGGGTCGCCCAGCCGATGCGTCCGAACACGTTCTGTCGCCATTCACCGCGTCCTTCAAGGATAGGCCATTCCACGAAGCCGCCGGTTTCGTCTTCCTCGAAAATCACCCGATAGGCATTGGTTCTGATCGGACTGAACTTCGCCCAGGCCTGACAGGCCTCCCGAAGTGACGGAGCGCAGGCAAACAGATAGTCGAAGATTGAGAAGCAGCCGATGTCGATCGTGTTGAACAGATCGAACATGACGGCGTCATCGCCCAGGACATTGGCGATATGTTCAAAAACGGCATGCCAGGCGGCTATCGGCACGGTACCTTGCGGGTCGTCCAGGCTGGCGAGATCGAATTCATAGTCCCTGGCCATTTGAGGCCAGTCCAGATTGGCGTTCGAACAAATGTCGCGCAGAACGCGGAAGACATCCGAGCGCGCCCATTCGCCATCTAGCGGCATTCGTATCTCCAGCCTGCCCATGCTTAATTCCAAGCAGAACTGTGCATGACAAGTCACGCCGGATCAAGTTTTGTCGTGAAATGCTAACAATTGCTGGCGAATGCGATAGGGTGATGCCGCTCCCGTTCGGAAGCGGCATCGGTTGTCGATCAGGCTGCGTCCTTGACCTTGGCTTCGGCTTTCGGCGGGAATTTGCCGTAGAACGTTTCGTTTTCCTTGGCCATGTCCTTCAGCAGCTTGTTCGGCTTGAAGCGCGGTCCCCACTTGCGGGTGAACTTCTTGCACAAGTCGACAAAGGCCGGCGTGCCCATCATGTCGATATAGCTGAGCGTACCGCCGGTATAGGGTGCGAAGCCGAAGCCAAGGATGGAGCCGACATCGGCTTCACGCACGTCCGTCAGGCACTTTTCCTCGAAGATGCGGGCGGTTTCGAGCGCCTGCATCACCAGGAGACGCTGCTTGAGTTCTTCGATGTTGAAGCTCTCTGCGGGTTTCGGCTGGCCGGTGACTTCCGGAATGCCGGGCCACAGGCTCTTGTCCTTGCCCTTGTAGTCGTAGAAGCCCTTGCCGTTCTTGCGGCCGAAACGCTCCTGCTTCACCACCATCTCTTCCAGGATGTTGTCGAGTGGGCCTTCGACATATTTGACGCCGAGGTCCTTGCGGGTGGCGGAAACGATCTTCCAGGCAAGATCCAGCGCCACTTCATCGCCAAGCGACAGCGGTCCGACCGGCATGCCGGCCATCTTGCCCGCATTCTCGATCATGGCCGCCGGAACGCCGTCCGCCAGCATCATCAGACCTTCGCGGATATAGGTCATGACGACACGCGAGGTATAGAAGCCGCGGCTGTCATTGACGACGATCGGGGTCTTCTTGATGGCCTTGATATAGTCGAGCGCCATGGCAAGCGCGCGGTCGGAGGTGCGCTTGCCGAGGATCACTTCCACCAGCATCATCTTGTCGACGGGCGAGAAGAAGTGGATGCCGATGAAGTTCTTCGGCCGCTTGGACGCCTGCGCCAGGGAGGTGATCGGCAGGGTCGAGGTGTTGGAAGCATAGATGGCACGAGACTTCATCACCGCCTCGGCCTTCTCTGTCACCGCCTTCTTGATATCGCGATCTTCGAAGACGGCTTCGATCACCAGATCGCAATCTGCTAGGGCTTCATAATCGACGGTGGCGGTGATCTTCGACAGCAGCTTTTCCTTCTGCTCCTCGCTCGCCCGTCCACGCTTGATCGCCTTGGTGATCAACTCTTCGGAATGAGCCTTGCCCTTGTCGGCGGCTTCCTGGTCGCGGTCGATCAGGACGACGTCGATGCCCGCCTGTGCCGTAACATAGGCAATGCCTGCACCCATGAAGCCTGCGCCGAGAATGCCGATCTTGCGGATCTTGTTTGGACGCTGATCCACCGGGCGGCGGGCCAGCTTGTTCAGCTCCTGCATGGAGACGAACAGCGAGCGGATCATGTTGGCGGCTTCCGGGGCCTGCAGCACCTTGGCGAAGTAGCGGCTTTCCACCTGAAGCGCGAGATCCATCGGCAGCTGCAGACCTTCGACGACGGAGCGCAGCAGGTAGCGGGCACCCGGATAGTTGTCATAGGTCTCGCGGCGGTAGATCGCATTGGCAGCCGGCCAGAACTGGAAACCGGCAGGGGAATAGACCTTGCCGTTTGGCAGCTTGTAACCCTTCTTGTCCCAGTCCTTGACCGGGTCGAGGCCTGCCTTCAGCATCTTCTTGGCGGCGGCGACCAGTTTCTTGGTCGGGGCGACTTCATCCACCAGTTTCATCTGTTTGGCCTGGGGTGCCCGCAGGGTGCGGCCCTGGAGCAGGAACTGCATGCCCTGCTGTCCGTCCGTCATGCGCATGACACGCTGGGTGCCGCCGGCGCCCGGAAAGAGGCCTACCTTGACTTCCGGCAGACCCATTTTCAGGCCTTCGTCAACGACGCGGCCATGACAGGCCAGCGCCAGTTCGGTACCGCCGCCCATGCAGGTGCCGGCAACGGCGGCGACGAAGGGTTTGCCGCAGGTTTCCAGCTTGCGGTAGACCTGAGACAGCTTGCGCGATCCTTCGAACAGAGCCTTGGCCGCAGCTTCCGCGTCGTTACCGCGCTTGATGTGGAAGTCCTTCAGAAGCCCTTCCAGCATGGTCAGGTCGGCACCACCGGAAAAGGCGGACTTGCCGGACGTGATCACGGCCCCCTTGATGGCGTCGTCACTTGCCACCTGGTCGACAATCGCATCCAGCTCGTCCATGACCGACAGATCGATGACGTTCATCGATTTTTCCGGCATGTCCCAGGTGATCAGGGCAAAACCGTCCTCATCGGTTTCAACGGTGAAATTCTTGTAGCTCATTTGATGGTCCTCCTCGGGTCAGGCGCCGGTCGACTGCAGATGGGCGCGCTGTTGCGCAGCCGTCTTCGTGCCGTCGACGACAACGTCGCCAGTGTGTTTGGTCTCTGCGGGTTCGAACAGCATCACCCAGCATTCGTCTTCTGCGAGCGGATTGTGCTCGACGCCATTGGGCACGACGTGCATGTCGCCGGCGTTCAGGACGACATCGTCCCGGTCGCGGTAGCGGATGGTGAGGCTGCCCTTGATGATGAAGAAGAGCTCGTCCTCGTCCTGGTGGTCGTGCCAGACGAACTCGCCTTTCAGCTTCGCAAGCTTGACGCTCTGGTCGTTGACGTCGGCCACCACACGCGGCGACCAGTAGTCAGTGATCTGGGCGAATTCCCTGTCGATGTTGCTGATCATGATCAGACCCGCTCGATGATGGTCGCTGTTCCCATGCCCGCGCCGATGCACAGCGTGACGAGGGCGGTGTTGAGATCGCGGCGTTCCAGTTCGTCGAGCACGGTGCCAAGGATCATGGCGCCGGTGGCGCCGAGAGGATGGCCCATGGCAATCGCACCGCCGTTGACGTTGACCGTTGCCGGATCAAGATCGAAGGCTTGCTGGTAACGCAGGACGACGGAGGCAAAGGCTTCGTTGATCTCGATGAGATCAATGTCCTTGATGTCCATCTTGGCGTTTTTCAGAAGCTTTTCGGTAACATCCACCGGGCCGGTCAACATCAGGGCCGGTTCGGAACCGATATTGGCGAAAGCCTTGATGCGGGCACGCGGCTTCAGGCCGGAGGAACGGCCTGCTGTGCTGGAACCGATCAGAACGGCGGCAGCTCCATCGACAATGCCGGAGGAGTTGCCGGCGTGGTGCACATGGGTGATCTTTTCGATTTCCGGATGGGCCTGGATGCCGACCGCATCGAAACCGCCCATGTTGCCCATCATTTCGAAGGAGGGGTTGAGCGAGGCGAGCGACTGCATGTCGGTTTCCGGCCGCATGTGCTCGTCCCGGTCAAGAATGGTGATGCCGTTGACGTCCTTCACCGGCACGACGGATCCGGAGAACCGGCCATCTTCCCAGGATTTGCCGGCGCGCTTCTGGCTTTCCACCGCATAGGCATCGCAATCATCGCGCGAAAAACCGTATTTGGTGGCAATCAGATCAGCCGAGACGCCCTGGGGCATGAAATAAGAGGGGATGGCCACCTGCGGCTCAATCGGCCAGGCACCGCCGGAAGCGCCAAGGCCGACACGGCTCATGCTTTCCACGCCGCCGGCGATTACCAGCTTGTGCTGGCCTGCCATGACCTGGGCCGAAGCCATGTTGACCGCGTCGAGACCGGAGGCGCAGAAGCGATTGATCTGCATGCCCGGAACCGACTTGTCGTAACCGGCCGCAAACACCGCCGCACGGGCAATGTCGCCTCCGGCTTCCCCGACCGGGTCGACACAACCCAGGACGACGTCGTCCACCCGCGTCGTGTCGAGACCGTTCCGGTCACGGATCGCTTCCAGCGCGGTGGCCGCAAGCCGGACGGCGGGCACTTCGTGCAGCGAACCGTCCTTCTTGCCGCGTCCGCGCGGCGTGCGCACGTGGTCGTAGATATAGGCTTCGGGCATCAGATCCTCCTCTAGATCGGATTGGCCTCAGGTCTTATCCGGCAAGGGATGGCCGGGCATGAGGTCGTAAGGATGTTTCCAGCCGGGCAGAGCCTTGATCCGCCCCAGCCACTTGGTGACATTCGGATAAGCCTCGAGATCAATCCCGAGCTCACCTTCGTAAAAGAGGTAGCTGCACAGCGAGAAATCCGCGCTTGTCGGCTTCTTGCCGATGGCGAAGTCATTCTTCGCGAAATGCTTGTCCAGGATGGCGAGGGCGGATTTCGACCGCCCGTCGAGCCATTTGACCACGTCCGTCTCGCCGGTCTTCATCAGCGTGCGCAGGAAGCGCAGCGGGCCGAGCAAGCCGGAAACCTTCTGGTTGTCGAAAATCGTCCAGCGCAGGATTTCCCGCCGCTCTTCATCGTTTTCCCAGCCAAAGGCGCCGAACTTCTCGGACAGGTCGTCCATGATGACGGCGGACTGGGTCAGGATGTCGTCACCATGCACAAGCACCGGCACTTCACCCATCTCGTTCAGCGTGTCCCGGAATTCTTCGGTTCGGGTGGCCCCGTTGAAGAAGTCGACCCACTCCGGCTTCCAGTCGGCGCCGCACAGCTCCAGCATCAGGGCCACCTTGTAGGAGTGTCCCGACTGGGCCATGCAGTGAAGAACGTATTCAGCCATAACTTGAAATTCCCCTCGCAAATCAAATTGGAACGCGACTATAGCCGCCGGTTTCGATTTGCGGGCTCAAATTTCCGCCATCAGCGAGCTGGTCCCCGGACGCTTTAAAAAGCGTCCGCGGCAACCGACATCATGGTTTCGGACCCGGACGAGATTCGGGCAAGATGCGCGCCCGTTTCCGGCAACGTGCGTTCCATGAAGAAACGCCCGAAGGTCAGCTTGGTTTCCAGCCATTCGGCCTTGTCGCCTGCACCTTCCGCGACCTTTTCCTGAATGGCCTTTGCGATCTTCGCCCACATGTAGCCAAGGGCAACAAGCCCGAAGAGGTGCATGTAGTCGACGGAGCCGGCGCCGGCGTTGTCCGGGTTCTTCATGGCGTTGTTCATGAACCACATGGTCGCGGCCTGAAGATCGTCCATGCCCTTCTTCAATGGCCCGGTGAAGGCGGCAAGGGCTTCGTTGTCCTTGTTCTCCTTCAGGAAGGTATTGACCTCGTTGAAGAAGCTCATGACTGCCCGACCGCCGTTCGCGGGCAGCTTGCGGCCGACGAGGTCCAGTGCCTGGATGCCGTTGGCGCCTTCGTAGATCATGGCAATACGGGCATCGCGGACGAACTGCTCCATGCCCCACTCGCTGATGTAGCCATGGCCACCGTAAAGCTGCTGGGCATTGACCGCATTTGCAAATCCGGTGTCGGTCAGAACGCCTTTGAGCACAGGTGTCATCAGCCCCATCATGTCGTCGGAGAACTGCTTGGACTTTTCGTCGTCGGACCTGTGCGAGACATCGCCATGAAGCGCGGTCCAGATGACGAGAGCACGGGCGGCCTCGTTGAACGAGCGGATTTGCATCAGGGTGCGGCGTACGTCCGGATGCACGATGATCGGGTCGGCGGGCTTGTCCGGGTTTTTCGGTCCGGTGAGGGCGCGGCCCTGGATGCGATCCTTGGCGTAGATGACGGCATTCTGATAGGCGACCTCCGACTGGGAGAGCCCCTGAACCGCAACGCCGAGGCGGGCCTCGTTCATCATGGTGAACATGGCGCGCAGTCCCTTGTTCTCTTCGCCAACCAGCCAGCCGGTGGCATCGTCGTAGTTCATCACGCAGGTGGCGTTGCCGTGAATGCCCATCTTGTGCTCGATCGAGCCGCAGGAAACGCCATTGTTGTCTCCCACCGAGCCATCGTCGCCGATCGCGTTGCGGGGCACGACAAACAGCGAAATGCCCTTGGTGCCTTCCGGGGCGCCCTCGATGCGGGCCAGCACCAGGTGGATGATGTTTTCCGCCATGTCGTGCTGACCGGCTGAGATAAAGATCTTGGTACCGGTAATCTTGTAGGAGCCGTCGGCTTGCGGCACCGCCTTGGTGCGGATGAGGCCGAGATCCGTTCCGCAGTGCGGTTCGGTCAGGTTCATGGTGCCGGTCCAGGTTCCGGCGATCATGTTGGGAAGGTATGTCTGCTTCTGATCATCCGTGCCGTGGATCGTCAGGGCCGCAACGGCCCCTGCGGTCAGACCCGGGTACATGGAAAAGGCCATGTTTGCCGAAGAGGCAAATTCATTGAAGACGGTGGTCAGAGTATGTGGCAGGCCCTGTCCGCCGTAATTCGCGTCCGCCGACAAGGTGCCCCAGCCGTTTTCGCAAAACGCCTTGTAGGCTTTCAGAAAGCCTTTTGGGGTCGTGACCGTGCCGTCGTCGTTGCGCGTGCAGCCTTCGCTGTCTCCGGTCTGGTTCAACGGCTGGAGAACTTCTTCCGCGAACTTGCCACCCTCGCGCAAAATCGCTTCCACAAGGTCGAGAGGTGCATCGGAAAAACCTGGCAGGTTGGAATATCGGTCATAGCCGAACACGTCCTTCAACAGGAAAAGCGTGTCATCGACGGGAGCGGTATAGCTCGGCATGGAAATCCTCCCAGATCTGCCGTTTATGTCTCGACCTTACGTTTCCGTAAACGTCACCTTGAGGCCTATATACGCGTGTTGTTATTGCCCGGCAAGTGGTGTCCCAACGGAAGGGTTGTCAAAAAAATACGCCTAAAACATGCTGATGGGAATGATTTCCGAAGGTCCCGTGCGCGAAATCGTGTTGCGAGGTGTCGTTTTTGGGGAATTTCACAGTTTTTGGAAAAAGGCGTCAATTCTCGCAAAAATTGCAAGTTGGCGGACGCACAAACAAAAACCGCTGGCGTTGCCGCCAGCGGTTTCAAAACTCTGAGGTCGAAAGGAAAGGGACTTATGCCTCTTCCGCTTCCTTGTGCTTCAGCATGCCGGAAACGATCTCGACAGTGCGCGACAGTTCCTCGATGGCCTGTTCGATGTCCTTGCGCTGATCTTCCAGAACGGCGATCTGCTCGTTGAACTTGGACAGGGCGACGCGGAGCTGGGTCACCTGACCGTCGCGCAGGTCGTAAAGGTCGAGCATGTCGCGGATCTCGGACAGGGAGAAGCCAACGCGTTTGCCCATCAGTACCAGTTTCAGGCGGGCACGGTCGCGGCGGTTATAGACGCGGTTCAGGCCGTCGCGCTTGGGGTTGAGCAACCCCTTGTCTTCGTAAAAGCGCAGCGTGCGCAGGGTGCAGTCGAATTCTTTCGCCAGGTCGCCGATTGTGAACTGGGTTTTCTTTGTGCTGTCGTCGTTTGCGGACACAACGTCCACAAGATCGTCTTCATTGAGGATCGAAAGCGCTTCGCTCATAGCAGTTTGTTCTCGTTTTTCAGCCGTTGTCCGGCTCATCGTTGATGTTTTGCAGTTTTCGAAACCCGCTCCGAAGACATGATCTCCAGTGCGTTCTCAGGCGATGCGGTTGTGTGCACAGTGGCTCAGCCGGTTTCTTGCGCACTGTTTAGCTTACGTTTGCGTTAAGGTCCAGTCACGGAAGGTCGCAGGGGAAAAATTCGTTAACGCAGCGTTTGCCGATTCGCGTCACCCTGATCGCGTGAACATCGGATTTTCATTCGAAAACGGTCTGTTTTCGCATTTAGCAAGGCCAATTAACGGCCTGTTTACCCTAAAACGACAAAGTCTTTCAAAACGCTGTGCCTGTCCCGTCCTCGACGGAATCATGGCGCAGCCTGTTTCATCAGCGGTCTGAATGACCGTCAGCCCAGGGTCAAGAGATGCCGGCTTGGAAGAAAAACGAGGCAGGACGCCGCGGCCGTGATGCGTATGAAGGCGACGACTTTTACGATGCACCACGCCGCGAGCCGGCGCGAAACCGCATAGAACGGTTGACGCGCACTGCAACGGCGCTTGGCAAAAATGACCGTTATCCCTCCGAGGAACGTGACGAGGATCTCGACGCCGTGGCCGACGAGCTGGACCGGCTTCTGGCCGACCAGGCGGAACCACGCCGGCCCGAAGTGCGTCGGCCGGAGCCTCACCAGTCTGCGCCGCGCCGCAGGGTGTCTCGCCGCGAGCCGGGCATTGATGAAGTCATGGGCGCGCTCGACCGATTGGACGAACAGGTGCAGGGGCTTGCGAGCCCGGACCCGCGGGAAGACTATCGTCAGGAGCATCGCGCGGACTACCGGGATGAGCCGCTTCGGCCGGCGCCGAAGCCACGTCCTCGCCCGGGGAGCTATGCCATCGACAATCTGCCGGCTGACGAACCCTATTATGACGAGGACGATGCCTACGAAGCGCACTATGCACCGCAGCCCTCTCGCCAGCGCGACCGGGACGTACGCTCCAGAAGCGAAGCGTCCATGCATATCTACAAGGACCTTGGCCGCCGCATCGACGCATTGAGAGCGCCGCAGGAACAGGCCTTCAATCAGGTTCGCGATGAGCTTGGTTCGCTGCGCGAGGCACTTGGCGGCCTGTCGCGTGGCACCAACGAAACCGTGAGCCGGCAGAATGCGGAACTGCGTCGCCTGTCCGACATGGTCGAGCGTCTGCGTGCAGACAAGAAGAACGACCAGCTTGCCCGCGAGATCCGCAAGGAAGTCGCCGACCTGAAGGACATGGTCGGCCGCACGAACGTGGAAGGGGCACTCCAGACCCTGGAGCACGGATATGCCCATATCCTGCAGCGCCTTGATGAATTGTCCCGTGCGTCTGTGGATCCCCGCGTCCTGCGCGGTGTGACCGCGCGCCTCAACGAAATCGAGGACGCCTTCGCCGCCCTGCCGCGGTCCGAGCACATGATGGTGCTGGAAGACCGGGTCGTCAGCATTGCCGAACGTATGGAAGAGCTCCTGCAGCGCAAGGGCCATGCCGATATCGAACCGCTTCGCGCGGAACTGCGTGAAGTGCGCGGCTTTGTCGAACAGATCGATATCAAGGGTCTTGTCGAGGGTATCGATGACCGGATGAAATTCGTGTCCGGCCGCCTCGACGATCTGGAAGTCCTGGCACGGGAACAGCGCGGCCTGGACAGCCGTCTGTCCGCCATGGAACAACGCATGCCCGAGCCGGAAACGATCTCCAGGCTGCAGGGCCGCCTGGAAGACATCGTCGGCATGATGGCCGACGACCGTGCAGCTCCGGTGGACACTCAGCATCTGGGTCAGGTTGACCGGCGCCTCGACGAAATCGTTGACCGTCTCGAGAGGATGGAGCAAGCAGGTCCGCTTCCGTCGACCGACACGGGCGCCTTTGCAGCGCTGGAACAGCGTCTGGAAACGATCTCCGGCAAGATCGACGCGATCGAAAAGAAATCTGCGCGCCCGGTGCCGGTTCTGGATGCAGCCGCGATGCGGTCCGGCGGCAATGCGCCGGACACCAAGTTCATGGCCCAGCTTCAGGAGCGGTTGAACGATCTGACTGCTCGTCTGGATCAGCCGAAAGACACGGTCACGACATCGGACCTCGACAAGCTGCGCGCGGAGATCGGATCCATGCGTGCCAGCGTGTCGGCACCGGCATCGACAGAAGCGCTCGAACAGCGGATTGCCGATCTGGCACAGATCGTGTCGAAGGGTGCCGAAGTTACCGACGACAGCCGCTTCGAACAGCTTGGAGCCAAGGTTGCCGCGCTCGCGGAACAGATCGAAAGCACGTCCACTCAGGCGTTCAGCATGGAGCAGTTCTCGCCGTTCCTGGAGCGGATCGAGAAGGGCCTGGAAAAAACCCGCTCAGACGTTGTGGGCATCGCCCGCGAAGCGGCAAGGGAAGCGATCGAAAGCGCACCGGCACCGAGAAACGGCCAGTACGATCAGGCCATCACGGAGCTTCAGTCCGATCTGAAGCGGTTGCTTGACGCTGCTGAAGGTACTGACGAACGGACGCGGAACACTTTTGACGGGGTCAAGTCCGTGCTGGGCTCGCTGACCGAGCGCCTGGACAACCTGGAACGTGCCGACCACTTCGGTGAAACGCCGGCCTCCAGCTTCTCCCCGATCAAGGTTGATGAACCGGCCCCGTTGTTCTCCAAGGCCCCACAGGCCAGGAAGACGGAAGGCGAGCAGCAGCCCGCTGATGCATCGCAGGCACCGCGAGCCGATGACCGGACCCGTGATCGCAAGGCAGACTTCATCGCAGCTGCCCGCCGTGCAGCACAGGCAGCTTCCGCGGAAGCTGCCCAGCTGGAAAAGCGGCAGAAGGTAACGGAAGAACCTGAAGCTGCCGACGAGGAACGCGGCAAGGCCCGTGTCGGCTGGCTGCGCAACGTTCTCAAGCGCGACAAGTCCGCTGCAAAGGAAGACAAGGCCGAACCGGTCGGAGATCTGGAGCTGAATGCTGAGGACGTTGCCGATCAGGCGTTTGAAACCCAGGATTCTGCCGTTCTGCCGGGTGATCGCCCGGCGCCGGAAGCTACGCAGGCCTCCAGCGGCCGTCGTCGGGCCATTCTCTATACAGCTGCCGCCGTTGTCCTGTTGATCGGAACACTTCAGGTGTTCCGCCTGGCAACCGGTGGCCCGGAAGAGGTCGATCAGCTTGCCGCGAACGCGCCGGAAACCGTTGAAGCGGTTCCTGCGCCGGAAATGGCAGACGCTGCTCCGGTACAAGCCGACGTGCAGCCGGACGTTGAGGTTACTAGCGAGGTCGCTCTGGCAGAAAGCCGCGGCGTCGGATCTGCGGCCGAAGGCGCAGAATCCGGGGCTGTCAGCGCGATGCCGGACGAGACAGCCGACACGATGTCAGAACAGGCCCCGGCTGTTGCATCAGCGCAGTCCGCGCCGCCGCAAACGACACCGGTCACCGAAAGCAACAATGTTGAGGCTGCGTCCGCGTCCGGTCCGCTTGCCCCTGAAACCGAACTGGCGTTCACGCCGCCCGCAGGCATTGCAAGCAGCTTCGGCGAAGCAGGTGAAAGCACTGTGTCCGGGTTCCAACCGGCAAGCGAAGCCGGCGCCCCGGCAAGCCTCCTTGCAAACCTGCCGCCGGAAGGCGTTGGCCCGATGGCGCTGCGTAGCGCTGCTGCCAGTGGCAATGCGGCTGCAGAATTCCTGGTGGGTGTGAAATTCACCGAAGGCAGCGGTGTATCGGCGGATCTGTCCAAGGCAGCAGTCTGGTATCAGAAAGCGGCCGACAAGGGTCTCGCGCCTGCCCAGTACAGGCTCGCAAGCCTCTACGAAAAAGGCCGTGGTGTCGACAAGGACCTGCCGAAGGCAAAGGCCTGGTATTCCAAGGCGGCCGAAGCCGGTAATGCGAAGGCCATGCATAACCTCGCGGTTCTTTATGCTGAGGGAGGTGGTGAACAGCCCGACTATGCAGCTGCTGCCAAGTGGTTCGAAGAAGCCGCCAATTTCGGCGTCAAGGACAGCCTGTTCAACCTGGGCATCCTCTATGCCGGAGGCATAGGCGTCGATAAGGACCTGGTAGCCAGCTACAAATGGTTCGCGATAGCGGCCGATCAGGGCGATCCGGAAGCAGCCAAGCGCCGCGACGATGTCGCCAACATGATGGACCAGGAAACCCTGGCCAATGCCCGGCTCGCGGTTGAAAACTTCAAGCTGAAGACGCCGAACGCGGCGGCCAACAAGGTGACGATGGAGCCGGGTTGGGTGGACAGCGCCACATTGCCGGCGGAAAAGGTGTCGATCCAGGCGCCCGACAACACGGCCATGGTCAAGGAAGCCCAGGACAAGCTCAACTACCTCGGTTTTGACACCGGTACCCCGGACGGCCAGATGGGTCCGCGCACCCGCAGCGCGATCCGCGCCTTCCAGCGGAGCATCGGAATGCCGGAAACCGGAGAAGTCGACAACCGTCTGCTGGAAGAGTTGAAGAGCCAGGCGATCTAGACCATCCCTTGGTGTATCCGGGGTGGGCGCGACAAACGGCGACCTGATGAAACAAGCACCCAGCCAGGCCAGATGCCCGGCTGGGTGTTTTCACATTGCGGCCCGCATTGTTTTTTCACGGCGACACGAAATGGAATTTTCTTCGGAAACGGCGCTACAGGCAATTTGCCGATGGAAAAGGCAGAGCCTGAATCCAGTCAGATATTCGAACGTGAAGCACGATGGGCGTGGTTTCAAAAACAGATCGGAACGCGGGATATATCCGCAACGCAATGGTCGAATTCCGCCTGACACTTGTCTAAAATCGGCGAACCGAACCAAACCGACCTGCTGGCCGGTTGACATGCTGGACTCTACAGGTCTTTAACCATTTCATCGTAATCTTTACGCAGTCATTTCTGCAGTTTTCCGGTTGATCCCGTGCAATTATACCTGCCCATAGCCGAGATTCCGGTGAATATCTTCGTGATATTCGGCATGGGCGGCGCCGTGGGTTTTCTGTCGGGGCTGTTCGGTATCGGCGGTGGCTTCCTGCTGACACCGCTTTTGATCTTCTCCGGTATCCCGCCCGCGGTTTCCGTTGCCACTGTCACCACGCAGGTGGTTGCCTCTTCGTCATCGGCCGTCGTCACCTATTGGCGACGAAAGGCCATCGACCTGAAACTTGGCACAATCCTGCTCTGCGGCGGTGTCATAGGGTCGTTTATCGGCGTCATATTGTTTGAGGTTCTTCAGTCCATCGGTCAGCTGGATGTCGTGATTTCGCTGTCCTATGTGACGTTCCTGGGCGCCATTGGCGGCCTGATGCTGTTCGAATCCATCCGTGCCATCCGTCGGCGCAAGTCCGGCGTTGCGCCCAAAGCCCGCAAACCCGGTCAGCATAACTGGATCCACGGGTTGCCGCTGAAGGTCCGTTTCCGGCGCTCCAAGCTTTATGTGAGCATCATCCCGGTTGTCGGCCTTGGCGCGATCATCGGCTTTCTCGGCACGATCCTGGGGATCGGCGGCGGCTTCATGATGGTGCCTGCGCTGATTTACCTGCTGCGCGTGCCCACCAGCATCGTCATCGGCACATCCCTGTTCCAGATCCTTTTCACAATGGCAGCTGCAACCGTGTTCCATGCCATGGGCACGAAGACTGTCGACATCGTTCTGGCCATGACGCTGATGGTCGGCGGGGTGATCGGAGCCCAGTTCGGAGCTCGCATGGGCCAGAACTTGCGCGGCGATCAATTGCGTCTGCTGCTTGCGCTTCTGGTCCTGGCTGTCGGCTTGCGCTTTGCGGTCGACCTGCTGCTGACACCGGACGATTTCTATTCCATCGCGATCCGGAAGGGGGCAGGGGCATGAGCCGGCTGATCCTGCTTCTGTCGATTGTCGTTGGCCTGGTAACCGGCGCTGCTGCCCAGAGCCGGCCGAACCAGGAACTGGTGACGTCCCTGTCCTCGGATCTGATTTCGATCCAGTCCAATTTCACGGGCACGGAAATCGTCATCTTCGGGCAGGCAAGCAACATCGAGCGCCAACCCAACGATCCGAGCGGCTATGAACTGGCCATCGTCGTGGAAGGACCACCGCAGGACATCACCACGCGGCGCAAGGGCCGTTTTCTGGGCGTTTGGGTGAACCGGGAGGCCGAGCGGTTCCAGAACGTCCCTTCCTACTACGCGGTCGCCAGCACCATCAATATCGGCAACCTTGCGAACCGCACGGTTCTTGACGACCTTGGCATCGGCCTCAACCACATCAACCTGGCTGTCTCGGGCGTTTCCAATGTCGCTCTGTCAGACAGGGATGATTTTCGCCGCGCCTTCGTCCGGCTGCGGGAGCAGATGGGTCTTTACTCGGAACAGCAGACCTCGATCACCTTTCTGACCGACACAATGTTCCGAACAAATATCCCCCTGCCAGCCAACATCCCCGTGGGCGACTACAAGGTCAAAAGCTTCCTCTTCCTCCACGGCGAGGTGGTGGCCCAGACGGAGCAGACGCTGGCTGTTGCCAAAAGCGGTTTCGAACAGGTCACCTTTGAATTGGCGCAGTCCTATCCGTTCTTCTATGGCCTCCTCGCGGTGTCACTGGCCATTTTCACAGGCTGGCTCGCCGGTGTGATCTTCCGCAAGGACTAGGCAGACCCGATCTCGGCCCGCCCGATTTCGTCTTCTCGAGCCGATTGTGTCCTACCGGGCTTACCCATCTGACTGAACGCCGAATGTTATCGTCGGAAACCGCATGTTCGCGCACTTTCCGCTGGCGCTTGCCGCCGCCGCGGCTATTCTCAAGTCCAAAGATTTTTCAGGCTGTTGGGGCAGGCGGACATGACAGAAGAACCCTCATCCACACCACGGGTGGAAACAGTTGTGAAACCTGACCCGACACTGGATGCAAAGGTCATCGATATCGCCATCCGCCTGGGCGTTCTGGGGCTCTTTGCCTATTTTTCACTTCAGCTCGTCGCGCCGTTCTTTCTGTTCCTGGTCTGGGCGGTTGTGCTGACGGTCGCACTCTATCCGGTGTTTGACTGGCTCGTCGCCAGGCTTGGTGGACGAAAGGTTCTTGCAGCAGTCCTGATCACGCTCTGCTGTCTTGCAATCGTGATCGGTCCCGTTGCCGTGTTGATCGTCAGTCTCGTGGACACGCTTCAGGGCTGGTACCACGGCATGGCGAACGGCGTCCTCAAGCTGCCGCCCCTGCCTGAGAAACTCGCCGGGTTGCCGGTCGTCGGTGCCAAGATTTCCGAGATCTGGCAACTCGCCGGTCAGGGGCTGGAACAACTCCTGGCCAAGGTCGGGCCGACGCTGGTTCCGGCCGGCAGCCGCATCCTCGGTGTTCTGGCTTCGCTCAGTGGCAGCGTGCTGTTCTTCATCGTCTCCATCGTACTCGCAGGCTGCCTGTTTGTGCCGGCCCCGTCTCTGGCAAAGGGCAGCAAGCTGTTTGCCGACCGCATCATCGCGCCGCGCGGATCGGAATTTGTCGATCTGGCCGGTGCCACCATCCGCAACGTCTCGCGCGGTGTCATTGGTGTTGCTGTCGTCCAGGGGCTGCTGACGGGGATCGTGCTGATATCGTTTTCCGTGCCGCTTGCCGGCGTCCTGACCTTCGTGGCGCTGATCCTGTGCATCATCCAGATTGGTCCGGCACTGGTGATTATTCCCACGATCATCTGGGCCTGGAGCTCCTGGGAACTGGTGCCGGCACTCCTGTTCACCGTGCTGATGGTTCCGGTGATGCTCATCGACAATGTCTTGCGGCCAATCCTGATGTCCCGTGGCCTCAACGTGCCGATGCTGGTGATCCTGATCGGCGTTCTCGGCGGCACCATTGCCTATGGCTTGATCGGTCTCTTCCTCGGGCCCGTCATCCTGGCGGTGTTTTACGAACTGATCATTGCTTGGGTGAAGGCAGGCGAGAAAAGGCCGCCTGAAGTGACGACCTTGCCCGATCGCTAGAGCGTCTGAAAATAGCCACTTACCGGATCTTCGGCGAGATGACCGGAAATCATGGCCCAGGTTCCGTCAGCAATGAGTCCGTCGATATGTGCCTTGTGGATTGCTTCGTTTTCCCAGCTTTCGACAAGCGTGAAGCGGCATGCATCGTCCAGGTCCTTCAGAACCTCGACACCCTGACATCCGGACACGCCCGGAAGCTCGGCCGAAACCGAGTGCATGATGGTTTCAAACGCCTCTTGCCAGTCCTTGAGAGCCTTGAATTGAACGACAACTTTGATGGCCATGGGGGATCCTTTCCGCGTCGGCTGTATGTTGCCAGCATGGGATAAACAGCCAAGGTAGCTGGCGACAGATCCATTCCTGCTGAACGGCTGCCCGATCCTGCGGAACTTTCCTCAAGTACCGTTCTGGCGAGGCGGGTCCAGAGTTTCGGCATATTGGCGCGGAGCCAAACCGAAAGCCGATTTGAAATCACGCGTGAAGTGAGACGTGCTTGCATAGCCGGCAGCCTCGGCTGCACGAGCCACGCTGGCGTTTGACGTCAGTAGGTGTTGCCGGGCGCGGTCGAGACGTACCTGCTTGCGGTATTGAAGCGGGGACTGACCGAACAGAGCAGTGAAACCATGTGCGAAATGGGAGGGGCTCATGGCAACTTCGGCTGCGATTTCGGCAATCGTCAGCTCCGGTTGTGCCGCATGGGTCTCGATATAGCGCAAGGCCTTGACCAGCCTTTCATCCCTTGCACTAACCAGGGTCCTCAAGACGCCAAAGGCGTCGGACCGCAGGATCCGGTAACAGATTTCCTGCAGGCACAGCGGTGCCAGCACATGGCAGTCGGCCGGATCCCGAAAAGAGGTGACGAGGCGCAGCAGCGAACCGGCAAGTTCATCGTCCAGCGGTTCACAGGAGATAAGCGCGCCTTTGGCCGGGGAAGACGCATGGGCATCGGTTTCGGCAAGGCGAACCAGTGTTTGAGCAATCAGCTCAGGTGACAATTGCAGTTTGAGGGCCAGATAGGGCTTTGCCGGTGTGCCCTCGACAACTGCGCTGTAAGAAGCGTCACCATGAAACGCGATCACGTGGCCGGGGTCATTGACGATCTGCTTGTCACCCAGGCAAACGCGTTTCAGCCCGGATACGGCAACGGCGACCGAAAGTCCCTTGTTCCGGCCACGGTGATAGGGAAGGCATTCCGACAGTTTCAAAGCCCAGACGGAGCCGAGTGGGGACGGAGCGACCCCTTCCGTTTTCGCAAACTTCCGAACGGCATCACTCAGTGCAGCGATTGCTGGCGAAGCACTGTCGGTATGGACGGAGTGGCAAGCTTGTACGGGAGAATTCGTCAGCATAGCTCTGGCTTAGCCAACGGCAGCCATGAGCACAAGCGGCAGATGAAGTGTCAGTCCCCGACCAGACGGCTGGCAGTAAAGGGGAACAGGCGGTCATTACCGAGCATGAAAACGGAAAACTGCCGTCGCCGGAAGAGCATGCCATAGGCTTCATCGGTGACATTGAGGCCGCCGGTCAACGCGCCAAAGGCGGGCAGGACAAGACGGGTGCCGTCGGTAACGAAGCAGGCCCGCCGGATCGAGCGGCCGAAGCGGCGCACGCGGGCGGCCGGATGCAGATGTCCGCAGATTTCTCCTGCGGTCGACGTGGAACCGACCTTCTCGATTGGTTCGTGCCGGAAGGTCAGCGGGCCGATGGTGATTTCGTCAACCGTTACACCGCACAGGCGCACCGGTGCAATCGGATCGTGGTTTCCCGTGACCCAGATCCATTCACGGCCGAGCTGAAGGGTCGTCAGCATCGCGCGGTAGGGCGCTGGCAACCGGTCGGAGCCGTCGGGATCGTGGAAACTGTCGCCAAGGCAAATGACGCAAGCCGGATCGAAGGCATCGATTACGCCGGCAAGTTTCTCCAGCGTTGCTCCGGTGTCATAGGGCGGAAGCATCACACCGCGTCGGGCGTAGCTGGACCCTTTTTCAAGATGGAGATCCGCGACGATCAGGGTGGACTCGTCCGGCCACCACAAGATCCCGCTGTCGTGCAGACCGACCAGCTGGCCATTGATCTGAATGTCATGACATACCGGCGCAGCAGCATATTTGCGCAAATGGGATGTCAGGGCACTCATTCCATAGCCTCCAGTACGAGTTCTTCGGCTGCCTCTGCCAACAGCGTGTCCATGGCCTCCCCGTAGACCGGTTCCTTCCCTATTTCCAGGAGAATTGGCACGGCAAGGGGAGAGACGTGCGGAAGTTCAGTATGCGTGATTCGTCCGCGGATCCGGGCAAGAAGTTCCCCCAAACGCGAGATATCCAAAAGTCCTTCGGCGGCGTCGTTCCAGGTTGCCTTGAGTAATATGTGGTCTGGTTCATGGGCTCGCAGCACGTCATAGATCAGGTCCGAGGATACGGTTACCTGCCGGCCCGACTTCTCCAGCCCCGGGTGGCGGCGTTCGATCAGACCGGCAATGACGGCACAATTACGAAACGTACGTTTCATGAGGCTGGATTCGGCGAGCCAGGCATCCAGATCGTCGCCGAGGATGTCTTCCTCGAACAATCGGTCGAGAGGAATTCTGCCGGAAGAAAACAGCAGAGACAGGTCTCCGAGGCCCCATATGCCAAGCGCATAGTCGTTGGCGACAAAGCCGAGCGGGTTCGCACCCAGCCGCTCCAGACGCTTGGTCAGCAGCATGCCAAGTGTCTGGTGCGCCAATCGTCCCTCGAACGGATAACAGACCATGTAGTGCTTGTTGGCGCGCGGAAACGTCTCCACCAGCAAGCCGTCCCTTGCTGGCAGGACGGATTTCTCCCTCTGGATGTTCAGCCAGTCGCGCACTTGTTCGGGCAGCGCCTTCCAGCTCTCGGGTGTCGCCAGCATCGTGCGGACGCCTTCAGCGAGATAGGTGGAGAGCGGAAATTTTCCGCCCATGTAGGACGGGATCATCGGATTGTCCGATGTGGTGCGCGAGACATAGGCCTCGTTTTCGCGGATGCCCTCGAAACGCACCACCTCGCCGCCGAAAAGAAACGTGTCGCCCGGCGCCATCTGCTCCAGAAAATACTCTTCCATCTCGCCCAGAACCCGGCCGCCCCGGCCAACGGGCGTCCTTCGTCCGGAAGCCTTGGAGCGCACCAGCCGCACCTTCAGCATCAGGGCTTCGACAATGGTGCCGACATTAAGCCGGTATTGCTGCGCGATCTTCGGGTGGGAAATCCGCCAAAGCCCGTCCTGGCCTTTCCGCAGCTTGGCATATTGATCGTAGCTTTTCAGTGCGTAGCCGCCGGTGGCGACGAAATCGAGCACCCGCTCGAACGTCTCCCAGTCGAGATGCCTGTAGGTTTCAGAGGAACGTATTTCATTAAAGACATCCAACGCATCCAACGGGTCTGCGCAGGCAAGGCCGAGCAGATGCTGGGCAAGCACATCGAGTGCGCCCTGGCGCAGCGGCGGCGTGTCCTGATCACCGCGCATCGACGCGGCAAGGGCGGCCTGACACTCGAGCACCTCGAACCGGTTGGAGGGGATGAGGATCGCCTTTGACGGTTCGTCCATGCGGTGGTTGGCGCGGCCGATCCGCTGGGCAAGGCGGCTGGCCCCTTTCGGCGCGCCGATGTTGACCACCAGATCGATATCGCCCCAGTCGATGCCCATATCCAGCGAAGAGGTGGCAACCACGGCCTTCAGCGCACCGGAGGCCATGGCCGTTTCGACTTTCCGCCGCTGGCCGACATCAAGCGAGCCATGATGCAGCGCGATCGGCAGCGTGTCTTCGTTTATGCGCCAGAGTTCCTGAAACACCATTTCGGCCTGGCTGCGCGTGTTGACGAACAGCAGCGATACGTTGTGTGCCTTGATCAGCTTGTAGATGTCGGCAATGGCATAACGCGACGAGTGGCCGGACCAGGGAACGCGTTCTTCGCTCTCCAGGATCGAGATGTCGGGCTTGGCGCCACCGGCAACCTCAACGACATGAGACAGCGCCCGGCCATTCGGGTCGGGCTGATCGACAAGATAGGCGCGCAGGTCATCCGGTTCGGCGACAGTTGCCGAAAGCCCGATGGTCCTGAGGTTCGGGACAAGACGCCTCAGCCGTGCCAGGCCAAGTGCCAAGAGGTCGCCACGCTTGGAGGTCACCAGCGCATGCAACTCGTCCAGAATGACGGTTCGAAGCGAGGCAAACATCCGTGCCGAGGCTGGATCCGACAGAAGCAGGGCAATCTGTTCCGGCGTGGTCAGCAGAATGTCCGGTGGATTGAGCTTTTGCCGCTGGCGCTTGTGAGAGGGCGTGTCACCGGTGCGGGTTTCCAGCCGGACGGCAAGATCCATTTCCGAAACCGGAGCCTCCAGGTTGCGGGCAATATCGACCGCAAGTGCCTTCAGCGGCGAGATGTAAAGTGTGTGGATGCCATTGCCCGCGGAACCGGGTTTGCGCTTTCCCCGCGCTTCCAGTTCCACCAGGCTGGGCAGAAAGCCTGCCAGGGTCTTCCCGGCGCCCGTTGGCGCAATCAGCAGGGTGGAATGGCCCTGTTGCAGATGATCGATCAGTTGCAGCTGATGGGGCCTTGGAGCCCATCCCCGCGAGGCAAACCAGCTTTGGAATCTGTTTGGTAGCAACTGCACGTCCATGGCTTTGGTTTTAGGCCAGGGATGGGTGAAAGGCGAGGGGGAATGTTCCTTGATTGTTCAGCTTGTGTTCAGGTGACCTATGGTCAATTCTGCGCGAATATGACCTAAGGGAGGTTCTTTTGAAAGCATTGGTATTTATGGGACTTTTGTCAGTAACCGTTCTTTGTGCAGGTGAAAGCGCAAATGCTTCGGAAAGCCTCAATTATCGTTGCAAACTCGGCAATGAGTTCGTCTTCATTGAAACGATCCCGGAAGAGGGACGCGCAATTCTCGAGGATATCAACGGCAAGACAATCCTGGTGCCGGACGGGCGGGGTGGTTACTTCAACGATGACGAGGAAATCTCTTTTGAGCAGGCTAAAGCCGTTCCTGAACTCTGGCTTGGCGATGTGTCGCATAACTGCGAAATAGCGGCGCCAGATTCCATCGGCCAGAGCCAGGCAAGCAACGCTGTTGGAAAAAATGAAACGCAATTGAATCTCCAGGGCCAATCTCGGGGGGGCAAGTTGCGCGCAGGTCCGGGAACGAATTTCGCGCAGGTCGGCAGCCTTTCGGAGGGGACCTGGGTCACCATCCTGAAAAACAGTGGTGTTCGAATGGACGGCTACGACTGGTTTGAAGTTGTGGCCGACAGCGGATTGCGCGGTTTCCAGTGGGGCGGAATCATGTGCTCCAACGGCTCGAAGATTGACGGTGTCTATCAAGCTTGTGGTGCGCAGGCGTCTGCGCAGCCGGCCACGAAAGTGGCTCAGCAACTCGGTAGTGGCTGGATGGCGTTTGCCCTGGCACCTGGTGGAGCCTTTGGTCATGGCGCTGCCCCCACCAGGGCAGCCGCGGAACAATTCGCCATGCAATATTGCGGCAACAATCAATGCCGGATTGCGGACGCCACCCAGGCAAGGTGCCATGCATTGGCTGTTTCGCCTTCCAGCAACGGTATTGGCGCTGGCGACAGCGAGCAGGCAGCGATGAACTTTGCCATGGGCTGGTGCTCGAACAGCGGCGCAAGCGGCTGCCGTATCGAGTATTCCTATTGTCAGTGAGCCACTTACCAGTGAACCACGACACCATGGCCATGCGACCTTTTCGCCGAATGGCCATGGCACATCCGCAAATCAGACCTATCTAGCGACGGATGTCCGATCTACTGACGCTGACACCCGAAGGCCTCTATTGTCCTGAAGCAGGTGTCCATATCGATCCCGTCCGCCCGGTCGAAAGGGCGGTCATCACGCATGGCCACGCAGATCATGCGCGTTCGGGTCATGGCGCGGTGCTGGCAACGGGCCAGACCCTCGACATCATGGCAATCCGCTATGGCGAGAACTTCTGCGGATCGGCGCAGGCGATCGGATATGGCGAGACGTTGAAGCTTCGGGATGTCGAGATCTCGCTGCACCCTGCAGGTCATGTACTTGGCTCTGCACAGGTTCTGCTGTCATCTGCCGGGCGGCGAACCGTCGTATCGGGAGACTACAAACGGCAGGCAGACCCGACCTGCGCGCCTTTCGAAGTGGTGCCCTGCGATACCTTCGTTACCGAGGCGACCTTCGGCCTGCCGGTGTTTCGTCATCCCCCGGCGCGAGAGGAGATTGCCAAGCTGCTGTCGTCGCTGGAGCTGTTTCCGGAGCAGACCCATCTGGTCGGTGCCTATCCGCTCGGCAAGGCGCAACGTGTTCTCGCAGAATTGCGGGCGGCCGGTTACCAAAAGACGGTCTACCTTCACGGCGCATTGGAGAAGCTGACGGCCTATTACCGAAGCCAGGGGATCGAACTTGGCGATGTCGAACCTGTCGGCCAGCGCGGCAAGGAGCTTGCCGGTGAAATCGTTTTGTGTCCGCCCGGCCAGCTTTCGGACCGTTGGTCCCGCCGGTTCGGCGACCCGGTCGCGGCAATGGCCTCGGGGTGGATGCGCGTTCGGGCGCGGGCGCGTCAAAGAGGGGCAGAGTTGCCTCTGATCCTGTCCGACCATGCCGACTGGGACGACCTTTGCCGCACCATTCTGGAAACGGGTGCCGAGCAGATCTGGGTGACCCATGGCGCGGAGGAGGCACTTGTCCACTGGTGCGAATTGAATGGACGAAACGCCCGCCCGCTCAATATGATAGGCTATGACGACGGCGAGGACGCCGACGTTGCGCGGGCCGCACAAGGCTGATCCGGCCCACGCGAAATTGCGGCATTTATTTCCTTTTGGGGGAGAGGCAGTCATGGCGGACGACGGTGAATTTGCAGGTGCCGGCAACGGCCAGACAAACGGCGCCGGAGCTGGTGCCAACGGCGAAGCCGAAGAGGCGATTGCACAGCTCTTTGACGACTATCAGGCCGGCTTCAACGATTATGACATCGACAGGATCTGCGACTGCTTCGCCCTGCCGACCATCATCTGGCAGCACGAGAAGGGGCATGTCTTCAACGACGACGAAGAGTTGATCGAGAACATCGAAGCGCTCCTTCAGGCATTGGAGAAGGAAGGCGTGTCCCATTCGGACTTTCACGTCGTATCCAGCCACGTGAGCGGCTCGGTCGCACTGGTGACCCTCGACTGGAGCCAGGAAACGGCGGACGGCGAAGCCGTGTTCGAGTTCACCTGCCATTATCAGCTTATCCAGGACGGAGCGGATTGGGTTATTGCCTGCATCGTCAATGAATAGAACGACGGGCCGGAGGGCAGGGTGCCTTGCCCTGCCGATCCTTTGCCTGCTTTCGGTCCTGTCGGGAACCGCAGCGGGCGAAACGCAGGCTATCTATGGGGCATTGACGCCAGCATCGGAAACCTTGCGAGCCTGCACACTTCCGGAGATGACGCCTGGCAAGGTGTTGCTGGAGACCGATTGCCGTTATACGGAACCGGTCGTCATCTCCTCCGACAACATCCTGCTGGATTGCCGCGGTGGCACCATCACGGGCATGCACCGGCGCGGCATTACCATTCGGCCAGGCCTGAAAAACATCACCATTCGCGATTGTCGCCTCGACGATACCGGCGGCATCCTGATTGAAGGTCAAACGCCGTCGGATGACGCGGCGGCGCGGGACGAGGCGCGGGCAAATTCGTCTCAAGGGGTTGTTCTCGACCATCTGACCATCACCAAGTCCTACATGACAGGCGTCTTTGTCGATCACTACGTCGTCGGCGCGACGATCCGTAATTCCATCGTTGCCGATGGTCACCATGTTGGCATCTATTTGGAGCATGGTTCGCAGAAGAACGTCGTTTCCGGCAATCTGATCCGCAACAATGGCCTCTTCACCAACAAGGGCATCCGGCGCATCGGCCCGACCCGCCGAGAAGGCCTGTCCGTGGATGGATCCGCGTACAATCTGATCGAAAACAACATCTTCGACAGCAACGCTTTCGGTGGCATCTTTCACTACAAGAACTGTTGGGAGTTCCACACCACCAACCCGGAAAGCCGACCGCGCCTGCAAGGATCGGACGGCAACGTCATCCGCGGCAATGTCTTTCGGAATATGGACATCGGCATCTGGGTTGCCTCGCGCCAGGCGCGCGATCTGGTGATGTGGGACTGCGGCGACAAGAGCCCTTACGACAGTCCGGTTTCACTGGCCCCGATGATGGGCGACCGCCCATGGGGGCAGTCCGACACTTTTCTGGGGTATCACTTCAACCCGGAACTCATCGCCGGTTTTGTCGACAAGAACGCGCTTGCTCCCAGATGGCCGTTTCCGATGGAGCTGCACCTTTACGAGGATTTCGCCGAAGACAACACGTATCAGGACAACTGCTTCGAGAACCTTGTCACGGGCATCCGGATCGAGGACGACGGCAACACGGTCCGGGACAATCTGTTTGTGGGAGACTTCGAATACCTTTATCTCGGCAGTCCGTTCCGGGCAAAAATGCTGAACCGGCCGATAGAGGGAACAGTGATAGAAGGCAACAAGAATGCCTCTCCCTCGTCGCGAAGCTTCCTGCAGAACAGCTTTCTGGCCGATGACGAGCACAAGGACACTGTCATCGTCCAGCCCGATGCTGGTTCATCCGTGCCTGCGCCGGATACCTGCAAGACGGGACAGACCTAGACCGGTTCAAATGAAAAAAGCCGGTGACGCTGGTCACCGGCTGTTGTTGTTCACAGGCCCTTCTGTTTGTCATCCCGGACGCAGCGAAGCGAGGATCCGGGATCGGGGTACCGATGACTTTAAGAAAAACCTGAAAACAGAAAGGCTTGCGCCTCCCCGGTCCCGGCTCGCGCTACGCTTGGCCGGGATGACGACAGGCGAGGCGAGTCTGGTTCATCGTCTTTGCCGGTGACACAGGTCACCGGCTTTCTGTCAGGGCTTTGTTTTCGAGGCCTTGCGCTCGGCGCGCGACGGCTTGTTTTTCTTTGCGGCCTTTTTCTTTGGCGGCGCGGAGTTGGCAGCCGACCGGGTCCGCGGCTTGCGCCGATCGCCGTCCGGGCCATCCGCGGCACGTTCCTTGCGCTTGGGAGCGCGCTCGCCGCCGTCGAGGTCGCGAGCCAGTTCCTTGGTGTTCAGAGGCTCGTAGGCAGGGTGGTGCGGCACGAAATCGTCGTCACCGGACCGGCGGCGGGATTTGCCACGAGGTCCGTCAAACTTGCCGCGCGGCCCGTCGAATTTGCCTTTGGGCCCGTCGAACTTGCCTCTGCCTTCGCGCTTCGGCCGGCCGGATTTCATGCTGTCTTCGGCACCGAGGCTTTCGTAATCCGGTGCATCTGCACCACGCGGACGGCGCTTGGGCGGGCCGGAACGGTCAGACCGGTCACGGCGGAAGCCGTCTTCCTTCGGCGGGGCAGGGATCTTGCCGCCACGTGCATCAAGCAGTGTGATGGTGGCATTTTCCTCGCCAGTGCCTTCGCGCTTGACCACATCGGCGAAGCGCTGGCCATGACTGCCGGCGATTTCGAAGTAGAGCTCGTTCTGGAAGATCTTGATCGCGCCGACTTCCTTCTTGGTGACGTGACCGGCACGGCAGATCATCGGAAGGATCCAGCGCGGTTCTGCGCGCTGGCGGTGGCCGAGCGACAGCGAGAACCAGATGCCGTCTTCGAACTTGCCGGTGATTTCCGCATTGCGGCCACCGCGCGAGCCGGCATCCCTGCCTCGGAGCGAGGTCTCATCGAGATCGGAGACTTCTTCCGGAGCGGGCAGACGCGACTGGCGCAGCTTGACGAAGGCGGCTGCAAGCTGTTCCGGGCTGTGCAGCGCAAGCAGCTCGTTCGCGATCGCCAGTTCTTCTTCTTCCAGTTCCACCTTGAGTGCGGGATCGGCCAGAAGCCGTTCCTTGTCCTTGGCACGAATGTCGTCGGCGGTCGGAGCACCCTTCCAGGTCGCAGTGATGCCGGCAAAATGCAGCACGCGCTCTGCCTGGCGGCGGCGCGGGAAGGGAACCATCAGCACACAGGTACCCTTGCGGCCGGCACGTCCCGTACGGCCGGAACGGTGCAGCAGGGCAGCCTTGCCTGTCGGCAGGTCGGCGTGGATCACCAGATCGAGGTTCGGCAGGTCGATGCCGCGTGCAGCAACGTCGGTTGCCACACACACACGGGCGCGGCCATCCTTCATCGCGGCCAGCGCGCTGGAACGCTGTTCCTGGCTGAGCTCGCCGGAAAGGGACACGATGGAGAAACCACGGTTCGCGAGGCGCGATGTCAGCCGGCTGACAGCTTCACGCGTCGAGCAGAAGACGATTGCCTTTTCCGCTTCATGCTGGCGCAGCACGTTGATGATGGCGTTTTCGCGCTCGTTCGGAGCAACCGGATGCGCGACGTAGTCGATATCGCCGTGCTGTTCGCGAGCGTTGATGGTCGACAGTCGAACGGCATCTTTCTGGAAGCGCTTGGCGAGTTCTGCAATCGGCTTCGGAACCGTTGCTGAGAACATCAGCGTGCGCCGGTCCTGCGGCGCGGTATCCAGAATGAATTCCAGGTCTTCGCGGAAGCCCATATCGAGCATCTCGTCGGCTTCGTCGAGCACGACAGCCTTGATCTCCGACAGGTCCAGTGCGCCACGTTCGATATGGTCGCGCAGGCGGCCAGGCGTGCCGACGACAATATGAACACCGCGTTCCAGCGTCCGCCGTTCGGTGCGCGGGTCCATGCCGCCGACACAAGAGGCCGTTACGGCACCGGCTTCATTATAAAGCCAGGTCAGTTCTTCCTTCACCTGAAGGGCAAGTTCGCGGGTCGGGGCAATGGCCAGCGCAATGGGAGCGCCTGCCTGGCCGAGACTGTCCTGGCCGTCAAGCAGCGTCGGGGCAAGTGCGAGGCCAAAGGCAACGGTCTTGCCGGATCCGGTCTGCGCAGATACCAGAAGGTCGGCTTCCGGCGGCGCGTCGCTGAGAACGCTTTCCTGCACGGAGGTGAGGTTTTCATAGCCACGTTTCGCCAGCGCGGCCTTCAGCGCCGGGGCGAGAGAAGTCAAATCGGTCATAGAAATCTTTCAACTGCTCCGGATCTTCTGCATGCCAGTCAGCAGTCTACCGGATAGGGCCATCCAGTCATCGGCCCATGGATGGCCGCGGCTTATACAGGCATTATTCCTCGCCGTCCATCCCGCATTTTTTAGGTGTGAAAGTGGTGCACTGGCAAAAACTGCAGCGTTTCTACGCAGTGCGCCAGGTACCGAGCGATGACGCAAGTGCACTATTGTTCCTCGTACCCGGTCATCTTGTGGGGCATTGACCAATTATCTTATGCCGTTGCTAAATTGAACTGGGCCTAGAGCCGGTCTTAGCTTTCAGCCCGCATTGAGATGGTGAGCTGAATTTTTTGTCTATGACGTAAGGGCTTGCAGTCCGGGCGCTTTCGCGGTTCGTATAACGCTTATGCTGGCTTTTTCCCATCTGCTCGACCGGCTTTCGCTGGAACCCAGGCGCCTCGCCAAGGAAGCGCTCCTGATCCGTTATTTCCAGGAGGTCGCGGATCCGGACCGGGGCTTTGCCCTGGCCGCACTGACAGGCGGGCTGAGTTTCAAACACGCCAAACCTGCCCTGCTCAGGGCTTTGATCGGCGAGCGGACGGACCCGGAGCTGTTTGCGCTTTCCTATGATTTTGTTGGTGACCTGTCCGAAACCATTGCGCTGATGTGGCCGCAGGCAGCAAAGGGAGAGGTTGCCCCGAAAGAAGCTGCCCCCAGCCTGTCTGAAGTGGTCAAGCGGCTGGAAGGGGCCGGAAAGAGCGAAGTGCCCGGTTTGCTGACCGACTGGCTGGACACGCTGGATGAGACCGGCAGATGGGCCCTTTTGAAACTGGTGACGGGCGGTTTGCGCGTCGGGGTATCTGCGCGCCTTGCGAAAACGGCCGTGGCAAAGCTCGGTGGACTGGATGTTGCTTCAGTGGAGGAGGTCTGGCACGGTCTGGAGCCACCTTATGAAGCGCTGTTCGCCTGGGCGGAAGGACTGAGCGGACAACCGCAAACGTCCGATCCCGCACCATTCCGGCCGGTAATGCTGGCGCACCCCCTGGACGAGGACAGGGACACGGAGCTTCTGAACGCAGAGGACTTTGCGGTCGAGTGGAAATGGGACGGCATTCGCGTTCAGGCGGCAGCTGGTCTGACAGAGCGTGGCGACCGCGTACGCCGCCTGTTCAGCCGGACCGGTGAAGACATATCCAGGGCCTTTCCCGATATTCTCGATTTGCTGACATTCGATGCCTGCATTGATGGCGAATTGCTGGTGGTGTCGGACGGTCAGGTGCGTCCTTTTGCAGATCTGCAAAAACGCCTCAACCGCAAGACCGCCGGGCCAAAACTGATCCGCGAATACCCGGCAGCGATCCGTGCCTACGACCTGCTTAGTGTCGGCGGAACCGATTTGAGGGAGCTGCCGTTTGCAGAACGGCGCAAGGCGCTTGAAGCCTTTATCACCGGATTGCCGGAGGGAAGCATCGATCTGTCGCCCATGGTGAAGGTAACCGGATGGGAGGAAATCACCTCCGCGCGCGCCGATCCCCATGCCCATCTGCCTCCTGCCGACGCCGATGCCGTTGAAGGCTTGATGCTGAAGCGGTGGGATGCGCCCTATGTCACCGGCCGGCCGAAGGGATTGTGGTTCAAGTGGAAACGGGAACCCTACCTGATCGATGCCGTGCTGATGTATGCGCAGCGCGGCCACGGCAAACGCTCATCCTTTTATTCCGACTATACCTTCGGTGTCTGGCGTGACGGGGAGGCGGGAGCCGATCTGGTTCCGGTCGGCAAGGCGTATTTCGGCTTTACCGATGAGGAATTGCGTGAAATTGACCGCTATGTGCGCAACAACACCATCAACCGGTTCGGACCGGTGAGGGAAGTCGTTCATAGCGCTGAAAAGGGGCTTGTGCTGGAAGTCGCCTTTGAAGGGCTCAACCGGTCCACCCGGCACAAGTCCGGCGTTGCCATGCGTTTTCCTCACATTTCCAGGCTGCGTTGGGACAAGCCGGCGGCTGAGGCCGACAGGCTGGAAACGCTTCAGGCAATGTTGCCAGGCGAAGAAGGGTAATTCGGTGTTCGACAACTCGCTTTTGAAAACCCGCCCTTAAGTCGTGCTTTGGCCATGGAAATATGGCACCCATGGCAAGATACAAACGGCCAGACGCTTGTGCCCCTGTTTCAACTGAAATACCTGGGGCGCGAAAGCGCGAGGCCGGCAACCGGAGAGGCAATATGACGATCCGCAACAAATATCTGGCTCCCGTGTTCCGCGGGCTGGCCGTGGCCGTTCTTCTGGCCCCGGCAGCTGTCGCCCAGGACAGCGTCTCCCCTGAAACCGCAGACGCAGTGACAAAGGGACAGGCGGACCGCTTTTCCCTGGTCAGGGTGGATGAGGATATCCTCAGGGTGGACCGGCAGAACGGGACTGTCTCCATTTGCAAGGAGCAGAGCGACGCTTGGCGCTGCAATCCGGTGCCGCTGGCAGAAGATGCCTATCTTGCCGAAATCAACGAGCTGGCCGGTGAAGTGGATCGCCTGACCGCCCGTGTGGAGGAGCTGGAAGGCAATGGCGTAAAGTCCGACAAGCAATTGCCACCCGGTTCCGGACTTGATCGCCCAAAAGCACCCGGCTCCAGTCAGGGCGGACGCAGCCCATCGACAACCGAGGAAGATGAGGAACTGGAAAAGGTTCTAACTTTCACAGAAAGCGCCATGCGTCGTTTCTTTGGCATGGTTCGCGATCTGCAGAAGGACTTCGAAGGCGAAGCCAACTGATCGCCTGAAGTCAGGATAAAAAAACAGCGTGTCCCTGCCAGGGGCACGCTGTGTCCGGCAAAGTTCCTTGGCCCGGAGACGTCAGTCGATCAGCATCTTGTTGATGCTCTGATAGGCTTCATCCGGTTGTTCCACGGCAACACGCCTGGTCAGATCCATCGTCAGCGCGACAACATCCAGGACGGCGGCGAGACGGTTCGTCCGTGTTTCAAACAGGTGATGGCGCATCGAGAAGGTCTTTGGATTGACGCCGGTAAAGCCGGAAACCACCAGCATTGCGTCGCCGGTCTTCAGCGGTGTGATCCAGGTCAGCTTCATTTCAACGGCCACCCGGCCGAAACCGTTTTCCGTCAAATAGGCGTGTGTCATCGGCGTACGCTGCCAGACATGGGCTACGCCGTCCGTGCAGCAGGACAGCGCAAATCTGTCGTCGGCCTTGCCGTCCGGACCGATATCGCGTGGCAAAACGGTCCCCCGGTAGACGATCTGGGCGCCTTTCGACTGCAGGGCCGCAAGCGTCGCGCGCGCATTTGCCGGTCCGGCGGAAATCCCCCTTGGTCCGGCCTCTGCAATCATTGGCGTCTGGAAGTCGCGGAAGCGCTGGCGCAAGGTCTTCGCGGCACTGGCGCTTGGTTCATATCCGTCGAGAGCTGTTGCCGAAAGCGCTCCCGTGGCGGCGTCGCGCATTTCGTGAATGACAGTGAGCATATGCGGGCCGTCGAAGGCGATGCTGGAGTGAACCGTGATCAGGTCTCCCGTACGCATCTCCTTGTGGTAGCGCACGTGGCGCACCCGGCGAGCCCCCACGACGGTTTCGCTCAAGCCGGTCATTAGCCGGAACTGGCGATCTGCTTCCTCGAAGCGGCTGAAGTAGAACTGGACGTTCAGATGATCGTTTTCGTCACATTCCCAACGGTTCACAAATGAAAACAGCGTTGCCTGAATTGTCATAATTGCTTCGTGCACTCAGTGATTTTTGATTATGTGATGTGTATTGGACAGGTCATTTGTTGCTGTCTTTGCATTGATTATCAACAAGAAATGTAGATTCTGGAAAATTAGTTCAGGCAACGTTGAGGAAGTGGGTAAAATGAAAAGATCAACTGCGGCGGCGTGATTTAAACTTTAGGTTGTTTTTGTTGGTGGCTCTAACTTAACTATTTTTCTTGCGCCTAAAGGCAGCCTATTTGCCGTGACAGCAGCCAATGCGCAGCGCGTGAACATGGCGTGTTGGTCAAAAGCATGGTTTGACTTGCGCGTAACCCATGTTGCAAACATACTTCACAATGGCCGCAACAACGGGGCTTCGCCATAAAATCAAGAAGCGAGCGGGTGCAGGATGACTGCGACGCATGGCTCTGGCGGAACCTGCGGGCCAAACGGACCGTTGAGGGAGGAATAACAACGTGTCGGCGACATCGTATCGGTTCATCATCGCGGATGATCATCCCCTGTTCCGGGGTGCTCTGCGTCAAACGCTCGAAACACAATACCCCGATGCTGTGATCGAGGAAGCCGGTGCGTTGGAGGACGTTACGGCCAAGCTGGAACAGGATGGCGAAGTCGATCTCATCCTGCTTGATCTGTCCATGCCCGGCATGCGCGGCTTTTCCGGGCTTATGTACCTGCGGGCCCAATATTCCGGCGTTCCGGTGGTCGTGGTCTCGGCCAATGAAGATCCGCAGGCCATCCGGCGCGCGGTTGAATTCGGAGCTTCCGGCTTCATTCCGAAGTCTCACGGGATCGATGTCATTCGCGAGGCGATTTCGGAGGTCATGTCCGGCAACATGTGGACCCCGCCGGATGTCGACCTTGCCGCCGACGATGGCAGCGGTGATCTGGTCCAGCGCCTTGCAACGCTTACCCCCCAACAGGTTCGTGTTCTGATGATGCTGTCTGAAGGTCTTCTGAACAAGCAGATTGCCTACGAACTGTCCGTTTCGGAAGCGACCGTAAAGGCCCATGTATCCGCGATCCTGCAAAAGCTTGGCGTGGAAAGCAGAACCCAGGCCGTTATTGCAGCGTCCAAGATCGAGGCCGGGCAGTGGCAGGTTGGCGGCGAAACCGCCGAGGCTGCCCAGGCTCAGTAACGCCAGGCACACGCGCCACGTTGCTTTCTGGCTGCTCCACCTGGAAACGGTCTCCAATGCGGGAGACCGTTTTCTGCTTTGCGTGCTGAGATCGACCTGCCCGGATGCAATTTCTGTAGGCCTTGAGGGCGAGCTTTCCAGTCAGGATTGCAAAAACATAGCGGAATCCAGACCACTGTTTTTACCGTAATTTCAGGGAATGGCTGTAACCGTCATTGCTGCGGGGCGCTGCCACGCAGAGTGCGAGTAGCCACCCGGAGAGAAAATGCGGTCCAGCTTCAATTGGCGACTGATCTTCAAGACGATCGGCATGGCCTTCGTGTTGCCCGGTCGTCAGCTCAAGGTGGACTTCCAGTCTGACGCGGACACGCAGACCGGACAGCAGGAAAGCAATCCTGTTCGCGCCTTCATGCTCGCGTTCGGTCACCCGGTGGTCGACGAACTCCTCGCCCGCAAGGTACGTGCAGCGCAGATCGCAAGTATCGCGCGCCTGACACCCTTTATCGTGCTGGCAAACGTCGTCAACGTAATCGTCATTACGCTCGCGTTTCAGCACTTCATGCCGTTCAGTTTCATTGCGGTCTGGATTGCGGCCATTGGAGCTTTTCTTGCCTACACCCTGTACAAGTGGCTGAAAGCGAACAGATCGCCTATTCATCTTGCCTCGCGGCGATCGCTGAACAAGGCGGTCTTGCACGCGACGATTTTCAGTGGTCTTTGGGCGGTCGTTCCAATTGCCGCATTCGGCTATGGCGATCCGGACGGCATCTGGATTGCCTCCTGCGTCACCACCGGCATGCTGTGTGGTGGCGGTTTTACTCTGGCAACCGTGCCGCAGGCAGCCTTTCGCTGGGTTGCGATCCTTTTCCTTGCATCGCTCGTATCGTTCGCAATCGGACGCAGCGCGGAGCTGTGGCCGCTGGTCTTCCTGTTGAGCAGCTACACGCTGGTGGTGGTCGGCAGCGTTGCTTCGGCAGGCTGGCTGTTTGCCTCCCATTTTCTTGCTGAAGCCGAGCTGGAACAACGCGGTGAACTGATCGCCCTGCTGCTGAACGAGTTCGAGGAAAAGTCCAGCGACTGGCTCTGGAAATCGGATAGCCACGGTAATCTGCATTCCATTTCCGACCGGTTCTTACATGCCAGCGGCCGGGACCGGGCAGAACTGGAAACCATGCGCATGGTCGATCTGGCCTATTCCCTGGACGAGAACGATGCGCGGTCCGCCGTGACCAGGCTGGAAAACGCCATGAAGCGTCAGCAGGCCTTCCGCGAAATCGTCATCGGGGTGGACGTGAACGGCGAGGAACGCTGGTGGTCCCTGGCAGCACGTCCGGTCTACGACGACCATGGTTCCTTTACCGGTTACCGCGGTGTTGCTTCCGACATCACCGAAGCCCGCAGGGCAAGCGCCCTTGTTTCTCACCTGGCCGAGCACGATTCCCTGACGGGGATCGGCAATCGGAGCTGGTTCCTGAAACAGGCCGAAGCGCAACTGGAAGAGCAAAACCAGAATGGCCAGAACACACTGACGCTCTTCCTCATTGACCTCGACAATTTCAAGGTCGTGAACGATACCAGCGGACACCCGGCAGGGGATGAACTTCTGCGGCAGGTCGCAAGCCGGTTTACCGCCCTTGGCGAAGGCAGAACGATGCTCGCGCGTTTCGGTGGCGACGAATTCGCCGCGCTCGGCCGTTTCGTCAGCGATCAGGCGGCTCTTGCATTTGCCGAGGAACTGGTTGCCGTGACACGCAAGCCTTTCCGGATTGGCCGTCGCGACTTCGCCATTGGCGCCACCGTCGGGTTCACCCGTCTGTGCGATAGCAAGGACACTGTCGACGATCTGATGCGCAAGGCTGACATTGCGCTTTACAAGGCAAAGGAAGGCGGCCGGGGACGGTCGCTCGCCTTCGAGCAGGACATGGAGCGTGAGGTCCGCGAACGCCGCGAACTGGAATCGGATCTGCGCGAAGCATTCGAATACGGCAAGCTCAATGTCGATTTTCAGCCGATCGTGGACGCCCGGTCCGGCAAGGTGGTGTCCAGCGAGGTCCTGCTCCGCTGGCTGCATCCCGAGCGTGGTGAGGTGCCGCCGGACGTGTTCATTCCGATTGCCGAACACGCCGGTCTGATACTGCCGCTCGGCAGTTGGGTTCTGAGGAAAGCCTGTGCAGCGGCGGCCCAATGTCCCGAGCTGGAGAGCGTTGCGGTCAACCTGTCGCCGGTCCAGTTCATGGATCCAAATCTGGTGGAACAGATCCTGACCGTGCTGCAGGAAACGGGGTTCCCGCCGGAACGCCTTGTCCTGGAAATAACCGAATCCGTGTTCCTGCGCGACTTCGGCACAGCATCGATCAAGCTGCAGAAATTGCGTGACCTTGGTATCCGCATCGCGCTGGACGACTTCGGCACGGGCTATTCGTCTCTTTCGTATCTGCGGCACTACAAGTTCGACAAGATCAAGATCGACAAATCCTTCGTCGATGAGATCGGCGAACGCAGCGACGGTCTGGCGATCATCTCTGCAGTCATTGCGCTTGCGCATAACCTTGGTCTGGAAGTCACGGCAGAAGGCGTGGAGCGCCAGTTTCAGGTGGATGCTTTGCGCACGCTCGGCTGCGACACCATGCAAGGCTATTACTTCGGCAAGCCGGATCCCAATCCGATGCGGGTCGCCCAGATACGCAGGGAAGACTGGCAGGACCGTTCGCCGAGCACTGCGCCGAAGAACCCTGGAGCGCTCCGCTCAGCTTCCTGATGCATTGGTGCTGACAGCGTCCGGGACCCAGGCTCCAACCCGGCTTATTCGGCCGCCTGGCCTGCCTGGCAGCGGGCCAGATGGGCACGCAGGGCAGCCGGTTTCAGCGGCTTGTTGAAGAAGGCGATGTCCTTTTCCTCGGCTTCCGTGCGCACAGGGCGGCTCCGGTCCGCGGTGATCAGGATCGCGGGGATCTGGCGACCGAATTTCCATCTCAGTTTCAAGATCGCCTCGATACCGGTGCCATTGTCGAGGTGATAGTCCGCCAGTATGACGTCCGGCGTCAGGCCGGCTTTGCTGAGCTCGTTTGCCGCCTCCACGTCATCGGCAGCTGCAATCACCTTGCAGTTCCAGTTCGTCAGCAGGTGGCGCATGCCGCTCAGGATGTCCGGCTCGTTGTCGATGGCCACAACGCAAAGACCATCAAGCTGGCCAGCCATGGTTGGGGCCTGCGGAATGGGAACGAGATCGGGCATGTCCGCGGAACGAGGCAGTTCGACCGAGAAGCACGAGCCCTTGTTGGCTTCCGAGCGGAGTTCAACCGGGTGGTTCAGAACGTGGCTGATGCGCTCGACGATGGACAAGCCTAGCCCCAGTCCCTTGGCAACGCGCATGCCGTCATCCAGCCGGTGAAATTCCTGGAAAATCGCCTTCTGCTTGCTTTTCGGGATGCCCATGCCGGTGTCGTGAATTTCCACGATCACCCGATTGCCGCGTCGGCGGCACCCCACAAGGACGCGGCCTGACTGAGTGTATTTCAAGGCGTTCGAAACGAGGTTCTGCAGCAGGCGCCGCATAAGGCGTCTGTCTGTCCGCACCGAAAGGGACGTCGGCACGATCCGCAGTTCCAACCCCTTTTCCTTGGCGACAGGCTGGAAATCAAGGTCGATTCCGCGCAGCAGTTCGTCCAGCCGGAAGACCGTCGGTTCCGGTTTCAGGGCGCCGGTGTCGAGCCTGGAAATATCGAGGACGGCGCCGAGAATGTCCTCGACCGATTCCAGCGCCATTTCCACATTGCGGACCAGCGAGCCGTCGTCGCCGTCCTTAAGCTTGTCGACCAGAACCGAGGCGTAAAGACGGGCGGCATTCAGAGGCTGCAGGATGTCATGCCCGGCCGCTGCCAGGAAACGGGTCTTGCCGATATTGGCTTCTTCCGCGGCGTGGGTGGCCTCCACCAGGCGCTCGTTGACGTGGGTGAGTTCTTCCGTGCGTTCCCTGACCCGGCGTTCCAGCGTCTCGTTGGCGCGGGCGAGCGCTTCTTCCGCAAGAACCCGTTCGGTGATGTCAGTATAGGTGGTCACGATGCCGCCGTCGGGCATCGGACTGATGCGGACTTCGAACACCGCTCCGCTCGATTCCAGTTTTTCCTGAAAGGTTTCCTGGATCAGCACCAGCTTCTCGATCCGGTCGGCGACGATCGCCTCCACAGGCCCGGGGCCATGCTCGCCCCGTTCCGCGTTGAAACGCAGGATCGCATCCAGTGTGGTGCCGACCTGACCATATTCGGCAGGCAGGCCCAGCAGGTCGCGGAACTGCCTGTTCCAGCAGATCAGACGCAGATCCCGGTCGAACACTCCGATGCCCTGGCGCACCTGATCGAGTGCCGTCTGCAGCAGGTCGCGGTTGTACTGAATGGCGATGGAGGCGTCGTCGAGCAGCTTTACTGCGCCTTTGGTCGACGGGTCGTGCCGCTTGAGCATCAAGGTCAGCACAAGGCGGGACGAGGCCGCGCCAATGGCGCTTGCCAGAAGCTGCTCGGAAAAGCGCAGCAGGTTGGCGTCCGCCAAAGTTTTCGGATCGAGTTCGATACCTCGTTCGCTCGCAAACCGCCGGAACGAACGGGCCGTACGTTCTTCACCGAGATAGCGCGCGACGGTTGCCTGCAAGTCTCCGGCGGTAACGGACGTACGCCAGTAACGCAGGCTGGGGGAGGGTGCAAACTCGGCCGGTACGAAGACGTTTGCCTGAAGGGTTTCCGCCGGCAGAGGCTTTCTCAGGAAGGAGCCGCCAACAAACAGGACGATGTTGACGAATAGGCTCCACAGGGTGCCATGGATAAACGGATCCATGGTGATCCCGAGCAGGGCCTGCGGGTTCAGTTCGCTAATGCCGAACGGGCCGGTTTCCAGGAAACCGTCGGAAATCAGGCCGGATTTGGCGAAAGTCGGTAGCAGCAGCGTATAGGCCCAGAAGACAAACCCGCCGCTCAACCCGGCGATGGCCCCCAGAGACGTGGCCCGGCGCCAGAAGAGGGCGCCGACGAAAGCGGGAGCGAACTGGGCGATGGCGGCGAAGGACAGAAGCCCGATGGAAACGAGCGCCGCGGTATTGCCGGCCGCCTTGTAGTAGGCATAGGCCAGCAGAAGGATGCCGAAGATGGCGAGGCGGCGGATCGTCAGCAGCCGGTCGCTCATGTCCTGGCCGCCGATGTTGACGATGTCGTCCTCGCTGTGCCGGCGCAGCAGGAGCGGCACAACGATGTCGTTGGAAATCATGATGGCCAGCGCAACCGTCGCCACGATGACCATGGCTGTTGCCGCCGAAAGGCCTCCGATGAAGGCAAAGAGGGCAAGCCACGGGTGTCCGGCGTCTATGGGCAGGGCCAGAACGAAGGTATCCGGATTGACGTCCTGGCCGAAGCGCAGCAGGCCGGCAGCTGCAATCGGGATCACGAACAGGTTGATCAGCACCAGATAGAGCGGAAACATCCAGGTCGCGCGGCGCAGCTCGGCGTCTGAATTGTTCTCCGTCACCGTGACGTGGAACTGGCGCGGCAACAAGAGCACCGCAAAGGCCGACAGGCACGACATGACGAGCCAGTTGCCGATGTTCAGCGGTTTTTCGAAAATCTGCGCGACTTCAGGCGCTTCCGAAATGGAACGGATCAGATCGACCGGGCCGTCGAAAAGCGAGTAGGTGACCCAGAAGCCGACCGCGAGAAAGGCAATGAGCTTGACCACCGCCTCGGCTGCGATCGCCAGCATCAGCCCTTCCTGGTGCTCCGTCGCATCAATGTGTCTTGTCCCGAACGCCCAGCTGAAGATGGCCATGCCGAGGGCAATCAGCAGGGTGACGTCATCGAACACCGGCGTGAAGATGTCACCGGGGGAAATCAGCGGGCCGATCATGGTGGTGATCGACAGCGACACCGCTTTCAGCTGCAGGGCGATGTAGGGAATGACGCCAATGACCGCAATCAACGTGGCAAGTGCTGCGACCGACTGGCTCTTGCCGTATCGTGCGCCGATGAAATCGGCGATCGACGTGATGCTTTCTGTCTTGGAGATCTGGATGATCCGCTGCAGCAGCGGGTATCCGAGCGCGAAAACAATCAAGGGGCCGATATAGATGGTCAGGAATTCTATGCCCGTCCGGCTGGCGTTGCCGACTGAGCCGTAGAAGGTCCAGGAGGTACAATAGACCGAAAGCGACAGGGCGTAGATGAAGGGGCGGCCGCCCGTACGCGACGAATACCGGCGCGGCATCCGGTCGCCGAAGCTGGCGATGGCGAACAAGCACAGGATGTAGGCCGTTGCGGCCAGTATCACGAGCCATCCATGCAGCATGATCTGGTAACCGTCCTCCCGAGCGGCATGGGGTCCGTCGGCCTCTTGGCGGGCCGGCTCGAACCTGTTTCCCGGCAACCTCTTACGCTGCCTTGTCCGATCCGACCACAGCCAAATCGATCTGTCTATTCGCCTTGCGACTGATCTGTTTTAAAGGCCTCCCAAGGTATGTGAATTGATCACCTTCGGTGAAGTCTTCTTCACATCCTTTCATGGAACAATGGCAAGCAAACCCGATAAGGTGGCGCCAATTGACAATGAAGGATCTGCCACGTGACCAGCCTGATCGAGCGATTGAGCCCGGAAGCCAGAACCGCACCTGAAAGCGGTATCGTCGAAGTTTTCAATGCCGGACGTGACCGGAAAGATCTGATCCCGCTCTGGGCCGGTGAAGGCGATCTGCCGACGCCCGAGTTCATCCGCGCAGCCGCAAAAGCGTCGCTCGACCGGGGCGAGACGTTCTACACATACCAGCGCGGCATCCCGCAGCTGCGCGAGGCACTGGCGGCCTATCATCAAGATCTTTACGGCAAGCCTTTCTCGCCGGAACGATTCTATGTGACCGGATCGGGCATGCAGTCCATTCAGCTCGCCGTGCAGGCGGTTGCAGGAGCCGGGCGCGAAGTGATCGTGCCGACGCCGTCCTGGCCGAACATATCGGCTGCCATCGAAATTCACGGGGCGCGTTCGGTCAGTGTGCCGATGCGGGAGGAGGATGACGGCTGGCGGCTGGCCATCGAGGATGTCGAAGCAGCGATCACACCGCACACGACCGCACTCTTCCTGAACTCGCCCTGCAACCCGACCGGATGGGTCGCAAGCGAAGACCTCTTGAAGGCTTTTCTGGATCTCGCGCGAAAGCATGACCTTTGGATCATCGCGGACGAAATCTATGCGCTGTTCTATTACGGGGAAGGGGAGCGCTCGCCCTCCTTCTACGATATCGCCGAGGAAGACGACCGCATCATCTTCGTGAATTCCATGTCCAAGAACTGGGCAATGACCGGGTGGCGGGTTGGCTGGATCTCGGCGCCGCCGGAACTCGGCCAGGTGTTTGAAAACCTGATCCAGTATTCCACGTCGGGTGTTCCGTCCTTTTCGCAGTGGGGCGCCGTTGCCGCCCTGACCGAAGGGCGCGCGTTCCTGCAGGAGCAGGTCGCACGTGCTCGCAAGGGGCGTGACTGTGTTCTCAAGGGATTGCAGGGCCTTAACCGCGTGAAGGTGCTGCCGCCCGACGGCGCGTTCTATCTCTTCTTTTCCATTGAGGGCGTCACGGACACGCGCAACTTTGCGTTGGACCTTGTTCGCCAGACAGGTGTGGGTCTTGCACCGGGCACTGCGTTCGGCAAGGGCGGTGAACATCACCTTAGGTTATGTTATGCCCGGCGCGAGGATCACCTGGAGGAAGCAGTGCGTCGAATTAGCACTTGGATACCAGAGATTTAGAGCCCTGACGGGTTGCTGGCCTACGGGAAAACCCTTAAACCTAGACGGGATGAGAATTCCATTTGGGTGCGGGGACGGTGGGCGACGACGTTTTAGATCACGATGATGACAATGCAGCCGTAACGGAAGCGCGTCTTGCCAGTGTTTTCGATACCGCGGCCGACGGTATTGTCGTGATCAATGACCGTGCGCAGGTGCTGGCCTTCAACAAGGCCTGCGAACGGCTTTTCGGTTATGAAGCCGCCGACCTTCTGGGACGCAATGTCAACAGGATCATGCCTGCAGAATATGCCAACGCGCATGATCACTACGTGAACAACTATCTCACCACCGGTCATAAGAAGATCATTGGTATCGGCCGCGAGGTCCAGGCCCGCCACAAGGACGGTACGGTCTTTCCCATCGAGCTGTCTGTCGGTGAGGCATGGACACCGGCCGGACGACAATTCATCGGCATCCTGCGCGATCTGCGCTCGCGCAGACAGATGGAAGACCGGTTGGCCAAGACCCAGGCACAGCTTCTCCACATGACCCGGATCAGCGCACTGGACGAAATGGGCGCGGCGATTGCGCATGAGCTCAACCAGCCGCTGACCGCGGTACTGCTCTACCTGCAATCCGTATCGCGCAAGACCCGCGCCGATAAGTCCCTGGATCCCTTCATCATCGAGGTTATCGACAAGGCGGTACGCGAAGCCGAGCGGGCGGGAGAAATCATCCAGCGCATGCGTCAACTGGTGGAAAAGAAAACGCCCAATCGCCAGTCGATCGAAGTGCGGGACTTTGTCACCAGCTGCCTGGAAATGGCGGAACTCGGCAGCGGCAATGGCAGATCGATCATGAAGGCCGAGATCGCCAGAGGACTGCCGCCACTGATGGCCGACCCGGTGCAGATTCGGCAGATTCTCATCAACCTGCTGCGCAATGCGCGCGAAGCGGTCTGCGATCAGGCCGACCGCAAGGTAGTGCTGGCCGTATGCCGGAATGGAGATCGCCTGGAATTTCGGGTTACGGACAACGGCCCGGGCGTTCCCGAAGAGCTGGTTGACAACCTGTTCCGGGCCTTTACGGGTGCCAAGCACAAGGGGGTTGGTCTGGGCTTGGCGATATCCCGTTCGATTGCTCAAAACCACGGTGGTGATTTGCGTCTGGAAAAGGGGGCAAACGGCCGAGGAGCCTCCTTCGTGTTGTCCCTGCCAATAGACCCGCCCGAAGAAGATGTTGCAGAAAGAGCCGAAACGCACGGTTCGAAAGAAATGAGCTGAGGAAGTGATGGACATGAAAGCTGACGCGGAGGCCATATACATCGTTGATGATGATCCGGCGGTGCGCGACGCGCTGTCGGTGCTTTTCAATATGGAAGGCTATGTGGTCGAAACCTTCTCGGATGGCGACACTTTCGTGCAGTCTGCAAGCAAGGCTGTTCCTGCCTGTGTCATGCTGGATGTCCATATGCCTGGGCGCTCCGGCATCGAGATTCTCAAGGCGCTGAATGCCGAACACTATCCGGCGCCGATCTTCATCATTTCCGGCCAGGGTGACATTCCGATGGCTGTTGAAGCCATCCGCAACGGCGCCTTTGACTTCGTGGAGAAACCGTTTTCCGCTGAAACCGTCCTGGAGCGGGTGAAGGAAAGCATCGCCATCACCAAGCAGCGTCAGGACGAGGTCGTCACGGCCTCTTTCCAGGGAGCGGATCTGCTGACCCGCCGTGAGCTGGAAGTCCTGAAGGAAATCACCGACGGAGCTTCCAACAAGGAAGCCGGCCGCACTCTTGGAATCAGTCCGAGAACGGTGGAAGTGCACCGGGCGCGGATCATGGAAAAACTGGGTGCACGCAATGCGGCGGATCTCGTTCGCATTGTTTTGGGCCACTCCGCCTCGGGATAAGCCGGGTTCAGGTGAACGGCTGGAATGCATTTCCGGATGACCGGCATGCCGAAACGTATTTCTGCGTACATCCGGCAAGCAAAATATCGCGTATGTATGATTGATCGTCTGCGCTGGGGGCAGGCTTTGAGGATCTACATTCGTGGTTGTTCACATTGTTGAAGATGATGAAGCAGTCGCCGATGCATTGGCGATTGCGCTCGAAGATCTCGATCATCATCCGATAACTTACAAAGATGCGGAGAGTTTTTTCGCCGGCGGTATTCCTTCGTCGGACGATTGGGTTATCGTGGACATCGGCCTTCCCGACAGATGCGGCACGGATGTTGTTCGTGAACTCATGGGCCTGCCAACACCTCCGAGCATCCTTGCCATTTCCGGCAAGTCGAGAGTGAACCTGTTGCAGCAAATTCGAGAGCTTCCGGGGCTCAAGGTCCTGAGGAAACCGCTGTCGATAGACATGCTGACGGCGGCCATGGCTCAGAAGGCGATCATCTGATCTCTCCTCCTGCTTGACCCAATTTCAGAAAATTGAGTGTGCGAGATTGAGCGCTGCCGATTTTGGCGGGCGTTGGCTTCGCGCGCCCGAAACGCGCAGTCGGTCCCGGCCTGATTAGACCTTAGTCGGCTGCGTCGTTACGGCTCATATGTAGTTTATCTTACGCAGTCGACCGAATTACGTTGTGTGCACTCCGCGTTTTAGAGTGCATCCTGCAAGCTGCGGGGTGTCGGACGGGACACCTGCAAGCAGTGGTCGATTTTTCGAGCGGTGCGGAAATGGAAGCACCAAGGAATGGAGATCACCCGCTGACGTAGCAAATGAAGGCCGTGCCACAGGCACGAAGGAGGGACATATGGCTTATTTCGACGCGGGTACCCCCGGCCAGGGCGCAGCACCAAGAATGACAGGTGCTCCCATCTGCACACCCAGCAAGACATCGTTTTCGGAATTTGGCGGCAAGGCTGTCCAATACGACACCCATGCGGTGATCTATTACGAAGGCGATCCCGCAAAGCGGCTCTATGAGTTGGTGAAGGGCTCGGTGATGCTTTACAAGCTGCTGCCGGACGGACGCCGCCAGGTTGTCGAAGTCCTTCGTCCCGGTGACATTTTCGGTCTCGCCGGCAGTGACGAGAACGACTGCACCGCCGAAACACTCACCAATGCCGAAATTCAGGAAATCGATCTGAAGCAGGTCGAACGTTCCGATGCGCTTCAGCGCACGCTCACCAGATGCCTGACCAACCAGATGCGCGTGCTGCACGAGCATGCGGTTCTGCTCGGCCGCAAGTCTGCCGTCGAAAGGGTTGCAAGCTTTCTGATGCATCTCGTTCCGGATCGCGGTGGTGTCGGCTGCGTTGGGCCGATTGACGACAGCGACGACGGGTTCGACCTGAGACTGCACATGACCCGGCAGGAAATCGCCGACTATCTGGGTCTGACCATCGAGACTGTCAGCCGCGTTGTGTCCGATCTGAAACGCCGGGGCGTTATCCGCGTCGACCGCGCCGATCAGATCCATCTCAACAAGGTCTGCAGCCTCTGTCAGATGACTGGTATGCACTGATCCGTTGCTTTATAGTCGACTTGGAAAGGGCTGCGATTTTGGCGGCCCTTTTTTGTTGTCGATCTTCGGCGATCCGTAAGCTGGCAAGTTTGGTATTCGGCCCCGAGGTCTCGCCTCGGGGTCATTTTCTTCAAACCGCGGCAGAATGCCGGGCCTTGCCACTTGCCTGGCTCGCCGCCAGGTAGGCGTCAAAGGCTGCAGCTGCGAGACGTACGTAGGGCCGTCCGGCCTCAGTCACTTCAACCCTGGCAGTTTCATTGCCTACTTCCAGACGGACCAGGCCGTCGGCGGCCAGGTCTTGCAAGGCATCGAAAGCATCGTTCAAGTGACTTGTCGGCAGGCCGAAAGCGCGGCAGGCCGGTACGAGATCGCAGGCATAGTTGGTCATCAGCTCTTCGATGATCCGTGCCCGCAAACGGTCGTCGGCAGAAAGCGCCAAGCCCTTGGATACCGGCAATTCGCTCGCCATTATTGCCCGGCGCCAGTTGCCGACATCAGACATGTTCTGAATATAACCGGCAGACAGACGTCCGATGGAGGAGACGCCGAAGCCAACGAGTTGTTCGCCCTGGTCCGTCGTATAGCCCTGGAAATTGCGCTTCAAGGAGCCGTCCGAAAGGGCGATGGCCATGCTGTCGTCCGGCCAGGCAAAATGATCTAGCCCGATGGCGACATAACCGGCCTTGAGCAGTTCCGCGCGGGCGAGGTCCGCAAGGGCCAGCCGTTCGGCGGCATTCGGCAAGGTGCTTTCGTCAATCAGGCGCTGGTGCTTGCGCATCCAGGGCACATGGGCATAGCCGAACAGGGCAATGCGCCCGGGTGCCAGCGAGAGCGTCTTTTCCACCGTATCGAGTATCGTTTCCGGCGACTGGCCGGGCAATCCGTACATCAGGTCGAAATTGAGTGCGGTGACACCGGCTGCTGTCAGAAACTCTACGGCCTGTTTGACGACCCTGTAGGGCTGAAGACGGCCGATGGCCTTTTGAACGTCGGGATCAAAGTCCTGAACGCCAAGGCTGGCCCGGTTCACTCCGATGATGGCCAGCGTCTCGGCGAGCTGTTCCGTAACAAGCCTCGGATCGAGTTCGATGGCATGTTCCAGGTCCGGTGCAAGGTCGAAATTGACACGCATCAGGCCGGTGAGGTCGATCAGGCTCTGCCGTGGCAGAAGGCTGGGTGTGCCGCCGCCCCAGTGAATGTGCCGGACAGGACCGGCATTCGGCATGTGCCCGGCAACCAGATTGATTTCCTGGCCGAGTGTCGCTGCATAGGCCTTGAGCGGCGCATCCTGACGGGTCGCCTTGGTATGGCAGCCGCAATAATGGCAGAGCTCACGGCAATAGGGGACATGCAGGTACAGCGAAAGCGAGTCCTGCGGCGAAAGCGCCTTGAGCCAGTCCGCATAAACGCCGGCCGTTACGCCGTCATGAAAATGCGGTGCTGTCGGATAACTTGTATAGCGCGGTACGTTGCGCATGGCGTAGGAGAGCGGATCTTTCATCATGTGTCGATCTATCCGTCCTTCGCCCGGTCGTGCCTTGATATCGCTCAAGTCCAGTCGTTTGAAAGACACGCAATTCGATGGAGAGCTGTGGGGTGACCGATTTGCTTGCCGCAACTGAACCGACCCGGAAACCTGAGGGTCTGGAGCGCTATCGCCTGCACGGTTCGCCTGACAGCGCCAATTTCATTGTCAGGATGATATTGGAAGAACTGGGTCTGCCCTATGACTACGTGGCTGTTGACAGGTTGATCTCCGAACAGAATTCGGAAGCATATCGGCGGCTCAATCCTCAAGGTTTGATCCCGGTTCTGGAAGTGCCGGGTCAGGATGCCCCCATGTTCGAAACCGCCGCGATCGCTCTGCATCTGGCAGATACGCACGGCCGTCTGGCCCCGGGGCTGGCCTCTCCACAGCGCGGTCGATTTCTGAAATGGCTGTTTTTTCTCTCAAACACCCTGCATTCCGACCTTCGGATCTCCTTCAAGCCGGAAAGATACGTTCGCGAACCGGAGACGGCCTTGAGCCTTCACGCTGGGCTGACCCGCCGGATCGCCGGCAGTTTCGCGCATCTGGAAACTGAACTTGCCACTTGGAGTGGACCATTTCTCCTGGGACAGGACCTTTCCATCCTCGACCACTATCTTGCTGCCTGTGCCAGGTGGGCGCAGATCTATCGTAATGAGGGCAAGTGGTCCCTGGCGGCGACGCCCCACCTGCGCGCCCTGTGCGAACAACTGGAAATGCGCCCGGCGATACACAGGGCCTGTGAACTGGAAGGAATTGAGGGTAAACCTTTCACGGAGCCCCGTCCTGTACAGTTGCCGGGGACAACCGCCTGATAAAATACAGGCCGTACATGTTGATCCATGCAATCAACCATGCGCTGGCCGATCAATCCATTTATAGCTCAAGGAGCCATTCCAAGCTCAACGGTTCCCGATGCCTGCCAATTCGTTTCAATCTGCCGCCGGAAGACTTGCGGTCACACTTCTCATTGCCGCTGCCGGAGGAGCAACATTCAACCTGTTCGGGCTTCCCGCGGCATGGCTGTCGGGCGCCATGGTCTTTGTTGCCATCGCGACGCTTGCGCAAGTGCCGACGCTCATGCCGGTCCCGCTGCGAGACGCGCTCTTCGTCATGATCGGCATCTCCATGGGGGCGGGTGTCCATCCCGATATCGTTGACCGGGTGGCGGAGTGGCCGGTGTCCATGGCCATGCTGATCGCTGTCATGGTGGCGGTCACGTTCGCGGGCTACGCGGTTCTGCACTACGGGGCGAAATGGTCCAGGGAAACGGCCTATTTCGGCGCCATTCCCGGTGCACTTTCCTATGTCATAGCCCTCGCCACCGAAAGAGGGGCGGACCTTCCCCGCATCGCTTCCAGCCAGTCCTTGCGTCTGTTCGTTCTGGTGGCGGTGCTGCCTTTCGCCGTTGTGTCCTCAGCAGAACCGGCGGGCGGTGGCAGCGGCACGATTTATGTCTCCGGTCTCAAGGACTTCCTGATCGGGATACCGCTCTGCCTCGCGGCAAGCTGGCTTGCCATCAAGGCCAGAGTTCCAGGGGGCGGTCTGACAGGTGCGTTTTTCATGAGTGCCGGCCTCAATGCATCCGGCCTCTTGGTCCTTGTCCTGCCGGGCTACATCGTGCTGCCGTGCTTTGTCATGATGGGCGCTCACATCGGATGCCGCTTTGCGTCCATGACACTGCGCCAGTTTCTCAGCGTGCTCGGCGCATCCATGGCCGCCTTTGCGGCGGCGTTCCTGACCTCGCTTGCCGGGGCGTGGATCGTTGCCGAACTGGTGGACATTCCCTTTGGCCAGGCCCTGCTTGCCTATGCGCCGGGCGGACTTGAGGTGATGACGCTGCTCGCATTCATGCTGGATCTCGACCCCGCCTTTGTGGCTGCGCACCAGATCGCCCGCTTTACCGGAATGGTGCTGCTGCTGCCTTTCATCACCGGACTTGTTCTGGGGCGTCGAAGCAACTGATCCTGCTTGGCGGTCCTGAGTGCGGAACAAAGAACCGCCGATCTGCAGGTTGAGTGACGCTTCTCAAGGGTGGATGAAGTGGAGCGTGTTGAAACTCCGGCGCCATTTGGCCACGCGTCCTGCCATCGCTGCCGGATCGTTCGATCGCAGTGCTTCGGCTATCAGTTTGGCCAGCTCTGGCATGTCGACCGTCGTCATGCCCCAACGGACCAGTTCCGGTGTTCCGAACCTCAGGCCGTTCATGTCACCGGCGACGGGAGCTATCGGCAGTCCGATTCCGCATGCCAGAAACCCTGCCTGGCGAAGCTTCTTCGAAGCTGCCTGACCGCCGCCGAGGGCTGCCGCTTCCAGGGCAAACTGATGTGAAGCGGTTGTCCCCTTGGCGGTAGTGAACACCGGCATTCCCTCTGCTTCGAGACCAGCGGCGAGCGCACCGGCGCTGGCGGCCATTTCGGCAGCGTAGGCCTTGCCGAAATCGCGCCAATCCAGAAGGGTGATGGCGAGCGCGGCAGACTTTGCAACGTCAAAGTTGGCTGTCAGCCCTGGAAAGGCAATCTTGTCGAGCTTGTGGGCAAGATCCTGATCATTGCTGACGATCAGCCCGCCAGCGGGACCCCCCAGGCTCTTGTAAGTGCTCATGGTCATGAGATGTGCGCCTTCCGACAGCGGGTCGGAAAAGACGCCACCGGCAATCATGCCACACTGATGGGCTGCATCGAACAGGACAAAGGCGCCGACTTCATCGGCGATGGCCCGAATTTCTTTTACCGGGTGCGGGAACAGGTTGAGGCTCATGCCGATGGTAATCAGCTTCGGCCGAACCTTCAGGGCCAGGGCGCGCAGACCTTCCAGATCGATCGTGTAGCCGCCGGCATCGACCGGTGCTTCGTGGATATCCAGGCCATAAAGACCGGCACAGCCCGGCGCATGGTGAGTGACGTGGCCACCGACGGACGCAGGCGGTGCGATGATGGCGTCGCCCGGCTTTGTGGTTGCCATGAATGCATAAAGATTTGCCAGCGCGCCCGAGGCGACCCGGATTTCCGCATAAGCCGACTGGAAGATTTCGCAGGCAAGGTTCGCTGCGATCACCTCGATTTCCTCGATGGCTTCGAGGCCCATCTCATATTTGTCACCCGGGTAGCCGAGCGAGGGACGGGACCCCATGCCGCTTGCCAGCAAGGCTTCGGCGCGCGGGTTCATCACGTTGGTCGCGGGGTTGAGATTGAAGCAGTCTTTCTCGTGGATGGTCCTGTTGGCCTCGGCCAGCGCTTCGACGCGCGCGGCAATTGCTTCGGATCCGAGAGGCGAAGTTGCCTGGGTGATCTCGTCGATACGGGTGGCAGCCACAGCGGGGAGCCAGGGGCATTTGTCTTGCGCGGTCATGTCGGAACTCCGGTTCTATTTGGACAAAGTGTCCATCTCCGCTTGTGTTCGCGCAAATCAGATTTTAGAAATTCAAGGGCTAGAAAAAATAGGCCTTGCAGATGTCGGTAGCTCCTCCCGTCCCCAGACTGCCTTCGCTGAACGCACTGAGAGCGTTCGAAGCGTCCGCGCGCCTCGGTGGGTTTGCACAGGCCGCGGCGGAACTGCAGGTTACACCCGGAGCCGTAGCAGCGCAGATCAAGGCGCTGGAGCAGGAGATCGGGGCGGCCCTGTTCGTGCGGCATGCCAAGGGGGTCCGCCTGACGGCCGCTGGTCAGCGGGCACTGCCGGGTTTTGTCGCCGCATTCGACCAGCTTGGAACTGCGGTGCGCGACCTGAGGCGTGATGCTGCGCCCGGCAGGATACACATCGCGGCCCTGCCGGCGCTGGCGCAGCTTTGGCTGGCCCCCAGACTGCCGCAGCTACGCGAGAAGTTGCCGGAGATCGACATTTCGGTCACAGCCCTTGAAACACCGCCGAACCTGAAGCGGGTGCCATTCGATCTCTGCCTGTTCTACTGCGACAGCCTTCCGGACAACGGGATCGCGTTTTCGGGAGACGAATTGCTGCCGGTCTGCACACCGGCGCTTGCAAAGGCGCTCAAGCAGCCTGGTGATCTGAAAGAGGCGGTTTGTCTGACGGACACGGCCTGGGCAGACGATTGGCGGATATGGGCGGATGAAGCTATGCCGGGCGAGGGGTTTGCGCCACGCGGACCTGTCTTCTCGCTTTATGCTCTTGCGGTCGAAGAAGCACTGAACGGCGCAGGCGTTCTGATGGCGCATCGCTCACTTGTCGCAGATCAGCTTGCCGCCGGCACCCTGGTGGCGCCTCTTGCAGCAGTTGTCCCGCTACAGCGTCAGATCTGCCTGTGGGCCCTTCCGGCAAGCCGGGGCAAAGGTGCGGCCGGTCAGGTGCTGCAGGCCTTGCGCCAGATGGGCTAGGTGCCTGAAAGGCTGTTCCTGTTTCAAGTGCGCCGGGTCTTCGCCTTGTTGCCGCGCCACAGGATGAACAGTCCCGATCCGACGATGACGGTGCAGCCAACCAGCATCTGCGCGTCGATCCGCTCGTTGAACCAGACGGCACCGAGCAGGACGCCGAACAGGAGCCGCGAATAGCGGAACGGTGTGACGGTGGCGATTTCTCCGGTGCGCATGGCCTTCATCAGGGCGCTATAGGCAAAGACACCACAGAAGACTGCGGTTCCAAGGGCGAGAAGGGCGGTTGTGTCAGGCACCACGAAAGCGGACCTGTCCCAAAGACCATAGACAAGACCGGCGATTATGATCGTCAGGAAACCGTAGAACCCGAGGATATTGGTGCTGAGGGTCGCCGGCGCAGCGCGGCTGGCAAGGTCGCGGCCGGAGAAGCCAAGCATGCCGATGACGGCCAGGACCGAAAGCAAAGAAAAGCTTTCGCTGGTCGGTCGGAGCACGATCAGGACGCCCACAAGGCCGATAAAGATTGCTGTCCACCTGCGCCAGCCGACCTTTTCGCCAAAGAACAGGGAAGCGCCCAGCACAACGAATATCGGTGTTGCCTGGAGAATGGCAGTGGTCGAGGAGAGCGGCGTCAGGGCCAACGCCAGAACATAGAACAACCGGCCGACCAGTTCGAAGGCGAAGCGAACTCGCATGACAGGCGAGAATACGTCCCGGTTGAGAACTTTCTCGCCTGTGACAGTGGCAAGTCCGAAGAAGGTAATGGTTCCACCGACGCCGAACAGCACCAGGATTTCCGCCACGGGCAACTGTGCCGCAGCCTGCTTCACGAAGGCATCTTCCAATGCGAAGGCGGCCATCGCAGCCACCATCCAGAGGCTGCCGATGATATTGGGATGGAGGCTTGCGCCATTTTGAGATGCAGCGTTCAAGGGAGGGGTCCCGTGTCGAGGTGGAAGGTCGTCAGCGGCAGATCAGGGGCTATCGGACGCGCCAGAAAGCATCGCCCTTCAGCGGAAGGAAGAACGGCGTAACACGTTTCCCGGTCCTTGGCTTCGGAAAACCGCAAGACCGGCAGATGAGCAAGGGTGCCAGGACATTGCCGCAAACCGGCCAATGCCCCTCAGGCCGGCGTCACATCCCTTTCACGGCGTGCCTTCATCTTGCCCGCGACAATTTACGCAATGCAATCTGACCTTTGGAGGCTGTTCCGACATCGCCAATTGCTGGCATGTTGATATGAATCAACGCGGCATTTTCAGAGTCGTGTGCATGGTCGTGCCATCGTTGGCACCTTGTAACGATTTCAAGACTGGGGCGCTAAAATGGCACAAAACAAGGCCAAAATGATCTCGCTCGAGGAAGGCGGCTTCGCCATCTTCCTTGTGCTGCTTGCGTTTGCCTGCATCATCGTGGCAGGCAAGACATTCGATCAGGTCATGGCATTCCACGCTGGCATAGGCGCATTGTTCGCCGCCGTCAGCGTGTTTCTGATTTTCAAGAACTACTTCGATGACGGCGGGGAAGTGATTCCGGCCGAAATCGACGGCAAACCAAACTACAACATCGGACCGATCAAATTCGGTGCGGTCGCGGCAATGTTCTGGGGCATTGCCGGTTTCACGGTCGGTTTGATCATCGCTCTTCAGCTGGCCTGGCCTGCGCTGAACTTTGATTTGCCGTGGACCAATTTCGGGCGCCTGCGCCCGCTGCACACCTCCGCGGTGATTTTCGCCTTCGGCGGCAACGTGCTGCTGGCAACATCCATGTATGTGGTCCAGCGTACCTGCCGCGTACGCATGCCCGGCAAGATCCTGCCCTGGTTCGTGATCCTGGGTTACAACGCCTTCATCGTGATCGCGGGAACGGGTTATCTGCTCGGCGCGACACAGAGCAAGGAATATGCCGAGCCGGAATGGTATGCCGACCTGTGGCTGACCATCGTCTGGGTGGCCTACCTGCTGCTGTTCTTGGGTACGCTCTGGAAGCGCAAGGAACCGCATATCTACGTGGCCAACTGGTTTTATCTGGCGTTCATCGTCACGATTGCCATGCTGCACATCACCAACAACCTGACCATTCCGGTCTCGATCTACTCGACCAAGTCCTACATCGTCTGGTCGGGCGTTCAGGACGCCATGGTGCAGTGGTGGTACGGCCATAACGCGGTGGGCTTCTTCCTGACCGCCGGCTTCCTTGCCATCATGTACTACTTCATCCCGAAGCGCGCGGAGCGGCCGGTCTATTCCTACCGTCTTTCCATCGTGCACTTCTGGGCGCTGATCTTCATCTACATCTGGGCAGGTCCGCACCACCTTCACTACACGGCTCTGCCGCAGTGGGCGTCTACGCTGGGTGCAACCTTCTCCATCATCCTGTGGATGCCGTCCTGGGGTGGCATGATCAACGGCCTGATGACGCTTTCGGGTGCATGGGACAAGTTGCGGACCGACCCGGTTCTGCGCATGATGGTGGTTTCGGTCGCCTTCTACGGCATGTCCACCTTTGAAGGTCCGCTGATGTCGCTGCGCTCGGTCAACTCCCTGTCGCACTACACCGACTGGACCATCGGTCACGTGCACTCCGGTGCTCTGGGCTGGGTTGGCTACATCTCGTTCGGCGCGATCTACTGCCTGATCCCGTGGCTCTGGAACAAGCGTCAGCTGTATTCGCTGAAGCTCGTGAACCTGCACTTCTGGCTGTCCACGATCGGTATCGTTCTCTACATCACCGCGATGTGGGTGTCCGGTATCATGCAGGGCCTGATGTGGCGCGCCTACGACCAGCTCGGCTTCCTGGAGTACTCCTTCGTGGAAACCGTCGAGGCGATGCATCCCTTCTACATCATCCGTGCTCTTGGCGGTGCGCTCTTCGTGCTCGGCGCCGTGATCATGGCCTACAATCTCTGGATGACCGTCCGTCACGGCGAGGCTGAAGAAGCCGATGCCACGCCGGCTGGCTCCCTGGCTCCGGCCGAATAAGGGAGGGACAGACTATGTCTGCATGGAAAAAACACGAAGTCTTTGAAAAGAACTCCTTCGTTCTCTTGATCGGCATTCTGGTCATGGTCGCCATCGGCGGCCTGGTCGAGATCGCTCCGCTCTTCTATCTGAAGAGCACGATCGAAAAGACCGAAGGCGTGCGGCCCTATACGCCGCTCGAACTGGCCGGACGCAATATCTACATCCGCGAAGGCTGCTATCTGTGCCACTCGCAGATGGTGCGTCCGATGCGCGATGAAATGGAACGCTACGGTCATTTCTCGCTGGCTGCGGAATCGATGTACGATCATCCGTTCCAGTGGGGGTCCAAGCGTACCGGTCCAGATCTGGCCCGCGTCGGTGGCAAATACTCCGACGACTGGCATGTGGAGCACCTGAAGGACCCGCGCTCGCTGGTTCCAGCGTCCATCATGCCCGGCTATCCGTTCCTGGCTGAAAACCGCCTCAACACCCGGGACATCGAGTCTCACCTGACGGTCAACACCGTGATCGGCGTGCCTTATACCGAAGAGCAGATCGCAAATGCCGCATCTGACATCCTCGGTCAGGCGAGACCGGATACGGAAGCGGCCGATGGCTTCGAGGAACGCTGGCCGAATGCCACGATCCGCGATTTCGACGGCAACCCGAGGGAAGTGACCGAGATGGACGCGCTTGTCGCCTATCTCCAGGTTCTGGGTACCATGGTCGATTTCTCGATCTATGACGACAAGGCAAACGCGAGGTAAGGGCGATGAACGAGACATACTCAGCATTCGCAGGCTTCGCACAAACCTGGGGCCTACTCTACTTCATGATCCTGTTTGGCGTCGTTCTGGCCTACGCATTGTGGCCGAAGAACCGGAAAAAGTTCGACGACGCTGCTCAAATCCCGTTTCGGGAGGACTGATCCATGGCAGACACACATAACAAGGAAGTCGACCAGATCTCCGGGGTCGAAACCACCGGCCACGAATGGGACGGTCTGAAAGAACTGAACAATCCTCTGCCGAAATGGTGGCTGTATCTGTTCTACGCCTGCATTGTCTGGGCGGTGATCTACTGGGTTCTCTACCCGTCCTGGCCGCTGGTCTCCAGCTATACCACCGGTGTACTGGGTGCCAACCAGCGGACCGAGGCGATTGCTGCCTACGACAAGGGTATCTCCGACCGGTCGGTCTTTGCCGACAAGATCGTGGCAGCCTCGCTTGAGGACATCTCCACTGATCAGGAGTTGCTGCAATTTGCCCGGGCCAACGGCCAGGCAGCTTTCGGTGACAACTGTGCACCGTGCCACGGTTCCGGCGGCACGGGTGCGGAAGGTTATCCGAACCTGCAGGACGACACCTGGATCTGGGGTGGCACGCTGGATAACATCCACACCACGCTGGAATTCGGTATCAGGTCCGGTCATGACGAAGCACGCATCGGCGAAATGCCAGCCTTCGGCCGTGATGAGCTGTTGAGCCGCGAGGAGATCAATCAGGTTGCCAACTTCGTCGCATCCCGCGCGGGACTTGAGACCGACGAAGGCGTCGATCTGGCAGCGGGGCAGACCGTCTATGACGACAACTGCGCAGCCTGCCACGGCGAAGACCTGAAGGGCATTCAGGATGTCGGTGCGCCGAGCCTGCTGTCTGCCAATTACCTCTATGGCAAGTCGCTGGACGCCATCAAGGCGCAGATCAACAATCCGCGCAACGGCGTGATGCCGGCCTGGGTCGATCGTCTCGATCCGGCGACCATCAAGTCGCTGACGGTCTACGTCCACTCCTTCGGGGGCGGGCAGTAGAACCTGCGGATCTGGTGCGACAAATGCGCCAGATAGCCTGAACGATTTGATCCGGCGCAAAGTGTGACGCTTTGCGCCGGTTTATTTTGAGCACTCGCTGCTAATGGTGGGTGGCGAATGATTTTCCAAAGATCCTATTGGGGCAGGATCGCGTTGAAGAGGACGGACGGTATGTCTACGGACACCGAGACGCATGAGGGCGCGCAATCCGATGAATGGTTTGCATCAGCCAAAAAGATCTATCCCATGGCGACGCACGGCCTGTTCCGCAGGATCAAGTGGGCGCTGCTGTTCATCACGCTGGGCATCTATTATTTCCTGCCTTTCATCCGGTATGACCGCGGCCCGGATGCTCCAAGCCAGGCTGTTCTTGTCGATATGGAAGGCAGCAGGGCCTATTTCTTTTTCATCGAGATCTGGCCGCAGGAAGTTTACTACCTTACCGGTCTCCTGATTCTTGCAGCGCTGGTACTGTTCCTGATGAACGCGGTCGCAGGACGCGTCTGGTGCGGCTATCTGTGCCCGCAGACGGTCTGGACGGACCTGTTCCTCTGGGTCGAGCGCAAGGTGGAAGGCGACCGGCGCGAGCGCATCGTGCTGGACAAGGACCCCTGGACCTTCGACAAGGTCCGCAAGCGCGTGACAAAGCATTTCCTGTGGCTGATGATCGCCTGGTGGACGGGCGGTGCGTGGGTGCTTTACTTCAACGACGCACCGACCTTGGTATGGGAACTCCTGACCTTCCAGGCACCGATGATTGCCTATGTCTGGATCGCCATCCTGACCACGACGACCTATCTCCTCGCAGGCTTCATGCGGGAGCAGGTGTGCATCTACATGTGCCCGTGGCCGCGCATCCAGGCTGCCATGACCGACGAGAAGGCCCTCAACGTCACCTATCGCTGGGACAGGGGCGAGCCGCGCGGTTCCCTGAAGCAAAACAAGAAACTTGCCGATCAGGGCATGCCTGCTGGCGATTGCGTGGACTGCTACCAGTGCTTCCAGGTCTGCCCGACCGGTGTCGACATCCGCAAGGGCATGCAGCTCGACTGCATCCAGTGCGGCCTGTGTATCGATGCCTGCGACAACGTCATGGAAAAGATCGGCAAGCCGAAGGGACTGATCGGCTACGATACGGACGAAAACATCCAGCGCCGCCTGGAAGGCAAGGAATCGGTCTACGAGATCGTCCGCGTCCGAACGGTCATTTATGTCGGCATCATCGCCGTGGTCTGCGGTATCATGCTGTTCGCACTGCTCAATCGTGATTTCGCCGATATCAGCGTTCTGCATGACAGAAACCCGGTGTTCGTCGAGCAGTCTGACGGGTCCGTGCGCAACGGCTATACCGTGCGTCTGTCGAACAAACGCCGCCACGAGCGCCATTTCATGCTGCATGTGGAAGGCATGCCGGCCAACACGATGGTGGAAGCCGTCGGTACGGAGGACACCTTCGCCGGCCGTCCGATCATCTCTGTCGGTCCTGACACGACCCGGGAAGTCCGTATTCTTGTGACATCGCCGCCCTGGGCAAAGATGCCACATTCGACGCCGGTTACCTTCCGGATCACCGAAAGCGTCATGGGCGAAGTGGTCACAGCCAAAGACACGTTCAAGGCACCGGAAAAACCTTGAGGAGCAAAGAATGACGATGGTTCAATCGAACATGAAAGATCCCAAGGCGATCACCGGAAAGACGGTCCTGGTCTGGCTTCTTGCCTTCTTTGGGGTGATCTTTACCGCCAACGCCGTGTTCATCTATCTCGCGCTCGGGTCTTTCCCGGGCGTGGTGGTGGAAAGTTCCTATGAAGCCGGACAGGCCTACAACCAGGAAATCGCGGCCGCCAAGGCTCAGGCAGACCTGAACTGGCAGGTCTCGACCGAATTTACCCGCACCAGCAGTGCGGATGGCAAGCTGGTCGTCACGGCCAACGACGCGCAGGGAACGCCGCTTTACGGGGTGGTCCTTCATGCCCTTTTGCGCAATCCGGTTCATGACGACGCCGACGTGAAGGTCGATTTCACGGCTGACGGCGGTGGGCGCTATGTCGGAGCAGTCGAGAACCTTGCCGACGGCAACTGGACACTCATCCTGGAAATCGAACAGGATGGCGAACGGAAATTCCGGTCCGAGAACCGGATCTTCGTCAAGAACTGAGGCACGTACCGTGACGGTCCATCAGCGTGATTGGCAGGCATTCGTGACGCCGGGCGAAGACGGTGCGGTCCACATGGACCTTGCCGTCGACGGCATCACCTGCGCTGCCTGCATGGGAGACATCGAGCGAGGTCTGAAACGGCTTCCGGGCATCCGGACGGCACGCGTCAACCTGACCAGTCAGCGGCTCGCCGTCGACTGGTCGGAAGACCAGACCGGGGCTGACGAGATCGTCGCCGAACTGGAGCGTCTCGGATACAAGGCCCACCCGTTTGATCCGGCAAGCCAGAAGGAGCGTCAGGACAAGACCGGCAAACAATTGCTGCGCTGCCTGGCGGTTTCCGGCTTTGCCGGTATGAACATCATGCTGCTGTCCGTTTCCGTGTGGTCGGGCAATGCCACGGACATCACCCCGGAAACCCGGGATTTCTTCCACTGGCTGTCTGCGCTGATTGCCTTGCCGACGGTTGCCTACTCCGGACGGCCGTTCTTTCGCAGCGCCTTCAACGCCCTGGCTGCCGGCCGGTTGAACATGGATGTGCCGATCGTGATCGGCGTGACACTGGCGGTCGCCCTGTCGGTCGTCCAGACCATCCAGCACCAGCATCATGCCTATTTCGAATCCGCCGTCATGTTGCTGTTCTTCCTGCTGGTCGGGCGGTATCTCGACCACAACATGCGGGGGCGAACGCGATCCTTTGCAGAGAACATCGCCGCGCTGAAGGCGGAAGTTGCCGCGCTGATCCATCCCGACGGTGCTGTCCGCGAAGTTCCGCTTTCAAAAATCGCCGCAGGCGACCTGGTTCTGGTATCGGGCGGCGAGCGGGTGCCGGTGGATGGTGTGGTTGAAACCGGTGTTTCCGAGATCGACCAGAGCCTCGTGACCGGTGAAAGTGTGCTGGTGCCGGTTGCGGCCGGTCAGCGGGTCTACGCCGGTACCTTAAACGGAGCAGGGGTGTTGCAGGTCCGGGTTCAGGCTGCTTCCGGCGCGACGTTGCTGGATGAGGTCAACCGCTTGCTCGAAGCGGCATCCCAGGCCAAATCCAAATACGTGCGCATTGCCGACCGAGCCGCCCGCCTTTATGCGCCCCTGGTGCATGGCGCGGCTGCGCTGACATTTCTTGGCTGGTTGCTGGCCGGGCTCGACTGGCAGCCAGCCCTGATCATCGCCATTTCCGTCTTGATCATCACCTGTCCCTGCGCGCTCGGTTTGGCGGTTCCTGCTGTGCAGGTGGTGGCATCCGGGCAGCTCTTCCGGTGTGGAATCCTGCTCAATTCGGGCGATGCCATCGAACGATTGTCGGATATCGACACCATCCTGTTCGACAAGACCGGTACGCTGACGCTTACCGAGCCGGATCTGTGTAGCTCCATCAATCCAGATGACGAAACGCTTGCGCTGGCCGGACGCCTTGCCCTGGCAAGTCGGCATCCCTTGTCGGCAGCCCTGGTCAAGGCAACAGGAGCGTTGCAGCCTCTGCCTGATGTCAGCGAGACATCCGGGGCGGGTCTTGAAACCCTGGTTGCCGGACAGCGTCTGCGGCTTGGCAGCCCGCTGTTCTGCGAAGCATCCGACGAACAGGTCGAGGCCGCACTGCAGTCGAACCCGGGAGCCTCTCTGCTTGCTATCCGCTTTGGCAGGGATCCTGCCCGCCTGTTGGCCTTCCGGCAACGGCTGCGGCCGGATGCCAGGGCAGTGGTCGATCAGTTGAAATCAGCCGGCTACGCGCTTGAAATTCTCTCCGGGGATACGAAACCTGCTGTGGCCGATTGCGCGGCTGTGCTGGGTGTATCGGACTGGCGCTCGGGCATGAAGCCCGCCCAGAAAATTGCGCGTCTCGAAGAACTCCAGGCCAGTGGCCGCAAGGTCCTGATGGTTGGCGATGGCCTGAATGATGCACCGGCGCTGGCCGGGGCGCATGTCTCGCTGTCGCCTGTCTCGGCCGTGCATCTCAGTCAGGCCGCTGCAGACGCCGTTTTTCTCGGTGACAAATTGCAGCCGGTGGCCGATGCGCTCAGGCTGTCGAAACGGGCAAGGGCGGCAATCGAGCAGAACCTCTGGATTTCGGTCGTCTACAACATCATTGCCGTGCCCATTGCCGTGGCCGGTTTCGTCACACCTTTGATGGCGGCAGCAGCGATGTCCGCATCGTCGCTGGCAGTTACCGCAAACGCGCTCAAGCTGCGCTGGGGAGAGGGCGGCAGGAACGCGGGAGCGAACGCACCCGCAGTGCGACAGCAACAGGCTGCTGAATGAGATCAACATGGACGTTCTGATCTATCTGATACCGATTGCACTGCTCCTGGGAGCGCTGGGGCTTGGGGCTTTCCTTTGGTCCTTGAAAAGCGGCCAGTATGACGATCTCGAAGGTGCCAAATGGCGCATCCTTGACGACGACGACCTGCCAGACAAGTAGTTGCCGGCAATCTTGACTTTGTGTTCCCGTGCGCCTAGCCCCATGCATTCCTTTAGGTAACTGGAGCTATGCATGGATTCGTTTCCGGACGCGCACAAACCGGGCTACGCCGTTTATTCGAGAACGTCGCTGGCCATCTACGATGCCCTGGTGCTGGGTTTGTCGAACCGCTGGATCTGGCGTTGTCCGAGTTCTCATCTGGTCGCGCTCTATGACCAGCATGTTTCCGCCAATCACCTGGATATCGGCGTGGGCACCGGTTACTTCCTGGACAAGACCAGGTTTCCCGTTTCAGATCCAAGGGTGACGTTGCTCGATCCCAACCGGGAGTGCCTCGACAAGGCTGCCGCCAGGATTGCCCGCTTGAACCCCGTCACCGTTCAGGCAGATGCACTTGTGCCTTGGCCAAAAGATATCGGCAGTTTCAAGACCATCGGCCTCAACTACGTGCTTCATTGCCTTCCGGGCACCATGACTGAAAAGGCAGTGATTTTCGATCATGCGGTACCGCATCTCGAAGAAGGGGCAACGGTCTTTGGCTCCACCATCCTGCAAGGCGATGCGCCGCGGTCCGGTGCCGCCCGCAAGCTGATGCAGATCTATAACCGCAAGGGTGTCTTTTCAAACGAAGCCGACACGCAGGACACTTTGCGAGCGGAACTTGAAAAACGCTTTGCCGAGGTGACGATTGAAAGGATCGGGTGCGTGGCACTCTTCAGTGCCCGGAAGCCGCGCCTTGCCTGAGCCCTGCCGCGGCAAGGCACAACGGGCGGCTTAGGAGAGGACGTTGGACAGGGCCATGCCTGTGGCAAGCAGGACGAGCCCTATGCCGGCAAGCAGAAGGAGATTGTCTCTCAGTCTTGCATTTGTGCCGAGGTCGGACGGTTCATGCTCCATAGGGAGCGGGTCGTCTTCCCCGAACGTTTCAGGATCCCGGGACATGGTTCTTACAATCGTTTGCAAAAGGCTGCTCATTCAGTTCGATTTCTTGCCTGAAAGATGGGGGCGTACAATTGAAAGTCCCGTTAATATCGAACCGGCCAAAAGATTAATTGAGCGCAATATTACCAATAGGTGAAATCCCTCAGTGTATTGCGAGTAATTTCTCAGCCTTTCCGAAACTATTCAAAGTCGATGCCGCGTCGGCGGATGTTTGTGGGCCCCTCGCGGCCGGAGACTAACTCATTGTTCAGACTTTCATGGCAAAGGTTAAGTCAAACAAGGAGGACTAGGTGAGCCTGGATCTTGCCTCTCTGACATTCTTGCTGGTCGAAGACAGTGCTTACATGCGGACCATCCTGCGCACCATGCTGCAGGGGTTCGGTGCACGGCGCATTGTCGAGGCTGAAGACGGCGCGTCCGGCCTTGAAGCCATGGACCGGGCGAACCCTGACATCCTTATTCTGGATTGGGTCATGCCGATCCTGGACGGGGCGGACATGGTGCGCATGATCCGCAGTCCGAACAATCCCTTCGCCTATATCCCGATTATCATGGTGACCGCTCACACCGAGCGTAGCCGGATCGTGGAAGCGCGCCGGCTCGGCGTACACGAGCTGCTGTCCAAGCCGATCTCGGCAAAGGCACTGTATCAGCGCGTTTCCAGCGTGATCCTGCACCCGCGCGATTTCATCAAGACAGCCACTTATTTCGGCCCTGCACCGCGCGAAATCCGGAACCGCCAGAAGATCTGGCAAGGTGGCCCCGGCCAGCCGCAACAGCAGGGCGGCGAAGGCGACGGTAACCTCACCGCGATCGGTTAAGCGTAAAATTCAGCTGAATGTGATGTGGACGCGTCAGGCGGCCGACTGTGCTGCCGCGCGATTTTCCGCTGCCGCATAAGACGATGCGCCTTGAGCTTGGGCACTTTCTGCCGCTTCGGCAAACTGCGCCAGAACGTCAAGATCAACCGTGTAGTGGTCAAGCAGAAACTGGGAAAGAACATCGATAGGGAGATGATGGTAGCCTTCGATGGCGGCCATCAAAGCTTCAAGTGTGTCCAACCGTTCGCGGAGTTTAATCATGGTTACCCGATGAGCCGATTTTTTCTCACACTGGAGTTTTATAGTTAATAATGCGTAAAACCGAGCGTCGCAAGGATGCGGGACCGCGGTATCACCTCCGATAACAATCGTCCACAAACTTTTGCCGGAAATCTTCGAATTTCTTGGTAAAAATCGCCAGTGCGGGGCAAGTTGTCGACGAAGGTCTAGGGAAAATTCAATGGCAAAAATCATCTATGTTCTGAACGGTCCGAATCTCAATCTGCTTGGCAAGCGGGAACCGGAGATCTACGGGGCTCAGACCCTGGATGATGTCCGTGCGATGTGTGAGGCCGCCGCTGCGCCCAAGGGGCTGGAGATTGCATTCCATCAGAGCAATGCCGAACACGTACTGATCGACTGGATCCATGAGGCGAGAGAAGCGGCCGCGGGTATCATCATCAACCCGGCGGCCTATACGCACACGTCGATCGCAATTCTGGACGCATTGAATACCTGCACCTGCCCGGTGATCGAGGTTCATGTCTCCAACATCCACAAACGGGAAAGCTTCCGGCACCATTCCTACGTTTCAGCCCGCGCGGATGCGGTGATTGCTGGCTGCGGTGTGGAGGGTTACCTGCTTGCCCTGCAGCGCATGGCAACTTTGTGCGCAGACGCATGATCCCGCGTCTCTGCCCATGACACTGTTTGAGGATTTTCCGGCGGTTCAGTAACCGTTGCCGTTGAAGAATTCCCTGGCGACCGTCGTTGCGAGGATTTTGACATCAAGGATAACCGACTGACGCTCAATGTAGGCAAGATCATAGGCCAGACGCATGCGGGCCGCATGAGGGTTTTTGGTTTCCCCGCGAAAGCCGTTGACCTGTGCCAGGCCTGTGATGCCCGGAAGCACCTTGTGGCGGTCCATATACCTGGGGTGGAAGTCTTCATAAGGCATTCCGGCGGCCAGCATGCCGGGCACATGCGGACGAGGACCTACCAGGGACATTTCTCCCCGCAACACGTTAATGAGCTGCGGCAATTCATCGAAATTGCTCTTGCGCAGGAAGGCGCCGATCAATGTGACGCGCGGATCGTTGGCAACGGTTTGCGAAATCCCGGAGCTGTCGCACTGGTTGGCATACATCGTCCGGAACTTGAGAACGGCAAACTTCTTGCCGTTCAAACCGTAGCGCCACTGACGGAAAAATACCGGTCCGCGGCTTGTCAGTTTTATTGCAACCGCAAGTGCAACAAATAAGGGAAAAAGCAGTAGAAGGCCGGCACTTGCACCGGTCAGGTCAATACATTTCTTCAGTCCGGATTGAATCACTCCGCGTGCCGGGCGGAGGTCGCGGGAGGCACGGTTTGTCGCATCGAGCAGGTCGGGGTGCGCATAGCCCCACGTCGCGAAACCGGCGATATTCATCGCTTCGCGGCCGTGATCATCTGCTTCGTAAGATACTGTTTCGTCTGCCAAGATATGCCAGCCTCAACCCGATTTACGAGACCACTTGATGTGCGCCAGCAACCTGTCTGGAGGCAGTCGCAATCACGATCGTATCGTTAATATTTGGGTAACAAGATCGGGAAAATTGTTATCCATTAAGGGTTTGGTTACCATAGTGACGCGACGGGAGCAATGTTCCGGCGTCAAAAGTGATGTGAAATTTAATTAATTTTTAAAAAATTGAACGCCGGGCTAGGGTTAGCCCGACGTTCGCATAGGATATTAAATTCTGGAGTGGGAACCGGCCGCTTAGTAGCTGCGGCCGACGCTGGTGTACTCGAAGCCACGGGCTTCCATGTAGTCCGGCTTGTAGATATTTCGCAGGTCGACCACCTTGGGTGCAGAGACGAGGGTTTTGACGCGGTCGAGGTCAAGCGCACGGAACTGATCCCACTCCGTAACGATTACAACCACATCTGCGTTCTCAATGGCATGATAGGGGCCATCGCAGAACATCACACCCGACATGACCTTCTCGGCTTCTTCCATGCTGGCAGGGTCATAGGCGCGGATCTTGGCACCAGCAGCCTGCAGTTTTTCCACGATGTCGATGCTCGGAGCCTCGCGCATGTCGTCCGTATTGGGCTTGAAGGCGAGGCCAAGCAGCGCGATCGTCTTGCCGCTTACGTCGCCGCCCATGAATTCGATCACCTTGTCGGCCATCTTCTTCTTGCGGGCTGCGTTCACCTCGATGACGGAATCGACGATCTTCAGATCGGACTGTGCGTCCGCGGCGATCCGCGAGAGGGCAAGAGTGTCCTTCGGAAAGCAGGAGCCGCCGTAGCCTGGGCCGGCATGCAGGAACTTGCCGCCGATGCGGTTGTCGAGGCCGATACCGCGCGAGACTTCCTGGACGTTTGCCCCGACTTTCTCACACAGGTCTGCAATTTCATTGATGAAGGTGATCTTGACCGCGAGAAACGCATTGGCCGCGTATTTGGTGAGTTCCGATGTGCGGCGGCGGGTCACGATGATCGGGGTTTCATTGAGATACAGCGGGCGGTAAAGCTCACGCATCACTTCGACCGCGCGCTCGTCATCGGTCCCGACCACCACCCGGTCGGGGCGTTTGAAGTCGCTGATGGCGGCGCCTTCGCGCAGGAATTCCGGATTTGAAACGACGGCGAATTCTGCGTCAGGGTTGGTCTTGCGGATGATCGCTTCCACTTCGTCTCCCGTACCGACCGGAACGGTCGATTTTGTGACGATCACGGTGAAGCCCTCGATCAGCCGTGCGATTTCCTCTGCCGCGGCATAAACATAGGACAGATCGGCATGGCCATCGCCTCGGCGGGTCGGCGTGCCGACGGCAATGAAAACGGCATCCGCTTTGCGGATCGCTTCTTCAGGTTCAGTGGTAAAGAAGAGGCGTTCTTCGGCAACGTTCTTTGCAACGAGTTCCTGCAAGCCAGGCTCATAGATCGGGATCTGTCCGTTGTTCAGGGCGTCGATCTTGCTTGCATCCTTGTCGATGCAGGTCACGACATGTCCGAAATCGGCAAAACAGGTTCCGGACACCAGACCGACATAGCCGGTCCCAATCATTGCAACACGCATTTTAAATTTTCCTGCTTCTGGGTGGTCTTCAGGCGCTAGTCAATCACCATAAGCCCGCTAGGTGCTGCCCGAATTACATGGACCGGCAGCAAAAGACCAGTTCGTTGAAAACGTATTGTTTGAAATTTTGAAATTCTGCTCCGTACACTACTCTGAATAGGGACAGGATGAGGCGTCTGCAATTGCCTGAACGCGTCCCGGTCATGAAGACTAACGGAACGACACAAAAAACGGGAGCATTTTTCTGGCTAAAGAGGGGATGTGCTTCCTCCGGAAGGAAGGCCCTGTGCGAAGAAGGGCCTCCTCATTTCGGTGCAGCTGAACTGGCCTACGTCGGTGCGATGCCGCACCAAGCAGCGGTAAACAGGGCGATCGTCTTCGTCACTCGTTTCAGCGACGGCAGGTTCACGCATTCGTCTATGCCGTGAATGTTCTTTGTCAGCGGGCCATAGGTGAGGGCGGGAATGCCGCAATGGTTCACGTAAAGAGCCGCATCCAGATAGCAGGCCATGATCGACCGTTTGAGCGCAGTTCCGGACGTGATGTTGTGTGCGGCGGCGAGCGCATTTTCCGCATCGCTGCCTTGGGGAAGAAGATATCCAGCCTGACATGTCCCGATCCATTCGAGCTTTGGATTGGCTTTTTCAAGCCGGGGATCCTTCGTACCAAGCGTTTTAAGCATCTGTTCCAGGCTGGCCATCCGGTCTTGCGGGGCGTCACCCGGATAAAACCCGATCCGGCCTTCGAAACGGCATTCAAACGGGATGGACGCCGGCCATTCGCCGCCGTTGATGGTGCCGATGTTGAGGCTTGCAGGATTGCGCAGCTCGTCGAAGCCGGGATGGTTGGTCTTTTCCTCATTCCAGCGAGCTTCCAGCGCCTTCAACTCGTTGATGACGAGGAACGCCGCCTCGATTGCGCTGAGGCCTGACTCCGGCTCGCGCGGGTGAGCCGGCACACCCTGGACGGAAATCCGGAACTTGATGACACCGGAATTTGCACAGGTGACCTCTTCGTCTGTCGGCTCGGGAATGAGAACCGCGTCCGCTGTCGCACCATTCATGATCGCAGCTGCGGTGCCATTGCCCGTCACCTCTTCGTCGATGACGGACTGGAACTCGAGCGGTCCTTTCAATCTGAACCCGGCAGCCTCGATGGCATCGACTGCGAAGAGATTGGCTGCGAGGCCTGCCTTCATGTCCCCCGCGCCCCGTCCGAAAAGCCAATCGCCCTCGCGCACGGCTGCAAACGGCGGATGGGTCCAGTTTGCCGGATTGGCAGTGGGAACAACATCGACGTGGGCATTCAGGATCAACGAACGTCCGCCATTGGCAGACTTCTTGCGACCACTGACGTTGAACGTGTCGGTGTAGTCGATAGTGGCTGGAGAATAGGCCGGATGAGACTGCAGTTGCGCCACATCAAGCCCATAAGTCTCGACGTCATAGGCACGGTCACGGAGAGCGTCTGCAATGATCTTCTGGACACCGGCCTCCTCACCGCGAAGGGATCTTGCCCGCACGATATCCTGCAGGAAGGCGATCTCGTCCTCGAATGCGGCGTCAACGGCAGTGATGATTGCGGAAATGGCTTCGTTGGAAAGTGGTTCTGACATGACGATCCGGCTTGGAAGGATGATGAGGTGGGCGATTTGCCTGCACCCTATCAACTGCACTGCCTGCGTCAAATGCGGGTAACAGCACACCTAACCCCATCATCCTTCGCGGCGCCTCCGAAGCGGCTCCCCACGATGAGGCGGAAAAGTGAGCTTTGGGAGACGTGCCCCTGGCCTAAACAGTCAGATACCGACGGACTTCCGTTTCAGAAAGGTCGGCCCCCGTGCCCGAGAGCACCACTTCGCCGCGGTCCATGACGGCATAATCGTCGGCCAGATCACGGGCGAATTCGAAATATTGTTCCACCAGCACGATGGCCATCGTGCCCTGGTCGCGCAGCCACGAGATTGCCCGGCCAATGTCCTTGATGATTGAAGGCTGGATGCCTTCCGTCGGTTCGTCAAGCACCAGAAGTTTCGGACGGGTGACCAGAGCTCGTGCAATCGCGAGCTGCTGCTGCTGTCCGCCGGACAGATCACCGCCACGGCGTGACAGCATGTCCTTGAGCACCGGGAAAAGTTCGAAGATCGTATCGGGAATGAACCGTTCCTTGCGCGGGATCGGGGCATAGCCGGTCTCAAGATTTTCCTTTACCGATAGAAGCGGGAAGATCTCGCGTCCCTGCGGCACGATTGCGATGCCTTTCTTGGCGCGGGCATGGGCTGCCAGCGAGGAGATGTCCTCGCCGTCCCACAGGATCTTGCCGGCGCTGATGCCGTGCTGACCGGCCACAGCACGCAAGGTGGACGTCTTGCCGACACCATTGCGCCCCATCAGACAGGTTACCTTGCCGGTCTCGGCCTTCAGCGAAACCTTCTTCAGCGCCTGGGCTGCGCCATAGTGAAGATCGATGTTTTCAACTTGCAGCATGAGCTGACTTCCCTTGGCTGATCGCGATGCGCCTTGTGGCCGTTGGTTCGTTCGTTGTCGGTACCGCCGTATCGCTTCCGCGAGCGACGAGACACGAAAGACAAAGCCTACTCCTCATCGTCCGAGATAAACTTCCACGACACGTTCGTCGGCTGAGACATGGTCGAGTGAGCCTTCAGCCAGGACCGAGCCTTCGTGGAGAACGGTGACTTTGACACCCAGGGAGCGCACAAACACCATGTCGTGCTCGACCACGACGACCGAGTGATCATTGGCGATATCCTTCAGAAGTTCAGCGGTTTCGGCGGTTTCGGCATCCGTCATGCCGGCAGCAGGCTCGTCCACGAGAAGCAGCTTCGGATCCTGGGCCAGCAGCATGCCGATCTCCAGCCACTGCTTCTGGCCGTGGCTGAGGTTGGCTGCGAGCTCGCTTCTCTTCGAACCAAGCCGGATCAGATCGAGCAGATATTCAACCCGCTTCTTCTCACCACCCGAAATGACATGAAACAGGGTCGCAAATGGACCGCGCGGTGCCTTGAGCGCCAGTTCCAGGTTGTCCCAGACGGTATGGCTCTCAAAAACGGTCGGTTTTTGAAACTTGCGGCCGATCCCGAGTTCGGCGATTGAAGCTTCGTCCTCGCCGGTAAGGTCCACGGTGCCGTTGAAAAAGACCTCGCCACTGTCCGGTCGGGTCTTGCCGGTAATGACGTCCATCATCGTGGTCTTGCCTGCCCCGTTGGGACCGATGATGGCCCGCATTTCACCCGGGGCAATCGTCAGCGACAATTCGTTCAGTGCCTTGAAACCGTCAAAGGAAACCGACACGCCGTCGAGATAAAGAAGACTGGAAGATCGTGCCATGGCTTTACTCCGCGGGCTGGGGTTCGGCATCCGCCGGAACGGTCGAGGCAGATTTTTTCGGGCTGACGTTGGCCGGGGAAGCGGGCGACTGCGGCGCCTGGCTCGGAGGTTGGTCCGACCCGGCTTCGAAGTCTTTGGAGACTTTCCGTTGCCGCAAGGCCGTCCAGCCCTGGGAAAGGGTGCCGACGATGCCCTTCGGCAGGAACAGGGTCACGACCACGAAGAGGCCGCCGAGCGCAAAGAGCCAGATGTCGGGCAGGGCGGCGGTGAACCAGGTCTTGGCGAAGTTGACCAGAACGGCGCCGAGAACGGCCCCGACCAGCGTTCCGCGCCCGCCGACGGCAACCCAGATCACCACCTCGATGGAGTTGGCAGGTGCAAATTCACCCGGGTTGATGATGCCGACCTGCGGCACGTAAAGGGCACCGGCGATACCGGCCATCATGGCCGACAGGGTCCAGACGAACAGCTTGTAGTGTTCCACACGGTAGCCCAGGAAGCGTGTCCGGCTCTCCGCGTCGCGCACGGCCACCAGCACCTTGCCGAGTTTCGATCGGGTGATCGCCCGGCAGATGAGGAAACACAGGACCAGCGCCAGGCCTGAGGCTGCAAACAGGCCCGCGCGGGTCGTGTCGGCTTGAATATCAAAGCCGAGAATGTCTTTGAAGTCGGTCAGGCCGTTGTTGCCGCCAAAACCCATGTCGTTGCGGAAGAAGGCAAGCAGCAGCGCGTAGGTGAGGGCCTGCGTGATGATCGACAGGTAAACGCCGGTGACGCGTGAGCGGAAGGCGAACCAGCCAAAGACGAAGGCCAGCACGCCCGGCACCAGCAGCACCATGAGCGCCGCAAACCAGAACATGTCGAAGCCGTACCAATACCAGGGCAGTTCTCCCCAGTTCAGGAACACCATGAAATCCGGCAGGATCGGGTCGCCGTAAACGCCGCGGGTCCCGATCTGACGCATCAGGTACATGCCCATGGCATAGCCGCCGAGCGCGAAGAAGGCCGCATGACCGAGCGAGAGAATGCCGCAATAGCCCCAGACCAGATCTACCGCCAACGCCAACAACGCGTAAGTCAGGTATTTGCCCATCAGCGTGACCGCGTAGGTCGGTACATGGAAGGCCGAGCCTTCGGGGACAAGCAGGTTGCCGGCAGGAACCAGGACAATCACGGCCGCCATGATGGCGAGGAAGATCCCTGCTCGGGCGTCCATGGCGCGGAAGAGGAAAGAGGTCATCATGCTTCAACTGCCCGGCCCTTGAGGGCGAACAGGCCCCTTGGACGCTTCTGGATAAAGAGAATGATAAAGATGAGCACGAAGATCTTGCCGAGCACGGCGCCGGCATAGGGCTCCAGGAACTTGTTCACGACACCGAGGGTCATGGCGCCTACCAGTGTGCCCCACAGATTGCCGACCCCGCCGAAGACCACCACCATGAAACTGTCGATGATGTAGCCCTGGCCAAGGTTCGGCGAAACGTTGTCGATCTGGCTGAGTGCGACGCCCGCGATCCCGGCAATACCAGAGCCGAGCCCGAAGGTGAGGGCGTCGATCCAGGGAGTGCGGATGCCCATCGAGGCGGCCATGCGCCGGTTCTGGGTCACGGCCCGGGTATAGAGCCCGAACGGGGTCTTCTTGAGGACAAGCATCAGACCGGCGAAGACCAGCATCGCGAAGACGATGATCCACATGCGGTTATAGGTGATCGTCATCTGGCCAATTTCGAAGGCGCCGGACATCCAGTCCGGGTTGCCAACCTCACGGTTGGTCGGGCCGAAGATCGATCGCACCGCCTGCTGCAGCACCAACGAGATGCCCCAGGTCGCAAGCAACGTCTCCAGAGGGCGCCCATACAGCCAGCGGATCACGCCACGTTCGATGGCAACGCCCACCAGTCCTGAGGTGAGGAAAGCAAGCGGCAGGGCGATGAACAGGGAATAATCGAAAAGACCAGGTGCGGAGGAGCGAATGAATTCCTGAACCACGAAGGTGACGTAAGCCCCGATCATGACCATCTCGCCATGCGCCATATTGATGACGCCCATGACACCGAAGGTGATGGCAAGACCAATGGCAGCGAGCAGCAGCACGGATCCAAGCGACAGGCCGTACCAGACATTCTGTGCCGCATCCCAGGCGGCGATGGATTTCTCGATCTTGGTGATTTCCGTGGTTGCCGCTTCGCGCAAAGCGCCTTCAGAGGAAGATTGTACGGCGATCAGAAGCGACAGAGCATCGCGATTGCCCATGGTGCCGAGCGTCGAAACCGCCTGGAGTTTCGTTGCCTCGTCCATATCTGAGTTCAGAACGGCCGCGGCCCGGGCTTCTTCCATCACCTTGCGCACGCCATCGTCCGTTTCAGCGGCAATGGCGGCATCCAGGGCTTCGATACTGTCCGGATCCTTCGCCTTGAACACGGCTTCGGCAGCCGCCATCCGCACCTTCGGGTCGGGCGCCATCAGGGTCAGCGACCCGAGCGCGGATCGGATCACCCGGCGCAGCTTGTTGTTGACCTTGATCTTGTCGATTTCGCCCTTGGCCGCTTCGCCGGTCGTTTCCATGGTCAGCGGGTCGATCAGGGCAAAGTTCTTGCCGGCCTTCCTGGTGATGAAGACTTCGCCATCGGCCTTGCGCACGTAGAGGTCGCCATCGCTCAGGGCCTCGAGAGCAGGGGCCACCTGCGGGTCACCGGTCGCGACAAGGGCACCGATCTGCTTTTCGGTTTCGGAATATTTGCCCTTGGCCAGGTCGTTGATCAGCGGACGGAGTGCCTCTGGATCGCTTTGGGCCAGTGCCGGTGCGGCAAGGAGGCTGGCAGCGAGGCTGAGGAGGAGTAGGAAGGATCTCATCAAGGACATCGTGTCCACCGGTGTTTAGAACTTTCACCTGACGACCTCATCCTGGGGAGTCGCATTGCGGCGTCTCGACGGATGGGTCACTTGCTTCCGGGGTTGCCGCCCATCCTTCGAGACGGACTTTGTGGTCCTCCTCAGGATGAGGGGAGAGCTAAGAGCGTCTCTCCAGGCAAACCTTTCCGGTTGGAAAACCGGGGAAAGAGGACGGGTCTCGTAAGACCCGCCCGAACTCCGTCTCCTCCCTTAAGACCCGGAGCCGCCGCACTTGCCGGTGGCAGTGTTGAAGTTGCCGCAGGAAAGCGGTGCGCGCCAATCGGAGATCAGGTCCTTGGAGCCGTCCAGATAGTCGGACCATGCGTCGCCGACGACGAGACCGGAGGTTTCCCAGACGGTTTCGAACTGGCCGTCTTCCTGGATTTCACCGATCAGCACCGGCTTGGTGATGTGGTGGTTCGGCATCATTGCCGAGTAGCCGCCGGTCAGGTTCGGAACGCTGACGCCGACGATGGCGTCGATCACGGCATCCGGCTCGGTGCTGCCCGCCTTCTTGACTGCTTCAACCCACATGTTGAAGCCGATGAAGTGCGCTTCCATCGGGTCGTTGGTCACGCGCTTGTCGTCGCCGATGTAAGCGTGCCAGGCATCGATGAATTCGGCGTTGGCTTCGGTATCTGCGGACTGGAAGTAGTTCCAGGCAGCCAGGTGGCCGACGAGCGGAGCGGTGTCGAGACCGGCGAGCTCTTCTTCACCAACGGAGAAGGCGACAACCGGAATGTCTTCAGCCTTGATGCCCGCGTTGCCCAGTTCCTTGTAGAACGGCACGTTGGCATCGCCGTTGATGGTAGAGACCACAGCGGTTTTCTTGCCGGCAGAGCCGAAGGTCTTGATGTCGGACACGATCGTCTGCCAGTCGGAATGTCCGAACGGCGTGTAGTTGATCATGATGTCTTCTTCAGCCACGCCCTTGGACTTCAGGTAGGCTTCAAGGATCTTGTTGGTCGTGCGCGGATAGACATAGTCGGTGCCGGCCAGAACCCAGCGCTCGACGCCTTCCTCGTTCATCAGGTAATCGACGGCCGGAATGGCCTGCTGGTTCGGTGCAGCGCCCGTGTAGAAGACATTGCGCTGGGATTCTTCACCTTCGTACTGAACCGGATAGAACAGCAGCGAGTTGAGTTCTTCGAAGACCGGCAGAACGGACTTGCGCGAAACGGACGTCCAGCAGCCGAAAACGGCGTCGACGCCGTTGACTTCAATCAGCTCACGCGCCTTTTCAGCAAACAGCGGCCAGTCGGAAGCCGGGTCAACGACAACCGCTTCCAGTTTCTTGCCAAGCAGGCCACCCTTCTTGTTCTGCTCTTCGATGAGCATCAGCATGGCGTCTTTCAGAGTGGTTTCCGAAATGGCCATGGTGCCGGAAAGCGAATGCAGGATGCCGACCTTGATCGTGTCTTCCTGGGCGGATGCGCCGCCGATCATCGTGGAGGCCATCAGGCCTGCCAATGCGAGTTTGGTGAATGTGTTTTTCATGGATGTTCCCCTTTGCTTGACGTCACCGGTTCCCACGCCGGCGATTGGCGGCTGGAAGGTGTGCCGCTGTCAGGAAGGGATCGTGCACTGGCACCACTGCACCGCAACATACGTCAATTGACGTAACCGGCTTGAAAGCCTGCCACGGCGTTCCAGAAGCAAAGACGGCATGAAATGTGCTGAAGAGAGGAGCTGAATAAAAAAACGGGGCGGAAAGCGGGCGATGAAGAACGGCATTTGCCGAATAAATAGTCATATGTCCAGTTATTGGGCATTCGGTGCCGGTGTGGAGGCGGACGCGTGAGGGCGCGCCAACGCATTCTGCCTGTTCGGCGCCAGTACAACAAATGGGTCAACAACCAGACCCTGGAAGACTATGCGCTCAGATTCACCGCCAAGAGCGCGCGCCGCTTTTCCTCACGCGCGATTTCCCAGACGGCGATCGGGGCGATCTCCTTTCTGGCTCTGGAGGCGATCGGTGGTGCGATCACCCTGTCCCACGGAACAGCCAACGCGTTTCTCGCCATACTGGTCGGTAGCCTGGTGCTGTTGGTCGTCGGTCTGCCGATCAGCCGCTATGCCATGCGTTACGGCGTCGACATAGACCTGCTCACGCGTGGCGCCGGGTTCGGCTACATCGGTTCGACGGTTACCTCGCTGATCTATGCCAGCTTCACCTTCATTCTCTTTGCGATTGAAGCCTCCATCATGTCGAGCGCGCTGGAATTCGCGTTCGGTGTGCCGCTCTGGCTGGGGTTTGTCATCAGCGCGGTTGCGGTCATTCCGCTGGTGACCCACGGCATTACCTGGATCAGCCGCTTTCAGCTCGCAACCCAGCCCTTCTGGATCATCCTGAACATCCTGCCGTTCCTCTTCATTGCCTTCACCGACTGGCAGGCCGTCGGCGAATGGTTGACGTTTTCCGGCATCGACCCGGTAACACAGGCGCCGCGTACGACAGCTGGCGGCTGGGACAGTATCAACCTGGTCAGCTTCGGCGCAGCCTCCGCAGTCATTCTGGCGCTGATGGCACAGATCGGTGAACAGGTGGACTTTCTGCGGTTTCTTCCGGCGCAGGATTATGCCCGCCGCCGGCACCGGCTTGCCCTGTTTCTGGCCGGGCCCGGCTGGGTTGTTCTCGGTGCCCCCAAGATGATTGCAGGCTCTTTCCTGGCAGTCCTCGTTTTGTCGCACGGTGTTCCGGTTGATCATGCCGACGAACCCTCGCGCATGTATGCGGTCGCTTTCGGCTACATGATCCCGAACGAAACCGTCGTCCTCTTGCTGATGGCGGCATTCGTGGTGGTGGCGCAGCTCAAGATCAACGTCATGAATGCCTACGCCGGGTCGCTTGCCTGGTCGAATTTCTTCTCGCGCCTCACACACTCCCATCCCGGCCGGGTCGTCTGGCTCGTCTTCAATGTCGGCATCGCTCTGCTGTTGATGGAACTCGGCATCTATCGGTTGCTGGAAGAAACTCTTGGCGTCTTTTCCATCATTGCGATGGCCTGGCTTTCCGCCATTTCGGCTGATCTCTTCATCAACAAGCCGCTCGGGCTGTCGCCTCCGGGAATCGAATTCAAACGCGCACATCTTTATGACATCAATCCGGTTGGTACCGGCGCAATGCTTCTGGCCGCCGGTCTCGCATTGGCCGCGCACTTCGGCGAGTTCGGCAAGACGGCGGAGGCCCTCGCCACCTTTCTGGCGATGGCCATTGCCTTTGTTGCCGCGCCCCTGATCGCTTATGCGACCAGGGGGCGGTTCTACCTGGCTCGCAAACCGCGCCAGAGCTGGCAGAAGAAGGAGCACATCGCCTGTTCGATCTGCGAAAACCCGTTCGAGCCGGAAGACATGGCTTATTGCCCGGCCTATCAGTCGCCGATCTGTTCGCTGTGCTGTTCACTCGATGCCCGCTGCCACGACAGCTGCAAGCCGAAGGCGCGGCTCTCCTATCAGGTCGGCACCGTCGCGGGCCGCATTCTGCCGGAAAACGCGATGGCGTTCCTACAGTCCCGGCTGGGGCGCTATGCGTTCATCTCTGTTCTGTCGAATGCTGCAATCGGCCTGGTGCTCTGGATCATCTACGCCCAGGCGGAAAATCGTCTGGGAGATCCGACCGGCATCATCGGCCAGACGGTGCTGTTGATTTTCTTTGTTTTCGCCATCGTCGTCGGTATTGCCTGCTGGTTCCTGGTGCTTGCTCATGACACCCGGCGGGTCGCCGAAGAAGAATCCATGCGCCAGAACGCGCTGCTTCAGAAGGAAATCGACGCTCACGGTGTTACCGACGCGGCTCTGCAGAAGGCCAAGGAAGATGCCGAGGCCGCCAACCTTGCCAAGAGCCGCTACGTGGTCGGCCTCAGTCACGAACTCAGAACACCCTTGAACGCGGTCATGGGCTATGCGCAGGTGCTGGAACGGGACGACAGCGTGCCGACAGCCCGCAGGCCTGCGATCAGCACAATCCGGCGCAGTGCCGAGCATCTGTCAGGGCTGATCGACGGCCTTCTGGATATTTCGCGGATCGAGGCTGGCAGGCTGCAGATCTATTCCAACGAGATCAACATTCACGAGTTTCTGGATCAGATCGTCGACATGTTCCGCATGCAGGCGGCTGCCAAGGGGCTCGGCTTCAACTATGCGCGCGCACCCAACCTGCCGGTGTTTGTCCGAACCGACGAAAAACGTCTGCGGCAGATCCTGGTGAACCTCCTGTCGAATGCGATCAAGTTCACCTCTGAGGGCATTGTTTCGTTTTCGGTCAGTTACCGGTCACAGGTGGCCAGCTTTGTCGTGTCGGACAGCGGACCGGGCATCGCGCTTGACGAACAGGTCAAGATTTTCGAACCATTCGGCCGCAGCAAGACCGCCGACGGGGCGAAGACACCGGGGTTGGGGCTCGGGCTGACCATCACCAAGCTTCTGACGGAAACCATGGGTGGAGCCATCGCGCTGTCCAGCGAACCGGGGAAGGGCGCTTCCTTTGAAGTGCGGCTGATGCTGGCGGCTGTCGACCGGCCGGTCGATACCATCCGCCTGGAAAGACAGGTGCGAGGCTACGAAGGCGAGCGGAAGACGGTTGCCGTGATCGATGACAATCCGGATCACCGAGCGCTTGTCTGCGATATCCTGAAACCGATCGGATTTGCCGTCGTCGAGGCGGATACGGGCAGGGCCTGCCTGGAGACGGTCGAGCCGCTCCGGCCGGATCTCTACCTGATCGATATCCTGATGCCGGGAATGAACGGTTGGGAACTGGCCGAGGACCTGAGGGACAGAGGCGTCAGCGCGCCGATCATCATGCTGTCGGCCAACATCGGTGACAAGGCTTTGCGGCCGGACGGTCCGGCTCACCATTCGGCAACCCTTGCAAAGCCCTTCGGCATCGGCCAGCTTTACGACCTGCTGCAAAAACACATGGGTGTTGTCTGGACCGAACAGCCGGTCGAGCGAAACCAGGAACCCGCCCGAAAGGATCCCTTGAAATCGCCCGGTGCCGATCACGTCGCCGATCTCATCTCGCTTGCGGAGATCGGTTATGTGGAAGGCATCGAGGCCAAATTGAACGAACTGGCGAAAACGCCGGAAAATCTGCCCCTGATCGATGCATTGAATGTCCATCTCGCCCGGTTCGATTTCGATGCCTACAAAAACGTCTTGAGTGAATTGGAAACACATGACGGATGATCGTCGCGATACGGTCCTTGTGGTCGACGACAGCCCGGAAACGCTCGGCTTCGTCACCGAAGCCCTGAAAAAGACCGGCGTAGCCGTTCTGGTGGCGACCAGCGGCGAAACCGCTCTCAACATCTGCAACAAGGTGACACCGGATACGATCCTGATGGATGCGGTCATGCCCGGCCTCGACGGTTTTGAGACCTGCCGGCAGATCAAGGAAAACCCGGCGCTTCAGCATGTCCCGGTGATTTTCATGACCGGGCTGTCCGAAACGGAACATGTGGTAAAGGCGCTGGAATCCGGCGGGGTCGATTTCCTTACCAAGCCGATCGACGTCGACGAACTGAAGGCGCGGATCAAGGTGCATCTGAAGAATGCCCGGTCGGTTCAAAGCGCGCATGTGGCGCTGGATGCAGCCGGGCGCCATCTGGTGGCCGTGTCTCAGGAGGGGACAGTGCTTTGGTCGACACCGCAAATTCACAACCTGCTGGCAAAGACAGGGGCTGCCGAAACCAGTCTTTTCCGGCTGGGCCGAGCACTGGGGGACTGGCTGGACGGGCCGAATTCCTCCGGCGAGCGTCGCAAGAGTTTCATGCTCGGCTTATCTGAAAACCTGGCAGTGCAACTTCACCCGCTTGGCCGTGTCGGCCCGGACGAAAACCTGTTCCGTGTTACCGCTGAAGACGAAGCCGGGCAGGTCCAGGCGCTGCAGGGCAGCTTTGAACTGACACAGCGCGAGGCGGAAGTCCTGATCTGGATCGCCAAGGGCAAGTCCAACAAGGATATCGGCGAAATTCTGGGTCTGTCGCCGCGCACCGTGAACAAGCATCTGGAGCAGATCTTCGTCAAACTTGGTGTTGAGAACAGGGCTTCCGCTGCCGTTCGCGCAGCAGAGGTGATCTACGCGCTTTAGAACTTCAGGGGAAACGGGTCCTTCGGCTCGATCTGCAATCTGCTTCCGTAATCGCGTTCGATCCGTGAGAATGGCGGGTTTCGGCCATCTGACCTCGAGGTGGCGACCGGCTCGACAAGCACCCGAGCTTGGCCTAAGGATGCATTAAGCCGTTGAAGAACACGAATAACCCACCGGCAATGCGAAGAGGAGCCCGGCATGGCTGAGTTTCGGGAAGTGCGTCGGTCATCGCTGTTACCGGACCGCATCGCAGCAGACATCATGGCGAAAATTCAGGATGGTGAACTGAATCCCGGCGATACGTTGCCGACCGAACATGCACTCGCCGGAACCTTTGGCGTGAGCCGAAATGTGGTGCGCGAAGCCATTGCCAGGCTGCGGTCTGATGGCGTCATTGAATCGCGTCAGGGGCGTGGGGCCATTGTCAAACCTGTTTCGGAGCGCGAAACCTTCCGGGTCGATATCCGCTCACTCGACAAGTCCGGCAACCTTGCGGACCTGTTCGAGTTGCGTGGCCTCCTGGAAATCGAAGCTGCGGGACTTGCCGCGATGCGTCGCACAGGGGCAGATCTCAGGGAGATGCGGGCAGCAGTCGCCATTCTGGAAGGGCACAAGCAGTTCGACGAACAGCGGCTGGAAGCCGACGCCGTGTTTCACCGCGCAATCGGCAAGGCGGCCGGCAACTCCTATCTCTTCGCCATCATCTGCTACATCTCCTCCAGGCTGAAGGAAACCACGCGGGTGACATCCGACATCTACGCCAAGGACGACCTGGTGGAGATCACTTTGGGTGAACATTGCAGGGTGCTTGAGGCCATTGAGGCAGGTGACAGGACAGGCGCCCGGGAAGCCATGGCGGCTCATGTTCAGGGTGCTGCGTCCCGTCTCAATGTGCAGGTCAAGCTGGGCGCCAGAGTTTAGCGCCTCCGGCCCATTTGCCTGCAAGTGGATTGTTCATGCGGTTGATTTCCACGTCAGCAAGCCGACGGTCTCTAGTGGGGGCTCTGGCAGGCAGGGCCTTAGCTGCAGATCAGGTTCGGTATAGTCCTGTTCTTTTTAGGAGCCGTGTCAACTTGTTGGAAGTGCGCTCTGCTCGCATTGCCTCATAGAGCTGCAGATCGAGTTGATTGTGTCTCCTGACGGTGTCGAGCTGACGGTCTGAAAGCGAAAGCGCAGGATAGCGGCTCGGATTGTCCTGCCGCATTGTCAGGGGCAGGCCGGTTTCTTGCGAGATCTTTTCGTAGAGATCCGGCATTTTATCGGTAAATCCCATGATATCCACCGAGCGACCGGTTGAAATAGCCCGTTTGAAAAGATCGTTATGATCGACAATCGGTATTGATTTGGAATCAAGAAATCGGGCGGACAGCTCTTGTCCTGCTGCTTCTATGGCCGCACCACCCAGATATCGGCACAAAGCATTGTCAGGAATTGGCAATCTTCCCTGATCCAGACTTTCAAGCGCTTCTGCCTCTGTCGTTTTTCCGTCTGCGAGAAAATGGCGAATGTGGGAAAGGACACGCTCTACCGGATCACGCAGAACTACGATCGTCAGTGTATTCCTCGGAAGATAATTTCGGACCCAAAAGCCGTAGTGTCCCCGAAACAGGCGATAGTCCGGCTTCTCCTGAAGCTCCTGCAGGGCTTCGTGAAGCGGCGGATAGCGGCCACCATGATGGGAAATCAGCGCCTGAGAGGGAACAACGGCTGCGTCTCCGACAGCCTGTTCCAGCGACAGGCGCAATGAGGTGCCGGCTGTTTTCGGGATATGGCAGAAGAAGATCTTTCTATCAAACTTCAAAAACGTCTCCCTGTTCCTGCAGTGTATTAACTGCATTCGCGCAGATCAGCGCAGTGAAAGGTGCGCCAGACGATCGTGAAAGTTTGAATATCCTATTGCAAAGCTGACGGTTCTTGAAGGGTGTGTTCTTTGCGGGTCACTAAGCGGATTTGCCTTCTGCTGCCCAGAGTGCACCGCGACGGATGATCTCCGTCACCTGGGGAACCTTCAGGTCATCCAGTTCGTGTCCGATGGAGCAGTAGAACACTCGGCCCTTGTCCCAGCGCCGTTTCCAGACAACGGGAATGACGGTGCCCTCGATCCACCACAAATGATCGCCTGAGAAGGTCGTGGTGGCCAGCACGTCGTTGGAGGGATCGACCAGCATGTAGTATTGCTCGGACCTGAGGCGGAAACTCCTGATGCCCTTCACGATCGGATCGTCCGGTTTGCAGATCGTCACGTCGTAGTCGATGTAGTCCTCCCTGGGCTGCAGGTTGTCCGGCCAACCGGGAGGATGGGCAACAAATTGGCCTCCAATCAGGAAGTGGTAGGTCGGCCGGTCGCGGAAGGCATCTCCCATATGTCCGTGCCACCCGGCAATGCCGCAGCCGTTGGCGACGAGCTTCAGCATCCCGTCCTCCTGCGGTTTGGTCATGTTGCCGAATTCCTGCTGGTGACCCGACCGGGCCGAGGACCAGATAGGCGTGATCAGGTCGACATCGGCAAGGTCTTCCGGGCGTTCCAGCGGTTCCATCGTATCGTAGACGGTAACGCTGAAACCATTGTCGCGAAGCAAGGCCTCATACCAGTCGCTGAAATGGGTTGGTGTGTGGCCTTCCCAGCCACCGACAAACAGAACTGCCTTCATTTCAGACCCTTGTTCACGAAAGAAAGAATGGAAGCCATGTCGCGGTCGTCATATCCGGCTGATCCGGCGGCCTTCAGAACCGCATGATTGAGTTCCGCCTGCGGCATGATCACACCGCAAGTGGATGCAAGCTCCAGCGCCAGCCCGACATCCTTGCGGGCAAGTGCGACCGTGAAGCTGACGTCATGCGCAGTCTCATCCAGATAAAGCCCCTTGCGATAGGCGAGAACCGGAGCGGCTGCCGCCGAATTCTCAACGACCTCATAGGCTTGTTCTTTTGAGATGCCGGCTGCTGAGGTCAGCGTAAGGGCTTCTGACAATGTCTGGTTGAGGCCATGAATGAGCATGTTGACGCCGAGTTTCATGGCAGCGCCTGCGCCGGATTTGCCAAGCCAGACGGTTTTCCGGCCAAGAACCTCGAAGAGGCGGGCCAGGTCAGGCACATCAGTTGCTTCTGCTCCTGCCATGATAAGCAGCTTGGCATCCGCCGCCGCTTGTGTGGCACCGGAAACCGGCGCATCGACGAAGCGTCGGCCTTTCTCCCGTGCCGATAGCGCCAGACGTTCTGCCATCGGTACGGAAATGGTACCCATTTCGGCCAGAACCCGACTGCCCCCTGACGCCTCAAGCAGGCCATCCGGCCCGTGATAGACTGTCTCCGCGGCGGTGTCGTCGGCGAGCATGGTGATCACCACATCCGACCGTTCCGCCAGGTCTTTTGGGTTGGCTGCCGAAAAGGCGTTGTGGGCGGCGGCGAAGGCCTGTGCAGTTCCTGCTGTCCGGTTCCAGACGCTCACATCCAGACCGGCGGCGGCCAGATTGGCAGCCATGCGCACGCCCATCCGGCCAAGCCCCGCAAATCCGACCCGCATCAGGCGGCCTTGTCCGGCCGAATGCCGGAAATGGCCTGGATGAGATTGTCTTCGGTAACTTCCTCGGAGGTGAAAGTCCGGATGATCTCGCCGCTGTACATGGCGACGATCCGGTCACTTACATGCAGGACCTCCGGCATTTCCGAACTGATGACGATGACCGCATAGCCCTGGCTTGCCAGGTCGCGGATGAGGTTGTGGATCTCGGACTTGCTGCCGACATCGATGCCGCGTGTCGGTTCATCGACGATCAGAACGCTCGGGTGCATCGAAAGCCACTTGCCGATCACGATCTTCTGCTGGTTACCGCCGGAAAGGTTGCCGGCAAGCTGCTTCCAGCCGGGCGTGCGAATGTCGAGCCGGTCCCGGTACTGGTCGAAAATCGCGATCTCCGCGCCTTCGGCGACGAATGGGCCGGCTTTCAAGTCGTCTACTTGAGGCAGGGTCATGTTGTCCCGGCAGTTCATGCCCAGAACGAGGCCCTGCGTCTTGCGGTCCTCAGGCACCAGCGAGATACCCTTGGCGATGGCATCGGCCGGCGAGTGAATGGCAGTTTCTTGCCCGTTCAGGAAAATAGCGCCACTGCTGGGTTCTCTGAGACCGAACAGCGTTTCGGCGATTTCCGTGCGGCCGGCCCCGACCAGGCCATAAAAGCCGACAACCTCTCCCTTGCGCACTTCGAAGCTGATGTCACGGAAAAGCGAACCACAGGAGAGCCCTCGTACCTCCAGTGCCACATCACCCAGTTCGTGATGGACGGCGTTGCGTGACAGGTCGAGCTTGCGGCCGATCATGAGCTGCGTAATCTCGTCCTCGCTGGTTTCAGCGGTGTTCAGCGTGCCGCGATACTGTCCGTCCCGCAGCACGCTGATGCGGTCGGTGATCCTGAAGATCTCTTCCATCCGGTGCGAGATGTAGATGATGCCGACGCCTTCGGCTTTCAGGTTGTCGATGACATCGAACAGAACCACCTTTTCCGCATCGGTCAGCGAGGCGGTCGGCTCATCAAAGATGACCGCCTTGGCTTCCACTGTCAGGGCACGCGCGATTTCCACCATCTGCTGGTTGGCGATGGAGAGATCGCCGACACGCGTGCGGGCGTCGAAGCCGACTTTGAGCATCTCCAGAATGCGGTTGGTCTGCTCATGCAGCTTTTGCCAGTCGACCCGGCCGAAGCTCTTTCGCGGCAGTTCGCCGAGATAGATGTTTTCGGCAACTGTCAGTTCCTCGGCGAGGCTCAGTTCCTGATGGATGAAGACGATGCCCTTGCTTTTCGCCTGAAGCGGCGACGTCATGACAACCGGTTGCTCGCTGACGATAATCTTGCCTTCATCAGGCTGATAGATGCCGCCAAGCACTTTCATGAGGGTCGACTTTCCGGCGCCGTTTTCGCCCATCAGAGCATGCACTTCGCCGGGCAGGACGGAAAAGGACACACCGTCGAGCGCGCGCACGCCGGGGAAGGTCTTGACGATGCCTTCCAGGCGCAAGGCGGGGGTGGTGCCGGTCATATTCTCAGCTCCTGTTTGCCTTTCAGATTCAATTGGCGGTCGAGGAACAGGACGGCAATCAGGATCAGGCCGATTACCAGATTGACTGTTTCCGTGTCGGCGCCGATGTGTCCAAGTCCTTTTCGCAGAAGCTGGATGGCCAGAACGCCGCCGAGCGTCGAAAGCACGGATCCCGCACCTCCGGTAAGCTTGGTGCCGCCCAGAACCACGGCGGTGATGACCCACAGCTCATAGAGTTCGCCGTCGTTGGGATTGACCGAGCCGGATTCCGAATAGAACACCACGGCAGACAGGGACGCGAGAAAGCCGATGATCATGAAGTTGATCATCATGTGCGGCCCGACGCGGATACCCGCATTGATGGCCGCAGACCGGTTGTCGCCGATGGCATAGGCGTTGCGCCCGTGGATCGTGCGGTTCATCACGAACCAGATCACGGCGGTCACGACGATCAGGAACCAGGTGGCGGTGTGCAGTCCCAGGAAATGGGCTTCGGCGAAATCAACCAGCGTCCAGTTGAGATGAGATGTGGGCTGTTCGCCATTGTACATGAACACAAGCCCGCGATAGCCGAGCATGGAACCGAGCGTGACGATGAAGGCATCGACACCGGTCTTCCAGACGATCAACCCGTTCAGAGCGCCCAGAACGATCCCTGTCAGCAATGCCAGTCCCCAGGCAATGGGAATGACGCCGTCGCCGAGGCCGGCGAAAACCGGCCAGGTCATGCTGTCGAGCAGGACGACGGCGCTCAGGGCAAAGGTCGCTCCGACGCTGAGGTCGATATTGCCATTGATCATGATGATCGTCATGCCGATGGCGATGATCCCGATGGGGGCTGACTGCTTGAACAAAAGCAGCATGTTGTCCACGTCCATGAAGGCCTTGTCACTGAGCGACAGGAATTCGCCCGCGACCGAGAAGAAGACCAGCTCGACGAGAATGAAGCCCCAGATCGCGCCGCGTTTCAGAAAAGTGCTCAAGGTTCCCGGTTCCATCAATCCCTCCCTCACGCGATCGGCGACCAGAGCTTGCCGCGTTTGGCGGCAATATCCAGCCACACGGCAAGAATGATGATGATCCAGGTCACCACATACTGGACATAGAACTGCAGTCCGACGAGCAAGAGGCCGTTCTGGATGAAGCCGAGGATCAGGACACCGATAACGGTCTTGAAGATCGTGCCGGAGCCGCCCATCAGCGATGCTCCGCCGAGGATGACTGCAGCCAGAACTTCAAGCTCAAGCCCCTGACCAACCGTGTTCTGGCTTCCCAGTGACCGGCTGGCCTGGATGAGACCGGCAGTACCGACGCAGAAAGCGGACATGAGGTAGCAGGTGAAGACGACACGGGCTCTGCGAATGCCCGAGAAGGTTGCCGCGGTGCCGTTGCCTCCAACCGCGTAGACCTTGCGACCGAACGGTGTCTTGGCAAGGACGATCCCCAGAACAGAGGCGACAAGGGCAAACAGTAGGATCGGTACCGGAATGCCGAGGACGGTCGACTGGCCGAAGACGCTGAACCAGGTGCCTTCCTTGTCGGCAATATCCATGTTCTTGCCGCCGGAATAGGTGAGGGTCAGTCCGTGGATCGCCGACAACATGCCAAGGGTCACGATCAGGGAATTCAGCTTCAGATATCCGACGAGGAAGCCAATGAAGGCGCCCAGGCACAGTACCATGGCGTACATGGACGGAATGGCGAGCAAAGGCCCCAGCTTGTCGTGCAGATCAAGGACGACGATGGTGGCAAACGACATCATCGAACCGACGGACAGGTCGAGATTGCCGCTGATGACGACAAAGGTGACGCCGAGGGCCATCACGCCCAGGATTGCAGAGGAGCGGACAACGCCCATGATGTTGTCTGGGTCGAGAAAGCGCTGGTTGGCGATCGTGAAGCCGATCATGAAGACGGCGAAGGCGATCAGAATGCCCTGTTTCGCCAGAAATCCCCCAACGCCCGACAGACTGAAGGGCTTCATGGATTTTTCCTTGGAACTGCCGGGACGGCTGGCAGCCTTGGTTGATATGTCGGACAACAGACCCTCCCTCATCCTGTTGTAAAGATTCAAACGAGCGTCATGCCACCATCGATCATCACCACCTGACCGGTCATGTAATCGCTTTCTGGTGACGCCAGGAACGTGGTCGTTCCCGTGATGTCGGACGGTGTCGCCACCCGGCCGCGCAGGATCTCGGAGGAGAATTCCTCCATCGCCTGTCCGGGCCGTTCGGCAGCGCCGATATCCAGAAGATCCCGGTCCACCTGTTCCCACATTTCGGTAGCCACGACACCCGGTGCGAAGCCTGTGACGGTGATGTTGTGTCTGGCAAGGTCTCTTGCGCCGGATTGCGTCAGCGAGACCACGGCCCATTTCGAGGCGCAATAGGGCGCGACATTGTCGAACCCCTGTCGACTGGCGACCGACGCGGTGTTGATGATCTTGCCGCCGGTGCCCTGGCCAATCATCTGGCGGGCGGCTTCCTGCATGCCGATCAGGCACCCAAGGCCGTTCACTCCCATGATGAAGTTCCAGTTGTCCTCCGTGACATCGAGAAAGTTCATGGGCTTGTTGACGCCGGCATTGTTGAACTTGACGTCCAGCTTGCCGAAAGTCGCAACGGTTTTCGCGATCATGGCACGAACCTGCTCACGATCGGTCACATCGACCTGGGCCCATGTCACCCCGGCGCCGGTTTCGGCAGCACGGTCGCGGTTGGCTTCGGCAACGGCACTTGCCTGTTCGCCGTTGATGTCCGCAAAGCAGACATCCGCTCCCTCGTTGATAAGGGCTTCGCCAATGGCACGACCGATCCCTCGGGCAGCGCCGGTGACGATACAGGAACGCCCGGACACTCGGCCCATGGTTTCCTCCCGGTCAATGTATTGGGAAAAATGGGGCGCAAGGCTTGGCTCGCGCCCCAGTCGGGCTTGACCTTCAGGCTCAGAAGACAGGCTTGTCGAATTCGGCCATGTTGTCCTGGGTGATCTTCGGCGTGTCGAAGTAATTTAGGAACGGAACATCCTTGCCGGACAGGATGTCGATTGCCGTCTGCAGGGCAGCTTCGGCATCGTCAACGGGCGACTGGTAGATCGAACCCCAGTATTCGCCGCGCTCCATCGCCTCGTAACCGACGGAGAAATTGGTCGCGCCGACGAAGATGATGCCCTCGCGTCCAGCGGCCTTGGCGGCATTCAGCGCGCCGACACCCATGTTGTCGTCTCCGGCGTAAACGCCGTCGATGTCGTCATACTTGACCAGGAACGCTTCCATGACCTTCTGGGACTTTTCGCGGTTCCAGTCGCCCGGCTGGGTCTCCACCAGCGTCACATTCGGGCAGACTTCCGGCAGGCGGTCTTCGAAGCCCTTGGCGCGCTCGATCGCCGTCGTGTAGCCCGGCTGGCCGGAAATCTGAACGATCTGCGCCTCGTTCTCGATGCCCATGGCCTTGAACTTGTCGCACATGATCTCGGCGGAACGGGAGCCCTGGGTGATGTTGTCCGGACCGGAGAAGGACTTCACGAACTCGAAGCCCTGTTCGGCGATGTTCGAGTTGGTCACAATCACCGGAATGTCGGCCTTGAAGGCCTTGCGGACGGCCGGGATGACGGCTTCACCGTTCGTCGGCCAGATGATGATCGCGTCCACTTCCTGCTGGATCAGGTCTTCCATCTGGGCGATCTGCCGGGCGACGTCGCCGCCGGCGTCCAGAACGACGGTCTCGACATCCGCATTGGCGTCGGCTGCCGCGATGAAGGCCTTTTCATAGGTGGTCTGGTAGCTGTCGACGCCGACGTTGTTCTGCGTGATGCCGATCTTCATCGTTTCTGCACCGGCTGCACCAGACAAGGTCAGGCCTGCGACGGCCGTCGTGGCGACAAGCAGCGAACGGAAAGTGTTCATCGTTTCATTTCCTCCCTGAGAGACCATTTCGAATGGTCTGAATTCTGAACCGTGCCTCCTCCTGACACGGATATGCGCCCACCGTGAGCGTCACTCAAAAGCCTGCACGCCTCGGCAGAACGACGCCCCCTCGAAAATATCCAAAATGGATGTTCTTATATCCAAAATGGATTTTTTGGCCGTTTTTCTAATCGGCCACGTCGCTCACGCTTAGGAGGACATTCAATGTCGATCCAAAAAATATCCAAAACGAGGAAACGCAGCAGTGGTTCATCCCGTCCGGAAAACTGGAGCCGAGCGATGAACCAGCAAGAGGGAGAGTTGGTTCGCGAAAAGACTTATCTGACGCAACAGGCCAAGACGGAAATCCTCCAGGTTCTCAGCTTTCTGGAGAACTTTGAAGAAGAGATGGATGGTCTGTTGGAGATATCTGCTCCGAACCCCTATGTCAAAATGTCGACCTATCTGGTGAAAAGGCATCTGGAAGCGAAGGCGGTGACCCCGACCTCGCTCATTGGCGCGTCGGGCGTTCCCTACGCGACAGCCAGCCGCCGCATGCGCGAGATGATCGACAACGGCCTGATCGAGCAAAGGCCGAGGACGTCTTCCGGCAGAAGCTACTCCCTCCATCCGAGCGCCGACATGCTGGAGGCATGGACCCAGTTCAGCAGCCGGGTCCGCAGGATGGCGGCACAATCGTTCGGTTCTGCCGATCTGCGCTCCGGCACACAGGACTATTATTTTGGCGGGTCCTATCTGGAAGCCCAGACGATCCAGCCGCCCCAGGTCCTGCTTGAACCCTTGAAACTGTCCGGCGATCTTCGCGTTCTGGTCCATGGCGATCCCACCTTCATGGTGATGCATGGTCTGAAACGCCAGTTCGAGCAGGTGGTCGGGTGTTCCATTCAGCAGCGGGCCTTTTCCATCGACCGGCTTCACGAAGAAGCGGTCAAGAACGCCCACAGGGCGACAAGTCGCTATGACCTGATTGCCCTGGACCTGCCGTGGCTTGGGGAGTTTGCCGAGAACGGGTATCTCCTGCCGCTGGACGAAGTGCTGGATGTCGAGCGGCTTCAGCCGAGCGATTTTCACACCGCCGGTTGGCAGGCAGCTCACTGGGGAGGCAAGCCATACGGTGTGCCTTCGCAGACTACGCCGGAACTGCTGTTTTACCGGAAGGATCTGCTGGCGGAAGCAGGGCTTGAACCGCCCCTCACCACGGACGCGCTGCTCAAGGCCGCCGCCCGGCTCAACGACCCGGTTCAGGGCAGATACGGAATTGCCTGGAACGCGGCACGCGGGACGGCGCTTGGCCATACATTCATGATGACTTGTGCGGACTTCGGTCAGCCTATTCTCGATTTGCCCAAACAGGCTGGTGGTTATGACGCCTCGCGACTGGCAGACGGCGGCTACCGGCCTGTCATCTATTCCGAACGTGCACTCGATGCTGCCGAATACCTGATGGCGCTGTTGCAATATTCGCCGCCAGATATCCTGTCGATGTCCTGGTACGAGCGCGTCCGTCCGTTCGCCAGCGGACGTGTAGCGATGGCCTACGGCTATACTTTGCTCGCTCCATACTTCGAACAGAATCCGGCCTGCGCGGCTCACGGCAAGGTTGGTTTCCTGCCGCATCCTTCCGGCCCGAATGCGCAGAATATCGCCCCGGTCGGTGGCTATCTGCTCGGCATTCCGGCCAATATCGCGCCGGAACGGCTGGAGGCGGCAGCCGAAGCGTTGATCGTCTTCACGTCGCCTGAAGCGCAAAAGCTCTACGTCGAACACGGCAGCCGCACCAATCCGCGCTATTCGGTTGGCGCGGACCCGGAAGTCCGGCGCCTGTCTCCGATCTTTGAAGCGGTGGACGCCATGTCCTGGCGGGACGAACTGCAGTTCTGGCCACGACCGCCGATCCCGGAAATCAACGACATCATCCGCATCTGCGGGGAGGAATGCCACGACATGTTGCGTGGCGTGAAGACGCCAAAAGCCGCGTTGCAGATGGCTCAAGATCGTGCCGACCGACTTCTGCGGGAGGCTGGAAAACTTTAATGGGAGGAATTCATGGACCCCAATCGGCTCAAGGGAAAAAACGTTCTGATTACCGGTGCCGCACGCGGCATGGGCGCAACCAACGCCGAGCATTTTGCAGCTCAGGGCGCCAACATCTGTCTTGGTGATCTGGACCTCGACGAAGCCCAGGCCGTCGCGGAGCGGATCAATGCGGCCGGTAACGGCAAGGCGGTTGCGGTCAAGATGGACGTGACCCGCCGCGAGGACAACGCCGCGGCGGTGGCGGCAACTGTCGAAGCCTTCGGCAGCATCAATGTGGGCCTCTTCAACGCCGGCCTCAACAAGCCCCGTTTCTTCATGGATATCGATGAGGACAACTGGGATCTCATCATGGGTGTCAACACCAAGGCAATGTGGCTGGGCATGCAGGAAACCGCCCGGCAGATGATTGCGCAAGGGCCACAGGATTTTCCCTACAAGCTGATCAATGTCGGCTCCATCGCTTCGCGCAAGCCGCTGGTGGATGTGACCGTCTATTGCACGTCCAAATACGGCTGCCTGGCTCTGACCCATTGCGGGGCCGTTGCGCTCGGCGAACACAACATCACCGTCAACGGCTATGCCCCCGGCGTGGTGGTGACACCGCTTTGGGAACAGCTCGACAAGGATCTTGTCGAAATCGGCTTCAAGGAACGGGCCGGACAGGCCTACGAAGACATCGCCAACAACGAACTGGTGATCAAGCGTGTGTCCTATCCGGATGACATCAAGGGCACCGCGTCGTTTCTCGCCAGCCCCGACAGCGATTACATGACCGGCCAGATGATCCACATCGATGGCGGCTGGTGCATCCAGTAACATTCTGAAAAACAATATTCTTTTTCACATGACGGATGTGCGTAGGTGCATCCGAAGGAGAGAGCCATGTCTCGCGCACTGTTACCCAACCTCCTGACGCCACAGGATCTCGAACCGCATTGGCGCTGGGAGGGGCGTTTGCCTGCCTGGGGGCACACATCCGTCGATTTCGAACGCCGTATCGACCATGATCGGCTGCGCCGGTATCGCCTTGCCAGAACACGGGAGGCGCTGAAGGCCTCTCCCGCCGGTACGCTGCTGCTATTTGACGTCAACAACATCCGCTACGTCTCGGCCACCAAGATCGGCGAATGGGAGCGGGACAAGATGTGCCGCTTCTGCCTGCTGACGGGCGATGATGCCCCTTACGTGTGGGACTTCGGTTCAGCCGCCGTCCACCACAAGAAGTTCTCCGACTGGCTGGTGCCGGATCATTGCCGGGCAGGTGTGGTCGGCATGCGCGGCACCATTCCGCCGGAATTCGGCCTGATGCGCAAATATGCCCGCGAAATTGCCGGGCTGATCCGGGACGCCGGCATGGCGGACATGCCAGTCGGTGTCGACTATGCCGAAACCGCCATGTTCCATGCGCTGCAGGCAGAGGGACTTAACGTGGTGGACGGTCAGCAGATCATGCTGGCGGCGCGCGAGATCAAGAACTGGGACGAGATCCAGCTTCTGACGCAGGCGGCTTCCATGGTCGATGGCGTCTATCACATGATCTACGAGGAACTGAAGCCGGGCGTGCGCGAGAACGACATTGTCGCCCTGTCCAACAAGATGCTCTACGAGATGGGATCGGATGATGTCGAGGCGATCAACGCCATTTCCGGCGAGCGCTGCAATCCGCATCCGCACAATTTCACCGACCGCTATTTCCGTCCGGGCGATCAGGCGTTCTTCGACATCCTGCAGTCCTATCAGGGCTATCGGACCTGCTACTACCGCACCTTCAACATCGGCCGGGCAACCCCGGCGCAGCGTGATGCCTACGTCAAGGCGCGCGAATGGATCGATGCCTCCATCGCCATGATCAAGCCCGGCGTTTCCACCGACAAGGTGGCGGAAGTCTGGCCCAAGGCGGAGGAGTTCGGCTTCCCCAACGAGGAGACAGCCTTCGGTCTGCAATTCGGCCACGGCCTGGGTCTGGCCCTGCACGAGCGGCCGATCATCTCGCGTGCGGTCTCGCTCGACCATCCGATGGAAATCAAGACGGGCATGGTGTTCGCGCTGGAAACCTACTGCCCGGCCGCCGACGGCTATTCCGCCGCCCGGATCGAGGAGGAAGTCGTGGTGACGGATACGGGCGTCGAGGTGATCAGCCTGTTCCCGGCCGAAGAACTTCCGATCGCCAACCGATACTGACCTGCCCATCGTGCCCGGCCGCGCGGCGGCCGGGCCCAGTCAAGGGACAACAAGATGAGCGCTGCGAAGAAAAAGAAACACAACACGGAAGAGTATCTGCGCATGTACACGCAGATGGTGCGCATCCGTGCCTTCGAGGACAACGCCAACCAGCTTTACCTGTCGGCGAAGATGCCGGGTCTGACCCACATGTATTCCGGTCAGGAAGCCGTGGCCGTCGGCATCTGCGAAGCGCTGACGCCCGAAGACAAGATCACGTCGACGCACAGGGGGCACGGTCACTGTGTCGCCAAGGGGGCGCATTTCAAGGAAATGTTCTGCGAGCTTCTGGGCAAGGAAGAGGGCTATTGCCGGGGCAAGGGCGGGTCGATGCATATCGCCGATCAGGCCAACGGCAACCTTGGCGCCAACGCCATTGTCGGCGGCTCCATGGGCATTGCCACCGGATCGGCACTCACCGCCAAGCGTCTGGGCACCGGGCACGTCACCGTGTGTTTCTTCGGAGATGGCGCGACGGCACAGGGGCTCTGGTACGAGGTCATGAACATGGCCGCGCTCTGGAAGCTCCCTGTCATCTACGCCTGCGAGAACAACGGTTACAGCGAATACACCAAGACCGAGGAAATCGCGGCCGGTTCGCTGACTGCCCGAGCGGAAGCCTTCGGCATCGAGAGCTTCAAGGTCGATGGCCAGGATGTGCTGGCCGTGAACAAGCTGGCGGGAGAGCTCGCCGCCCGCTGCCGAAAGGGCGAAGGCCCGTTCTTCATCGAACTCGACACCTATCGCTATCACGGCCACCACGTCGGCGACATCAACCGCGACTACTACCGCGCCAAGGATGAAGAGACGGAGTGGAAGTCTGCGCGCGACCCGATCACCAACTTCGGCAAGTGGCTGATCGACCAGAAGATCATGACCGCCGACGAACTGGTGGCCATCGACAATGAAATCTCCGCCGATGCGGAAGCTGCCGTCAAATATGCGCTCGACGCGAAATATCCGGATGTGCGGGAAGTGGACATGCATGTCTACGCCGACACGGCCGCCTGAGGAGGGACGCCATGACACGTGAAATCACCCTGTCCAGGGCCGTCAACGAGGCCATCGCGGAAGAAATGCGCCGGGATCCGTCGATCATTCTCCTGGGCGAAGACGTCGCGGAGGCCGGAACGCCGTTCAAGGTGCTGTCCGGCCTGGTGGAGGAGTTCGGAACGGACAGGATCATCGACACGCCGATATCCGAACCCGGCTTCATGGGCATAGCCGTTGGTGCGGCGATGACCGGACTGAGGCCGATCGTCGACCTGATGTTCGGCGACTTTCTCTATCTGGTCATGGATCAGCTCTGCAATCAGGCCGCCAAGACCCACTATATGTCCGGCGGCAAGCTGAACGTGCCGCTGGTCCTGCGGACCAACATGGGGGCAACCCGCCGCTCGGCCGCCCAGCACAGCCAGTCGCTGCAAGCGCTTGTCGCCCACATTCCGGGGCTCAAGGTCGCCATGCCGTCTTCGGCTTACGAGGCCAAGGGCCTGATGAAGACGGCAATCCGGGACAACAATCCGGTGGTCATCTTCGAAGACAAGCTGATGTACAACGACAAGGCCCCGGTGCCGGAGGAAGAATACCTGATCCCCTTCGGTCAGGCGCACATCAAGCGCGAGGGTCGGGACGTCACGCTGGTGGCGACCTCTTCCATGGTGCAGGTAGCCGAGGAAGCAGCGGAAACGTTGTCCCGCGAGGGCATCAGCGCGGAGATCATCGACCCGCGCACGATCGTGCCGCTGGATGAGGAAACCATCCTGCGTTCAGTCCGCAAGACGTCGCGCGCCATCGTCATCGACGAAGGCCACCAGAGCTACGGCGTGACGGCGGAAATCGCAGCGCGGATCAGCGAGAAAGCTTTCTACCACCTCGACGCGCCGGTCATCCGCATGGGCGCCATGGACGTGCCGGTGCCATTTTCGCCTGCCCTTGAAGACATCACCGTTCCGAATGCCGCAGGAGTTGCCGACAACGCGCGCAAGATCTGCCGCGGGGAGCTGGTCCATGCCGCATGAGGTGATCATGCCCGCGCTCGGCATGGCCCAGGACAGCGGCCAATTGCTGGCCTGGCACAAGAAACCGGGAGAGGCGGTCGCCGCTGGCGATGTGCTTTTCGAGGTGGAAACCGACAAGGCCGCCATGGAAGTGGAGGCGCAGAAGGAAGGCTATCTGACCGACGTCTCCGTGGAAGCAGGCAGCGATGTTCCGGTTGGACAGGTGATCGCGATGATCTCTGAAACCCCGGAAGGGGCTGTAGAGGCAGGCAATGCGCCTTCACCGGAGAAGGTCGTCGATACGGCAGAACCCGTACCGGGCGGCATGGAGGCCGGGGAGGATGAGCTTCCAGACGGACATCAGGTGATCATGCCGACACTCGGCATGGCTCAAGACACGGGCCTTTTGGTTGCCTGGTGCAAACAGCCCGGAGAAGCCGTTGCGGCTGACGACATTCTCTTCGAAGTGGAAACGGACAAGAGCACTGTTGAGGTCAATGCCGGCCGCGACGGTTTCGTGGCCGCGCTTCTGGCGGAAGCGGGAGAGGAAGTGCCTGTCGGCCAGGCGATCGCGGTGATTTCGGCGCAAAAGCCGGACAAGGCAGTGTCGCGCAAGGCGGCTGGAGCACCAATCTCCGCAGCCGGTGAAACAGCGCCGGAGCGGCAGGAAAAGACGGAACCTGTTAACACGCCTGCACCTTCTCCTGAAAAACGGATGACGGCCAAGACAGCGCCCGGGGTGGCCGGGAGAGTTCTTGCGTCCCCCAAGGCACGGCGGCTTGCGCAGGAACAAGGGCTGGACCTGCAGCGTCTGGCCGATGCCGGCCACCCCCAGCCGTTTCACGTCAAGGATCTGGAGACCCTCAAGACCCTGCACGCGGAAACGCCGGCGGCAAGTGCCACGGCGCAGCGCTTCGAACTCAGGGCAGAGGTATCGGGTACAGGATTTGCAGACTTCGTGGCCTGGGCGAAGGAAAACGGCGGGCAAGCCGATCAGGCAGCTCTGCTAGCCGGGTTTGCGGCTGCCAGTTTCGGGAACTTTCCCGCCAAAGTCCGCGTTGAGAATATGTGGCAGTCGCAAGCCTACTCCGCTGCTTCGCTCTGGCTTGGTCAGGTCAAACCGGCAGACGACGATCTAGAAGTGGATCTGCTGGTGCGTGACCTGAGAGCAAGCCGCATCTCGGCGCTTCAGCTTAATGCAGGCAAATGCCCTGTCATCAGCATCCTGCGCCAGGGGGAGGATCTCGCTCTCGTGCTGGAATGGACCGGTGACCGAGTGACCACGTCTCAGGCGATTGACCTGCTTTCCAATTTCGCGGGTCGGATGGAGCAACCGCTCCGCCACCTGCTTTGAACCCATGGGGACCATTATGGACCATACAGATCTTTACATTAACGGCACCTGGTGCGCGGGAGCGAGCGGCGAAAGGTTCGACGTTCTGAACCCGGCAACCGAAGAGGTGCTTGCCTCCGTCGCGTCCGCAGATATCAAGGACGCGGATGCCGCGCTGGATGCCGCAGAAGCCGCGATGGCAAAATGGGCCGCCAAAACGCCGCGCGAACGTTCTGAAGTGCTCCGCAAGGCGTGGGAATTGATGACGGCGCGGCTGGAAGACTTTGCCCGCATGATCACGCTGGAAAACGGCAAGGCGCGCAGTGACGCCATGGGCGAGGCGACCTATGCCGCCGAATTCTTCCGCTGGTTTGCCGAAGAAGCCGTACGCGCCGACGGCCTCATCACCCATGCGCCTGCCTCTGGCGCGCGCATCATCGTGCAGCACAAGCCTGCCGGCCTTGCGGTTCTTGTCACGCCATGGAACTATCCTGCGGCGATGGGCACCCGCAAGATCGCTCCGGCTCTGGCCGCCGGCTGCGGGGTGATCATCAAACCGGCTTCCGAAACACCGCTGACCATGCTGGCGCTCATGCCCCTCCTGGAAGAAGCCGGCGTTCCGGCAGGCCTCGTCAATGTGCTGCCTTCCAAGCGCACCGGCGCGCTTGTCGACCACATGCTGCACGACCCGCGCGTGCGCGTCGTCTCCTTCACCGGTTCCACGGCGGTTGGCCGCAAGCTGCTGCATTCTGCGGCCGATCAGGTTCTCAAACCGGCGATGGAACTTGGCGGCAACGCACCGCTGATCGTCTTTGACGATGCCGACCTTGATGAGGCGGTGCAGGGCACGATGCTGGCCAAGATGCGCAACCTCGGTGAAGCCTGCACGGCGGCCAACCGTATCTATGTACACGAAGCCGTTGCCGACGACTTTACCCGCCGACTTGTCGAGGCCATGAAAAAACTGAAGGTCGGTGACGGATCTGACCCGGATGTGGACGTCGGCCCGCTGGTCAATGCGGAAACCCGCGACAAGGTTGCGGTTTTCGTTCGTGATGCCGTTGAGAAGGGGGCGAAGATCGAAGTCGGTGGCGACCTGCCGGGCGGAAAGGGCTTTTTCTATCCGCCCACGGTTCTGTCGGGTGTGCCCGAGACGGCCGACTGCGTGCACGACGAAATCTTCGGGCCCGTCGCCGCCCTCCAGACCTTCACCGATCAGGACGACGTGATCCGCAGAGCCAACGACACGGAATACGGTCTGGTTGCCTATGTCTTCACGAAGGACATGAAACGCGGCCTGCAGGTCTGCGAAAAGCTGGACTATGGCATGGTCGGCTTCAACCGCGGCCTCGTCTCCGATCCGGCGGCTCCCTTCGGCGGCACCAAGCAGTCCGGCCTTGGCCGTGAAGGCGGTCATGAAGGCATGCTGGAGTTCATGGAAACCCAGTATATTTCGGCAAGCTGGTAGGAGGTGGAGATGTCCGACGTGATCGCACCGCCTTCGGTCAGGGCGCTGGCCCGGCAGAAGGGCATAGACATAGAGAAACTCGCGCGCGACATCGGACGCACGTCCATCGCCCGCGAGGATGTGGAGGGCGAAGGCGATACTGGGATGTCGCCTTCGGTCTCAGCTTCTCCAGTTGAAACAGGAGACCGCGGGTACTGGGACGTCGACCACGCGCTTTCCGGCCCCATAACGGAAGAACCGGTTTCAAGGTTCGCGCAGGTTGCTGCACAGAACATGGCCGCGGCCCAGCGGCTCATTCCCGCCGTCACCCATCACGACCGCGCGGAGATGACCGCCATTGAAGCCCTGCGCAAGGAATTGCGATCGGAAGCCGGCGAGCGCGGCGTGAAGCTGACGGCGCTGGCCTTCCATGCCAAAGCCTTGTCGAAGGCCTTGCGGGAGTTCCCGAAGTTCAACGCTTCTCTCAGCTCGGACGGCAAGACACTGTTCCTGAAGGACTACGTGCACCTTGGCATCGCGGTCGACACCGCCCACGGCCTGATGGTGCCCGTTATCCGGGACGTTGACCGGAAAGGCCTCTGGCAGATCGCGGCGGAAATCGCCGACCTTGCCTCCAGAGCACAAGAGCGCAAGGTGCGCCCTGATGAAATGGGCGGTGCGTCCATGACCATCACCAACCTCGGCGGGATCGGCGGCACCGCCTTCACACCCATCGTCAACCCACCCGAAGTCGCCATACTCGGCATCACTCGCACCGAAGTGTCCCCCGTCTGGGACGGGGAGGCTTTCCAACCCGTCCAGATGGCGCCCCTCGATCTCAGCTACGACCACAGGGTCATCAACGGCGCCGACGCCGCGCGCTTCCTGAGCTATTACGCGGGTCTTTTGAAAGAGCCTCGGCGGATGTTGATCTGACGGGCTGTCCGCTGGATTTACCTCACTGCAAGATTGAGGTTCCCGGAATGTGTGTAGCTGCCTGGGAGCTTGTGGACGCTATGCGGTCCTTGAAAAACCTGAGGAATAGCCGGAACGACGTTATCTCTGTTCTCCACGAAGTTACCGAAATCGCGTTTCCGACTGTCCAGCTGCGCTTGGAACAGATTTGGAGCCTTGCCTCGCGTGTGTCTCTCCGGGTGCGGTGAATGAGAATGAGCCGCTTGAACAGCGGACAACCTCTTCAGCACCAGCTCAAGGGCAGGGACTGATTCCGAACGACAGCAGGAAACGGTCGATCGCTCTTGATATGGCCTCGGACGGATCGTCCGGGCAGGGGGTTCGGTAGATGTGCTGTCGGATGCCGATGTAGACGATGCCGCCGTGCAGGTTCCAGATATCTTCCATGACCGGTGAGACGCCGGAACTGGCCTCGTGCTCGATCTCGCCCAGGAGCGGCAGCAGGATGACGTCACCCAGATGTTTGAGATAGCGGCGGTTGAGTTCTGCGCCATAAAGGCCGGAAAACATGAAAATCCGCATCCACTCGTACTGGAAGATGAGTGTGCTGTATTCGGTGTAGAAATCGAGCAGGCGCCGACGCAGCGGCACTTCCCGGTCGGTCAGCCGCTCCGGCCAGTCGGGAGAAAGTCGACCGAGGTACACCTTTTCGTAGACCGCCTCTATGAGGTCGTCCTTGGTGGCGAAATAGTTGAAAAGCAGCGATTGCGTGACGCCGATACGCTTGGCGAGATCGCGTGTGTTGCCGTCAAGGCCGACCTCGGCGAAGAAGGCGACGGCACCTTCAACGATCTGCTGGCGGCGTTCGGAAGGGGGCAGCCTGCGACGGCTGGAAGTGTCCCCCGTTTCGGCGACATCGGTCATTCCATTCATGTTCCTTTTCCTGCCTCCCTCATACGGCACGCAATAATCTACTTGCAATCTTCCGATTTTTATAGATCATCTGATCAATAAAGTTGAGCAGATGCTCAATAAGCGATGCTGGAGGGCGTCGCGATGAAATCGGGAGGGAGACGCCATGAAGGCATCGGCGGGCGGTTATGCCCGGGCATCCAGTTTGCGCAACGCGCTGGAAATGCTGGCCGCGAGCGACGGCAACGGCCGCGTGCTTGCAGGTGGCCAGAGCCTGGTTGCGGCCTTGAACCTGCGTCTCTCCGCAGGCGACGTCCTGATCGACATTTCCCGCCTGAGCGAGCTTTCCGGGGTAACCGAAACGCAGGATGGTCTGCGGATCGGCGCGCTGACATCGCATGCGGAGATTGGTCGTAACCCGCTGATCCGGCAGTCTGCTCCGCTTCTTTCACAGGCGGTGGAATTCATCGCCCATGCTGCGATCCGCAACCGCGGCACCATGGGTGGTGCGCTGGCTCATGCCGATCCGGCTGCGGAGTTTCCAGCCTGCGTTCTGGCCCTTGGCGCCACGCTACATGTGGAGGGCCTCAACGGCTCGCGGGACATACCGGTGGAAGATTTCTTTCAGGACATTTTCGAAACGGCCATCGAGGAGGGGGAAATCCTGACCGGCCTCTCGGTCCCGAAGGCAGAGCCCGGCGAAAAGCAGGTCATCGTAGAGGTTGCCAGGAGATCCGGCGACTATGCCCTTGCCGGAGTGTGCCTCGTCACGCGCGCCGATGGACACCGGCTGTCGCTTTTTTCCGTCGGACCCAAGCCGGTCCTTGCCGAAGGGGCCATGGCCGCTCTCGACCAGGGCAACATTGATGGCGCCGTTCAGGCTCTTCAGGCGGAAATCGACCCACCGTCGGACACCCAGGCAAGTGCCGCTTACCGCCGCCACCTTGCCGGTGTCCTCTTACGCCGCGCCGCCGCCAGGATCGAGGGAGGAAACGCATGACGGAGATGTTCCGCGACAAGATCGACATCAGCCTGACCGTTAACGGGGAGCCCGTCGAGGCGCGTGTTCCGGCAGGTCAGCATCTCGTTGATTTCCTGCGCGGCGAGCTTGGCCTTACCGGCGCCCATGCAAGCTGCGAACACGGTGTCTGCGGTGCCTGTACACTGAAGGTCGATGGCAAAGCCGTGCGGGGCTGCCTGATGCTGGCCGCCCAGGCGGACGGTGCCGACGTCTGGACAGTGGAAGGCCTGTCGGACCTGGGCGCGATAAAGGATCTTCAGGACGTCTTTGTCGAGCGCAATGCGCTCCAGTGCGGCTTCTGCACGCCCGGCATGCTGGTTGCCATTAACGAGCTGCTGGAGGCCGGCGGCATGCCGTCACGCGATCAGATCCGCGAACATCTGTCGGGCAATTACTGCCGCTGCACCGGCTACGAAGCCATCGTGGACGCGGTTGAATCGGTAGCGCGTGTCCGCGCACATAAGGGGGCCGCATGACCATTCAATTCGGTAATCCGGACCGGCCCAATTCCTATATCGGCAAGACGGTCCCCAGGCCCAATGCCCGGCGTCTGGTCCAGGGGCGCGGCGTCTATGTGGACGACATCGTGCTGCCGCGCATGGTCCATGTCGCTTTTGTGCGCTCGCCCTTCGCGCACGCGAAGATCAACAGTATCGACGCCGAGGATGCAAAAGCGGTGAAGGGTGTGCTCCGGGTCTTCACGGGCCAGGACATCGCCGAGGTCTGCAAGCCATGGGTTGCTGTGCTCGCCCATCTGAAAGGCCTGAAATCGCCGCCGGAACACGCGATTGCCGTTGACCGAGCCTGCTGGGTCGGCGAACCGGTGGCAGCCGTTGTCGCGACCTCTCGCGCTGCTGCCGAGGATGGTGCGGCTCTTGTCGATGTTGACTACGAGCAACTGGACGTCGTCACCGACATGATGACCGCGCTCGATCCTGAAACGCCGGTGCTGCATCCGGAAATGGGCGACAACCTCGCCTTCCGGCGCCTGCACGAACAGGGGGACGTGGACGAAACCTTCCGGACCGCGCACAAGGTCGTCTCGGCGCGCTTCGTCACCGGACGGCACACGGGCGTGACGCTGGAGCCGCGCTCGATCCTGGTCGACTGGAACCCGGCCGAGGAACAGATGACCGCCTGGCATGCGACGCAAGCGCCCCACATGATCCAGACAGTTCTGGCCACTCATCTCGACCTGCCGGAAAGCCGGGTCCGTGTCATCTGCGAGGATGTCGGCGGCTCCTACGGCATCAAGGTGCATGTCTATCCGGACGAAATGGCGACGGCGGCAATCGCCAAGATCATGAAACGGCCGGTGAAATTCATTGCCGACCGGCTGGAAAGTTTCTCCAGCGACATCCACGCCCGCGATCATCAGATCGAGGCGAAGATTGCAGTTGGAGAAGACGGCCGGATCCTCGCCATGGATGTCGATGACTGGACGGCGATCGGCCCATATTCGGTCTATCCGCGCACCTCCGCCATCGAAGGCAACCAGGTGGTGAACCTCTGCGGTGGCCCCTATGACTTCCAGAATTACCGGGCCAGGACCACAGTCGTCTTCCAGAACAAGACGCCGACCTGCCAGTACCGGGCAGTCGGCCATCCGATCGCGGTTGCGATCACCGAAGGCCTGGTGGATATGGCGGCCGCCGAAATCGGCATGGACCCGGTCGAGATCCGCCGGCGCAACATGTTCAGGGATGATGCCTATCCGGTGACGTCTCCCGCGAACATGCGTTTCGAGGGGCTGTCGCATCACGCCTCCATGGACAAGCTTCTGGAGCTGATGGACTACGACGGCTTGCGAGCCGAACAGGCAGAGCTCCGCAAGAAGGGCATCTACAGGGGCATCGGTATTGCAAGCTTCATCGAGCTGACCAATCCCTCGCCCTTCATGTACGGTATCGGCGGCGCGCGCATTTCGGCACAAGACGGTTGCACGGTGCGGATGGATCCGGACGGATCGATCGTCGCCCTGTCCGGCGTAACCGAACAGGGGCAGGGCACCGAGGCGATGCTGAGCCAGGTGGTTGCCGAGGGTCTTGGCGTGTCCCCTGCGCGTGTGCGCGTCATTACCGGTGATACACAAGTGACGCCCTACGGTGGCGGCACCTGGGCGTCGCGCGGGGCCGGTATCGGCGGCGAGGCTGCGCTGCAGGCGGCGCGGGCGCTTCGCGATTCCATCCTTGAGGTGGCCGCTTCCATGCTCCAGGCCGATCAGGCGCAGCTCGACATCCGCGACGGCGCTGTGGTCGACAGCACTTCAGGCGAAGCCCGCATGCCGCTCGAGGAGCTCGGCCGGATCGTCTACTTCCGCGGCGACACATTGCCGAAGGGCCTGCCGCGGGAGCTTGTCCAGACACGGCACTTCATTACGTCCGAATACCCCTTTGCCTTCACCAACGGCGTCCAGGCCTCCTACCTCGAGGTCGATACGGAGACCGGCATCGTGAAGCTGCTGAAGCATTGGTGCGTCGAGGATTGCGGGCGGGTGATCAACCCGCTTCTCGTTGACGAGCAGATCCGGGGTGGCATCGTTCAGGGGCTCGGTGGAGCGCTGTTCGAGGAAATCCACTACGACGCGGAAGGCCAGCTCCTGAACGGCTCGATGGCAGACTACCTCGTGCCGATGGCGGCTGAAATGCCCGACATGATCATCGGTCACGTTGAAACGCCGACGGGGGAGAGCCTGCTCGGGGCCAAGGGCGCGGGCGAGGCGGGCACTGCCGGGTCTCCGGCCGCCGTCATGAATGCGATCAACGACGCCCTGCGGCCCATGGGCGCGCAAGTGACAGAAATGCCGTTCACGCCTGAACGGATCGTGAGAGCACTTGGAACCTTGAATGACTGAACCAGAGGAGCCTGGGAGGATAAGGCTCCGAATGCAGGGAGGAAAATCATGAAGTTCGTAACATTGGCAACCGCAACGGCCATGCTGGCCAGTTCTGCCGGCCTCGCCGCCGCGCAACAGGCGATCACGGTCAATATCGGTTCGTCGCATCCGGAACAGAACATCTGGGTCTATGCGATGAAGAACACCTTCCAGCCGGAAGTGAACCGGATCCTGGAAGCCGCCGGCGAATACAAGGTCGACTGGGTGGAGTCCTATGCCGGCACGCTCTACAAATTCACCGACACGCGTGAAGCCGTCATGGACGGCATCGTCGATGTAGGCATGGTCGGCACCGTCTGGGAAGGTGCGAACATGCCGCTCCAGAACGTGACCTATTTCACGCCGTTTGCCACGGAAGACCACAAGATGATCATCGAGATCTTCGATGATCTTTCGGCAAACCTACCGGAGCTGCGTGACAGCTGGGCGGAAAACGGCATGGTTCATCTGTCATCGCTCATCACCGACAGCTACGACATCTATGCCACCTTCCCGGTCAACTCCATGAAGGATCTTGAAAACCGCAAGCTCAACGCCCCGGGAACCTCGGCCAACTGGTTGCGCGGGACGGGGGCAACGCCGGTCGATGGTGCACTGACGACCTATTACACCAACATCCAGACCGGCGTGACCGAAGGTACGCTGTCCTTCGCGTCGGGCATTCTGCCGACCCGCGTCTATGAAGTCGCGCCGGAACTCACCCGCGTGGGCATCGGCTCGATGTATTTCGGCGGCATCGCGGCCAACAAGGACTTCTTCGACGGTCTGCCGGAACCGGTCCAGGCCGCCTTCCGGGAAGCTGCGAAGGCAACTTCCGCGGCACACGGTCAATATGTCGAGGATCTTGCCACGCGAGCACTCAAGGAAATGCAGGAAGCGGGTCTGACGATCCACGAACTGCCGGAAGCAGAAAAAACCGCCTGGGTGAACGGACTGCCGAATATCGTGGAACCGTGGCTGGAACAGACCGGCGATGCCGGCCGTGTCGTGCTGAAGGCCTATTTCGACGCCCTGCGCGCACGCGGTGCGGAACCGCTGAGGTCCTGGGACGAAGGGCTCTGAGAGCGGCCTTGCCTCACACCTCTCCCGCCCGGCATCTTGTCCGGGCGGGTTTATTGAGAGCGAACTGGACGTAACGATGACGGATGAGACCAGAACCGAGGCCGACGACGCCTATGTCCCGGCTTTCTCGGAAGCGCCTTTCGGCGCAATGCTCGGCGGCACGGCCGCCATCATGTCATCGGTCGGTACACTTTCCATCGGCGCGCTCATGATACTGATCGTCGCTGATGTCCTTGGTCGAAACTTCTTCAACGCGCCGATTACCGGCGTTGCGGAAATCGCTGCGCGCACCGTTGTTGCCATCGTCTTCCTGCAGGTTGCCGCTGCCATCTTGCAAAAGCGCCTGACCCGGGCCGATTTTCTCGTCCGGCGTCTTGAAAGCGTGTCGCCGAAAGGTGTCTGCCTGATCGAGGCCCTGTTCTCCCTCTGCGGCGTCATCGTGTTCGGTCTCATTCTCTGGGCTTCCTGGCCGAAATTCGCCAGTGCCTGGGCGACGTCCGAATTTTTCGGCGTCCAGGGCGTCTTTACCATTCCGACCTGGCCCTTCCGGGGCATAACGGTCCTGGGCTCGGCGGTGGCTGTTTTGGCCGCGTTCTACCGGGCGCACACAGAAATTCGCATGTTCCGGAGCTTTTCATGACGACGTTGACCATTGGCTTCCTGCTTGTCGGCGCGTTGATCGTTCTGGTTCTGCTCGGCATGCAAATAGCCTATGCGCTGTTCCTGGTGGCCTTTGCCGGGATATGGATCATCCGCAATAACATCGACCTTGCCTTCAGGATGCTGGAGCTGACCGTCTACAGCGGCATTGCCGATTATCTGTTCGCGACCATTCCCCTCTTCGTCCTGATGGGGCTGCTGGTGAGCGTTTCCAACGTCGGGCGGGACACCTTCGAAGTTGCAGAGGAACTGCTGCGCCGGGTCATCTGCGGTCTCGGGGTCGCGACTGTCGCGGCCAACACGATCTTCGCTGCGGTCACCGGCGTTTCCATTGCCTCGGCGGCGGTATTCACGCGCGTCGCAGTCCCTGAAATGGAGCGTCACGGGTATCGCCCGGCCTTTGCTGCCGGTACCGTCGCGGGCTCATCGGTACTCGGTATGCTGATCCCGCCGAGCTTGCTCCTCATTATTTATGGGGTTCTGGCAGAAGTCTCCATCGGTGGCATGTTCATCGCCGGCATCGTGCCGGGGCTGATGCTTGCCGGTGGCTTCGTGACAATGCTCGTTGCCGTCACCGTGCTGTTCCCGGGTTTCGTTCTTACCGATCCGGCTGCTGCGAAGGAGCGTCGGCGCGACAGCGCCATTGAACCGATGCCGCTTGGCCGGATGATCGCCAAGCTGGTGCCGATCATCCTGCTCGTGGTTCTGGTGCTCGGCGGACTTTATTCGGGATATTTCACACCAACAGAGGCTGGCGGTGTCGGCGCCTTCGGTGCGCTGCTGGTTGCGCTTTCACGCCGTTCCCTCAACCGCCATAACCTGTGGCGGGTGATGAAACAGACCGGCGTGATCTCGGTATCGATCCTGCTGCTGCTTGTCGCTGCCAGTTACTATTCGCGCATGTTGTCGATCGCCGGCCTTCCCAACGCCATCGCAAGCCTCGTCAACGAGACCGGCCTCGGCCCGATGGGCTTCATGGTTCTGTGCTCGGCGCTCATTCTCGTCATGGGCATGATCCTCGACAGCACGTCGATCCTCCTGATCATGGTGCCGATCGCAGCGCCCATCGCGCAGCACATGGGCATAGATCTCAGCCAGTTCGGCATCGTCATCGTGATCGCCGTTGAAATCGGCCTCCTGACGCCGCCCTTCGGCATCTCGGTGTTCACGGTGCACAATACGCTCAACGATCCGGACGTTTCCGTCGAACAGATCTTCGCGGGCACGATGCCATTCATCGCGGTCATGCTGCTGGTCTTGCTGCTCGTTATTCTTCTGCCCGGCATTGCGACCTTGTTCTTGTGATGGAAAAAACAATGCGAGGATCTTCCGTTTGTCCAGGCAACGCCTTCTTTCTCGGCCCTGAGACCGAACGACCTCGTTGGTGACAGCCTTTTTGACAAGACACATTGATTAGGCGGTGCAGCCTACTGGCTGGTGATCCTCCGGAGGATGGTCAAGACACGTCCTCTATTCTGCTTACGCCATGCGGGGCGCAAAGTTCGGCAAGTACCGTGTGGATACGCGCGATGATTTCAGCCCGCGGCGATACGATCCGCTCAACGATGCCGATTTGCCTTGTCACTTGCGGATTGCCGAAAGGGAGTTTTGTCAGCCGCTGGTGATCCGGTTCCTGCAAGGCGACATGCGGTACAACGGAAACGCCCATGCCTTGCCGGACACATGTCACGATGGACCCGATCGTGTCGATCTCGGCAATGTCGTTGGTAGCGATCCCCATGCGAGAGATCTCCGTGTCGATAAGGTTGGCAAGCGGCACGGCGCTGCGAAATCGAATGAACGGACAGGTGGCCAGCAGGTCGGCGGGGTCGGTGGATTTTGTGTCTTCCGGTGCGATCAGCCAGAGCGGCTCACGAAGAAAGGGGCTCCAGCGCAAGGCGGGCGGAATGCCGACATGCTCCGCGACCACTGCAGCATCGAGCCGTCCGGAAGCCACATCGGCAATCAGGGTTGAAGACAGCGAAACTCTCAGATTGGTTTTCAGATCGGGATACTGGTTTCGCATCTGGACAATGGCTCTCGGCAGCAGATTGAGTGCACTGGAACGAACAGAGCCCAGCATGAGGGTGCCGGCGAGCTTGTCTCCCCGCAGATTTGCCTTGGTATCGTCTTCGAGACGTAACATCTCCTGAGCCATTTCAAGGACTTGAAGTCCCTGCGAGGTCAACTTCGGAGGACGGGACGACCGTTCGAACAGGATGATGTTCAGTTCGACTTCCAGCGCCTGGATCTGTTGACTGACTGCCGACGGCGTCAGGTTTACGATCTCCGCCGCCTTGGTGAAGGTGCCATGGGTTGCGATAGCGACCAGGGTCTTGAGTTGACGGGTGTCCATACCTTTATCCAGTTTTTCTTAATATAAGAACCAGATTAATTCGCTTTTGTTAAGTCATTCTATCCGTTACCCAAGATGGCGGAGGAATTCAACCGTGCAAGCTGGGAGGCGGACGCGGTCACTCATCCCCTATCAAAGAACAATCACTTTCCGCTTGCGGAGAGCAGAGAGACGTACGCATGAGCAAGAAAATCCTTGTGACCGGCCCCGACCTCGACCCAAGTGCTGTCGCGCTTGTGAAAGACCACGGATACGAAACCGTTCATACTCCGGCCTATGCAGACAGTGATGTGATCTCCACGCTCCTGGTCGAGACCGGGGCGGAAGGGATCGTCTCGCGGATGGGCCGACTGGATGCCGACGTCCTTGAAAAGGCTCCAAAGCTGCGCGTCATTTCAAAGCATGGTGTTGGCGTCGACAACATCGATCTCCAGGCAGCCGCATCCCGCGGCATTCCGGTACTTGTTGCAACGGGCGCGAATGCAGTTTCAGTCGCCGAACATGCGATTGCACTCATGCTTGCCACCGTGAAGCGCATCCTGCCGCTTGACGCAGGGCTTCGTGCCGGCCGCTGGGAAAAGGCAGGTTTTCTTGGCCGCGAGCTGGCAGGAAGCCGACTGGGCTTGTTGGGGATGGGGTCTATTGCACAGGCGACAGGCCGAATTGCCAAGGGCATTGGCCTGAACCTGATCGGCTACGATCCCTATGCCGACAACGACGTATTCGAAAGACTGGGCGTAAAACGCTGCAGCTCGCTCGAAGAGCTGCTGGAACAATCCGATGTCCTCAGCCTTCATTGTCCGCTGACCGATCAGACACGCCAGATCCTGAACGCCGAAGCCATCGCGCGCATGCCGGAAGGCAGCTACGTGATCAACACGGCACGTGGTGGGCTGATTGACGAAGACGCGCTGCTCGCTGCAATTCAATCAGGTCATCTTGCAGGCGCGGGACTTGACACCTTTGCCGTGGAACCACCCCAGGCGAACCATCCGTTCTTCAGTGAAAACCGCATCATTGTCACTCCGCATATCGGCGGCGTCACGCGCGAAGCCGGTGCACGTGTCGGAGTGGAGGCCGTGCGCGGCATCTTCCAGGTTCTGGATGGCCAGCCTGTCGCCCGCGAACGCATAGCAAATCGTGCACTTCTGGCCGACGCCGGTGCCATGTACGCCAAAGCAGGAGAATGAACATGTCGGTTGGCTTTCGTATTTGCAGCCGAAAACAAGCTGCGCCGCTGGAACTCGTTGCTGAATTTGCCAAGCTTCCGGTTGCCAATGTCTCCGACTGCATGGGACGCCTCGCAGCCGCCGGTCCGCGCCTGCGGCCGATGCATGCCTCCGGCGGCCTGGCCGGCGTGGCGCTGACCGTCAAGAGCCGTCCGGGTGACAACCTGATGCTGCACAAGGCGATCGACCTGGCCAAACCCGGTGATGTGATCGTTGTCGATGCCGGTGGGGATCTTTCCAATGCCCTCATGGGTGAGCTGATGCTTGCCTACGCCGTCAAGCGAGGGGTTGCGGGCTTCGTCTTGAATGGCGCAATCCGCGATGTCGATGCCTTTCTCAAGACCAACCTGCCGACCTTCGCAGCGGGGGTAACCCATCGCGGCCCTTACAAGGACGGCCCGGGTGAAATCAATGTTCCGATCAGTCTGGACGGAATGGTGATCGAGCCAGGTGACATCGTGCTGGGCGATTCCGATGGCGTGCTCGCGGTTCCCCTGGATGGGGCCGAGAAAATTCTTCGTCAGACCCTGGCGAAACAGGATGCCGAAGAACGGCAGATGAAGGCAATCGCTGAAGGCAAGAACGATCGCAGCTGGGTGGACGCAGCCCTCAAGGAACGCGGTTGCGAATTTCCGGATTACTGAACAGTCTCAACAAAGGGAGGAGACAAATGCTTACTTACCTGAAGGCTTCTGCAATTGCAGGTGCGCTGGTTATGGTCGCTGGGGCTGCCATGGCCGACTATCCCGAAAAACCCATCGAGGTCATTGTCGGATATTCCGCAGGCGGCGGCACGGACGTTATGGCTCGCACCGCTGCACCGTTCATCGAAAAATACCTGGGCGAAGGGGCAAGCCTCGTCGTCAAGAACATGCCGGGTGCAAGTGGGCAGATCGGCATTACGGAAACGGCGAGATCTTCTCCGGATGGCTACACGCTCGGCACCTTCAACCTTCCGGGCATGATGGCGCGCACGATTGATCGTGAAGCGGAATATGATGCCGACAGCTTCACCTATCTCGCCAATGTGGTGAACGATCCCAACGTGATCGTCACCTCCAAGGCGAGCGGTCTCGACACGCTCGACAAGCTGATCGCGGAAGCCAAGGCCAATCCCGGGGCCATCACCGTCGGGATGTCCAGCCTCGGAGGCGATGATCACTTCGCGCTGATCAAGCTTGAAGGCCTGACCGAAACCGAGTTCACCATCGTACCGTTCAAGGGCTCCGCCCCGGCGCGAACCGCACTCATGGGCGGACACGTGGCGATGGGGATCCTCAACATTTCCGAGGTGGCCGAGTTTCAGGAAGAACTGAATGTACTTGGCGTTGCGACGCCGGAGCGCTCTGACTTTGCGCCAGACCTGCCAACCTTCAAGGAGCAGGGGCTGGACCTGATAAACGGTTCCATGCGGGGGTTCGTCGCGCCTGCCGGCCTGCCTGAGGATGTACAGGCTAAGCTTCTTGCCGCATTCGAACAGCTTGCCTCTGATCCGGAGTTCCTCAAAGCCATGAAGGAAACCGCAAATCTGGTCGAGGTGGTAACCGGGGACGATTTCAAGGCATTGACCGAGGATCTGCATACCCTTGCAAAGCAGGTCTGGGATACGACTCCCTGGAACTGATGCGCGTTGCGCGGGGCACGCCCCCGCGCGGCCTCTCTTACTCAGATAAAGCCAGTGCCATGTCCGACCATCGTACACACCGCCTTCTCCGGCCCGAGACACTGACCGCTCTTGGCATCGCCGCGGCCGCGTTTGCTTTTCTCTACCCGACCTCGACATTGAGGCCGATATCTGCCCTGCTGCCAGCCGTGATGCTGGTCGGGCTGATCATCCTCTCGCTACTGCTTCTGATCGCCGATCAACGCAAGGCGTCGGCTGGTGAAGAAACCGAGCCCATGAGCAAGTCACCCGGCCGGGTTGCAGGTGCCTTTCTGCTGATCCTTGGATATGCCTTGGCCACCGACCTGATCGGCTTTTACCCGAGCACAGCCATAACCATTCCGCTCGTTGCCTGGCTCTTCGGCTATCGCAACCCACTTGGACTTGCAGTGGCAACCCTGGTCGTCGTCGGAGCCATCTGGCTGATCTTCGATTACGGAATGTCGCAAGACTTTCCGGCAGGACGCCTCTGGCAGGAGTGATCTCAATGTACTCCGATCTTCTCAGCGCACTTCCCGAAGTTTTCGGGCTGGCCAACTTTGCCGCTGTCGTCATCGCGTGATTGCGGGCATCGTTGTCGGTGCAATGCCCGGCCTGAGCGCCACAATGGCCATCTCCGTGCTTGTGCCATTCACGTTCGGTCTCGAACCCCTGGTCGCGCTCGGTCTTATGGCCGGCATCTACAACGGTGCAATGTATGGCGGTGCCATCCCAGCAGTACTTCTGCGCATTCCCGGAACCCCCGCAGCCGTTGCGACAACGTTCGACGGTTATCCGATGGCGCAAAAGGGCGAGGGCGGATTTGCGCTGCAAGTGGCCGTCGTCTCATCTTCGATCGGAGGCATCGCAAGCGCCTTTGCCCTGATGCTGCTCGCGCCTCCGCTCTCCAAGGTCACGCTCCTGTTTGGCCCTTCGGAAGTGTTCTGGGTTGCCGTGTTCGGCCTTGCCAGCATCATCTTCCTGCTGGGAGGCAACCCGGTGAAAGGGCTGATCAGCGCCTGTTTCGGTGTCTTCGTCTCAGTGGCGGGCTCGGACCCGATCTATGGAAATGATCGTTACACTTTCGGACAGCTGGAGCTTCTGGACGGCGTCAACATCGTCATTCTGCTCGTCGGTCTCTACGCGCTGCCTCCGGTTATCGATCTGCTGGAAACGCCCTTGAAAACGGACGGCGTCAACAGTTCCAAACTGGGAACGGAGCCGATCTGGCGTGCTCTGCCTCGCATGTACCGCTTCTGGAAGACATGGATCCGTTCATCGATCATCGGGATCTGGATCGGAATTCTTCCGGGAGCCGGCGGTTCTATGGCTGCTTTCATGTCCTATAACGAAGCTCGCCGGGCCTCGAAAACACCGGATACCTGGGGCAATGGTGAACCCGAAGGCGTTGCGGCCGCGGAAACAGCAAACAATGCCGACACCGCTTCCGCGCTAATCCCGGCCCTGACACTTGGCATCCCGGGAACTGCCGTCGCTGCGGTCATGCTGGGTGGGTTGCTGGTGCATGGTCTGCAGCCGGGGCCCATGCTGTTCCGGGACAATCCGGACGTGGTATTCGGCTTCATGTGGCAGTTCCTGTTCGGCGCGATCCTTCTGGTGCTGCTTGGCGGGGCACTGGCAACGAACAGCTTTGCGCGCCTTTTGAATCTCCCGCGTCCTCTCCTGGGGTCGGTCATCATCGTCTTGATGCTGATCGGGGTCTATTCGATCCACGGACGAATGTTCGATGTCTATCTGATGCTCGGCTTCGGTGCGATCGGTTGGGTAATGGACAAGCTCAAGTTCCCGCTGCCACCGGTTGTCCTGGGTCTTATCCTGGGTGGGTTTGCCGAGGAAAACCTTCGTCTTGCCTTGCGGATCGGACGCGGCGACTGGCTGGTCCTGTTCTCGAATACAACCAGCCTGGTTCTGGTAGCCCTGACGGTCGCGGTTGTCGTCGGGCCGATGATCAAGCGGCGGATTCAAGGCGCCAAAAGGGAAGAGGCTACCAGCTGACAAGACCTTGAGTGTTTGACGGGAAACCTGCCTGAAAAATCAAGACCCCGGTGCAGAGCGATCAGCTCGCATCGGGGTTTTCTGCCTGTTCCATTCCTTTCCATGAGATCCGTTTGCTGTGGTTTCTCGTGGATCCGCCACATGTGTCTTTCGAAGGACAGACGGAGTCGCAACATGGGTAGGTTTCGACTGTTATTCGTAGCTCAGCGCATCCTTTGGAAAACAGCGGGCAAGATGGTCGATGAATGATCGGACAGCTGGCGGCAGCCCGCGCCGCGTCGTGAAGACCAGATGCACGATCCCTTTCTGACTTCGCCATTGCGGGAGGACACGCACAAGATCCCCGGTAGCCAGTTCCGCGCTGCAGACGTGGTCGGGCAATAGCGCTACACCGAGACCCTTCTTCACGGCCGTTCGTGTTGCCGAAAAATCCGCGCAGCCCATCCTGGCCTGCTTTCGAAACGCGCGGGTTTCGCCCATGTCGGTTTCGATGTTCCATTCGATTTCATCCGCGCTATCGCTCGTCGATAGCAATGGAACTTTGTCCAGGTCATCGACCTCATGAACGGTCTGCGCGAGACCTGGATTTGCAACCAGAATTCTGATTGAGGTACCGATCGTACGCATTGTCAGCGAGGCATCGCTGGTCAACGCCGTACGCACACGCAAGGCGAGATCAATGCGTTCCGAGATCAGGTCCAGCGCCCGATCGGCTGCTACGAGCTGCAGCCGTACCTTGGGGTGACGAGACAGGAACTCGCTTATCAGCGGGGCAACAACCTCAACGAGGCCAGTTGGGCATCCGAAGCGGATCAGCCCGTGCGGTTCTGCCCGGGATTCCGCAACCAGGGCATGGGCGTGTTCAGCTTCCGACTGCATGCTGCGGCACCGCTCATAGAATTGCTCCCCGATGTCGGTGACCCGAAACCGCCGGCTTGATCTTTCGATCAGCCTTACGCCCAGGCGCTCTTCCAGAGCCGCTATTCGCCGGCTGAGCTTTGACTTGGGAACGCCGATCGCCCGGCCCGCCGGCGCAAATCCGCGATGCGCCACCACCTCGGCGAAATAAGCCAGGTCATTCAGGTCTTGCTGCATCGATCGTTCTTTCTATGGAACGCTAAGTGTTGAAATTGCCCACTACAGAAACGATCGTTCCATTTGCATCTTCATGTCAACGGCAATCGTGCCGTCAGACAGGAGAATGAAATGACACAGAACTTCGAGAACAAGGTTGTGGTTGTCACCGGCGGAACCAGTGGCATCGGTCTCGCGACGGCAAAAGCATTCGCATCTGCGGGGGCATCCGTCTTCATCACCGGTCGCCGCCAGGCAACTCTTGACGAAGCCGTCAAGTCCATTGGCGGGCGAACGACCGGCGTGCAGGGGGATATGTCCGTGCTTGCAGATATCGACCGGCTGTACGACGCGGTTCAGCAGCAGCACAGCCAGATTGATGTACTCTTCGCCAATGCCGGTGGAGGTGAATTTGCCCCGCTCGGCGAGATCAGCGAAGAGCACTATCAAAAGACATTCGATACCAATGTGAAAGGTGTTCTTTTCACCGTGCAAAAGGCGCTGCCGCTGCTGCGGGACGGAGCCTCGATCATCCTGACGTCTTCGACCACGGGCACCGCGGGGACACCGAACTTCAGTGTCTATTCGGCAACCAAGGCAGCAGTGCGCAATTTCGCCCGTAGCTGGATCCTCGATCTGAAGGACCGCAATATCCGGGTGAACGCCATCAGCCCCGGGCTGACCGAGACCGCCGGCCTCAACGATCTCTTCGGTGGCGGTGAGCAGGCCGAAGGTGTCAAGAACCACATCCTCGGCAATATTCCCTCGGGCCGGATCGGCCGGCCGGAAGACATCAGCAACGCAGTGCTCTTTCTTGCTTCAGAGGCATCGAGCTTCGTCAACGGCATCGAGCTGTTCGTCGATGGCGGCATGAACCAGATTTAAGTCCGCGGTTGACCAGACGGTCCGAGCCGACAACCGGTTTGGCCGTCTGGCCCACGCGCTCACTTCAATACGCTCTCAAGGAGTCTCTTCGATGGAAATCGGAATTCTGGGTGCAGCGTCGCTCGGGCAGACCCTCGCCAGCCGGCTGGCCGCTGCCGGTCACAACATCGTCCTGGCCAACAGCCGCGGGCCGGAAAGTCTGCGTGATGTCATCACGCGACTTGGGAGAGGGATTGCCGCCGGCCATGCGGCGGAGGCCATGAACAAACCGGTCGTTGTCCTGGCCATGCCATGGACGAAACTCAGCGACGTGCTTGCGCCTGATATCAATTGGGACAACCGCGTCCTGATCGACGCGACAAATATCTTCACCAGCTATGCACCGTCGTTCGAGATCGATGATCTGGGGGAAGAGACCGGCAGCGAGATTGTCGCCAGCCTGGCCCCCGGCGCTCGTGTCGTGAAGGCGTTCAACACTCTTCCTGTCGCCACAATGATCGCGCCGTTACAGGAAGACCGTTTGCGGCGAGTCCTGTTCGTGGCCGGTGACGACGAAGACGCTGTCGCCATCGCACAGCATCTGGTTTCAGACATCCATCTGCACCCGGTGTACATCGGCTCGCTGGCGACAGGCGGGAGGCTGATGGAACTCGGCGGCGCGCTGAGCGGCCTGGAACTCTTCATCGATGGCGGCAGGTGATAAAGCTGACCCGACGACCCACACGTGTGGCACCGATGACGACTCGGTCCTCGAGCACACTGATGATCTGAAGGCGATTGCTATGCAATGCTCTTTCGTCACCGCGAAAACGCGCTGAAGAGAATAAAAACTTCAACTGGAAATTTGGAAAATGGCGGAGCAGCGAGGACAAGGTCCGAACCCGGAGCCATGCGCTCAAGTAGCCGAAGGCGGTAGCGCAAGGATAGATATGGCGGAGAGAGGGGGATTCGAACCCCCGGAACGCTTGCGCGCTCAACGGTTTTCGAGACCGCCCCGTTCAACCACTCCGGCACCTCTCCGCGGTACTTGCGATAAACGGGTCTCAAGTGGCGCGGAACATAGACACACTCTGCGCGCCCTGCAAGCCCGGAAATGAGTTCTTTTTTCAGTTTGTGGATTGGGGCTGTTTTTGCCCGGTTTGTCTGCTTCCTGGGCGCGAATTTACCGCCTGCAGACGTATTTGCACGACGCGAAAAGCGGTCTGCAGGGAGCTCGGGGAAGGGGAGGAGGGAGCACCATGGAGATTCGGATTGACCGGATGTCGGCTTGCCCCGATAACGGCCGTCAACGCCGATTGGCGTATCCCTGTTTGCGGGAATCGTGGTGACCACGAGAGAAACCGCCGCGAATGCGGGGGCGCCAGGGAAACGAAAACAAGCGGTTTTGCGGCAGAAAGGCCAGATTTCCGTTTGACAACGAGAACCGGCCGACTATATTGCGCGGGCTCGAAAAGGTTCGCTTTTTCGAGTTATGTTTGTCGTTCAAGGCCTGCCGGGCTTTAAAAGCTTCACGCTCAACCCGACACAAAGACTTGTCAGCCAGGTTCAAGACCTGGAGAGACAGGCGCCTCGGTTCGACCTGAAAAGCAGCCGGTTCGATGGTTTAACAGCCCGTTCCGGTGTGTCAAAAACGAAAAGAAGGACGTGCGAGACATGTTCGCAGTGATCAAGACGGGTGGCAAGCAGTACACTGTTGCCGCCGATGACCTCCTGAAGGTCGAAAAGCTCGATGCCGAAGCCGGCAGCACCGTAACCTTTGAAGAGGTTCTGATGGTCGGCAATGGCACCGACACCACAGTTGGCGCTCCGCTTGTCGAAGGCGCAACCGTGGTTGCCGAAGTGGTCGAACAGGGCCGTAACCGCAAGGTTATCATTTTCAAGAAGCGCCGGCGTCAGAATTCCCGCCGCCGCAACGGCCATCGTCAGGCTTTCACCCTCGTGAAGGTGACCGATATCCTGACCGGTGGTGCAAAGCCGGCCAAGAAGGCAGCGCCGAAGAAGGCAGCGCCGAAGGCTGAAGAAACCGCTGAAGCCGCACCGGCTGCAGCAGAAGGCGCCGACGACCTGAAGAAACTCGATGGCGCCGGTCCGGCAGCTGTGAAGAAGCTGAACGAAGCAGGGATCACCACCTTCGCTCAGATCGCAGCAATGTCCGCTGACGACGTCGCACGCGTTGAAGAAGAAACTGGCCTGAAAGGCAAGTTCGAGCGCGGTAATTGGGTTGAGCAGGCCAAGGAACTGGCTGGCAACTAAGCCGCCGCTCCCGAACCTAAAAAGTATTCGAAGAACGAGGAGTTCTAACGATGGCACATAAAAAGGCAGGCGGCTCGTCCCGCAACGGCCGCGACTCAGCTGGCCGCCGTCTCGGCATCAAGAAATTCGGCGGGGAAGCTGTGATTCCCGGCAACATCATCGCGCGTCAGCGCGGCACTACCTGGCACCCGGGCACCGGCGTTGGTATGGGCAAGGACCATACCATCTTCGCAACCGTGGAAGGCAAGGTAGAGTTCCAGGCGAAAGCCAACAAGCGAACCTACATTAACGTGCTCCCGGTAGCGGAAGCAGCGGAGTAAAGCCGACGTGAAGTTTCGAAACGCCGGCGTCCCGTAAGACCCCGGCAATTCGAGACAGGTCAGCAATCCGACCAGTCAAGATCCAAGGGGGAGATGGGGCGCCATCTCTCCCTTGATTTGTTTTGGCTGGAGGAAAAGATGGTTGTTGAAAGTGACGGTTTATTAGACGAAAGCAGTCTGGCTGCGGCCCCATTGCCGCAGGAAGCGGTTCGTGTGCGGCTCGACAAGCCGCGTATGGACGATTTGGCCGATATGGTGTTTCTGGCCAACAACAAGAAAGTGGCGGCAAACCTTTCCACCATGCCGCATCCCTTCGCATTGGACGATGCCCGGGCGCTGGTCGCCAAGGCCGCGATCAACCAACCCCGGTCTGCTAGCTTTGCCATCCGCCTGAAGTTAACCGGCCGGCTGATCGGCATCGCGCGGTATGCCAATGTCGAGCCCGGCGGTCCGGTGCATGTCGGCTATTGGTTGGGTGAACCCTTCTGGGGCCAGGGTCTGGCGACAGAGGCGGTGCATGCACTGGTCGACCATGCCTTCACCTATCATGACATCGGCGAGCTGCAGGGATCCTGCAGGGTCACCAACCCGGCATCGCGCCGGGTGCTCGTCAAATCCGGATTTCAGTATCGCGACCAGGCCATGATCCGCTCTCTGGGGGCGGGTGGCTCGGTGCCCATCGAGCGCTATACGCTGGAGCGGGCTGTCTGGAAGTCATTGAAAAGATGGGGGCAGGGACGATGAGCATGTTGCCTGAGCTGAAAACAAGACGCCTGATCCTGCGGCCGATCGAGATGTCGGACGCCGAAGCCATGGTTGCGCTGGCGGGCAAGGATTTCGAGGTCGCCCGCTGGATGACGTCGTTCACCTGGCCTTATGAGGACGGAGCTGCGGAAGCCTTCCTGAAGACGGTGGTCGGCAAGGATCCGTTCGAAACCGAAGCGCTGTTTGCCATTACGCTCGGTGGGGTGTTCATCGGGGTGGTTGCCATCGAACCGCCGGGTGACCTGGATGATCTGCCGAACCTGCCGACACTCGGCTATTGGCTCGGTCGGGCGTTTCAGGGGCACGGCTATGCCAGCGAGGCTGTAGAGGCTGCTCTCGCCTGGGCGTTCGAAGCCTTTGAGACGGACGCCATAGCCGCGCGCGCCTTTGAGGACAACTTCCGCTCCCGCGGTCTGCTGAGGAAAATGGGTTTCAAGCCTTACTCCATGACGGAACGTTTTTCGAAGGCACTGGATCGCAGGGTTTCCAACGTGATCGTCCGCCTGGCGCGCACCGATTTCGATGCACGCAAGGAAGCGGCCTGATGCCGCCCGTTCTGAAGACCGAGCGTCTGGTCCTTCGAGCCCCGCGCCCGGAGGACCTGGATCGCTGCGCCGAGCTTCTGGGGGACTACGAAGTCGCCAAGATGCTGTCGCGGGTTACCTACCCTTACGATCTGGAGCAGGGCCGGGCTTATCTGGCGCTGTCTGTCGAGCGCTGGTCGACATGGCAGGAGGCGGAAGAACTCGGTTTCCAGATCGACTGCGACGGCCTGATGATCGGTGGCATCGGCTTCAAAAAGTTGCGGGAGACCCCGGAGATCGGCTATTGGCTGGGGCGCGCCTATTGGGGCAAGGGATATATGAGCGAAGCAGTGCAGGCGGCGGTCGCCTGGCTGTTCGGCAATACGGATCACAAGTTGGTCGCCTGCGAAGCCATGACGGATAACCCGGCTTCGCTCGGTGTTGCCCGGAAATTGGGTTTCCGGGAAGTTGGTGAAGTGGGCTGTGCCAGCGTGTCGCGAGGCTGTACGATGCCCGCCATTCGCACCGAGCTGACACGAACAGACTTTCTGAACGGCCATTGATCCGATCGGGATCCGGCCTGAAACAGGACGAAAAGAGAAAAAGAAAATGAAATTCCTAGATCAGGCCAAGATCTATGTGCGCTCTGGCAATGGCGGAGCGGGCTGCGTATCGTTCCGGCGCGAGAAATACATCGAATATGGCGGACCGGACGGTGGTGACGGCGGCAAGGGTGGTGATGTCATCATAGAATGTGTCGACGGCCTGAACACGCTTATCGACTATCGCTACAAACAGCACTTCAAGGCGGAAACCGGCATTCACGGCATGGGCCGCAACCGCACCGGCGCGCACGGCGGCGACGTTGTGCTGAAGGTTCCTGTCGGTACCCAGATCTTCGAGGAAGACAACGAGACGCTGATTGCCGACCTGACCGAGCTTGGCCAGAAGGTGATGCTTCTGAAAGGGGGCAATGGCGGCTTCGGCAACGCCCATTTCAAGTCGTCGGTCAATCAGGCGCCGCGCAGGGCCAACCCTGGTCTTGAAGGCGAGGAAAAATGGATCTGGCTGCGGCTGAAGCTGATCGCCGATGCTGGCCTGGTCGGCCTGCCCAATGCGGGCAAGTCCACCTTTCTTGCAACGGTATCGGCTGCAAAGCCGAAAATTGCCGACTATCCGTTCACGACCATTCACCCCAATCTTGGCATCGTGCAGATCGACGGTCGCAGCTTTGCCATGGCCGATATTCCCGGCTTGATCGAGGGGGCGCACGAAGGCACGGGCCTTGGCGACCGCTTCCTTGGGCATGTCGAACGCACCCGCGTTCTGCTTCATCTGGTTGACGGCTCTGGCCAGGAAGACCCGGGCGAAGCCTATCGGATCGTGCGCGGCGAGTTGGATGCCTATGGCGCCGGGCTTACGGAGAAACCCGAGATCGTGGCGCTCAGCAAGTGCGACGCTCTCAATGAAGACCTGATTGCCGAAAAGGCGGCGAGCCTCGAGGAAGCCTGTGGTCAGAAACCGCTGATCCTGTCCTCGGCCAGCGGCCTCAATGTCGACCGGGCGCTGCGCATGATCGTGCGCGCCATTGACAGGGACAAGGAAGAAGAAGCCAACCAGGTGCCTGCACCCGAACAAGAGGGCTGGCATCCCTGATGTCCCGCAGTCTGAGAGACTTCAGCCGCATCGTCGTCAAGATCGGCTCCGCCCTGCTTGTCGAGCAGGGCGAACTCAAGCGTAGCTGGCTCAACGCGCTGGTCGCCGATGTGGTCAAGCTGTCCGATGCCGGTGCGGAGGTGCTGCTAGTCTCCTCCGGATCGATTGCACTCGGCCGCGGTATTCTAGGGCTGCCGGGTGGGCCGCTGAAGCTGGAGGAAAGCCAGGCGGCGGCCGCAGCCGGTCAGATCGCGCTGGCCCAGGCCTATGCGGATGCCCTCGGCGCGCATGGCAAGAAGGCTGGTCAGATCCTGCTCACCCTTGGCGACACGGAAGAAAGGCGGCGCTATCTCAATGCGCGCGCCACTATCGGCACCTTGTTGAAACTCGGGGCCGTGCCGATCATCAACGAAAACGATTCCGTGGCGACCTCCGAGATCCGCTACGGCGACAACGACCGTTTGGCGGCGCGTGTTGCCACCATGGCCAGTGCCGACTGCCTTGTGCTTTTGTCGGATATTGACGGGCTTTATACCGCACCGCCCCAGCAGAACCCCGATGCAGTGTTCCTGCCGGAAGTGCCGCGCATTACCCATGAAATCGAATCCATGGCCGGCAGCGCCGGGTCGGAGCTTTCGCGCGGCGGCATGAAGACGAAAATCGATGCCGGCAAGATCGCGACCGCGGCCGGAACGTCGATGGTGATCACGTCCGGCAAGGAACTCAACCCGCTTCAGCGGCTGGATCAGGGCGCCCGCGGCACCTGGTTCCCGGCGCTCAGTTCACCTGCCAGTGCCCGCAAGGCCTGGATTGGCGGCCATCTGGAGCCGCGCGGTGAAATCCGGCTGGATGCAGGCGCGGTCAAGGCGATGACGTCTGGCAAGAGCCTCCTGCCTGCCGGAGTGACATCTGTATCGGGAAGTTTTTCGCGCGGCGACGCCGTGACATTGCTCAACCCGGAAGGCCGGATCATCGGCCGGGGGCTGATTGCATATGACGCGGACGAAGCGCAGTTGATTGCAGGCCGCAACAGCCGCGAGATTGAAGCCATCGTCGGCTATCCGGGCCGGGCGGAAATGATCCACCGGGACGATCTGGTTCTGGAACTGCCCGCGCTCGAGTGAGTGTGAGCGAACCGATGGATGCCTTTTGAGGCAGAACGCGCTAAAACGCGGAAAGACTGGCGGCGGTGAACGCCGCAAAACGGGAGCAAGTGAGTATGCTGGAAGTAGTCGAGGCAAAGACGACCGAGGACTTGATGGCAGAGATCGGGCAGCGCGCCCGTGCTGCCGGCCGGATCCTTGCCATCGCTCCAGCAGACCAGAAGAACAAGGCCCTGGCCGAAATGGCAGCCGCCGTTCGGGTTGCAACACCGGATATTCTTGCAGGCAACCGTCTCGATCTCGAAGCGATGAAGGCAGGCGGCCAGACGGCAGCGTTCCTGGATCGTGGCACGCTTACGGAAGAGCGGATCGAGGCGATTGCCAAAGCCCTTGAGGACATTGTCGCGCTGGACGATCCCGTCGGCAGCGTGATCGCCGCCTGGGATCGGCCGAACGGCCTGAAGATCGAACGTGTGCGCACGCCCCTGGGTGTTATCGGTGTCATTTACGAAAGCCGCCCGAACGTGACCGCGGATGCAGGCGCGCTGTGCTTGAAAGCCGGCAACGCCGTTGTTCTGCGTGGCGGCTCCGACACCATCAATTCCAACCGGGCGATCCACGCAGCCCTGCAGAAAGGCCTCGCCGCCGCCGGTCTGCCGGAAGATGCGATCCAGATCGTTCCGGTGACTGACAGGGCCGCTGTTGGCGAAATGCTGCGCGGTCTTCAAGGCAACCTCGATGTCATCGTCCCGCGTGGTGGCCGCAGTCTTGTAGAGCGTGTGCAGACCGAAGCTCGCGTGCCGGTCTTTGCCCATCTGGAAGGCCTGGTGCATATCTTCGTCGACAAGGCGGCCGATCTTGAGAAATCCGTCGAGGTGATCGTCAATTCCAAGCTGCGCCGGACCGGCATCTGCGGGGCGCTGGAAACATTGCTGGTGCATGAAGACGTGGCCCACAGCCATTTGCCGGTGATCGTGAAGGCACTTCAGGAAAAGGGCTGCGAGATCCGGGGCGGTGCGATTGTGCGCGACATTTGCGAAAACATCGTGCCGGCAAGCGAAGACGACTGGTCGACGGAGTATCTGGACAAGATCCTTTCGGTGAAGGTGGTCGCGGATCTCGACGCTGCCATGGAGCATATCGCGCGCTACGGTTCCAACCATACCGATTGCATCCTGACCGAAGATCAGGCGACTGCCGACCGGTTCCAGCGGGAAGTGGATTCAGCCATCGTGCTGCACAATGCGTCGACCCAGTTTGCCGATGGTGGTGAATTCGGCATGGGCGCGGAGATCGGCATTGCCACTGGGCGCATGCATGCACGCGGACCAGTGGGCGTGGAGCAGCTGACCAGCTTCAAGTACAAGGTGCATGGCACCGGCCAGACCCGCCCGTGACGACCGCCCTTGAGGACCGCCAGGAATGCCCGCCCGTAATGACCAATCGTGAGTTCGTCTGAATGAGCCCCTTGAGTCTTGGCGCGGGACTGGACCGTGACTGGATGAAACTGCCCCATGCCGAGCCGGGCAACCGCATCGGCATTTTCGGCGGATCCTTCAATCCTCCTCATTCAGGTCACCGGCTGGTGGCTTCGACCGTGTTGAAGCGGCTGGGGCTGGATCAGGTCTGGTGGCTGGTGACGCCTGGCAACCCGCTCAAGAGCCACGCGGACCTGGCGCCGCTGGAGCGGCGGCTGCGCCTGACGGCGGACCTCGCCGACCATCCACGCATGAAGGTTACCGCCTTCGAGCAGGTTCTGGGAACACCCTATACGGCCAGAACGCTGGTCGCCCTGCGCCAGATGCGTCCATCTGTCCGATTCGTTTGGGTTATGGGGGCTGACAATTTAGCCGGCTTCCATCGCTGGCAGGACTGGCGCGACATCGTCGGCTCGGTGCCGATCGCCATTGTCGACCGGCCGGGAGCCTCCTTGTCAGTGATGTCGTCTCCCATGGCAAAAGCCTATGAAAAATATAGGCTTCCTGAAGAAGACGCGGCACTTCTGCCGGAAATGGAGGCGCCGATCTGGACTTTTCTGCACACGCCATTGGACCGGACATCGTCCACCGATCTGCGCCTCGGGCAAAAGCGGTAAACAGCGGATTTGCCAAGAATTCCCGCGTGTCTTGAAAATGCCAAACGGGAAGCGGTATTATAGGGACGGTCGCGATGAGCGCGGCCGAGGTACGGTCAACCGGTCCTGCATCCAAAACGGGTGACGTACGAAGTCGGACGTTTCAGTTCGTGACGACGTTGGGCGCGGGACGGCATAAACGGCGAAAGGCACAACACCTGACCATGACCTTTGAAAGTGGGCGGACAGACATGTCCTCTCCTCTGCAGGCTTCCGTAGGTAAAGAACTTGCGGCAGACCTCCTCGATACGGTCCTCACCAGTCTTGACGACTCCAAAGCTGAGGACGCTGTTACCCTCGACATCGCAGGCAAGAGTTCACTGGCCGATTACATGGTAATCGTGTCCGGTCGTTCCCATCGTCACGTGGGCGCGATTGCCGAGCACTTGCTGAAAGACCTCAAATCGGCCGGCGCCGGATCGGCAACGGTTGAGGGTCTGAACATTTGCGATTGGGTGCTGATCGATGCGGGTGATGTGATCGTACACATCTTCCGTCCGGAGGTTCGCGGCTTCTACAATCTTGAGAAGATGTGGGCACCGGAAGAGGATGCGGCACCGCATTACATCGGCTGAGCCGGCATTGAGGCCCTGAGGCAGGGCCTCCGTCTGCTGCCGGGCAGATTTATCACCGGATCGATCTCCGGCAGGGACTTATGCGCTTTACGCTCTTCTGCATTGGCAAAATGAAAGCCGGTGCGGACAAAGAACTTTTCGACCGATATATCGACCGCGCCCGCAAGACAGGCCGCGGTCTCGGCGTTACCGAAGTCATCCTCAACGAAATGCCGGAAAGCCGTGCGCAGCGCGCCGATGACCGCAAGGCGGAAGAAGCGCGGGGAATTCTTGCCGCGCTCAATGCCGGTGCGCGGCTGGTGGTGCTGGACGAGAACGGCAAGAACCTGACCAGCCCGGCCTTCAGTCAGAAACTGGAAGCCTGGAAGGATGAAGGTGTTCCCGACGTGGTCTTTGCCATTGGCGGAGCGGATGGTCACGGCCAGGAGGTTCTGAGCCGCGCCGATCTTAAACTCGCTCTTGGTGCCATGACCTGGCCGCATCAGATCGCCCGCATTCTTTTGGCGGAGCAGGTCTACCGCGCCATGACGATCCAGTCCGGTCACCCTTATCACCGTGTGTGAGACTTCTGAAAAAGCCCTGGGAGAGAACCGGTGATACCGGCACTTGAGACCGAAAGACTGATCCTGCGGCCGATGACCATGTCGGACTGGCCGGCGTACGAGGCTTTGATGGCCTCGGACCGATCCCAGTATATGGGAGGCCCGCTTTCGCGGTTTGCAGCCTGGGGCCTGTTCTGCCACGACATTGCGCAATGGCAGTTGATGGGGCATGGGGCCCTCATGATGGAAGCACGTGGCTCCGGCGAGGTCTTCGGTCAGGTCGGTATCAATCATGGTCCGCTTTTTCCGGAACATGAACTCGGCTGGTTCGTCTATGAGCATGCGGAGGGCAGGGGCTACGCTTTCGAGGCGGCCAGGGCCTTTCGTGACTGGGCACGGCAGGACCGCAGCCTACCGTCGCTCGTCAGCTATATGGATCAGGAAAACACCCGCTCGGCGCGCCTTGCCGAACGGCTTGGAGCGCATCTCGATGTCGATGCTGCGCGCCCGGACCCCAAGGATATTGTCTACAGACATTACTGATCGTGAAGGACAGGAGATGGGGTTTCCGCCGGAAAACCTGTTGTCGTAACGGCACTATGACTAAAAATTAACGATTGAAACGGCGGAAAAAGGCGAGAATGCCTGTATCTCGCCGCATTCGCCACGTAACGGTCATCGATCAGACAGAAGAGGGAATGCGATCCTCGGTGGGAGCAGAAGTTAATTGGCCGGTCACTAGGGTAAACGGTTCGTTAACGCAGACTGTGTATCGCATTGGAAGATAACCCTTTGGGAGCTTAGGCAGGTTGATAGCGGATCGCATGACAGCGGCGCGTTCGGAACTCGAGAGACGGAAGAAATTCCGCCCGCTCTTGAGTGGCCTGACTGCGGCCTTGCTCGTTCTGCCCCTGCCAGCCGGATCGACGGAAAGTGTCGACGAGACCACCACCCAGGAACAGGCGGCTCCGCCTGCTGAGGTGACTGCTGCACTGGAACGCAAGAAACAACGCGAAGAGGAACTTGCCGCGCTGTCGCGTGATATCGAGGTATCGACGGACCGGCAGGCGACCATCGCACGCGAAATCCGCGCACTTGATCGCGACCGGGACACGTTGAATGCCAAGATCATCAGCACGTCCGACACGATCAAGGGCCTGGAAGGCGAACTGACCGATACCGAGCGGCGGCTGCGCGCGCTGGGGGAGAACGAGGATGCGGTGCGCTTGTCGCTGATTGCTCGCCGTGACGTGCTGGCAGAAGTTCTGGCTGCCCTGCAGCGAATCGGAAGGCGTCCGCCACCGGCGCTTGCCGTGCGCCCGAGCGACGCGCTGTCGGCTGTGCGCAGTGCGATTCTCCTGAACGCGGTCATGCCGGAGTTGAAGGTGGAAACCGAGGCACTGGCAGCAGATCTTGAGGAATTGCACCGTCTGAAGACGGTGATTGCTGAGGAAAAAAACCGCCTGCGCGGCGACGCGATGCGATTGGCTGAGGAAAAGTCCCGGCTGGAGCTTCTTCTGAGCGCGAAAAGGCAGGAACATCAAAGATCGGTACAGGACCTTCAGGAAGAGAAGGAACGTGCAGCGGAACTTGCGGACAAGGCGGGATCTCTCCAAGAATTGATCGCGACCCTGGAAGTGGAAATCGAGAGCGCCCGGGAGGCGGCGGAAAAGTCGCGCCAGGCAGCACTCGAGGCCAGGAAAAATCCGTCGCGCTCGTATGATCCCTTTGCGGATCCTGGGCGCCTGGCACCGGCCATTTCGTTCCAGGAGGCCAAGGGCAAGCTGCCTCAGCCTGTTGCCGGTACGCTTTTGAAGGACTATGGCCAGGAAGACGATTTCGGCGGTGTGACGGAGGGTCAATCTATCGCCACACGGCCTGGGTCCAATATTACGTCACCTGCCGACGGATGGGTGGTCTACTCCGGACCGTTTCGTTCGTTCGGACAGCTCTTGATCCTGAATACCGGCGACGGCTACCATGTGTTGCTGGCCGGAATGGACCGGATCGATGCGGAGTTGGGGCAATTTGTTTTGACCGGGGAACCGGTCGGAGTGATGGGCGCAACCCAGTGGGCAAGCGCTTCGACGTTCGGTTTGGGCTCGACCCAGCCGATCCTTTATGTTGAATTCCGGAAAGACGGTCGTGCGATCGATCCCACACCCTGGTGGGCACGCACTGAAGAAGAAAAGGCTCGCGGATGATACGGAAAGCTTCCTTGCTGCTTGTGGGTGCTCTCATGGGAGCAGCAGCAATCACGACACTGTCCCAGATGCCGATCAATGTCTCGGTAGCGGCCAATGCGGCGGCAACGGATACGTACCGGCAGCTTAACCTGTTTGGCGACGTGTTCGAACGCGTGCGGTCAGACTACGTGGAAGTCCCTGATGACGCCCAGCTCATCGAGAGCGCCATCAACGGCATGTTGACCTCCCTCGACCCGCACTCCAGCTACATGTCTCCGAAGAGCTTCCGGGACATGCAGGTGCAGACCCGCGGCGAATTCGGTGGTCTCGGCATTGAAGTCACCATGGAAGAAGGCCTCGTGAAGGTCGTGTCGCCGATCGACGATACGCCTGCCGCCAAGGCCGGCGTTCTGGCCGGTGACTACATCACCTACATCGACGGCGAACAGGTCCAGGGACTGACCCTCAACGAAGCGGTCGAAAAGATGCGCGGTCCGGTCAAGACGGACATAGTGGTGACGGTGCGCCGCAAGGGCCGCGCCGAGCCGTTCGACATCACCATCACCCGCGACATCATCCGCATCCGTTCGGTTCGCTGGCGGGAAGAGGATGACGTCGGATATGTTCGCGTCACCCAGTTCAACGAACAGACCTTCGATGGCCTGAAGGAAGGCATCGAGGAAATGACTGCGAACATCGGTGAAGACAAGCTCAAGGGCTTCGTCATCGACCTGCGCAACAACCCGGGTGGTCTGCTGGATCAGGCAATAGCCGTTTCCGACGCCTTCCTGGACCGTGGCGAGATTGTTTCGACACGTGGCCGTGAAGCCGACGAAACCCAGCGCTACAACGCACGGGCTGGCGACCTGACAACCGGCAAGCCGGTAATCGTGCTGGTCAACGGCGGTTCCGCCTCCGCTTCGGAAATCGTTGCAGGTGCGCTGCAGGATCATCGCCGGGCAACCATCCTCGGCACACGGTCCTTCGGCAAGGGCTCGGTTCAGACGATCATCCCGCTTGGTGCCAACGGTGCCATCCGCCTGACCACGGCTCGCTACTACACCCCGTCTGGCACATCGATCCAGGCCAAGGGCATCGTGCCGGACATTGAGTCCCTGCAGGATCTGCCGGACGATCTGGTCGGCCGTGTCGATACCAAGGGCGAAGCCGGTCTTCGTGGCCACCTGGAAGCTTCCGAAGGTGAGGAAGAATCCGGTAGCCAGGCCTATGTGCCGTCCGATCCGAAGGACGACACCCAGCTGAACCTGGCACTCGACCTTCTGCGCGGCAATCAGGTGAACAGCGCCTTCCCGCCGGTCTCCGACAGCGCGGCTGTCAAAAACTAAATCAAAAAACGCGCGCCGGTCCGCCGGCGCGCGACTTGTCGTTCTCGTTCTGCGTATATCAAAAACAAACTTTCCGGTTCAGGGACATCCTGAAACCGGGCAATAGGCTCAGGACGATATGTCGAGCGAAGATCTCACAGCTCCTTTAGGCATGGGCAAGCGGCGGCTGGTCAGGCTGCCGTTCGGTCTTATCGGGGTCGGTATTCTGAGCGTGATCCTCACTTCTACGCTCGTCTGGATCACTGTCGTCGACGACCCGCTTGGCGGAGAACCCGTTGCCGTTCTGCCGCTCGACGCCATTGTCGAAGGCGTGACCTCCCAGGACATCGAAGTGGTCGAGATCCGCCCGGGCATCAACGGTGACCTGGGCCCGAACCTGCGTCCGGAAAGCAGCAAGGATCTGCTTGGCCCGCGCTACGACATGGTCATGCGACCGGACGGACTGGGCCCGGAAGCTCCGGTAACCGGCCTGTCGATCAATCCGGACAGCCGTGTCAGCGAACGGTCCGATTTCGGGTTCCTGCCGAAGGTCAGCGATGCTGGTATCCGTCCGCTGGATGCCTATTCCCGGCCGATCGTTCGCGAGTTCACCTCGATCCCAAAAATTGCCGTCATCGTGACCGGGCTCGGCCTGAGTGAAACCGGTACCCAGAACGCCATTACCCGGCTGCCGGCCGATACGACCTTTGCGCTTGCCCCTTATGGTGAAGACCTGGACCTGTGGATGCAGCAGGCCCGGACCAAGGGCCATGAACTGCTGCTGCAATTGCCGCTGGAGCCGTTCGATTTTCCCGACAATGACCCGGGCCCGCACACGCTGCTGGTCAGCCTGCGCCCCAATGAAATGATGGATCGGCTTGGGTTCCTGCTCACGCGGGCGACCAACTATGTCGGCGTCATTCCTGAAATGGGCGCGCGTTTCACGGCGACGAAACCCTCCATGGAGTTCCTTCTGGAAAAACTGAAGGCGCGTGGCCTGATGTTCGCCGACAACGGCACATCTTCCCGGTCCATCGCCGATGATGTCTCCAAGGAAATGCGCGTTCCCTTCAGTGGGGTGGACGTGGTGCTGGACGAAGTCCCGCGTGAAGACGACATTAACGCCAAGCTGCTGCAGCTGGAAAGCGTCGCCCGTGCCCGCGGTGTCGCGGTGGCGACCGCATCCGCATTGCCTGTGACCGTGCGCCAGCTGGAAAAGTGGGTGCAGGATCTTGAAGAGCGCGGTCTCCAGCTGGTCCCCGTCAGCGCGACCATCGATCGATAATTCTGAGAAATTGAGCACCAAGAGGTATTCGTGACGAAGCTGGCACTCGGACCGGGATTTCCGGAACCTGTCGACGGTCTTCCCTATCGGCCCTGCGTCGGTATCATGCTGATCAACAAGGCGGGCAAGGTCTGGATCGGCAGCCGCGATGATGGAGGCAGTTCCTCCAACTACGAATATTGCTGGCAGATGCCGCAAGGCGGGATCGACAAGGGCGAAGCCCCCGAGCCGGCTGCCCGGCGCGAGCTCTACGAGGAAACCTCGATCAAGTCCGTTTCCCTTCTGGAAGAAGCCCCGGAGTGGTTCGCCTACGACTATCCAGAAGACGTCGTCCGCGCATCGCGCAAGGGCAAGTATCGCGGTCAGGCTCAGCGCTGGATCGCCTACCGCTTCGACGGATCGGAAGACGAAATCGATATCCTCACGCCCCCGGACGGCCACACCGCGGAATTCAGCGAGTGGCGCTGGGAAGATGCCGACCGGCTGCCCGGTTTGATCGTGCCGTTCAAGCGCCCAGTCTATGAGCGCGTGGTTGCCGCGTTTTCACATCTGACCTCGTAAAACGAAGCTCATCCAACACGGGCTGAAAAGCCCCCTGGAACCTGCTGGGTTCGCGGTGCTTTTTGTCCGTGAGGTGCTCCAAAGCGTCAGCATTGGAGTCCCGCTTGTCGTTTTTCAAACAGACAGGCTGACTCGGCGCGGCTAACATCCGGACCAAAATGCGGGGTAGGTCCTGGGTTCGCCTGTTCGAACCATCAGCCGCCCCCGCGAAGATCGAGAGAGGAGCGCGGACGCGAAATCCACATGCGCTCCAGCAATACGGGAGGTACGCCAATGTCTTTCGGCAAGGGGCTTTCACGCAAGCCGTCCCAGCCAAAAGGGCGTCAGTTGGAAGATGCGGCCCTGGACGAAGTCCGGAATTTGCTGGGTGATGAGCCGCGCCGGCGCGACCTGCTCATTGAACATCTGCACAAGATCCAGGACGCATTTGGCTGTCTTGAGGCTCGGCACCTGCGCGCGTTGGCCGACGAGATGCGCCTGTCGCAGGCCGAGGTCTATGAGGTCGCGAGCTTTTACCACCATTTCGACATCGTACGGGAAGGGGATGCAAAGCCTGCACCTCTGACCATTCGTGTTTGCGACAGCGTTGCCTGCGCGCTCAAGGGGGCGGACGCTCTGGCTGCTGCGCTTGAAGCCGGGGTTGATCCGACAAAAGTCCGCATCCAGAAAGTTCCGTGCATCGGTCGCTGTGCCGGTGCCCCGGCCGTGCAGGTCGGCAAGCGGGCCATCGACAACGCGAGCGAAGTGTCCGTACGCGCTGCCTTGTTCGAAGGAATTTCCGATCCGGTGGTTCCCGATTACATCAAGCTGGATGCCTACCGCGAAGCTGGTGGTTACAAGTTGCTGGAGCGCGTGCGCGCAGGTGAACTGGATGCAGCGGCAATTGCGGACAAGGCGCTGGAAGCAGGCCTTCGCGGCCTGGGCGGTGCAGGCTTCCCGACCGGCACGAAATGGAAGATCGTCCACGACCTGCCGGCCCCGAAATACCTCACCATCAATGGCGATGAAGGCGAACCTGGCACGTTCAAGGACCGCGTTCACCTGGAACGCGACCCGCACCGGATGCTCGAGGGCGCGCTGATCGCCGCCCATGCGATTTCCGCCGCGCGCATCTATCTCTATATGCGCGATGAATACCCGGCGGTACTCCGGATCCTGAAGACTGAAATTGAGGCCCTGCGCGAAGCGGGCATCATCACGACCATCGACATCGAACTGCGCCGCGGGGCGGGAGCCTATATCTGCGGCGAGGAAAGCGCGATGATCGAATCGATCGAAGGCAAGCGCGGCCTGCCGCGCCACCGCCCACCGTACATTGCCCAGGTCGGCCTGTTCGGTCGGCCGACGCTCAATCACAACATAGAAACCCTGTTCTGGATCAGGGATATCGTCGAGAAGGGTTCGGAGTGGTTCGCCAGCCACGGCCGCCGTGGTCACAAGGGCTACCGCTCCTTCTCGGTTTCCGGCCGTGTGAGGGACCCTGGCGTCAAGATGGCCCCGGCGGGGATCACCATGAACGAACTTCTGGCAGAATACTGCGGTGGCATGGAAGAGGGGCACGTCTTCAAGGGCTACCTGCCCGGTGGTGCCTCCGGGGGCATCCTGCCCGCATCTCTTGCCGACGAGCCGCTGGATTTCGGTACGCTCGACAAATACGGCTGTTTCATCGGCAGCCACGCCATCGTCGTTTTCTCCGATCAGGATGACATGCGCGATGTGGCATTGAACCTGATGCGCTTCTTCAAGCACGAGAGTTGCGGTCAGTGCACGCCCTGCCGCTCCGGAACGGAGAAGATGGAACATCTGCTGGCAGCAGGCGATTGGGACAAGACGAAGATCACGGATCTCGATGAAGTCATGCGATCGGCATCCATTTGCGGTCTTGGGCAGGCAGCCAGCAATCCGGTCACGTCGGTGCTGAAATTTTTCCCGGAGGAGTTCGAGAAATGAGCCAGGTCACTTTCTCCCTCGACGGTCGGATGGTCACCGCGGAAGACGGCGAAACCATCTGGCAAGTTGCCAAGCGCGAAGGCGTCGCCATTCCGCATCTCTGCCACAAGGACGCACCGGGTTATCGCTCCGACGGCAATTGCCGTGCCTGTATGGTCGATATCGAGGGCGAGCGCGTGCTTGCCGCTTCCTGTATTCGCACCCCCGCCGAAGGCATGGTGGTGAAGACCGCCAGCGAACGTGCGTCCAAGGCACGCGAGATGGTGTTCGAACTTCTGGCTGCCGACCAGCCCTCGCGCGACCATCACCCTGACCCGGAAAGTGATTTCTGGAAATGGTCCGACCATGTCGGTGTCTCCACCAGCCGCTTTGCCCCATGCGCCAAACCGGCCCAGGACATTTCCCATCCGGCCATCGCAGTCAATCTGGACGCCTGCATCGCGTGCAATCTGTGCGAGCGAGCCTGCCGGGAAGTGCAGGTCAACGACGTTATCGGCATGGCGGATCGCGGTTCGCACACGGTGCCGGTGTTCGATCTGGCAGACCCGATGGGTCTTTCCACCTGCGTTGCCTGCGGCGAATGCGTGTCGGCCTGTCCGACCGGGGCCCTGATGGAAAAGAGCCTTCTGGATGCCAGCGCCAGCAAGCGCGAGATCTTTGCCGAAGAAACCGTCGACAGCGTCTGTCCTTTCTGTGGTGTGGGCTGCCTGACGTCTGTCTCGGTGAAGGACGGCAAGATCGTCAGCGTCGAGGGCCGCGACGGCCCGGCCAACGAGAACCGGCTCTGCGTCAAGGGCCGCTTCGGCTTCGATTATGTTTCCAGCCGCGAGCGCCTGACCAAGCCGCTGATCCGCCGGGACGATGCACCCAAGCGTGGCGACATTGCCATGACGCTGGAAAACCATCTCGACTATTTCCGTGAGGCAACCTGGGACGAAGCGCTCGAGCGAGCCGTTGGTGGTCTTAAAGCGGTTTATGACGCCAAGGGCGGCCGTGGCATCGCGGGCTTCGGCTCGGCCAAGGGCTCCAACGAAGAGGCTTATCTCTTCCAGAAGCTGATCCGCCAGGGTTTCCAGACCAACAATGTCGACCACTGCACGCGTCTCTGCCACGCTTCTTCTGTGGCTGCGCTCATGGAGGGCATCGGTTCGGGTGCAGTGACAGCCCCGTTCAATGCAGCCGGCGATGCAGACTGCATGATCGTGATCGGCGCTCGTCCGGAACAGAACCACCCGGTTGCCGCGACCTATATCAAGCAGGCGGCCAAGAACGGTACAAAGCTGATCGTCATGGACCCGCGCGGCCAGGGACTGATGCGCTTTGCCGACTACGGCTTGAAGTTCAAGCCGGGAACCGATGTGGCGATGTTGAACGCGATCCTCAACGTCATCATCACCGAAGGCCTCTACGACAGCCAGTATATCGCCGCTCACGTGGACGGCTTCGAGGCACTGAAGGAAAAGATCATCGATTTCACGCCGGAAGCGATGGAGCCGGTCTGCGGCATCGACGCACAAACCCTGCGGGAAGTCGCAAGGCTTTACGCCACCAGTGCCAAGTCGATAATCTTCTGGGGTATGGGCGTTTCGCAGCATGTCCACGGCACCGACAACGTCCGCTGCCTGATCGCCATGGCGCTGACAACCGGCCAGATAGGCCGCCCGGGCACCGGCCTGCATCCTCTACGCGGTCAGAACAACGTGCAAGGGGCATCCGACGCCGGGCTCATTCCGATGGTGTTCCCGGACTATCGTTCAGTTGAAAATCCGGATATCCGCGCCGAATTCGAAGACGCCTGGGGCCGCACGCTCGACCCCGCGCGCGGTTTGACCGTGGTGGAGATCATGGACGATATCCTGGATGGTGGCATCGAGGCGATGTTCGTTCAGGGTGAAAACCCGGCCATGTCCGATCCGGACCAGGCCCATGCCCGCAAGGCACTCGCCAGTCTGAAACATCTTGTGGTTCAGGATATCTTCCTGACAGAAACCGCCTGGCATGCGGACGTGATCCTGCCTGCCTCCGCCCATGCGGAAAAGCTCGGCACGTTCACGAACACCAACCGCCAGGTTCAGATCGGCCGTCCTTGCGTGCCGATGCCCGGTGAGGCACGCGCCGACTGGCAGATCCTCATCGATATCGCCAACCGCCTGGGCCTGAACTGGACCTATGACGGCGTTCCGGCGATCTATGAGGAAATGCGGTCGCACATGAACTCGCTGAGTAACATTTCCTGGGAAAGGCTGGAGCGCGACGGCACGGTCACCTATCCGGCGGATGCCCCGGACAAGCCTGGCAACGAGATCCTGTTCGGCCAGTCCTTCCCGACGGCAGATGGCCGCGGGCGCATCGTACCGACGGATCTGGTGCCGCCGGATGAACTTCCCGACGATGATTTCCCGTTGGTGCTGACCACGGGGCGCATGCTGGAGCATTGGCACACCGGTGCCATGACGCGGCGTGCGGAAGTGCTCAATGCCATCGAACCGGAGCCAGTCGTTTCCATGAACCCGCGCGATATCGAGCGCTCGGGTCTGGACATCGGCCAGCAGGTGAGGGTGGAAACACGGCGCGGCGCAATCACATTGACCCTGCGCGCAGACCGGGACGTGTCGACAGGCATGCTCTTCATCCCGTTCTGCTTCAGCGAAGCCCCGGCCAACTTCCTGACCAACCCGCAGCTGGACCCCTTTGGCAAGATCCCGGAGTTCAAGTTCTGTGCAGCGCGGATCGGAACGGTCGGACAGCAGCAGGCGGCAGAGTGACGCCAGGTCTCGCCAGAACTCTAAGAACGAGCTAACTGCCTGAAGGCAAAAAAGGGCGGCCACTGGCCGCCCTTTTGGTATTCGCATTCACGTGGTCAGAGCAATCAATTGGCAACAATCTTGACTGCAAGAAGATCCGGCAGGGTTTGCGGTGCTGCCATCGAACCCAGGATCTGCGCCAGCGGAACCGGGTTCGGCGGCGTCAGGGTGACCTTCAGTTCCCCCGGATTGTCGAGGAACTTGGACGCTGCTTCAGTAACCATCTGCGTGAAGGCCGCATTCTGGATCGGCGCGGTCATTTGCGTCGCCTGTGCAACAAGGGCTTCCCGGAAGACATTTTCGGGGATGTTCTGAGCCTCGGCAATGTGGGTCAGGCCCTTCTTGGTGAGGCCGGCATCCTTGAAGGTCAGGGATGCGTCGACGAACTGGGCAACCACAAGGGCCATTTGTCCCTGGTTCTCGGGATCCTCGAACAAGGACTTCGGTACGTTTGCAAGACGTGCGGACAATTCGGCGCGGCCGAGCCCTTCGACATCCACCATCATGCGTTCCAGGCGCAGTTCCAGCGTTGCCTCGTCCCAATAGAGCCGGGTCTCGTCGGACCAGACGACCGTTTCCAGACCAAGAGCTTCCAGCAATGCCTGGGCTTCCGGGTCATCGATGGCCGCGACAGGCACTTTCAGCCCTTCGGTCCTGGCGTGAAAGCTGGTCGGGATTGGCGGCACCGTGGTGGACAGCGTCATCTCGGCTCTGCCGATTTCGGTCCGACCGAGGTCCGGCACGGCAACGTCCAGTCCTTCCAGTTCATAGCCGAAAGAGCGCGGCATGAACGCGCGGGCCACCTCCATCGGATGATCCTCGCCGAAGCTTGGGTCCGCCATCAATGTGCTGATCATGGCACGCATGGGCGTATATTCGGCGAATTCGATATCGCCGATCGCCGCCCAGTCGATCTTGACCGATGCACCTTCCGGCAGGTCCGGGGCATCGAGACCGACCATCATCATTTCGCCGATACCGTCGGAGTTGATCTCCGACATGGACATTTCCTTGATGGCGATTTCCATCGGCTTTTCTGGGCCAGGTGTCGGCACGGTCACGTTGATACCGCTGATGCGGGCATCGGTGACGCCGAACGACCGGTAGAACTGGAATACGCCGGTGATCAGTTCTTCAGGGGCTGGAACCTGCTTGGCAAACAGACTGTCGAACAGGGCAAGGATGTTGTTTTCACGTTTCAGAACGGTGACTTCTGAAATCGAGGTCTTGTCGACGGCAATTTCAATCGCAAGCCCGTCGGCGATGTCCTGTTTGGACTTGTAGTCGATCGCCGACGCCGAGCCGAGCATGACCACTTCATCGCCGGTTTCGGGAACATCGGGGTCGAACAGATCGAAGAACGCGGCCGCGTCCATGTCCGTGTAAACGGTCTTGCCCTGGCTGGTGGTCTGGTTCAGCATCTGGCCCGAGGACGTGTCCAGCGTCTGCATCGACTGGCTCATGCTGTCGATCGTGTATTCCCCGATCCGGCCATCCACAGCGTCGGCCATGCGGTAGCCGGCAATCTGCATGGTGCCTGACAGAACAAGAGTGTCCTTGCCGTCTTCGATCTCATGCGCCTCGATTGTCATCGCCGTGTTGTCGGCCTTGACTTCGTCGTAGGAAGTCAGGAGAGCGGCCTTCACGAACGGCAGCCAGCGGCTGACCTGATGCGCCTCGTCTTCTGCCGGCACTTCCGGCATGGTGAAGCTGTAGTTCGTCGCGGAAACTCCGCTCAACCGGCCGTCGATCTTCAATCGGCCCTTGCCTTCGGCGCTGGCGGAAAGAACCATTTCTGAATCGTCGGAATAGACCCAGCTTGCGGCGTCAAAGTCGCCGTCTTCATGGCTGAGACCTGTAATGGTGACCGTGCCGCTGCTGAATGAAAGCGAATAGGTCAGGTCGGTCAGCTTTTCCGGTTCGATATCCGTGGCGCCGTCATTGCCTGTGACATCCGTTTCCTCGGCCGGAATATCCTCGATGGTTCCGCTCAAGGAGATCGTGCTGTCGGTGAGGGTCAGCGTATCGGTACCTTCGTCGTAAGCGACGCTACCGTTTTCGACCTCGACACCCAGGCTCTTCAAGCCTTCTACATAAGCTTCATAGGCGGTCTCGCCGGTGTCCTGCGCAAGGGCGGAGCCAGAAACCAGCGCAAGCGCGGTGCCGAGCATGAGGAGCCGGACGCGGGCCCTGGCTGGTTTGGATGAGAAAACGGAGGCGGGCTGAAAATTCAATGTCGTGGCTCCAATAAAATGATCGGAATCGAGCGGTTTGAACGAGATCGGTCCCGATAGGGTTGGACGTCCAAGTCCTCATCAAGACCTAGGCCATTCCATGACTATGTACCAATCACATGACAAGGTCGAATCGGGAAAAGCCGGATCAGGATTGCGCGAGGAGCCATTCAGAACGCACGGTCTCGTCGGTTTCGACGCGCAACGCCGCGGTTTTGCGGGCTTGAAAATCTTCCTGTGCAGAAAGTTGGCCGAATGCCCAGACGGCGGTGCCGCGAACAAGGGCGTCGGCATCGTCCAGCAGTGCTTCGATCTTGCCGAGCAGTTCAGTTTCTCCGGAATTACCGGCGGCAATCAAAACGTTGCGCAGAAACTTTCCCCGTCCGATCCGTTTCACCGGTGATCCGGAAAAGAGCTGGCGGAAAGCTGCGTCGTCCAGCGACAGAAGGTCTGCAAGCTTCGGGGTAATCATCTCCTCCCGGGCAATCAACTTGGCCTCCCGGGCAGCTTCGGCAAACTTGTTCCAGGGACAGGCGGCCAGGCAATCGTCACAGCCGTAAATTCGGTTGCCGATGGCTTTGCGAAACGCGTCCGGAATGGGGCCGGGGTGTTCGATGGTGAGGTAGGAAATGCAGCGCCTCGCATCGAGCTGGTAGGGCGCGGGAAATGCGTTCGTCGGGCAACTGTCGAGGCAGGCGCGGCAGGAGCCGCAATGATCGCGTTCCGCGCCGCTCGGCGGCAGATCCAGTGTGGTGAAGATCGAACCGAGGAAAAACCAGGACCCGAGATCTCGTGACACCAGGTTCGTGTGCTTGCCCTGCCAGCCAAGCCCGGCAGCCTCCCCGAGCGGCTTTTCCATCACCGGTGCGGTATCGACGAATACCTTCACATCGCCACCGGAGCGGGAAACCAGGAAGCTGGCCAGTTCCTTCAAGCGCCCCTTGATGACATCGTGATAGTCGCGGTGTCGCGCATAGACGGAAATGCCGCCGGTGGTCTTGTCGGCCAGATGGGCGAGGGGATGTTCGTGTGGTGCGCTGCCGGGGCCATAGTTCATCGCCAGCATGATGACAGAGCGAACCTCCGGCCATAGCGCTTGAGGTGAGGATCGGCGGTCGGCGGTTTCCGCCATCCAGGCCATGCTGCCTTCATAACCCTTATCCAGGAAGTGCCGCAGGCGTTCGCCCGCCTCCGGAATGCTGTCGGCAGCGGCAATCTTCACGCCGTCGAAACCGAGGGCGCGGGCCTTCTCCTCAAAGGCGGTCAGAAGCTTTTGGGTCTTTCGGTCCAAGGCCTTCGGCTGCTCGCTGGAACAACGTTCAGTTCAACCGGAACCGGTTGAACGCACGAAGAATGCGTCAGAAATCGAGATCCGCATAGGTCTGTGCGGCCGGCATGCCCAGTACCTTCTCGCCCAGGAGCGGGCGCATCGACGGCCGCGACTTGACCCGCGCATACCAGCTCTTGATGTCTTCCTGATCGCTCCACGGCACTTCGCCCAGATAGTCGGCACACGACAGGGAGGCAGCAAGGGCGAAGTCGGCGAAGGTCAGCCGGTCGCCGGCAACCCAGCGGCGGGAGGCGACCAGATAGCCGAAGTATTTCAGGTGGTGATGGATGTTTGCCCGGGCAACGCGCAGGGCAGCCGAATCCGGTTCGCCGCCGCCGGCGGATTTCGGCATGATCTGCTTGTAGATGCGCTCACGCACAAGATGGCCGATCACTTCCTGATCGAACTTGCCGAGGCTCCACTCGACCAGGCGTCTCGTTTCTGCACGGGCATCGGGATGATCCGGCATCAACCGGCGGTCGGCAACCGCATAGCCCCGGGTTTCGTCCAGATACTCCATGATTGGTCCGGCGCCGCAAATGGCAGGGCCTTCGTTTTCCACGATAACCGGCACGGTGCCTGCCGCGTTCAGCACCAGGAGCGCCTGAGGCCGCTCCCATGGGTTCACGTGATGCTCCTCGAAGGCGGCACCGTATTCGCTCAGGATGAGCCGGATGAACCTTGAAGATGGCGAGAACGGATGATGGTAGAGCGTCAGCATGAAGGGGTTAAGAGCCTGAACTGTGGCAAGACTACGTCAAAGCGAATGCCGAATGCTGCAATCGCCTTAACGGAGAGTTTGCCCCGAATATGGTTATCAAGGGTTTGACGGCGTGACTTCGCTTCGTCAAATAAGCGGCGACTTGGGAGACGCCCTGAGTCGCGAGACATACTTGGTCAGGCTGGTTTTCATCAAGCCATTTGGAGACAAGATACACAATGGACGGCCAAACGATTGTTAATGCTCTCATTTTGGGGATTGTCGAAGGTCTGACCGAGTTCATTCCCGTCTCGTCAACCGGTCACATCCTGCTGCTGGGGCATTTTCTCGGCTTCGACAGCACAGGCAAAACATTCGAAGTTCTGATCCAGCTCGGCGCCATTCTGGCGATCCTGTCGGTTTATTTCGGCCGTTTGTGGACGCTTCTGATCACGCTGCCAAGCGATCCCTCCAGCCGGCGTTTCGTGGCCGGTATCCTGATTGCCTTCCTGCCGGCCGCCGTCATCGGCGTGCTGCTGCATGGTTTCATCAAGGAAGTGCTGTTCGAAACGCCCGCGCTTATCTGTACGACGTTGCTGCTCGGTGGCATCGTCCTTCTGTGGATCGACCGCCTGCCACTGAAGCCGCGCTATACAAATGTGATGGATTACCCGCTGTCGCTCTGCCTGAAGATCGGCTTTTGTCAGTGCCTTGCCATGGTGCCCGGCGTTTCGCGCTCCGGTGCGACCATTGCCGGTGCATTGCTGATGGGCACCGACAAGCGCTCGGCGGCCGAATTCTCGTTCTTTCTGGCTATGCCGACAATGGCCGGCGCCTTTGCCTACGATCTCTACAAGAACCGCAACGTGCTCTCGATGGACGATGCCATGCTCATTGGTATCGGCTTTGTCGCGTCTTTCATCGCCGGTGTGTTTGTGGTCAAGGGGCTGCTCGACTTCGTCTCCAAACACGGCTTCGCACCCTTTGCCTGGTGGCGCATTTTCGTCGGCATTGCCGGTTTCGCCGGGCTTTATTTTCTGGGCTGAGGCCGCTTCACCAATGTCCGGATCGGCGTGCATATTTTGCTGCGCTTGTCCGGACCGACGGAGCGTGTGTGACGGGGGCTTGGCTCAGGCTGAGCGGTTAAGCTGTCTCTTGGTAGTGTAGATGCCCGCCAGCGCCTCCAGTTCGCTTGCAAGCTCCTGACGAAGGTCCTCCGGGCCAAGCAGTTCCGCCCCCGGCCCGAGCCAGCGGACGAGCGGCAATATGCGGGCCCGCTCGGTAGAGGGGATGCTGACGAGGATCCGGCCTTCTTCGGCCGGTGTGAAGACAGCGTGACGATAATACCAGTCGGCGCTCAGCTTCTTGGCCTGTGCGGCAGTGATCAGGATCTCGGCAATCGCTTCTTCCTGCTCCCAGCGACGCATCGCCTGCGACAGCCATGCCCCGCCGAGAAGGCTCTTGATGGAGAAGGTCTTGTCGGGCCGGAAAAAGAGCCCGCTGATTTCCAGATCCCGCACCCGGTCCGCCCGATAGACCTTGAGCGTGTCCGTATCGACGCAGCGTCCGGCCAGATACCAAAGGTCCCGGTCGAACATGACCCCATAGGGTTCGACGTCATGGGCTTTCACGGTCCGCCTTGTGGGGTTGACGTGTTCGAAGCGGACCCGTTTGCCATCCAGGATACCGGCCATGAATCCGTCGAGGGCCTTCTGCCAGTCGCCCGTCGGTTCCGCCTTTGTGCCGGAATGAAAGATGTCGGGCGGGATTGGTTCGATGCCCACGATCCTGTCGGCCTCTTTCAGGAGCCCGTGAACCGTTTTGGGCAGGGACGCCAACAGCTTCTTTTCCGCGGCCGCAAGATCGTCTGCCAGCGGTACCGTGCGGCTGGAGCGCACCAGTGCCATTGCAGCCAGCAGGGCGGCGGTCTCATTGCGGGTCAGCGCCACGGGTGGCTGAAGATAACCGCTGGCAAGCCGGTAGCCGCCTTCCGCACCACGCTCCGCATCCACCGGAACGCCAAGCGCGATCAGCCTGTCGATGTCGCGATAGATCGTGCGATGGGAAACGTGAAACCGTTCGGCAAGTACGGTTGCCGGGACAAGTTTGCCGCCGGTCAGCAGAAGCAGGATGCCGAGTGCGCGTTCAATCGGGTTCATGGAAAATCGGGCTCTGTGAGGTCGGAACAAAAAAAATCATAACCTGAGAACAGAACGGGATCAAACATGACTCACTGCTGTCAGGATTGATTTGTCATTCTCATCTCGTCCCCAGAAAGGAACGGGCGTTCAGCCCTTAGGAGAAGAGAGATGAGCCTTGAGATCGACACCATTTTCCGCAGCCGCGCAAACAGCCGCAGTGTTCTGTTTTCTGCCCTTCGTGTTTGTGTGGCAGAGTTCCGGAATTATCTTCGCCGCCGGGAAACTAACCGAGCACTTTCTCGCCTGAACGAGAGTGAGCTGAAGGATATCGGCCTGCAACGCACAGAGCTCGGCTACAGCGAGCTGCACGACGACCGCTTCAAGTTGGGGCCTCGGCGTGGATAATCTTTTCCGGCGGCTGGCAAGTTCTCCTGTCAGCCGCCGGATCCGCGCATCAATGCCTTTATCTCCGGCTTGTTCCAGGCAAAGAACATCACAACAAGAGCGGTAAGGGCCGCGATGATCACACCGTAGAACGGCAGATCCAGATCAAGCCCGATCAGTTCCCCGCCCAGCAACGAGATCACGCCCGCCACCAAAGTGAAGACGGCAATGGTCACGCCCATGACCCATCCCTGTTCCTTGTCGCTGACGGCTGCCGAATAAAGCCCGAGAAACGTCGGATAGGCGATGCCGAAGGCGAAGTAGTAACAGAAGACCGGCACATAGGTCAGAATTGCGTTGGGCGAGGCTATGAAAGCTGCCGCCGACACTGCCCAGACCGTGAAGGTCATGCCCAGAATAGCTTCCTTGCTGAACCGCTTTTGCGCCGGCACAACCAGAAACGTGCTGGAAAAGGCAAGGGCAATGCCGATTGTCAGCATCACCATCGAACCGCCGAGCGTGCCGTAACCGAAGCGGCTGGTCAGGTAGTTGTCGACGAAGATGTAGAAAGACAGGTTGGCGACGTGAAAAAAGAAGAACACCACTGTCAGCCGCATCACTGTCGGATATTTCCGGATACGCCACAGAAGCTCGAGGATTTCCGAAGGTCTGAACACGAATTTCTGCCGTTCCGCCTCGGCGTCGTGTGCATCCTTGAATGAGAACACCACCAGCAGGATGGCAATCAGCACCAGCACGAAACAGGCATAGAACGGTAGCTTGATGCTCGCCAGGTCGCCAAGCAGGACCGGGTCCGACAGGAGACCGCCGAGCAGTGGGCCGCCGACCAGCCCGAAGCTGACGCCGGTAATGATATAGCCCATGTTCCGGTTGCGGTCCTCGTCATCCGTGCTGCCATCGATCATCGCGGCCTGCGCGATCGGTTGGTTGCCCGCAGTCAACCCGGTGATCGCGCGGCCCAGGACCAGGAGCAGGAAGCTGTTGAGATAGAGCGCTGCTATGGTGAGCGCATAGCCGCCGAGCGCGCCGAACAGGCAGATCAGGATCGCATTCTTGCGGCCGATGACATCCGACAGTTTGGAGATGTAGGGCGCACCGAAGAACCAGCACAAGAAGAAGATGCCGATGATGAGGCCGTAATCGAAATGGCGCATCGCGTCGCTGGTGGACTGCGGCAACATCGACGTCGACGGTTCCATCACCAGGGAATTGATGATCGGAAACACCAGCCCCTGGCCGAGCAGGTCGACAAAGACAACAAAAAGTAACGTGACCTTGGCAAGAAATGACATCTGCGCCTCCCGTCAATTTTGACGGTAGGCGAAGGAGCGGGATGCGGCAACGAAAAGCTGTGCCGGGTAGGGGCGGCAGATGAACGGTGCTGCTTGCAGACGAACTGCTGGAGTGCGCATACCCGCCCGGCACCGGGCAAGTTTCTTTCAACAGAAAACGGGCCCCAAAGGGCCCGTCGAAGAAGTCAGGTGCAAGCAGGCCTTACGCCGGCCGGTGCGCGTCGTACTGGCCGTGTTCGCGGTAGCGTTCCAGGTAGGTCGGCAAAACGGCTGCCAGCGTTGCCGGGGGAATGCCGATGCCTTCCAGGGTGCTGCCTTCCGCTTTGGCCTTGTCAGACACCACGTTGTCGGTTTTCAGCAGCTCGACCTGATCGGCGGTGAACGGCGCGTAGGGGAAGAGCTGCAGAACCTTGCCCATGGCAGATGCGACCGGGAAGGGCAGCGGCAACAGAACGCGATTGCGGCGGGTGACTTCCAGAACGTCTTCCAGGCAAGACTTGAAGCTTTTCACTTCAGGGCCGCCGAGTTCATACGTGGTGCCACCGGCAAGCTGGCCATCGACAGCGCGGGCAACCGCTTCGGCAACGTCGCAGACATAAACCGGCTGGAACTTGGACTCGCCGCCACCAAGCAGCGGCAGCACAGGCGAGAAGCGGGCCATGTCGGCAAACTTGTTGAAGAACTTGTCTTCCGGACCGAACACGATGGATGGCCGCAGGATAACGCTGCCGGGCAGGGTTTCCAGAACACCGGCTTCGCCGACCGCCTTGGAGCGGGCGTAGGCAGAGCTGCTCTGTGCGTCCGCACCGATGGCAGAGATATGCGTGATCCGATCAAGGCCTGCTGCACGCGCGGCTTCCGCGATTGCTCGCGGACCGAAACTCTGCACCGCGTCGAAGGACTGTTTGCCGCTGGGGGCCAGGATGCCGACGGCGTTGACCACCGCATCCGCGCCGATCACGGCCCGGTCGACCGACCAGCGATAGCGCAGGTTGGCCTGTACCGGCATGATCTGGCCAACGGCGCCAAGCGGCTGAAGATGAGTCGCCAGATCGGGACGGCGGACGGCTGCGCGCACGCGGTAACCGCGCTTGGCGAGCGCCTGAACGATATGACGGCCAAGGAATCCCGATCCGCCGAAAACCGTGACGAGTTTGCCGTTAAGTGCTGTGGACATCCTGAAAATGCCTTCTGTCGCGTCCAAAAGGAGAGGCGGCCTGGAATTTGGCCGGCTCAGTCTGGGAGTTTCTTAGCCCTTTGCCGCGGGTCTGTGAAGGGCTGGCTGTGAATGAATAAAAAAAGTCACACAGAGTGATTGACAAGCCCCGGAACCACCCTTAAAAGCCCCCCTCACAGCCCAGGTGGCGGAATTGGTAGACGCACTAGCTTCAGGTGCTAGCGCTCGCAAGGGCGTGGAGGTTCGAGTCCTCTCCTGGGCACCAAATTCCGGTTTTGGACACACTACCAAGGTCCAGAACAATCTAAAAAAGCTCCGGTTTTCCGGAGCTTTTTTCGTTTCTGGGGCTGCTTCGGCGTTTTGGCCTAATGGCCTACCGATTTTGAGAAAACATTGATGATCACCACCCCGCTAAGGATCAGTCCAAGGCCGATCAGGGCCGGCAGGTCGAGTTTCTGATCGAACACCAGCCAGGCGACCATGGTGATGAGAACGATGCCTGCTCCGGACCAGATTGCGTAGACGATTCCCGTCGGCAAAACGCGAATCGGATAGGACAGCAGCCAGAAAGAGATCGCATAACCGGCCACGGTGACGATCGACGGCAGCAGGCGGGTGAAATTTTCGGTTTTTGCCAGTGCGGAAGTTGCGATCACCTCGGCGACGATGGCCGCGACGAGAAAAAGATAGGTGGCGGCGAGGCTGTTCGGCATCTCTGGCTCTTTAAGGCGGTGAGGGAGCTCCGGATGAAGGTGCGCAGACCTTTCGGGAGCAAATGGTTTCCGTTTCGTCTGTTTATACGAAAAAGGCCCGCGTGCGCGGACCTTTCTGAAGGCTGTGCTGTCTTTCCGGGAAGCTGCCTGGCGCAAATCGCGATGCGCGATCCTTCTGGTTGAACGCGATACGTTCTAGAAGGTGTATTTGCTTTCCAGCAGCAGGCCGTAGCGGTGATAGTTCTGGTCGAGAACCACTTTCTCGCCGGTGACGACATATCTGCGGTCGAAATTCGATTGGAGCCACCAGTAACGGCCACCGACGCCCAGTTGCCAGTTCTTGGTCAGGTCGACATTCAGCATCGCATCTGCTTCCAGACCATAGGTCCAGTCGCTTTCCCAGGTTTCTATCTTGTTGTAGCTCCAGGGGACACCTGCGACGTCAACGGACCAGCCGGCGCGTTGGCCGATGTCGCCTTCAGCAGTCATTCCCAGGCGGATCGCATGCCAGTCGCGGGACTGTTCGACGGTCAGGTTTCCGTATTTCGCCGAAACGTCGTCGGACAGGTACTGGTAGCCGACGAACCCCTTCAGCCGCACCTGGTTGTTTGCAAATTGCGCAAAGCCCCAGCCGCCGTCGAGAACAACATATCCGAGCGAGGTCTCATCGGTTTCGTCCATCTCGTAGCCAGAGAAATGCACATCGCCGCCGTCGCTCCTGCCGAGGCCGACATAGCCCCTGAAGAAGGTGTTGGACGTCGTGTCCTCGAGCGTTCCGACCAGTTCAGCGGTGTGCGAGGTCACATTATCCGTGCTGGAAATGTCGAAGCCGCTGTTGTCCAGATCGGAGCGCGATTGGCTGTACCAGTATCGCAGACCGATGCTGCCGCGCAGTGTCGATGGCTGATAGAGCTCGCCGGGCCCTGAGTAGACATCCGCAGCGGAGGCAAGGGGCGCCGAAGAAAGCGCAAGGAAGGCCGCAATCGGAAGGGACTGCAATAGTCTTTTCATGGCTGAAACACCGCTTGTCTGATTACGCGGGAATGCGCGCTATTGGTGTGTCAGGTATTGCAATTTATGGTTAACAGTGCGTGAAGGCACACCTGTTTAAGCCAGATGACGCAGCGTCCCGCCCGGCGGGCCTTGCAAAGGAGGCAAGCCCCAGCACAGCCTCGGCAAGCCTTGCTGCGGGGCCTCTGGTGAAAGTGATTTGGCTCAACCGCCTCCCGCACACTCTCAGGGGGGGGGGAGGCGGCGACTTACCGGTGATGGATCAGATCGGATAGCCCTGACCGGGGTCTTCGATGGTGATCCAGCGCAGTTCCGTGAACTCGTTGATGCCTGCCGTACCGCCGAAGCGGCCATAGCCGGAGGATTTCACGCCGCCGAAAGGCATCTGCGCTTCGTCAAAGACAGTCGGGCCATTGATGTGGCAGATGCCGGACTGGATGTCCTTGGCAACTTCCAGAGCCCTGCGGGTATCCTGCCCGAAGACGGCAGCCGAAAGGCCGTAGTCCGTGTCGTTGGCGATCTCGATGGCATGGGCGGTGTCGCGGGCGCGGATCATCGTGGTGACAGGACCGAAGCTTTCTTCGCCGTAGATGCGCATCTCCGGAGTAACCAGATCGACGATGGTCGGGGCCATCACGGTGCCTTCCTCCGGCACGCCGCCGCACAGAACCTTTGCGCCTTTCGCAACGGCGTCGTCAATCAGGGCTTTGACATGGTCGACCGTGTCGCGATCGACAACCGAACCGATATGAACCTGTTCGGTTGGCGCGCCCACTTTGAGAGCGCTGGCGCTGGCCGCGAATTTCTCCGCAAAGACGTCTGCAACGGACTGATCGACAACAACTTTTTCCGTGGACATGCAGATCTGTCCCTGGTTCATGAAAGCGCCGAACCGGGCCGCATTGACCGCACCGTCGAGATCGGCATCGTCGAGCACCACCAGTGAAGCCTTGCCGCCGAGTTCCAGAAGGCAGGGTTTCAGGTGCTTGGCAGCACGCTCTGCGATGATCCGGCCAACGCGGGTAGATCCGGTAAAGTTGATCCGGCGCGTCAGCGGGTGGTCGACCAGCGCGTTGACCACTTCGGGAGCGTCAGCTGCATCGTGGGTCAGGATGTTCAGGACGCCCTTGGGCAAGCCCGCATCAGCCATGACGTCACCCAGAAGCCTGTGCAGGCCCGGGCATTTCTCGGAGGCCTTCATCACCACCGTGTTGCCGCAAGCAATCGGCAGCGCGAAACAGCGGACACCCAGAATGGTCGGAGCGTTCCACGGCGCCATGCCGACCAGAACGCCCACGGGCTGGCGGTACCCCATGGAAAAGGAGCCGGGCTTGTCGGAGGGGATGATCTCGCCCTTGATCTGAGTGGTGGAAGCGGCCGCTTCACGCAGGATCTTGGCGGCGAACATGTTGTTGAAACCGAGCCATGGCGCGGTCGCCCCTGTCTCGCGAATGCCGACCTCAACGAACTGCGGCGTGCGTTCTTCCATGAGATCGGCAGCCTTGTTGAGGATCTTGCGCCGTTCGCTCGGGCCAGTCTTCGACCACGCGGCAAAGGCAGCCTGCGCTGACTGCACAGCCTTGTCGACGTCGGCCGCCACCGCGGCCGCCGCCACGCTGGCGCGTTCGCCGCTGACCGGGTTCTTGCGTTCGAAGACTGCCGCGTTGCTGGCTGCCTGGTCCTCGTTGTCGATGAAAAGGCCGTAGTCCATGGGATCCTCCGTTGTGTTGGTCTTGTTTGGTTCCGTCAGTTGTCCGGGCCTGCGAACAGGGCGGAGTAGACGAGTGTCTGGTTGGCGTGTTCGCGCATGATCGATTCAGCGCGCTGTGGGTCGCGTTTCGAGATCGCGTCGAAGATGAGGCGGTGCTGCATGTTGCCCAGGCGCAGGCGCATCATGTCTTCTTCGGCCTTGTCGGCGCTGAACACCACCGTGCCCAGCTTGAGCATCGGGAGGCTTTCCATGCGATCGAACGCATAGCCGATGTAGTCGTTGCCGCACTGGCGCATGATCGTCTCGTGAAAGGCGACATTGCCGTCCTGATAGCGCGAGATCTTGTCACCATCCGCCGATGTGTCGGTTAGCGCGATGTCCATGTCCTTGATGACGGATTTCAGCGTCGCCTCGACGTCCTTGCTCATGCCGCTCTTGGCAAGCGTGCCGGCAGCCAGGCCTTCCAGTACACCGCGCACCTCGTAGGCATGCTTGATGTCGCCCAGATTGAATTCCTGCACCGTGAAGCCGCGACCGTCACGCTTCTTGATGAGACCTTCCACCTCCAGCGCGCGCAGTGCCAGCCGCGCAGGTGTTCGCGACACGTCGAACATGTCGGCGACGCTCACTTCGCTGATCTTCGAGCCCGGTGCCAGCGAGCCGTCCATGATCATGCGATGAAGAACTGCCAGCACGCGCTTGTCGGACGGGGCTGTTTCATTTGCCTTGGTCGTCATCTGTCCTTGCCATTTTCGGATCCATACCTGTTCGAAGGCATGGACCTTATCATGAGCATTTTCATATTTATGTATCCAAAAATAGCGCATTGTCATTACAAAATTTCTGAAATCACCATTATTGGATGCAATATGTTGCAAAGTTGAAAATTTATGGATACAAAGTTGAGGCGCGATCAAACGCATGATCTGCGCGACTGGGAGGAGTTCTGATGCGTAGAATAGTTTTTGGAGCGACCGCGCTTGCCGCGGCGCTGCTGGCCTCCACGGCCTTTGCCGCGGACCCGATCAAGATCGGCCGCGTGGTGCATATGACCGGTCCGGCGGCAGGAGGTGATGCTGCCAGCCACAGCCCGAATGTGGAGCTCTGGGTTAGCCAGGTGAACGGACGCGGCGGCCTGATGGTCGGCGGCGAGCGCCGTCCTGTGGAACTGGTCGAATATGACGACAAATCCAATCCGGCCGAGATGATCAAGGCGGTGCAGCGTCTCGCCACGCAGGATGAAGTCGATTTTCTGCTGACGCCCTGGGGCACCGGTTTCAACGCGGCAGCTGCTCCGATCTTCGCAAAATACGGATATCCGCAAATCTCGGTGACCAACATCACCGACGAGATCGAGGAACTTTCCGAACGGTTTCCGAACATGTTCTTCACCCTCGGCAACACGACCGGTTTTGTCGAGGGCCTGCGCGACACCTTGAACAAGCTTCGTGACAACGGTGCCATCGGCAACAAGGTGGCCATGGTCAACGTCGCAGATGCCTTCGGCATAGAGCTTGCTGCCGTCGCCCGTGAAGTTCTGCCGGCAGCTGGCTACGAGATTGTCTTCGACAAGTCCTACCCCCTCGGCACGGCGGATCTGTCCCCGGTGGTCAAGGGAGCCAAGGCGACCGAACCGGATGCGTTCATCGCCTTTTCCTACCCGCCGGATACCTTTGCTCTGACGGAACAGGCGATCATTGAAAATCTCGATGTCGGCGCCTTCTACACGGCGGTCGCGACAGCGTTTCCCGCCTACGCCGGCAAATTCGGCAGCAAGATCGAAGGTAATCTCGGGGCAGGGGGCGTCAATCTCGATCTGGAGCCGATGACGGAATACCGCACGGCCTTCAACGCGCTTCATGGCAACCAGCCTGAATATTGGGCCGCAGCCACCTACTATGCCAGCCTGCAGGTTCTGGAACAGGCGATCGAAGGGGCTGACAGTACGGACCGCGAGGCCGTGACCGAGTACATCAAGGCCAACAGCTTTGACACCGCCCTCGGCACGATCAGCTTCGACAAGCACAATGAATCGAAGCACTACTGGACGGTGGGCCAGTGGCACGACGGCCAGTTCAATGCCGTCGCCGGCGTCGGTGTCCCGGTTGCGGTCGAGCCGGTCGCCAAGGAAGGCTGGAACTGAAGACCTTCGGACCGGCCGGCTCAGGCCGGTCCGGATCGTCTCGCGAATTGGTAGTTTAGATGGACATCCTGATTTCCGGCCTGCTTCTGGGCGGAACCTATGCGCTCATAGCCATGGGGCTCAATCTGCAATACGGCGTCGCCCGGATCATGAACCTTGCCAATGGCGAGGTTCTGGTCATGGGGGCACTGGCGTCGTTTCTTGCCTTTACCGCGGCTAGCATAAGTCCGCTGATCACGGTGTTCCTCGTGGCGCCATTGGCGTTCGCAACCAGCTGGCTTGTCTACCGCGTCCTGCTTCTGCCGCTTGTCCGGCGGGCGAGAACGCAAGGCCAGCTGGAGGTGGACTCCATTCTGGCAACCTTCGGAATGGCATTCATTCTGGTGGGCACCATGGTGTTGATCTATCCGGAACTGTTTGCCTATTCCTTCCTTGCCGTTCCGGTGGACGTTGCCGGAACGACGGTTGCCGCCAACCGGCTGGTTGCCTTCGGCGGGGCCGTGGCCATCAGTCTGGCGCTTTATCTCTGGCTGAACCGGTCCAACGCCGGATTGGCTGTCCGGGCTGTTGCCGTCAGTCCGATGGCAGCCGGTCTTGTCGGCATCAACGTCGAACGCATCAGTGCGCTGGCCTTTGCCATCGGCGGCACGATCACGGCGATGGGGGGCGTGCTGATTTCAACCTTCGTCACGCTTGATCCGTCGTTGGGTGTCATCTTCACCATGAAGGCGTTGATCATCGTGATCATGGGCGGGGTCGGCGACATTCGCGGGGCGATTGTGGCTGCGCTGATCCTGGGCGTGGTGGAAACCGCCGTGGCGACGCTGATCGATCCGGGGCTGACCCTGGCTGCTGCCTACACGATCTTTCTGCTTGTTCTCCTGTTTCGACCCCAGGGCCTGTTTGGCAGGAGACCCGCATGAACATTTCAGCCCTTGCGATGCCCGGCGCCGCAGCGCTTCTGGCCGCCGCCGCATGCGTTCCCTTTGTTGCAGACGGCTACTGGCTGTCGATCGCCGTAACCGTTCTCATGTATGCCGCCCTTGCCACTTCATGGTCGCTGTTTTCCGGGCCGACCCATTACATTGCCCTGTCGACGGGCGCCTTTTTCGGCATCGGTGGTTATCTGGTCGGCCTCGGCATGAGCGACTACGACCAGAGCTTCTGGGCCATGGCGGCGCTCGCCCCCGTTGTCGCGACAGCGCTCGCGGCGGTGATCGGCTGGGCAACCCTGCGCCTGTCCGGTGTCTATTTCGTCATCTTCACGCTCGGTCTTGCGGAAATGGTCCGCAACCTCGTCAGCTGGGTGCAGAATAACTTCCTCGGCAGCCGCGGGCTCTATGTGCTCACCGACCTGGATGAAACGCATATCTACTGGATGCTGCTTGCCGTTCTTGCCGCCGTGTTCGTGTTCGGCTGGTGGCTTGGGCGGTCGCGGCTCGGGTTCGCGCTGCGCATTCTCGGCAATGACGAGGCTGTGGCGCGTCATGTCGGCATCAACACCGCGCGCACAAAGGTCCTGATGTTCATGACCACCGGCTTCGTCGCCGCTCTCGTCGGTGCCATCGTCGCACCGCGCTACTACTACATCGAACCGAATGTCGTGTTCTCGCCGGAACTCAGTTTCGTCGTTGTCATCATGGCTCTTCTGGGGGGCACGCGGAAACTTTACGGCCCGCTTCTGGGCGTTCTTCCCTTCACGCTCCTCTGGGAGGTGATTTCTGTCTCTTTCCCCAATGCCACCACGCTGGTTCTGGGGCTCGCTTTTCTTTTGATCGTCTATTTCCTGCCGAATGGTGTCACCGGTCTTTTCGGCAAGCTTCTGGCAGGGAGGTCGTCATGACACAAGGACAACCGATCCTTCACGTGGAAAGCCTCAGCAAGCGCTTCGGCGGTCTTGTTGCAGTCAACAATGTCAGTTTCCAGGTGCTCGAGCATGAGGTGATGGGGCTGATCGGGCCGAACGGGTCCGGCAAGTCCACGACCATGAACATGATTTCCGGCGCCCTGAAGCCGAGCTCCGGGGCGATCATTCTCAAGGGGCAGGATCTGACCAGGAAAAAGCCCCACGAAATTGCCCGCTCTGGCGTTTCCAGAACCTTTCAGCTTGTCCGCATTCTGCCGGAGCTGACCGTGCTGGAAAACGTCATCGCCGGCGGCGTCTTCGGCCACGCCAGGCGCTGGGGCAAGGAGGTGGAAACTTTCGCGGCGGAGCTTCTGGCAAGGGTCGGTCTGGAAGGGCAAAGTGGCAAGCCGGTCTCCGCGCTGACCTACATCGACCAGAAGCGGCTGGAACTTGCCCGCGCGCTCGCCAGTGAACCGGAAGTCCTTCTTCTGGACGAGTGGCTCGCCGGTCTCAATCCTTCCGAGCTGACGGTCGGCATCGATCTGATTGCCAGCCTGCGCCAGGAGGGGCGGACGATCATTCTTGTCGAACATGTCATGGACGCCATCCGCTCGCTATGCGACCGGTGCCTTGTGATCAACTCCGGCGCCCGGATTGCCGAAGGCACACCGGAAGACGTGCTTTCCGACCCGGAAGTCATCCGGGCCTACCTGGGGGACGGCTGATGCTGGATATCAACGGGCTCACTGTCACCTATGGTCTTCATGCAGCCCTTCAGGGTGTCAGCCTGACCGCATCGAAAAGCGAGATCGTCGTCATTCTGGGCGCAAACGGGGCCGGCAAGAGTTCGCTGTTGCGGGCCGTCGCCGGGATCAGTGAAGGAACGGTCAGTGGTGAGGCAGCACTCGCTGGCCAATCCCTTCGCCAGATGAAAGCGGACAGGATCGTCGAGGCTGGAATAGCCTTCGTGCCGGAAGGCCGAGGCATATTCGGCGATCTCAGCGTCTGGGAAAACCTGATGCTGGGTGCCTATCCGGAGCGGGCGCGAGCAAGCCGGCAGGAGAACCTGGAAAAGGTGGTTGCTCTCTTTCCGAAGCTGGCACAGCGGCGCAACCAGACCGCTCGAACCATGTCGGGTGGCGAACAGCAGATGGTGGCTATCGGCCGCGCCATGATGTCGAACCCGGACATCCTGATGCTGGACGAGCCGTCCCTTGGCCTGTCTCCACTCCTGTCGGGCGAACTCTTCGAGAACCTGTCGCGCATCCGGGAAACCGGCATCGGCGTCCTTCTGGTCGAACAGAACGCCAAGCGAAGCCTGGCGATCGCGGACAGGGGGTATCTGATTGAAAACGGCCTGATCACAGGCGCTGATACGGCATCTGCCCTGCTCAATGATCCGGCTGTACAGAAAGCCTATCTCGGATCGGGATAAACACCGGGCCGGAGAATAAGCAATTGTCCGCCTTGACCTTCCAGCAACTGGAGGGCCTATCTGATGAAGAGATCGAAGATCCATCAGGGCGAACATCATGCAGGATACAGAGATCCAGCCGAACCAGACTGGCGAGGCAGGCAAGGTCACGGACCCGGTCTGCGGCATGTCGGTTACTCTTGGAAAAGGCAAGCCGAGCCTGAAATACAAGGGCGAGGAGTTCCACTTCTGCAGTCCGAAGTGTCACGACAAGTTCGAGGCTGATCCCTATTTCTATGTGTCCGGCAATAGCAGGAAGAAAAAGGCGATGGAGGCGGAACAGTCCGCCAAGGGCGCACTTTATACCTGCCCCATGCACCCGCAAATCGTCCAGGAAGGTCCGGGAACCTGCCCGATTTGCGGGATGGCACTGGAACCGCAGAGCGGTGTTTCCGACGAACCCAACCATGAGCTGGTCGATTTTACCCGCAGGCTCTGGGTTAGTGCCCTGGCGGCTGTCCCGCTTCTGATCCTGACCATGGGGCCGATGGTAGGCGTGCCGATCCGCGACTGGATCGGCGAAGGCGTTGCGATCTACCTCGAAGTCCTGTTGGCTACGCCGGTAGTCCTGTGGGCAGCCTTGCCTTTTTTCCAGCGGGGCTGGGCGTCTCTGGTCACTCGCAATTTCAACATGTGGACACTGATCATGATCGGTGTCGGTGCAGCCTATCTCTATTCCATGATTGCCGCTTTCCTGCCTTTCCTGTTTCCGGATGCGCTGAAGGGACCGGAAGGCCATATGCCGGTTTATTTCGAGGCGGCGGTGGTGATTATCGCGCTGGTCTTCGTCGGCCAGGTGCTGGAACTGAGCGCGCGCGAACGCACGGGCGACGCGATCCGCGCCCTGCTGGACCTTGCCCCCAAGACAGCCCGGCGGATCACGCCGGAAGGTGACGAATACGACGCTCCGCTGGAGAATATCCTCGCAGGGGATCTGTTGCGCGTTCGCCCAGGCGAGGCTGTTCCGGTCGATGGCGTGGTCAAGGAGGGTGGGTCATCCGTCGATGAAAGCCTGGTCACCGGGGAACCGGTTCCGGTCGAAAAGAACCCGGGAGACAAGGTTACCGGCGGAACGCTCAACAAGACCGGGTCCTTCACCATGGAGGCGAAGCTGGTCGGTGCGGACACCATGCTGTCCAAGATCGTCGACATGGTCGCCTCGGCGCAACGTTCACGGGCCCCGATCCAGGGGCTGGCCGATCGCGTTGCAGGATATTTCGTGCCTGCGGTACTCGGCGTGGCGGTGCTTGCTTTCGTGATGTGGCTGTTCGTAGGTCCAAGCCCTGCGTTCGTTCACGCGGTTGTCGCAGCCGTTTCAGTGCTCATTATCGCATGTCCGTGTGCTCTCGGTCTTGCCACCCCGATGTCTATCATGACGGCAACGGGCAGAGGCGCGCAGGCCGGCGTTCTGGTAAAGACCGCCGAAGGTCTGGAACGGCTAGCAGCGGTGGATACGATCGTTGTTGACAAGACGGGAACCCTCACCGAAGGCAAACCGGTTGTCGATGAGATCGTTCCGGCCGCCGGCAAAAGCGAAAAGGAGCTCCTGCGGCTGGCCGGAGCGCTTGAAAAAGGCTCGGAACACCCGCTTGCCGAAGCGATCCTCGGGGCAGTCAAAAATCAGCAGCTGGAACTGCCCATGGCAGAAAACTTCGAAGCCGTCACGGGGAAAGGCGTGCGTGCACGGGTCGATGATGCAGTCGTTCTTTTTGGCAACGCCGCTTTTGCCAGCGAAAGTGGCGCCGATTTGTCCGATCTTGGCGATCGTGCCGAAGAACTGGCTGAGCTCGGCAAGACGGTGATGTATCTGGTGCAGGAGGCTGGTGAGGCAGCGCAGCTTCTTGGGCTCATCGCCGTTGCGGATCCGGTCAAGGCAAATGCCAGGGCAGCCATCAGCGCCCTGCATGACGACGGTATCAGGATCGTCATGGCGACGGGCGATGCGCCGCGCACGGCAGACGCCGTAGCCAAGCTGCTGGGGATTGACGAGGTTCGCGCCGGTGTGTTGCCGGAAGGCAAGAAAAAGCTCATTGAAGACCTGAAGTCCAGGGGGGCAACGGTTGCCATGGCTGGTGACGGTGTCAACGATGCGCCCGCATTGGCTGCTGCCGATGTCGGTCTTGCCATGGGCACGGGAGCCGATGTCGCGGTGGAAAGCGCCGGACTGACGCTGCTCAAGGGCGACCTGGAAGGCATCCTGCGTGCCCGGAAGCTTGCCCGCGAGACGGTTCGCAACATCCGGCAGAACCTCTTTTTCGCCTTCGTCTATAATGCGGTCGGTGTGCCTGTGGCGGCCGGTGTGCTCTATCCGGTCTTCGGCATACTGCTGTCGCCGATGCTGGCCGCCGCCGCCATGAGCCTGTCTTCGGTTTCGGTTATCAGCAACGCGCTGCGTCTGCGCGCGCTGAAGCTTTAAGGAAAAGAAAAATGAATATCGGTGAAGCCTCCGAACAGAGCGGACTGCCGGTCAAGACGATCCGCTACTACGAGGATATCGGCCTCGTCCGTCCTCTGCGCAGCGAGAACGGATATCGCGATTTTATCGACGCCGATCTCCAGCGGCTGAAGTTCCTTCAAAGGTCGCGCAGCCTTGGGTTTTCCATCGACGAGTGCCGTGAACTTCTGTCTCTCTACGAGGACCGCAACCGGGCAAGTGCCGACGTCAAGGCGATCACCCGGGCGAAGATCAAGGAAGTGGATCGCAAGATCGAGGAACTGCGCTCACTCAAGAAGGTTCTGTCAGAGCTGGTGACCGCCTGCCATGGTGATGATCGGCCCAACTGTCCGATCATCGACGATCTGTCCGGCCAGCATGACCACGATCAGCTGGATGAAGATAGCAGGCAGGCTTGATGGGCAGGATCTTTCTGACAGTTTCAGCGATCTTGTCCGTTATTGTGCTGGGCATTCTGTTCTGGGGGCTCGTGTCGGGAAAGGAACAACCGCCTGCCGCCAGTGGAGCCGCGCTGGTGTCGGTGCAAGTCCCGGCCCTGGAAGGAGACGCCCTGGCTGGCGAAATTCTTTTTCGCGAAAACTGCGCGAGTTGTCATGGCGACAACGCTGCCGGGCGCGATGGCATCGCGCCTCCGCTGGTACACAAGATTTACGAGCCTGGCCATCACGCCGACGGGGCCTTTCTGCTCGCAGTCTCCCGTGGCGTGCGTGCGCACCACTGGCCATTTGGCGATATGCCGCCCGTGGATGGCGTCAGCCAGGAGGATGTACAAAAGGTCGTTGCCTATGTGCGCGCGCTTCAACGGGCAAACGGGATCAACTGAACTCGAGGGGCAGGCGCGAGCTTTGAACCTGACGGCTTGTTTTTTGATCTCGGCTGTCACGCCATCTTTCCGAACCGGTCATGGAAGAGGGATGATCGGTGGCCAAGTGCCTGGTGCATTGATTGCGACTTGGGACTGGGATTGCAATGAACTGCCACCAGGCAATTCGTATCAAGAAATAGCATTCTCTTCACGTATCGGCATGGTTCTGCGGTCAACCGACTTGCCTCATCCCGCCGCATGTTTTACCTGACGGAAAACTTATTCGAATAAGCGACCTGTCGTTTGCCTGTTGCGGGCAGTCGGCAGACAATAACATTTGCGGTCGTTCAACCTGTGTTCATGTGTCATGGCATAAATGCAGGTGCGGTCATTGAAGATAAGAAACAGGTGTCCTGCTGGATCAGTATGGCAGGAGCACCGACAGAAATTGTGCTCGGGACAGGCCAGAGGAGACGAAACGTCATGACCATCCGCTATCACAAAGGCGATTTGCCTGATCTGAAAGCCTATGAAACGGCAAGTGCGGTGGCGGTCGATTCCGAGACCCTGGGCCTCAACCCGCATCGTGACCGGCTCTGTGTTGTGCAGCTTTCACCGGGCGATGGCAGCGCCGATGTGGTCCAGATCGCACGCGGCCAGAGCGAGGCGCCGAACCTCGCTGCGCTAATGACCGATACGGCCAAACCGAAAATATTCCACTTCGCCCGGTTTGATGTTGCGGTGCTTCAGCACTATTTGAACATCCAGGTCTCGCCGATCTGGTGTACGAAAATCGCCTCCAAACTGGTTCGGACCTATACGGATCGCCACGGACTGAAGGATATCACGCGCGAACTTCTCGGGGTCGAGTTGTCCAAGCAGCAGCAGAGCTCGGATTGGGCTGCAGAAACCTTGAGCGACGCCCAGCTGGCCTACGCGGCCTCGGACGTGCTTCATCTGCACGCCTTGAAGGAACGGCTGGAAATGATGCTGGAGCGTGAAGAACGTAGTCATATTGCCCGGGCCTGTTTCGATTTCCTGCCGACGCGGGCAGAACTCGATCTGAAGGGCTGGGAAGAAAACGATATTTTCGCCCACTCGTAATGGCTTAGGTGCCAGGAGATCGGGCACACGATTTCGGAGAATGGATTGAGCGCTGTTGGCGATCATATGCACGGACATGCGGCCAGGCGACCATTGACCCGCGCCCAACGAGCCGCGCGCCGGCACAGCCTGATGGTGCGCATCATGCGCTGGCTGTTTCCTGGCGTCGGGCTGTTGATTCTGGCAGTCATGGTCGGACTCGTGGTCTTGTTCAACGTGCTCAGCGGGCTTGGTGCCACCAACATGATGCTGACCAGCGAGGGGCTGGTGATGGATCATCCCGAACTGTCGGGTCATGATGGTGACCGCTCCTACCGGGTAACCGCCTACAGGGCGATCCAGCGCCTCAGTGACCCGCGCGTCATCGATCTTGAGACCATTCGGGCCGACATCACGCTCAGCAAGGACCAGAGTGCGCAGATTGTGGCGCTGAAAGGTACCTACAACAACGCGACGGAGAGCTTGCGGCTCTATGAAGGCATTCAGCTTGAATGGAGTGAAGGCTACACGGTCGACCTGTCCGAAGTGGAAATCGACCTCAGCAACGGGGCTCTGAAGACCTCGCAGGTCGTGTCCATTCGTTCCGATCAGGGCCGTGTCGTGGCGGGCAAACTCGACTATGATAAAGCCAAGGGAATCGTCAGGTTTTCCGACGGTATCAAGATGACCCTCAATCCTGCTTCGCAAGGACAGTAAGAGATGACTTTTCTGAAACGCATGACGATTGCCGCCGCCGCAGCCCTTCTTGCCGGTTCGGCCCATGCCCAGACCTTCTCCGATGCCTTCGCCGGCTTCGGGTCGAACGATGGGGAGCCAATCGAGATCGAGGCGAGTGAACTGAGGGTAGAAGACAACAACAACACCGCAACCTTCGTTGGCGATGTGCTGGTCACGCAGGGTGAAACCAGCCTCAAGACGCAGCGGCTCAAGGTGTTCTACGTCGGCTCAGGTGCTGAGAAGACGGAAGAAAGCGCCGTCCAGCAGAAGATTTCGAAGCTGGAAGCGGCGGGAGGCGTGTTCATCACCTCCAAGGACCAGACCGCGAAGGGCGACGAAGCCAGCTTCGACATGAACAAGGAAGTCATGGTGATGACCGGCAAGGAAGTCGTGCTCAGCCAGGGACCGAATGTTGTCGTCGGGAACAGGCTGACCGTCAATCTGAAGACCGGCCAGGCCAATCTGAGCGCCGGCAATGGCAAGGTGTCCGGCCAGGGCAGCGGCCGCGTCAAGGTGCGCATTCAGCCTAACAGTGTGAACAACGACCAAAACGGCAACTGATATTGACGGCTGGTTCGACTCGACAGTGTCGGCCACAGACCTTATGTGAAGCCGCGGCAATGATCGGATGGACGGCGCGCCAGTGAAGAGAACGTCTTCGGAGTATAACGGATTGCAGGGAAGCATGCCGGAAACGGGCCACGATGGCGAAGAACTGTCGCAGGCGCTGGTCGTCGATGGCATCGGCAAGACCTATGGCCGCCGCCAGGTGGTGAAGTATGTGAGCCTGTCCGTGAAGCCTGGTGAAGCCGTCGGCCTTTTGGGGCCGAACGGTGCCGGCAAGACCACGACCTTCTACATGATCACCGGGCTGATCCGGCCGGATCAGGGCAAGATCTCGCTGGAAGGCTTCGACATCACCCGTATGCCCATGTACCGGCGCGCCCGGCTCGGCATCGGCTATCTGCCCCAGGAAGCGTCCATCTTCCGTGGCCTGACGGTGGAAGAAAATATCCGCGCCGTTCTGGAAGTGATCGAGCCGAACCGGCAGAAACGCCGGGAGGAGCTCGACGAGCTGCTGGCTGAATTCGGCCTCACCCACTTGCGGAAATCGCCGAGTATAGCCCTTTCCGGTGGTGAACGCCGCCGCGTGGAAATTGCCCGTGCACTTGCAAGCCGCCCGTCCTTCATGCTGCTCGACGAACCTTTCGCAGGTATCGACCCCATCGCGGTAGGGGATATTCAGCAGCTCGTGCGTCACCTGACCCAGCGCGGCATTGGCGTTCTGATAACGGACCACAACGTTCGCGAGACGCTTGGCCTCATCGACCGCGCCTACATCATCGCTTCGGGCGAGGTTCTGACGGAAGGGCTCCCCCAGGAAATTGTCACCAATCCGGATGTGCGCCGGCTTTATCTGGGTGAACAGTTTACGCTTTGATGACACGCCGCCAGCTACGTTATACACTCGGTCTGCAATCAAGAAGCAAAAAGCAGACCAACTTGAAATAACGCTTGCCTGGGAACTCGATGGCCATTTCAACCAAGCTGGAGATGCGACAAAGTCAGTCGCTGATCATGACGCCGCAACTGATGCAGGCGATCAAGCTGTTGCAAATGTCCAATCTCGATCTCGTTGCCTATGTCGAAGCCGAGTTGGAACGAAATCCGCTTCTGGAAAAGAACGACATCACCGAAGGCGGAGGCGAGGGGGATGGCGGCAGGGATGCCGCTGCAGACGCGTTCGGCGATGGCGCGGACAATCAGACCCGCCAGGGCGACGAGCCCGATACCGGCGACTGGATGCAGAACGATCTGGAAACCGGGTCGGAGGCCATTGCCTCACGCATGGATACCGACCTGGGCAACGTCTTTCCCGACGAGCCCGGCGTGCCTGCATCGCCAGACCCGGCTCTTCTGAAGGCCGGTGACAGTTACAAGAACGCCGGCAGCAGCGGTGCTTCTGAAGATTACAATCTGGAGGCCTTCGTTGCCGACGAAGCCTCGCTGGTCACGTCTCTTGAAGAACAGATGCATCTGGCGATCGGCGATGAAGCCGACAAGCTGATAGCGACCCACCTGATCAACTCACTTGATGAAAACGGCTACCTCTACCTGGATTTCGATGAGACGGCGGAGCAGCTCGGGGTCGAAACCGAACGGCTGGAAAGCGTTCTGGCCATCTTGCAAACCTTTGAGCCCGCGGGCGTGTTTGCGCGTAACCTGGCCGAATGCCTGAAGCTGCAGCTCATCGACAAGAACCGCTACGATCCGGCCATGGAAGCGCTGATCGACAATATTGAACTGCTGGCCAGACGCGATCTGCCGGGGCTTCGCAAGGTTTGCGGTGTCGATGATGAGGATCTGGTCGAGATGATCGCGGAAATCCGCGCACTCGATCCCAAGCCCGGCAGTCTCTTCGGATCGGCGCTGGTGCAGCCGGTGGTGCCGGATGTCTTCGTGCGCCCGGCCAACGACGGCACCTGGGCGATCGAGTTGAATTCGGACACCCTGCCGAAAGTCCTCGTCAATCAGACCTATTATGCCAAGGTCATCAAGACGGCCCGAAACGAGACGGAGAAGGAATATCTCACGGACTCGTTGCAGACGGCCAACTGGTTGGCCAAGAGCCTTGATCAGCGCGCCCGTACGATCCTCAAGGTATCGACTGAGATTGTCCGGCAGCAGGACGGGTTTCTCACCTACGGCATCGCCCATTTGCGTCCGCTCAACCTGAAGACCGTCGCGGAAGCGATCGGCATGCACGAATCGACGGTCAGCCGGGTGACGTCGAACAAGTTCATGGCGACCCCGCGCGGCATATACGAGCTCAAATACTTCTTCTCTTCCGCCATCTCCGCAACGGTGGGTGGCGATGCCCATTCGGCGGAATCGGTCCGGCACCGGATCAAGCAGATGATCGATGCTGAAGATCCGAAGTCGATCCTGTCGGACGATACGATTGTCAAAATTCTGAAGGACGACGGTGTCGATATTGCCCGCAGGACGGTCGCCAAATACCGCGAAGCCATGAAGATCGGTTCGTCCGTTCAGCGCCGGCGTGAAAAAAACGTGCGACTTTAAGTCCTGATGTGATCTGCCGTTAGGGCTCAATGGTGCAATATTTAAAATGTTTCAGAGATTTCCACTGAAACAATACAAGGCAATTACACGGCTCTTTTTCAACTTTGTTTCTTTAATTCATAATCAATTGACTCTTTGAGCGAGCGCAATTATAGCACCGCCCTCGTGACGTAAACAGGGGATGGCGCTTCGGCGCTGACTGGTCCATTCTGTAAGCTTGAAACGTCTCGCGTTTCAACACCGGCGGCAACGCCGGTGACCTATCGGTCAATAGAAAAAGAAGAGGTCCCCATGGCTTTGCGGATTTCGGGTAAGAATGTCGATGTAGGCGATGCACTGCGCGTCCACGTCACAGACCGAATCGAAGACGCTCTGGAAAAATATTTCACAGGCGGCTTCACAGGCCACGTTACGCTCAGCAGGGAGGGCACAGGCTTCAAGTCTGAATGCAGCCTGCATTTGGACACCGGTATTGTGCTTCAAGTGTCCGCGCAGGATCAGGACCCGCGCGCCAGTTTCGATATGGCTGCGGAAAAGATCGAAAAGCGGCTTCGCCGCTACAAGCGCAAGCTGAAGGACCATCATGGCCCCAACGGCCACGACCGGGAGGCTCTGGAAGCAGCATCTTATGTGCTGGCTTCGCCCGAGGAAGACGAGGAAGTGCCGGTGGATTTCAATCCGCTGGTGATTGCCGAAACTTCCGCGAAAGTTAAAACGATGACCGTCGGTATGGCGGTAATGGAGCTGGATCTGACCGAAGCGCCGGTCGTGTTGTTCAAAAACGCGGCAAATGGCGGTGTCAATGTTGTCTATCGCAGGCCAGACGGCAATATTGGCTGGATAGATCCAGCATTGGTAGCCAATCAGGCTGCCGAATAAGGATGCGGATGGGGTCGGCTTCCTCAGGGAAGCCGGCTTCTGAAACTTGTAGGCGGACTAATGGATCTTGGTGATCTTCTGGGTAAAGACGCGGTAATTGCCGGGCTCAAGGCCAAAAGCAAAAAACAGGCAATTCAGGAACTCGCCGGTAAGGCGTCTGAACTGACCGGTCTTTCCGAACGGGAAATCTTCGACACGCTTCTTCAGCGCGAACGTTTGGGCTCTACAGGTGTCGGTCACGGCATTGCGATCCCGCACGGCAAGCTGACACGGCTCGACCGTCTGGTAGGACTGTTCGCGAAGTTGGAAAAACCAGTCGATTTCGATGCTCTCGATGATGAGCCGGTTGACCTGGTGTTTCTGCTTCTGGCGCCGGAAGGCGCTGGTGCCGACCATTTGAAGGCTCTGGCCCGAATTGCACGCCAGCTCCGCGACGGCGCTGTCACCCAGGGCATTCGCGCGTCCCATGATGCGCAAGAGATCTACGATCTTCTGACCCAGCCGTTGGCTTCTTCCAACGCGGCTTAATCCGTTTCAAAGTCTCTGACGCAAAAAGACCGGCTGCGAGGCCGGTCTTTTGGTTCGTATGCGGCGCGTTCAGCCAGCAAGGAGGCTTTGGACGGTTCACCTGGTGTCACCCAGCCCTCAAAGGACTAGGCAGGTCCCAGTGCGCGAGCCTGATCCGTGTCAGGCCTTCGCCGGATTGGCATCGCCCTGAACGAGCCCTTGCTGCTGGACGGCGACCGCACCTTTGGTAAGCGCCAGCAGGTGAAGGTCTGCGAGCTCTGCAGGTGGATTGGTCTCTTCGGGAATACGCCACAGGGTTGAACGGATCGCGATCTGGCCAAGTGTTCTGGTCGAGGTTGTCACCGCGATGACAGCTGCCAGAAGCGGCCCGATGGCCACGGGAATGACCGGCCACACCAGATCGATAGGCTGGGTGGAAAGCCAGGCAAGACCTGCAAGTCCGAAGAGTGTCTGCGGCCAGAGCTTGCGGGCTGCCAGCAAGACCGGCAGTCGTTGGACACCACGTGCCTGCGCACCCCAGCCGATGGTTTTGCCGAACAGGAGCCCACCCATGAACAGTGAGTGCGCCACGGCCATGATCGGTGCCAGCATTGCCGAATAGACGATTTCCGCAAGAACGCTCACGACGACACGTATCGGCCCGCCGAAGGCCTTGCGAAGGTCCGGACGGGCGAGCACGTCGGCGACGGTTGCCAGTTTCGGCGCGAACACCATCGTCAGGACGGTGAAGAAGAGCAGGGCACCAGTGTCAGGGCGATATGGCATGTAGTCAGTGACCATGCCGAGGATGGCCGCCGATGTCATGAAGCCCAGCCACGCAGGAGAGCCGAGGAACATCAGGATAGCCAGCACCAGCTGCATCCGGCTAACGGGTTTGAGGCCAGGAAGCCCGATCAGCCGGCGGTATTGCAGGTTGCCCTGGCACCAGCGCAGGTCACGGCGGATAAACTCCAGCAGATGAGGCGGATTGGCTTCATAGCTACCCGTTTCGAGCGGCAGTACGCGCACTTCGTAGCCGGCGCGGCGCATCAGGACGGCTTCCACCTGATCATGGGAAAGAATGGTTCCCGAGAGCGGGCCCTTCCCGGGCAGTTCCGGCAGACGGCAGCTTTCCTTGAAAGGTTTGATCCGCAAGATGGCGTTGTGTCCCCAGTAGGGGCCGCAGTCACCCTGCCACCAGGCACTGCCGATGGTGTAGGAACGCATGCCAAGCCGCATGCCGAACTGGAAGACGCGGGCAAAGGCGCTGTCTGTTGGAAGGCCAACCACAAGACTTTGCAGAATGCCGAGCCGGGGATTGGCTTCCATGCGCCGCACCAGTCCGACAATGGCGTCGGCCGACATGTAGCTGTCGGCATCCAGCACCAGTGCAAACTCGTGTCGATCGCCCCAACGTTCGCAGAAGTCTTCGATGTTGCCGGCCTTGAAACCGCGATTGTCCGTGCGCCGCCGATAGACCACCTCCATCTGGCCTTCGAAGCGATCTTTCAGCCGGGACGTCATCTGCTGCTCCTGAAGGGCAACGTCGTCCATATTGGTGTCGCTGAGCACATAAAGGGTGAACCGGTCTGCTTCGCCTGCGCGTATCAAGTGAGACACGATGGCGTTCAGATTGGTTTCCAGGCTTTCAGTATCTTCGTTGCGGACACAGGACAGCAGCGCTGTCGAGCTTCGCAGCGGCTGTGTGGGGTCGCCGTGCTCGATCGGGCAGACTGCATCAGCAGGGTTTCTGGAAAGCCGCATGATGAGGAGGCCGATCACCGCATTCCAGAAACCTATGATGGTCCAGGGCAGGGTGATCATGAAGCAGACAAGAATGAAAAGGTCGAGCGCCGTATATCCACCAGGAGAAAGCGTCAGCGTCATCAAGGTGGCGAGGCCGGCAAAACTGAGCCCGATAAGGGCCGCGAACGTCAAACGCCGTGCGGTCATAGGAGCAATTGATCCATTGAATTTTGGCATGTCAAAGACCCGAAACATTTTTTTGACTTCCAATCGGAGCGATCATCGCAATAGTGCGCATGTCAAAATGTCCTAACGTTGACAAAGGCAAGGGTTGATGACCGCAGAGGATAAAGGATGACCGCAGACGTACCGGTGACGCGCGACACAGGTAAACCGCAGGCGCTGTGGTACACCGAGCCCGGTCGATGCGGACTGGAGACTGTTTCCTTGAATGAGATGCAAACCGGCGAAGTGCTGGTCGAAACGCTCTTTAGCGGGATAAGCCGGGGAACGGAAGGCCTTGTCTTTCGCGGCGACGTTCCGTCGAGTGAATGGCAGCGCATGCGGGCGCCGCATCAAGAGGGAGATTTCCCGTTTCCGGTTAAATACGGATACGCAAACGTCGGCAGGGTCATAGCAGGAGACCCGGATCTCAACGGCTGTCTTGTGTTTTCTCTCTTCCCTCATCAAAGCGTCTTTACGCTCCCCTCCATGTCGTGCGTGCCGGTTCCCCAGGGCGTTTCCGCCGAAAGAGCCGTCTTGGCGGCCAACATGGAAACGGCACTTAATGCGTTATGGGACGGAAAACCATCACCGGGGGATCACATCTGCGTGGTCGGCGGTGGTGTCGTCGGTCTCTTGACCGCATACGTTGCCGGACGGTTACCCGGATCAAAAGTAACTGTCGTGGATACAAACCCTGACCGAGCGGAAGTTGCCATCGGGCTGGGTCTGGAATTTGCACTGCCGGAAGATGCGCCGGCTAACCAGGATCTGGTGTTTCACACAAGCGCCACGTCGGCGGGACTGGCGACGGCGCTTGCCTGTGCCGGCGACGGTACGTCCATCGTCGAGCTGAGCTGGTACGGCGCGCATGCGGTCACGGCTCCGCTGGGAGCAGACTTTCACTGCCGCCGCCTGAAGCTTGTTTCCAGTCAGGTTGGAACGATCCCGATCGATCGGCAGGCCCGCTGGACTTACCGCCGCAGACTGGAAACGGCTCTTGGCCTCCTGGCCGATCCTGCCCTCGACCGTCTCATCACCCACAAGGTGGCGTTTGCCGAGCTCCCGGATCGTCTTCCCGATTTGTTGAACAAGGCGTCAGATGTGCTTGCCGCCCTCGTCGTATATGACGGAACCAACCAAGCCGTCATTTGAAAAGCTCTCAATTTTCCTCATGATTTCAGGATGATAAGATGTTTGCAGTTGAAGTACGCGATCACGTCATGATTGCCCACTCCTTCAAGGGAGAACTGTTCGGTCCGGCCCAGGCATTGCACGGCGCCACGTTTGTCATCGATGCCGCGTTTCTGGCCGACAGCCTTGACGCCAACGGCGTGGTGATCGACATCGGCCGGGCGCATGATGCGTTGAAGCAAGTCCTGCAGCCTCTGAATTACAAGAACCTCGACGAGGTGCCGGAATTTGCGGGCATCAACACCACGACCGAGTTTCTGACAAAGCACATCCATGATCACCTGGCCAAGGCTGCCAGAGCGGACAAGCTCGGACGTCCGGGATCTGAACTGAAGGCGATCCGCGTGACGATTTCCGAATCCCACGTCGCGCGCGCCTGGTACGAAGCTGGGATCTGACAACTCATGCCCGCGCTTGTCTTTGCTTATCCCGGAGATTTCAACACACCGACCGGTGGCTACGGCTACGATCGCAGGATCGTCGCCGGTCTGCGCACGCTTGGCTGGGAGGTTGATCTGGTTTCGCTTGGGGACGGCTTTCCGTTTCCCACCGAAGAAACGCTTCGGCAAGCCGAAGCCCGGCTGTCGTCGGTGCCGGAAGGGTCGCTTGTTGTCGTCGACGGTCTCGCACTTGGTGTAATGGCGGGAGCCATGGAAAGACTGCAGGACCGGATCACTCTCATTGCGCTTGTGCACCACCCGCTCTGTGTCGAAAACGGTTTGTCGAAGGAACAGGCTGAAGCCCTTTTCCAGAGCGAAAACAAAGTGCTGGCTTTTGCCCGTCATGTCATCGTGACCAGTCCCGCAACAGGCACCCAGGTTGAAGAGCTTTTCGGTATATCTTCGGACCGCATCACCGCAGTTCTGCCCGGCACGGAAAAGCCTGAGCCGTATGAACGACCACAGAACGACGTCACGAGGCTGTTGTCGGTCGGCACCTTGCTGCCACGCAAGGGCTACGATCTCTTGCTGACCGCGCTTGCAAGCCTCAAGGAGTTGCGTTGGCATCTGGATATCGTCGGCGGGCTTGAGGCGGATCCTGAATGTTACCAGGCGCTCTTAGGCCAGGCGCGTGAGCTGGAACTTCTCGACAGGATTACCTTTCACGGGGCTGTTCCGGCGCAAGACCTTGGCGACTTTTATCGCTCGGCAGAGGTATTCGTGCTCGCAAGCCGGTATGAGGGCTACGGCATGGCTTATACCGAAGCGCTTGCCCACGGTTTGCCGGTAATCGGTAGCGGTGGCGGCGCGGTGAAGGAAACACTTCCGGAGAAGGCTGCCATCTACTGCGGCGTCGAGGATGTCGATGCTTTGCGTGACGCGCTCGAAACACTCATCTCCTACCGCGAGAAACGTGCGGGATTGAGCACTGAAGCCAGAAAGGCTGCTGAACTCTTGCCGGACTGGACGGATGCGGCACGGAAGTTTGCAGACCTGTTGCAGGATACTGGGCGATGAGTGGTTTTTCTCCAGCATGGCTTGCCTTGCGCGAACCGGTCGATCTGGCGGCTCGCAATGAGGACGTTGAAACCGCATTCTTCACGGCTCTCGGCAGTCAACCGATGCGCATAATGGATCTCGCAAGTGGAGCAGGCTCGACTGTCTCGGCTTTTGCTCGGCATCGAGGCACTTCGATCGAATGGCTTTTGACCGATTACGATCCGGCTCTGTTGGAAGTTGCCGGGCAGCGCTGGCAGGACAGGGTAACAACGCGGCAGATCGACCTTGCGAGCGATCTGGAGGAGCTGCCGTTTGCCGAGGTTGACGCGGTGACTACATCCGCTTTTCTGGACTTGGTCGCAGAGCCGTTTCTTGTCCGGTTGGTCGATCAGGTCGTGAAGGCGCGAAAACCGTTTCTGGCAAGCCTGACCTACGATGGCCGCGCGGTGTTCACCCCGCAACTTCCCTTAGATGCCGCGTTGTTGGCCGCACACAACACGCATCAGCTGTCTGACAAGGGGTTTGGTCCAGCCCTCGGTCCGGCCGCTGCCATGCGTGCCATCGAACTGTTTCGGGATCGAGGCTACAAGGTGGTGCAGGGCCGGTCTGACTGGCAGGCAGACAGTTCGTCAGCGGATTTCCTGAAAGAGCTTCTCGGGGGCTGGTGCAACGTCGGCAGGGAAGTCGCGCTGGACGAGACGGAACTGGCGCAATGGTGGTCGCTGCGGCAGGAACACATCACTTCCGGTCAACTCACTCTCAGCGTCGGTCACGTCGATTTCACTGCCTTGCCGTAAGACACGGGTATCCGGCTTCCTTCCGGGACTTGTTGAAACCGGGTGGTCTGCCTAAACTGTGTGCAGGCAGGAGAGGAGAGGTGCGATATGGGCGCAAGTGATGAACGCTATAGCCCGATTGCCCGGCTGATCCATTGGCTGACCGCCATTCTGGTGCTGACAATGGTGCCTGCCGGCCTTGTCATGATCCGGATCGACAGCGGCCCCTTGCAGAACCAGCTGTTTGATTACCATCGCTCGGTCGGCATCGTGTTGATGATATTGACCCTGGTACGTCTCGGTTTTCGGCTGACCCACAAACCCGCCCCCTTGCCGGAAGGCATGCCGCTCTGGCAGCAATTTGCCGCCAAGGCTACCCATGCCTTTCTGTACGGTTTTCTGCTGGTCAATCCCTTCATCGGGTGGGTGGCTACCTCCGCCTACGGTGCGGCAATCTCGGTCTTCGGCCTGTTCACCATGCCGGCGATTGTCGCCAAGGACCGTGCGTTGGCAGACCAGCTTTTTCAGATTCATCTTGCGCTCGGGCTGCTCTTCACTGCCGCCGTGGTGCTGCATATTGCCGCCGCGCTTCATCACGGTCTTGTGCGCAAGGACGGTGTTCTCGGTAGAATGATTTAAGTTTTTGGAATGAATACTCTGCGGTAATGTTGAGTGTCTTGAAAGATTTTTTATGATTGAGGAAGTGTTAACTTAACAAATTTTAATAGTTCCTGTTTTGTAATTTTTTACCATGCCCTTTAATTACAGTTTATCGTTTTTTGGCCTAAATGACGTCTCGGAACCCAAGGACCGGTTCAAGTGTAACCGTTAGAAAATGGTAAGGACTAAAATGAAACAGACCATTCGGACCCTGCTGGCAAAACACGGCAATTTGCCGGTTTCTATCGACGACGTCGCGGACGGTGCTGACCTCTACGATGCCGGTCTGTCTTCGTTTGCATCCGTCCAGGTGATGCTGGCGCTCGAGGAAGAGTTCGATATCGAATTTCCGGAGCATTTGCTGAACCGCAAGTCTTTCTCCTCCATTGATGCGATCGACGCAGCTCTTACCGAAATCCTGAAAGAGCAGGCTGCGTAATCCATGACCGCCGCAGCCAAGATCACTGCCATGGGGTTGGCAGATCGCGCCAAGCGGGCCGCCAAGGTCGCTTCCGAGTTTGCCGACAAGGTTGATGTGGAAGGCCGCTTTCCTGTTGAAGGCATGAACGCCCTGAAAGCGGAACGCCTGATGGGTGTCATGATCCGTCCGGAATTCGGCGGGGAAGGTGCAACGCTGACCGAGATTGCTGATGTTTGCGCAATTCTTGGACAAGCCTGCGCGGCCACCGCGATGACTTATGCCATGCACCAGATCCAGATTGCCAGCCTGGCGGATTACGCCGTAGGCAGTGCCTGGCACGAAGGTTTCCAGAAGCGGATCTGCGATGAGCAGCTTCTGATCGCCTCAGCAACCAGTGAGGCAGGTATCGGTGGCAACTTGCGCAATTCGATCTGTGCGGTCGAGGTCGAGGGCGACACCGTGCGCCTGACCAAGGATGCGACCGTGATTTCCTACGGCGCCAATGCGGACGCCATCATGGTGACCTCCCGCCGGCATGTCGACGCGGCTCATTCCGACCAGGTTGCGACCATTTTCCTGAAGGATCAGTACACGCTTGAGCAGACCAGCAAATGGGATACGCTCGGCATGCGTGGAACCTGCTCCGACGGCTATATTTTCAAGGCGGAAGCTCCGGCTGACCAGATCCTGCCGCGCCCGTTTGCGGAGATTGCGGCCCAATCCATGCTGGCCGTTTCCCATCTTCTTTGGGGCGCGCTCTGGTATGGCATCGCTGCTGATGCGGTTGCCCGAGGGCAGGCATTCGTGAAGAACGCTGCGCGCAAGGCTCCCGGCCAGGTTCCTCCGGGAGCACTGCGTCTGGCGGAGGCGTCAAGCCTGCTGCAGCTGGTCAAGGCCAACGTCGTTGCCGGCCTGAAACAGTTCGAAGGTTGCAAGGGCGACAGCGATGCGCTCAATGCCATGAGCTTCTCCGTTGCCATGAACAACGTGAAGATCGGCACGTCACAGACGATCCTGACAATCATCAACCACTGCATGCTGATCTGCGGGATCGCAGGCTACAAGAACGGTACGCCGTTCAGCCTCGGACGCCACCTGCGTGACGCCCATTCGGCGCAGCTGATGATTTCCAACGACCGTATTCTGGGCAACACGTCCACGATGCTCCTGGTCAACAAACAAGACACCAGTCTTTTGGGGTAATGATGGACGCGCAAGTCTCTTTTCTGGATCAGCTCTTTGCCAAAGGCGTCCTGCATGACAGCGGCGTCGACGGCCTCTACGCCCGCAGCGGCGAATTTGAAGACGTTATTGCCCGTTTCGAAAAATTTGCCCTCACCTACGGTCAGGACGAGATCTCCGAAGCAATGGTGTTCCCGCCGGGAATGACCATGCAGGATTTCGAAACCAGCGGTTACATGAAGAACTTCCCGCAGTTGGCAGGAACAGTGCATGCCTTTTGCGGCAACGACCATGACCACATGGGGCTGTTGCAATGCATGGCGGCTGGCGACGACTGGTCCAAGGATCAGAAACCGACCCAGGTAGCACTGACGCCCGCTGCCTGCTATCCGCTTTATCCGATCCTCTCGCGCCGTGGTGCATTGCCGGCAGAGGGAGCCTACGTCGCGTTGCAGTCCTATTGTTTCCGCCACGAGCCTTCCAAGGATCCGGCGCGGATGCAGATGTTCCGCCAGCGTGAATACGTGCGCGTCGGTTCTGCCGAACAGACCATGGATTTCCGCGAGACCTGGAAACAGCGCGGCTCGGACATGATGGAGCGGCTGCAGCTCCCGCATAACGTCGATGTCGCCAACGATCCGTTTTTCGGCCGAGCCGGCAAGATAATGGCGTCCGGCCAGCGTGAACAGGAATTGAAGTTCGAAATGCTTGTGCCGATCACGTCGGAAGAAAAACCGACGGCCTGCATGAGCTTCAATTACCACATGGATAATTTCGGCAAGGCCTGGAACATCCGTCAGGCTGATGGAACGCCTGCGCACACCGCCTGTGTCGGCTTCGGTCTGGAACGACTGGCGCTGGCGCTCTTCCGCCATCATGGTTTCGACACGTCCAAATGGCCTGAAGGCGTCCGTGCCACGCTTTGGGGATGAGGGGACGCAACATGACGCAAGCCGTGTTTGACCGCTTCAATGCGGCGACCTACGTGCGTAGCCCGCTCCATTCCCAGGACCGGGACTGGCCCGAAACCAATTGCTATCTTGATGTCTGGATCGAGGTATTGCCGTCGCTTGGTCTGCCGGCGGAGGCTTGTCTGTCCTATTCGGTCACCCAGGATTTTGAAGGAGACCAGTTCACCTTCTTCAAGGTGCCGCTGGAGGATCTGGAAGCGCTTTATGGTCTCAAGGTTACCGAACTTGCGATCTACGACCGGGTGGAAGCCCACGTCCGGCAACAGATCGAACGGGGCCGCTTGTCACTGGTCGAAGTCGACAGCTATTTCCTGCCGGACACACACGGTGTCGGTTATCACGAGGCCCACGGCAAGACCACGATCGCAGTCAACTGGATGGATTTTGAAGCCAGGACGATGGAATATTTCCATGGTCTGGGCCTGCACCGGCTGGAAGGTGACGATTTCGACGGAGTGTTCCAGCGCGGCGCACATGAAAAGCCGACGCCGTTCCTGCCATACACGGAATTCGTGAAGGTTCCGGACACACTGCCAACGCCGACTCACATCCTGAACGTTTCGGAAGGTCTTCTGCGCCATCACCTGAAGCGCCGCCCAAAGCAGAACCCGATTGCTGCCTTTGCACAGGTGTTCCCGGCGCAGGTGGAAAAGATCTGCGAACGCGAGTTCGGCTTCTTCCATTTGTATGCCTTCAACACGCTGCGCCAGCTCGGTGCGAATTTCGAGCTGTTTTCGTCCTATCTCGAATGGCTGGTGGCGGAAGGCAGGGACGATCTGACCGAGGGTGTGCAGATGGCCAAGACCATTTCCTCCACCTGCAAGATGGTGCAGTTCAAACTGGCGCGCGCCGTCATGCGCAAGAAGTTTCAGGGGCTGGACGAAGGCTTGCTGCCGGCAGTCAACGCCTGGGACAACCTGATGCAACTTCTCGACACCCACTACGGTGATCAGGAAACACGTTTTACTCCCGTAGTCAGCGCTGCCGGGGCTTGAATGATCGACCTGGGTGAAGTGACCTGGGCACTGTCGATGACAGAGCCCGGTGCCTTTGAAACCTCGCTTTCGACGGGGCATCAGTGGGATTTCGTTCCGGCACACGTTCCGGGAACCGTCGCCGGTGCTCTGACGGATGCAGGACTTTACGACCCGGAAAATCCCGTTCCCCTTCATGGCAAGGACGTCTGGTATGAAGCCTGGTTCGACGCCCCGCCGGGCCGATATAGCTTGCACCTGGAGGGGTTGGCGACCATTGCCGAGGTTTTCCTGAACGACGTTGAGGTGCTGTCCAGCCGGAACATGTTCCGCAAATACAATGTTCCCGTGGAACTGGCCGATCGCAACGTTCTGAAAATCTGCTTTCGCGCGCTAGAGCCGCACTTGAACGCAAAGGGGCCGCGCGCCCGGTGGAAGCCTCAGTTGGCAACCAGCCAGGGGCTGAGGCTCGTGCGGACGACGCTTCTCGGTCACATGCCCGGTTGGTGCCCGGAAATCCATGCGGTTGGCCCATACCGCCCAATCAGGCTCGAACCCGAGACGACGCCGCGTATTGTTGAAAAGCATATTCTTGCGGACCTGGCTCCGGATGGCACAGCCGCGCTGTCAGTTACGGTCAGGCTCGAAAATACGGATGCCGTTCCGGTGCTGACTTGCGCGGGAGCATCGGCGAAGATGAGCCTTCAGGACGACGGTTGCTATGCGGCGACCGTCCGTCCTGAGGGCGCCAAGCCCTGGATGCCACACACACACGGCGAGCCTGCTCTTTACGACGTAACCGTTCAGGCCGCTGACAATACTCTTTCACTGGGCAAGACAGGCTTCCGCCGGATCGAGGCGGACCACGGTGCCGATGGACGCAGCTTCGGCCTGAAGATCAACGGTGTGCCGGTCTTCTGCCGGGGCGCCGTCTGGACCAATGCGGATCTCCTGAACCTCTCGTCCAGCCGCGAAACCTATCGCCCTCTGTTGGAAAAAGCCCGGGACGCAGGCATGAACATGCTGCGCATCGGCGGGACGATGCTTTACGAGAGCCGCGCCTTCCTTGAGCTATGTGACGAATTGGGCCTGCTGGTCTGGCAGGACTTTCAGTTCGCCAACTACGATTACCCCGTGAAGGATGCCGCCTTCGTCGCGGAGATCGAAGCGGAACTGCGCGATCAGCTGGATGAAAGCATGGGCAGCCCTTCACTTGCCGTTCTGTGCGGTGGAAGCGAGATCTACCAGCAGGGCGCCATGATGGGGCTTTCCGAGGATCGCTGGAAGGGGCCGCTGTGCGAGGAGATCTTGCCGGCTATTGCCACAGAGCTGCGGCCGGATGTGCCCTATGCAGCAAATTCGCCATGCGGCGGGGTCCTGCCGTTCTCCCCCAACGAAGGCATCGCCCACTATTACGGCGTCGGGGCGTATCTGCGGCCTCTGGAAGACGCAAGACGGGCCGATGTCCGCTTTGCAGGTGAGTGCCTTGCGTTTTCCAATATTCCCGTCCAGCAAAGCCTGGAAGAAGGATTGCCGGTGAAACCGGGGCATGATCCACGCTGGAAGGCACGGGTGCCGCGTGATCGTGGAGCCGGTTGGGACTTCGAGGATGTGCGCGATCACTATCTGAAGCTGCTCTACGGTGTCGATCCGGCCGCGCTGCGATACGGCGATCCGGACAGATACCTCGAGCTCGGACGGGCGGTCACCGGTGAGGTCATGTCCGAGACCTTTTCCGAATGGCGACGGCCCGGGACCAATTGCCAGGGGGCACTGGTCTGGACCCTTTCCGACCTCTTGATTGGTGCCGGGTGGGGACTTGTTGATGCAGCCGGACGGCCCAAACCCGCGTGGTATGCCCTCAAGCGCGCATTCAGGCCGGTAATTGCCTGTGTCACCGACGAAGGCACGAACGGCCTTGCCATTCACGTCCTTAACGAAAGGGCAGAGGAAAAGCCGGTCAGGATCAGCATTGCCTGCCTGCGGGATGGCCAGGTGCCGGTGGTTTCAGGAGAAAAGGGGCTGTTGTTGGCGCCAAACAGTGCGCAGACGCTCAATGCGGTGGACCTGATCGGAGCCTTCTTCGACGTCACCTACGCCTATCGTTTCGGCCCACCCTCACATGATGTAACCGTGGTGCGCCTGTTCGATACGCAAACCGGAGAACTCATTTCCGAGGCGCATCATTTCCCTCTCGGCCGAGGACTGCATCGCCATTTCGATGCGCCCGAGGTGAGTGTGGAACAGGACGAGGCTGGCAGTTGGTCGCTGATGATCCGTGCCAAGCGCTTCCTGCAATCGACCGTCGTTGCCATTCCCGGATTTGAGGCGGAGGATAACTGGTTCCATCTGGCTCCGGGCGAGGCGAAGTGCATTCAACTGCAACAAACGCCAGACGAAGAACGCGATGATCAGGCAGCCCCCAAAGGGCAACTTACGGCCTTGAACTTCGCCGGGCGCGTGCCCTTCTGACGCCTTTCTGGAAGCGACGGATCAGCCTGCGGTTTCGTCTGGTTCGGGAGCAGGTGCCTTTGTCCAGAAAATGAAGAACCAGGTGCCCGCGGTCAAAGCAATCTGGACGCCAAAGCGGAAAAGCGCTGCCCCGGCCAGGCCTCCCAACGCAGCGCCAAGGCTGACGACGGGTATCAGCAGGAGGCTGGTGCTGATAAGCAGCGCCATCCGCACGCGTTGACGACCGGTGGCTCGCAAGATGTCCGCCCCTACACCGGAAAGCCCCATCAGGAGCGGATAAAACGCAAGGCACATAACGACGGTCGGTGTTTCTGCGAAATCTTCACCCAGAACAAGGGGAATGAAACCGGCGATCAGTAACAGGAAAACTGCGACCGGCAGGGCGAGGAATACCGTCACCGGCAACAGCTTGACGCCGAAAGCAAGGCTGCTTGCCTGCCCATCTTGTGCCTGGCGAAAATGGCGGGTGTAGGTTGCATAGAGAAACGCTCTGACGGGCGCTGAGGCTGCGTCGATGATGCGGAACCCGGCTGCGTACTGCCCGCCTGCATCTGCGCTCAAAGTGTGAACGACCACCGGCTTGTCCAGATCCTTCATGCCGCCGATGGCAAAAAACTCGATGCAATAGAGAAGGCTGAGTTTCAGGTCGTCCCGGATCAGGGTGAAGGTCGGCCGGCCGAGATCACGCAGAACTAGCCAGCAAGCCGCAAGAGCAGACAGAATTCCGGCGGCGAAATACCACCACGCCCATTCCTGGAGCGTGAGACTTCCGGGGAGAAGCGTGGCAACGAACAGGAAAGCGAGTTTCAACGAAGCAGCCAGAACATTGATGACAATCTGTTTTCTGGCCCGGTCGAAGGCCATGTAGGATTGCGCGGACAAGATCACCAGTTTTGTGAGGAGCAGATCCGAAACAGTGACAATCGCGATAGTCGATAGCGGAACGGTATCGCCGATGAGGACGTACAACAAAGCGATTGTCCCGGGCAGGACAAACGGAAAGGTAAGTCCCATCATGATCAGGGAATGCCCGAGGTATCTGTCGAAAGACTGAGGCTCAACCGCGACCCTCTGGAGGAGAAGGTATTCACTGCCCAACCCGACCAGGAAACCGGCCATGATGGAGACACTGACGATGGTGATGAACAGACCGTAGTCTGCTGCCCCCAAGGCGCGCGAAATGAACAGGAAAAAGACGAGCTGAATGACGAGCAAGAGACCAAAATTGATCGTGTAGGAAATTGTATTGGCAACAAGCGGGCGTCTTGAGAGGCCAAGGGCCTTGTCATAAAGCGCGCGAAATTTTCTCGATGCCGAACTGGAATTCATTGACACGAAATTGCCTCGAGGCGTGGGCCGTTGATCGAAAAAAGCGGGACCCGTGGCCGCTGGCCTTGGGCCGCAGGAGCCGATTTTGTGTATCTGCCCCCCGGATAAGTCACAACAGAAACTAGGTGCCAAACCTGACTGCGCCGTTAATAGGCAGGCAACGCGAACCTGCACAAACTATTTTAACTTCCCTGCGTCAAGGATCTGGCGTCCTGTTCGAAAAGGCGGAGAAAAAATGCTGGCAAAAACGCAGGTTCTCACTTTCCACGGTATTGGTGTACCAGCGGTGCCTGTTTCGCCGGAAGAGAGCCATTACTTCGTCCCGATAGAGACTTACCAGCGCACAATTGAACGCCTTCCTGCACTTGAGCAGAAACACGGAGTGAAGCTGGAAATCACCTTTGATGACGGCAACCTGTCTGATTACGAGGTTGGGTTGCCAGCCCTTGTGGAGGCGGGCCGGCCAGGTCGTTTTTTCGTTCTGGCTGCACGTATCGGGGCAAAGGGCTATCTGACCGCGGAACAGATGCGGGAGATTGTTTCGTCGGGATCGGTCATCGGCAGCCACGGCCACGACCATGTCGACTGGCGCAAGCTGGATGCTGCGGGCTTTCAACGGGAGCTTTATGACGCTCGAAAGAAAATCGAGGATGCGGTAGGGGCTGCTGTCACAGAAGCGGCGATCCCGTTCGGTGCTCTTGACGCGAACGTTTTGCATCGTCTCAAGGAAGCCGGGTACCGGCGGGTCTTCACAAGCACACCGGGACTTGCCTATCAGACGGCATGGTTCTGTCCGCGCTTTTCGCCTGCAAATGGCTTTGACCCGGATCGTGACATCCCGCCGATGTTTTCCGCCAAGAAACGCCTGAAAAGCTCCCTCTATGCCTTCGCACGGCGCGCGAAATTCCGCATTTGAAGGCATGCCCGAGGCGTAGGCGCCAGCTGGTTCAATCCGGTTTTCTATAGAGCTCTGCAAGAGGCAGGTTGAATACAGCGCGCAGCTTGCCTGTGTTGAGCGCAAGTTTTTGCCGCATCCGGAAAGAACGCCCCCTGTCGAGAAGCCGGAATGCGAGCGCTAAAACACCGGCAACGGCACATTTTGCCAGTGCTCCAAATGCGAAAAAAACGTGCCAGAAAGGGTCTGGATGCCGGGCGAGGCGCATCTGGCCATAGGATTGGCCTGACCTTGTCGCGCGGCTGAGAATGAACTTCGTCGACAATCGGTCTTGTGGAACATGTTCGTGGGCAATCGCATCGTCCGTGGCAAAGATACGTGCCCCGCGTTCGGCTGCTTGAGCAAAGAAGATGGTGTCTTCGCCACCCGTCCGGCCATAGGCTTCATCAAATCTCAGTTCCAGCGCACGAACAAAACCAACCCGCACCAGCGTGTTGCCGCCCCGGCCGGTGTAAAGCCGTTTTCCTCGGTGCCCCCAGTCGGTGTAAAGCGGGTTCGCACGCCGCATCCACTCGGGCGTATTGTCAGGATAGCGTGGTTTTACCGGGCCGATCACGACGTCTGCGTTGAAGTCTTTCTGGCAGGCGAAGAGTTTTTCCAGCCAATCGCGTTCCACCCATTCGTCGTCATCGACAAATATCAGCCAGTCGCCATCAGCTGCGTCGAGCAATGCGTTGCGGGCTGAAGAGATATTACCGCTCGCCACGGCAAGACAGGTCACGTCCAGCGACTTTATGGGATGACGGGCAACGAGTTTGGTCGCCGCACCGGATTTGGAATCATCGGCCACCAGCACGTTGAGCTCTATCCCGACCGGTTTGGTCACCGCCGCCAGGGAACGTAACGTATCGAGCAAGGTTTCACGGCCAATGCTCGCTATGGCGACGGAAACTTTTTCCATTCAGACTGGGCTCCGAAGCAGAGTTGGAAGCAATCAACAGGATGTGAGACGATCTTTTAATGCACCAGAAGTTCCTGCAGCATTATTAAACAATGGCTTAGAAAAAAGGCGCAAGATGCCCCGGAATTTGGAAGGACCGCCTTTCACCCGCCATGAAGCTGGAGCTCGCACGTGATATGAACCGGCAAGGTTTTGATACCTCCTCTGCCACACCTGTTGCCGGAACGTCTGCTGTGGCCTTGCCGATCTCGTTCGATTGGCTTGCTGGTTATTTTCATCCAGCTGCGGGGGGCACAGCAATCCTGCTTTTGAGCCCCTGGGGGTATGAAGAGCTGTGTTCCCGGAAAAGCTACAGGATGCTCGGCGAAAAATTCGCTGCATCCGGGTACCCATGTCTGCGGTTCGACTATCCGGCAACCGCGAATTCACACGGTGACAGCGCGGACATTCAGGACAAGTCGGCATGGCAGGCTTCCGTTCGAACAGCCCTTTCCGAACTCAAGAGATTGGCAAACCCGGATCGGGTTGTCGTGGTCGGACAGGGGATAGGTGCAAGTCTCGCAAGCAACCTGGCAGCAGACGGAGAGATTGCAGGACAAGTGCTACTGGCGCCGGTTGCCCAGGGACGAGCTTATCTGCGGGAACTCGCAGCCTGGACTGCGTTGACGCAGCCGACGTTCCTGGTCAGTGCGTCGGATGGTCCCGAGGGCGGGTTGATGGCTGGTGGTTTCGTGCTCTCGGCCGCAACGGCCGACGAAATCAAATCGCTCAATCTCTACAAGACGGAATTGCCCTCCGGATTGAAAACATTGCTTGTTCAAAGGGCCGACCATCCGGGCGATCAGAAACTTGCAGATCACTACGTCGAAAACGGTTTGCAGTTCGAGAACCTGTCGTTTGAGGGGTACGTCGACTATGTGTCCGACCCGACCCTGTCCGTCCCCCCGGTTCAAACGCTGGATCGGATCGTAGCCTGGGTGAAGGCCAATTTCCCGGCAGGGCAATTGGAGACTACAGCTCTTGCCGAAATCTCTGCCGTGTCGGAGCCATTGCCAGGTGTCGAGGAGGAAGCGCTGCGTTTCGGGCCCGACAAAATGTTCTTCGGCGTGCTCGCGTGCCCCCGTGGCAAATGTGCGGAAACGGCGGTGATCATGCTCAATTCCGGATATGACCATTCCATTGGCTGGGCACGCATGTCGGTCGGCTTTGCCAGGTCTCTTGCAGAAAGCGGCTGCGCGGTCCTGCGCACGGATCTGGCTGGTATCGGTGAGAGCTGTTATTGGCCGGATCAGTCGTCCCAGGTTCTTTATTCCGACAGGCAACTGGAGGATGTCAGAGCCGCCGTCGGGTTCGTCAAGGAACGAACCGGGGCGAAGAACATTATCCTGTTCGGCCGTTGCAGCGGTGCCTATCTCGCCCTTCTGGCGGCTGCAGACGATGACCGCGTCACTGCGGCCTTTCTGGTGAACTCACGCAAACTGGTCTGGGATCCGGACGAAAACGTGGACAAGGCTATCCGTGAGCCGATACAGACGCTGTCCAGTTATGGACGCAAGGCGGTCGATACAGCGACCCTGAAACGGGTTCTGTCAGGGGAAATCAATCTGGTTTCCGCTTTGAAAAAGGTAACCCGACCCGTGAAGTTGAAGGTCGACCGAACCCTGGCTCCTGTTCTTGGCAATCTGTCACGCCATTACCGGCTCTTCAACGTCCTGACCGGTCGCCTTCAGAAACTCGAGCAACGTGATGTCCCGGTGTCCCTCGTCTATAGCGACAACGACCGGGGGCTTCTTGAGTTACACAACTGGTTCGGCGTCGACCGGCATGGATTGAAAGCCTATCCGAACATCGAGATGCACGGCCTGCAGGATGCGGATCATAACCTGACACCTATCGCCGCCCGTCAACAGATGTTCGCCTTGTTGACTGACTTCGTTGCGAAAGTCTCCGCTTCAAGATCTCGCAAGTGATGCGTCAGCTGATCCGTTTCACGCGTATTTACGGCGTGATGGCGGCGGAGTGCCGGTCATCGTTCGCACGAGACCGGAAGGTCGACCTTCTGCGATCGTAAGCAGGTCACGCGACAGGATCGGCATCGAGATCTGATCTTCTTCACGCTCGGCAACCGTGACCAGGAATTGCGTCGAAAGACCTGCGAGCGGATCATCTTCAACAAGTTGCGGCAGGGCAACGCCATCGATGATTACAAGATCGTAGTCACGCGCGATGTCTGCGAAATCGAAAGCTTCGCGGATGTTCATCCGGTGGTGCTTGTACTTCGGCAATCCGGAGACCAGCGACAGAAAGGAAATATCCAGCTCGTCGTAGTCGACGACCCTTTCGCGAAGCGTTCCGCCAATGTCTTCCATATCGTCGATGCTCAGGTCATGGCTGAGCATTCGCTGTTTCGGTTCCCCATCGGCAAGGAGCACGTGCAATCCGCGCTGGGCCGCCCCGAGAGCGAGGGCAAGGGCAGCAATGGTCTGGCCATGACCAAGGGCGGGAGAGGTCAGGAAGACGATACGGGTGCCGTTTTGGGCAGGCGCGCTCTGGATGGATGCAACGATCTGGTCAACGCCTTGTCCGAAAGACCATCCAGGTCCGGCTTCGTCCGAATAAAACTGCTCTATCGCGTCTTGTACGGCAGAGATGGCGTCAGAACTGAGCGGACGGACACTGCCGTTTTCGTCGGTCTCCGTCAGCCAGGGCAACTGGCTGATAACTTTCAGCCCGGGTTCTGATTGGGACACCTGCCTGGAGGGAGTGCGTTTGCTTCTCGTCCGCGATCCCGGCAACCCCACTGATGATCGTGCATCGTTGGAGGTGTCGACAGCCGTGGTTACGGGAGCAAGCGACTGCGCAGGGTCGGCCACAGCAATTGCAGGTTGGGGGTTCTGCAGGATCTCCGGCAACAGGTGTTTTTTAGCAATGCGAATGGCTTCGCCGCCAACCGCGATTATGGTGCCGAACAGCAGACCCAGGATTCCGGCCAGAACCACCATGATCTTCCGTTTCGGGTAGACCGGGCTTTCCGGCGGAATGGCAGGTGAAATGATGCGGGCGTTAGGGAGAACAACCTGGTCGAGCTGCGATATTTCCTTGGCTCGGCTCAGGGCGATCTCATAAAGCTGCCGAGTTGCCTGTGCTTCCGTTTCCAATTCACGCAACCTGATGGAAGCCGCCTGGTCGACGTCAGAAAGATTTCGCGTGGAATCGAGCTGCTGCTCGAGCCTGGAAACCCGTTCCTGATTGACCTGGACATCGATGCGTGTGGATTCCGCAATCCGCCTGATTTCGTCCCGGATGAGATTGCGTAACCGTTCCAGCTGGGATCTTGCCTGCACGACAGAGGGATGTGAGGGCAGAAGATCGGCCATCAGCTGAGCTTCCGTGCGTGCAGCCGTGGCATATTGCTGGCGAAGTGAGGAGATCGTGGGGGAATTGACCACATCTCCGATGGATTCCGCGTCGACACCGCTCTGCAGAACCCGCTGGATTTCATCGTATTTGGCGGTTGCTTCCGCCAGTGCTGCTCGGGCATCGATGAGCCTGGAGTTCAGTCCGGTCAGTTCCTGTCCCGTCAGCAGCGACCCCTCGTCGGAGTTCTGCAGCTTGTTGGCCGCGCGAAATTTCTGGATCTCTTCTTCGGCTTGCCTCAGGCGTTCCCGCAAATCCACGAGGCGATCATCGATCTGGGCGGCAGCTTCGTCCGAAGCCAGGTCAACTTGCCGTTTCTGGTCGGACAGATAGCTTTCGGCGATCGAATTCGCCAGAACGGCAGCCTGGACCGGTGAAGGAGATTCCGCGGCAATATTGATGACGAAGGTCTGACCAACGCGCTTGACGTTGGTTGCATCTGCAAGAGCTTCGACCGCGGCGGTCTCCTGCGCTTCAAGCGTTGCCGCGTCCTTCTTGGTTGCCCCGAAGATCAGGCTCTTGAACTGGCTAATCAGACCCGGCTTGCCTTCGCCGAAATGAGGGTCTTCAGCCAGGTTGTTTTCCCGGGCGACGGGGCGCAGCACTGTGTCGGAATGGATGACCGACATCTGACTGTCGATCACTTCCGAGCCTTGTCCCGTGCGGCTCGGGCGGTTCGGGTCATCGAAAGGCTGGCGGACAGTTGGGTCGAACAGGACTTGCGAGGAGGCTCTGAAGATCGGTGTGATGGTCAGGGAGTAGGCGGCAGTCAACGCTGCAAAAACAAATGCAATTGCCGCGATCAGGAAGATGCGGCGACGCAAGACCTGAAAAATGGACAGGATGTCCAGAGCAATGGCATCGCGGCCTTGAAGGGCCGCCTTATCGTAAGCCGGGTTTTCTACCTGTCTGGGGTCCACAAAAAGTCACCTTATGTCCTCGCGGGCATGCGTCTTATTGCTTGTAAGCACTTATGGTTAGTGAACTGCTAATTTGCGGCAAGACTACGGTGCTCCGACACCACGAAGCCCGCTGTCATTTGCCTGCGGCCAGAGAGGGGGGGCACTAGTTCTGCGAACGATTGTCCCAGGTGCGAACCACTGCATGCGGCAGCAGCGCGGCAAGCAAGAAAATCAGCCAGTTCAGGGAAAAAGAACGAAACCAGGCGCTCTCCAGCATGTTGTGACAGGTGACGAAGAGGATCAACGAATAGCAGAGAAAGGCAATCCGGTAGTCCAGGGAAACGACCCGGGCTGCGGAAAACAGAGCGGTCAGGATAACCAGGAACAATAGCGAAATTCCGACAATGCCGAGTTCGAGCATGACATCGAGATAACCGTTATGAGCCTGGATCAGCAAAATGACGAAACCCGGCGCCTCACGGAAGGCAATTGAATCGGACCCCGTGGCCCAGAAAGACGCATAGCCCTGGCCAAGTACCGGGGCTCTGGAAATCACATCCACGACAAACGCCCAGATGAACGTCCGGCCGGTGTAGGTCTCGTCATTGAACAGGAACAGAGACAGGTCCGAGAACCCGAACCGCGTAAGGAGCGAGAGGAAGGACAGAAGAACGGCGCCGGTAACCGCTCCGAAAATCAGCAGCAATGCCGCATTGATACGGAAGAGGAACGCCATGCCGACTGCAATATAGGCGATGACCGGCATGAGGACGGCAAGCCCGAGGGATGTTTTCGACTGACTGAGAACAAGCAGGCCAAAAGCCAGTGCCGAAATGATCAGCATGCCGAAACGTTTCAGAAAACCGCGCGAAACCAGAAACCCGTAGATATTGAACATCATGGCCAAAGCCATGACCGCGCCCAGATTGTTTTTCTGGGTGTAGATGCCTGCGTGACCGATAGGTGTCGGCGGTAGCAGGACGACTGCAACCGCATTCATCAGAACAACGGTATTCATCAGCAGCATCAGTCGGCTTAGCAGTGAGCGGGCGTCGTCCGTAAAAGAAACCGAAATCACAAGGCTCATCACAATGATGATCTGCAAGACCACGCGGCGAAACGCAATTCCGGGTGCATGAGACCAGAGCACGCTCGTGACAGCGAGCAGCAGATAAAGCATCAGGATCCAGATAAGCGGACTTTTCAGAACCGTAAACGCGTTGAGCAAGCGCCGCCCCGCCGATACCAGCAGAACCATGAACAGGCAGATCCAGAACAATTGGTTCAGTGCGTTGGACTTTGACGCGCTGATGTTGGCCGCGGTGTCTTCACCTCCGGACGACACCAGAAAGAATGGGCTGATCAACATCGGATAGGCAAGCAGCAGCACCGGAATCCAGTTGAAGATCCTGTCCAGCAACGTTTGCCCGTGCATGGCGGCCTGTGGCCCGGACTGTTCAACGGGGTGAACTGTCAAATCCCAGTCTCCAGATCAATTGCAGCTGCAGAAGCTTTCTGCCGGCCCGCACCACTAGGTATGATTCGCAGCTGTCAGCTCAATCTATCAGTCACGATTTCGCACAGTCGACTGCAAATTCCGCATCAACTGTCGTGCCTGGATGACGCGGTTCATAGCGCGTCTGCGTTGAGCCCCAAGGTATCGACCATAGCCGGCTCGACGGTTCTTTTGACGTTGTCGGTCATCAGACCGAAGCCTTCGTAGTAGTCCCACAAGGCCCAGCCAAAGCCGCGTTCCTCCACCACTGTGCGGACGTCCTTGATCCAGGCAAGCCTGCTTCCATCGTCCGGAAGTCCTTTCGGGGGACGGATAGCACTGAATTCACCAAGCACGATCTGATCCGGGGAAATGTCATGTTTTTCCGCCCACTGCGAGATCGTGTCAAAGCGGCTTTCAATGAAATTCCGGTCGGGCCTTTCACGTTTATAGTAGTCCCTGACACCGTCCATCGCCTTGTCGAAGGCATAGTCGGGAACGTCGACATCGGCTGCCTTTAGGGCGGCGATATGCTGACGAGTCCTCTCTTCGGCAGTCTCCACGTCACCCGCCGTCCAGGGATAGCTGAGGCCCGCGATATAGCGGAGAGGGTCCAATACCCAGGGGAGGGATTGATGGGTGAAATAGAAGGGCTCGTAGAAATGGAAGTCGACGATGATCTTGTCGTCATAGCCGTCGAGACTCATGTACTCGAGGCCTTCCATGGACCGCCAGCAGCCCGGGGTAAGGACAATCGGCAGGTCTGGCGCAACACTGCGCGCCCTGTCATACAGCTGCTTTTGAGAGACAGACCAGTCCTGTCTGTCTTCTTCGAAACAGACGCCCTGCGGCTCGTTCATCAGTTCCAGTGCGACCTTGTCCGTCGGCAGATCGCGGATCCGCTTGGCGACTTCTTCCACAAGGTCGGAATAAGCCTGAAAGCGCGGGCCATCGGGTGCATCGCTCAAAATGTCGACAGGTGCCCATTCCGTGAGATATGCAGCCGGATGCAGATCAACCATCACGGTAAAGCCGCTGTCCAGTAAGCGAACCGTTATGGATTTCGTATCATCCAGCAATATGCGGCGTTCGCTGTCCGTCGCGGCCAGAAAGACGCCGGCGTCGATCGGAAAGCGAATGAAGTCGAACCCGAGCGCGCGCAGGCGTTCAAGTTCGGCGTCGGAGACCTTGGACAATTCGCCCCGGAACGGTGGCCAGAGATATTTTCCCGGCCGCTCGGGATCCCGATAGGCAAAATTTTGCAGTCTGGAAACATTGATACCCCGTTTGAATTTGGGGATCGACATCGTCTCCTCCTTCGCTGCCTGAGTTCCGGCAGCGATGGCATTCTGACGTTCGTCCAGATACAGGAAACCACCAAGGAAAACGAGGAAAGCCAGACCAAAAGCAAGCGCGGTCAGCCAGGACCATAGGCGCTTCGACTTTTTTGCGGTCACGTGCGGCTCCGTTGTTGATCTGGGGTCAAGACAGCTTCCAGGTCCTGACGGTAACTTTCAAGGATCATTGCAGGGTTGAACCGGTCGTGCAAGATTTGCTCGCTTGCCACAATCTGGCTGCGATAGTGAGCTGATTTTTCCGCCAATTCCTTGAAAGCGGCCGCAATTCCAGCGACATCACCGGGGTTCACGCCGATACCGACATCGATGTCGTCAAGATAACCGTCGATACCCGTATCCTTGCCGTAGATAATCGGCAAACCGGCAAACAGCGCTTCCAGGTAGACCATCCCGAAGGTCTCGTTGTAGCTGACCAATGCCATCGCAAGATAGTGCGGCAGAACCTCGAACAGGTCCTTGCTGTTCATCGGTCCAAGGATCCGTACGCTGTCGCCGAGCCCCAGTTCGGCAATTTCCTTTTTCGCCGCTTCCACGGCCTCCGCACTGCCGGGGCCGATCAGGTCCAGCCCGATGTCCGGGTGTGTTTTTTGGAAAACGGCAAATCCCTGCAGCAGGTCGGACATTCCTTTCCGGCGGCGCATGTCCAGATCGAACACGCTGACGAACCGGGGGATCGGATCCTTTACCGGCACTTTGCTGGTGGAGTTTCCAACGATGTTTGGAAGCAGTCTTTCCTTCTCAGGCTGCGCTGGAACATACGTGTGGTAGGTGTCCCGGAACCAGGCGGAGATATGATAGATCTTGTCCGCACGTGCCGCGATCCGGCGCATCAGGCTCCGGTACGTCGGCTTGAACAGCAGTATCTTGCGTTCCGATTCACCGCGAACGGAAATGAACAGCCGGGTATCCGGTCCAAACCGTTCCGCCAGCCACAGTCCCGCGATGCCTTCAAACGAGAGTTTATGTGCGTGAACGAGGGCAGGTGTCTCACGCTCGGTCTTCAGCGTCTTAAACACATGTCTTGCGATACGTCGCATCGCCGATGCGAGACCTATACCCATCGGCAGGCCGAAATAGCGGTAGGAGAATAGCCGCACGCCTTTTATCTCACCGCAATCCTTGAAGCTGGCCTGCCAGGGCAAGCTGGTCCGGTCCATCGTGACGACGATGTGTCTGCCAAAGTCCACGCCGGTGACGAGACGCTCGATTGCGGTGGTTCTGCGATGGAATTGCTGCGGGTTCGGGTAGTCGGCGCTCAGATGCAGGATGAGAGGTGCTGCTGCACCCGGTTCACCGAATTCTGCTCTTGTGTCCATTGTTTCCCTCGGCAGCGAATATTAGCGGCAGAACGGTTGCGCCGCGCTCATCGGTCTTTGATTGCAACAAGGCCGCAGGTCGTTCTATCAGCCTGTTTGATCGTCATTTTCGGGGCAAACTTCTCTCATCACGTTTCAATAAAGAGTGAATGCCGCGACCTTGCGTCACCAACGGCTTCATTCTGGAGCGTCACGGGACACCGAAAATGTACAATCGACAAAAATAACTAACTTTAAACGACAGTTCGTCACATTGCCGGCAGGCAGCCCCCAAGGTTGAAGGGCGTCCCCATGTTGGCCGGGAACACGTTTCACGAACAACCTGCTGGAGGGAGCTGCGCAGGAGGACGATGAATGCCGAACCAGATCGACGAAGACAGGGACGCCAGGGCGCTCGGCGCGCAAAGCTTCGGCCTGAAGAACAGGCTATTCCGTATCCTCTGGGGCATAGTCTGGTTCCTTCTGGCCTCCTGGACGCAGCCGTTGCATGGTTGGCGCCGTTGGCTCTTGCGACAGTTCGGAGCGACAGTGGGGGAGGGTGTCTATGTGGCTCCATCCGCCAGGATATGGCATCCGGGCAACCTGATCCTGGAGGATTTCGCCGCGATCGCAGACGGCGCGGATATCTACAACATGGGTCCTGTCACGATCGGCCGGTACGGTGTCGTCTCCAAGCGCGCGCACATCTGCGCGGGAACGCATGACATCAACGACGACAAGTTCCTGCTGATCGCAAAACCCATTGTTCTGGAGGCCTATAGCTGGGTTGCCGCTGAAGCCTTTGTTGGCCCCGGGGTTCGTGTCGGTGAGGGAGCTGTTCTGGGAGCGCGTGCGGTAACGGTGAAAGACCTGGCTCCATGGACTGTTTATGCAGGTAATCCTGCCAAGGCGCTCAAGGAGCGGGCGCGGTTTGAGCGTAGTGACGTGCCGAAGCGGGGATGGCGTGAACCGTTGGAAACCGCCGACTGATTTTCCCTCCGATTCAACGTGCCCGTCAGGCCCATTAAATATCGGTAACTACGAACTTTCTAACGGCTATGTTTACAACTGCTTAGAGACCGATCGGATATTGCTCTAATGCGTTCGCCGCCGTCGTAACCGGGACGAACGTAAAGGGGAGACTGGGAACGGAATGCTGGCAAGAGATTTCGAGAGTGAACTGCTGGGGTGCCGGATCGAAGCAACCGCTATCGGTCCGTTTGCCATCGGGCGTCTTCGCTCCCGGGATGCCATCCAGCTTGTCGAGGCCGCCGTTCAAAAGCGGCAGAATCTCGATATTGCCATCTGCAACGCTCATACGCTCCTGTCAGCGATGGATGATCCTCGCTACGCTGCAACACTCCAGAAAATGACGCTTCTGAACGACGGAATCGGTATCAGCCTTGCCAGCAAGCTGCTCAGGGAAGAGCCGTTTCCGGAAAATCTGAACGGGACTGACCTCATTCCCCGGATCCTGGCGAACATCGGCATTCCGCTCCGAATCTATCTGCTCGGCGCCAAGGAAGAACAGGTTCGCCTTGCCAAGGAGCATATCGAGACTGCCTATCCGAAGCACCAGGTGGTTGGCTACCGGGACGGCTATTTCGCAAGCGATGAACTGGACAGCTTGTGCCAGGGGATCAACGAGGCAAAGCCGGACCTTTTGCTTGTTGCCATGGGGAACCCCAGGCAAGAGACTTTCATCGTTGAAAATCGGTCGGCGCTGGCTGTACCTGTCGCGATCGGGGTCGGGGCGCTGTTTGACTTCATGTCCGGGGCCGTTGTCCGCGCACCGAAGATTGTTCAGGCCGCCGGCCTTGAGTGGCTGTTCCGCCTGTTGCAGGAACCTCGCCGCCTGTTCCGCCGCTATGTCATCGGCATACCGCGTTTTCTGTTTGCCCTGATGAAAATTAGATTTTCCAGGTCCGGCGTTTCGCGCTAGCTCCCACGTGCAAGGATCTGCCGTAACCGGTCAACGAGCGCTGAATTCGTTGGAGCAGTTTCGGCCTCCGGTAGTTCTGGCCGGGCGATCATGATGACGGGAAGTTTCAAGGTCCGCGCAGCCTCGATCTTGGCATAGGAACGACTGCCACCACTGTTTTTCGTCACCATATGAGTGATGTTCTTTTCCAGAAACAGCGAAACTTCCTCGTCGGCAGATGCCGGGGGGCGGGAGAGGATCAGCTCCCAGGCGGAAGGTAGTCGTGTTTTGGGCGGCTCGATCATCCGGACAAGGCCGAAAATATCGTTTCGATGGGTGAAGCGCTCGATCTCCTTGCGGCCAATGGCCAGGAAGGCGCGCGCGCCAGCAGGAAGGGCCTTGGCCGCATCGTCCATCGTCAGGACATTTTTCCAGGCGTCGCTTTCACCGGGGTGCCAGCATGGCCGCTCCAGGCGCACAAGCGGTACCTTGAGCATCTTGGCGGCTTCGGCCGCATTACGGCTCATCTGGGCAGCGAAGGGATGGGTCGCATCGACAATGACGGTGATCCTTTCGTGCCGCATGAAGGCAAGCAGACCTTCGGTGCCGCCAAAACCGCCGACGCGTGTCGGGACGCCAAGATCAGGCAGATCGCGAACCGCTCCGGCAAAAGAGGCGGTCAGGCGACTTTCCGGAAATGTTTCCGCCAGCGTTCTGGCCAATTGCCGGGCTTCGCTTGTTCCGGCGAGCAGCAGGATATGATCTGCCTTAGCGGTCAAAGCCTGTTTCTCCCAGCACCTTGCCCTGGCGGTCGGTGATCAGAACTTCCACATCCACCGGCGCATCGCGCAGGATCTGGCGGACGGCGTCCTTCGTTCGCCGCGCAAGTGGGCCACTGAGATCGATACCGGCAACCAGGGAGGCATCCAGCACCTCCTTGGCCGTATTGGCCGAGGCGGCCTGTTCGATCAGATCAGCGGAAGCGTTCTCCTGACGCAGAAGATCCTGAAGGAATTCGAAGTCGACGGAGCTGCGGGCCGAATGCAGATCGAGCGCCCCTTGAGCCAGCTTGGTGAACTTCGCAAATCCGCCTGCGAGGGTCAGCCGGTCGACCGGATGACTGCGCAGGTACTTCAGCAAACCGCCGGCGAAATCCCCCATGTCGAGAAAGGCGGTTTCATCCAGATCGTAACGGGCCTTGACCGCGTCTTCGGAACTGGCGCCGGTTGCGCCAACCACATGTGACAGCCCGACTGCGCGCGCAACATCGATGCCCCGATGAATGGACGCAATCCACGCAGCGCAGGAAAACGGCCGGACGATGCCGGTCGTGCCAAGTACGGACAAGCCCCCCAGGATGCCAAGCCTGGGATTCATCGTCTTGAGGGCGAGCTCTGCACCTCCTTCGATCGAGACCGTTATCTCGACATCGCCGGCCCCGCCATTCAGTTGGGAAACCTCATCGATTGCCGTCCGCATCATCTGGCGCGGCACCGGATTGATGGCAGGTTCACCCGGCGGGATTGGCAGGCCAGGTCTTGTGACGGTACCGACACCTTCTCCGGCCCTGAAAACTACTCCAGAACCAGGAGACAACAGGTTGACGGTTGCACTGACCAAGGCGCCATGGGTCACGTCGGGGTCGTCCCCCGCATCCTTGACGATGGCGGCGGAAGCCGATTTTCCTGAAAGCGTATGCCGGGTCAGCGCAAAGGACGCCGTGCCACCCTTGGGCAGGGTGATTTCGACCGGATCCGGGAAATCGCCGGTCAAAAGGGCCTGATACGCCGCCTTGGTGGCTGCTGTCGCACAGGCTCCCGTCGTCCAGCCCCGCCGCAGCTCTTTTGGCTCTTCCTTCGACATGCTCTTTCTATAGACGATGAAATTCCGCTTTGTGCATATTAGTTTATGTGCGCGATGAAATGTCGTTTTCGCATCGTTTTTGATCGCCGAAGCGCTTGGCGTTACCGGGCCACACGGGTAAACAGGAACCATGACTGGAGAAGACGACAACAACAGACCGCATGAAGGCTTGCCGGGAGACCTGCCAGGTGGGTTACCCGTGTTCGAACCCGGCTGGGTTTGGCTTGCCGGTGCAGGTCCGGGCGACCCCGGCTTATTGACCCTGCATGCGCTCAATGGTCTGCGCCAGGCCGATGTTGTCGTGTTTGATGCCCTTGTCGATCAGAGCATTCTTGCCTGGGTCAAACCGGGAGCCGTGACAGACTACGCGGGCAAGCGCGGCGGCAAACCGAGCCCGAAACAGCGCGACATAACCTTGAAGCTGATCGATTACGCCCGCGAAGGCAAAAGGGTGCTTCGCCTGAAGGGCGGCGATCCTTTCGTCTTCGGCCGCGGTGGCGAGGAAGCGCTCGGCCTTGTCGAGGCCGGTGTGCCGTTCCGCATCATTCCCGGCATCACCGCCGGTATCGGTGGTCTGGCCTATGCGGGTATTCCTGCAACCCACCGGGACTGCAATCAGGCAGTCACCTTCCTGACAGGTCATGACCAGACGGGCCTCACCCCGGACGCGATCAACTGGGATGGTATCGCCAAGGGTTCGCCTGTCATTGTCATGTATATGGCGATGAAGCACCTGGACGTCATAGCCGGCAAACTGATTGCCGGTGGACGATCTGTGGATGAACCTGTGGGTATCGTGTGCAATGCGTCCCTTGCGGGCCAGGACGTTCTGGAAACCACGCTGGGCCGCTGCGCTGAAGAGGCGAAGGCTGCCGGGATCGAACCTCCGGCAGTTGTTTGTGTCGGTGAGGTTGTCCGTCTGCGCAAGGGGCTCGACTGGCTCGGCGCCCTGTCGGGCAAGTTGCTGGACAGTGACCCGCTAGACCTGCGCATATCCTCCCGTTCTGCCGATGCCGGCTGACACTGCCAAGGCAGGCGCCAAGGGTGTTCTGATCGCGGCGCCATCGTCAGGTGCTGGCAAGACCACACTGACGCTTGCCTTGCTGCGGGCGCTGAAATCCGCCGGGCGTTCGGTCGTTTCGGCCAAATCCGGCCCGGATTACATCGATCCGAAATTCCACGAAGCTGCCAGTGGTGTGTCCTGCATCAACCTGGACGCCTGGGCTATGGACCCGGCGACACTGCAGATGCTTGCCCACCGTCAAGCCGACAGTCATGACGTTCTCGTGGTCGAAGGCGCCATGGGGCTTTTCGACGGAGCTGCCAGCGGCAAGGGCTCGGCTGCCGACCTGGCGGCAACGCTGCATCTACCTGTGATTCTCGTCGTCGATTGCGGCAAACAGGCCCAGTCGGTCGCAGCGCTTGTTCATGGGTTTCAAAGCTTCCGGCCGGATATCAATCTCGCAGGCGTTATTCTCAACAAGGTTGGCAGCCCGCGCCACGAAGCCATGTTGCGCGCAGCGCTGGCACCGCTCGCCATCGATGTTCTGGGTGTCTTGCCGCGGGCTCAGGAACTAGGCCTTCCCGAACGCCACCTGGGGCTTGTCCAGGCGGGGGAGCATCCGGATCTGGAGGCCTTTCTGGAAAAGGCGAGCGACCTGTGTACCCGGAATGTAGACCTGAACCGCCTGGAAACATTGGCTGCACCACTGAGCCCTGCCGGTGATAACAGGGAAAACCTGCCTGCGCCGCTTGGCCAGTGCATTGCCATTGCCTGGGACGTTGCCTTTGCCTTTTCCTATCCGCATCTGCTGGAGTTCTGGCGAAAGCAGGGCGCGAGGCTCGAGTTTTTCTCGCCACTCGCGAATGAAGCACCGTCACCTGATGCCGATGCAATTTTTCTCCCCGGCGGTTATCCGGAGCTACATGCCGGAAAGCTGGCTGCGGCAGACAGGTTCAAGGCTGGGGTTTTGCGGGCCGCAGCTACCGGAAAGCTGATCTATGGCGAGTGTGGTGGCTACATGACACTCGGCAAGGGCATGATCGATGCCGATGGCACACGCCACGAAATGCTGGGGCTTTTGCCGCTGGAGACCTCGTTTCAGACCCGCAAGCGTCACCTCGGGTACCGAAAAGTCATGCCACTCCGTGGCCTGCCCTGGCAAATGCCGCTATCCGCACACGAATTCCACTATGCCTCCATAATGTCGGAAGGCGGGGCGGAGCGGCTGTTTTCAGCGGAAGATGCCGAAGGCAACGAACTGGTGCAGATGGGGCTGTGCGCTGGATCGGTCATGGGCTCTTTTGCCCATGTCATCGCTCGCGCCTAAACCACCTCAAGCACGACCAGCTCGCAATAGACGTCTTCCTTGGTGTGATAGGGATTATGGGTGATCTCCAGCGTCCTTGTCTTGCCGTCCTGTTCCAGCTTCTCGACCTTGGCCTTGAAGCCGTCGGCCGCCCAGGCGCTATCGCGTACTGTCAGGACGATAGGAGCACCCGGTTTGGCGATGCGCAGCAGTTCGTCGATCCCTTCCGGCCCCACATGGCCATTCGTGAAGACGCCCGCGCTGACGATGCCGTCATAAATGTTGTCGTCAATGTCCGAGAGCGGGCCCATCATGTCGGCCTGGGAAAGATTGCGGTAGGTCCCCCGACTGCGCGACAGCTCCAGCATTGCCGGCGTCAGGTCGATGCCGTCAATGGTCAGGGCTGAATTGCGACTGACAAGCTCGCTCCCGACGAGGCCGGTCCCACAGCCTGCGTCCAGAACCAGCGCCGTTTTGGGCAGGCGTTTGACCAGTGCTTCCGCTGCAATCCTGGGACCGACATACCCTATGGTCTGAAGCAGGTCGGCATCGTAGGTCTCCGCCCAGTCCGCGTAGAACTTGCGAATGGCATCGGGATCACCGCTGAGAGAAATCGCCTGTTTCAGAAGTGGGTTTTCATCTGTCATGGGGCTGCTCCTGGCCGGTCTTAATCCTGTTGAGATTAGGCGAGGGCGGGAGCGGTATGCAAATGAGCGCTCTCGGACAGGCAAATATTCGCTCGATTAACCTGCGAAGCGTTTCGCGACCTCCCGCTTGTCGATGATGACAGACAGAGGAAGGCCGCGAAGTGGTTTAGTTCCGCCGGTTCCTCAGGCTTTCGCCTTCTTCTTCGGGCGCAGCACATGCACGTGGTCGGCGTCGTAAAGGGCACTGTCGCGGAAGTCAGCTGCGGGCTTCAAGGCATGGCCGACGAAGATCAACGCGGTGCGGGTGATCTTGGAGGCACGCACTTCTGCGGCAATGGTCGACAATGTGCCGTGAATGAAGGCCTCATCCGGCCAACCGACACGGTAGGCGACGATCACCGGGCAATCGGCACCGTAATGCGGCGTCAACTGACGTTCGACTTCCCGCAGGTTCCTGATCGACAGGTGAATTGCCAGGGTCGCCCCGCTCTTGCCGAGCGTGTCCAGGTCCTCGTTGTTCGGCATCGCCGAGGATTTCATTGCCGTGCGGGTGACAATGATGGTCTGGGCAACTTCGGGGATGGTCAGCTCGGTCTTGAGTGCAGCGGCCGCGGCCGCGAAGGCCGGCACGCCCGGTGTTACATCATAATCGATGCCGAGTGCGTCCAGACGGCGCATCTGCTCCGCCGTTGCACCGTAAATGGAAGGGTCGCCGGAATGAACCCGGGCAACGTTCTGGCCCTTTTCATGGGCAGCCTTGATCTCGTCGATGATCTCGTCAAGCGTCATCGGGGCCGTGTCTATGACGCGTGCACCTTCCGGTGCGGCGGCAACGATCTGTTCAGGTACCAGCGAGCCCGCGAAAAGGCAGACCGGGCAGGATTGGATGAGCTTCAGGCCGCGAACGGTGATGAGATCGGGATCGCCAGGTCCGGCGCCAATGAAATGAACGGTCATGATTTGTCATCCGTTTCGAGAATGTCGGAAATGTCGGTCGTTACGTCTTCCATCAGGGACGAAGGCGCGGCTTCAATGGCAACTGGTGCTGCTTCCACCGGCTTTGGTGCGTCGATCCGCTTGGCATAACCGCGCGGTGTATAGACGAAAGGTTTCCCGTCACCGCGCATGACGGTGCGGGTGTTGGTCGAACCGACCAGCACGGTGGTCAGCATGTCGACATCGTCGACGCTGAGCGCATGCAGACTGGTGACGCGGATGGTTTCCTCCGGCCGGCCAAGATTGACGCCGAGAATGACCGGTGTCGCTGCCGAGCGGTGCTCCAGCAGGATTTCCTTTGCGGCTGCAAGCTGCGTGCGGCGGCGTTTGGACACCGGGTTGTAGAAGGCAATCACGAAGTCGCCCTCGGCTGCTGCCCTCAGGCGCCTTTCGATCACCTCCCACGGGGTAAGGAGATCGGACAGCGAGATCGCGCAGAAATCATGGCCAAGCGGCGCGCCGATACGGGCCGAGCAGGCCTGAAGGGCTGAAATGCCCGGCGCGTTTGTGACGCTGACCCGCTTGGCGGCATCCGACACACCGCCATACTCCTCATTCCTGTGCAACAGTTCATAGACCAGCGAACCCATGGCGTAGATGCCGGCATCACCGGAGGAAATCAGCGCGACATTCTTGCCCTTGCCGGCTTCTTCCAGCGCAAAGCGGACGCGATCCTCTTCCGCGCCAAGCGGGAAGTTGTGGTGGGTCTTGCCGGTAATGTGCTGGTCGACAATGTCGAGATAAAGCGAGTAGCCGACAACGTCGGTTGCTTCCGCCAGAAGCTTGGTGGCCTCCGGTGTGCGCCAGTCGTCCTTGCCCGGACCGATACCGATAACGGACAGATGTCCGCGAGCCCGACCGACCGTGTCGGTGTCAATCCACTTCGGAGACCGTGCAATGGCGCAAGTTGCGTTTTCGGTTTTCTGCTTTTCGACCTTCAGCGTTCCAAAGGCGCCGGACGCGGCCAGGGCAGCCCCTTCAGACACTCCGTAACAGCCGACTTCCTTGAAGACGACGGGCGACGGGTTTTTCAGACGCGGGGTCTCGCGTTGCAGGTCTTCTGCGGAAAAGACCCGAAGCGGCACATCCAGATGCGCAGCGAGAGCATTGACAGCGGCCTCATCTGCCTTGAGGTCGATGGTCGCGATGCAGGCAACAGCGCCCTTGGCAATGTTGGCTCCCGCCAGTTCGGTCTCGACCAGTTCGATCAGTTCGGCCGCATCGCACCCGCGCGCGCAGCCGACGCCAACAGCATAGCGCTGCGGGTGGTAGACCAGACGCGTCGGGCTTGCTTCTTCCGGATGTTCGGTTGCCGAAAGCGTGATGGCGGCATCGTCTGCCTGCTGCAGCTTTGCCTCTTTCAGCCAGTCGGCGCGGCCTTCCAGGCGAACGGGAGCGCCGGAGAGCAGCTCGGCCATCACCGGTTTTGCATCTTCCGGATTGGCGAGACGCCAGCCGCGGGGCGGGGCGTCGAGCGCAACACCAAGCTTGGTGTCCCCAGCCGTCGTGATCGCCGCGTGCCCACCGAGAGCGCTGGCCAGAAGCTTGGCCAGTTCGTTGGCGCCGCGATGACCACCGAGCAGCGGAACGACACTCTTGCCGTCTTCCGACACGGCGATCACCGGCGGTTCGGTTGTCTTGTCGGACAGGACCGGTGCAAGCGCACGGATCAGAATGCCGCTGGCGCAGAAGCCGACGATCGGATGACCGGCCTGAAACAACAGGCGGATATGGTCGATCGTCTCGTTGAACTGGGTGTCCGCTGTCGGCACACGGCCCGCAAGCCCGTGGATGCGGGCGGTTGAAAACCGTCTGGCGATCACTTCGGCAGCGGCGAGGCCGGCCTGGTTCAGGACGAGTAGGATGGGGGAAGCGTCCACGCTTCTTCTCCCTTGTAGATGAGGATCATGGAAAAATAGGGGGCGGTGTCGGTCTCAAGGTCGATGAGCCGATGAACCTTCTGCTCCGGCAGGCTGGCACGTTCCACGTAGCCGGCCTTTTCCAGCAGCCCCATGTCGGAAAGCAAGGTCTTCAGCCGTGTCAGGTGACGGCCAACCTTCATGATGGCAACCGCCTGGGCTTCTTCGATCTTGCGGCGGATGTCCGCGTCCGGAAGCGGGCCTGGAATGACGGTTAGTACATCGTTTCGTGCCGTCAGCGGTCGTCTCAACTGAGCGGCGCAGGCTGTCAGCGAGGTGACCCCGGGCACGATTTCTATCGTGAAACGGTCGGACAGGCGCTCGAACAGATACATGAAAGAACCGAAGAAGAATGGATCTCCTTCACACAAGGTCACGACATCCTCACCGTTTGCCAAAACGGCAGCTATCTCTTCGGCGGCCTTGTCGTAGATCTCCTGTGCCGGGAACCTGTCGACCCGCATCGGTACGACAATCGGGATTTCCCGCACGCCGACAGGGATCACATCAGAGGCGATTGACCGGGCAAAGCTTTCACCGGAATCGGGCGCGGGGTAGGCAATTACCCGTGCGCTTGCGATCAGCCTGTGCGCCTTCAGGGTCATCAGCTCCGGATCGCCCGGGCCAAGACCTATGCCATAGAGTGTGCCCGTCATGATTTCGTCAGGCTCCACTGCGTCACGGGCATCAGGGGACGCCATCCGGTCAAGCCGCCGACGGCGCTTGCCCGGTGAACGGAAACTTTCTTCAAAGTGCCTCCATGAGACTGATAGGCGGAGAGGAGTATTGCCTCGCTCTCCAGGGTCACTGCATTGGCGACAAGCCGTCCCCCGGGACCTAGCGCTGCAAGACAGGCCTTGATCACACCGGAGGCTGTCAGGCCGCCGCCAATGAAGATCGCGTCCGGCTGTGGCAGATCGTGGAGGCCTTCCGGAGCGGTCGCGTCCGACAGTTCCAGATGTGGGACGCCGAGCGCGACAGCGTTTTCAGCCGCCATTTGCCGCCGTTCCACATGCGGCTCCAGGCCGATGGCCCGGGTTCGGTCGGCTGCCCGCAACCATTCGATGGCAATCGAACCGCAGCCTGCACCGACATCCCACAAGAGTGCGCCTGGGTGAGGCTTCAACTCCGCCAGTGTGATGGCGCGGATGTCCTGCTTGGTCATCTTGCCGTCGTGGCGAAAGGCATCATCGGCAAGGCCGGGTATCCGCGCACGGAACCGCACACCGGGGTCGGCAATCACATCCAGAGCAAGTGTGTGAAAATCGGCAACCTCGGTCGACCAGTCTTCCGCGGTACCTGCGACGCACCTTTCCCTGGTGCCGCCGAGATGCTCCAGAACCGTCATCCGGCTGCGCCCATAGCCTTCGTCGGCCAGGAGGTCAGCCACCTGGCGGGGAGTTTCCGCATTGCTGGTTAGACACAGGATCCGGGCGCCCGGGTAAAGCGATGCCCGCAACAGATCGACTGGTCGACCATGAACCGACAGGCAGTCGGTTTCCTGCAAGGCCCACCCCATTCGTGCGGCAGCCAGCTGGAACGCGGACGGCGAGGGCAGCACCATCAGCTCGTGCGCAGGGAAATGCTTCAGCAAGGACGAGCCGATGCCGAACCACATGGGATCTCCTGTCGCCAACACCGCGACGCGCTTCTGCCTGAGCGCTGCCAGATCTTCGAAGACGGTTGCAAACGGGCTGGGCCATGTCCGTTTCTCGGCAGTGATCCCGCCCGTCAGCTCCAGGTGTCGGGTGCCGCCATAAACGATATCTGCACCTGCCAGGGCTTCTGCACCACCCGGAGCCAGAACACCGTCCTCGCCCAGGCCAACCAGCGTCAACCACGGGCGCTTGTCTGTCGAGGAAGTCATTTGTCCTCCAGACGATAAGGTTTGATCACCGGTTTTACCGACAGGTCCTGTGGCGTGCCGCTACTGCTTGGCGATACCTGCCGGGCACCCCGTGACCGGTGATGGACCGGCTGGTCACCACTGCCGTCCGCAGGCGTCTTGACCGAACCTCCCGGCTGGGACAGGAAACCGCGTGACCGCAGAGGCTTTTTGCCGCCGACGGATTTCAATCCGGTTGGTTTCTCGTCGTCTTTCGGCGGACCTCCGGCCATCTTACGTTTCCTCCGGCAGGCCGGCGGCAAGAGCGTTGACTGCGGCGGCAGCCATGGCCGATCCGCCCCTGCGGCCGCGAACAGCCAGGAAGGGTACCTTGAACGGATTGGAGATCAGAGCCTCCTTGGATTCCGCGGCGCCCACAAACCCGACCGGGAACCCCAGAACCAGCGCCGGTTTCGGTCCGCCGGCGGCAATCATTTCAAGCAGATGGAAGAGAGCCGTCGGCGCATTGCCAACCGCAACGATGGCTCCCTCCAGCCTGTCGCGCCAGAGCTCCACCGCGGCAGCCGAGCGGGTCGTGCCGAGCTCTTTGGCAAGGGTCGGAACCGCGGGGTCATTCAAGGTGCAAACCACGTCGCAGTCAGTCGGAAGACGGGAGCGAATGACGCCATGCACCACCATCTCCACATCGCAAAAGACGGGTGCGGCCCGCGCGAAGGCATCCTGCGCGGCAGACAGGATATCCTCCGACCAGGCAAGATCCTGCGGAAGGTCTGTCATGCCGCAGGCGTGGATCAGACGCACCGCGACCGGTTTCAGCCCGTCGGGTAGATGAGACAGTTCTGCTTCCGACCGCACGATTGAAAAGGATTGGCGGTAAATCGCCGCCGGGTCCTTTTCATAGTCGTAGGACGGCATGGTTTCGGTGCTCACGGCAGCCTCAGTCTCCGCGGTTCAACGACCGGGGGCCGTGCGGATGGTCTGCGTGCGGGTAGGGGTGGTGGTGATGATCGTGATCATGCCCGTGCCCGTGCCCGTGCCCGTGGCTATGCCCATGCTCGTGCGAATGATCATGAGAGTGGCCATGATGATGCGCGTGATCATGCCCATGGTCATGGGAGTGATCGTGATGATGATGACCATGGTCGTGGTGATGATGACCACCCGCCTGCACCTGCTTTTCGCAGGCTCCGGTGCAGATCTCGTCACACAGCTTGCATTCTGCTTCCGCGCCGAGGCCTTCCACGTGATGGTGGTGGCTTTCCTGGGCCAGACCCACTTCGGCTTCGAAGCCAAGGACCTGTTCGCGGTACTTGCACATCTGGCAGTTCATCAGATTTGCGCCCTGCAGGATCTCCTGCACCCGATCGGCCATCGTGTCGATCACCTGCGGGTGGTCGTTCAGATAACCGGCTTTCAGGAATTCGATTTCCGGATGTTTGGCGGCAACTTCTTCCGTGGTCGAATAGATCCGCTGGACCAGTACGCCGGTGAACAGGAAATAGGGGAACACGATGACGCGCTTGTAGCCGAGCTTTGCCGCATGTTCGAGACCGGGGCCGACCAGGGGGAAGGTGACGCCGGAGTAGCAGGTTTCCGCCCAGCCGAAACCGAAGCCTTCCCAAAGCATGCGGGTAATCTTGGAGACGTTGGAGTTCGCGTCCGGATCGGAAGCACCGCGCCCGACCACCATCAGCAGGGTCTCGTGCAGCGGAACATCGCTGTCGGCAGCGTCGATCGCTTCCTGAACACGGGCAGCGGCGGCTTTCACCATGCGTGTGTCGACGGCCAGTTCCCGGCCATAGGAGATCGTCATCTCCGGATGCATGGCCTGATAGGTGTTCAGGACCGAGGGAATGTCGTTCTTGGCGTGACCTGCGGCAAACAGCATGCCCGGCACGGCCAGAACGCGGGTGCAGCCGGCCTCGCGCAGCTTGTTCAGTCCGTCATGAATGACCGGGTTGGCGAATTCCAGATATCCGTATTCCACCGGCCAATCGGGGAAGCGAGCCGTCAGGCCTTTCGCCAGCTGTGCAAATTGCTTTACGGCACCCTTGTTGCGGCTGCCATGGCCGCAGATCATCAGTCCGAGTTTTTCGCTCATTGAGCAGCTTCTCCGGCAGTCTCGTCGTCTTCCGGACGGGCTTCAGGCGCGTCTTCGGCTTTTTTCTGCTTCTTGTCTTTGAGGGCGATGATGCCGGCGACGAGCGCGGCACCGGCAAGGGCTGCGACCCCGACCCAGTGGGAATGACCGGCGAGTTCGCCAAGATGGCCCCCATGGGCAAAGGCGGAGGTAGGCAGCGCGGCGGCAAGGCCTGCAAGGATGGTCCGTCTGATCATGTCTCTCCCCAGTGGCTGATGCCGGATCGGCAGCGTGGCAACAGGCGTCGGGAAGAATGAAAGCAAACACGCGCAAAAGCCGGCGGAGCCGGTTGATCTGCAGATGCCTTGGACAGCTCCGGCCTTGGTCCCCTGCTTGGGTCAACCTCATCCGGAATGGCTTTCAGTCCCTCCACGGGACGCCGTCAGGTGGGCGCACCTTAGGGGAGTGGCCATAGCGGATCAAGCATGAAAGCGACATCCATTGGCACGAGGCAGCCATGGTCTGAAACCGGCAATCGTTGCGTCTTGCGGCTCCCCGAAAAGAACCGGTTTGTCTTTGTCATCCCTTTGGATTAGTGATCAACCTGTCTCGATTCGGGGTAAGTGGGGCGTGGAAAATTTCCGGCGAAAACATCCGGACCTTATGGCGGCAGCCAGGCTACTGCTTCTGCTGCCGTTTCTGGTCACGGCGCTTGTGCCCAAGGGGTACATGCCGGACGTGCGCGCGGATGGCGGTTTTACCGTCACGCTGTGTACCACCGAGGGCCTTCGCACTGTTACGCTGGATGCGAACGGTGCAGAAATTCCGCCGGGTTCCGACGAGGATAGCCCTGCGGAAAAGGCCTCCCGCCATTGCGTCTTTGCCGGTGTCGGTGCGTTTGCTGCGCCTGACAGGGTGCCTTTCCTTTTCGTGCAGGAAGAGATCTCCCGCCAACCGGTTTTTCTCCCTGCAAAGGTCTGGGCTTCCAGCACGCCGCGCGGCCGCAACTTTGCCCGCGCACCGCCGCTCAACGCGTGATCTTTCCGAACCTTATCTGAACTCGTTTTGAACCCGAGGTCTGTCCGGCTTTTGCCGCACGGACGCACTCGGGTGTGGAGATCCCATGAGCAACATCCCTTCGGACGCTGTAAATGCGTCGACCCCCAGCCGATTTTACCTGGCTGCCTGGCGTTGGCACTTTTACGCCGGTCTTTATGTTGTGCCGTTTCTGATCATGCTGGCCGTCACCGGCCTTTTGATGATGTTTATTTCTGTTCTTGATGGCCGCGACGGGGAATACATCAAGGTTGCAATTGCCGGCGAACCAGTGGCGCTGTCGCAGCAGGCCGGCGCTGCGCTGGCAACGCGCGGGCAGGGCGCGAGCCTGGTGGAATGGATCGGCGCCAAGACCGCCGACGGAGCCAATGTCTTCCGCGTCAACGACGCTGGCACCAATTACATGGTGGCAGTTGATCCTTATTCGGGCTCGGTCGTTGAGAGCTGGATCCGGCGTGACGGCTGGTATGACCTACTGAACGACATTCACGGGACGCTGCTGGTCGGCGATCTTGGTGATCGTCTGATCGAAATCGCAGCCGGCCTTGCCATCGTGCTGATCGTGACCGGTCTTTATCTGTGGTGGCCACGGGCAGGCAGTGGAAATGCTCTTGTGCCGGATCTTCGCGCAAATGGTCGTGCGCTCTGGAAGAGCCTGCACAAGATGATCGGCGCCTATGTTTCTCTCATCCTGCTGGTCTTCCTGGTCAGTGGTCTCTCCTGGGCCGGTGTCTGGGGCGAGAAATTCGTTCAGGCCTGGAGCACCTTTCCAGCCGAAAAATGGTCGAACGTGCCTCTGTCCGACGACACCCACGCCTCGATGAACCATGGCTCGATAAAGGACGTTCCCTGGGGGCTGGAACAGACAAGCATGCCGATGTCCGGCTCTGATGCCGGCACCGACGCGATTGCTGCCGGAACGCCTATTGATCTGGACAGTATTGCCGCGTTCGGCCGGAAAATCGGCTTTGAAGGGCGGTTCCGGGTGAACCTTCCCGGCAATGAAACCGGTGTCTGGACCATCAACCAGGATTCCATGAGCAACGACTCAGAGAACCCGATGGTCGACCGCACGGTGCATATCGATCAATACACCGGGCGGATCCTGGCTGATGTCGGTTTTGCGGATTATTCCCTGCCGGCCAAGGGCATGGCCATCGGTATCGCCTTTCATGAAGGCGACATGGGGCTCTGGAACGTGGTGCTCAACACCTTATTCTGCCTGTCGGTGATTTTCCTTTGCGTCAGCGGGCTTGTCATGTGGTGGCTGCGACGGCCCAAAGGTTCCGCCCTTCGGGTTTTTGCACCGAAATCGCCGGACGACCTGCCGCATTGGCGCTGCGCGATGATCCTGATGCTGGCCGTCTCCCTGGCCTTTCCGCTGGTCGGCATCACGCTATTGAGCGTGCTGGCGCTGGACTATCTTGTTGTCAAACGCGTGCCGGTTCTGAGAAAGGCCATCGGATGACGACGTAAAGGGCGACTGAAGAGGCCACTGTTCTGCTCCTCAACATTGCTGTTACCCCGGATTGGCGCTGCGCTTATCCGGGGTGACACGCCTCCAAAATTTTGATCGCAGTGTGCGGCAGCAAGCTGCGGCCTATGCTGCCCGCTTACTTGTGCCGGATCACCATCAGCGTAATGTCGTCATGAACCGTTTGTGTGTCGATATGGGCCTTGAGGTCCGCCAGGATGCCTTCCAGCACCCGCCCGGCCTTTGGTGCAGCGTGGCGGCGGGCACTTGCGACCAAGCGATCCAGACCATACAGCACACCGTCCGGGTTTTCCGCTTCGGTCACGCCATCCGTATAAAGAATGATGAGATCTCCGGGGCCGAAAGCCAGTTCCCTGGTTTCGATGAACGGTTCGATGTCTTCATCAAGTCCGATGGGGAAGCCGAGATCGACCGTATCGACGATGTCGCATTGGCCGTTGTCGCGCAGAATGATCAGTTCCTCGTGCTGGCCCGACAAGGTTACCTTGTTCGGTTCGAAATCGAGGAAGGACAGCGTCAGGTGCTTGTCGGTCCGGGTGCGCTTCAGGTTGCGGCAGATGGCGCTGTTGAGTGCAACCAGGAACTGGCGCGGATCTGACGGCCCGCGTTCCTGCAGGGCGACGGCGATGGACTGAACCATCAGCATCAGAACACCGCTTTCAAGGCCATGGCCGGTCACATCGCCAATGCCGATCTTCACCTTGTCGTCCAACTGCAGCACGTCGTAATAGTCGCCGCCAACTTCGTCCGCCGGTTCCATGAAGGCCGCGATCTCCAGTTCATGAATGCCGCCAAGCTCATCCTTGGTCGGCAGCACCATCATCTGGATCTGCCTTGCGACTTCAATTTCCGCTCCCAGTCGAAGGTTTTCGGACGTCAGCTGCTTGTTGAGATGCGCGATTTCCGAATTCGCGTGCTCCAGATTGACGTTCATCCGGTGAAACCGCGTTGCCTGGTGCCATTGCAGGGCGGTGACCGCAGCACCGATCGCCCCTGCACAGCCGAAGTAAAGCAGCAGGTATTTGAACGACCAGAGGTTTGCGGCAATGGGTTGGCTGATGGTGATCGCCTGAAGGCCACGCACGTCGCCCGTCTTCCAGTCGGTCTTGGGACTTTCCGGGTGGCTGTTGTGGCAGGAAACGCAGGCCTCGCCCATCAAGACGGGGGAGGCGATCTGGATCTTTCGGTCGAAGATCGATCCTTCGTAGGCAATCTCCAGGTCTGCAGGATCACGGCTCTGTCTGAAATCGTTCAGTGCCTTGATCTCGAAAGGTGTCAGGTTATGTGACCCGCGCTCCATGAACGGCAGATCCGACACGAATCGGTATTGCAGATTATGGTCGTTGCCGCCGATCACTTCCCCAAGTTCGATGGAGAGCGTGGCGGGAATCGGAATGCCGCCTGGCGTTTCGTGATATTCGTGTGTCGGGGTGATGTCGCCCGGCGCCTGTTGAACCCGGGCGATCACGTTTTGCGCGTAATAGGTCCGGATCTTGCCGATGGCCTGGTCCAGGTCAACCGCCTGCGAGCGCAGGGAGGCATCTGAAATGGCGCGCAGGTCCATCCACACGGCAACAGGCAACATGCCAAGCCCGATAAGCACCAGAACCAGAAAAACCGCCGGTCGTTCGATGAGCGTGAGCCAGAATTTGTCGACGCGGCGGGGTTCTGTCTGCTTCATGGGGAAACCTGATTTTCAGTATGAATTGAAACGGAATGCGGATCGGCAAGGAAGCCTGAAGGGAAACCCGATCAATTTCGCCATTATGACGGTTGTCTGCCGCAACGGCCACAGCTGGAGATAAGATTTTGCAGTCTTGTTTTCAGCACGTTGAGGCTGTCTAGTAGGATGGTCGAGTTCCAATGCGCAAGCGGGGCATCATGCAAACTCATCTTGTTTTCACGGTCATTGCAAAGGACCGGCCAGGCCTGGTCGAGCGGATGGCGGAAATCATCGCCGGCACTGGTGGCAACTGGATCGAAAGCTCCATGGCCCGCCTCGGCGGCGAATTTGCAGGCATCGTGCGCATCGCGATCGAGGGGCTGCATGCGGACGAACTGGTGGAAAAGCTGCAAGCTCTTTCCGCCGATGGCATCGATATCACGCTGCGCTCCGACCAGACCGGTGCAGAGCTGCCGGAAGGCGCTTCCGCTCATCTGGATCTCGTCTCCCAGGACCACCCGGGCATCTTGCGGGATATCACCCGCGTTCTTTCCGAAAAGGGTGTCAGCATCGAGCATCTGGAAACGGAAGTCGTCTCCGGCTCGATGCAGGGAGAGGCCCTGTTCAAGGCATCTGCCGACCTGCGCCTGCCAGGTGGACTGGACCCTGCAAGCCTGAGCGACGCACTTCAGGAAACGGCAGGAGACCTGATGGCGGATATCAATCTGATTGACTGACGTCGCTCAGACCTGCCAGACGGAAGCGACATGACCCAGGCCTGGCAGGACAGAGGCTGCAACTTCATGCTCGACCGGCTGGATTTTACCGGCAAACTATGGCTGTCCGCCGGTCCAGGCGGCTGGACCTTCGTGACGTTACCGCAGGCCTGCGCCGATCAGATCCGGTTTTTCACAGGAAGCCGTAAAGGCGGCGCCTGGGGCATGATCAAGGTAAAGGCGCGGATCGGCGAGGCCGAATGGAGCACCACCATCTGGCCGGACAAGGCGTCCGGCTCCTTCCTGTTGCCGGTCAAGTCGGCCGTGCGCAAGAAAGAGAAGATCGCAGCCGGAGACGCCGTTGACGTATTACTGTGGCTTCAGGTGCCGTCGGGTTTCTGACGGAGAGGGCCGTTTGAACTTTTGATTTCCGTCGGTCAGGCTCGTTCCGCCGGATCCGGGCAGGCGAACTCAGGCGGCAAGTGCCCAATCGGCCGCGTCCGTGCGTGCCCCGATCAGGGCAAGGCCGTTGGCAACAGACGTCAGCTCGTTGCCGCCGGAAATCCGCTCCTGGCCGAAGCGCTCCGCAAACTGGCAGCGCACGGCAGGCACGAAGGAGGTACCGCCGGTCATGAACACCCGATCGATGTCAGCTTCGCTCAAACTGGCCTTTTCCAGCGTGACATCCAGCGCCAGGTCCATCTTCTTCAGGTCAGGCGCAATCCAGCCGTCGAAGTCCGCACGTTTCACAGTTGCCCGGAAGTCCGAACCGAGCGGGGCAAAGGTCAGCTCCGCCTCGTCTGCAGATGACAACAGGGCCTTGGTTTCCGAGACAGACTTATAGAGCGGGTAGCCCTGGTCTTCTTCCACCAGATCGATGAAAAGCTCGATCTTCTCCGGTTCCACGCAGTAGCGCAGCAGCTTTTTCATTTCCTTGAAGTCGTCTGAGGTCTTGAAAATCGACAGCATGTGCCAGCGGGCGAAGTTGGAAAAGAGGTTGGGCGGGATCTCCAGGATCTTGCCCATGCTCTGGTAGTTGGTGCCCTTGCCGAGCTTCGGCAGCACCACATTGTCGATGATGCGATAGTCGAACGTGTCACCGGCAATGCCCACCCCGCCTCGGCCAAGTGGCGTCGCTTTCAGGTGCCCGGCTTCGGTCTCGAATCGCATGATCGAATAGTCGGTCGTGCCGCCGCCAAGGTCGGCAACCAGGATGGTCGTGTCCTGTTCCAGCGATTGCGCATAGGAAAAGGCTGCCCCGACAGGCTCCATAACAAAGAGGATGTCCTCAAACCCAACCTTCTGAAACGCCTTGCGATACCGCTCCATCGCCAGCTCTTCATCCGGATTGTGCCCGGCAAACTCCACCGGCCGGCCTACAACGAGCCGGGTTGCCGCGGGATCAAACGCAGCGCCGGCCCGCTCGAAAGCCCGCTGCAGAAACGTCGCCATCAGATCTTCAAACTCGAACCGGACCCCAAAAACTCCGGTACCCTTGAAAACGCGGCTCGCCGCAAAGGTCTTCAGCGACTGGATGAACCGCACGTCTCCAAAGCTCTCCAGAAACTGCCGGATTGCCCAGGGCCCGACCTCCGCATTCAGCGCCTTGGCCGGCCCCCGGTCGAGAAAACTGAGAACGGTCGGAAGCGATGTGAAACTTTCATTGCCATCAACAAAGCTGATCGGCGCAGTCGCGCCCACACCCTGCGCCGAAACCGCGACCGTATTTGAGGTGCCGAAATCAAGTCCGATGGTCTGTTTCATGGCAAAGTCCCTTTGTGTCGCAGCGTTTTGTACAGACGCCGTTTTGCAATTGAATGGCGTTGGTTCATTCGAAACCGAAGCAGGAGCGCGTAGGGGCACTCCGAACACGGCAATCCAGCAAAAGTGAAATGGCTGAGCGGGATAGGCGGGAACAAACGAAAACGCAAGCGGAAAATGGCTGTTCTTAAGGCATTCGATCCGGCATCCGTTGCGGCTCCAACCTTCGGCTCGCAGGTGCCATCTGGAGAACGGTGAATTGCTCAATGAAAATTATGGCGTTGATGCCAGGAGCTTGTCTTCGAGACATTGCTACCGGGTCGAAATACCCACACCGCACACTATGAGTTTCATCGGTTCGGTGGTCGCGCTCGGAGTTGGTAGCAGTCTCAGGCAGCAGGCATTCGCAATTCCAATTTGTACAATTCATCCTGCCTTCGAAATCATTGTGGCATCGTGACACTATGTTGCTGTGCGAAATTCCGTTATGATATGGTCTGTCAGAAGATGGACATGAACTGTCTAAAGGTCTAGTCAAGACAACCAGTTGGCATTCGAAGAACGCGTCAACAGAGATCAATAACTGCAGATTGACAGTATGCACTCAGAACCTTTGCGCCAGGGCCTGAAACGCCAATTCGCGATCACGTTTGCGTTGGTCGTTCGCGAAATGACCACCCGCTACGGAAACAAGTTCGGCGGTTACATGTGGGCGGTTCTGGATCCGGTTTTGACGATCGCCATCCTGACGACGGTTTTTTCGGCAGTTGCTCATATCCCGCCACTGGGAAGAAGCTTCACCTTGTTTTTTGCGACCGGCTACATCGCATTCTACATGTATCGTTCAACTTCTGAGCAAGTAGGTTCTGCAGTCGAGGCAAACAGAGCGCTGCTGAACTATCCTGTCGTACGGCCTTACGACACGATTTTGGGAAGGATTTTTTTACAGGTAGCGACGCTTTTCGTCGTAAATGCTCTTCTTTTCGGGGCACTTTATTTCGTGGTTCCGTTTGAGAGTATCAACCTGGCACCCATCTTCCAGGCTTCCCTGATTGCAATTGCACTTGGTGCAGGAGTAGGGGCTTCGAACATCGTATGGTTTCACTTGAGCAGTACCTACCAGCAGATCTGGGGTATTATTAACCGGCCGGCATTCATCGTTTCCGGAGTGTTTTTTCTGCCAGACACCGTTCCGCATCCTTTCAGGGAATGGCTCATGTGGAACCCGCTGGTTCACATTGTTGGCCTTTTTCGAACCGGGTTCTATCCCACCTACCGGGCGTCTTACGTCGACATGCCTTACATCATAGGGCTAACCGTGTTTTCGATTGTTTTCGGATTTTTTCTGGTATGGCTTTATGACGCGCAGCTACGGGAGGCGAAATGATCAGGTTGGATCGCTTGACCAAACGCTTCAAGCTCAAGGGAGAGATGCGTTACATCGCAAGGGACGTGTCGTTTACGGTGCCCAGGGGAAACAGTATTGGTCTGCTGGGGCGTAATGGTGCTGGCAAGTCCACATTGCTGAGGCTGATAGCGGGTACGATCAAGCCGACCTCGGGCAGGATCATCCGTCTTGCCAACGTGTCATTCCCGCTTGGTTTTCAGGGCAGTTTCAATGGCTCTCTAACCGGAGAGCAGAATGTTCGCTTCGTTGCCCGCATTTATGGGCACGACACGGAACAGCTGGTCGATTACGTTCAGGATTTTGCCGAACTTGGGAAATCCTATTACATGCCGGTAAAAAGTTATTCCTCCGGAATGAAAGCCAGACTTGCCTTTGGCGTCAGCATGGGGATTGATTTTGACTACTATCTGGTCGACGAAATCACGGCCGTCGGCGATTCGAATTTCAAGAAAAAGTGCAAACGGGTTTTTGAAGAAAAACTCCAGAATTCTGACATCATCATGGTGTCTCACTCAAACGGTGCACTAAAGGAATATTGCACGACCGGAATTGTGTTAGAAGATGGCAACTTAACCTTCTTTAACGATATTGACGATGCAATTAACATGCACAATGACAACATGGCACGCCGATAGGCCGGTCTCTGAATACTTGAAGGTTTGATTGAACATGTCAGCTGTCGAAAAAATGCCTGGAGAAAAGGCCGACGAGATTGGTCAGGGAACGGTGTTCAATCTTCCGTCCAAAAAGGGAGGTGCCGTTGCCAAGGCAAATTCCAAGGACGGTAAGCTGATTAGTAGGCTGAAAAAGTCCGGCCTCGATCCGCAGAAATTGCTTGACTTGGCACTGCCGGCAGCGACGGCGAAATCCGCGACGAAAATGCGGCACAGAATGATGCTGTTAGGTTTCATTTTGTTCGTCGCTTTACCGTCCACCGCGTTTTCCGCCTACATGTTTTTCTGGGCAAGCGATCAATATCACAGCATGACAGCATTTGCCGTCCGCAGCTCCCAGCCCGTCGCGGCGACTGAAGTGCTTGGCATGGTAATGGGAAATACCGGGGGGGAGTCTGCGACCTCCAACAGCTACATCGTCACGGACTACCTGCAAAGCCAATCCGTGCTGGAGGACCTTCCGGACGATCTGGATTTGCAGACCATCTTCAATCGCGAATCCTCGGATTTTCTGTTCAGCATGGGCAGCAATCTGCCGGTCGAAGACCGTTTGAGCTACTGGAATGACATGGTCGACGTCAGTTTTGATGCGACCTCCGGGGTCATCCAGGTTGAAGTGCGCAGCTTCCGGCCCGAGGATTCGGTCGAGATCGCCAAGGCAGTGCTTAAACGCAGCGAAATACTGGTCAACCAGCTTTCCGAGGCTAACAGGCGGGAAACCGTACGTTTCGCGGAAGAAAGTGTTGCGCGCGCCGAGGCGCGCCTGAAAGCAATCCGCAAGCAAATGCTTGCCTACAGGAACGAGACACAGGAAGTCAGTCCGGAGGAAAATGCCAAGCTTGCTGTGGAAATGATTGCCGGACTGGATCAGCAGCGCGCAAGCCGGGAAGCAGAAAAAAAGACCCTGATGAGTTACCTGGACGAGGACTCGCCGCGTATCAGGCTCCTGAACCAGCAAATCGAGGCCCTGGAAGGCCAGATTTCAAGTGCGCGGGAACGCCTTGGCTCCGGCACATCGCCTTCCGGTTCTTCTGGTACGAACAGGACAGCTCTTTCTTTCCGTCTTGCGGATTATTCGGAACTCGCATTGGAAGAAGAATTTGCACAGCAACTCTATGTAACGTCGCTTGCCAGCTTGGAAACGGCTCGTCAGGAGGCCGACGGTAAACATCTTTACCTGGCGACATTCATCCAGCCAACCCTCTCAGAAGACGCGCAGTATCCGCACCGTTTCCTATATTCACTTGCCGCATTCCTTTTGTTAGCTGGAACGTGGTCTGTGGCGGTAATGATGTATTACAACGTCCGGGACCGAACTTGATCTGGCAATGAGTTTACCAAGTGCGCGGTTTCAAGACGTATTGAATGCCAAATTAAGTTGATGTTGATTTTAGTGAAGTCGTCGGCATGCTATCATAAAGCAAAAGCGGTAGTCGACTAACCAAAAATCTGATCTTGTGACTTGGTAACGAGTTGGCCCGGTGCATATTTGTTGAGAAGAAATCCCTGGTCAGCCCTTGTCCTGTCTATAGGGATATGGGAATAGAGCAGCAAAGGGTTTGGGAACAGATTTTAGCTGAACACACTCCTGTTGGATGCTATCCAGAGTTCAAATTTGGCCGAAAAGGTAAGAAGATGGTTGAAGTGAAAGTCATTGCAGAAATTGGCTGCAATCATAAGGGCGACATGGACATCGCCAAGGAATTGATCCAGGTAGCAAGCAAGATCTGTGGTGCGGACGTTGCCAAATTTCAGAAACGTCACAATCGCGAACTTTTGACGGCAGAAGAATATGCAACCCCGCATCCGGTGCCCGAAAATGCCTATGGAGCGACATACGGAGAACATCGTGAGTATCTTGAGTTCTCTGTAGGCCAGCACAAGGAGTTGCAGGAAGAGTGCCGGTTGGCCGGTATTGACTACTCGACTTCAGTTTGGGATCTGACGTCTGCTCAGGAAATTACGTCGCTAAGACCCAACCTTATCAAGCTGCCATCAGCAACCAACCAGCACTTTGTACTCCAAGAGTATCTTTGCAAGAACTACGACGGTGAGATCCACGTCTCAACGGGCATGACCACACGTGATGAAATCGAAAAGGTTATCGCCTTCTACGAAAAGCACGGTCGCGCCAAGGATCTCGTGGTTTATGCATGCACGTCTGGGTATCCAGTTGCTTTCGAAGATCTCTGCCTGATGGAAATCAACACGCTTCAGGAAAAATACGGAGATCGCGTTAAATCTATAGGATTTTCTGGCCACCATCTCGGAATCGCTGCGGATGTTGCCGCAATGGCCATTGGAGCCGCTGGATACGATCGTTTTGGCAAAGGCAAATTCGAGTATATCGAACGCCATTTCACGCTTGATCGTACCTGGAAAGGCACCGACCACGCCGCAAGTCTAGAACCGGACGGATTGCGCCGCATGTGCCGAGACTTGCGTAATGTTGCCAAGGCCCTTGAGTTCAAGAAGTCAGATCTTCTGGACGTCGAGAAAGTGCAGCGCGATAAGCTGAAGTGGCGTGAAGAAAAGCATGGGGCGAACATTCGGCAGGTGTCTTAACTCAGATGGATGTCGTCGCAGTTATTCCAGCCCGAGGGGGGTCGGTAGGCCTCCCCGGCAAAAATATGCGTCCTCTGTTGGGCGTACCGCTTGTCGTGCGTACAATCCAAACTGCATTGCAGGCGAAAGCGGTGAATGAGGTTTTTGTCACAAGCGACGATGAAGAAATACTAAAGCTATCTCACGAAGCTGGTGCAACTATTATTCGGCGTCCGGATGCTTTAAGCAACAGTACTGCAAGTTCCGAGGCAGCGCTCCTGCATGCGCTTGAACATTTGCAGGCACAGGGGAGGGCGTTGCCTGACTTTCTTGTTTTCCTGCAATGCACGTCGGCTTTCACGCGTCCTGAAGACATCGATCTTGTCGTGGGGAGTATGGTCAGCAAAGGCGCGAAAGCAGCGCTTTCTGTTGTTGAGGATCATGGCTTCATATGGCAGGAGGGTGAAGATGGCTTTGCTCAGGGCATTACGCACGATCACAGCAAGCCTCGCCAGCGCCGGCAAGACATGAAACCGCGTTACCGCGAAAACGGCGCGATTTATGCCATGCATGTTCCGTCTTTTCTGGAGAAAAAAGAGCGTTTCTGTGGACCTGTGGTGATGGTCCCGGTCGATGGTCCAACGGTCGAGATTGACAGCCAGGAAGACTGGGACGTGGTCGAGGCGTTTCTGCACGGAAGAGATCGAAAGGCTCAATTAACGACACGTCCCCAAAGTATCAAAGCAGTTATCACAGATTTTGATGGTGTTCATACTGACGATCGGGTCACAATAGACCAAGATGGCCGGGAGTGGGTTACTTGTAGCCGTCGGGACGGCCTTGGCCTAGAACTCTTAGGTAAGCGAAACGTTAGACTGATGATTCTATCCAAAGAAACAAATCCAGTCGTAAAAGCGAGGGCCGCCAAACTTCAGGTGCAGGTTATTAATCAGGTCGACAATAAGCACTCCATTTTAGATGCTTGGCGTAAGGATTTCCAGCTTGATTGGCAAGATTTAGCCTACATTGGTAACGATGTGAACGACATTGAATGTATGAGGGCTTGCGCTCTCTCTTTTGCACCTGCTGACGCGCATCCTTCAGCGCGAAGCGTAGCTGACCATGTTCTAAGTGCAGATGGCGGTAAAGGAGCAATTCGAGAAATGTGTGACTATCTACTTACAGAGGGCCTCGTAGGTGAAAGGTAAATGAAAGTCTTAGCGCTCGCGGGATATGATTCATTTTTTAATGCTGCGCGTTTAATAGCGCCATATTTCGAGAAACTAGGTGCAACGGTAGACTATGCCCTTGTAAAAGCTCGTAGAAGAAAGCAAATATCCCATGAACAACTCAACGAATTAGGACTGGGTAATAAAGTACAGTACGTTGATATTAAGGATTATTGTGAAAGCGGTGAGATACTTAAGTTTGATATAGTACTATCCTGTTTAGAGGGTCTTTCTACAAGGCGTCTTTTTCACTACCTTAGTAGTTATGGGGAACGTCGACCTTACGTAATATGTGTATATCCTGGCTTGATATTACGATACGATTACGACGGTTTTGCCGCACGGGCCCCTGCAGACCAGCTGTGGCTAAACTGTCAGCGAGATCTCGATAACTATACAAAAATGTGTGAAGCATATGAGGTCGATGCATCAAATTCTCGTTTATTCGGAAATGTTTCACTGCTTGAAAAGATCGAACGTACGCCAAACGCAAGCGACACGGGCCCAATTGTGTTTTTTGAGCAAGCAATAATTCCTCGTTATTATGTTGAACGTAAGTATTTAGTAGATAAATTATGCGATCTGGCGAGTCGACATCCTCGTAGAAGGTTCCTAGTAAAAGCGAGAGCAGCAGGTTCTAAAGCGACGCTTCATAGGTCCTGGTATCCTATTGAGGATCTATTTGACGAAAAAATAAGGTTAGAAGGAAGTATACCTTCGAATATATCTCTAACAGAACAGAGCGCCGGACAGCTTCTTGCAGAAGCAGCCCATTGTATAACCGTCTCATCGACCGTTGCCATTGAGGCAATCCACGCCAATGTACCAACTACTATAGTTAGGGATTTTGGGGCCCACGATGACTATGGGTTGCAATATTTTTATGGGTCAGGGTTATTGAAAAGCTTGTCAGAAATACAAATTGGAAAGCATTTGAAAGTAGATGAGAATTGGCTTTCAAAGTATACATGCTCACCATATTCGAATTTAAGTCTGATAGACAGTGTCAAAAAAGACTACAAACGAAAGAGAGATATTCAAAGTAGTCTACGGTGCCAAATAGGACAGGAATTACAAGAAGAAATATCCTCCTATGGGCAAGAGTACATTTTAAGTAGAAAGTATATGTCAAAAGAAAATTGGTTGAGCCGATTGATGAGGAATCTAAAGAAAATTTAGTCTGGTAGAAGCTCTTGTTTAGTTGACAAAAGAATACGCTTTGCATCCGGATGTGAGTTTCTAAGTGGTTTTTTTGTTGAAGTGAACCAAGCCAGAAGTGTCTCCCAATCCGACATGATTTTTGAGGGAGCTCGCACATCCGAAAGAGTGGCCGCGTTCGCACTAAATTCTGAACGCAATCTTGTGGACCTTATTAAGATATCAAGACATTCAGAAAGAGATTTGGGATCGCCTAGTCCAAGAGCAAGGAAACCATTGTATCCATGCCGAATTACTTCATTCACCCCAGGACATTCTGAAAAACCTACCGCAGGTAACCCATGGACCAGAGCTTCAGCTAGTGATATAGGACTTCCTTCAAAATCAGATGGGATCACAAACAGATGTGAATTCTGGATCTCTTCAAGTAATTCTGAGTGGCCTAGGCTTTTTCCAAAGAAAACGCGAGAAGTTAAACCAGAATCGGATACAAGATTGCTTAGTTTATCATAGTCTTTCTTGTTGTGTACATCACCCCATAATTTCAGATCCCACATGGGATGCTTGTCTGCAATTCTAGCAAATGCCTTAACCAGAACATCCTGTCTTTTCTGCCAAAAGTGGAGCCGTGCCACGTTTATTAAAGAAAATCTGCCATTCCTATTGCTAACAGTTACATTAGCCAACCGTTCCGGCTTTCCAACGGAATTTTCAATTACGAAGCTTCTTCCATTGAAACTCTTAGGCTTAGATGCTGAATAAGATGGTAACAGAAAGTGTATCCCATCAGCCAAAGAAAGAATTTTTTCTCTCAGGCTTGGATCTTTCAGCTGCATGGCAGACCTACTTGGTTCAAAATGCTCCGACAATAAAATTGGAACATTTAAGCCTTCAGTTGCGAGCAAAAATTGTGCAAAGACGGGGCTAGCGTCCATGACCACGACGTGAGTAATGCCTTCATCGACCAAAAAACGCCGCAATTCCGCAATTCGATCTTCACGTAGTCCAAAATTTAAGGCGCTTACATCTACGCTACTTGGAAGTTCGAAAACCGGGATAGTAGCAGACAAATCACCACGGTTGTGAGATACAACGTGAACAGTATGATCCTGAAGACAAGGTAGATTGGCGTTCAAAATATCAGCAACTAAGCGCTCGATTCCGCCACGCATTCTCGTCATGGCAGGGCAATAAATAAGTAATTTGGCTGTCATTAACTTACCTTGCGATAAAAAACACGATTGTACGTCTTACGAAGCATCTGGTTCTTTCCAAGAAGATCAGCAATAGGAGAGCGCTCAAAGGATTTTAGTAATTTTTTCCCCATCTTTGTCTTTGATTTTGATTTATTGTAGCGCCAATAGCGCGCTGATGACAAATCTTGTCTTTCGCCAGTGATAGCGTTTTCATACTCAATGTCACTAAATAACATTTTATCTGACGGCCCGCCGAATTTGATCAATATTTCAAGAAACAAATATGATAAAGAGGGTTCAACATATATATGTCTTACATCCTTATTTAACATTTCGATAAGCTCATCAATGAAATCAAAGATGCCTTCTTGTAGTTGGGCAACTTTTAAAGCACCGACGATGCCCCAACCAGGAGTTTGTTCATATTCTGGTTCCCAGGAGCCATTTGTTTGGGTTATCCGTGTAACCGAAGGACCATGACTGCAAAAGAATGTTTCAACTATTTCTGTAACTAGTTGTTTTTGTAAGTATGAACCTTCTGGGTGTGACAGATAGCATTGGACTATAAATCCCTCTCTATATAGATCGACAAGCCCCTTATGACCGTAAAAATAGAAACAGGGTAATTTGCGGTCTAGTAACTCTGAAAGTGCCCGCTGGGCAGAGCCGTGATAACCTAGGTCAAAAAGCACGGCATTTTTATTTTTCAATACAGGCGAATAGTATTTTGCCAGCTTATCTCTTTCAGTTTCAGCAGCTTCCAAAATCGTAGTACTGCAGGCGGTCAGAGCGTCAACTACAGTTTGTAAATTCTCAATAGGGCTATCGAGATCATTAACGCCGTGCTTGTATAGAGAATTCGCAATAACATCAAAATCTACAAAATTAAATCTCGATTCAATTAACATCCTCGGTGTCATACCCTGCTTCACAGGATGCTTTAGTTCGATTGTGCAAATATCGACCAAACTCTGAACATTTGTAGCATAAATTGCACGCCTGGAGATGGGTAAATATTGGGTTTTAATGTTGGCTCCTAAAATTGGAAAAATTTTGTCACATACATTTTTCAATGTATATCCATCTCGGCTCAAAAATACGATTTCATCGTAGTTTCTAGCCTTGCATTCTGAATACATCCAAAGGGCAAAATTTAGAATAAACATTCCGCCTGCTTGAAATCCAAGTTCATAAGGCGTGTCACCAAATAAAGTCTTATAGTGAGGAACGACGTCATCATTAAGATGATTATCAAATTTATGGTTCGCTAGAAAGCCAAGGATGAACTTGAATTCTTGAGGTAGTAATTTGATTTGATCGCTAACTATTTTGCCGATTGCAGGACTGGAGAGGAAAAGATTCTTTGGGTTGTGGATCGAAATAGAATTAATTCCAAGGCGACTAGGGACCTCATAATCGCTCCATTTATTGTCTCCTACGTGGAGGATGTCTCTGGGTTCATCAATTAAATTTGAATTTTTAAGGTCATTAATAGCAAAATCCCAAAGGCCGCCTTTATGCTTCGAGAGTTCGTAATTAGATGAAAGATAAAATTTCGTAAAATTATCATATTTGCAATTTTTAAGTTGTTTTAATATCGTCTCTTTAGGGAGGTACATGTCTGACACAAGTGTAATTTTTTTGCCTATGCTCAAAGCATATTTATAAATTTCTTGGGCAGACAGGCGAGGCCTGCAGTATTTTATTTCAATTTCTTGTTCTGTATTCATTAAATGGTCTGCTAACTCGGTTGAAATGCCATACCGGGTGATTAGCTCTTCATAAATCTCACCAAGCAAAATTTCTTCTTTAGCAGGGTTCTGCGCATATAATTTCTCGCGGGCACTATGTTCCGCTGCACGTCTTATTTTACTAAAAGGAAATTGTTTTCCGAGTTCCTCTTTAATTCGCGCTTCAACTAAGAAAAATAGATCACGACTTTCCAGTTCTGGTCTGAAAATCAAAGTATCGAAGATATCAAAACTAACTATTTTACCATTATGGTTTTCGATAGCTTCTTTAATTTTTTCCATTTCCGCGCCATCCATCCGATTTTGTCGTTTTTCCGTCGCGGTTTGTCCGACGGAAGTGTTTCTGCTTCCCAAGAGCCGATTAGGCTAATTGGATTATTCTCCAGATGGATTAGGCTCTTAAAAGGCCTTGCGCCAACTGCAGTTTTTTCCGCTTTTTCAATATGGGTCCTATGATAGGTTAGCATATCCTTCGACTTAGCTAAGTTTGCGTATATCTCGATGCACGTCCCACCAGCCATTATATTTCCAATTATCCTTTTAAAACCCTTTGCGGAAACCAAGTCTGAACGAGAATGAGACAGCCTAGTAAGAACGAAAAATAGCTGCTTATCCAGCTCACATGACTTTGTTTCAGTCAATTTTGACTTTAGTTTTTTAGAATTTGAATTAAAGCAGCCAACAGAAAAAGGCGTTACACGATTTTGGTGGGAAGCTTGATAGACGGGTAAATTCCAAATTGTTGCGGCCTGGACACCAACAGTGGATGTTTGGCAAACACAAAAATCCGCGTATTTTAGCAAACCTTGACTCAATCCTTCAAATCTAAAAAAATCGGGGAAAAACTTAAAGTTTCTATAGGTTTCACGTAGCCAAGTGTAAGAGGTTTTTGAAAGTTCTGGGTATTGAGGATGTTCAGTAGCGAGTATGTTATAATTGTCTGTGCAGTGGTTTAGTATGTCTATTAGTAAATCCATCTGAGAGTGATGGCGTGAATACATTTCAACAGCAGAAACATTTTGATGTTGTAATGGAAGTAGGCCAAATGGCTTAATATTATTTAGTTTCTCAGAGAAAATTCCGTCAGAATGAAGTAAATTTCTGTAGTTTTCACGAAAATAATTTAAAAAATTTTGTTCTTTTGCTGACAGCGTCATGTTAACTATACTGTCATGCATAGTATTCATTGTGTCTGTATCATCTATGCCGCATAAATCAACATTCCACAAATTTGGGAATGGTTTTCTAGTGAAATATGATTCAACGACTGAGATAATTCTCGTGTTGGGTAGCGCCCCTCTGAGCGCAATTCCTTTGTCGGCAAGACATATAGCCAAGTCATAGTCTTTATCCATTATCTTTGAAAGATATTCAGCAACTTCATTGCGAATCTTCTGATCGACCTTAAGGTCATTCAAGGCGACATCAGAGCGAAAACGATCAGGAAATAAGGAGAAAAAATTTCGATCTAGAACAATTAGGTTCTCGTGCATTTCTCTAGGGAAATAACGTAGTTGATGTTCACCGATAACAATATCTGTTGAGCAAAAGTCATTTGTCGTGCTCGCTCGATATATTTCTTGAGCCATACGAGCCCAGTGCCGACAATTGAAAAACGAATAGTTTTCTATTGTTGGTTTTGCGTAAATTAGTATTCGAAATTGCGATTTCAAACGACGAATTCTCTTCTGGTTGACTGATTTTTCGATCTCAAGAAATACAGAGTGCACCTATTCGTAGTATTCTCGAAGCATTTTTTTATGTTACCAATCATAATTGTCAATCGGGCGTAGTTCTTGTCTTAGAAATCTTCGAACAGCGGGCCGAATTAAATTTGTTGATATCAAAGCGTCGAATCGATTTCATCGTAGCCGAGAATTTGGTTAGGAGAAACTGTATGCGTGGCTCGAGGTAGTGGATTTCTGATGGGTGTCTCCTTAGTAGTTCGATTGAGAAGTTGCTGTTTGGAGTTTCCGATTGATGATTGCAAGGTTCGTCCTGCTTGTTATTGTGGCGGCACCAAGGCCCAAGGTCTTGGTCTTCACCAATTGTTTGTAGACCGAATTGGGTTCAAATGAAAAATGAACATATTGCTGCGCACGCGGTTTGGGAAAGTCATAGAGATGAACTGTTGCGACAGGATCAGTCCCACTGGAGAGGTGTCGGGCGGTGGGAGGATGATGAGGCATGGAAAAATATCGGAAATGAGACTCTCCTTAACATAGAAAAAGCTCTAAAAATCATTGGACGTGATCGAGGCGAAATCACCGGCTCAACAGTTCTTGAATGGGGTCCTGGAGGTGGCGCAAACCTCTTTGCATTTAGGAATTCTGCTGAGAATTACATTGGTATTGATATCTCTAGAAAGAACCTTCTTGAAAGCATGCGGATGCTTAATGCTGAGAATTCTGCGGTGGTCTTTGATGCGGTGCTTTTGAAAGAGAATATCGAAGATGCAGTCGAATCATTTCAGGACAAGGTAGATTTTTTTATTAGCACTGCCGTATTTCAGCATTTTCCAAGCAAGGTATACGGTTCTCATGTCTTATCGGCAATTAGGAAGTGTTGTAAGCGCGATGCTGTAGGTGTCATACAGATCCGCTACGATAACGGTTTTAGCAAATACAGAGGAATAACTGACATATCCGAGTATGAACAAAAATTTGTAACGGCGAACTCATATCAGATTGAAGAGTTTTGGGAGCTACTTCAGTCAAATGGGTTTAAACCTATTGCAATTACGGACATAATTACTAGAGTGAACTATGCGACGTATTTGATCTCGGCTACATAGCTCAAAGTAAGCTCAAGAAAATAAGAGAAGCAAATGAACGACCAAGCTAAAACGAAAAACTATGAACTTGTATTTGAGCTCGACCGGCATAGAACCTGCCCTACTTGCAGAGAACGAACGTTTCACGTGCGCTCGGATTATCCGACTACTAGTCGAGAGTTTTCTGTGCTTCAAACAATATGGTGTACTAGCTGCGGATCTGGTTACGCAGAAAACGCAGATTTAGTGATCGAAAAGTATTACAAATCCGATTATGGTGCTGGTCGTGGAGATCGATCTGGTAGCCCAAAAGAATTTTTCGCGCCAGACAATAGAAATGGCTATTTTCATCGCGCTTGGTCTCATGTGCGTATATTGAAAGAAGTCGGAGCAAATTGCAGAAGTGTCGTAGACCTTGGTGCAGGTCATGGAGCGTTCCTACATGTGTGCGGGGCACAAGACAAACTAGCTATTGAACCAGACGATCATTGTAAACCCTACCTTGAATATATTGGAGCGAAACGCGTAAATATTAATGATCTCGAAGAGCGAAGCCTAGATCTTGCTTATGCCTCGCATTCCATTGAGCATCTTACACACAAAACACTAAATTCTACTGTTGAAAATTTGATTGGCGCTCTGCGTTTAGGTGGACATATACTTGTGGAAGTTCCTCCTGGCATGTTCACCAGATGCGTTTATAAGGGTGATAACGATCCACACACCATGTTTTTCTCTCCAGAAGGTATCCGTAAAGTATTACGTCGCGACGATACTGTGATCGTGTTTAATAAATGCCTCGCACCAAATCCTTGGCCAATTCGGAACTCGCCCATCTATGCACCCGATGAGATGGACGAATTTGCGAGTGATACTCGGGGAGCAATCTGCGTGGTAGCTAAGAAGATCAGGTGAAGTGTTGCAAAATACAGGGGGAATAATACAGTGAGCGTGAGCCCAAAATAAGCTGCTACTTATCAAAGAAAACCTCAAATTTACAAAGTACTGATTAAAAATTTGAGGTTTTCGCAAACCAATAGTTATTCAAAAATCGCGTATGGAGTATTTAGGGTTAAAGATTTGAAAAAAATCGGATTAAATACGTCCGGACTTTGGAAATCAAGGGACGTTGTGGCGTGCCTTACCCTTCACGAACCAAGTCGATTACAGCTTTCCGATCGTTCCTTAGTTGCAATAGCCGGTTGGGGGCACAAGCCGACTGCGCAGCGTGCTCGAGACATGGCGGCTAAACACCATCTTCCTTATGTGGCTTTCGAAGATGGATTTTTGAGATCCGTCAGACCTGGCAACCAGGAAAAGCCGGTCTCCCTGGTCCTTGATCGAACAGGTATCTATTACGATGCTCGCCAGCCAAGTGATCTGGAGTGTTTTGTTCGTCGGCGTTTTGCAAAGCCCATGCGGACGCAAGAGATCCACGATGCCATCGACTTGATCCGGTCCAAGCGGCTCTCGAAATACAACAGTTTCGATTTCTCGGACATTTCAGAACTTGGTTTGCAATCTTCCGATCGCAAGGATCGGGTACTTGTTATTGATCAAACCGCCGGCGATGCGTCGATACCGGGGGCATTTGCGAAAGATGAAACCTTCCGCCAGATGCTGCAAGTCGCCATCCAGGAGAACCGTGAAGCAGAGATTCTGATCAAGGTTCACCCGGAAACAATGATTGGGCGCAAGGCAGGGCATTTCACGCCTGAAGTCCTCCAGGCTCTCGCGCAAGTGGATGAGAATTGCGCCAAGGCCCTGACTGAAGGTCGGTTGCGTTTAACACCGGAAGCGATCAATCCCTGGCCGCTTCTGGAGGCATGTGCCAAGGTCTATTGCGTATCCAGTCAACTGGGGTTCGAAGCTATTCTTGCTGGCTGTGAGGTCCACACTTTCGGAGTACCATTCTATGGAGGCTGGGGCTTAACCGTTGAACGAAACCCGGTGAAATTGAACCGACGTCACCCGGTATCCCTGGAAGCAGTCTTTGCTGCACTTTATTTCGACTACAGCCACTACCTGGAACACGATCCTGTTCGGGAGATCTCCTTTGAAGAGGCGGTTTATCAACTGGAAGAACGAATCCAACTTGCACGCAGTGAGGCCTGAGACTCAACCGCGCTCGAGCGGTAGGACGCAAAGCTAGATAGGGGCTCACGCTTGCATTGTCAGTGGCTGATCATCCAGGGGCGTTTTGAGGGGAACGTCTTGCTGCCGTCGGCCTTGTAGACCGCACTTGAGCGAAAAATGCCTTTCGAGCCGGAACAGCACGAGCAGCCCGACGGGTGACGTTTTCGGTTTTCCCTCGCACTGTCGTCACGATCCGACTTGGTCGAGAATTTCGGGTTGTGCCGGGAAGTTTCGTTGCGTTGATGGGCAGCCCGGTCGCTGGGAGACAGGCCCGACATATGCGGCGCCTGAAGGATCGCGCGCGGAGCTTCCGCCTTGCAGATCGGACATTCGATCGGATCCGCATGGGCGGACATCGGCCGGTTGGCCGAGATGGGACCGCAGGAAGTGCACAGATAATCGTAGGTCGGCATGATTGATCCTGAAAGACGGAAAGCCGGCTCGCCGGCGGAAGGGGTTCGAGACGGGCAGGGCCCGTCTCGTCGTCGCGTGCGGATCAGAGATCCGGGGCAAGCGGAACGTCGACCGATCCGTCAATGAAGGTCTTCGGTCCGTCCGCACCCGGCATCATGTCGAAGTCGAAGATGTCGGTCGGCAACCACAAGGTGGCACAGGCATTTGGAATATCGACCACGCCCGAAATATGTCCCTGCACAGGCGCCGTTCCCAGGATGGCGTAGGCTTGCGCGCCGGAATAGCCGAACTTCTTCATGTACTCGATGGCGTTGAGGCAGGCCATGCGATAGGCAATGTGCACGTCAAGGTAATGCTGTGTACCGGCCTCATCGACCGAGATGCCTTCAAAGATCAGGTAGTCGTCATATTTCGGCGTGATCGGTGAGGGTTTGAAGATCGGGTTCTTGATCCCGTATTTTGCGACCCCGCCCTTGATCAGGTTGACCCGGATGTGCAGCCAGCCGGCCATTTCGATCGCGCCGCAGAAGGTGATTTCACCGTCGCCCTGGCTGAAATGCAGGTCACCCATGGAGAGACCGGCACCGTCCACATAGACCGGGAAATAGATCTTCGAACCGCGCGACAGATCCTTGATATCGCAGTTACCGCCATGTTCACGCGGGGGAACCGTCCGTGCGCCTTCGGCAGCTGCCTTGTCGCGCGCTTCACCCTTGAGCTGTCCCATATGCGCAGACTGGGTGTTCGGCAGGGCGGCAAGTGCCGGAACGCGGTCGGGATCCGTATCGAACAATGATTTTTCGCGAGTGTTCCACATGTCCAGCATCTTGCGGTCCGGCAGGCAGCCGATCAGACCCGGGTGGATCAGGCCGGCATAGCTGACGCCCGGCACATGGCGCGAGCGTGTGAACATGCCTTCGAAATCCCAGATGGATTTCTGGGCTTCCGGGAAGTGTTCCGTCAGGAACCCGCCGCCATTCTGCTTGGAGAAAAAGCCGTTGAAGCCCCAGAGCATTTCTTCCTTGGCGCCGATGTCGAGGATATCGACGACCAGTAGGTCGCCCGGCTCGGCCCCTTTGACGCCGATCGGACCGGAGAGGTAGTGCACCTGTTCCAGTTCGACATCGCGCACATCCGCCGCGTCGTCGTTGTTCTTGATCTGCCCGCCGGTCCAGTCATAGGTCTCGATCTTGAAGTCGTCGCCCGGCTCCACCCAGACCGCCATCGGAATATCCGGATGCCAGCGGTTATGGACCTTTTCATTGGTATGCGGGGACTCGCTCAAATCAACCGAAATCAGTGTATCTGCCATGGGGTTCTCCTCTGGATTTGCGCCTGAAAAGCGTGCGCTGTTGAACTGGATGAGCTGGTTAGACGGACAGGAATGCGGAGACTTTTTCCTCGTCGACGCTTGCCCGCGGTTCGTCGTGGACAAGGCGGCCGTTTTCCAGGACGAGCACCCGGTCGGCGACGTCGAGGGCAAAGGACAGAACCTGTTCCGACACAACGATGGAAAGTCCGCGCTCGTCGCGGATACGTTTCAGGACGCGGCCCATCTCGCGGATGATCGACGGCTGGATGCCTTCGGTCGGTTCGTCCAGCAGCAGGACCTTCGGGTTGGTCGCCAGCGCGCGGGCAATCGCCAGCTGCTGTTGCTGGCCGCCCGAGAGATTGCCGCCGCGACGGCCCTTCATGTCGAGCAGCACCGGAAACAGCTCGTAGATGTCGCCGGGAACCTTGCTCTGGCCGCTGATGGTCAGGCCGGTTTCGATGTTTTCCTGGACCGTCATGGTCGGAAAGATCATCCGTCCCTGAGGCACGTAAGCGATGCCCCTGGCGACGCGCTCGTAGCTCTTCATGATGGTGATGTCGACGCCGTCGACCGCGGCAGCGCCGTTGCTGGTGGGCACGATCCCCATCAGGGATTTCATCAGCGTGGTCTTGCCCATGCCGTTGCGGCCCATGATGGCGATGATTTCTCCCGGCGCGACCGTGAAGTCGAGGCCGTGCAGGACTTCGCTCTGGCCGTAGGCAACGTGATACTGTGCAACATTGAGCATGGTCGCCTCCTAGTGGCCGAGATAGACGTCAATGACCTTGGGGTCGGCCTGCACCTTTGCCATTGAGCCCTCGGAGAGGATCTTGCCCTGGTGCAGGACGGTGACGCGGTGGGCGATGTCCTCGACAAATTTCATGTCGTGTTCGACAACCATCACCGAACGTCCCTTGGTGATTTCGTTGAGAAGCTTCGCGGTCTGCTTGCGCTCCGAGACGCTCATGCCGGCAACTGGTTCGTCGAGCATCAGGAGTTCCGGGTCCTGGATCAGCAACATGCCGATCTCCAGCCATTGTTTCTGGCCGTGGCTGAGCAGGGCTGCCTGCATGTCCAGGAGCGTGTCGAGGAACACCATTTCGGCAATCTCGCGCACGCGGGTCGTCACCTCCGCATCGCGCTTGAAGGTGAGGGCACCGAAGACACTTCGGCCACGGGGAAAGGAAAGCTCCAGGTTCTCGAAGACTGTCAGGTCCTCATAGATGGACGGGTTCTGGAACTTGCGTCCGACCCCCTCAAGCACGATCTCGTGTTCGCGCAGCTGGGTCAGTTCTTTTTGGCGGAACTTGATCGAACCGGCAGTCGCCTTGGTGCGGCCGCAGATCAGGTCGAGTACCGTTGTCTTGCCCGCGCCGTTCGGTCCGATGATGACGTGGATCTCATTTTCGTCGACGTAAAGGTTCAGGTCGTTCACAGCCTTGAAGCCATCAAAGGAAACAGACAGGTTTTCGATGGACAGCAGGAAGTCGGTGTTGTTGCTGATGGTGTTCATGTGTCTCTCCTACTCGGCTGGCTTTGCGGTTGCTTCGCCGTCAAGGTCGGGGGGAGGGCTGACTCGTTCTAACCGGTTGCCGCTATTGCCCCGTGAAATCAGCCGGTCGACATGTGGCGCCAGGTAGGTGCGATAGAGGCCGGACAGCCCATTCGGGAACACCAGGACAACAGCGATGAAGAGCCCGCCCAAGCCAAAGAGCCACAATTCGGGGAAGGTTTCGGAAAAGGTGGTCTTGGCCCAGTTCACCAGCAGCGTTCCGTAGACCGCACCGAAGATGGAAAGCCTGCCGCCGACCGCACAGAAGATGACCATCTCGATGGAAGGAACGATGCCCACGAACGAGGGAGACATGAAGCCGACCTGCAAGGTGAACATGGCGCCGCCGATGGCTGACAGGACCGCGGCAAAACAGAAGACGAAGATCTTGATGTTGGAGACGTCGTAACCGGAAAACCGGACCCGGTCCTCCTTGTCCCTGACGGCGACCAAGAGACGGCCGAGCTTGCTTTTGAGAACGAACTGGCTCAGCAGCAGGACGGCGATCAGAAGACCTCCGTTGACGTAGTAGAGAACGTATTTGGCCTCGTCGGTGCGGATGTCCCATCCCTTCAGGGTCCTGAGATCCGTGATGCCGTTGACGCCACCGGTATAGCCCTGCTGTCCGATGATCAGGATCGTCAGGATGGCTGCGATTGCCTGGGTAATGATGGCGAAATAGACACCGCCAACCCTGCGCTTGAACATCGCCGCACCGATAACAAAGGCGAACAGCGCGGGAAGAACGATGATGGCCAGCAGCGTGAAGGTCAGGCTGTTGAAGGGTTCCCAGAACCAGGGCAGGGACGTGATCTGGTTCCAGTCCATGAAGTCGGGAATACCCGGGGTGGACTGGATCGCGGTTGCTTCCGGCGTGGAGGCTTCCAGTTTCAGGTACATGGCCATGCAATAGCCGCCCAGGCCGAAGAAGACGCCCTGCCCGAGGCTCAGGATACCGCCCTTGCCCCAGCACAGCACCAGCCCGATGGCGACGAAGGCATAGGTCAGGTATTTGCCGAACAGGTTAAGACGGAAGATGTCCATCGACAGGGGCATCAAGACGAAGATCAGCGCGGCCACGACCAGCAGTCCGATCAGTTCCTGTCGAGACAGCAGGGATTTCACATGTGTCATCGGAACCTCCTCAGCGACGGATTTTCAGGGAGAAGAGACCTTCGGGGCGCAGCATCAGGATCCCGACGACGGTCAGCAGGGTGAGGACCTTCGCCATGGAGCCGGAAAGGAAGAACTCCATGGTGGACTGGGCCTGACTGATGGCGAAGGAAGACGCGATCGTTCCGAGCAGGCTTGCAGCGCCGCCGAAAACGACGATCAGGAAGGTATCGACGATATAAAGCTGCCCGGCGGTTGGGCCGGTCGAGCCGATCATGGTGAAGGCGCTGCCGGCGATGCCTGCAATGCCGCAGCCGAGCGCGAAAGTGTGCCGGTCGACCTTTTCGGTGTTGATGCCGACGGCCCCGGCCATGACGCGGTTCTGGACCACAGCACGGGTCTGCATGCCCATGCGGGAGCGGAACAGGATGAAATAGACGCCGATGGCGATGACCAGGGTCAGCACCATGACGAAGATGCCGTTGATCGGGATTTCGATGATGTCCGTCAGCGGCACGGACCCGAGCAGCCAGTTCGGCAGGCTGACGCCGACTTCACGCGCGCCGAAGATCGACCGGTAGGCCTGCTGCAGGATAAGGCTCAGGCCCCAGGTGGCCAGCAGGGTATCCAGCGGACGCTTGTAGAGATGCCTTATGAGCGACCATTCGACGAGTGCCCCTAGTGCACCCGCGGCGACGAAGGCCAATGCCATGGCGAAGAAGAAGTAGATGCCGAACAGGGACGGGACATAGGTCTCGACGAAATTGGAGCAGAGATAGGTGACATAGGCGCCCAGGATCATGAACTCGCCGTGAGCCATGTTGATGACGCCCATCTGGCCGAAAATGATTGCAAGACCCAGGGCCATGAGGACGAAAACGGAAAACAGGATCAGTCCGGCAAAACCCTGCATGGCGAATATGGACCCGAGTTCCGTCCATGAATAATCGGCGAACATTGCGCGCGTCTCCATGCTGCGGGGTCAAGGCGGAACGCCTGTTCCCCTGCTGCGAATAAGGGTTTGAAACGAAGGGGACGGGCGCTGCGCAGGCTGCCTCCACGCAGCGCCCCGGTTATGCCCGCTTTCTGGAAGGGCGTTTCCATCCCTGGGGGAACTGTCGGAGGCTTATTGGTAGCCTTCCGGGAACGGATCCGGCTCCATCAGGTCGGCCGTCTCGTAAACCAGCTCGTACTGGCCGTCCGGCTTGGCAAGGCCGATGCGGGTCTTGGACCACAGGTGGTGGTTTTCATGGACGCGGACATAGCCTTCCGGCGCGGTGGTGAGTTCGATGCCCGGGGAGGCAAGGCGCACCTTGTCGATGTCGAAGCTGCCGGCCTTTTCAACCGCGGCCTTCCAGAGCCAGGGGCCGAGATAGGCGGCCTGGGTCACGTCGCCAATAACGATGTCGTCCCCCCACATTTCCTTGAAGGACTTGACGAATTCGGCGTTGTTCTCATTGTCGAGAGACTGGAAGTACTTCATGGCGGCATAAGCGCCTTCGATGTTCTCGCCGCCGATGCCGCGGATTTCATCCTCGGTCACCGAGATGGTCAGAAGAACCGGCTTTTCCTTGGTCATGTCGATGCCGGCAGCCTTCAGCTGCTTGTAGAAGGCAACGTTGGAACCACCCACGACAATGGCGTAGATCACGTCCGGCTTCTTCAGCTTGATCTTGTTGATCACCGAGTTGAACTGGGTGTGGCCGAGCGGATAGTACTCTTCGCCGACAACCTCCAGGCCAAGCTTCTCGATGTGCTTGCGGGCGATCTTGTTGGACGTTCGCGGCCAGATATAGTCGGAACCAAGCAGGTAGAAGCTCTTGGCGCCTTTTTCCTTGGCAACCCAGTCGATGCCAGCGATGATCTGCTGGGTGGCTTCCTGGCCGGTGTAGATCACGTTGGGGGACTGTTCCAGGCCTTCATAGAAGGTCGGATAGTAGAGCATGCCGTTATACTGCTCGAAGACGGGCAGAACAGCCTTGCGCGACGCGGATGTCCAGCATCCGAAAACAGCCGCGACCTTGTCGTTCACCAGCAACTTTTTCGCCTTTTCGGCAAAGGTCGGCCAGTCGGATGCGCCATCTTCCTGGATGTATTCGATCTTGCGTCCAAGCACGCCGCCCATGGCGTTGATCTGGTCGATGGCGAGCTTTTCCGCCTGCACCGACCCGGTCTCGGAAATCGCCATGGTTCCGGTGACGGAGTGCAGGATGCCGACCTTCACGGTGTCTTCTGTGACCGCAAGGCCAGTCGTGTTGGCGTCGTCGGCGATGGCAGGTGCAAATGTGCTGGCGGTGGCCAGCATTGCCGCGGCTGCCGTGCCTGACAGCACGGACCGGCGAGACAGCCGATGGTCAATCAAGTCTTTCAGACGTTTCATTCTCTGGACCCCTCTGAGGTTGAGGTTGAAGCAGAGCGCCGTGAAGCTCCTCCGCATGCATCCAAGGCTCGTCTGGAATTGTGCAGTGCCGCAATGCGTCAGTTGCTGTGGGTTATTTGACTTATTTCTCCGCACTGCCGCATGTGAAAGACTTCCATGTTTGGAATAAATTCATAGTCCAAAAATCTGAAATTCGATCGTAATGTAAGTTGTCATTCGTATTTTTTGAATTCGAATGACTTGTATTGATGGGAATATTGAAATTTTTTAATATTTTTTGAATGAGGCATAGAAATTGCTAGGAAGTTTGTCGATCGGCGGTTGTTGATCAATTCGAGGGGGAGGTCGCAAATCTTGAACAAAAATGTGCATGAAAAATAGATGCGATGCACAATGAGTGGGCTGGCGCGCCGGTTCCGGCGGGCGGGATGGTGATGGGCAATGGGTAGTCATCAGCGGGTTGTGCGCCTGCGGAGAACATACAATCAGTGGGTCGCAAACCAGACCCTGGAGGACTTTGCGCTCCGTTTCACCGCCAAAAGCGCCCGCCGCTGGTCTCCGGTCTGGGTTGCCAACACCGCGCTGGGCGCAATTTCCTTCCTGGCCCTTGAGGCGATCGGGGCTGCCGTCACCTACAACTACGGTTTCACGAATGCCGTCTCGTCGATTGCCGTCGTCTGCCTGCTCATCTTCATTACCGGCCTTCCGATTGCCTACCATGCCGTGAAATACGGCGTGGATATCGACCTGCTCACCCGCGGAGCCGGGTTCGGTTATATCGGCTCGACAGTGACCTCGCTGATCTACGCAAGTTTCACTTTCATCTTCTTCGCCCTCGAGGCGGCCATCATGGCAACGGCGCTGGAGCTGTTCCTCGGTGTGCCGCTCAACATCGGCTACCTTCTGTGCACGCTTGTGGTCATTCCGCTGGTGATCTACGGCATCACCCTGATCAGCCGGCTGCAGATCTACACCCAGCCGCTCTGGATCGTGTTGCAGATCCTGCCGTTTGCTTTCCTGGCCTGGCAGGGCGTTGCCCCACTGGACGACTGGCAGAACTTCTCCGGCCGGCTAGGCGACGAGGGCGGCCAGTTCAGCCTCCTGCTTTTCGGTGCTTCAAGCGCCGTTCTGTTCTCGCTGATCGCACAGATCGGCGAACAGGTCGATTTCCTGCGCTTTTTGCCGCGTCAACGGCGCGGGCACAGGCTGAAATGGTGGTTCGCCCTTCTGGCGGCAGGTCCTGGCTGGATCCTTATCGGCGCGGTGAAACTGCTGCTGGGGTCGTTCCTGGTGGTTCTGGCCCTGCAGAGCGGCCTCAGTCCGGACAAGGCAATCGAACCGACGCACATGTATCTGGTCGCCTTCACCAAGGCCACGACGCCGGAGGTGGCAGTCGCCCTGACAGGGCTCTTCGTGATTGTCTGCCAGGTCAAGATCAACGTGACCAACTCCTACGCCGGCTCCATTGCCTGGTCGAACTTCTTCTCCCGTCTCACCCACAGCCACCCGGGCCGGGTGGTGTGGCTGGTCTTCAATGTGTCGATTGCACTCGCGCTCATGGAGCTTGGTGTCTACAAGGCGCTGGAACGCACGCTCGGTCTTTATTCCGTGGTTGCCGTTGCCTGGATCGGCGCGATCTTTGCCGATCTTGTCATCAACAAGCCGCTTGGGCTCAGCCCGAAACATATCGAGTTCAAGCGTGCCCATCTGTACGACATCAATCCGGTCGGCCTTGGCTCTATGGGCGCGGCAAGCCTGATCGCCCTCATTGCCTATTCCGGGGTGTTCGGCCAGACCGCTCATGCGCTGGCAAGCTACATTGCTCTGTTTACCGCCATTCTCCTTGCCCCGCTGATCGCCTACGCGACCGGCGGCAAATATTATATCGCCCGTGAACCGGTACGGGCTGTAACCCCCGACGGCGAACGTCCCCCCGACATTCAATGCTGTATTTGCGAGCATACGTTCGAGCATGAGGACATGGCGCATTGCCCGGTCTATTCGGGGCCGATCTGCTCGCTGTGCTGCTCTCTCGACGCGCGCTGCGAGGATGACTGCAAACAGGAAGCACGCATCGGCGACCAGGTCACTGTTCTGCTTCATTCGATCCTTCCTGACCGGATCGCCGGCTGGATGAGCTCCCGGATCGGGCTTTATTTCAGTGTCATGATCCTGATCACCGCTTCGCTCGGGGCGATCCTGTCGCTTGTCTATGTCGAGGCGGAAACCATTTCGCCGGGGGCGGGTAGCGAAGGGGTTGGCAGGGCGCTGACCCAGGTCTTCTTCATTCTGCTGGTCACCTCGGGTGTCATGGCCTGGCTGTTCGTTCTTGTCCACGAAAGCCGGAAATTCGCCAATGAGGAAACAAGGCGCCAGACCAGCCTTTTGATGAAGGAAATCCGCGCGCACAAACGCACCGACGCCAAGCTGCAGAAAGCCAAGGAAGCCGCGGAGGCCGCCAACGAAGCCAAGAGCCGTTATGTGGTCGGCATCAGCCACGAACTGCGTTCGCCGCTAAATGCGATCTCCGGCTACGCCCAGTTGATGCGCAAGGACCCGGCAATCCCCGCCCACAGACGAGACGCCGTGAAGGTGATCCAGCATTCGGCCGATCACCTGGCCGGGCTGATCGAGGGCCTGCTGGACATCTCCAAAATCGAGGCCGGGCATCTCACCATCTACCGGGAACGGTTCAACCTGCATGAATTCCTGGCACAGACCGTCGACATGTTCCGCCTTCAGACCGACGCCAAGGAATTGCGCTTTCTGTTCGAGCCTGCCGAAAACCTTCCGGTGTTCGTGTTCGGTGACGAGAAGCGCTTGCGGCAGGTGCTGATTAACCTGTTGTCGAACGCCATCAAATGGACAGACACAGGCAGCGTCAAACTGAAGGTGTCCTATCACAGCCAGGTTGCCGAATTTGCGGTGGTCGATACCGGCATCGGCATCGCTCCGGAAAATCTCGAGCGGATCTTCAATCCGTTCGAACGCATAGAGGAGGACGGCAAGGAAGCCGTTCCGGGGACGGGGCTCGGTCTGACGATCACCAAACTCCTGAGTGAGGTGATGGGCGGTGACATCCAGGTTTCAAGCACGGTTGGTGCCGGCAGCACGTTCAAGGTCCGCATGCTGCTGAGCGCCGCGGAAGCGCCGATCCAGGCGGGGCGGGCGGAAAAACGCATTCGCGGGTATCACGGTCCGATCCAGACGATCATGGTGGTGGATGACGATCCCGCCCAAAGGGCGCTGGTCAGGGATTTCCTGTCGCCGCTCGGTTTCAAGGTTCTTGCGGCTGCAAGCGGCCGCTCGTGTCTGGCGATGGTGCAGGACGAACGTCCCGATGCCTTTCTGCTCGACATAAGCATGCCGGGCATGAGTGGTTGGGACCTTGCCCGCAAGCTGCGGGAAAGCGGATTTGGCGATGCGGTCATCATCATGATTTCGGCCAATGCGGATGACAGTGGCCGGGACCCGGTGCACCGGATCTATCATGACGACTACCTGGTGAAGCCCGTGAGGCTGCAGGAATTGCAGGACAAGCTTCAGCTGGCATTGAAACTCGTCTGGCGCACGGACGACCCCGCGGCAGCACCGCCTGTAGAGGGCCTGCGATCGTCGGGCAGGGCGATATTCGAGAAGGCCTGCCTGCCGTCGGAGGAGAGCCTCGGGATTCTAAAACAGCTGAGCGACATCGGCTATGTGCGTGGAATTAAGGCAAAGCTCGACGACATCGAGGCGCATGAGCCGCATGCGGCGGACTTTGTCCATCACATGCGGCGTCTCATCAAGGAATTCGATCTCACCCAATACGACAAGCTTCTGGAAAGGCTCGGACATGATCATGAATGCTCCTAGTCAGGCCGAGACGGTGCTGCTGGTCGATGACACACCTTCTTCCCTGGGCATGCTTTCGGACGCCCTGGAGGAAGCCGGTTTCACCGTTCTGGTGGCTCAAAGCGGTCGAAAGGCGATAGAAATCGCAGCCCGCGTGATCCCCAATGCGATCCTCATGGATGCGATCATGCCCGAGCTCGACGGATTCGAAACCAGCAAGCGCCTGAAGGCGCTGGAAGACCTTCGGGATGTACCGGTTCTCTTCATGACCGGACTGAGCGAGACGGAACATATTGTCAGGGGCCTGGAATCAGGTGGCGTCGACTATGTCACCAAGCCAGTCAACCCGGACGAACTGATCGCCCGCCTGCGCGTGCATATTTCCAACGCCCGGAATTCGCGCAGCGCCCATGTCGCACTTGATGCATCCGGGCGTTACTTGATGTCGGTCGACCTGTCGGGCGCCCTATGCTGGGCGACACCGCAGGCCTCCGCGCTGCTTGGTACGGGCACGGCCGAGGACGCAGCGGCTGCCGGGCAGTTGCCGGAAGCTGCCGTCGACTGGCTGCGCCATTACCTGCTGCCACAGGGAAAGGCTGCCCAGAAGGAAGAGGACATTGTTGCCCGTATCAAGGGTCGGGAGTTGCGGTTCACTTATGCCGGCAACATCAGTGCGGGTGAGCATCTGCTGCGTGTGTCGGATGTCTCGGACAGCGTGCCTTCCGAAATCCTGAAGGATGCCTTCGACCTCACGGAACGCGAAGCCGAAGTCCTGATCTGGATTGCCAACGGAAAGTCCAACAAGGAAATCGCCTCCATTCTGGACATGAGCCCACGCACGGTAAACAAGCATCTGGACCGGATCTTCGGCAAGCTGGGCGTTGAAAACCGAACCTCGGCCGCGGTCGTTTCACTGAGACGTATCCTGGAAGGCTGATCTCGACGCACAAGAAAGTCTTGCTGGAAGAAGCGCCGCGTCGCTTGTTACCTGGTGTCTGGCGGTGGAACTCACTTGCGTCTCTCAACAGATCGACGCTCGAGACCCTCATCCGGACAAAGGCTGGATGAACTTCAATAGGCACGGGCGAGCGACTCTCGATATCGTCGCTCCAGATCATTCTGAAATCCCTGCGGCATGATAAATAGACTTACACTATCCCGAAGCTTTTTCCTGTTCTCCGGGGCTCGTTTCCGTATGGAAACGGTTCAGCTCAATCGCGCTCTCGCGGCATCCTGACCGACCTGGGCGATGGTATGAGCCTGGCCATAGCCGATAAGGGGGAAGCGACCCACCGGAGGTTCAATCAAGAGGTCTGCCATCGCCTTGGTTTGATCCCGGTGGGCGATGCCGCCGACAATGCCGGCACGCACCAGGATTTCAGGCAGGGTTGGCAGCTTCTCCGTTCGGCGCGAAAACAGGCGTGTCAAAACATCAAGCGGGCCGAACCGTTCCAGGGAGACATCGACGACCAGATCTTCGCGGGGATTGACGTCGACCACGATCACCTGGCCCGACCCGACGCGGTCCCGCATCGCGTCGACCGGGACGTTGTTCAAAATCGCTCCATCTACCAGCAAATGCCCCTGTTTCAAGGTTGGTGGAAAAATGCCGGCCGGAGAGTTGCTCGCGCGCACTGCGAAATGGAGAGGGCCACTGTCCAGCACCTCGGTGGTTGCCTGGGTAAGGTCGCAGGCGACGGCGATTTGGCAAAGGCGACTTTATTGCATGTCGAGGCTGAGGATGAATGCTGGCCGAGGTGGGATCAATATTTCGAAGCTATGGGCCTTTCCGGAAGCGGGCAGGGCAACCGGACGTTCAGCAACTACGTTCAGGCCACCCAGGCTGCGATTGCCGGGATGGGAGTGATGCTGGGATGGGTTTCAAATTCAAGCGACCTGCTGCGGCAGGGGCAGCTCGCGGTGTTCCGGAACCAACCGCTGTTTCCAGATGGCGCATTCCATCTGGTTCGACCGAAACACAAGGATGAGAAAGCAGAAGCAACGACGCTGGCGCGACATCTCCACCGCTGCGTCGCCGACGTCTCTTCCGGCAAATAACGCTTGTTGCTCTGACCAAGCCAGCTTCAGGGTGGCCATCGGAAAGCTGACGACAGTCCCTGGACAGTCTCTGTCAGCCGACGCGTTTTTTGCCAATGCAAGTGCCAGTCAGCAAAGTGGACATTCTTGTCGTTGCCTCTCCGAACAGTGGTCTTGAGACATGAGGCGCGCCATGACCGCATCCGGAATGGTGTCCTGCGCGTTTTTGCTGATCGGCACTGCACATTGAGATCAGTGACATTTTCAGTTTGTCGAAATGCCTGCTGCCTCAGGCAGCCGCTGCGCAGGTTTGGTGCAGCCAGGCACGAAATTTCCTGACTTGAGGCCGGCGCCATCTCGACGCTGTCGATACAGCCCAGTATCCGAGATTTGCATCCCATCTCGGAATGTCTGGTCTCACCAGAATGCCGGAGGCAACGGCGTCACGCGTCAGAACGGGCCAAGCCAGCCACAGGCCCTGACCGGAAACAGCAGCCTCGTACGATAGTGACGCGTCAGGCACGCGGACCACCGGGTGTCGCGAAGGATCGAGATGCTTGCGGCCTACACTGGAAGACCACTGGGTCCAGGAAACAAGGCTTTGCTCATCAACTATGAGCGGAACCTTGGAGGCTGTTGCCTGGGTCAGGAGTGCTTTGCTGAGGCCAAGAGTGCAGACGAGTTCGATCGACTGGTCGACGATCTTTTCGGTTTTCACATCCGGCCACTCGCCTTTGCCAAATCTGATGGCTATGTCGATGCCTTCCCGATCGAAATCGACCAGTCGGCTGGTGGTGACGAGCCTAATCTCTGTATCCGGATGTTCCGCGTTCCAGTTCACCAGGCGCGGCACCAGAAAACGCGCGGCAAAAGCGAGACCGCACGAAACGGTAAGCAAGGGTCGAGGCTTGGCGCTTATCTCGGCCAACCCGTCCGAAATCACCTGAAACCCTTCCGTGAGTTTTGGCAAAAGCAACCTGCCTTTAGCGGTGGGGACCAAGCCCGTATCCGTCCTGTCGAACAGCGTTACCTCGAGTTGCGCCTCAAGCAGACGTAGTTGGTGGCTCACCGCACTTGGCGTCACGTTGAGGCTGGATGCCGCCCGCGACAAACTGCCTAAACGGCCTACAGCTTCCGCTGCTTGCAGTGATTTTAGAGACGGTTGTGGCATCTGATGTACAATTTTTCTCAATACTGTTGAAATAGATTAGATTGCTAAATCCTGCGTGTTCAAGTGAATTCTTCGCGAAACAGCGAGGAACTCAAATGAATATAACGAATAAAATTCAACAGTATGCGATCGTTGATGTGTTTGCCGAGAGGCCGCTGCGCGGCAATCCTCTTGCTGTGGTTCCAGACGCGGATGACCTGGACGAGCACACGATGCGCGCGATCGCCGTCGAATTCAATTTATCGGAGACATCATTTGTCTTGACGCCTACAGAGGCTTCTGCGGACTTTCGAATTAGATCGTTCACGCCGACCGGAGACGAAGTGTTTGGTGTCGGCCATAACGCGCTAGGTGTCTGGTGGTGGTTGGCAGAAACGGGCCAACTAGGTGAACGCACCTCGTTTGTTCAGCAACTGGGGGACGAGCTTCTTCCAGTTTCGATCGGACGGGAAAATGGACGGGCAACTGTCTCCCTGGCTCAGGCCATGCCGCGCCATATTGGCGATGTCGGGGACTTGCAGGCGCTTGCCGAAGCACTGGGGCTCGACAAGAGCGAACCGGCCCTCGGGCCGCAGGAAGCGGTTGTGGTCTCCACGGGTGCGGCGCATATGCTCGTCAGGCTCGTTTCCCGCGACGAAGTTGACCGCGCGGAGCCTGACGCCTCCATGCTTCTTCCGTTGTTGGAGCGTGCCGGTGCGCAAGGATGTTATGTTTTCACGACATCTGGTGAACAGAGAGGGGAAGCCTATGCTCGCTTCTTCAATCCAACGGTAGGCATTCGGGAAGACCCGGCAACAGGAAGCGCCGCAGGCCCACTGGGGTGGCTATTGGCCAACCGCAGCGGTGCTGGAGGACAAGAAACGTTCACGGTCGTACAGGGAGTTTCCATGGGTAGGGAAAGCCATATTCGGCTTCTCGTGCGCCCCGACGCTGTTGAGCTGACCGGTTCCGCTGTGCTCACTGCAACGGGCCAATTGCATCTGTAGCTTTTGGAGCGGGCTCAGACCCGACCTCTGCTGAACGGCGCTCAGTCCAGGATTTCCGTCGCGAGCCGGGTGCCGAGAAGCTCATCTTCAACCAGGATGTAGATTTCCTTGGGGGGTGTATTGAGAGAATGGACCATCAGGCCTGGATCGATACCCATCTCGATCAGGTATTCCATCGTTTCCCCCTGGCCGTACTGAATCTCTTCCACCGCCAGGAAAACAGGCATGTAGCCGGGGGTGTCATAGTAGTGCTGATGCATGCCTACGGCAGCATCCTTGGAGGCTGAACGATTGACACCGGCTGCAAAAATGTAAGGACACGACGAAAGGCACACCAGACCAGGCAGCATGGTGGTATCCAGCTCAGCTGCGCGCAGGCTACGACCAATTTCAAATGCCTCACTCACATTGCCTCCGGGGCTATGGAGTGAAACCACTTTGGGGGCTTCTTCCAGGCTGGCCAGGAAGCTCGTAAAGCGTTCGGCGTCTCCAGATGAGATCCGGCCCTTCAGGAAAATCGCTTCTCCCAATTCGCCCCTGTCGATCACTTCAAACTGAAGCCTGGGAGGCATGTCACCCGGAATTTTGAAAGTCGACGGGGCAGGTGTCCGCATGAAGTCGGGAAAGCTACGAGATGGATCGTAGTGTCTCACCTGATCGCCGGGTGTCGTGGGTCCGGACGGCAGTGCATCGTTGCCGCCACCCCCCGGGGTCCATTGAGCCTGCAGATGCGAGAGCACCAACAAGGCTGCCAGGATCGCCTGGGCGACCAAAACCCACTTCAGGCTGCGCTGGATGGTTATCCGCGACGTATCAAGGCGCTCGGAAAACACGTCGTGCTACTCCGCGGCATTCAGGTTTGCGGGCTCGGAAGTTTCCGCATTTGCGACACGGCGCAAGACTTCCTTGTCTGCCGCCCCCATCGAAGCCTCAACATCCTTCATCGCATTGATTGCTGCCTTGAGGTCTGCGAGCGTCAGGGTTTCCTCGATGCTTAGCCCATCCCGGCCGCTACGGATCGATGCCTGGGTGATTGCGACCACAAAGACCAGAACGGCGGGCAGGAGGTCGATCGCGATAGCACCAGCCCATGAGGGGACAAAGTTGCCTGCGTACCTGATCACAGCGTCGGCGCTTGAGATCGGATTATAGGCCGTCTCTTGTGGTGGCTCCAACGCCAGCACTTCATCGGCTGCGCGCCGCAGGGTCTGGCTGCGTTGGTCGAGGGCGTTCAACACGGATGCGATGGTGCTTGATTGAGCGTCTCGAACGCTGCTGTTTCGGCCGTCAAGTTCGGGAAGAACAACAGATGCAGGCAGGTCCTCGGCTGCTCGAGCGACGAGCGGTGCAACGGAGTACTGGTTCAGGTTTGCAATAACGCCGGCAAGACGCACGCTTTCCTCCGAAAACGCGACCGACCTTTGTTCAACCGGGCCGGGGGCAACCGTCAGGGCTCGCATGCGCCCAAGGATTTCGTTGCCCCGGGCAAAGGCAGAGTCGATCAGTGGCCTTTGTTCTGAAATCTGCTCCTCAAGGTTCTGGAGCTCTTCTGTTTTTTGCGTCAGAACTCGAAAGACTGCGCCTTCACCCGCTGTGCCTGAGAGCTCGCCGGAGCGTTCCTGTTGGGCGAGTGCTTCGAATGCTTCCTTGGCGCGTTGAACCTCGCGCCCGAGAGCCTGGCCCGAAAGGGCGATCTCATGTGCCTGCTCCAAAGCCGCCTGGTAGTCACGGACTGTCGTATCCAGGTGTTGTTCGACAGCCGCCGATCCCGCAAGCGCAGCCGCGTTGAGCCAGCTCGACATGGCAATGATTGCAGCCGACCCCACAAGCATTGAAACCGAAAGTCCGATGAAACCCGCCGCACTGCGCATCGCAGGCATGAGCCGAAGCATGTAGCTCCAGAATACGAAAATCCCGACTGACACGGCGACGGAATAGGCCACCGCCGCGAAGAAACTCATCGCACCCGTATCCTCCAGCAGAGAGGACACACCCAGGTAGGTGTAGATACCGGAAGCGATTGCCAGAACGCCGAGCGCCGCAGGTGTGAAGGTTTCAAGCCAAGCAAGATGAGCTTCAAGCTCCTTGGCAGTGCGAAGGCCTTTTGCTTCCGCAGCAGTCAATTTGGTCTGGCTTTCATTCATGGCATTTCCTCACAAGCTCGCAAGCAGCTTAGCTAGGGCTTTACCCCATAAAACCAAGCATTGCGGCGTTATTCCGGCAATGGAACGTAAGGAAGAACCTTGAAGGCCCATGCGCCGTCGAGTTACTGAAAACAGTCTTCAGATTGGTTTTTGATGAGCGCTTGGAATACACCCGAAACGAGGACTGTAGAACGCCAGAAATTGCCTTACCATTCAGGGTGTTAGCGTCTTTTGCGGGAAGAAATGTGAAATGGTGCTGCCGGAGAGATTTGAACTCTCGACCTCTCCCTTACCAAAAGCGTGGTCTGATTGCAGAAACCGTAATACGTTCAATTGCTTCCCGGTTTCGCGTCGTTGCAGCTGTTTGGGTTTTGTAAATGAGCGTAAAGTTAGGCGTCGGTCCGCAGCATGAACAAACCGAGAAAACTTTGTCTCACCGTATCAAATTAGGTTCTGACCGAGCTTTTGGTACTTCATGCTGAGGTGCTCTGCCAAGAGGCGAGGCGGTCAGTCATAGCCGATCCCTTGAAGACTTCCCGCCCGAAAAGACAGTTCTGTCAATTGTGGTGCCGAAACTGCTTGATGCCGTCGGTCTCGCTTTCTAAAGAGACCAAAAAAACGGCAGACCAGTTATTATTGAATGCCCACGCAAAGCCACAACAAGTTCTATAGCAGCTGAACCAATCTGTTCCACTCATTGCCGCAAAGCAGTGGGCAGAATGCGTGAAAGAAAAATGGGGCTAGTTGGTAGTCTGCCACGCAAGGATCGCCGCTCTAGGCATAACCATTTCAGCGCTTTGGACATGTTGCATCTTTTAAAGCCGGTAAGCCTCTTCGTCATGGCTGCCAGAAGGTTGGAAAAGTACCGAAACCCGAAAATAGGCGCATGGAGCGTTTCGCGTTTACAGAATGGACCCTTTCATTTTTGAGCGAAGGGGCCGGATCACTTGCGCTTGGCGGATTTTCCTGGTTTGAGCGGCTCGGAAAACGCCTCTGGCTTGCCTCGTCGGAAAGCCTCATGCACGGATGCTGTGTTCTTGGTTGAATGGGTATAAGTGTCCAGCAGGATCTTTGGACTGGACCATCTACCCATGTCAGCAGCAGTACGCGGGTCCACGCCCTGGCGGACGACAAGCTCGGTTCCGAATCCGTGACGTCCTGCAGCATGGGGCGGAATATAATCGATCCCAGCATTTTGGCAGGCAGTTTTCCAAGCCTTGTATACGCCCCAACGCTGCTGGTAGCCGAAAACACGGTCATTGCGCGGCGGCAGATTTGCCAGTTCCACGACAAGCTCGGTCATGAGGCTGACCCATTGCTCTTGGTGCCCCTTTGCCGCCGGCATGAGCAATCGATGGTTCTGCAGATCAAGGTGTTCTGGTTCAATCTCTATTGCCTGGGAAATACGGGCGCCCGTCGTGAACATAAAAAAGGCAAGTGCGCCCTGGTATCGGTTGGCGTGGGAGCGGAAGGCTGTCAGCCATTCCCAGGACCCGGGAGTTTTTTCGCCCCGGCTTTGCTTTCCACGCTTCTCATCCTGTATCTGCCGCTCCAGTGCATTATAGGCCTTGACCCGGATAAGAGGTGTCCCTTTTTCCTGATGGGCATTGTTGATGACGGCGCAGACGGGAGTCACAACCTGACGACGCCACGTATCGCAAGCAGCGAGGGGATAGAGTTTTCTGCCCAAATCGCGCACCAGCTTTGGAGTGATGTCCGTGAGGCGCATTGGGCCAAGAAACGGAATGATTTTCAGCAGGTAGCCGGCATCCGCCGGCTTTGCGTCATAGAGCATCACCGCGTCTGCAAAGGTCAGCTCGTCTGCTTCCGAAGGCGCATCTGATCCAAGGAGCGCACGTTGTTGCGCTTTCCTCTCAATTTCCCTGAGCTTTGTTTTTGCGACCGCCGGGTCAAATGTTCCAAGGCTTCGGTTGATGTAGCCGTCAATGCCATCGGTGCGGCCCCTGAGCCACCATTTTCGGCCACGCTTATAGAGTTCGAGCGGCATGTAGTTTCCTCAAATATCCGGTCAATATGTTCTGGTTTGAGCAAAAGAGCCTTGCCAAGGCTGCAAAAGGCACCGATTTGCCGTGCTCTTTCCTTCAGCGAGCGTTCGGAAATCTCGATCCCGAATTCAGAGAAAGTTTGCACCCACTGACCCGGTGTCTTTCCAGTTTCAAGGATCTTGGGAATTGTCGTCATGAATGTCCGATCTCGATGCGGATTTTGAAATCTCAATTTCCATTAATCAGATAATTCCAGAGATAGGAATTAAAATCCAATTTTAGGTTGACCGCAATCCACAATCCCGATAGCCGTGGATTATCGCGGCGACGGGGTGCAACTCCCTGCTGGATGAAAGCTGCGGGCGCGGGGGTCGTAAGTCCTAAGGTGCCGCCAGAAACAGAGGACGGGTTAACCGAGAGGTTTCCTGGCGATTGTGTCCCATCCCGGCTCGGGCCAGCAGACACGCCAGAGGCTCCCCTGCCTTCTATGGTTTTCCATAGGGGGTAGGGGGGCCTTTGGCTTTTGGAACCCTCCCTCTCAAACCTGCAGAGAATTATTGGAATTTAATTCAAGGTAAGAGACGTAGGACAGAGAGAGCCTTTGCAACGATCCTCACTTGAGTAACTTCTTCATCCCCCTCGTTGAAGACGATTGGGTCCTGAAATCGTGGGTCGTTGGATTCCGGGTGAAGTTGCAATCCGTCGGCTGATTGAACGAGACGTTTCGCTGTTCGCTCAATTGTCTGTCCACCGTCACGTGTGCGTTCAACGACAACAAGGTCCCCTGACTGCAATTCGATGCCTGCCTGCGCGTAATTGAGGCAAAGGATCAGGTCGCCATCACGCGCGACACGGTTCAAACTTTCGCCCTTGATGGTAAGAAGGTACTGCAATTCCGTCGGGTATCTGCTATCGCCCAGAACAGTCGATCTTGCGCCCCGCTCCCCTTCAAACAAGTCTGCTTCCATCCACAGACCAGCAGCGACTTCGCCACAGATAGGGACTGTCGTGCCGTTGCGCTTTATCGCGGCCATTTCGATCAAATCGCCGAACAAAAGAGCGCCTTCAGTAGTGCCGAGAGCATTCGCGATTTTTGCAAGCGTGTCACCGCGCGGGTGATCGACCTCGCCACGCTCATATTTGTTCAGATTGTCGTAGCTGACACCGGCAGCGCGTGCGAGTGCAGCTCTAGAGTAACCGAGCAGTTTGCGTCTTTTGATGATCCGTTCGTGCCAAGACATGTCGGGTTGTTAGGTCGTTTGTTCTCGAATTGATTAGGCCGAAACACCCAATTCGATCAGACTAGCCGAGTCGGTGGGCGGACCCATAAATAGATTGTCCTTTTGCCGCTGCAAAGCAGTGTGTGAAATTGAGCGTTTCGTAGGTTGGGGGTATCTGGCTAGCGGAAATGCTAAAATACGAACTGAGCCATCGCCTTTGCGGTATTGAGAAACTATGTTTTGACAGATGCCTATCTGATCTGGTCGAGAGACTCTGGTTTCACTGAGCGTTTATGTTGATCGGCGTAAACATCGGTGTCCGCTTCGCGTCCCCGGTTCAGACTCTTGAGTTTTCAGTCGTGTTTTTCGAAAGCTGCGATTCGCCTCACTCGCGGGAATAGTTCGAAATTTGCCGGAAAGACCGAAAACATTTTTCTATTCGCCAACGTTGGTAGCCGGACTTCAATTTTCCGCCGATCAAAGTCGTCAATGGACTACCTCGGTGGGTTTACCACGATGTAGTTGACTGTCGTGCCTTGGTATTGCGGCGCGTACCAGACGTCTCCGCACTGTTGGTAGGCGATGCCGTCTATTTCTACCTGGGAACAGCCAGACGGTATCGAGGCGACGATCGTTCCGACTGCGACAGCGGTCGCGGTAATGGCGGCTGCCGCAGCGACCGGATGGTAGTCGCGATCGTAGTAGCGGCCATCGACATTGATGTTGGTGTTCCGGTTGACGTTCACATCGACATCGTTGCGGTTCACAACCGTGTTGTTCCGTTTCACCACGTTGTTATTGACCTTGTGGTGGACACCGCCACCACCCCCACCAGGCCGGTTCGCCCCGGCGTGATGATTTCCACTTGGACGCTTGTTGACTGTGTGGCGTCCACCGCCACCCCCGCCGCCACGGTGACCGCCTCCTCGGGCTTCTGCCTGTTCGGTGCTTGCAAGATGAACTGTTACCGGAGCGAAGCCATAAATCAGGGCTGCCGACAGGACTGACATCAGGAATGTGCGCATGATCTGTACTCCTCCTGGATTATTGATCAACCGCGTCCGCGGTGTAGATCCGGATCTTCTTGGCGGCCGCCGGTGGGACGAAACTGAATAAGGTCGGATCGAAGGTTGCTTCCGGCTTCAGTTCGATAATCGCTGAATATTGAGGTTTTGCGGGCTGAGACAGGTCGACGATCACCAGCTTGCAGGGAAGTTTCCGGTCTCCCTGGGAGATCCATATCTGCCAGCTCACATCCTCCTGCGAAAAGACATACTGATCGCAGAGGCGGTCACCGATATTCGCCGGTCCGATCAATGTCGCCGCATTAACATCGGCGAGGTCGTCTTCGTCTGTTCCCCAAAAGAACAGGTCGGCCAGCGGAAGCTGAAGATCATGTTTCTCCGCTGCCGTTTGAATCGTTTCGAGGATGGTCGCGGGCGCTTCGAACTCGGCATAGTAGCCGAGCGTTTCGCCGAAGATCGTCACCTTCTGCCCGTCGTAGGTGATGCTTCGATGAAGGTCTGCGCCTTCGATTACAGCGTGAAGGCCGTCCGGAACTCGCGCGGAGATCGTGACCTCCTCGTTTCTCTGGACGAGGACGTCGTCGTCGATCACGTCGTCATAAGAAACGTCCGCGTGGATCTCGAAGCTCTTGAGGGTACGCAACTGCGCGCCCATTTCGGCAACCGCGTCGATGGCCGTCTGCATTGCCTCGTCAGCGGCACTGTCCGCCGCTATAGCGACCGGCGGCAGCCCAGTCGTGACCAAAAAGCCGGTTAATGCAAGGACAGAGGCATTCGTTCCAAAAGTGGTCATCTTTCCTCCAACAAGTCGTATTGCTTTGAACGAAACAGGGAGTACCCACTGGACCAGGATTGCCCGCAGGCTACGGTGTTAACAGCGATCGCAGGAACAGGAACGTGACAATGACAGGAGGTTCGGATCCTTCAGGTAGGGTGAACTGGTTACGCTTCTAAGAAGAAATTGAGACAAGTCCCGGAACCTGAAAATGGTACGATGAAGGTATACTTCTCCTACCTCTTTTCCAGCTCCCAGGGGAAAACGGTTCGCCAGTCGGCTTTCATGTCTATCACTAGCCAGCCACGTTGTTTGGCCTCCACCAACGCCTTGTCCAGCCCTCCAACCTTGGAACCCTTGTCGTAGGCCCATTCCCGGTCCGCGTCCGTGTGGTGCAGCAAAATGGCAAGAGCGTTGCGGTCACCGCGGGTGGCGTACTGCATCATCTGAAGGTCGCCGTCGGAGTTGCCGGAGGCGATGACAGGGCGCCGGCCGATGTGTTGATTGATAGCGACCGGTTTGCCTTCCTTGTCATCAATGAAGAAGAGTTCCGGGCTCTTCACCGTTTCCGCAGTATCGTCTGACACTTCGAAAGTTGCCTTGATGCTTGAGCCCACAACCTGTTCCGGAGGAATGCCGTAGGCTCTTTCGGAGAAGACGCGAATGAAATCGATACCCCCTCCGGAGACAATGTAAGTCTTGTAATCCCTATCCCTCAGATAGGTGAGCAGTTCCAGCATGGGCTGATAGACCATCTCATCGTAGCGGCGGCCGGTCTCGGGATGTTTCGTGGTCTCCAGCCAAGTCTCGACCTCGTCCTTGAATTCGTCGGTCGTCATGCCGGAGTGGGAAACCGCCATGACCTCAAGCAACCCCTTGTGACCGTCGGCTAGCAAGGTCTGCATGTCTCCGTCAGCCGCAGCCTTCATACCGGCACTTTTTTCAGCCAAGGACGGGTCTGCCGCGACCATCGCCTTGGCCTTGTCCAGTGCATAGATCAGCTGGAAATAGACAGGCTGTTCCGCCCAGAGATTGCCATCATTGTCGAACGTCGCGATCCGGGCGGCCGGATCGACGTAACGGTCGCTTCCAGGCATTGTCGTTGCCTGGACGAAATCCAGGATTGCAGCCTTGGTTTCCGTATCGTTCCAGGAGGGAAGAGGGTCTGCGAGCGACCATGACGGCAACAGGACCAGAGCGATCGCGACAACTATGCTGCGCATGGCAAACCTCACGCATTGATGCGGGATTGGCCCGCGAGGAGTGTGCTCCGCGCGGGCAAGTGTTTCAGGCGTCTACTGCGCCATGCCGTTCAGCGTTTTTTCGAGCTGTTCCTGAATCTGGTCGACCGAGAAGCTCGCGGCACGCTGGGAAGGCGGGTATTCCTCGAACGTTCCAAAGAACTTCGCGACTTCAACCTGTGCCGGCGTCAACAGGAACACATGGTCCATCAGCCAGTCGTAATAGGTGTTTGAGGTGCGGTCGGCCCGCTCGTAAGGGTCGGAGCGCAGGTCAAACAGCTTGGGTACACGCAACGGCGTGAAAGGCTCTGCCCAGATATTCAAGGTGCCTTTTGCCCGTTGCTCTTGGAACACAACTTTCCAGTTTTCATACCGCAACGCGACCACCGCTCCATCGTCATTGAAGTAAAAGAACTCCTTGCGGGCCGTCTCGTCGGTTTCCCCCGTCAGATAGGGGAGCTGGTTGTATCCATCGAGATGGACCTTGTAGTCCTTGCCATTGATGGACGCACCGGCAAGCAAACGGTCCTTGATGTCCGTATCACCGGCAGCTGCAAGCAAAGTTGGGAACCAGTCAAGACCGGAAAACATACCGTTCTTGACAGTGCCGGGCTCAATGCGACCAGGCCAGCGGATCATTGCCGGGACGCGGAAAGCACCTTCCCAGTTGGTGTTCTTCTCGGATCGGAACGGCGTGGTCCCGGCATCCGGCCAGGAGTTCTGGTGAGGTCCGTTGTCCGTCGAATAGATGACGATGGTGTTGTCCGCCACCCCTGTCTCGTCGAGAGCATCGAGGATCTGGCCCACGATGGCATCATGTTCGATCATGCCGTCGGCATATTCGGTCAAGGCTGTGAGACCGGGTTCGCTTCGGTTTTCAGCCTTCACATGGGTGCGGAAGTGCATTCGGGTGGTGTTCATCCAGATGAAGAACGGTTTGTCCTGTTCCACCTGGCGCTTCATGAAGTCGATGGCGGCGGCAGAGGTTTCCTCGTCCACCGTTTCCATCCGCTTCTTGGTCAGCGGACCGGTGTCTTCGACGTTGCCATCGGCAGATGACCGGATCACACCGCGTGGGCCGTACTGCTCGCGGAACGCAGGATCCGTAGGATAGTTGAAGTTTTCTGGCTCTTCTTCCGCATTGAGGTGATAGAGATTGCCAAAGAACTCATCGAAGCCATGCGCTGTCGGCAGAAACTCATCCTTGTCTCCAAGGTGGTTCTTGCCAAATTGACCGGTGGCATACCCAAGATCTTTCAGCGCAGAGGCGATGGTGACATCGTCATCTTGCAAGCCAACATCGGCGCCAGGCAGACCAACTTTTGATAGCCCGGTTCTAAGTGTCGATTGGCCGGTGATGAACGTCGACCTCCCTGCCGTGCAGCTCTGCTCGGCATAGTAATCGGTAAACTTGGCACCATCGGTGGCAATCCGGTCAATGTTCGGCGTGTCGTAGCCCATAAGACCGAAGCTGTAAGTGGAGAGGTTGGTCTGGCCGATGTCATCGCCCCAAATCACCAGGATATTCGGCTTTTCCGGTTCCTGCGCGTAGACACCGCTGGCCGTCGCCAACGCCGTGCCGCAGATGAGCGCGAGCTGCGCCAAATTCCTTTTTCGCATTTCCTGTCCTCCTTCAGACAAGTGCTTGAGACGTCACTGTTGCTATATCTCGGGCAACTAACTCCGCCGATTTGATCGATGGGGCCTTAACAAGGGCTGGGTTTCCCGCATCTTGCCGTTGTCACGATGGTAAGGCTTTCCCAGTGGCAACAAAAAACGGACGCAATTGTTTCACGTAAAGTCCTTGAATTACAGGTTTTTATGACGCAACGTGATGCTCTTCATGGTTGATTGAATTGCATGGTCGAGCTGAAATCACTTTTCTCCCTGTTAAAAGTCCGGGTTATGAGACGGTCACAGGTGCGTCTTCAGCGACATCGTTCGGAGTGCGGGCAGTGTCCGCCTTTTTCCCAACCTGTTTCCATCCGGAGTATCTGCAATCTTGCGACGTCAGTTAAGTTGGACTTAGGGGCAACAAGGCCTTGTTTGCAGATAATGCTGTTTCTGTTTGCGATTTCGCCGGGTGTCTTACTGGATGCGAAGTTGGTGTTTGCAGCACCTGCAGACGATCCGGATGTCCCCCGTATCCTGATACTCTATGAAAACGAAAGTACCTTGTTCGCGATCCGGGAGATCGCGCGGGGGCTGCAAGAGGAGTTCGACCAGAAAAATCCGACTGCAGTCGAGCTTTATAGCGAATACCTGGACACGGTGAGGTTTCAGGACACGGCTCACGAAGACAGGATAACTACATTTCTGGCGGCGAAATACGAAGGCTTTCAGTTTGATGCGATCGTGGCCATCGGGCCGAATGCGCTGCTATTCGCCCAGGACAGGTTGAGTTGGGTGCCGGATCAGGTTCCCATCATTGCCGGTGCGGTTTCACAGTCGACCTTCGACGGTATCCGGGACAGGTCCAGGATTTTCGGGCTCTTGAGCAGCTTTGATGTTCAGAAAACCGCTGATCTGGCAGCGCGGTTGCACCCATCCGCCAAACGCCTGGTGGTTCTTACGGGTTCTTCGGACTTCGATCATCGCTGGCGCGAAACGGCCGAGACAAAGCTGGGAACCAGCTACGCCGGATTGGCTGTGAGCCAGCTGTCGGACCTTTCCCTTGAAGGATTTCAAACCGCCGTTTCTGAACTCCCGGATGAAAGTATTTTGCTTGTTCTGACAGTCTTCGCGGATGCGGACGGTCGACGATTTGTTCCACGCGATGCAGCCGCTGAAATCCTCCCGCATGCTTCTGTTCCTGCCTATGGCGTCTACAGTTCGTTCATCGGAACGGGCATTGTTGGTGGCCAGGTGGAAACCTTTGTCAGCATTGGCAGGGAGGTTGGCCTGCTGGCCAAAGAACTGCTCCAGGGGAATCGTCCCTCCGAAAACCTGAAGCAGTCGGCGGTTCACCCCGTGCTTGACTGGCGACAGGTCAGGCACTGGAACATTAATCCGGCTCTGCTCCCGGATGACGCCATCCTTGAAAACTATGATCCCTCGGTCTGGGAAAAATACCGCTGGCAGATCGCGGTTGGCCTAACGATCATCCTGCTGCAGTCGGGTACCATTCTTGCCCTGGTCCTTCTTGAGAGATGGCGCAGACGCATGTCGAAGGAACTTGCACTAGGGCGTCTTCAACTCGCGCATATTTCCAGAGTCTCGCAGCTCGGCCAGCTGTCCGGATCGATCGCACATGAACTCAATCAGCCATTAACCTCGATCCTTACCAACGCGGAGGCGGGATTGCGCTTGCTTGATCGCGGGACTGCAAAGCCGGAAGACATCAGGGGTATCCTTGAGGACGTCGTCAGCGCGGACAGACATGCGGCGGAAACCCTCACCGGTCTTCGCCAACTCTTCATGAACAAGGATATTACCTGTTCGCCCGTCAACCTGAATGAGGCTGTAACGGAAACACTTAAACTTGCAAAGAGCGAGCTTGCTGCTCGGCAAACGGGCACTAGTTTTTCAAGCACGGCGAACACGATAACCGTTCGCGCCAACTTTTCGCAGCTGCAGCAGATTACCCTGAACCTGGTGTTGAACGCTTCAGAAGCCATGGCCCACCTGCCACCCTCCCGGCGTCGGATCGACATCAGCACCGGTTTTGATGCCGGCGGACAGGCGTATTTGTCTGTTTCTGACTGCGGTGCAGGCATGACGAGGGAAATGCAGGAGGCCGCGTTCAAGCCTTTCGTCAGTCAGCGGGGCGATGGCATGGGCCTTGGTTTGCCAATATGCCGGTCGATCGCTCAGGCGCACGGCGGCACGCTGGAAATTGACGAGACGAGACAAGCCGGGGTCAGGATCGTCCTTACCCTCCCTGCAATGGAAAGGTGAAATATGGGTCAGGAATTTGCACCGGAAACGATCTACGTCGTCGACGATGATACCCTCATCCAGAAGGCACTCGCCCGATTGCTGGAGGCGGAAGAATACCGGGTCGAATGCCATTGCGATGCCGAGAGTTTTTTAAAGTTCCACAAGTCAGGCGCACCTGGATGCGTGATCCTCGATGTCGAGATGCCCGGCATGAACGGTTACGACGTTCATAAGCTGCTCCTTGAAGGGAATACCAAGCGGCAGGTGATCTTTTTGACCGGACACGGAACGATCCCGTTGAGCGTCAGCGCGATCAAGTCCGGGGCGGTTGATTTCCTGACCAAACCCGTCGCTGCCGATCAACTGCTGGAAGCGGTCAAGGTTGCCCTCGAGCGGGACCGAATGTCGAGAAGAGATACTGAATTCAGGTCTTCCTTTCAGACGCGCCTGGAAAGGCTGACGACCAGAGAGTGTCAGGTCCTGCTGCACGTGATGGAAGGAAAGATGAACAAGCAGATTGCCGCGGATCTCGGAGTGACTCTCAAGACGATCAAGGTTCACCGTGGCAGGGCCATGAGCAAGATGCAGGCAAACAGCGTCGCTGATCTGGTGCGGGACTGGACCTTGTTCAGTGCAAGTTAATGTTGCCAAGCTTGCTGTAAACGAACGCAGACCAATCGGCATTTTGCTGCCTGGGTGGTAGCCGGTTGTCAAACCTCGTTTTGCTGGACGACTGTCGTTCAATAGCAGAAGCAGAGATAGGACCCTGGTCCAATACACCTCGACTACAATCTAATATAGAAAACTGCGATGGAAGAAACGTCTCCCATTGTGGCAATTATTGAAGACGACGATGCCGTTCGCCGCGCTCTCACACGGCTTATAGCGTCGTTCGGCTACCGAACACTTGAATTTGAATCCGGCGAGAAATTTCTGGCGGAACGAACTGCCGTTTCCAGCGACTGTGTGATAGCCGACTTCCACATGAGCGGCATGACCGGGCTGGATGTGCTCTTGAAAACGAAGTCGGAGGCTGAAAGTCCTCCTGTCGTCATCATGACGGGATTCGATGAACCTGGAAAACGTTCCCGGTGCATGGGGGCAGGCGCTGCGGCATACCTCGTGAAGCCGTTCGAACGGGATGTCATCGCAAAAACCCTTCGCGACATTCTTGATCATTGAAACTTGTCAGGTGAGTGTTTTGCTCCCGGTAGAAACAGACAATCAGCCAGTAGGGGGTGGAGAGAGATGAGTGCCAGGGACCAGATTGTCGAACTGCGCGAGCGTATGGGGCAATCCATTATCGGCCAGCGTGATGTGATCGACCGCCTCCTCATCGGTTTACTGGCAAACGGAAATCTTCTCGTCGAAGGCTTGCCCGGCCTTGCCAAGACCCGGGCGATCAAGGCGCTTGCGAAGAACCTGGAAGCGGATTTCAGCCGCATCCAGTTTACGCCGGACCTCCTGCCTGCCGATGTCACGGGAACTGAGGTGCTCTATCAAACGAACGGAAAGTCGGAATTCAGATTCGATAAAGGGCCAATATTCGCGAACATAGTCCTTGCCGACGAGATCAACCGCGCCCCCGCCAAGGTTCAGGCCGCGCTGCTGGAAGCGATGGAGGAACGGCAGGTGACCGTGGCGGGAACGACGCATCGGATGGATCCACTCTTCATGGTCATGGCGACGCAGAACCCAATCGAACAGGAAGGAACCTATCCCTTGCCTGAAGCGCAAATGGACCGGTTTCTGATGCATGTTCTGATCACCTATCCGCCTGTCGAGGACGAGGTGGAAGTGATTGCACTTGTGCGAAAGGAAGAAATCGCCGCTCTGAATGAGGATGGTCCGGGTACGGAATCGGTCGAGAAGATGCAGGCAATACCCCAAGAAGCCGTATTCGAGGCGCGTCGGGAAATTGGGGGTATTCACGTGTCGGATGCAATGCAGCGCTACATGGCTGACTTGGTGAACGCCACCCGTTTTCCCGAAAACTACGGGCAGGAACTGAAACGTTGGATCGAGGTCGGCGCATCTCCGCGCGCATCCATTGCGCTGGACAAATGCGGCCGTTCCCATGCCTGGCTGAACGGACGGGACTATGTCGACCCGGAAGACATACGAGCCATCATCGCCGGTGTTCTGCGCCATCGCCTGGGACTGACCTTCGAGGCGCAGGGGGAAGGGATTTCCCCGGATGCGGTGATAAAGGAGCTGACCTGCCAGGTGGCGCTTCCTTAGGAGATTGACATGCGCGACAGGGCAGCACGGATGCGGGCAGGATTGAAGGAGCACGGCACACCTGGAAATGTTGCTGACCCGCGCATCAGCGTCGACCTTGCCCATTTAAGAGTGCTTCAGGCCAAGGCGCGCCGCATCACCTTCCTGCCGCGCCAGCCTGCCCGGAGTATACTGAACGGCAGGCATGCGTCACGCCTGCGCGGCAGGGGGCTCAATTTCGAGGAACTGCGCCAATATCTGCCGTCGGACGACGTCAGGGCTATCGACTGGAAAGTCACGGCCCGCACCGGCACGCCGCATGTCAGGATCTTCACGGAAGAACGGGACCGGCCAACGCTGATCGTCGTGGACCAGCGCATGTCGATGTTCTTCGGATCAGAACTCAACATGAAGTCAGTTACCGCCGCACAATGTGCTGCCTTGTCGGCTTTTCGCATCCATGATCAGGGCGACAGGGTTGGGGGTATTGTCTTCGGCGACCAGGCGATTGCGGAAATTCGCCCCGGTCGAAGCCGGCGCTCCCTTGACGCGTTTTTGACGGCGCTGGCCGACGCCAACAGCCTATTGTCTGCCGAAGCGCCCGTAAGCACGCCGATGCCGCTCAATCAGGTTCTGAAATCTGTCGCCCGCATCGCCAAACGGGATCACCTGGTACTGGTCTTCTCCGATTTCGATGAAACAGATGCACTGACGCACAAACTCGTTGCTGGCATATCGAGGCACAACGACCTGGTGCTTGGACTGGTGTCCGATCCCTACACGGACACGCTCCCCAAAGGCCGGCGCATCGTCGTTTCAGACGGTACGCTGCAGGCGGAAATCGACACGGGAGACACGAAAGTCCACCGTCGGCTGACAGAAATGGCGAAGGGTCGCCTGGCCGAGGTCCTCGACTGGCAGCGGCTCTACGGTATTCCTGTCCTGCCCCTGACGACCGCACGGGACAGTGTGGAGCAGATGGCACACTATATGGGCCTGGCCGGGAGGCGGCTGTGAGCGAGAGCGGGTCCCAACAGACAAGCCTTCTCGACCTGCTGGACAAGCTGGTTGAGCCTGGAGATCCGCCGCCCGTTTCCATGATGCCGCAGACCTGGGGATGGGGAGCCCTGGTAATTGCCGTCATCATTCTTGCCCTGCTTGCGGGCTTTCGTCTTTACCGCAGCTGGCGCGCCAACGCCTACCGCAGGTCCGCGCTCGGAGCACTGGCACAGGCGCAGGGGGTACCGGCGGAGATCGCGGCAATTGTGCGCAGAACCGCGCTGGCCGCGTTCCCCAGGAAGGACGTAGCCGGATTGACGGGCGCGGACTGGCTGCATTTCCTGCGATCCACCTGCAAGGGAAGCCCGTTTGATGGCGCAGCCGGGGAGGCACTTACGGCGGCCCCCTATCGGGACGTGCCGCCGTCGGCGGAACTGGAGACTGCCGCGGCCAGATGGATCAGATCGCACCGACGGGAAGGCAGCCGATGATCACGCTTGCATTTCCCTGGGCACTCCTCGCACTTCCGTTGCCCTTGCTTGTCTTCTGGCTGTTGCCGCCGCACCGGGAACGCGTGCCGGCGCTGCGGTTTCCCTTTTTCAGACGGATCGCCGAAACCGCCAGCGCAAAAACCGGGCCGGGAGCGGTAATCCTGAGGCGAACAGCGATCCAGATGGTATGTGCGGGCATCGTGTGGATCCTCCTCGTCATCGCGATTGCCCGGCCGGAACGGATCGGGGAAGCGGTCGAGGTGGAGCAATCCGCCCGTGACGTCGTCCTTGCCATCGACATTTCCGGATCTATGGACGCGAAGGATTTCAACACGCCGGAAGGGCAGAGCAAGCAGCGCCTCGACGCTGTGCGAGGTGTTGTCGGGGAATTCGTGGCCGAGCGTGAGGGCGACCGGATGGCACTGATTGTCTTCGGCTCCAGGGCCTATGTCCAGGCACCGCTGACGGAGGATTTGACCACAATCACCACGTTGTTGGACCAGACCGAGGTCGGCATGGCGGGGCCGCATACGGCGCTCGGTGATGCCATCGGTCTTTCAATTCGCACCTTCGAAGCAAGCGATATCGACCAGCGTCTTCTGATCCTGCTGTCGGACGGCACCGATACGGCTAGCCGCATGAGCCCGGTGAATGCGGCGGAAATCGCGGCCGGCAAGGAGATCGAGATCTTCACGATCGGGGTTGGTGACCCGGATGCGGCCGGCGAGGACCGTGTCGATCTGGAAACACTCAAGACGGTTGCCGCCAGGACGGGAGGTTCCTTCTTCTTTGCGGAAGACGAAAGGGGCCTTCGCGAGGTGTATGGCCGGATCGATGAACTGGCGCCGCGGTTGACGAACACGCTGTCCTACCGCCCGAAGACAAGCATTGCCTATCTGCCGCTCCTCATTGCTGCGCTGACGGGATTGATCGCACTTCTTGTCTTGAGCAAGGGGTTACGGTCCGGGAGGGCGACGACATGACAGACATTGGATTTTTCCTGTCCGAATTTCACTTCATCCGGCCTGTCTGGTTGCTGCTTTTGCCGGTGATCGCTGCGATCTGGGTTTTGATCCGCTACCGTGCCAGGAAGGCCGGTGTGCCCGATGCAGGGCTCGCCCCCCATCTGCGAGACGCCCTGACCCTCCGGACGAATGACCGAAAGCGCTTGCTGCCGGTCGACTGGGTCGCTGCAATCATATCGCTTGCCCTGATCGGCGCCGCCGGGCCTGCCTGGACGCGAATTCCAGATCCGTTTGTTGCCCAGACCGCACCAATGGTCGTGATCCTGAAAGTAACCCCCTCCATGACCGCAAACGATGTCGTCCCAACGCGGCTGGAGCGGGCAAAGCAGAAGACCGAGGATCTCCTCAAGCTGCGTGCGGGCGCAAGAACGGCCCTGGTCGCTTATGCCGGAACGGCGCATCTTGTCGTCCCGATGACCAACGACCCGACTGTGATCAAGCCCTATCTGGAAGGACTGGACCCTGAGATAATGCCGAAAAAGGGCGCGGATGCCGTTACTGCATTCGAGACTGCGACCGCCGTCCTGAAAAACGAAGAAACAAGCGGAGCCGTGCTGTTCGTTCTGGACGAGATCGGATCGCAAGACGTGGACACCCTCAATGCGGCAGACGATCCGGATGTTGCAATCGGAGCGCTGGAAATGTTGTCGGAGGGCGTGACGGGTAGCGAGCTTGCCAATCTTGATTTCGTCCGTGTTCGTGTGTCGCCGGACGATGCAGACTTGCGAACCCTCGACAGAGCCCTCAATGCTGACTATCGGCGCGCGCTCAACCAAAGCGGAACGCAACCATGGGACGACAGGGGATGGATTCTCGCATGGCCCGCAGCTTTACTGGCACTGTTATGGTTCCGGCGCGGATGGACCATGCGCTGGCTGATCATTATAGTAACGGTCTCTGCTTTTGGGGCTCCTGAAAGCGCTAAAGCCGATGTCGCAGACTGGTTTTTCACAGCTGATCAGCGAGGCAGGCTCGCCTACCAGAACAAGGACTACAAAGCCGCCGCCGATCTCTTCTCCGATCCCATGTGGAAGGCAAGAGCGCTCTATCGCGACGGTCAATATGAAGCCGCGGCGGAGGCCTATGAAAGGATTGAGACGCCGGAGGCCGCTTTTGCCAGGGGCCTCGCCCATATCCGCAACAGGGCTTACCGGGACGGCGTCAGGGCATTCGAGGAAACGCTGGAACTTGATCCGGACTACCCTGGAGCGGCCGAAAACCTCAAAACGGCTAAGGAAATCGTCGACTATGTCGAAACCACCCGCGAGCAATCGGACACGGGCGAGGACCGAGGTATCGGTGCTGATGAAGTCGTTTTTGACAACGAAGAGAACCAGGGAGCTGAAACCGCTATCGGTGAGGAAGGCGATTCATCCGGGCTCTTGACCGCTCAGCAATGGATGAACCTGGTCGATACAAGGACCAGCGATTTCCTCCGTCAGAGATTTGCGATAGAGGCGGCTGAACAATGAGAGCGCCTTTCCTTCTTCTCCTGATTCTGACTTGCTTACTGTCAAATCAGGCAAGCGCTCAGGGCAGAACTGAGCCCATCGTAGAGGTGGAGTTCAAGGAAGAAGAGACAATTCCTGGCCAGTACCTGACTTTGCGGGTGACGGTTCTAGTGCCGACCTGGATGCCGGAGCCCGTCGCTTTTCCACCACTCGATGTGCCCAATCTTCGCATCCGCCAGCCGGAGCGGTCCACCTCGCCAACGAGCAGGACGATCGACGGTGAGAGCTGGTCAGGTGTTTCTCGACGATATCTTGTTTCGCCAATGGTCCCGGGAGAATTCTCGATTCCAGTTCAGAAACTGCAAGTGACCTATGCTGATCCGCAGACATCCGAACCGGTCAAGGTGGAGTTGGCCGTTGATCCGGTCACACTGCGGGGAATAGTCCCAAAAGGTGCGGAAAGTCTGGACCCGTTCATTGCCGCCAACGGTCTGAGCCTGTCGCACAAGATTTCGGAGAACCTACTTGAGCTCAAGCCGGGTGACAGCATCACCCGGACAATAACCGCCAAGATCACCGGCGCTTCACCGATCATTCTGCCGCATTTGACTGAGGTTCCGGCGATTGGAGGATTTGCCGCCTACCGGGACGACCCAGTTGTAGAGGAGCATGACGAAAGAGGCGTCGTATCGGGGACAAGATCCGAAAAGTTGACACTCATGGTCCAAGGCAATGGTTCCGGTATTCTCCCGGCTCTGCATATCGACTGGTACGATATCGACGGCAAGAAAGTGCAGACCGCTACGCTGGACCCGGTTGAAATATCAGCGACCGGTGCATCGGTCTCAGCTTCGAACCGCTTGGCGGATTGGGTTTTGAAAAACGTGATAGGTTTGTGCACGTTAATGCTATTGCTCGGCCTGACGGGTTTCCTTGCCTGGCCCTATCTTCGAAGACATTTACGTGACCGGCAGGCTCGGAAGTTGGCAGGCAAAAATTATGCTTTAAAGCTCTTGCTCGAGGCCATCAGGCAAAAGGATCTTTCAACGACGATCCACACTCTCGACGACTGGGCGGGGCGTTCTCCAGTTACGCCGGCAGTAGACCTGGAACGGATTGAGCGCGCGCTGCTACCGATAACCTCTGCCCGATACGGCCTAGGTGGCCCCCAGGAACGCAGTGAAGACTGGCAGGCCGTAAGCCGTATTGTGAGGAAAATGCAGAGTGGGCATCTGCGTGAGGCTTCGGCAATGACGCTGCCTGCGTTGAACCCCTAGTGTCCGGACATATCAAGCACTCTTCCAACGATCGCCGCTTAGAAAAATTGCGGTTCGGATATCTCGACATTGCACTGTATCGATATCAGGTCTTTCCAGACGGTCGCGCTTTAAACGGCGAAAGAGAATGCTCCACAGTTGAGCCTGTCAGGAATTCTCGATCAGTCTCGGATCGCTGACAGCTGGCCAGTCGGTCAGCATCGAGATGACGGCGCAGCTGCACGAACCTCTGTCACCGGTGACCGATAGCGGTCCGGACCGCCTGTTCTTGGTCAACCGGGCAACTGCTACGCTGGACGAGCCCGATCCGACTCCGGACAACAACACCGACACAGCAACAATCATTCCTTTCGTCGACGGGCGTTCACCGGCACCTGACCTGGTCGTGACCAAGACCAACGACATTGTCGTCATCGGTGGCAGCGAAACCGTCAGCTTTACGATCACAGCTGAGAATGTCGGCACACGGGTGGCCGCCGAAGTCCAGGTCATCGACAGGATCGACACTAACGTTTTCGAATTTGTTTCAGCAAGCGATGGTGGCAGCTATGACGCGGCGTCCGGTACCGTCGCCTGGCGCTTCAACACGCTGTCCCCGGACGATGGCCTGCAGACCTTCACCATGGTTCTGAAGGTCAAGGCGGGGCTTGCCTCGAGCAACACAACGACAACAAACGTCGTCGAAATCGAGGACAATGGGCTAGGCGGCACTGATCCGACACCTGACAACAACCGCGATACTCACACGGACCGCCTGATCTATCCGGATCTCCTGGTGACCAAAACCAACAATGTCGAGGAGGTCAGCCCCGGGGACATAGTGGATTATCAAATCACCGTCTCGAATGTTGGCGCCTTCAAGGCAGACGGGGTCAATGTGGTGGATCTTGCCGATCCTCGCATCTATCGTTTTGTCAGTGCGAGCGGTGGCGGCGTCTACGATGCGGCAACCGGACGGATCAACTGGACCCTCGGCACCGTGGAGGCCGGATCGGCTCCACAGGTTCTGACGTTGCGACTTGAAGTGTTGTTTCCGTCCTCGGCAGACATCGAAAACGCGGTCAACGTAGTGACTGTGACGAGTGACGGTACTCGCGGGCTCGATTCCAATCCGCTCAACAACTTCGCTTTTGACATCGATATCCTGAACGCTGCGCCCGATCCCTTGGAAATTGACAGGGTTCTCGCTGATCCGGAAGAAGAGGATGAGGAGGAAAAGGAAGATCTTCTCTACATCTCACCCATCTTGACCGGGACGGCAGCGCCTGGTGCGACAGTTTCCGTGATCCTTTGCGGACCTGGCGGCGGCCCGATCCAACTTGCCGCCGTTCACACGGCGATGGATGGCAGCTGGCTGATGACACTTGCGAACGTAGCCGGTCGGGGACCCGTATCAGCCATCGTCGTCACTTCACCGCCGATGTTGACCGGTCTAGGCACACTTGACGCGACCAACGTGTTCTTGAATCCGGGAGGTGATACCCCCATCGCCTTCGAACGTCACTACGACATTTTCAATGCGGAAGACGCAAGCAGCGCGACAGTCCTCGCCTCCCAGACTGACGCCAGCGAGGATCCATACAGCGTTTCGTCGAGGCGTTACGTGAATTTCAACGATGTTGCAGGAACGGGGCTTACGGGCGGGTAGTTTCTGAGAGACGCTGTTCGATCAAGTGACCGGTTGCAAGGAGGGTGATAGGCAGTGTCGCCGCGACTTACTCGGGACGAGACAAATGTGAAACCATATCCGCTTGTCGGAAATAGGTTGCGCCAGCCCAATCGCATCTTGCACACGACGTCGTCTTAAAAATGCAGCTACTGGTGTACGGCCATAAAACCTTTCGCAGAATGGCTGCTTAAGCACGCTTTGAAAAAATATGCAGACAATCCGTTGGCGGCTCCGTTTCAGACATTCGTTCCAACCACGGTAAACATTCACTTCCCGCCCTTAATAGACCTTCGCTACTCCCCTAACGAACGGCTACTTTGCAGATAGGGATGAGATCCTGCGAACGACCAATTTAGGACCGCAAAGCCTCCATTGATTGAGATCGCGACGTACCGCCGCTTTGGGCCGAGGCTGTGTGGAAACACGGGATTTGAGTATACTTGCCTTCAGTAATTGGAGGTGGGGATGTCGGGGTATATCGAGGGCGTGGATCGGAAGCAGGAAACGCTGTTTCCGGAGCGTTTGGAGGACTGGATCGGCGAGGATCACCCGGTTCGGGTGATTGATGTCTTCGTGGATGCTCTCGACTTGGCGGGTTCGGGGTTCAATCGCATTGCGCCGGCTCAGACTGGGCGGCCCGGGTATGACCCTGCTGTTCTGCTGAAGCTTTTCATCTATGGCTACATGAACAGGGTCACGTCCAGCAGACGGCTGGAGAAGGAAGCCGGCCGCAATGTCGAGGTGATGTGGCTGACAGGCAGGCTGGTGCCCGATCACAAGACGATTGCCGACTTTCGCAAGGACAACGGACCGGCCATCCGCAAGGCCTGCGCTCGGTTCGTCGAGCTGTGCCGTCAGATTGGCGTGTTGGCCTCAGGCACCGTGGCCATCGATGGCAGCAAGATGAAAGCGGTCAACAATCGGGATCGAAATTTCACGTCCGGGAAGGTCAAGCTTCGGATCAGTCATCTGGAACAGAGCGCGGCCCGATATCTTGAAGAAATGGATCGCACCGACCGGCAGGAGACGTCCGGAACAAAACTGCGCAAGGTCGAGCGCCTGAAGGAGAAGCTGTCGCGGCTCCGCCATGAAGTTCAGCGGCTGCAAGGGATCGCCAACCGCCTTGAGGACACTCCGGACGGCCAGATATCGTTGACCGATCCTGACGCGAGGTCGATGGCAACTTACGGCAAAGGCACGGGCCTCGTGGGTTACAACGTCCAGACAGCAGTCGATACGGCCACGCACTTGATCGTCGCCCACGATGTGACCAACGTCGTGCATGATCGGGCGCAGTTGGCTCCCATGGCGAAGATGGCCAAACAAGCCCTGCAGGCAGAAAAGCTGAACGCGATTGCCGACCGTGGATACTTCAACAGTGCCGAACTGCTTGCCTGCGACGAGGACGGAATTACTGCGACTGTCCCGCGGCCAGAGACGTCGGGCAATCGCAAGAAGGGTATGTTCGTGAAGGCTGACTTCTTTTACGACGCGGACAGCGACACCTATACCTGCCCATCCGGCAAGGTCCTGACCTACCGCTATACGCGAGAGGAAAACGGGCTCATGCACCGGCGCTACTGGCATAACGACTGCCAGTTCTGCCCGATGAAAGCACGCTGCACGACAGGAAAAGAGCGCCGGATCACCCGCTGGGAGCACGAACATCTGATCGAGACGATGTACCAGCGCATGGAGGAAACTCCGGATCTGATGCGCACCCGGCGCTGCACGGTCGAGCATCCCTTTGGAACGATCAAGGCTGCGATGGGTGCCACCCATTTCCAGATGCGTAGGCTCAAGAACGTACGCACCGAAATGGCGCTCCACGTCCTCGCCTACAACATCAAACGAGTGATGAACATGATCGGCGCCAGGCTACTGGTAAAGGAGATCTTGGCCTGACTGGGCTTATTCCAAGCGGAACGCTCGTCGGAAAGCGCCTCAGGACCGCAAAACGCCGCTCTGAACAGATTACTGTTGGCAAAAAAGCAATTCCGGCTGCTTCCGCTCAATACCCGGGCCCAGGTCTCGAACACGACCGGACACTTCAGTTTCCACACAGCCTCGGCCGATTGCGTCCGCGCGTATTGCTCGCGTGAATGGCCGCTTCGGTCAGTTCGGTCGCCCATGGTTGCCAGTCCGCTCCCGGCGCCTTATCGGTCATTTACTTCCGGAAATGGCGCTGCGATGAGGGCCACCGAAGCAGCCAACCGTTGCATCTGCGAAGAGGGCTGGCCACCAGATGACAGCAATGCGGACAAAGCGGACCTCGACTTCCTGTTAGTGGATGTCCGCTCCAAGACCTAGTCAGGCCAACTAGACCGCTTGTGACCTCTGGCAAAACTCAAGTGGTCGCGTACCCATCGCCTGACCTCACGAACCGCACTACCCTACAACTCTACAGGTGCTCAGTTTCCTGCGGTGGGCTGAACCAATTGTCGTGCAAACCATCCATCCAAGTAATCGGAGCAAAATTCAGTTCTTCAATACTTGCATCGTCGAGTGCCGCAATTGCCACAGTGACATAAACGCCTCCCAATTCAGGGATGTCACCCTCACTGAACAACCGCACGCCGCATATTGAACAAAAACAGTGATAATTGCTTCCCTGATCAGTGGCATCATACTTCCGGATGAGCTTATCGCCTTGTGTGATCCGAAAATGCTCCGGAGTAGTTGCCGCAGTCCAGTTTCGTGTTTTCCGGCAGAAGGTGCAGTTGCATCGGCTAGTCCCTTCGGAAAAATCAATGGTGGCCTCGAACGCTATATCGCCACAATGGCAACTTCCAGAATAAGTTTTGAGCAAATTCAACATCCTCTACCGCCAGTCTATGGACGAAACTTTAGTGTCGGCTGTGTTCCGAGCAAGCCAATGGCAAAATCTCTACTGACATTCCTAGTCAGCAGAAACAAGAAAGCCGTCATTCATGCACGCCGCAGCATCGGTCATTTCGGGCTCAAACCGGCCATGCCGCGGGGCGGTACAATCGACTTCACTGGCGTCGCTGACGGCCCCAACCCGGTCTCTTGTTGCGGTTCTATGAAATGTTGGCACATAGTTGTCCTATAATGCTGAATATCGTCCGCTTGGTCGTGACTATTCGTTTCCAATTGAACTGGCCGAGATGTCGACAAAGACACAAGTTTGATCTTCAGATATGAAGTGATAGTGGCGACCGTTGCTGGGATTTCAGCGTCAGGCTGAAAACAGGTTCCAGCTTTCGCGTCTATTCCCATGAAAGCCAACGCGTCTTCAGGTCTACGTGGTTCAAAGACAATCACCAGCGGAACACATCGATCCTTCCGCTCGTCGGCAATACAACGATACAATACAGAACCAGTAACAACCGACATGTCAGTGATGAGGAAACAAATGCAGTACATAGCTGTTCGTGTTTTGCACGAAAAGTGCTGCAAGATGGTCTCTGTTCCCTGTCTGTTTCCGCAGAAGTTTACAGGAGGGTGAATTTTTCTTTGATCTAAGTGACTGAATTTATTGGATTTAAATGGTGCTGCCGGAGAGATTTGAACTCTCGACCTCTCCCTTACCAAGGGAGTGCTCTACCCCTGAGCTACGGCAGCATCTGGCTTGTCTTTGGGACAGGCGCGGCGTCGAACTTTTTTGCTTGAAAAGCTTGAGTTGCAAGACGCAAGTGCTGGTGCCGATCAGCGGTGCCGACCGGAATGAGGGGGCTTTTGCCATAAGACCTTCGGGGACGCAAGCAGTGTTTTGGGATTTTTTTCCGCAGTCATTTGCTCCCTCCCGTCAAAGCCGGGACGATTGAAGGGTTGGCGCGGCAAAGCTGGTGCTTTTGGCCCTGTTTCGCCTGTGGATATTAAGCAATCTTGCCGGTCGAGGCGCAGAGCAGATTGGCCTTTTCGGGAGAGGGGAGACAGGCCCTCGCCGAAAGGCGGGTGGAAGCAGCATCCAGGGAATTCAGAAGTTTGGGAACAGGGAAGACTGAAGGCGGGGCTCTGCACCGCGTGCAGGCTTCTTGGCGCGATGCTGCTTATCTCTGGTGGGGGACGGCATGGCCGCGGACACGTTTTGGGCAGCGATGGGAAGACCGAATGCTGCTGAAGCTGGCAGGGTTAGCGGCAAACAATGCGGAAGACACAAGATGCCTAGGCAAGCTGCGGGCAGCTTGCTAGACAAATGAATCACAGGATCATCACACAGGCGCGCCATGGGCGAAAAAGACCAGCAGCACAAGTCCGCTGAAAGCGGCGGCGGAAAATCCGGCAAGCAGTCAGGCGAAAAGGCGTCGGACAAAGCCGGGGCGAAATCCCGCGAAGACCGGCTGGCCGAAGCCTTGAGAGCCAATCTGCGCCGCCGCAAGTCTGCTGCCAAGACGCGGGACGCCGACTGAGGGCCACCAGCCGGCTGTTCGGCAGGACTGTGTCGCCCCAAAATTGCCCGGTCGCAGCCGGTTGCGCGCCTTGCATGGGCCATAACTTGCGTGTAGACCGCACGTTTGATGTGAGTTTCTTGACGTATGCAAAGGGATGGCCGTGCGGTGAGCACGGTCCTGTTCGGGGAAAAACATGGACAGTATCAAGGTCGTTGGCGGTGCGGAACTGAATGGTGTCATTCCGATTTCCGGCGCGAAGAATGCGGCACTGCCGCTGATGATCGCATCGCTCCTGACGGATGAGACCCTGACGCTGTCGAATGTGCCGCGCCTTCGCGACGTTGCCCAGCTTATGCAGATCCTGTCCAATCACGGGGTTGATTACTCGGTGAACGGCAAGCGTAGCGGCCAGGATGACCTTGCCGGACAGACGCTGAACCTGACCGCCCGTGAAATCGTCGACACGACCGCGCCTTATGAGCTGGTTTCCAAGATGCGTGCCAGCTTCTGGGTTATCGGACCGCTGGTTGCCCGCAGCCATGAGGCGCGGGTCTCGCTGCCTGGCGGCTGTGCAATCGGCACGCGGCCGGTAGACTTCTTCATCGACGGTCTGGCAGCGCTCGGCGCCGAGATCGAGATCGACGGCGGCTATGTCATCGTCAAGGCCCCGGGCGGGCTGAAAGGTGCTCGCGTCGAGTTTCCGAAGGTTTCCGTCGGTGCAACCCACACAATCATGATGGCGGCGACGCTGGCCAGTGGCGAGACGGAAATCGTCAATGCTGCGCGTGAGCCGGAAGTCGTCGATCTTGCCAAGTGCCTGAAGGCCATGGGCGCGAAGATCGAGGGTGAAGGCACATCGACCATCCGCATCCAGGGTGTGCCGCGCCTTCATGGTGCGCATCACGCGGTTGTTCCGGACCGGATCGAAACGGGCACCTATGCCATGGCTGTTGCCATGACCGGTGGTGACGTTCTGTTGCAAGGCGCCCGTTCGGACCTTCTGGAAACGGCGCTCGAGACACTTCGCCAGACCGGTGCGGACATTACGCAGACCGCCGACGGCATCAAGGTTTACCGCAACGGCAACGGCATCCAGCCGGTGGATATCACCACCGAACCGTTCCCGGGCTTTCCGACCGACCTGCAGGCCCAGTTCATGGCTCTGATGACGAAGGCCGGCGGCACCAGCCGGATTACCGAAACCATTTTTGAAAACCGTTTCATGCACGTGCAGGAACTGGCCCGCCTCGGCGCCCAGATCCATGTGGACGGCCGCACGGCAATGATCGACGGCGTCTCGACCCTGCGCGGTGCTCCGGTCATGGCAACGGATCTGCGGGCGTCCGTCTCGCTGGTTATTGCCGGTTTGGCAGCAGAAGGCGAAACAACGGTCAGCCGTGTCTATCACCTCGACCGCGGGTTTGAGCGTCTGGAAGACAAGCTGACCCGCTGCGGCGCGAAGATCGAGCGCATCTCGGCCTGATCAAAGCATCGATTTACGGTGTGAAAACATGGGCGGCATGAACCGCGCGCAGCCCATGTAATGCATTTTTGGCGAAATCTACTGCGCCGTTTGCAGCTTGATCACCCGGCCTCGTGACGTGAAAGAGGGGCCGGGACCGCCGCTGCCACTGGTCATGATGGCTTCTGCGATGGGGCTGAGGGCGCCGCTATCCGACGACCACACGAGAAGGAAATTCGCCCCGACGCCGCCAGTGGTGTCGTTGATCGGGATCAGCACTGTTTTCGACTGCAGGGGCGCAAGGTCCACCGGCGCATCAAGCAGAGTGCGCAGCAAGGTGCCATCCTCGTTGTGATAATCGACCTGCTGCAACGTAATGGTGGCTTCAGGGTCGACATTGTGGATGGCAAGTGTTGCCGCCAGAAGGTCGGACCTGTTCGGATGGGAAAAGACCCGCGAATAGGCCGGGACATATATGGTCTCACCCAGAACCTTCTCGGTAAAATCCTGTGACTGGACATCCATCGGCGTCTGGAAAAGAAGCAGGCTGCCTGCCAGCAGGCCGAGGCAGGTGGATCGTTTCAGCATTACGTGCCCGTGCGTTCGTGTGATGGTAGGGTGTCGCCCTGATGTGCTGGCGTCACTTTCCAGAATGCGTGCCCTGATTGCAAGACGGAAGGCAGATGGCAGGTGATTACAAATCGACGCCGGGATAACCTGCGGGACGATGTTGGAGCGACTGCATGAATGCACAGACAATCCGGTTTTTGGTCCAGCTGGCCTTTGCCTTCGCGGCACTGTTCGCTGTTGTCCTTGTTCCGGCACCCTACGGGCCGTCTCTGGGCTTCTTCTTGCTTGTGTTCGGGCTCTGGCTGGGCCGTCGGATCTTCCGGCGGATTGCATCGCTGGACGAGGTCAAGGCGGATCTGCGCCAGCGGGTGGATGAGGGCCCTTGAGGGCTCCACGATGCCGTAAGGCATGTTTCAGGGCATTGGAGATTGCCAAAACCGTTATTCCCCATTAGGCAACAGCCTTGGGACCAGGCATAAAGTCGCTTATATGCGTCCTGCCAGACAACGCATGACCGGATCAGAACAAGAGCAAATGGACCAGCTGAAACTTGCCGCCCTTGACCAGGAAGACCTTCAGGTTCTTTCCGCCCATCTGCAGGACGCGGTGATCACCATCGCGGATATCCGCTATCTGCCGAAGGAGCAGAAGGCCGTGTTCGTGTTGAACCGGTTCGTGTGGGACAAGGAAGCCGACAAGCGATCGAAGGAACATGAGCGCCGCCGCACGGCTCTCGCCTTTGCGCAGGTCAGGGGCATGAAGGCGCAGAACATCAACCAGAAGGCCAAGGGTGCCGTCCTGGAATTGCTCGCCGTGACCTTCGAGCCGGGCGAAGAGCCGGCCGGCACGATCCAGCTCGCCTTTGCAGGTGGTGGCAGCCTTGCGCTCGAGGTGGACTGCATCGAGGCGCAACTGTCGGACCTGGGCGCCGCATGGTCCACGCCGAACCTGCCGCAACACGACCTCAGCTGACCGCCCGCACGGAATGACAGACGGTGCACGGCACCGCACATGATGGAGAATTGCGTGGTTCTACGCCTTAACATCAACGACGCCCGCTTCGAAGACCAGTTCAAGGCTCTCCTTTCCGGCAAACGGGAAGTGTCGGAGGATGTCGACCAGATCGTGCGGGACATACTCGAGCGTGTTCGCACGGAAGGCGACAAGGCAGTCCTCGACTATACGGCAAGGTTCGACCGGCTGCAGGCCGAGAGCATGGCCGAACTGACGGTGTCCGCCGCAGAAATTGATGCCGCGCTTGCAAAGGTGCCGCAGGAGACGCTGGACGCCCTGCAGCTTGCCCACGACCGCATTCACGCCCACCATGCCCGCCAGATGCCGAAGGACGACCGCTATACCGATCCCATCGGCGTGGAACTCGGTTCGCTCTGGACCGCAGTCGAGGCTGTCGGCATCTATGTGCCCGGTGGTACCGCGAGCTACCCGAGTTCGGTTCTGATGAATGCCGTGCCGGCCAAGGTCGCGGGCGTGGAACGCATCGTCATGGTGGTTCCGAGCCCGGACGGGGTATTGAACCCGCTGGTGCTGGCTGCCGCCAGAATTGCCGGTGTCACGGAAATCTACCGTATTGGCGGTGCACAGGCCGTTGCTGCTCTTGCCTATGGAACGCAGACCATTGCCCCGGTCGCCAAGATCGTCGGTCCGGGCAATGCCTTTGTGGCGGCTGCCAAGCGCCGTGTCTTCGGCACTGTCGGCATCGACATGATCGCGGGCCCGTCCGAAGTGCTGATCCTGGCCGACAGCGGCAACAATGCCGACTGGCTTGCTGCCGATCTGCTGGCACAGGCCGAACACGATACCGCTGCGCAGTCAATCCTGATCACCGACAGCGAAGACCTCGCGAATCAGGTGGAAGCTGCGGTCGAAGCGCAGTTGAAAACGTTGCCGCGCGAAGATGTTGCCCGTGCCAGCTGGCAGGATTACGGAGCAATCATCCTGGTGGACGATCTGGAGGCGGCAATGCCGCTAGCCAACCGAATTGCTCCCGAACACCTGGAACTTGCCGTTGCCGATCCGGAAGCGCTGCTGAAGAAGGTGCGCAACGCAGGCGCCGTGTTCCTGGGCCATTATACGCCTGAAGCCATTGGCGACTATGTCGGCGGCTCCAATCATGTGTTGCCGACCGCGCGGTCGGCTCGCTTTTCGTCGGGTCTGAGCGTGCTGGAATTCGTCAAACGCACCTCGATCCTGAAATGCAATGCGGATAATCTGCGTCAGCTCGGGCCGGCGGCAATCGCTCTTGGTGAATCAGAGGGGTTGTCGGCGCACGCGCGCTCTGTTTCCATCAGACTGAATTTGTAGCTCCCGATTTGAAGAAGAGGCTTCGACCAGATGAGCGAACCGCACCCGGATCCCGAACCGCAACAAACCGGCGGAAAGCTGGTTGATGTGGTTTTGGACGAAGCCTCTATCGCCCGGTCCACACCGGAAGTGGAGCATGACCGTGCTGTTGCGATCTACGACCTGATTGAGGAAAACGCGTTTCAGCCCGTCGGGCATCCGCCTGCGAGCTATGTTCTCAACCTGTCGGTAATCGAAAAGAAGCTGGTTTTCCGGATCAGGACCGATGACGACAAGGAAGTCGTCACTCATGTTTTGTCACTGTCTCCGCTGCGCAAGATCGTCAAGGACTACGACCTGATCTGCGAAAGCTATTACGAGGCTATCCGCCACGCGACACCGAGCCAGATCGAGGCGATCGACATGGGGCGGCGCGGGGTGCACAACGAAGGCTCTGCCATTTTGATGGAGCGGCTGGAAGGGAAGATAGAAGTCGACATGCAGACGGCACGACGGCTGTTTACCCTCGTTTACGCCTTGCACTGGAAGGGCTGACGGATATGGCCGGGCCGGGCATGCGTCCGACTGCGGTGCTTTTTGCCTGCGGAATGAATTCCGTACGCTCGCCCATGGCCGAGGCTCTGACGGCCAAACTCTTTCCCGGCCAGATTTATGTGCGTTCCGCCGGTGTCCGTTCCGGCAAGGTTGACCCGTTCGTGGACGCGGTCATGGCCGAAATAGGCGTCGACATGAGCCGGCACACGCCGAAGACATTCGAGGATCTGGACGAATCCGGGTTCGATCTTGTGGTCACTCTCGCTCCCGAGGCACACCACAAGGCGCTCGACATGACGAGAACGGAATCGGTCGAAGTCGAATACTGGCCGACACTCGATCCGACCCTTGCCACCGGCAGCCGGGAGCAGATCCTGGGCGAGTACCGGGCAGTGCGCGATCAGCTCATGATGCGCATCAAGAAGCGCCTGGACTGGGCGCCGCCGCCAAGCGGCTGAACCTGAAGGAACAAGATGAAATTCGAAATCACGTCGCAGGTCCTGACGGACCGGCTGGTACTGCGTCCCATGGAGCCAGGCGATGCGGTGGCACTCCATGCCTACCAGTCTCTGCCGGAGGTTGCTCGTTTCCAGTTCTGGGAACCACGGAGCCTGGAGGAAATCCGGTCGAAACTGACCAAATGGGCGGACATGAAGTGCCTGGATGGTGAAGGGACACTGGCGTTAGCGGTAGAGGAACGGAAGGACGGTGGTGTCATCGGTGACGTTTCGTTGAGGGTGACGAACGTGGAGGCGCGCCAGGGCACCATCGGGTTCACGTTGAATCCCCAATATCAGGGCAGGGGCTTTGCCACGGAGGCTGGCCGCGCGCTGCTGCGCATGGGGTTCGAGGATCTGGGACTGCACCGCATCTTCGCCAGCTGCGACGCCCGCAACAATGCGTCCTGGGGAGTGATGGAGCGCCTGGGTATGCGCAGGGAGGCCCATTTTCGCGAGCATGCCCTGTTCAAGGGTGGCTGGGATGAAGAGTTCTATTACGCAATTCTTGAAGATGAGTGGCGTGAACAGCAGGAAAATGCCGGGTTTTCCGGCGTAAATCCGGCAGGAAATGGCGATCGCAGGCAGTGATGCATAGGATCTGGCAGTTTCTTTGCATAGCGGTGGAAAGAAAGGTTCACTTTCTGCCGCTAATCCGTTAGTTTCCCCGGCACCCGCGGGCAGGGCCCGCTTTATTCAGGATATCAAATGGCCAAAGAAGAAGCTCTGGAGTTTCCGGGCGTCGTAACAGAACTGTTGCCGAACGCGACGTTCCGCGTAAAACTGGAAAATGATCACGAAATTATTGCCCACACGGCAGGGCGTATGCGCAAGAACCGTATCCGCGTACTGGCGGGCGACAAGGTTCTTGTAGAAATGACCCCGTATGATCTTACCAAGGGGCGGATCACCTACCGCTTCAAGTAAGCGGATCCTTCAAGGTGACCCCGGCTGCAAGGCTCGCTCTTAGATGACCAATGCCCCTCAGTTGATCCTGGCCTCCGCCTCGCCGCGCCGCCTCGCGCTGCTGCAGCAGATCGGACTGGAGCCGGATCACCTCCTGCCGGCCGATATCGACGAAACGCCGAAGAAGCATGAAACACCGCGCAGTCTTGCGCTGCGCCTTGCACGTGCAAAGGCTGAAGCCGTTCGTCAGATGGCCGATGCGTCCGAAGCGATGCAGGACAGTGTGGTGCTGGCTGCCGATACCGTGGTTGCGGTCGGCCGCCGGGCCTTGCCCAAGGCGGAGCTGACCGATCAGGCGCTCATGTGCCTGTCTCTCCTGTCGGGCCGTGGCCATCGGGTGTTCACCGGGGTGGCCGTTGCAGAGGCAAACGGCAAGGTCCGTTCCAAGCTTGTCGAAACCCGCGTGCGGTTCAAACGCCTGACTCGCAAGGACATGGACGACTATATTTCCTCCGGCGAGTGGCGTGGCAAGGCAGGCGGATATGCCATTCAGGGGCTCGCGGGAAGTTTTGTCGTAAAACTGGTCGGATCCTACCCGGCGGTGGTCGGACTGCCCCTGGTGGAAACCGCGAACCTGCTGAGTTCAGCCGGATACCCTGTGCATCAGGGCTGGGCGACAGCGGCAGCCTGAAGCTGTCGAGATCGTGTTCGGCAAGCCGATGATCCATCACCGGCTGCCTTTTCAGCAGTTGGCGCGAAGCAGAAATCCGGAGAGTGAAATGGCCGACAGCCAGAAACCCGAACGGCGCATGCGCCCCTGTCCAATCTGCTCGAAATTGTCGACGCCGGACGATTATCCGTTCTGCTCGGATCGCTGCGCCAAGATCGATCTGAACCGCTGGTTCTCCGAGGGGTACACCATACCCGTGGTGGAGACCGACGATATCGACGAGAGCAATTTCCCGGACGAAGACCGCTCCTGACAGGCCCTGGCGGGCCATATGATCCGCCGGTTCGTTTGCCGGCGAAGCAGGCGCGAAGGCCTTGCCGGTATTCCAGGCAGAACTCGGCGCCTCAGTGCTCCTTTCCCGAAAATCTTCTCAAAAGTCCCCGAAAACCGCCCGCCACCGGAGTTTTCGGGAAGCCTTGCCATTTGCCTGTTCAGCCGGCTGCCACGGAACTTGGCTCGGCAGAGTTGGCGGGATTGAGCTATTTTTAGGCAGCGCTGCAAAAATATTTATCCAGCAAAATTTTTTTCAGTTTCATGCCGCCAAACACTTGCAGCTGTCATAAAACTGCACCAAGATCTTTTTATACCGGCGATCCTGACGCCCTGAATTCCGGTTTTGTCCGGTAGGGTTGATGCCTTTTGTTGAGGGGCGTACGGGGTTTTTAAGAACACCGGGAAGCCGGCGTCAGGCGTCTCGTTCCTGATACGGCATAACCAACCTATCCAAGGGCGAGGGTCCGATGAAAAAACGTTTTCTGAGCGCCGCAGTGCTGTCCGTGACCACGGCACTGTCGACGGCAGCCTATGCCGATTATTCGCTGACAATCTTGCATACCAACGACTTCCACAGCCGCATCGAGCCGATCAACAAGTACGATTCGACCTGCGGTGAAGAGGACAATGCAGAAGGCAAATGCTTCGGTGGCACGGCGCGCCTCGACACGATCATCAAAGATCGCCGCGCGGCCAGCAACAACACGATCCTCGTCGACGGTGGTGACCAGTTCCAGGGCACGCTGTTCTATACCTATTACAAGGGCAAGGCTGCCGCCGAGTTCATGAACAAGCTCGGCTACGACGGAATGACCGTCGGCAACCATGAATTTGATGATGGACCTGAAGTCCTGCGCGGCTTCATGGATGCGGTGGAGTTTCCGGTCCTGATGTCCAACGCGGATGTGTCGAAGGAGCCTCAGCTTGCCGACGTGCTGAAGCCTTCGATCGTCATCGAACGCGGCGGTGAGAAGATCGGCCTGATCGGCCTGACGCCGGAGGACACGGATGAACTGGCCAGCCCCGGCGCGAATATTTCCTTCACCGATCCGGTTGCGGCCGTAACCCGCGAAGCGGAGAAACTTGCTGCCGAAGGCGTCAACAAGATCATCGTCCTCAGCCACTCCGGCTATAACGTCGACAAGGAAGTTGCTGCCAAGGCACCTGGCATCGACGTGATTGTCGGCGGCCACTCCAACACTTACCTGTCCAACACGTCGGACGATGCCGAAGGCCCGTATCCGACCATGATCGACGGTCCGGATGGAACGCCGACGGCCGTCGTTCAGGCCTACGCCTACGGCAAGTTCCTGGGCGAACTGAACGTGACCTTTGACGACAATGGCGTCATCACGGAAGCTGCCGGTGAGCCGATCATTATCGACAACACCATCGTCGAAAATCCGGAACTTGTTTCCCGCATCAAGGAACTCGCGGAACCGCTCGACGAAATCCGCAAGGAAGTCGTTGCCCAGGCCGATGCTCCCATCGGCGCCGACCGGGAAGTCTGCCGGGCCCAGGCTTGCGAAATGGGGATCCTGGTCGCAGATGCCATGCTTGATCGCGTCAAGGGCCAGGGTGTCCAGATCGCCATCCAGAACGGCGGTGGTCTGCGTGCCTCCATCGACGCCGGTGAGATCACCAAGGGCGAAGTCCTGACGGTGCTGCCGTTCCAGAACACGCTGTCCACTTTCGAACTGAAGGGGTCCGATGTGATCGCGGCTCTAGAAAACGGTGTCAGCCAGGTGGAAGAGGGCGCGGGCCGTTTCCCGCAAGTGGCCGGTCTTAAGTATTCCTTCGACAAGACCAAACCTGCCGGGGAGCGGATCTCCGATGTCATGGTGATGGAAGGCGACAGCTACGTTCCGCTGGATTCGGAAAAGGTCTATGGCGTGGTGTCCAACAACTACATGCGCGGTGGCGGCGACGGCTACAAGATCTTCGCGACCAACGGCATGAACGCCTATGACTTCGGACCGGACCTGGCCGATGTGGTTTCCGAGTATCTTGCAGGCAAGAACGGTTACTCAGCCTACACGGACGACCGGATTACCGTGAAATAAGATCGACAGGATCGTTGATGACTGTCAGAGGCGCGCCATCCGTGGCGCGCTTCTTTCGTTTGCACGTCAGTATTTGGGGGGGGCGGGTGCGTACCGCAGCATAGAGGTGATGACTTGACTGTGGGTCAGAGAGCCTCCGACCACGTGCCTTGTTGCGACGGAAGCCCAGATATATGTGACACAGTACGAAACGATTTTGGTCAGGTTTGGGAAAGATATTGTTTTTCAGAAGGTTAGTGGGGCTGAAAGTTTTCAACAGATGAGGTGAGGCCGTTCGGCAAAAAACTTTGCCGGGGTGCTGGACAAGGTTTCAGGGAGCCTCTATAAGGACCGGGCTTTCAGCGAACGGGGCTCGCCCCGGACCACTTGCAAGGCACGCCCAGATAGCTCAGTTGGTAGAGCAGCGGATTGAAAATCCGCGTGTCGCTGGTTCGATTCCGGCTCTGGGCACCACTCTCCCTCTACAGTTTGTCAATTTTTTCAAGACGTTGCATCGCTTCGGCTTGCGACTTGCAATCACGCGAGTATCGTTTCGCCCGTGATTGCCCGCAGGACTTCGCGTGCCACGATCCGGGCGACAGGCGTCAGAACCTGGCCTTTTCGGGTCAGGAAGGAATAGGTCTCAACCGACAAGGTGAGATCGCTTTCAAGGGCCGTGATCGTGCCCGGACTTCCGTCTGCATTTTCTGCAAAGCTTGAGGCAACCGATTGGGCGACAGCGGCAATCGCGTTGGTACGCTGCACAGTCGTAACCGTGAACAGGAACGAAGACGTCGTCAGCACCTTGGTGGGCAGTCCAAGCCCCTTGTCGCGCAATGCCTGTTCCGTCGTGGTGCGGATCGGGGCGCCAACAGGAGGAAGGACCCAGTCAAAACCCAATAGGGCTTCTGCAGGTACAGGTGCTGCGAGGCGGGTCAGCGGATGATCCGTCCGGGCGACAAGGCAGGCAGGTTCGCGCAGGAGAGGGCGTTCCTCGAACAGGTCCGGATCTTCATCCACCGGCACGCGGCTGAGGGAAAAGTCGAGCCGCCCGTCCTCCAGCATCGGTGCCAGATCGAGACTGGGACCGACTTCCACCGAAATGGAAATATCCGGGTAGCTGAGGCGCACGTGACGTATTGCGGGCAGGACATATTCGATTGCAGGGCCCGTCACCGACCCGATGCTGACGTGCCCGCTCTGGCCGGACTTGTGCTGTTCGATATCGCGTCCCGCATCGGCAAACTCCTGCAGGATGCGCACACAGCGTTCGGCCAGTTTGTGGCCGATGTCGGTCAACTCGATTCCGCGGCCCGATCGCACGTAAATGTCGGCTTCCGCCACGCGCTCAACTTCGGAAATCAGACGCGAAGCGGCCGGTTGCGACATGCCGAGAGCGCTTGCTGCGTCGGTGAGGCGAGTGTGTTTTGCAAGCTCCGCGAGCAATCGCAAGTGGGAGATTTTCATTCCCCGCCGCAGCAAGTCCAAGCTCATGGCCGATTTCCATTATTTCATATCAATTAAGGTATGTAATGATAATGAATAATAATTTGACCGTCATGTTACTTTTCCATTTTGTACTCCCCGGCATCAACCCGTGAATGCCTGTGACTGAATTGGGCCGGCTGGGATCCGGTCCGGGAGGACGATATGAAATTTGTTTCCAAGGCGCTTGTCGCGGTAGCGGCAGCAGCAACCCTTATGTCCGGCGTGGCGCTGACCGGCGCAGCAATGGCCCAGGACAAAGGCTCCATCGGCATCGCCATGCCGACGAAATCCTCGGCACGCTGGATCTCCGACGGCAATTCCATGGTCGAGCAGTTCACCGAAGCCGGCTATGAAGCAGACCTGCAGTACGCAGAAGACGATATTCCGAACCAGCTCGCCCAGATCGAAAACATGATCACCAAGGGTGTGGACGTTCTGGTGATCGCAGCCATCGACGGCACCACGCTTTCCAATGCTCTTGAAAATGCGGCCGCATCCGGCATCAAGGTCATCGCCTACGACCGCCTGATCCGTGACAGCGGCGACGTCGACTATTACGCGACTTTCGACAACTTCAAGGTCGGCGTGCAGCAGGCAACGTCTCTCGTGAACGGCTTGAAAGAGCGGTTCGGCGACGGCCCCTACAATGTCGAACTCTTTGGCGGTTCTCCGGACGATAACAACGCCTACTTCTTCTACGACGGTGCGATGTCCGTTCTGCAGCCGCTGATCGACGATGGCACGATCGTCATCCAGTCCGGCCAGATGGGCATGGACACCGTCGGTACGCTGCGTTGGGACGGTGCAGTTGCGCAGTCTCGCATGGATAACCTGTTGTCCGCTCACTACACCGACAAGCAGCTGCACGGCGCTCTCAGCCCGTATGACGGCCTGTCCATCGGCATCCTGTCTTCTCTCAAGGGTGTCGGCTACGGTTCCGGCGATCTGAAGATGCCGATCGTCACCGGTCAGGACGCCGAAGTCCCGTCCGTGAAGTCGATCCTGGCCGGCGAGCAGTACTCGACCGTTTTCAAGGATACCCGTGAACTTGCCCGCGTCACTGTCGGCATGGTTGATGCCCTGCTGGGTGGCGGCGAGCCGGAAATCAACGACACCACCACCTACGACAACGGTGTGAAGGTTGTTCCGTCCTACCTGCTGGAGCCGGTTTCCGTCGACGCCAGCAACTGGGAAGAGATCCTGATCGGAAGCGGTTACTACACTGCAGACCAGGTCAAATAAGAACGACAACACCCCGGAGCATCCTGCGTTCAACCGAGCGCACACCGGATGCTCCGCCACTTTGGACGTGATCAGCTTCAGGAGGATCGATCCCATCCGATTGATCTTCCGTTGATCCGGCAGCACTTACCACCCATCGACACGGCAATTCCGCTCTTCCTCGCAGTCCTGGGAGAGCGGAATGGACCCGGACCCTGATTGTCCGGCTCGGTGGGCGGGTCTTTCCTCGGAATTCGGAGAACGGGGTCGATGGCACTCCTTTCCATGCAGAACATCAGCAAGACCTTTCCCGGCGTGAAGGCGCTGGACCGGGTCAATCTGGATGTCCAGAAGGGCGAAATTCACGCCGTCGTCGGCGAGAATGGCGCAGGCAAATCCACACTGATGAAGGTTCTGTCCGGCGTCTATCCGCACGGTCAATATGACGGCGAGATTGTTTTTGAAGGTGAACCGGCCCGGTTCTCCGGCATATCGGACAGTGAAAAGCAGGGCATCATCATCATTCACCAGGAACTTGCCCTGGTGCCGCAGCTTTCGATTGCCGAAAACATCTTCCTGGGCAACGAATGCGCCAGCAAGGGCGTGATCGACTGGCGGAAAACCAACCAGCGGACAGAAGAACTGCTCGCCAAGGTCGGTCTCTCGGAGCCCCCGACGACCAAGGTCGACTCCATCGGCGTTGGCAAGCAACAGCTTGTCGAAATCGCCAAGGCCCTGTCGAAGGACGTCAAGCTGTTGATCCTGGACGAACCGACGGCGGCGCTGCAGGAAAACGACAGCCGCAAGCTGCTTGATCTCATGCTGGAACTCAAGGCGCAGGGCGTCACCAGCATCATCATCTCGCACAAGCTCAACGAAGTCCGATATGTCGCGGACAGCGTTACGGTGATCCGTGACGGCATGACCGTGTCGAACCTCGACGCCAAGGCAGGCCTGAGCGAGGACGATATCGTCCGCGACATGGTCGGCCGGGACATGACACATCGGTTCCCGGAGCACAGCCGGACACCGGGCGATGTCCTGATGGAAGTCACGGACTGGTCCGTCTGGCATCCCGAGCATTCCGAACGGCGCGTGATCAAGAACGCTTCCTTCAATGTTCGGGCTGGCGAGGTCGTCGGCATTGCCGGGCTGATGGGATCGGGCCGGACCGAACTGGCCATGTCCATCTTCGGCCGGTCCTATGGCCGTAACATCAGCGGATCGGTGAAGCTCAAGGGCCAGCCGATTGATGTCAGCACCGTGGACCGGGCAATTGCAGCGGGCATCTCCTACGTCACCGAAGACCGCAAGGCCCTCGGGCTGGTTCTGGACGAGACGATCCGGTTCAACACGACGCTTGCCAACCTGAACGGCGTTTCTTCCGGGCCCATCCTCAAGCGCAACGAGGAAACCCGCGTCGCCGAGAGATATCGGGAAGCGCTGGCGATCCGTACGCCGTCGGTGTTCCAGAAAACGGTCAACCTTTCCGGAGGCAATCAGCAGAAGGTGGTGCTGGCCAAATGGCTGTTCACCGCGCCGGAAGTGCTGATCCTGGACGAGCCGACCCGCGGCATCGACGTTGGCGCCAAATATGAAATCTACACCATCATCAACGACCTCGCCGCGCAGGGCAAAGGCGTGGTCATGATCTCGTCGGAAATGCCGGAACTGCTCGGCATGTGCGACCGGGTCTACGTCATGAACGAAGGGGCTCTCGTCGGTGAACTTGCCGCCGGCGATGCGAGCCAGGAGCGCATCATGTCGCTCATTGTCAACGAGTGAGAGAAAAACCCATGGAACTGGCTGATAGCGACACCAATGCGACGCCGGTCGTGAAGACCAAGGGCATCGGCGAGTATATCTCCTCGCATTTGCGGCAATACGGACTGCTGTTCGCGCTGATTGCGGTGATGGCCTTCTTCGAGGTGGTTACCGACGGCACGCTGCTGCGTGCAGTAAACATCACCAACCTGCTGCTGCAGAACTCCTACATCATCATCATGGCGCTCGGCATGCTGATCGTCATCGTCTCGGGCAACATCGACCTGTCGGTCGGCTCGGTGATGGGCTTCATCGGGGCGCTCGCCGCGGTCATGATCGTCAACTACGGCCAATCGCCGTACATCACGATGATCGTCTGCCTGGCCATCGGCGGACTGATCGGCGCGGCCCAGGGGTATTGGGTCGCCTATTGGAAAATACCGTCCTTCATCGTGACGCTGGCAGGTATGCTGGTCTTCCGCGGCTTGTCGCTCTGGCTTCTCGAAGGTCAGTCGGTGGGTCCGTTCCCGAAGGAATTCCAGATCATTGCCACCGGGTTCGTACCGGACATGTTTCCGGCCGGCATGGGGGAGGCACTGGCGGATCTCTTCGGTGCTCGCAAGGTCAATGTTCTTGCGCTCGCAACCGGTGTCGTAGCCGCAGCCCTTGTGGTCTGGATCGGCATGCGCCAGCGGGCACAGAACAAGGCCTACGGCATCGAGGATGAGCCGACGAGCTTCTTCATCGCCCGCAACGTGATCATTGCTGCCGCTCTGGTGTTCGTGATGTTCAAGCTGTCCCTGTTCCGCGGCCTGCCGAATGTCCTCATCACCATGGGCGTCCTGACGATCATCTATGCCTTCATCACCGAAACGACGACGGTCGGCCGCCGGATCTACGCACTTGGCGGCAACCAGAAGGCTGCCAAACTGTCCGGTATCAAGACCGAACGACTGACCTTCCTGGCCTTCACCAACATGGGTGTTCTGGCTGCTGCCGCGGGTCTCGTATTCGCTGCACGTCTCAACACCGCAACGCCCAAGGCCGGCTTCGCATTGGAACTGGACGTGATTGCGGCCGTCTTCATCGGCGGGGCGTCCATGTCAGGCGGGGTCGGCACCATCATTGGCGCGGTTGTCGGAGCTTTCCTCATGGGCGTGCTGAACAACGGCATGTCGATCATGGGCATCGGTATCGACTACCAGCAGATGATCAAGGGCCTCGTGCTGCTCGCAGCCGTAATTTTCGACGTCTACAACAAGAACAAGCAGGGGTAACGCTATGCTGATTTCCCAGATCCTGGATGATGCCGGCAAACGTGCCGTGGTCGTCCGCAATGGCAGCGAAGCTTCTGTCCTGAAGGGAGTTGCCTCCACCTACGAGCTGGTTCAGGAAGCCATCGCAAAAGGCCAGAGCCTGACCGAATGTATCCGAGGACATGAACTCGGTGCGGCGGTCGACCTGGAACAGCTGGCCTCGGAAGGCCGGTTGCTGCTGCCGATCGACCACCCGGACGCAGCCCATATGCATCTGACAGGCACGGGGCTGACGCACCTGGGGTCCGCGGCAACTCGTGATGCCATGCACGCCAAGGCGAAGAACGACGATGCCAACGTCACGGACAGCATGAAGATGTTCCAGCTCGGCCTTGAAGGCGGTCGGCCGCAGCCGGGCCATGTCGGCGTCCAGCCGGAATGGTTCTACAAGGGCAACGGGTCCTGCGCGGTGGCGCCGGGCGGTGATCTTGTCAGTCCCGGTTTCTGCGAGGATGGCGGCGAGGAACCGGAAATCGCCGGGGTATATGTTATTGCCGAAGACGGAACACCTTTCCGCGTCGGCTTCGCGCTCGCCAACGAGTTCTCCGATCACGTAATGGAACGCCAGAACTATCTGTACCTGGCACATTCCAAACTGCGTCCGGCCTCCTTCGGGCCGGAACTGATGGTCGGTCCGCTTCCGGAGAAGGTTGAAGGCACCAGCCGGATCTACCGTGACGGCGCAGTGCTTTGGGAAAAGCCATTCCTGTCGGGCGAAGGCAACATGTCCCACACGCTGGCGAACCTGGAACACCATCATTTCAAGTATGACGTTTTCCGCCAGCCGGGCGATCTGCACGTGCACATGTTCGGCACGGCAACGCTTTCCTTCGCCGATGGCATTGGCTGCCGGGAAGGGGACGAGGTCGAGATTTCCGCGCCGGGGTTCGGCGTTCCCCTGAAAAACCGCTTGGCTTTCAAGGCTGCGGAAGCCGGGGCGGCTCAAGTAAAGGTTCTTTAGATCATGGCATTCAAACCGGCGAAATGGCCGCGCAAACTGCGGTCGACCGAATGGTTCGGCGGCACCAGCCGTGACCACATCTATCACCGCAGCTGGATGAAGAACCAGGGTCTGCCGGACGACCTCTTCGATGGTCGCCCGGTTATTGGCATCTGCAACACCTGGTCCCAGCTCACGCCCTGCAACGCGCATCTGCGCGATCTGGCGGAGCGCGTCAAACACGGGATCTACGAGGCCGGCGGCTTTCCGGTGGAGTTCCCGGTGTTCTCGACCGGCGAGAGCACGCTGCGTCCAACGGCAATGATGTTCCGCAATCTTGCCAGCATGGATGTGGAAGAAGCGATCCGGGGCACGCCGCTGGATGGCGTCGTCTTGCTGGTTGGCTGCGACAAGACCACGCCCTCTTTGCTGATGGGCGCAGCCTCTGTCGATATTCCGGCAATTGTCGTCACCGGCGGCCCGATGCTGAATGGCTGGTTCCAGGGCGAACGGGTCGGCTCCGGCACGCACCTCTGGAAATTCTCAGAGGCGGTGAAGGCTGGGGAAATGACCCAGGAGGAGTTTCTGGAAGCCGAGGCCGCCATGAGCCGGTCCCCTGGCAGCTGCAACACCATGGGCACGGCATCCACCATGGCCTCTATGGCCGAGGCGCTCGGCATGGCACTGTCCGGCAATGCGGCGATCCCGGCTGTCGACAGCCGCCGCCGGGTGATCGCGCATCTCTCCGGCCGGCGGATCGTGCAGATGGTGAAGGACGATCTGAAACCGTCCGATATCCTGACCCGCGAAGCGTTCGAGAACGCCATCCGCACCAATGGTGCCATCGGCGGGTCGACGAATGCGGTCATTCATCTGCTGGCCATCGCCGGCCGTGTCAGCATAGACCTATCGCTCGATGATTGGGACAAGGCAGGCCGGGACATCCCGACCATCGTCAACTTGATGCCGTCCGGCAAATACCTGATGGAAGAGTTCTTCTATGCCGGTGGTCTGCCGGTGGTGATCAAGCGCCTCGGCGAGGCGGGCATGCTCAACAAGGATGCCATCACCGTTTCCGGCGAGACCATGTGGGACCAGGTCAAGGACGTGAAGAACTGGAACGAGGATGTCATCCTGCCGGCGGAAAAGGCGCTGACCAGCCAGGGTGGTATCGCGGTTCTGAAGGGCAACCTTGCACCCAATGGCGCTGTCCTGAAACCGTCTGCCGCGTCGCCGCATCTGATGCAGCACAAGGGCAGGGCAGTGGTCTTTGAAGATATCGACGACTACAAGGCCAAGATCAACGACGATGCCCTCGACATCGACGAGACCTGCGTCATGGTGCTGAAGAACTGCGGCCCCAAGGGGTACCCGGGCATGTCGGAAGTCGGCAACATGGGCTTGCCGCCCAAGGTGCTGAAGAAAGGCATTACCGACATGGTCCGCATTTCGGATGCGCGCATGTCCGGCACGGCTTATGGCACCGTTGTCCTGCACACCTCTCCGGAGGCTGCTGCCGGAGGTCCTTTGGCTGTTGTGAAAGACGGCGACATGATCGAACTGGATGTTGCGAACCGGACAATCCATCTCGACATTTCCGAACAGGAATTGTCCGCACGGCTTGCAGCATGGAAGCCGTCGCACCATGTTCCGGACAGCGGCTACGCCCGCCTGTTCCATGACCACGTTCAGGGTGCCGACACCGGCGCCGATTTCGACTTCCTGAAAGGCTGCCGCGGTTCCGCCGTGCCGAAGGATTCACATTGATGGCAGAAAAACTGGCGCTGGTGGGCATCGGCAAGATTGCCCGCGATCAGCACATTCCGGCAATTGCCGGTAATCCGGACTGGCAGTTGGAGGCGGCCGTCAGCCGTCACGCTGGCGTTGACGGGATCGATCATTTCCAGACGATCGACGAGCTTCTGGAAAAGCGGCCGGACATCACCACGGTCTCGCTCGCCATTCCACCGCAACCTCGGTTCGAGTATGCGGCCAAGGCCTTGAAGGCCGGCAAGCATGTGATGCTGGAAAAGCCGCCGGGTCAGAGCCTTGCCGAATGCTATGCGCTGGAGGCACTTGCAAGGCAACACGGGGTGACGTTGTTCGCCACCTGGCACTCTCGCTACGCAGATAGCGTACCGGCGCTGAAGGCATTCCTTGCCGAACGCACGTTGAAACGGCTCAAGATCACCTGGAAGGAAGATGTTCGCCGTTGGCATCCCGGCCAGGAATGGATCTGGGAGCCGGGTGGCATGGGGGTCTTCGACCCAGGTATCAATGCGCTCTCGATCCTGACCGAGGTTCTTCCTTATCCGGTTCACCTCACCGGTGCGACGCTGGAGTTTCCGGCGAACCGGGCAACGCCGATTGCCGCCGGGCTGACCTTCGCAGATCCGGTTGGCGCGGAAATGTCCGCCGATTTCGACTGGCGTCAGGAAGGGCCCCAGACATGGGACATCGACGTTGAAACCGACCGGGGCGCCGCAAAGCTGTCACTTGGCGGTGAGAAGCTGGAAATCGACGGTGAGCCCGTTATACAGGGGACGAACCATGAATATGCCAACCTCTACGTCCGTATGGCGGATCTGGTGAAATCGGGCACGAGCGACGTCGATCTCTCGCCGATGATCCATGTGTGCGACGCCTTTTCTCTTGGGCGGCGCGTCATCACTGATCCGTTCGAATTCTGATCCATCTTCAAAACCAGAAGGTTTGACATGACTTTTATGCCTCACGGAAAGCAGCTTGTTGCAGGGCAATGGGTTGCCGGCGATGCAACATTTACCTCCGAACCGGCGCATGGCGCGTCTCACGCTTTTTCCGTCGGTACCGCCGACCAGGTGGACGCGGCCTGCCGCGCAGCGGAAGAAGCCTTCTGGAGCTATGGCTATTCCAGCAGTGAAGAGCGGGCGAAATTCCTCAATGCCATTGCAGAGGAGATTGAAGCCCGTGCGGACGCCATCACCGAGATCGGCACGTCCGAAACCGGTTTGCCGGAAGCGCGTCTTCAGGGCGAGCGTGGTCGCACCACCGGCCAGTTGCGCCTGTTTGCCTCGCATATTCTGAAAGGCGATTATCTCGACAAGCGTCACGACGAAGCCCTGCCGGACCGCCAGCCTCTGCCGCGCCCGGACCTGAAGCTGGTCCAGCGCCCGATCGGGCCGGTCGCGGTCTTCGGTGCTTCCAACTTCCCGCTGGCATTCTCGACCGCCGGCGGTGATACGGCATCGGCTCTGGCTGCGGGCTGCCCCGTGGTCGTCCGTGGCCACCCGGCCCATCCGGGCACCGGTGAGATTGTCGCCGAGGCGATCGCCGCAGCCATCAAGTCCTGCGGCCTGCATCCGGGTGTCTTCTCCTTCATCCAGGGCAATGGTTTCGAGGTTGGCCAGGCGCTTGTTCAGCACCCGCTGATCACCGCCGTCGGTTTCACTGGCTCCCTGCGTGGCGGCCGTGCCTTGTTCGACATGTGCGCACAGCGCCCGGTGCCGATCCCGTTCTTTGGTGAACTTGGTTCGGTCAACCCGATGTTCCTGCTGCCGGCGGCGCTCTCCGCTCGCGGCGAGGCAATTGCAAAGGGCTGGGCCGGATCGCTGACAATGGGTGCTGGCCAGTTCTGCACCAACCCGGGCGTTATCCTGGTGCTCGAAGGTCCGGATGCGGACGCCTTCGTTGCGACAGCAGCAGAAGCCCTCGGCGGCATTGGCAAGCAGACCATGCTGACAGACGGAATTGCGGCCGCCTACCGGTCCGGTTCCAAGCGGGTTGCCGCTTCCAGCGGTGTCCGCGAATTGATCGGCACGTCCTGCGAGACCCGTGAAGCCGCACCTTACGTCTTCGAGACAACCGGCGACAACTGGCTGGCCAACGAGGAACTGGGCGAGGAAGTCTTCGGCCCGCTCGGCATCGTGGTCCGCGTGAAGGATGAAGCACAGCTTCTGGAAATCGCCAAGGGCCTGGAAGGCCAGCTCACCTGCACGTTGCAGATGGATGAAGGCGACAAGGACCTTGCCCGCAAGCTGATGCCGGTGCTGGAGCGCAAGGCAGGCCGCGTGCTTGCAAATGGCTTCCCGACCGGTGTGGAAGTTGCCGACAGCATGGTTCACGGCGGGCCTTACCCGGCATCGACCAACTTCGGTGCCACCTCCGTCGGCACGATGGCTATCCGGCGCTTCCTGCGCCCGGTCTGCTACCAGAACCTGCCGGACGACCTGCTGCCGGCCAGCTGAGCCGGGTGGGCGATCAAATGACGACCTCATCCTGAGGAGGACCTTCAGGTCCGTCTCGAAGGATGGGCACCTTGCTCTGAACAAGTGGCCCATCCTTCGAGACGCGCACAAGTGCGCTCCTCAGGATGAGGCGTTTTTTCAAGTTTGAAGCCTCAGATATTCAGTTCGATCTTCCGGCCGGCCAGGATGACGGCGACCATGGCGTCATGAGCGGCTTTCGCGTCTCCGGCCTTGATGGCCGTGACGATGGCGCGGTGACGCTCGACGAACTCGTAGGTTTCCTGGTCGTTGCGCTCGTTGGCCTCGGCAATGAAGAGGGAATAGAGCGCGGCCTGAACGAGATCTCCAAGTGACTGCAGGAAGCGATTGCCGGAGAGCTTCAGGATCATCTTGTGAAACTCCAGATCGGCCACGGCCACGGCAGCCCTGTCCTTGCCGGTGGCAAGGTTGTCGCAGAGTTTGGACAGGGTCACGCATTCCGCATCGGTTGCGCGCTTGGCGGCGCTGCCTGCCGCCGCCGGTTCGAAGATCAGGCGTATCTCGAACAGGTCTTCCAGAAACGGACGCTGGTTGTTGAGCGCGGCGTGCCAGCGCAGGACGTCCGGATCGAACATGTTCCATTCGGATGCGGGCCGGACATGGGTTCCAACCTTGGCTTTCGACTGGATCAGGCCTTTTGCGATCAGCGTCTTCTTCGCTTCCCGCACCACCGTGCGCGAGACGTCGAACATTTCCGAAATGTCCGGGTCCAGGGGGATCATCGTTTCCGGCGGATACTCACCTGCAACGATGGCTCTTCCCAGTTGCTCGACAACCTGATCGGTATGGTTTCCGATCTGGCTTCCCAACCCGCCGGTGGCGACGAAGGTCATGATTGCGCGGCGAACTCTGTCGCTGGTTTTCTGCGCAGTGTCGTTGCCCAAGTGAGTCCCTTCTGAAGCAAGATGAAGCCGAAGAGCAAACCGCCGATCACGATCTTTGTCCACCAGCTCGAAAGCGTTCCGTCGAACACGATAAAGGTTTGTATCAACCCCATGATCAAAATGCCAAAGAATGTGCCTGCGACAAAACCAGTGCCGCCGGTCAGCAATGTGCCGCCGATCACCACCGCCGCGATGGCGTCGAGTTCGACCCCGACCGTCGCCAGTGAATAGCCGGCGGACGTGTAGAGAGAGAAGATGATCCCGGCAAGTCCGGCAAGGCCGCCTGACGTGGCGTATATGCCGATGGTGGTCCTTGCCAGGGGAACGCCCATCAGCCGGGCCGTCGACAGCCCGCCGCCAAGTGCATAGACATTCTGGCCGAAGCGGGTGCGGTGGGCGACGACGATGCCGACGAGGAAGGTCAGCAGCATGATCATGCCGGTGAGCCGGAAACGTCCGCCGCCCGGAGCCTTCCAGTAAAGCGACTGCAGTGTGTCGTAGAACTCGTGGGTAATCGGCACGCTGTCGGTCGACAGTACATAGGCCGCGCCGCGGGCCAGGAACATGCCTGCCAGCGTGACGATGAAGGGCGGCATCTCCAGATAGTGGATCATCGCCCCCATCGCCGCGCCGAAGGAAATGGTGATCGCCAGTACCAGGACAAAGGCGACCAGCGGATGGATCGAGGTATCCCTCAGGATCACAGCCAGAAAGACGCCGGTAAAGGCGATCACCGAGCCGACCGAAAGATCGATGCCCCCCGAAAGGATCACGAAGGTCATGCCGACGGCGGCTATTCCAAGAAAGGCGTTGTCTGTCAGAAGGTTCGCGACGACCCGTGTCGACAGCATCGCCGGGTATTGCGACGCGCACAGCGTATAGGCCAGCACGAAAGTCGCGATGGTGATCAGAAGCGGCAGATGAGTGGAGCGGATCATTGCGGGCTTTCTTTCGCTTCCTTGATGGGGTCGGACGGCTGGGGCTCCGCGGAAGCCCGCAAGATGTAAAGCGCGTGTTTCACGGTCGGAGACTGGATGACCAGGATCGCGATGATGATCAGTGCCTTGATGACCAGGTTGAATTCAGGCGGCATGCCGGACAGCAGGATCACCGAATTGACCGACTGGATGATCAGGGCTCCGAGCAGCGACGCCATGATCGAGAAACGCCCGCCAAGCAGCGAGTTGCCACCAATCACCACCGCCAGGATGGCATCAAGTTCGAGCCAGAGACCGGCATTGTTGGCATCTGCCCCCTTGATATCCGCCGCGACGATAACGCCGGCCAGTGCCGCGCAGACACCGGAAATCAGATAGACCGAGATGATCAGTACGCGGCTGTTGATGCCCGCAAGGCGCGAGGAGCTCTCGTTGATGCCGATTGCCTCGATCAGCATGCCAAGCGCTGTCTTGCGAACCACTGCCGCAACCGCGAGCCCGAGCCCGATCCAGATCAGGATCGGGGTCGGAATGCCCAGGATCGTGCCGGCGCCTAGGTGGATGAGGCCAGGATCCAGGAAGGTCAGGATTGTTCCCTCCGTCACCAGCTGCGCAATGCCCCGGCCGGCGACCATCAGCACAAGAGTTGCGACGATCGGCTGAATGCGCAGGACAGCAACCAGCACGCCGTTCCACAGGCCGCAGATCGCACCGACGGCAAGCGCACCGGTAAGGGCGACGTGCCAGCCATGCCCATCCACGGCAAGGGAAGCGGCAACCGCACCGGCAATTGCCATGACGGCGCCAACCGACAGATCGATGCCTCTGGTCGCGATGACCAGTGTCATGCCGATGCACAGAAGGGCGGTCGGTGCGCCACGATTGAGCACGTCAATCAGATTGCCGAAGAGGCGACCGTTCTGGAATTCTATCCGGAAGAAATCCGGGAATACCATGAAGTTCAACATCAAAACGGCAGCCAGGATGATCAGCTGCGGGGTGATCCGCCGAAGGGTGTTGTGAACATGTGCGGTCATCAAACAGCCTCCGCCATGGGTTCGTCGGCAATGGCCGCGACAATGTTGGAAGTCGTGATGTCGTCACCGGCAAGTTCGCATACCTGACGCCGGTCACGCAGCACGATCACCCGGGTGGAATAGGCGACGAGTTCTTCCAGCTCGGACGAGGCCACAAGAAGCGCCATGCCGTCTTCGCGCAGTTTCTCGATAAGGGCGATGATTTCCGCGTGGGCGCCGACATCAATGCCGCGTGTCGGTTCATCCAGGATGAGGAAGGCCGGATTGGTCGCCAGCCATCTTGCCAGCAGTGCCTTCTGCTGATTACCGCCAGAAAGCAGGCGGATAGGCATGTCCAGACTGGCGAGGCGAATGTCGAGGGCCTTCACATAGGCTTCCGCCAGTTCGTTGACCTTTGCCTTCGGTAGTGGCCGGAACCAGCCCTGTCGGGCCTGCAGAGCCAGAATGATATTCTCCCGCACGGAAAGATCGCCGACGATACCGTCGCTCTTCCGGTCTTCCGGACAGAGCGCAAACCGGTGCGCGACGGCCTCACGCGGGTTCTTGATGGTGACTTTCTTGCCTTCCAGCAGCGCTTCGCCCTGGTCAGCCTGCACGGCGCCAAAGATGATTTCGGCAGTTTCCGTACGTCCGGACCCCAGAAGCCCGGCAAGTCCGACGACTTCGCCCTTGCGCACGGTCAGGTCAAACGGCGTGATCATGCCGCGTTTGCCGAAGTTCGTCAGCTCTATCAATGTGTCACCGGTTGCCGACGGGGCGCGGTCGTGAATGCGATCTTCCAGCTGCCGGCCGAGCATCAGCGTCACGATCTCGGTCTGGGTTGCATCTGCAAGCAGACGGGTGCCAACCACACGGCCGTTTCTCAGCACCGTTGCACGGTCGGAGATCTCGAACACCTGGTCGAGGAAATGCGTGATGAAGACAATGGCGAGACCACGCGCCTTCAGTTTTTCAATGACGGAAAAAACAAGGTCGACCTCATCCCGGTCGAGGCTGGCTGTCGGTTCGTCAAGGATCAGAACCTTGCCGGAAAGCTCGACGGCACGGGCAATCGCGACCACCTGTTGTACGGCGACGGAATAGGCCGACAGCGGTTCGGCCGGATTGACGGAGAGGCCGAATTCGGCAAGCAGATCCCGCGCCATCTTCATCATCTTGCGCTGGGAAATGAACCCGTGCCACATCGGTTGGCGGCCGAGAAAAAGGTTCTCCGCAACAGTCAGGTTCGGCAGCAGATTCACTTCCTGGTAGACGGTGCCGATACCCAGTTTCTGGCTGTCCTGAGTGCTGTTGGGCGAGATTTCCTGACTGTTCAGGAGGATGGTGCCGGCATCGCGCCGATAGGCACCGGTCAGGCATTTGATCAGGGTGGATTTTCCGGCCCCGTTTTCGCCGAGCAGCGCATGCACTTCACCCGGATAAAGGGTCAGGTCCACTGCATCCAGCGCTATGGCCCCCGGAAAGAATTTGGATATGCCCCGGCATTCGAGCACAGGGTCGGTTACGCTCGCCATGTATCGGCTTCCCCCGAAGTCGGACTTCCTGAACCTTGAGATGCCGGGCGGCAGGCCGCCCGGCATCGGGATCGTTCTTAGTATCCCAGGTCTTTCTTCATCTCGTAGATGGCCATGTTATCATCTTTGAGCGTGTAGAGTTTGGACTCGGTCTGGATCCACTTCGGCGGCATCGTGCCATCCGCAAGGTAGGCTTCAAGCGCGTCCAGCGCCGGGCCTGCCATGTTCGGGGTCAGTTCGATCGTGGCATTGGCTTCGCCGTTTGCCATCGCCAGGTGGATGTCCGGAACACTGTCGATCGAGACGATCTTGATGTCCTCGCCGGGCTTCAGCCCTGCTTCCTTGATCGCCTGGATGGCGCCGACGGCCATGTCGTCGTTGTGGGCATAAAGGGCACAGATGTTGGCGCCGCCAACAGCCTTCAGGAAGCTTTCCATGACGACCTTGCCCTGGCTGCGGGTGAAGTCGCCGGTCTGGCTACGGACAATGTTCAGATTGTCATGGCCGGAAATCGCCTGCTCGAAGCCCTTCTTGCGGTCGATGGCGGGGCTGGAACCGGTTGTTCCCTGAAGTTCGACGATGTCGCACTTCTCGCCGGCAGTTTCATCAACCAGCCACTGGCCGGCGACGCTGCCTTCATGAACCAGATCCGACGTGACGGCGGTCATGTAAAGATCTTCCGGTGCGTCGACAGTCCGGTCAAGCAGCACGACCGGGATCTCGGCATCCTTGGCTTCTTCCAGGACTTCGTCCCAACCGGTGGCAACCACAGGAGCGAGCAGGATCGCATCGACACCCTGTGCGATGAAAGACCGGATCGCCTTGATCTGGTTTTCCTGCTTCTGCTGGGCATCGGCAAATTTCAGATCAATGCCGCGCTTTTCAGCTTCCTGCTTGGTGACAGTTGTTTCAGCTGCACGCCAACCGGATTCAGATCCGATCTGCGAAAAACCGATGGTCAGATCGGCAGCCATGGCGGTCATCGGGACAAACGACATTGCCCCGGCAATAAGCATTGCCTTGAGTTTCATAGGGTCTCCTCCACAAGGTATATTCTCCTCACAAAAATCATTAAGTAATACTTTATTACTTTTGTAAAGCGAGTAGCGTTGTGCGGTGCGAATGGGATGGGTAAGTGTCTGTAATAATGAGAAAAATAGAGATCTGGATTGCCTCTTTCCTTCGTCATTTTCGGGGCTGATCCGGCAATCCACGCCGATGCGGAGCCATTTCCAGGAGGCGTGACAGAGGTCAGGAAGGGGCATGGAAACCACGGTTGAGCCATGGCGCGACGAGGAAGGGGTGAGGCCCGCCATTCGCCCTCCCGTTCCAAGTTAAATTCCAGGGTACGGTACACACCACCGTGTGGAATTGCCGAGAGCGGCAAGGATGTTGTTCTGTGGCCCTGCATTCTCAAGGGAGAGTGCTCTGAAAACGACAAAAGCCCGGGCAGCAGAGCCCGGGCTTCGTAAAATGCGACGATAGGCAAGACTATCCGTCCAGCTTCACCCAGGCAGCGTTTTTCGCCGAAGAGCGGACGCAGGCGTCGACAAAGCGCACGCCGGCAAGTCCGTCCGTGATTCCCGGAACCAGAGAGCTGGCGTCCTTGCCGGACTGGTGGGCACGGATGGCGTCGGCAGCGTCCTTGTAGAGGTTGGCGAAGCCTTCCAGATAGCCTTCCGGATGTCCTGGCGGCACACGTGTGGCCGAGGCGATGCTGTCGAGCATGCCGGCACCGCCCCGGGTCAGCAGTTGCTTCGGCTTTCCGAAAGGCGTGTAGTGGAGATAGTTCGGGTCTTCCTGGTGCCACTCGAGCCCGGCCTTGTCGCCATAGATCCGGATCTTGAGATTGTTCTCGTTGCCCGGTGCCACCTGCGAACACCACAGCATGCCGCGCGCGCCGCTGGCGTAGCGCAGCATCACGTGGCCGTTGTCATCCACCTGACGGCCCGGAACGAAGGACTGCAGGTCTGCAGCAAGGCTTTCCGCCGACTGGCCTGTGATGAAGCAGGCAAGATTATAGGCATGAGTGCCGATATCGCCCGTGGAGCCGCCAAGACCCGTACGTGCCGGGTCGGTACGCCAATCAGCCTGCTTGTTGTGCTGTTCCACCGTCAGCCAGTCCTGGGGATACTCCACCTGAACGACGCGGATCGTGCCGAGGTCGCCACTGGCTACCATCTCGCGTGCCTGCCGAACCATCGGATAACCGGTGTAGTTGTGCGTCAGGAAGAAGAGAGCATCGGAGCTTTCCGCAGCCTTCACGAATTTCTTGGCATCGGCCAGGGTTGAAGTCAGAGGCTTGTCGCAGATGACATGGATCCCGCGTTTCAGGAATTCCTTCGCCGCCGGATAGTGCATGTGGTTCGGCGTGACGATGGCAACGGCTTCTATGCCGTCTTTCAGCCGGGCTTCACGCTTGGCCATTTCCTCGAAGGAGCCATAGATGCGATCTTCCTTGAGGCCGAGCGCGCGGCCAGATTCAAGCGCTTTCTCCGGGGTGGAAGACAGGGCGCCCGCCACCAGGTCGTAGGCGCCGTCGATGCGCGCGGCAATTCGGTGAACGGCGCCGATAAAGGCATCCTTGCCGCCGCCGACCATGCCGAGCCGGATCGGGCGCGTCTGCACGGTGTCTTTTCCTTCGATGGCCATATCGCTCCTCCTGAAACTGTTTCTGTTCTATCGTGCCGCGCGCTGTAATCGATTACACGCGTTGTTTACATACATAGAAACCTCATGCTGAGGAAGCGCGGATGCGCTTTTTCGAGGGAGGGGCCACTTGTTTTCAAGATTGCAGCCCATCCTTCGAAACGGACCGGGCGGTCCTCCTCATGACGAGAGTGAGAGGTGGCGAGTGTCGTCGCCGACCCGTCCAATTGTTGCCTCGTCGAAGTCAAAACTCTAGTTGATTCCGAGCATTTTCCGGTTGGCTGCCTCGTCACTGCCGCCGTCGGCGAAATCGTCAAAGGCCTTTTCGGTCACGCGGATGATGTGAGCCTTCACGAAGTCCGCGCCTTCCCGGGCCCCGTCTTCAGGGTGCTTCAGGCAGCATTCCCACTCAACCACGGCCCAGCCATCGAAATCATTCGCGGCCATCTTGGAAAAGACGGCTCCGAAATCGACCTGACCATCGCCAAGGGAGCGGAAGCGTCCGGCGCGGTCGACCCACGACTGGTAGCCGCCATAAACACCCTGACGTCCGGTCGGGTTGAACTCGGCATCCTTGACGTGGAACATGCCGATCCGGTCCTTGTAGATGTCGATATTGTCCAGATAATCAAGGCACTGCAGCACATAGTGGGACGGATCGTAGAGCATCTTGCAGCGGTCGTGACCGTTGACGCGCTCCAGGAACATCTCGAAGGTGATGCCGTCATGCAGATCCTCACCCGGGTGAATTTCGTAACAGACATCAACCCCCATTTCCTCGGCATAGTCGAGGATCGGACGCCAGCGTCTGGCAAGTTCGTCAAATGCGGTTTCGATCAGTCCGGCAGGACGCTGCGGCCACGGATAGACATAGGGCCAGGCGAGCGCGCCGGAAAAGGTGGCGTGGGCTGAAATGCCGAGATTGCGGCTTGCGGCCAGGGCCAGTTTGACCTGGTCGACCGCCCAGGCCTGACGGGCGGCAGGATTGCCATGGACATGCGGCGCGGCAAAGCCGTCGAAAGCCGTGTCATAGGCCGGGTGCACGGCAACGAGCTGGCCCTGCAAGTGGGTCGAAAGCTCGGTGATCTCGACACCGTTCTCGCGCGCTGTCCCAATGAATTCGTCGCAATAGGTCTTGGAACTGGCTGCCTTTTCAAGGTCGATCAGCCTGCTGTCCCAACTGGGTACCTGAACGCCAAGATAGCCGCAATCCGCGGCCCATTTCGTGATCGATGCCCAGGAATTGAACGGCGCTTCGTCCCCCGCAAACTGGGCGAGAAACAACGCCGGACCCTTTATGGTTTTCATGACAATCTCCAGAAATCGGGGAAGGTGAGGTGAGGTGGAAAGGGCCGGGGTCCCATCGCGAAAGACCCCGGCCTGCTACGTCCCGAAGCCTTAGAAGGGCGAATCCGGGAAGTAGTAGTTTTCAGCATTTTCCGGCGTGATCAGCGTCGCACCGAGAATGTAGCGGCCGGCAACCGGACCATTGGACTTGAAGGCTGCAACCGTCTGGTCCATGGCGGTGGCGATCATTGCCGGCGGATAGAGAACGTCGACCGGAATGAGGGTGTCGCCATCCATGATTGCCTTGATGGTTTCCTTCATGCCGGCACCGCCAACGACGAACATGCCGTCGCCGTCACGGCCAGCCTGTTTCAGGGCGGCAACCACGCCAATGGCGATGTCGTCGTCCTGGGCCCAGACCGCGTCGATGTCCGGGAAGCGGGACAGGAAGTCCTGCATCACTTCAAAGCCGTCGTCGCGGTTCCAGTTGGCGTGCTTGTGGTCGAGCACGTTGATGCCGGAGCCTTCGATTTCCGCCATGAACGCGTCGAAGCGTTCATTGTCGATGACCGTCGGAATACCGCGCAGGATGACGATGTTGTCGCCGTCCTTCAGACGGGTCTTCATGTACTGGGCGGATACACGGCCCAGTTCCGGGTTGTTGCCGGCCACATAAAGGTCTTCGATGCCCGGCTGGCTGAGGCCGCGGTCGACGACCGTGATCCATGCACCGGATTTCTTGACGTTCAGCACCGGGTCGGTCAGCGGTTCGGATTCGAACGGCAGAACCACCAGGGCTTTGATCTGGTGAACGGAGACCAGGTCTTCCAGGGCACTTGCCTGTGCTTCCGGATCCGGCGAGTTCACCAGGATGAGATCGACATCCGGGTAAAGCGCCTCAAGCCGCTTTTCCGCTTGTTCCGCGTGCCAGTTCATGCCGGCTGCCCAGGCATGGGTCGGGGTCGGATAGCTGACGCCGATCTTGATTTTTTCCTGTGCAACCGCAGCGCCCGCAAAGGCCAGCGCACCGGTTACCGCGATCACTCCCAAAGCTTTCTTCATGAGCATTGCTTCCTCCTTCAATGCTGCCATCTGGACGCACCTCTCCCGTCCGGTGCGATCCGGTATTTGAATTGGGGACGGGTCCCGGTTCGGTTGAAATCAGGTCAGGGGCTTACTTGCTCTTGCGGAGCTTCCAGTCACTGCGCTGAAGAAACACTGCGACGATGATGATCAGGCCCTGCATGGTTCCATTCAGGTAATTCGAGATCACATCGGTGAAGTTCAAAATGTTGCCGATGGTGGTGAGAATGAGCGCACCAAGGATGGTGCCGCCGATCCGGCCATACCCACCCTTCAGCACCGTACCGCCGATAATGACCGCGGCGATCGCCTCAAGTTCCCACAACACGCCGGTGGACGCGGACGCCGAGCCGAGGCGGGGCACGTAAATGATGGTGGCAAAGGAAACGCACAGGCCCTGGATGACATAGGTAAGCGTCTTCACACGGTCCACGTTGATCGCCGAATATCTGGCGACAGCCTCGTTCGAACCGATGGCCGTGCAATAGCGGCCGAACGCGGTGCGGTTCAGCAGCAGCCAGCCGCAGATGGCAACCGCGATGAACACCCAGACAGGGAAGGGCAGGCCCAGAAACGTGTCGTAATAGACGGGCCGGTAGGTTCCGCGAATATCGAAGTTGAGCGACAGGGTTCCGCCATCGGCAAAGTAGGTCACCAGCGAGCGATAGATGCCCATGGTGCCGAGCGTCACGATGAAGGCTTCGATCTTGCCCTTGGTGGTCAGGGCACCGTTCACCCAGCCGGCCCCGATGCCCAGCACGATGGCAAGGCCGCAGCCGAGCAGAACTGTCGGAACGCCGCTGCCCATGGTCTCGACGGCGTTGTTCATGATGATGATCATGACACCGGAAATGGCTGCCGCCATGGACCCCACAGACAGATCGATGCCTCCGGCGGTGATGACGAAGGTCGCCCCGACAGCAATGATGCCGATGAAGGCAGAGCGGGTCAGTAGGTTGGTCAGATTGCCTTCGCTGACGAAGGCAGGGTTCAGCAGAAAGCCGATGATGCAAAGGATCAGAAGGGCAACTGCGGGGCCAATCGTCTTGAAGTCTATGGAAGACCTCTTGGCCGGCTTGGCCGCTGTATCGTCAGACGCGGTCATCATGGTCAATGGAGTTCCTCCCGTTTCAGCCCGGCGGCGTAGCGCATGATTTCGTTTTCGTTGATGTGATCGCCGGTCAGAACTCCGGTGATATGGCCTTCGCGCATCACCACCACCCGATGGCAAATACCGATGATTTCCGGCATCTCCGAAGAGATGACCACGACCGAAACCCCTTCGGCGGCAAGGGCTGCGATGAAGTGGTAGATCTGTTGTTTCGTGCCGACATCGATACCGCGGGTCGGTTCATCGATGATGACGATCTTCGGGTCGCATTCCATGATCTTGGCGAGCAGCAGCTTCTGCTGGTTGCCGCCCGACAGCTTGCCGACCGTGATTTCCTTGTCGCGGGCCCGAACGTCGAAGCGGCGGATGGCACGGTTGAGCGCGTCTTCTTCCGCCCTGCTGTCGAGACCGAAATTGCGGACGAATTTCGGTAGGGCGAACAGGGTCAGGTTTGGCCGCATCTTCTTGTCGAGAAGCAGTCCTTTTTCTTTCCGGTCCTTGGTGAGATAGGCCAAACCAAGGTCACGTGCCTGCGCGACGGTCATGGGGCCGGTGTCGCGTCCAAAAAGCCTGATGGTTCCTGCTTCAAACGGCGCAAGGCCGCAAATCGTCTCGAAGACTGCGGTCCTGCCGGAGCCGATCAGACCCGAAAAGCCCAATATCTCGCCCTTGCGCAGGCTGAAGCTGACGTTGTCGACGGACGGCGCACGCAGGTTTTGGACTTCCAGAACGAGCTCTGCATCGACGTCTGCCTCATGCATGGGCGGGTAGAGATCGGAAAGCTCCCGGCCAACCATCATCTGGGCCATCATGTCCGGCGTCAGGTCGCTGGAGGCACGCGTGTCGATCCACTGACCGTCACGCAGGATGGTGACGCGGTCGGCAATCTCCTTCACCTCGTTGAGCTTGTGCGAAACGAACACGATGCCGACGCCGCTTTCTTTCAGCTTTTCCACCTGACGGAAGAAAACCTGGGTTTCTTCCTCGGTCAGAACGGCGGTTGGTTCGTCCATGATCAGGATGCGGGCGTTCCGGCTGACAGCCTTGACGATCTCGACCATCTGCTTCTGGGCGATGGTAAGGTCGGAAATGCGATCGGTCGGGGAAATGTCGAGGCCGATCTCGTCCAGATACTTCCGGACGGTTGCCTGCATGGCCGCCTTGTCCAGAAAACCGTTGGATTTGATCTCGCGGCCGAGGAACACGTTTTCCTCTACCGTCATCTGTTCGGCGAGGTTGAGCTCCTGGTGGATCAGCACGACGCCGAGTTTCTCTGCGCCGCCGTTCGCGGGCAGGTCGGTCTGCTTGCCGTCGAGACGGATCTGGCCGGAGGTCGGATCATGAAACCCGGAGAGGATTTTCATCAGCGTCGACTTGCCGGCGCCGTTCTCGCCGATCAGGGCATGAACCTCGCCAGGGCGGACGTCCATGCTGACACTGAACAGCACGGGAACCGGCCCAAAGGATTTGCTGATGTTCACGGCCTCGATGACCGCTGCCGGAGCAGTGGTGTCCACGCTCATTCTTGTTCCTCCCAAGGCGCCAAAGCCCTCTTCCTCAATGGCGCTGTGCGTTTGATGTAAACGTTTTCATGGATCGTGTAAACCTTTACATTGGCCTCTGTAAACCTTTTCATTATGTGCAATGCGTTCTATACAGCGTAGATGGCGTTGCGATTCATGGACTTACCACGAGGCCGCACCGCAGCATGTCTGGAAATAGAAAATGAGCGAACCGGGCGAGCGGCCGGCGACCATTGAAGACGTTGCGAAACTGGCGGGCGTATCCATCGCGACCGTCAGCAGGGCCTTGCGCTCGCCGGAGAAGGTTGCCGAGAGCACGCGCAAGAAGGTTACGGCCGCCATTGCCCGAACCGGCTACACCGCCAATGCCATGGCGCAGAACCTGCGCATGCAGCGCTCGCAGATGGTGCTGGTGCTGGCGTCTTCCATTGCTGATCCAAACTTTGCCGGCATTCTGACAGGGCTGGAAAAGGCGGCAAACGACCGTGGTTATGGTGTCCTCATCGGCAACACCGAAGGTACCAGCGGACTGGAGCAGAACTACCTGCGTTTCCTGTCGACGGGCATGGCCGACGGGCTTGTCTTGCTGACAGGACATATTCCGGTTGCCGGGCAGCCACAAACACCGCTCACCAACCTGCCGCCGATCGTTGCGACCGAGCGTCCGGTCTCGAATCCCGAAATCAGCTACGTTGGCGTGGATGATGTCGCGGCCTCCAAGGTGGCGACCGAATATCTGATCTCCCTGGGGCATCGGCGGATCACCTATATTTCCGGCGGGCCCGCCGACATCCGCAGCGATCTTCGCCATTCCGGATATCTGCAAGGGTTGAGAGAATCACCCGAGGCACTGCACGACTGGCGCGTGGAGGGCGACGGCTCCAGCGAGAGCGGGCGTGCCGCCGTCGAACGGCTGTTCATCAAGGACGACCTGCCGACCGCATTCTTCTGTTTCAACGACAACACGGCGATCGGGGTCATCTCGGCACTTCAACTGCGTGGCTACCGCGTCCCGGAAGATTTCTCCGTGCTTGGTTTCGACGACATTCCCTTTGCCAACAATTTCACGCCCGGATTGACGACAATTCGCCAACCCCGGCAACATATCGGCGAAAAGGCCATGACAATCCTGCTTGATCGCCTTGCGAACCGGTCCTTGGAAACGCGCACTCATCTGCTGCACGGGGATCTCATCGTGCGCGAGAGCTGTGGTGGCATTTCCCGCAAGCTGAAGTGACGTACTGTCGGCTTGATGCCAGTGCGTACTAGGCGCTGGCAGACCTTCTGATCGCAGTCGATGAACCGATAAGCGTAAGCAGCTGGTTCGTGACCGCCCTGGTTCCCATGTCACCTCCGAATTCCATCGGTCGCAACACATTTTCCTGAAAGCCGGTGTCGACTGCGCAATTGATCAGGTCTGCGGCATCGGCAAGGGAGGGCTTGTCCAACTTGTCGGCGAGATAGTCCAGCATCAACGCAGCACTCAAGATCGCGGCCAGCGGGTTGGCCTTGTCTTCTCCCATGATGTCGGGGGCACTGCCGTGGGCAGGCTGAAACAATCCGGTGGTGTCGCCGATCTCCCCACAGGCGGCCATGCCCATGCCACCCACCAGGCCACCGGCAAGGTCCGAAAGAATGTCGCCGAACATGTTTTCCATCACCAGAACGTCGAACTCCCAGGGCTTGCGCACCAGGTCGAGCGCTTGTGCGTCGACGTAATTGTAGCCGACAGGCACGTCTGCAAATTCCGATTTCACTTCGTCGAAGATCTGGCGGAAGAAGGCCAGAGAGGTGAACACATTCGCCTTGTCGACACAGGTGAGCCTGCCCGGATGGCCGCGCTCGCGCCGTTTGCGGGCAAGGTTGAATGCAAAGCGATGCAGCTTGGTGGTGGTTTTGCGCGTGATGCGCAAAACGTCCTGCACTTCGTCATCATTGACTACGAGGCTGCGCTTGTGTGCCGCTGCAGAGTAGAACAGCCCTTCGGTAGATTCCCGCAGGATAACGAGATCGATACCGGCAGCGCGCGGATCGGCGAGCCTTTGCGGTGCGTTGGGGTAGGCTTTGACCGGGCGAACACCCGCATAAAGCCCAAAGCGATCGCGCAGGCGCAAATGCGGCGAGATCTCCGTGCCGTTTGCATGCCGGATCGAGGGAAGGCCGATGGCTCCAAGGAAAATTGCATCGGCAAGCCCCGCGCGTTCCTCTCCGCCGTCTTCGATGTCGAGGCCAGTCTCCTTGAAGTAACCCGCCCCTGCCTGGATCTCGTCATAGCGGGGCGCGGGTTCTCCCGTGTGCTTCAAGGCTGTTTCCAGCACGGCAATGGCTGCTTCCGCCACATCGACGCCAATACCGTCACCTTTTATCAGGGCAATTTTCATGGGACTGTTCCTCAAATCCAATCAACGTCGTAGCGCTCGACGATCCGGCCGATCTGGTCCGGATTGAGCGCCGCTGCGGCAGTGCCGCGAAGCAGAAGGGCAAGTCTGGCTGTTGCTTCCAGCTCTTCCATGGCATGGACGGCGGCGGCCAGATCCCGGCCGGCAACAACGGGCCCGTGGTTGGCCAGCAGAACGGCAGAACGACGGCCTGCAAGTCCTCGGACCGCGTCTCCCATTGCCGGATCTCCCGGCACGAAAAACGGCAGAAGCTTCACCTTGCCGAGCTGCATGATCCCGTAGGCCGTCAGGGGTGGCAGAACGTTGTCCGGATCGATCTCCGGCAACAGGGAAAGCGCGACCGAGTGGCACGAATGCAGATGCACGACCGCACCTGCCGAATGGCGGGTCTCGTAAAAGGCCGTGTGAAGCGGGATTTCCTTCGTCGGCCTGTCACCCGAAAGCAGTTCGCCCTGAACAGAAAGATGGCTGATCCGGGCCGGGTCCAGAAACCCCATGGAGGAGCCGGTCGGGGTAACGAGCAATGTGCCATCCGACAGACGAACGGAGAGATTGCCGGTCGATCCATGTGTCAAACCACGGTCGAACATCGATTTTGCCATCAGGCAAATCTGTTCGCGGGTGGTTGCGCTTTCGCTCATCGGCTTGTCTCCAGAACGCTGAGCGCCTCGGAGAAGAAGTTCGGTCCACCGAAGTTGCCGGATTTCAGCGCCAGCGCCAGCGGCTGACCGCTCACCTTGAGCGCGGGAACACCCGGCGCAATCTTCGGACCGATATCCAGCGTGTTTGCCCCGAGACCGGAAACAACGGCCCCTGACGTTTCGCCGCCGGCGACCACCATTCGGCTGACACCGGCGCTGAACAGTGACGCAGCCAGATCGGAAAAAAACTGCTCAATCGCCGTCGCGCTTTTTTCCCTGCCGTATTTTTGTTGGGCAGCACCCACCACCTCCGGGTCGGCGGAGGAATAAAGCAGGGGTGATGCGTCCTGGCGAAGTACCCAGCCGGCGATTTCCTGCACCGACAGTGTCTTTGCCATGATGTCATCGACAGTCAGTTCACGCGAGGGAGCAATGGCTTTGTAGCGCGCCACCTGGGCGCGAGTTGCCATTGAACATGAACCGGACAGAACCACGGCTTTGCCCGAATGTCCGGTCCAGTTCGCTGCCGCAGGCGCGTGGCCAAAGTTCTTGGGCAAGCCGAGTGCCAAGCCCGAGCCCCCGACAAGAAGCTTTCGTGCCGCGATTGCCCGCCCAATGGTGGCAAGATCATCGTTGCGGATTGCATCCACAATCACCATCGACTTGCCGTCGGCAGGGCAGGCGAGGTTGATTGCGGCCGGACCATCTGCCACGTGATCGAGGGAGACATGACCGACTGCCCAGGACGTCTGACGAGCCAGCACGCGCCGGATGTCCGGGTCGCCCATTGGCGTCAACGGATGGTGGCGCATGCCGCTTTCGCTCAAAAGCCTGTCTGCGACGAAGAGATGTCCCTGGTAGACGGTTCGTCCGTTTTCCGGAAAGGCCGGGCAGACGATCACACATGTCTCGCCAAGCCTGTCGGCAAGGGCTTCCGCCACCGGGCCGATATTGCCTTCGTCGGTCGAATCGAACGTCGAACAGATCTTGAAGACAATCTGCTTGCATCCCTGATCGGTCAGCCAGTCGCAGGCTCGCAGAGACTGGGCAACGGCCTGTGCAGCTGGGATCGTTCGGGACTTCAGACTGATGATGCCGGCGTCCACCGACGCAAGTGCCGGAACATCGGGTACACCGACATATTGAGCCGCCGTCATGCCGCCTTCCGACAGCATCAATGCAATGTCGGAGGCTCCGGTAAAATCATCCGCGATCACGCCCAGCTTCATGAGCGGATCCCCTTGAGCGGACCACGGTCGAGACGGAAGATGTGATCCGGGCCGTGTTGCGGAAAGAGCGTTCGTACCAGGGGGTCATGTCCCGGCACAACAAGGTCTATCGAGCTGGCAAGGTGCTGAATGGTTCCAAAACCATCCAGCATGTCCTGCATGTCGACCACGATCGGGAACGGTTTGGCGTCCAGGAAATTCTCGTAGTAGTGCGCTGCGTCGGAAGCCAGGCACATCCAGCCGGCTTCTGTCAGTACACGAACCGCCTGCAATCCCTTGCTGTGCCCGCCAATGCGATGAACTGTAAGTCCTTCCCGGACTTCGCCATCTCCTTCATGAAAGATTACCCGGCCAGAGTAGAGCCTTTGCACAGCTTCACAGACATGGTCCGCGGTGTAGGGAGCCTTCATCGCGCCCTGGCACATGCAGGGACCTGTGGCGAAAGCCATTTCCGCTGCCTGCAGATGGATGGTGGCATTGGAAAAATGCTTCAAGCCGCCCGCGTGGTCATAATGCAGATGGGTGACGATGATGGTCGTCACAGCCTCAGGTTCAATGCCGAGAGGGGCCAGGGCCTCTACCGGATTGAGCCGGACAGGACGGCCGCGCCGCGTACCTTCCTCGCCGTCGTAACCTGTGTCGACCAGGATGATCTCGTCCTGTCGCCGCAGCACCCAGATGAAGTAATCCATCTCGTGTGGCTGGTCGTGGTTGTCGTCGAACAGGAAACTGTCCTTGCGCGTGCGCGCATTCCTGTCGGCATATTTGAGCGCGAAAACCTGCCAGGGGCTCATGAGGCCACCTTCGCGTAGGTTCGGACCGTTTTCTGCGCGATCATTCCGGCAACCTTTGCATCGAACGACTTGAAGTGAGGGGTTTGCAGATGCGCCTGAAAGGCGTCGGCGTCGTCATAAAGTTCATAGAGAAACACATCGCCGGGGCGATCAGGGTCGGTGCAGACGTCGAATTGCCTGCATCCGGGTTCGTCCTTCAGGGACGCTTCGGCGTTTGCGATCATGAGCGGCAGAAAATCCTCCACCGCCTCGACTTTGATCTGAAACACCACCGTTACGGCATACATGTTCTTCTCCTCAGCGGAACAGGTTCACCATACCCATCGAAAGGAAGGGTATGTAAGTCACGGCGAGCAGGGCGGCGATTGCGGCTATGTAGAGCGGTGCCATGTTGCGGGCGATCGACAAAACACCGACGCCGGATATCCGCGAGGCAACATAAAGTGTTGCGCCAACCGGAGGTGTGAACAGGCCGACGGCCACATTGCAGGTCATGATCACACCCAGATGGACCGGGTCGACACCGAAGGCTTGCGCGGTCGGCAGGAACAGCGGTGCCGTCAACAGGATTGCAGGAACCGGATCGAGAACGAGACCGAGGACCAGCAGCACGACATTGACCAGCAACAGAAACATCCAGGGTCCGGTTGAAAACGTCTGCACGAAACCAACCAGGATCTGGGGCATCTGTTCAAGCGTGATCAGCCAGCCAAGGACTGTCGTTGCACCGATCACGACCATCACCACCGCGCTGGTGACAAAGCTGTCGATAAGAAGACGCGGCAGATCGCGGAGTTTGAAGTCCCGGTAGACAACAGTTGTCACGAACAGGCCGTAGACGACGGCAAGGGCCGCGGCTTCCGTAGGGGTTACCCAGCCGGTGAAAATGCCGCCGAGGATCACGATCGGCATGAACAGGGCAGGGGCGGTACCGATGAAGGAACTGGTCAATTCCTTGAAGGTCGTGGTGCGCCCACCGGGGTCGCACTTGGTGGTCTTGCCGACATAGTAACAAACCGCCATGAACAGGGCGCCGAACAGAATGCCGGGAACCATGCCGCCGAGAAAGAGATCGGCAACCGAAACGTTGCCGACAAAGCCGTAGATCAGCATCGGAATGGATGGTGGGATGATGATGCCGATCGTCCCGGCTGCCGCCACCAGACCGGCGGCGAAGGCGGTGTTGTAGCCCTCGCGGGACATGTTCTTGATCATGACCGAACCGATGGCTGCACTGTCGGCAATGGCCGAACCCGAAATGCCGCCGAAAATCATGGAGGCGCCGACGACGACCATGCCGAGCCCGCCTGCCATGAAGCCGAAGGCAGCCCTTGCAAAGCCGATGATGCGCAGGCCGACACCACCTCGGCTCATCATTTCCCCGGCGACGATAAAGAGCGGGATCGCAAGGAAGTGGTTCGGCTCCACCCCGCCGATAAAATTCAGGAACAGCGCCTGCAAGGGATAGCCGAGATCAAAGACGATGATCGGCAGGACAGCGGTAATCAGAATTGCCCAGACCAGCGGAATGCCGATGAAAACGGAGGTCAGGAAGACCACAACAACGAAGATCAGGATCATGAGAGGGCCTCGCCGCCATCTGAGTGCGCTGCATGAGGAACGACAGGATTTTTGAGGTCGTAGACCATGTTGAAGAGATGGAAGATCAGGGTCAGTGTCATGCCGGCTGGCATGGACGCGTAGAGCAGACCGGCAGGCCAGTAGAGAACCGTTGTCTTCTGTGCCCAGGTATGGATCGAGATATTGACACCGGTGTAGATCAGGCTGAGCAGCAGGACGACAATGATCACGTCGATTGCGATCGACAAGACACGTTGACCCGTCAGCGGCACCAGTTTCTCGACAACTTCGGTAACGCGCATGTGCGCGCCCCGGGCAACCGCTGCCGCACAGCCGATGAAGGTGCTCCAGAGCAGCAGGAAGCTGGTCACTTCCAGCGACCATGCGAGGTCGAAGCCGGCGAAGCCGCGAAGCCAGGCGTTGCAGAACACCAGGGTGACGATCGAAAAGCCGCCGAGCGCCAGGCATATATCGACCAGGTGGCTGAGCCAGCGAAGCGCAGCCGGATAGTGATCTCGGTAATCCAAGGGTCGTCTCTTCTTGAAAAGGGCCGGAACCGCCGCGTGACGTGCGGTTCCGGCAGTTGAGCCCCGGAGCACCCTGCGTTCTTTCGAACGCCGTTCGGCGCTCCGACCCACAAGAAACGATCAACTGTTCAACGGGCAACCGGCTCGATCACCCGTGCGTTGATCTCGTTGCCTGATCAGTTCTGGGCCGGGAGTTTTTCGCGGATCGCTGCCGCATCTGACAGGATCTGGTCGACGGCTTCCTCGCCGTAGACATCCTTGGCCTTTGCGTAGACCGACTGCACAGCCTCGCGGAACGGCGCGATATCGGGAACGCTGACCGTGGCGCCGGATTCCTGCATTTCCGTGAGTTGGCTTTCGACCGAACTCTTGACGAGGTTTCGGCTGAAGGCTGCGGAATCGGCTGCAGCTTTCATCACGGCTTCCTTGTCTTCGTCGGAAAAGGACTGCCAGGTCTTTTCGGCGACCGTCAGGGGCAGAGGGCTGTAGACGTGGCGTGTCAGCGTGATGTAGGGCGCAACTTCATAGAACCGCAGTGACTTGATGGTGTCGACCGGGTTCTCCTGGCCGTTGACGATGCCCTGCTGAATGGAAATGTAGACGTCGGTAATCGGCATCACGACCGTCTGGAAACCGATGGCTTCCATCGACCAGCGGATCATGTCGTTCGGGAAGACGCGCATTTTCATGGACTTGGCGTCTTCTGGCGAATTCAGCGGTTCGTTGGTGGTGAAGCTGCGGAACCCGGCTTCCCAAGTCGACAGTACCCGGAAACCCTTTTCCGGCAGCTTGGCGAATTCTCCCTGCAGCCATTCGGAATTGTCATAGAGTTCCCAACCCTGCTCGTAGGTGTCGACGAGGAAGGGCATGGCAGTGAGGTTCAGCGTCGGCATGTGCGTGGCGTAGCTGCCCGTGGCCGAAACCGTGAAGTCGATGCCGCCAAGCTGCAGCAGTTCAATGGCTTTCGGATCGTTTGCGAGCGATCCGGACGGGAAGATCTGAACTTCGTAACGGCCGTCCGTATATTCCGCGACCTTCTCCGCAAACAGTTCTGCAGCCTGCTGACGGGATCCGCCAGGGTTGTCCGTATGGCTGAATCGCAAGGTTTCGACAGCCTGCGCGCCGCTCATGCCCATTGTGAGAATTGCCGCGCTCATCAGCAGGCGGCTCAAGGATTTCTTGTCAAGCATTTCAATCTCCTCCCACGGCCGCTCCAAGGCCGTATCAATTTACACATTCGATTGCGTATACGCTAACCAATCCCTTGTCAACGACGCTAATGTCGACTATCAAAAATCCAATGATGGAATTGCCGCTTCGAAACAGGGAAAGCCTTCGGGTCTTCTGCCGATTTCAGGAGTGTGCGGGAGGACGAAAAAAGATGAACGACGGCTCTGCAAAAGACCTGGGCGTCTCGGACACGTTACGCGTTGCCTGTCTTGGAGCGGGCTACTTTGCCCAGTTTCACTACGATGCCTGGCGCAGGGTCGAACGGGTTCGGCTGGTCGGTTCCTGTGATCAGGATCCCGCGAAGGCGAAGGCCACTGGACTGACTGCCTTCAGTGATCTGGAGTGCATGCTGAAGATGGCGAAACCCGACCTGCTGGACATCATCACGCCGCCGCCGACGCATTTCAGCGCCATTGAGCTTGCCATCCGGAAGGGGGTGAAGACGATCATCTGTCAGAAACCGTTCTGTACCTCGCTCGAGGAAGCCCGGAAGGCAACGAAGCTGGCAGAAGAAGCCGGCGTGATCATCGTCATCCATGAAAACTTCCGATTCCAGCCCTGGTACCGGACAATCCGACAGGCTCTGGAACGGCAACTGCTTGGCGATTTGCTGCAGGTAACTTTCCGGCTACGCACAGGGGACGGGCAGGGGCCGAAGGCCTACCTGGACCGGCAGCCGTATTTTCAGGAAATGCCCAGGTTGCTGATCCATGAAACCGGCGTTCACTGGATCGACACGTTTCGCTACCTGATCGGCGAGCCCGAGGCGGTCTATGCGGATCTTCGCAGGCTCAACCCGGCCATCAAGGGAGAGGACGCCGGCTATTTCATTTTCGACTATTCAAACGGGGTGAGAGCGCTCTTCGACGGCAACAGGCTTCTGGACCACGCCGCCGAAAATTGCAGAACCACACTTGGTGAAGCTCTGTTGGAGGGCACTCGGGGAACGCTGACATTGAAAGGCGACGGCTCGGTGCGCTTGCGTCATTTCGGCGACAAGGACGAAACTCTTCTGCTGGCGGCACAGGATTGGCCTGGCTTTGGCGGCGATTGCGTCAAGAATCTGATAAGCCATGTTGTAGACGGTCTCCTGGATGGAAAGCCGCTGGAAAACGAGGCGCGGAGCTACCTGAAGGTGATTGCAATCGAACAGGCCATCTATGAGTCGGACCGCAAGGGGCAGAAAATCCGGGAGTTTGACTGTGCTTGAGGCTCCGAAACAAAAGACCATCACCACCCAGGCCATGGAACAGATCCGCCAGCTCATTTTCGACGGTGAACTGGCGGCAGGCTCCGATCATCTCGAAAGCGAACTTGCCGACCGGCTTGGCATGTCCCGCACACCGGTGCGCGAGGCAACCTTGATGCTGGCCCAGCAAGGCCTTCTGGAGGTGCGACCACGCAAGGGTGTCCGCATCGCCACCTTGTCGTTGAAGGACATGGAGGAAATCTACGCCATCCTGACCGAACTGGAGAGTCTTGCTGCCGAAGAAGCCGCTGAAAAAGGCTATTCGGAAATGGATCTTGCGGATCTCAAGCAGGCGATCGAGGCCATGGAAGATGCATTGGAGCGTGAGGACCGGGAAGCCTGGGCGATAGCCGATGATGCCTTCCACACGGAGCTTGTCCGCCTCGGTGGAAATTCGCGTGTCCAGTCCATCGTCTCGATGATGTCCAATCAGGTACGCCGGGCACGCGCCATGACGCTTTACATTCGCCCGCTGCCGGTCAAGTCCAACGAAGACCACCGGGCGGTCTTCGACGCAATCCGCAAGGGTGACGCCCAGGCGGCACGCCAGCGCCACCATCTTCATCGCCAGGATGCCCGCGAGGTGCTGATCGAGCTCCTGAAAAAGCACAAGCTGTTTCAGCTCTGAGCTTCACTCGGATGTATTTCTCTCGTCAGGCTAAACGATAACGGCGTAGGAGGGGAGGCAGCAGGTGGCAGTGCCTACCCGCCTTGCCAGACCTTGATCGCCTCGACCGGGTAGACCAGCATCAGAACGTTCAGCGTCAGATTGTCCTTTATCACCCAGAGCGCAAGCAGTTCGAAGGCAATCCCGACCAGGATCGTGACCCAGACCGGCATGCGCCAGGCAAAGAAGAAGCCGGCGAGCATCCAGAGAATATCGAAGACCGAATTCAGGACACTGTCACCGGTGTAACCAACGGCAATGGTCTCTTCGCGGTACCGGTCGATGATCCAGGGGCTGTTTTCGACGATTTCCCAGGCTGCTTCGATGAAGATCGCACCGAGCGCGCGCTCACCGACGGAACTGCGTCTGAAAAATAGCCACAGGAACAAATAGAACAGGAAGCCGTGGATGATATGCGAGGGCGTGTACCAGTCGGCTATATGTTGCGAGGAACCGGCGACATCGCTGGCCGGTGTCCACAACAGGACATAGCCGCAATCACAGATCGGGATCCGCCCCATGGCCAGGAGAATGGCCGCTGTGGCGGCAATCATCACCAGGCCGACGATCAGACATTTGCTTCGGCTCATGGGGTCTCCTCGGACTGTCGGGGCAAATCGGCGATTCTCTACTGGAAATCTTCAAGAATTCTCTCTATGACCTTCCGCCAACGAAACATCAATCCGTCCGGCTCTGAGTGGAAGGTTGCGCCCCGGTTTTCCCGGCGTGTTTGCGCGACCCCGCCGGATTTGGGATCAGGAGATCTTCATGACTGGCCTAAACGGCACGGCGCCTTATCAGTCCCGGCGCACCTTTGCGATCATTTCACACCCGGATGCCGGTAAGACGACCCTGACCGAAAAGCTGCTGCTTTCAGGCGGCGCGATCCGGGCGGCGGGCCAAGTGCGCGCCCGCGGCGAACGCCGCCGTGCAAGGTCCGACTGGATGAAGATCGAGCAGGAACGCGGCATTTCCGTCTCGTCTTCCGTCATGACCTTCGAGCGCAAGGGCATCGTCTACAATCTGCTCGACACGCCTGGCCACGAGGACTTCTCCGAAGATACTTATCGCACGCTGACCGCCGTCGATGCGGCCATCATGGTGATCGACGCTGCAAAGGGTATCGAAACCCAGACACGCAAGCTGTTCGAAGTCTGCCGCCTGCGCGACATCCCGATCATCACTTTCGTCAACAAGATCGATCGTGAAGGCCGGCATGCGCTGGAGATTCTGGACGAGGTACAGGAGGCACTGGCTCTCGACGTCTCTCCGCAGACATGGCCCGTCGGGATGGGCTCGGACTTCTTCGGTGTCTATGACTGGCAGCAGAAGAAATTCCACACGTCCGACGGCGAGCGCGGTGGTGCCTTTACCCAGACCAAGGACGTTTCCGGTCTTGATGACGAGGTCCTGACCGGCACCGTGTTCGACCGGATCATGGATGAATTGACCGAGAACGTCGAACTGGGCGCCGAAGGCTACGCCGAATTCGACAAGGAAAGCTTCCTGGAAGGGCACCTGACGCCGGTTTTCTTCGGCTCGGCGCTGCGTGACTACGGCATCGAGGAAGTGCTCGATTTTATCGCCGACTTCGCCCCGCCGCCGCATTCGCAGCCGGCGACAGGCGGGCGCACAATCATGCCGCAGGAAGACAAGGTCACCGGCTTCGTCTTCAAAGTGCAGGCAAACATGGACCCCAAGCACCGCGACCGCATTGCCTTCGTGCGCCTGTGCTCCGGCACCTTCAAGCGCGGCATGAAGCTGAAGCATGTTCGCGCCGACAAGCAGATTGCCGTCTCCGCACCGATCTTCTTCTTTGCCGAGGAACGGGAAATCGCCGACCTTGCCTATCCGGGCGACGTCATCGGTGTTCCCAACCATGGCCAGTTGCGTGTTGGCGACACCCTGACCGAAGGCGAGAACATCCACGTCACCGGCCTGCCGGCCTTCGCACCGGAAATCCTGCGCCGCGTACGCCTGTCCGACACCATGCGCGTCAAACAGATGCGCCAGGGCCTTCAGGACTTGGCCGAAGAAGGCCTTGTTCAGATCTTCAAACCGGATCTCGGCTCCAACTGGATCGTCGGCGTGGTCGGCGCACTGCAGCTTGATGTCGTGGTGGATCGGCTGAAGGCGGAGTATGGCACTGAAATCGGCTTCGAAGCCGTGCCCTATACCACGGCCCGCTGGATCGAAACAGACAGCCAGACCCTGCAGAAGATGCTGGAAGGCCACCGCATGTCGATCGCCAACGACCGTGACGACAAGCCGGTGTTCCTGTTCAAGAACGCCTGGGAGATCGGTCACGTAACCGAAAAATTCCCGGACGTGAAATTCCGCGAAACGCGCGAGATCGTCTACGAGGCGTAACCGGAAAATCCGGCTCCAGCCTTTTTCCTTCCACTGAGCCTCAGTGTCATTGAGCTGGGGCGACCTCAGGGGCTGAGAGGAATGAGCATGGGCGCCGGACCACCTGGTTGGCCTCAGCCTTCATCCGGCGCTTTGCCGCGCCCCACGAACCGTGCGCTGTCCACGGGGGGCTATGTTATCTCGCTTGGGTTTTTCACAAGAAACAATTTCGAGTTTCAGAAGTTGGCTCGTGACTAATGCGTATTCATGAAAGTTGTTTTGAGGATAATTTATTGTAATTTTTAACGGTGATTGTCTTTCAGGTCGAGTATTTGTGAAATATTTGGCTAAGTATTGATTTTAAATAATATTTCTTGTGTTGATAGAGCTCAAAGGCTTCTCTAGGATACTTGCAGCTGCCGGAATATAGGTATTTCCAGCTGGAATGCAGCTAAGAGAGCGAATAAGCAAGTGCGATACGAGCCTGTCGGGCATGGTTCGCCGCCGCTTCAAAAGGCCAAGGGCGAAGCGCAAGCGGTAGAAATCCGCCGTCTGTCCAAGCCGTTCTGGATAACCGTGATCATCAGCGCGGTGAGCCTGATGGCGTTTGTGTCGTTCCTTTCCTGGACCCTTGACCGCAATTCCATCCGATCTTCAGAACATATTTTCACGGCCATGCTTGGCGATCGCTCCGATCATCTGGCGGACATCACGCTTGAGTACGGCTATTGGAACGACGCGGTCGAAAACCTTGTCGAATCCTTTGACATGACCTGGATACGGGAAACCTTTGTCGACTACATGCAGGAAGAACTGCAGATCGACGGGATCCACTTGCTGGATGGCAACAACCAGCCCAAGGTTCATGTGGTGGAAGGCAAGGTCGCCAACACGGACTTGCGGGTTCGCTATGGGCCTTCGATGAGCGTTCTGATTGCCGATGCCCGAAATACGCCGCAGGATGAGGCGCCGGTTCCGGCAACAGGTCTGGTTGGGAACCTTGAGACGCTTTACCTCGCCAGCGCTGTTTTGCTGACGTCCTACACGGAGGACAGCGACACCAGTACCGATCATGTGCTGGTCTTCGCACGGCCTATCAATGCCTCAGTCCTGGCGGATATGGCGGAGAAATATCACTTGCCCGGTCTTGGGTTGGCGCAAATACCCCCGGCCTTCTGGCAGGCTGGATACGACATTGAGACCGTGGACAGGCGGCACCTCGGGTTTTTCGTTTGGAACCCGGAACTGGCCGGATTTCGGATGTTGCCTCTTCTGGCCCTTGGGGTGCTGGCGGTCTATCTCGGCATGTACTTGTCAGCGCGCATGTTCTTCCACCGTGCAACAGATACGGTCCGGGCGCTTGCGGAAGCCAAACACCAGGCGGACAAGGTCAAGGAACTACTGGCCAATCAGGTCAGGAGCGACCCTCTGACGGGGCTGGGCAACAGGCGATTGCTGGATGAAAAGCTGGCGCTCCTGCAGGACGTCAAACCGTTGGCGGACGGTCACGCGCTGCTCTATGTCGACCTTGATCGATTCAAGGAAATAAACGACACCTACGGCCATGAAACAGGGGATCTGGTGCTTTTGCATGTCGCGGAAGCTTTGACCGGCCTTGTCAATGCGGACGACACGGTGGTTCGGCTGGGCGGGGATGAGTTCGTCATTGTGTTCGGCAGGGCACGGCGCGAGCGGGTGCTTTCGGCAAGCCGGGCGATCGTGGAACAGCTCAGCCGGCCGGTGAATCTGGACGGTGCCACCTATACCTTCGGAGCCAGTGTCGGCGTCGCTTTTTCGCACAAGCCTTCGGAACTGCTTCGCCAGGCGGATGTTGCACTTTATTCGGCGAAACGGCGGGGCAGGGCACAGGTCGCGGTCTATTCTTCCGACCTGCTGGATTTCCGGCATGTCCCTATTCAGTCGGCAGCTCAGCCGGGCTGATAGGAAAAGACCGGCCAGAAGGCCGGTCTTAAACGTCAGGAGGCTTTCGCTGGCGGCAATTCGATATCGATGCCGAGCGTGGTGACGTCACCGGTCCTGTCCATCTCGAGACGGACGGAGTCCGGGTCGATCGCAACGCGCTTTGCCACAACGGCCAGGATGTCTTCCCGCAGACTTGAGATCAGGACCGCGTCGGAGCCGTCGTCGGCCCGTTCGTGCGCCAGCAGAATTTGCAGCCGGTTCTTGGCAACAGAGGCACTTTCACCTCTTTTGCCAAAGAGGCTCAGGATGTTCATGCGGCCCTCCCCTTGAAGAACTTGCCGAACAGGCCCTTCTTTTCCTCAGGGATGGTGACCGGGATATTTTCACCCAGCAGACGGCGCACGGCCTCGGTATAGGCCTTTGCGGCAGGCGAATTTTCGTCCGACAGCGTGATCGGCAGACCGACGTTCGACGCTTTCAGCACGTCCTTGCTTTCCGGTACGACACCGATGAGCGGCACGGAGAGAATGTCGACGACATCGTCGGTTGCCAGCATGTCACCGGTCTTGGCACGCTCGGTGTCGTAACGGGTGATCATCAGGTGCTTCGGCATCCGACCACCGTCTTCGGCAATCTTGGTCTTCGCGTCGAGCAGGCCGATGATCCGGTCGCAGTCGCGTACGGACGACACTTCCGGGTTGGACACGATGATGGCCTCATCCGCATGGCGCATGGCCAGCGTTGCGCCGCGTTCGATGCCCGCAGGGCTGTCGCAGATCACCCAGTCGAAATACATCCGCAATTCGCTGATGACGCTGGCAACGCCCTCTTCGGTCAATGCGTCCTTGTCCCGGGTCTGGGAAGCCGGCAGCAGGTAGAGGTTGTTCAGCTTCTTGTCGCGCACCAGCGCCTGTTTGATCGAAGCTTCGCCGCGCACCACGTTGACGAGGTCGAACACGACCCGCCGTTCCGCACCCATGATCAGGTCGAGGTTGCGCAGCCCGACGTCGAAGTCAATGGCGCAGACCTGGTAGCCTTCTTTGGCAAGCGCCGAGGCGATAGCTGCGGTGGTGGTGGTTTTGCCCACGCCGCCCTTGCCTGACGTGACCACAACGACAGTAGCGTTGCTCATGGTGTTCGTCCTGTTTTTGTTGTCAGTCCGGCGGCCTTTTGCAGCCGGCCCTGTGGTTAGTTCAGCTCTTCAAAGACGAGGGTCTCGTTTTCGAAGCGGATCTGCGCAGGTGCGTTGCGCAGGGCGCCATCGAAATCGTCCGCGACCTTGTAGAGCCCGTTGATGGAAACCAGCTCCGCATCCAGCTTGGAACAGAAGATACGGGCGCTGTCTTTCCCTGCGACACCGGCCAATGCACGTCCGCGCAGGGCGCCGTAAACGTGTATCGAGCCACCGGCGATTATTTCGGCGCCGGAACTCACGGAGCCGATGACAGTGACGTCGCCTTCCGGATGCAGGATGCTCTGGCCCGAGCGCACCGGTTCGGTAATCACGATGGAAGATCCGCTTGCGATGCTGGCCGGCGAGGTTTCCCACGCTTCCGGTTCGACATCGCTGTCACCGTTTGCCTTGCTCTCCTTGGCTTTGGGCTCAGCGGCTGTCTTCTTGGACTTTGCAGTTGTGTTCCTGGTCGAGCCATCTGCGTCCTTGGCGTCCGGCTTTTCGGTTTCAGAACCGTTTCCAGCCGCGGCCGAAGCGTTTGCAGGGGTCGGGACATCCACGTCGGACGCCAGACGGCCACCGGAAAAGCTCGGCGGCATGCCGGCTTTCAGGCGTGTTCCGGCGACACCGTCGATTCCCATCACCCGGATCGAGCGTTCGGCAAGTTCGGCAAGAAGCTGTTCCAGCTCTTCAATCGGAATCTTGGTTCCCCGAACGTCCAGAATAATGGGCCGGTCGATGAAAAATCCCGGTGAGCGTTCGATGATCCGGTCGATTTCACGGAACCAGTCCGCGAAGGGCGGCTCCGGGCTCAGAACGATGGCAATGAAGGATTTTCCCTTGAACTTCATCAAAGAGTCCGGCGGCACAATTGGTCAGGTTGATTTGGTCGGATAAACCTATCATTAACCGAACCGGACAATCGGGCAGGCGACCGTTTTCCACCGATATCAATTTTCATCAGATATTTCAGATAATTGGCTCTTCCACCCAGTGCGCTGGTCAATTGCAATGGCTCCCTCTTGCCAAAAATACCAAGAGAACCGCCAAGAATCGCAGCATTGCGTTGCTGTCCGCCTGCTTTGCCGGCGCATTGGTTAACTCAATTCCCGTAAAGAACTGGATTTTTGCCATATTGCAGTGCAAAATGTAGGTTCTGGTGTTTGGGGCGCAGAGCGTCTTGGGGAAAAGAATGAGTAACTTCAGTGATATGATGACATATCTCGGTCTCGATACGAGTGAGGCTGCGATGGTGCTCAATGTATCTGAAGATGAAATTCTTCGCTGGTGCAATACGAGCGAGGCTCCTCCTATCCATATCTGGCAGGGCCTTGTGCGCATGCTCGACGAAATCCGCCTGTCGGCCGAGGAAGCCGCCAAATCGGCCGATCTCGATCATCTGGATGCAACGGACCTCAACCGGATCAACCTGATGGTGCCTGGCGGAACCACGTCGGATCTTGCAGGCCCGAAGCGGGCCGCAACTGCGCTCGCGGTCGCGACACTGGCACGGGTCTTCGTTTGATCTGAACCGAGCCTTCGGTTCGGTTCGCGCCTGCTCAGGCAGGTGCGTTGAGCTGCATACCGATCTTTTCGGCCAGGGCTTCCGCATCCACCGGCTTGGGCAGCTTCGAAAAACGTTCCGGAAATCTGTCTGAAAACTGGTCGTCCTGTGGCAGATGCCCCGAAACGGCAACGACCCGGCAATCGGGGTGCGTATCGAGAGCTTTCGCCACAAGGTCCCAGCCCGAGTGACCATTGTCGAGCTGCAAGTCCGTCACCACGATCGAATAGGCCATGTCGCGGCCAATCCTGACCTTGGCATCCTCAAAACAATGCTCTGTCGTCACCTTGTACCCGAACCTTGTCATGAGGTCCGATATCGCAGCTGCCGACCTCCGGTCGTCATCAACCACAAGAGCGTGCCCGATCCCGTTCCCGGCCACGGTCTCGACAGAATGGGAGGTTTGTCCACGAGGCTGCTGGGGAAAGGTCAACGTTACGCAGGTTCCGTGTCCCGGCTGCGATGCAATGTGGATGGTGCCGCCTGACTGGTGCGCGAACCCGTGCACCATGGACAGCCCTAGGCCCGTGCCTTCACCGTTCGCGCGGGCGCTGAAGAAAGGCTCTGCGGCCTGGCGCAACGTATCTGCATCCATGCCGCAGCCATCATCCTGCACCGAGAGCGAGATCGTCCCGTCTGTCTGCCGCGTCACGGCAATTTCGATATGTCCTTCGTCTTCGATGGCCTGACCTGCATTGACGCACAGGTTCAAGATGGCGCTTTCCAGCTGGCCGGGGTCGATCCGCGCATGCATCGGGCCTTCGTCGCACCTGATCGTCAACGTTACGGTTTCGGGCAGGGCCATCGACAACAGGTCTTCCATGCCTTCCGCAATCACGGCGATATCGGTTTCGATGGGGGCGAGGTGTTGTTTGCGGGCGAAGGCCAGAAGCCTCTCGATCAGCGAAACACCGAGTTCGACGGCGTCATTGATCCTTGCTTTCAGCACGGAGGCCTTGGGGCTAAGCTCGCCCTCCAGCATGTGAAGATTTCCGGAGATCGTGGACAGAATGTTGCCGAAGTCATGGGCAACTTCGCCTGTCACCTTGCCGAGGCTTTCCACTCGCCGGATTTCTTCCAGCCGTTCGTCGATCCTTTTGCGTTCCGTCGTTTCGGAAAACAGCCAAACCGAGCCGCCGTCAGGCAATGCCGACTGGCGCACTTCCAGCACCCGGCCGGTGGTGTCGGCGTATTCGCCAAATCCAGCGCGGTCGTTTTCATTGGCGCGGCGCTCGAACGGTGACTTTTCCAGAAGTTCCGGCAAAGTCATGCGTTTGCCGCGGCCAGCCCTTTCAAGGCGCAACAACTCCCGGACACGATCATTTTCGGCCAGGATCTGCCCGGTTGGCGACAGGACCGCGACACCGTCGCTTATGTTCTGGAAAACGGTGATGAAAAGCTCGTTTCGACGCCAGACTTCCCTGGTTTTCCGTTCCAGGCGCAGGGCGTTGGACCGGAACTTGCGGAAGGCTTCGGACAACTGCCCGATTTCGTCCGACGAGCTTGCCTTCTTGGGGAGCCGAGCCTTCAGGTCTCCAGCCGCCAGCCGCCGCATGACTGCGGTAATCTGGTGCAGGTTGCGAACCACGTAGCGGGAGACAAACAGGGCGGAGCCGATGGCAACAATCAGGCTGATGCCGGTCAGGACAAGAATGACGGCCTTTGCAAAGGTAATGCTGGTCGTTGTCTTGTCGCGTGAAACGCGAAGCCGCAGCTTTGTGTCCGTCACCTTCTGAAGGGCGTAGGCGTTCACCTGCGCGAGCTCGGTGCGAATGCGGAAGAGCGCGTTTTCGGCATCGAGCTTGGCGGCGAGGCTGGCATAACGCAGCGAGAACAGGTCGCCCCGCCGCATCACGGCGTCATCGACCTCGGCCAAGGCGGCGCGTACGGCGGCAGGGGCATTGGAAGCAATGTCCTGACGGATACGCCGGAAGCTGCTTTGCTGCTCGCCGACCTTGATCAGCTCCTGACTGCGCAAGGCACCAATGGCCGCCATGACCAGTTGCTGCAGGGCTGACCAGTTCTGACGGTCCTCAGGCGATTGGTCCCGAGATTGTGCGAGCCTCCTGAAGCGTTTTTGAAGGCGCTCCAGATCCTGATCGATCAATGCGAGCTCTGCAGCGTTCCTGCCTTGTGGAACCATTGCGCGGGCCAGATCGGTGATCGCGACCCGGATGCGGGCAAGAGGCCTGATGAGGTCGGGATCGCCACCACCCAGTGTCTCGATGTGATCAAGCGTTGCGAGAATTCGTTCGGCCTCGCTTTCCAGCTGGAAGCTGGGGCTGAGTGTCATCAGAAAGGGCGCGGAGGCGGCCAGTTTCGACGCGTTGCCGGAAAGTTCCAGGGCGTCGGAAACGTCGCTCAAGGTCTGGTCGTGAAATGTGCCGAGCTGCTCTTCGGCGCTGTTGAGAGTGATGAGGGCAATGGCCCCGACAACCATGACCACGACAAGAAGCAGGCCGATGGAGGAAAGCAGCAGCGAGCGGATACTGGGCTGGCGGAGCCGGGACGTGCTCATGGTCCGTCCGCCTGCAGGACGAAGATATATCCCTGTGCGCGGCGGGTCTGCAGATGAACGGGCTTGGACGGGACATTCTCGATCTTGCGGCGCAGCCTCAGGATCAGGACATCGATGGTCCGGTCGACATAGCGCTGCATGTCGCTGCCGATCTCGCGCATCAGGTCCGTACGGGGAATGATCCGGTCCGGGTTCTTCACGAAATATTCTAGGAGGACATATTCCGCATTGGTCAGCGGGATCTCGTCGCCGTTACCGTCAAGCAGTTCCCTGCGTTTCAGGTTCACCCTCTTGTCGCCGAAGATGATCTCCTGATCCTTGCCGGCTTTCGCAGCTGAAACGCCATGCCCGTAGCGTCGCAGAACCGCGCGGATGCGGGCGACGAGTTCGCGCGGATTGAACGGCTTCATCAGGTAGTCGTCAGCGCCTGTCTCAAGGCCGATGATCTTGTCGATCTCGTCGCCCACACCGGTCAGCATGACGATTGGAAGCTCGCTGGTTTCGCGAATGTGAATGGCAAGGGTCAGACCGGATTCGCCCTTGAGGCGCAGGTCAATCAGCGCGAGGTCGAAATCCTGGGGACTGCCAGCCGCCTTGAAGCCGTCGCTGTCCTGAAACGCAACCGGTTCGAACCCGCTTGCCTCCATGAGAGCAGACAGGGTTTCGCGCACATCCGCGTCATCATCGATGATGGCAATCACCGGTCTTGTCGCGCTTGCATCCATGCCGTCGCTCTCTTGCACCTTCATGAGCTGTCTAACACAAGGACCAGGTTGCGAGACCAGAATCTCGTTACAATTGTTTCACCCGCCCATGGGTGGTTGTAACACTGTTAACAAAATAGGGCTGTCCAACAGCTTCTGTTAACACTTCGCCGCTCGTTTTCCCTCGCCACATCCCGCTAGGCTGAAGTCGATCTTTCAAGAGCCTTGCGGTGCGATGCGCTGTGAGGTGCGAGTGATCTGTAATGGGAGGAAAATATGAGAAATATGCTGGCCCGGCTCGGTTCCGTGGCTTTTGTGACCGGTTTTGCCCTTTCGTCCGCTTATGCAGCTGAATGCGCGAACCAGGGTGCACTTGATAGCATCTATTGCGATGCCAACGGCGATCTTGTCGCCGATGCCCCGTCCGATCCGGCCAAACTGAGCAACCCGGACACGCTCGTCTTCGCCTATACACCGGTTGAAGATCCGGCCGTTTACGCCGACATCTGGGCACCTTTCATCGAGCATCTGGAAACCGTTACCGGCAAGGACGTGCAGTTCTTCGCCGTACAGTCGAATTCGGCTGAAGTGGAAGCCATGCGGTCCGGCCGTCTGCATATCGCGGGCTTCTCGACCGGCCCGACGCCTTTTGCCGTCAATCTCGCCGGTGCCGTGCCGTTTGCGATCATGGGCAGCGAAGACGGTCAGTTCGGCTACCGCCTTCAGATCTACACCCAGGCCGACAGCGATATCAAAACGCCTGCCGATATGAAGGGCAAGCGCATCGCGCACACGTCTCCGACGTCCAACTCGGGCAACCAGGCGCCGCGGGCCCTGTTCCCGGACCTCGGTGTCGTGCCGGATCAGGACTATGAAGTCATCTATTCCGGATCCCATGACCAGTCGATGCTGGGTGTCGTTGCCGGCGACTATGACGCCGCACCGGTCGCCTCCGAAGTTGTTGACCGCATGGCGGAACGTGGCCTTTACGATCCGGAGGAAGTGCGCATTGTCTGGGAAAGCGATCCGTTCCCGACAACCTCCTTCAACTATGCCCACGACCTGGACCCGGCCCTCGTTGAAAAAATCAAGGAAGCGTTCTTCAGCTTCGACTTCAAGGGCAACAAACTGGGTGAGGAATTCGAGGGCGTAAGCAAGTTCGTCCCCATCACCTACAAGGATCAGTGGGCTGTCATCCGGCAGATCCAGGCCAGCAACGGTGTTGAATACACGCCGCAAGGTCTTGCCAAGTAAGACAACTGGCTTTGACGGCCCGCCGTGAGTTGAACTCCGGCGGGCCGGTTCAATCGAGGTAAAACATGCTAAAGATAACAAGCCTTGTGAAACGTTACGGGGCCGGGGATCCTGTGCTCAAAGACCTGGACCTCGAGGTTCCCGGTGAAGAGGTCGTCTCCGTGATCGGCTCTTCGGGGGCAGGCAAGAGTACTCTGCTTCGCTGCATCAACCGGCTGGTCGAGCCGACCTCCGGCAAGATCTTCCTGAATGGCACCGATTTCACCAGCCTGGGCAAGCGCGAGCTGCGCGTCGGCCGCCGCCGCATCGGCATGGTGTTCCAGAGCTTCAATCTGGTCGACCGCCTGACCGTCATGGAAAATGTCCAGAGCGGGCGCCTCGGTTACATCTCGACCTGGGCAGCGCTTTCGAGGCGTTACCCCAAGGAAGACATCCGCCGGGCCTATGAGCTCATGGAGCGGGTCGGGATCGCCCATTACGCCAACAAGCGCGCGGACGAACTTTCAGGCGGCGAACGCCAGCGTGTCGGCGTTATCCGGGCGCTGATGCAACAACCTGAAATCCTTCTGGCCGACGAACCGACAGCCTCTCTCGACCCGAAGACCTCGGAACAGATCATGACGCTGCTGCGGGATCTTGCGCGCGAACTGAAGCTTCCGGTGATCATCAACATTCACAACGTCAATGAAGCCAAGGAATTCAGCGACCGTATCGTCGGCATGCGCTATGGGCGGATCATTTTCGACGATCTGCCGGATGCCCTGACGAAGGACGCGATGCACGAAATCTATGCCGGTGTTCCTCACGAAGACCGGCAGATGGAAGGCGCTGCGGCATGAGTACGGCGAGGGATACCTGGCGCAAGCAGCCCTTCATCGCCAACCCGCTATTGCGCTACGGCCTTTATGTCGCAATAGCGGTTTATATCGTGACCACCTTTGCGACGCTGCCGATCGACTGGGACCGCATGATGCAAGGCTTGAGCCGTGCAGGGCGGATCTTCGGCGGGGCCTTCCCGCCCAGCTTCCAGCGCAGCGAATTGCTCATCGACGGGTTTATGGAAAGCCTGAAGATCGCGATCCTTGCAACTGTCGGCGGCATCCTGCTGTCGATCCCGATCGCCTTCATGGCGGCCAGGAACATCGCACCGCTCCCGATCTATTATTTTGGCCGGGCGGTCATCATCATCGCACGCAGCTTCCATCCGGTAATTGTCGCCATCATCTTCGTGAAAGCGGTCGGATTCGGTCCCTTCGCGGGTGTCCTGACGCTGATCGTCTACTCCATCGGCTTTGTTGCCAAGCTACTGGCGGAAAAGATCGAGGAAATCGATCCGGGGCCCGTCGAAGCCATGAAGGCAGCGGGCGCACCGTTCCTGTCCACACTGGTTTACGCGGTGTTCCCGCAGATCATGCAGCGCCAGATCGGCCTTGGCATCTATCAGCTCGACAGTAACCTGAGAGCCTCGGCGGTCGTCGGTATCGTTGGCGCGGGCGGCATCGGCGCCACCCTGGCGAATGCCTTCGGGCGCTACGACTACGACTTCGCCCTGGCCATCACCATGGTCATCGTGGGTGCCATCCTGATTTCCGAAGCCGTCAGCGGTGCAATCAGAAAGCGGATCGCATAATGGAACAGGTACAGCTCCAAGACTGGGCGCGTTACACGCCGGCCCAACGGTTTCAGCGCTACGGCTACTTTGCCCTGACCGCACTCGTCGTTGCCTGGGCCCTCGGCAGCGTCAACATCATCTGGGCCTGGGTGTGGGACGCGCCGACCCAGATGGGCGATCTTTTCAGCCGCATGGTACCTCCAGACCCGACCCACCTCGACCAGATTCTGAGTGCGTTGTGGGAGACGGTAAACCTTGCCACAATCGCAACGGCTATGGCGGTCGTGCTGGCTCTGCCGGTGGCCTATATCGCCGCGCAGAACACCACGCCGAACGCACTGACGCTCTGGCTTGGCCGGTTCATCCTGGTCTCGTCGCGTTCGGTGAACACGATCATCTGGGCCCTCTTGTTCGTGGCAATCTTCGGCCCGGGTGTTGTTGCCGGCATCGTTGCAATCATGTTCCGTTCCATCGGCTTCCTGGGCAAACTGCTGGGCGAAGCCATCGAGGAAATCGATCCGAAACCGGTCGAGGCGCTAAAGGCGTGCGGCGCAAGCCATTTCAAGGTGGTGCTCTATGCCATCGTCCCCCAGGTCATGCCGACCTTCTTTGCGGTGACTATCCTACGCTGGGACATCAACCTGCGGGAATCCACGGTTCTCGGGCTGGTCGGGGCAGGGGGCATTGGTGTGATCCTGCAAGGGGCCATCGATACCTTCAACTGGCAGGAAGTCTCCATGGTGCTCCTGGCCATCATCGCCCTGGTGGTGGTGGGAGAGGTTGTATCGTCCTACCTGCGGCGCAAGATCCTCTGAAAAGAGCCGGAACCGGTTACCAGGATTGAAAAGCCGTTTTGGCAAACTGCAAATGATGGCGCGGCAGCGGGAAACCTCTGCCGCGCCATTTGCTTTGTGGAAACTCTTCGTCATTTGGTCCGAAACCCGTCTGAAACGAAGCGGCCTTTCTTGAACTTTTCTTCGTTTCAGTGATGATCGAAGCAAGACATTGCCACCAACCGCTGATTTGCCATCACCGCTCGGCTGACGAAACAAGACGTCACGTCCGGAACCAGCCCAGCAACCGTCCGGTTTCTGCGGGCGGCCATCACACCATTAAGGCCCGGCCTATGACTGAATCGCTCAAGGGACTTGCCGCCGCGCTTCTCGCATTTGCCCTGTTTTCCACGCATGACGCCATCATCAAGGAACTCGGTGGCAGCTATCCGGTCTTTCAGATCATCTTCTTCACGATGCTTTTTGCCTTCGTGCCGATGTCGATGATGATGCTGGCGGACAAGGCAGTCGACAATTTCCGTCCAAGACACCCCTGGCTGGTGCTGTCGCGGGCAGGCCTGGCCATTATCGCCATGTCCTGCGGGTTCTACGCCTTTACGGCGCTGCCGCTGGCCGAGGTCTATGCATTGCTGTTTGCCATGCCGCTTCTGATCACCGCCTTGTCCGTACCGCTGCTTGGTGAGACAGTGCGGGCGCAGCGCTGGGCTGCCGTGATCGTCGGTTTGATCGGCGTTCTAATCGTTTTACGTCCCGGCGTGACGGAGCTGACCCTCGGCCATGCAGCTGCCCTGACAGCGGCCTTCGCCAATTCGCTTTCCACCATTCTGGTGCGTAAACTCGGCGGCAAGGAACGTCCAGCCGTCCTGATCCTCTACCCGATGATCCTGTCCATGATGGCCATGTCGATGACGCTGCCGGTCTTCTATGTGCCGGTGGAGCTTCTCGACCTCGGACTTATGGCGGCGATCGGCTTTCTTTCGGTCATTGCCCAGTTCCTGACGATCTCCGCCTACAAGGCAGCGCCGGCCGCGGTCGTTGCACCGCTGCAATACAGCCAGATCCTCTGGGCAAGCCTGTTCGGCATGCTGTTCTTTTCCGAAACACCGGATTTCTACGTCGGCCTCGGCTCTGCAGTTATCATTGCCTCGGGTATCTTCGTCGTGTGGCGTGAGAGCCGGGAGAATGTCTCTGTACAGACCCCGGTCCTGAAAACCGCCAACCCGCGTTTCGATACGGGCCCGCAACCGAAGTAGTGGGCGAGGGAGACTGGCTCCCAACTGGCGGCTATCCGGACTTCCCACAATACGACAGCCTCATCCTGAGGAAGCGCGTGAGCGCTGTCGCGAAGGATGGGCCGCTTGCTCCTGAGTATGCCGCCCATCCTTCGAGACGCGCAGAAATGCGCTCCTCAGGATGAGGTCGCGAGGGAGGCGGGGGAAGGAAACCGGGTCACCACAGCAGTTGGCTAAGCAACCGGCCTCAGGCCAAACATTCCTCAGTCCAGCCGTTTCTTGAAGCGGAAAGCGGCGACGATCATGCCCAGAACGAAGAACCCGCACATCCAGAGCACGTCGCGGTGCAGCTCAAGCAGCCCGGCGTCCCGCAGGACGAACCCTCTGATCATGCGCATGAAATGGGTCGCCGGAAACGCCTCGGCAATATACTGCGCGATCACCGGCATGCCTTCATAGGGAAACATGAAGCCGGACAGCAGGATGGACGGCAGCAGCACGAACACCGTCATCTGGGTTGCCTGCAACTGGCTCTGGGCAATGGTCGACAGTACCAGGCCCAGTGACAGACTGGCTCCGATGAAGAGCAATGTGCCGACAAAGAGATCGAATATCTTGTCGCCGAAAGGCACGTTGAACAGCAGGTGTCCGAGCCCGAGGATGATCATCGTCTGCAATAGGCCGATGAAGATGTAGGGAATGATCTTGCCGATCATCAGCTCGATCGGCCGCACCGGCGTGTTGATCAGCATTTCCATGTTGCCGCGCTCGCGTTCGCGCACGATTGCCGCCGATGTGAACATGATCATGGTCATGGTCAGGATGATGCCGACCAGGCCGGGGACGATGTTGATGGCGGTACGCTGTTCCGGGTTGAAAAACAGGGCCACCTCGAAGGTCGGCGTCGACCGGTTCGGGGCCTGACGGTTCAATTCTGCCAGCGGCATGTTGCGCAGCGACTTGATGGCACCTGCAATCATGGTGTCGGAGCCGTCGACGATCCACTGGGCAACAGGGCGGCTGGTTTCCTCGTCGGTGGAAGGCGGCGTGCCCAGGTTGGCGGCGGGCGAGCGGGCGACCCTCTGGGAGAGGTCGTCCGGCAGAATGAAGGCGGCGCGCACGCGCGCGGCCTTGATCGCGGTTTCCGCTTCCTCGATGCTGGTCAGGCGTTCGGTCACCTTTACGACACGGGTCGCTTCCACCATCTGGATCAGGATCCGGCTCAGCCCGGTCTGGCTGTGATCGACGACAGCAACGGGAATATCACGAATGTTGGTGTTGATGGCGTAGCCGAACAGGATCAGCTGGATCAACGGGATCATGATGACCATGCCGAAGGTCATCCGATCCCGGCGCAGCTGGCTGAGTTCCTTGAAGAAGATGGCCGATATCCGTGAAAGGGGTCTGATCATTGTCGGCCTTCTCCCGTTGCCGTCACGAAGACATCTTCCAGGTTCGGGCGCACCTTTTCGATCAACGTGGCACCGTTGGTCTCGTCCTTGTTTTTCAGGAAAGCTTCGGGATCGGCAATGTCGTCCCGCACCAGAACACGCAGGCGTGCACCCAGCTGCGCGGCGGTGATGATGCCTTCCGTTCCCAGCAGCCGGCGGCGGATTTCGCGCAGGTTGGGGCCTTCGATTTCCACGACATTGGCACCCATTGCCGCCATCAGGTCCTTCGGTGCCCCGTCAGCACGTTTCTGGCCTGCTTCCATGATTGCAATCTTGTGGCAGCGTTCCGCCTCGTCCATGAAATGCGTGGTCACGACAATGGACGTTCCGCCATCGACCAGGTCGAACAGCTGTTCCCAGAAATGTCGGCGCGACTCCGGATCCACGGCCGAGGTCGGTTCGTCCAGAAACAAAAGCTGCGGTTCGTGCAGAACCGCGGTTGCCAGCGCCAGGCGCTGGCGTTGCCCGCCGGACATCTTGCCTGCGAACCGGTCACCCAGCTCGCTCAATTCATATCGCTCCATGACCTCGGCAATGCGCTGCTTCTTCCGCTTCGATGGCAGGCCGTAGATCGTTGCCATGAAGTTGAGGTTCTCCAGAACCGTCAGATCACCGTAAAGCGAAAAGGCCTGGGTCATGTAGCCGATCTTGTATTTCAGGGTCTCGGCATCCTTGGGGACGGAAAGCCCCAGCACTTCGACGGTGCCTTCGGTCGGTGTGAGAAGTCCCGTCAGCATGCGCATGGCCGTGGTCTTGCCGCAGCCGTTGGGGCCGAGAAAGCCATAGATCATGCCACGCTCGATGGTCAGATCCAGTCCGTCGACCGCCCGGAACCCCTTGAAGCTTTTCACCAGGCCCTCTGCCCGGATGACGATGTCGCCGTCGTTTGAACTCACGGCAGAACGACCTGGGCCGGAACGCCGTTTGGCAGGTCGCTGGCGCTGTCGGGCAACTGCACTTCGGCGACATACATCAACCGGGCGCGCTCGGATTGATTGAGCGCGTAGTAGGGCGTGAAGGAAGCTTCGGAGCTGATCCAGCGCACAGTGCCTTCGATCGGCTTGTCGAGGCCGTCAATTCGCACCTCCAGCTTGTCGCCCTGCTTGACCTTCACCCGGTGCGGTTCGGGAACATAGACGCGGGCATAGGGTGCATCGCCGGCCAGCATCACAACGACCGGACTGCCGACCGTCACCCGTTCTCCAAGGTTCCAGGGAAGGTTATCGAGCGTGCCATCACGCGAGGCAGTAATGGTCAGATCGGACAGGATCTTTTCCTGGGTGGCGAGGCTTGCCTGGGCGGCCTCCAGTTCGGCCTTGGCTATGTCGAGGTCTTCCGGTCTTGTGCCGGCGACAAGCTCCTTCAGTTGTTCCTGCGCACTTTTCAGGGTCGCGTCGGCTGCATCGCGCGCAGCCTTGGCACTGTCGAGCTGTGCCTGGCTTGTGGTGCCGCGTCCGGTCAGGTCGTCGTAGCGCCCGAACGAAGCCTGCGCATCTTCCAGCTCCGCTTTCGCACCCGCTACGGCCGCGCGAGCCTTGGCTATCTCCTCGTCGCGGGCGCCGTTTTCAAGCTTCACGAGATTGGCCTTGGCCTTCTGCACCTCCGCCTTCGCCTGGGCGACGATGGCCTGCTGTTCGGCCGGGTCCAGCTGAGCCAGAACGGTGCCCTTCTTGACGAAGGTCCCTTGTGGCACAGGCAACTCGACCAGAACCTCATTTGCTGTTGCTGTCAGTGCGACCCTGTCTCGCTCGAGGTTTCCAAGGGCAACATTCCCGTCTTCACCGTAACAACCGGCAGCAAACAGGCACACGGTGGCTGCGAGGACACTGCGCAGACGAGGTGTAGACATGAATTCCTCCCTATGGATCAAGGGTATGCGGCAAGAAGGGTATCGCCTTGCCGCCACCATAGCCTGCTTCGCGGGCCTGTGCCATGGCTGGTTGAGGCCGGTTCGGACCTGCCGTCTTCGGGGCAATGCCGGGCGTCAACGCCGGGCATCAACACCGGGCATGCCAAGCAGGAGAGCGCAGGTCCGGTCTTCTGCTAACGATACGAAAAAGGCCGCGGTTTGAGCCGCAGCCTTTCTTGCAAAAACGACAGGAACAAACGCCGTCAACTCGCCCGCTTGAACACGTTGTACCAGCGCTTCCTGGGAACGGTGATAGCCCGTTCGAGGATTTCCGCGGCATAAAGCGAAGCGTTTTCCCGGGCCTTGCCGACACCGGAGACCAGCGACGTGTCGAGGCCGGAGAGGCCGCCACCGAATTCGAAGAGATCGCGGAACGCGGCGCGTTCCACAATCGGGGTCATAAGAACGTCGATATTCTGGGCGGAAAGGAAGTCCTGGACCGCCTTCATGGCACGCGTTGTCACCGCGGCATTGGTACGGGTCAGAACCACGCAATGCTTGATGTCGTGGCGGACGATCTTTTCCAGCTTCTTGATCAGGGTCAGGATCTTGGCGCCACCGCGCGCATCCATCGAAGAGCCCTGGATCGGCACGACCACAAGGTCGGACACTGAAAGTGCGTTGGCGACGATGAGGTTTTCGGTTCCTTCAAGATCGACAATCACATAGTCGGACGTTTCGGCGGCAAGTGTGATCTGCTCTGTAATGGAGGCCGGCGAAATTTCGCTGACGACGTTGATGCCCGGGCTCTTGCGTGGCAACTCGTACCACTTCGAGATCCATTTCTGCGGGTCCGCATCAAAGATCGTGACACGCTTTCCCCGTGCTGCGACTTCTGTCGCCAGCAGCAGAGCCGCCGTGGTTTTTCCGGCGCCGCCCTTTGCGTTTGCGAAGGAAATGACTGGCATCTGGCTTCTCCTGACCTTGCCGAGCATTGTCTGGAGCAACTTGCGTCTGCGAGTGCATGCCGAAAGCTGCCCCAACACCTTGAAGGCGATCTGTCAGCGGGTTCCCGAGTGTTCCGTTGCAAATCCGCTTGTGTCGCCGATGACCCATTGCAGGCCTATCTGTCTGGCAGTCTTGGATTTTTATGGTTACCAAATCCTTAAATTCGCAATTTGCAGCAGACTTATTCAGCAAACGTTAGGATTTGTGGATAAAGACCAGCAAAACGCCTTGGCACTATTTGCAAGGGTCGGGCGAAAAGCTGCGTTCAGCCGCAATGGGCAGCCTGGATGACGCGAATTCGACAACAGCAACACCTCGTGCGTCTTCTGTCCGGGGTGGAGAGAAATCCTGCCGGATTTTGGATCGCCACCGATTGCATGCGCCTTGGGTGCCGCGTAGGTTGTCGGTGCGGAAGGGGTGCCTGAATCGGTGGTCTGCCGCTGTTGATCGGTCTCATGGTATTCGGGGCACTTGTCCGCGTTGATTTGAACGCCAGATGCTTTGGGGTCAGAATTATGTCTTTGATCCGCGCCTTGAAGGACGCCACATGCTGCACCGATTTCTCAACTCCCGCCCGGCCTGCTTGATCCGGAACCTTCTGCTTTGCGGGGTGTTGGCATATGCGGGCACGGCAGGGGCGGCGTGGGCTGAGGCCCTTAAGCCTTACAAGGATGGGCTGTTCAGATACAAGAAGGTCTCAGAAACGCTCTATGATGGCGATTTTATCGTCGTTGAATATTCCAAACAGCGAGACCTGCGCGATCGCGACGAAGTCGACGAACGCAGGGTCTACGGCAACTACGTCTCCTACAAACCGAAGCGGGGCCGTGGCAGCGGAGAACTGAAAGCCAACGGCCGGGTTGTCGAATTCATGGGCACCGGCAACTGGAAGGGCGGTGCCAATGCCATCGTGATCTACATTCACGGGCAGGGCGGCAACCGCTTTCAGGGCATGAACGACGTTTCGTTCGGTGGCAACTTCAACCGCGTTCAGAACCTGATGGTCAGGAACGGCGGCGCCTACCTGACCGTCGACATAAAGAACTTCGACAATCGCGGCACGGCGGATGTGGCAGCCCTGATCCAGTATCAGAAGCAGCTGTCGCCGCGTGCCAAGGTCGTGGTTGCCTGCGGTTCCATGGGCGGCATCATCTGCTGGAACCTGGTAAAGAACGCCAATTATGCCAGCATGCTTTCCGGCATCCTGCTGCTTGGCTCACCGAAGGATCCCAACTTCCTGTCTTCAGGTGCACTCGGGCGCAACGTGCCGATTTATATGGGGCAGGGGACGCTCGACCAGGTCTACAATTGGGAAGATCAGGCGAACTTCTTCAAACAGATCAAGACCAGGGCGCCGAACTATCCGATCAAGTTCACGCTGTTCGATACAGGCACCCACGGCACCCCCATCCGCATGACCGACTGGCGCCTGATACTCAACTGGATGCTGGGTTAGGCGAAGGCTCGGCGCTGTTCAGGATCAAAACGGGCTCGTGTGAATTGGTCTGCGCGGCGCCTGAGCATACTTGAAGTGCTTTTGCGATTGCCCTTACGTCACTTTTAATTTCAAATTACCCTCTGGGCACCAATGCCTATTATCTGGAAGACGGCTCGAAACCGCCGTTTTCGGCGTGCCAGCCTCGATCCTCGGGTTGGTGTCGCGTATCAGGGGGGATGTATCATGTCAGAGTATTTTGATCTCGGCCGCTATACGCGTGTCGTGACGTCAATACCGGAAGCGCAAGTCTGGTTTGACCGCGGTCTGGTCTGGCTATTTGCCTATAATCACGAAGAGGCGATTGTCTGTTTCGAAAAGGCGGTGGCGGCCGACCCGGCCTGTGCGTTGGCTCACTGGGGCATCGCTTACGGTATCGGTCCGAATTACAACAAGGCCTGGGAAATCTTCACGCCTGAGGAAAAGGGGCCTGCGCTGGCACGAGCACATGCAGCGCTGGCCACCGCAAAGGCACTGAAGGAGGCCAGGCCGGTGGAGCGTGCGCTGATCGAGGCCCTGGCGTCGCGTTATCCCACAGATCCGGAAATCGAAGACTATCAGCCCTTCAACGATGGCTTCGCGGAAGCGATGAAACCCGTTTACGAAGCCAACAGGGAAGATCTGGATGTCGCGTGCATCTATGCAGAGGCCTTGATGAACCGCACGCCCTGGCAATTGTGGGATTTCCACACGGGCGTGCCGAACCCTGAAGGTTCCACCACCGAGGCCGTGGCTGTTCTGGAACATGCATTTGAGAGGTTGCCGGGCGCCTGGGATCATCCTGGGCTCTTGCATATGTACATTCACCTGATGGAAATGTCGCCGCACCCGGAAAAGGCTTTGCGCCATGGCGACAGGCTGAAGGATCTGGTTCCGGATGCCGGGCATCTTGTGCACATGGGAACGCATATCGATGTCTTGTGCGGCGACTATCAGAATGTGCTCTACCGAAATCTTGCGGCAGCCAAGGTCGACGACAAGTTCAAGGCTTACGCTGGCCCGGCGAATTTCTATGCGCTGTACCGGATCCACAATCTGCATTTCGCATTCTACGGCGCCATGTTTCTTGGTAGAAAAGCCGCCGCGGTGGAGGCTGTCGAGCGATTGCGCGACGAGGTGCCCGACGAAGTTGTTCGATCGTATCCGGACGTTTTCGAAACCTTCGTGGCCGCCGCACCGCATGTCTACATCCGGTTCGGAATGTGGCCTGAAATCCTTGAGCTCGATCAGCCGGCGGACAAGGAGCTCTATGTCACCACCAACGCGTTGATCTACTACGCGAAGGCCATCGCTCTGGCCAACCTCGGCCGTCATGACGAAGCCCAGTCCGCCATGGCGGATTTCACCGCGGCTTATGCGCAGGTGCCCGATAGCCGGATGCTCTTCAACAACACCGCAAGGGATGTCCTTGCCGTTGCAGAGGAAATGATGAAGGGGGAGGTGTCCTTCAAGGCTGGACGGAAGGAAGAAGGACTTGCCCATCTTCGCACTGCCGTCGACCTGGACGACGGGCTTCAATACGAAGAGCCGTGGTCCTGGCCACAGCCAACGCGCCATGCCTTGGGCGCGCTCCTGATGGAAGCCGGCAAATATGAGGAAGCCGAGGCGGTCTACCGCGCGGATCTCGGATTGGACGGCAAACTGCCGCGCCCGAGCCAGCATCCACGCAATGTTTGGGCGTTGCACGGATTGCATGAATGTCTGGTAAGGCGTTCGGAGAAGGTGGAGCTGCCGCACGTCAAGCTTCTGCTCGACCAAGCCATCGCGCGTGCGGACATTCCGATCCGGGCAAGCTGCCTCTGCCGGGCGAAGGCCGCGTAAAGAAGAGTTCGGGCAGATCAACGACTGGTTTTGGATGCCGCTAAAAAATGACCGGATACTTGCGCCACATGGCTGGGACCGGAGCGGGCGTCTATATCTTGGCGAGCTTGGCCTTCAGCAAACCTTCCGCCAGATGATCGAACACTACGCGGATCCTCTGGCTGGTGTGAAGTTCGCGGTGGGTGACCAGCCAGATTGGAAACGAAACCGGTTCGATATCGGAAAAGGCGGGAACGATCTCGGGGAACCGGGCAGCGATTTCATCCGCCATGATGGCCAGACCGAGGCCCTGGCGGACGAATTCCCAGGCGACCACACCGCTGGGGGAGCCAAGGCGAATATTGGCCTCGGTCACCTTCAGGCCGAAGGCGCGCAGGTAGCCGACCAGCTCTTCGTTGTTGTCGAAGCCGATAAAATCGAGATCTGGTGCATCGTCCCTCGTCAGGGGGCGGCCGAATTGTTCAACCAGTGATCTGGCGCCGAAGATGCGGGCCGGGGCTGCGCGCAGTTTGCGGGCATAAAGGTCAGGATGGTCCGGTTCGACATGTCGAATGGCAATATCGGCTTCGCGTCGGCGCAAGTCGCTCAGGCTGTTGGTACAAAGCACTTTCACTTCCACGCCCGGTGCCTTTTTGCGCAGCTCACGCAAAATATCGGGCAAGAGATGAGCTGCCATCAGATCCGTCGTGGAAACAGTGACCAGTCCTTCGACTTGCTGTGATTTGCCGGATGCCGCAAGGGATATCCGGCTGGCCGCGTCGCCCATGGCGCGCACATGATCAGCCAGTTCGATCCCGGCTTCCGTGAGGATCAGGCTCTTCGACACACGCTCGAACAGGGTCACGCCAAGTGTCTGCTCAAGCGCTGCCACCTGCCGGCTGAGCGTGGGTTGGGTCAGTCCGAGTGCTCGGGCAGCTGCGGAGAGAGACCCTTCCTCCGCCGTTACCAGGAACGCACGGGCCTGGTTCCAGTCGAATGTGATGGTCTGCCAGTTCATGCAAATATGTATATCAACTAGCCAGAATTCGGCAATTCTCATTCATTTCTGAAGCAAGTAGATTTCTTGTCGAAAGGAGACGCCAATGAGCCCGTCATCTTTGATGATCCAATTGGCAAACATCGTTCTTTCGGTTCTGGAGTTCCTGGCTTCACCCACTGGCGGCCGCGATATCGGCCGCGATATTCTTCATCAGATCGGTCTGCGCGGCGGCCGCAAGAAGAAGAAATAGCGAGTACGGGAGTTTCAAGCAGCCTGTGCTTCGAAGCTGTTTCGAAGTACGGATAACTGTGTGACGACTGTCATATTTGCAGTTGGACCAGGTTCGACCGGTTACTGCCGTTCCCGCTTATCTGTTAGAAATGGACTATTCGCCATGGCGACAACATGGACCAATGAAATGCCGTCATCTGCCGGTTTCTGGAGCAAGGCTGCGCGCAAATATGCTGCGTCTCCAATCCGCAACCAGGAAGCTTACGAAAAGACGCTGGAGCGTACGACGGAACATCTGGGGCCGCAGGACAGTGTTCTGGAACTGGGCTGCGGCACAGGGTCGACGGCGCTTTTGTTGGCCGGCAATGTCAGGTCTTATCTTGCCACCGATTTCGCCAGCGGCATGATCGAGATTGCACAGGCGAAATTGAAAGTTGGGCCGGATACCGAAGATCATCCGCAAGGGTTGAAGTTTGCCGTTGCCGATGTCTTCAGCGACAAGGTCGAGCCGGGGGAAACCGGGTACGATGCCATCCTTGCCTACAACTTCCTGCATCTGGTGGAAAACGCCGAGGATACCCTGTCCCGCATTCATCATCTCCTGAAACCGGGTGGGCTGTACATTTCCAAGACCGTTTGCCTGAAAAGGCGCGCGTGGCTGTTTGCTCCCCTCGTCAAGGTGATGCAACTGGTTGGCAAGGCGCCTTTTGTCCGTTTCTTTTCCTTCGACATACTGGAAGATAGCATCCGGTCGGCAGGGTTCGAAATCATCGAGACAGGAACCTATCCTGCACCCTACAGCCGCTTTGTCGTGGCAAGGAAGCTCTGACGGGGGCGCAGAAAAAGAAGCGTCCCGGATATTTCTTAAATCGATTGAATTGGCCGGTTGCAGCGACTTGCAGATGAGGGGTGTTGAGTGCTAGGTGTGATCTGTCTCGCCACACTTGCTCCCTCGAAAGCTGCAAATGCTCGTCCGCGACCGCGCCTTTTTCGCGTCCATGTTCCTGACGGTTCTGGCCGACCAGATCCTCCTGTTTCTGGTGCCGCTGGTGATCTTCCAGATAACCGGCGATGTCGCCTGGTCCGGCCTTGCCTTCTTCTTCGAAACCTTGCCGCGCTATCTGACATTTCCAGTCGCAGGAATTCTGTGTGACCGGTTCTCGCCGATCCTGCTGCTGCGTATCAGCCGCATCCTGCGGGCTGTGGCCTGTATTGTCGGTATAGCCGGTCAGCTTGCATTTGGTGGGGTCTGGTGGCTGATCGGGCTTTCTGCCGTTGTCGGCATTTTCACGACGCAGGGCATGCTGGCGCTGGAAATGGTGCTTGTACGTGCCTTCTCCGACCAGCGTTTCGAAAAAGTGGCGAGTTACGGACAGCTCGCCTCGCAAATGGGCGTCGTGCTCGGTCCGTTGGTCGCCGCCTACCTCATGGCGTTCTGGCCCTGGCAGGCAGTGGTCGTGCTGGCAACGGTCCTGTTTGTGTTGGCCGATCTTGCGTTTTACTTCTGGCCCGGTCAGGCGCGAATGGAAGACGCTCCAGGCAGGCGTGTTTCGCGCCATCCCGTGGCGGACCTCAAACACGCGCTCAAGCTGGTCTGGACATTGCCGGGCCTGACGCGGGCAATCCTGCAGGCCGCCGGCGTCAACCTGATCATTGGCGCGACGTTGGCAACGGCTGCCGCCATGATGACGGGCTTTTTCAGCCAAAGCGAACAGGTCTACGCCTGGCTTCAGGTCGGCGGAGCCCTGGCGACACTTGCCGTCCTGACGCTGACCGCACATGTCGCCTTCAGCCTGAAGACCCTCGGCGTTACGGCTTACGGGTTGATCTGCGCGGGGGCCGTGCTGACAGGCCTTGGAGCCCATCCGCTGATCTATGCGGCAGGTTTCCTGCTGATTGCCGGGTTCGACAAGATGTTCAACATCTATGTGCGCACCTTGCGAAAGGAGATCATACCGCCGGAGGAATTCGGCAAGACAACCGGCGTGATCATCTGCCTCAACAATCTGTCGCAGCCGCTGGCGGGCCTCATCGTTGCCATCTTCGCAGCTGGAGACGACGCAAGGGCCGTCCTGCTTGGCCTTGCCGGCGCAATGGCAGTGCTGGGCGTCATGACATTCCGGCGCGCCGCCACGCAGTCGTAACACGTGGCATGGGGTTGCGATCAGCTGATAGCCGGCTGGTCTCGCAAGGCCGTCAGTCCTTCTGCTGACCGCCTGACGATATCGGCGATCTCGGTGAGCTGGCCTGCCAGCGGGCTCCTTCTACGCCAGACCATGCCGATTGTCCGGGTCGGTTCGGGGGCTTCAAAACGCGAGATTGCCACCGATGCGGATCGGGTCTCCACGGGAACGGCCATTTCCGGAATCAGGGTGACACCCATCCCCGCACTGACCATCTGGACCAGTGTTGAAAGAGAACTTGCGTCCAGCACTTCGCGCGGCGGGCCGGATTGCAGGTTGCAGAAGGACAGGGCCTGATCGCGAAAACAATGGCCTTCCTCCAACAAAAGCAACCGCATCTCGCGCAGGCTGTCGGCGCTCGGCATTGGTGCGTTGGCTTCCCGCGCCGAGCGCACCAGCACGAAGCGCTCGCTGAAAAGGGCCGTTTCGGCAAGCGTGCCTTCGGAAACCGGCAAGGCCACAATCGCCGTGTCGAGGCGGCCTTCGTCCAGCTCGTCGATCAGGTTCGGCGTCACTGTCTCGCGTACATGAATGTCCAGCTCCGGATAGCTCCTGGTCAATGCTCCGACAACGCTCGGCAGAAGATAGGGGGCGACAGTCGGAATGACGCCGATGCGCAGCCGCCCGACAAGCCTTTCGCGTGATGCCCTGGCAAGGTCACCCAGCTCCTCGGTGGCCCGCAGGATGTCGCGGGCACGCTCGGCGGCAACTTCACCAAAATGTGTCAGGCGGATTTGTCTGGCCCCGCGTTCGAACAAGCTCGCGCCGAGCACTTCCTCCATTTCCTTGATCTGCATGGACAGCGCCGGCTGCGAAATGGCGCAGGCCTCGGCTGCCTTGCCGAAATGACCGTGCCGGGCGAGGGCCTCGAAATAGCGCAACTGTTTGAGGGTGATATTGATCATAAGAATAACTTATCGAACTTATCAGAAAATTCAACTTCCTCTGATCGATTGCCTTTGCTAGCGTCAATCTGCACAGACGAGATCAGGTGGCATGCAAACACCCCTTGCGATGCCGGTTGATTTTTGTGCGCGGAGATTTTGGGAGATTTGAGGAAACCGATCTGTCCCGGGCTCATACGGGCCTTGCGGATATCACGGGCGTCTCACGCGGCCCGAATAATCGAACGTTTCAGATGACAGTGGAGAGAGTTATGGACGCTAAGGTGGAAAAGACAGGCGGTTGCCCTGTAATGCACGGCGGCAACACGGCGATGGACAAGCCGGTAACGAAATGGTGGCCGGATGCGTTGAACCTCGACATCCTGCACCAGCGCGGTGCGCGCACCAATCCGATGGACCCCGACTTCGACTACCGTGAAGCCGTGAAGGGTCTCGACCACGAGGCAGTCAAGGCCGACGTCCGTGCGCTCATGACCGAAAGCCAGGATTGGTGGCCGGCTGACTGGGGTCACTACGGCGGTCTGATGATCCGCCTGGCATGGCATTCCGCCGGTTCCTACCGCATGCAGGACGGCCGCGGCGGCGCGGGCTCCGGCAATATCCGGTTCGCTCCGCTGAACTCCTGGCCCGACAACGCCAGCCTGGACAAGGCCCGCCGTCTGCTGTGGCCCGTCAAGAAGAAGTACGGCAACGCGCTTTCCTGGGCCGACCTGATCATTCTGGCCGGTAACATGGCTTACGAATCCATGGGTTTCAAAACCTTCGGTTTCGGTTTCGGCCGCGAAGACATCTGGGGTCCGGAAACCGATGTCTACTGGGGCTCGGAAAAGGAATGGCTCGCACCGGTCGAGAACCGTTTTGAAAACGCCGATGATGCGACCTCCCTGGAGAACCCGCTTGCGGCGATCCACATGGGCCTGATCTACGTCAACCCGGAAGGCGTGAATGGCCAGCCGGACCCGGTCAGAACCGCAGCGCATGTTCGCGAAACCTTCAAGCGCATGGCGATGAACGACGAGGAAACCGCGGCATTGACTTGTGGCGGCCACACCGTCGGCAAGGCCCACGGCAACCGGTCTGCTGAAGGAATTGGTGTCGAGCCGGAAGCCGCCGGCGTCGAGTCGCAGGGCTTCGGCTGGGCGAACACCGAACAGGGTGGCAAGGCTTCCAATGCGTTCACCTCCGGTATCGAAGGTGCCTGGACGCAATTCCCGATCCAGTTTGACATGGGCTACTTCGATTACCTGTTCAACTACGACTGGGAACTGCGCAAGTCCCCGGCTGGTGCCTGGCAGTGGGAACCGGTCAACATGCCGGAAGACAAGAAGCCGGTTGATGCATCTGATCCGTCGATCCGCCGGAACCCGATGATGACCGATGCCGACATGGGCATGAAGATGGACCCGGTCTACAACGAGATCTGCCGGAAGTTCATGGCTGACGAAGCCTATTTCCGCGATTGTTTTGCCCGCGCCTGGTTCAAGCTGACCCACCGCGACATGGGCCCGAAGGTCAACTACCTTGGTCCGGACGTTCCGGCTGAAGACCTGATCTGGCAGGACCCGATCCCGGCTGGTTCCACCTCCTACGATGTGGACGCCGTGAAAGCGAAAATCGCAGCCAGTGGCTTGACCGCTGCAGAGATGATCGCAACCGCATGGGACAGCGCCCGGACCTTCCGTGGGTCCGACAAGCGCGGCGGCGCCAATGGGGCGCGCATCCGCCTTGCGCCACAGAAGGACTGGGAAGGCAATGAACCGGCACGTCTCGCCAAGGTTCTGGCCAAGCTCGAGCCGATTGCTGCCGAAACCGGTGCTTCGGTTGCCGATGTAATCGTTCTGGCCGGCAATCTCGGTGTGGAACAGGCAATCAAGGCAGGTGGCTTCAACGTCTCTGTTCCGTTCGCTCCGGGCCGTGGTGACGCAACCGCCGAACAGACGGATGCAGAGTCCTTTGAAGTTCTGGAGCCGCTCGCTGACGGCTTCCGCAACTGGCAGAAGAAGAAATACGTTGTCAGCCCGGAAGAGATGATGCTCGACCGTGCACAGCTCTTGGGCCTGACCGCGCGTGAAATGACTGTCCTAGTGGGTGGCCTGCGCGTGCTGGGCACCAACTACGGTGGTTCCAAGCATGGTGTCTTCACCGACCGTGAAGGTGCCCTGACCACGGACTTCTTCGTCAACCTGACCGACATGGCCAACAGCTGGCATCCGGTTGCTGACGGTACCTACGAAGTGCGCGACCGTCAGCTGGGCACGTTGAAGTGGACCGCAACCAGCGCAGACCTGGTCTTCGGCTCCAATTCCATCCTGCGGGCCTATGCGGAAGTCTACGCTCAGGACGACAACAACGAGAAGTTCGTGAAGGACTTCGTTGAAGCCTGGACCAAGGTCATGAACGCAGACCGGTTCGACCTGATCTAAGGACGGTATCTGCAATTTGAGACAGATGGCGGCGCCCCGGGGTTTCCCGGGGCGCCGTTTTCTTTGGGCGGGCTTTCCGTCCGGTGCTGATTTTGCGCTGCAGCAGATCATTTTCATCAGCACTAACCCTTATCTCCTTGAAAAGGTCATTGTTCCGTCACAAGGTTTATGTTGCACTGCGAAGCAGTTTCAGGTTGCGCTTGAGACAGCGAAGTGTGGTGGTCGGCCGGTTTCCCTCCGTCCTGGCCGCCCAAGGTTTCGGGAGCTGTGCGCATATGTTTGATTTGACGGGCCACAAGGCCCTTGTTGTCGGGGTCGCCAACGATCAGTCCATCGCCTATGGCTGCGCCAAGGCCTTCCGTACGCAGGGAGCAGATCTGGCGATCACTTATCTGAATGAGCGGGCCGAAGCCTACGTGCGGCCTCTGGCCGAACAGCTCGATGCCGAAATCATTGCCCCGCTCGACGTGCGTAATACCGAGCAGATGGACGCGCTGTTTTCCGAGATTGAGGCCAAATGGGGCCGTCTCGACACTTTGCTCCATTCCATCGCCTTCTCCAAAAAGGAAGACCTGCATGGTCGTGTGATCGATTGTTCCGCGGACGGCTTTTCGCTGGCCATGGACGTTTCCGTCCACTCCTTCCTGCGGCTTATCAAAAGGGCCGAGCCGCTCATGCCCCATGGCGGTACCTGCATGACAGTATCTTTCATGGGCGCGCAGAAGGTCGTCGAGAACTATGGCGTCATGGGCCCGGTCAAGGCCGCGCTGGAAGCGGCCACCCGCTACGCGGCAGCCGAGCTCGGATCGAAGGGGATCTCGGTCCATGCGCTGTCGCCAGGTCCGCTCAAGACCCGTGCCGCATCGGGCATTGCCGAATTCGACGCATTACTGAACGACGCGGCTGAACGCGCGCCGACACACCAACTGGCCACGATCGACGATGTCGGGGCCTATGCCGCCTTTCTTGCCAGCCGGGAGGCGTTCAACGTCACCGGGGCCGTGCACCCGATCGACGGTGGCTACAGCATTCTTGGATAGGAGGTCCTGATGAAGGACATTTTTGACGCGCTTGAAAAAGGCCAGAACGAATTTCTGGAATCGCTGCATGATGCCACCGCCTGGGGCCCTTCGGAGCGTTTTACGGCACTGCAGGCCCAGGCGACGGAGCTGTCCAACCTGGCGGAACTGATGGGCAGGGGACTGACCAAGCACCTGACCCGGATCTCGGACGATCACAAGACCCGTTGGCAGTCGAATATTTCCGAGTTCGGCAAAGCCGTGGAAGCCATGGGCGGTGCACAGGAAAAAGGGTCTCTATACGAGGCCTGGGAAGACTACTGGAAGGATGCGGCCCAGCGCATGGTCCTCACAATGGACACGCTTCGTCAGCGCGGTGACATCTTCCTGGATCACGAAGAGGCCGGCTGTCCACCTGTCCTGATCTATGATTATGAAGTGGTTCTGGACGGTGCCGATCTGCCGCGCCCCAGCTGTTACATGTTGCTGAAAATCATTCCGCCCGCAGATCTGCCGTGCCGTGATCCGAAACCCTGGAAACGGCCCTATATCATCATCGATCCACGGGCCGGACACGGAGCCGGGATCGGCGGTTTCAAGCCGGACAGTCAGGTGGGCGTTGCCCTGCATGACGGTCACCCGGTCTACTTCGTTGCCTTCAAGCGGATGCCGGAGAAAGGCCAGACACTGGCGGACGTGACCCATACCGAGGCGGCCTTCGTGCGCAAGGTCATGGAGCTTCACCCCGAAGCTCCGAACCCGGTGGTGACCGGGAATTGCCAGGGTGGTTGGGCGACGCTGCTGCTGGCTGCCATGAACCCGGATCTGACCGGGCCGGTCATCCTCAATGGGGCGCCTGTGTCCACATGGTCCGGCCGGGTCGGTGAAAACCCGATGCGCTACAATGCCGGCGTCCTGGGTGGGACCTGGAACGCGATGTATTACTCCGACCTTGGTCACGGCATCTTCGATGGCGCCGACATCGTGCAGAACTTCGAACTGCTCAATCCGGCCCGGAACTACTTCGGCAAGTACTACGATCTCTATGCCAAGGTCGACACCGAGCCAAAGCGTTTCCTGGAGTTCGAACGCTGGTGGGGCGGGTATTTCCTGCTGAACGAAGCGGAGATGAAGTGGATTGTCGAGCAGCTCTTCGTCGGCAACCGTCTTTCCAAGAACGAGGCACAGCTCGAGCCTGGCCGAAACGTCGACATCAAGCATATTCGTGCGCCGATCATCGTTTTCGCCAGCTATGGCGACAACATCACACCGCCGCAGCAGGCCCTCAACTGGATCATCGACACCTACACGGATGAGCGGGAAATCGCCATTCGTGGCCAACGGATCATCTATATGATCCACGAACAGGTCGGCCATCTCGGCATTTTCGTGTCCTCCAAGATTGCGAAGAAGGAGCACACGGAAGTCACCTCGACACTGAAGACAATCGAGGCGCTGGCGCCAGGCCTCTACGAAATGACCATCGACGACTATGAAGGCCCGCTGCTGGAGCGGGAATTCACGGTCAGCTTCCATGAGCGCAAGATGGAAGACCTGACGAAGATCGATGATGGCCGGGACGATGAAATACCCTTTGCCGCTGTTGCCCGTGCATCCGAGCAGCAGGCCGAATTCTACGATGTCTGCGTACGGCCTTTCGTCCAGGCTTTCGTCACCGAGCAGAGCGCGGATCTGCGTCGCAAGAGCCATCCGCTCAGAATGCAGCGTGCGCTGTTCTCCAGCCTCAATCCGGCTCTCGGCTGGTTGCCCGGCATTGCCGAACGTGCAAGGAACGAAAGGTCTCCGGCCGCTGCAGGCAATCCGTTTGTCGAACTGGAAAAGGTCAATGCAGCCCTGATCGAGCAGTCCATGGATCTTTTCCGGGATTTGCGCGACACAGCCTACGAGAACCTCTTCTATTCCATCTGGGGCACGCCCTACATGCGCTGGTTCGGCCGGACCAAGCAACCGGGCCGGACGCTGAAGCGCAAGGACGAGTTGCGCAGCTTGCCGCCGGTCCAGGCAGCCCTGATGCATATCGAGGAAGGTGGTTTCTGCGAAGCGGTGATCCGTATGCTGATCCTGCTTGCCGACAGCCGGGGAAATGTTCGCCGCGACCGTCTGGAACGCTCGGCCCGTGTCCTGACACAGGACGAACCGTTCAAATCGCTCAATGCGGACGAACGCAGTTTCATTCTTCAGGAACAGACGCTGATCGTCGAATTTGCCCCCGAACTGGCAATCGAAACCTTGCCAAAGCTTCTGAAAACCCCGGAAGAGCGGGAACTCGCGGCCAAGGTTGTGCGGTTCATTCCCGGTGCAATAGACGAAATGACGCCGCATACACTGGAAACGCTGCAGCAGTTCCACAAGGTGCTGGGCCTGCCGCCTGTTTCGGGAGACATCACGGAAGATCCCCTTGCCGCGACCGATGTAGTCGTCGAGCCGGGTAAGGAAGACGCCCGAGCGGCACAGGAAGAGGCGGCGAGCAAGGCCCCTGCGAAGTCGGCGCCAACGCGGACAGCTCCCGTTAGGGCGGCCTCGGCTGCGGCGGTGCCGAGCAAATCGTCTCCTCGCAAGACTGCAACGCGAAAGGCAGCGGTGCGCAAGACGACGGCTCCACGCAAATCACGCACGAGTGCGAAAAAACCGCAAGAACCGGCTGAATAATAATAGGGGGCGTCCGGGCCTCTCGGACGCCCCCACAGAGCCCCCCTGGAATTATTTTTGGAGTTTGGCTCTGATCTGAAACGGTGTTTCGCTTAGCAGGCTAAGACATGTTTCCGGCAATCCGGCACAGGTGGCGCCGATGTCCGACCGCCGGATTTGTGCGTTAAGCATAGCAAGATCGGTGCTGCTCACAAGTGCCGGAACGCTGCTTCCGGCAGGAATTTGAGCTGCCGAATTTCGAACTCTGTTTTTATTGCATTTTTCGCTACGCTCCAGCGTGATGGCGAAAGACAAACTTCCTATTCGCCACCCGAATGCCTACTTCTTGTCCGAAGCAGAGCCGCTCGCGGTTCGGAAACCCGTGTACCTGGGTGAGGGAAAACCCTGCTGCGAGAGAAAAATGAAGAGAAAACTGGCGGAGCCGCATGTTCGACTGGGCCTATAAGAAACGCTTGAAGGACGACCTGGAACTTTGGGTCGAGAAGGGCTGGGTGAGTTCTGCCGGTGCAACGGCCATATTGAAGGAGCAGGATCAGGACGACGGTCGTTCACGCCTGCCCATGGCCCTTGCCGGAATTGGAATGGTCTGCGTGGCTTTGGCGCTGCTGGCGTTCATTGCGGCAAACTGGGGAGCTATCCCGAAGTCCGTGAAGCTCGTCGGCATTGCACTGCTTGTCGTTGCGAGCAACGGTCTTGCGGCCTTTGCCGCTACAAGAGGGCGCAAGGGTATCGCGGATCTTGCCACTGGCTTTGCAACGCTGGTTTTTCTCGGTGGCATGGCGCTGGTCGGACAGATCTTCCACTTGCCTGCCGACTGGCCCGGTGGTGCTTTCCTTGTCTGTCTCGGTGCATTGGCTGCCGCGTGGCTCACCGGTTCGAAAACATCCCTGATCGTCGCTGCCGGTGCTGCCATAACCTGGCAGATCATGCGGTCCGAATTCGGTTCGGCACCGCTGATGGAAGATCTGATCGGGCTTCTCCTTCTTGTCGCGGTGTTTGCACATCCGGTCATCCATCCCGCACGGCTTTCACGCTGGGCCGCGATTTCGCTGCTCTGGGTAACCTATGGCCGCTGGTTTGGCGAAACAGCGGAACTGATGAGCTCCAGCGATGATTTCATCACTGCAATGTTCCTAGCCGGAACCGGTGGTATGGCGGCCGCGATGATGTTGCTCGATCCCGTTGCCGATCTTTTCGTGAAGTGGTCAAGCGACCGGCCGACGCGCAGTCATGGGCATTGGCTGATGGCAAGGTCCCTTCAGGATGTCGGTATTCTGGTCTTGTCGGTGCTGGTCGTCCTGGCGCTCGTGTTTGTTCCCGAGGTTGCGGATGAACCGTCCTTGGGCGGCCTTGCAACACTCCCTGCCATGGTGCCGTTGGCCGTCGCTCTGGCTCTCCTGGTGACAGGCCTGCTGCTATCCTACAAGACTGTGAAGTCGGGGGCGCTCTTCGGGGCAACCGGCCTGGCGCTCGTGGCCGTGCTGATGCCGGTTCTGACAGCCAACGTTCTCGTTCTGGCAGCCTTTGTTCTGGCGGCACTGATCGGTCTGTGCGCGCTGGGGACATGGTATAACAACAGGTTCTGGATGCTTTGTGCCTATTTCGGCCTGACTGCGGTCGCGCTCTGGCTGCTTCAGGTCACCATCGGCAGTTTGCTGGGGCAGTCGCTGTTCTTCCTGGTGGCGGGAGTTCTGCTGCTGGGAATGGCCCTTTGGCTGGCGCGTCTGATGAGGCGCGGTGGCCGGACGCCGGAACAAGGTGACGTCACCGGGGAGGTTCAGGAATGACCACGGCAACTGCAACTCCCGTTTCAAAACCGCAGTCCCGCGCCCCATGGCTGCTTTGGGGACTTCTGGCCCTGATCCAGCTTGGCCTCATCTCAATCCCGTTGTTCGACCGGCTGGACGTGCAACACAGCGGAAGCGCTGTTTCGCTTGCCGTGGTGCCGGTTGACCCGAGAGACCTGCTCCGTGGCGACTATGTGGTGATCAATCTTGCGATCGGTACCATTTCCAGGACGGTGCCCGGAGCTGACAAGGTCCAGTCGGGAGACAGCATCTTCGTCGGTCTGAAGTCAGAAGGAACGGGCGCTGCCGTGCCGGTCCTGATTGCGAAGGAAAGAGCTGACGCCGGTGATCTGGCGATCGCCGGTACCGTTCGCTCCGTTCTTGGTGACGAAATACGGGTGGACTACGGTATCGATGCCTTCTTCCTGCCCGAGGGCGAGGGACTTGAAATCGAACGCATGGACACATCGCGCATTCTTCTTGAAATCTCGTTGACCGAAGACGGTCGGTCGCTGCCCGTAAACCTGCTGGTGGATGGAAAAGCTTTCCGGTCTGATGCGATCTTTTGACCTTCGGCCATTCTGGCGGTATGAGCGCGTCAGCTGAAACCCGTCTGAAAGACCGCCATGTCCGATCCCGCGCTCGATACACTCGTCTTGCCTCTTGAAACCGGGGCTGTCGAGCTTGCCGACAAGAGCCGCGTCCTGTTCCTGCGCGCAAGGACAGGGCGTCCGCTTGCAGCGCTTGCGGACGTAGATCTTGTTTGCGAACAGAGTTTCGCACCAGATCGGGATGCGCTGCAAAAGGCAGGGCTGAAGGTAGACGCGGAGACGGAAGACAACAGCTTCGACGCTGTTCTCGTTCTTCCTGGTCGTCAACGGCAGGAAGCAAGGGCACAGCTTGCCCGTGCGGTTTCAAAGACACGGCCGGGTGGAACCGTGATTGCCTGCGCGCCCAACACCGAAGGTGCCAAGACGCTGGAAAGCGATCTTCAGGAGCTTCTGGGCAGCGCCGAGAAAATGACCAAGAACAAGTGCCGGGTTGTCTGGAGTGAAGTTTCCGATGACAGCCTGAACACCGCGCTTCTCGCCGAATGGCTGGTACTGGATGCGCCGCGGACCGTGCTTGACGGCACATTCGTCAGCCGGCCGGGCATCTTCGCCTGGGACAGGATCGACCCGGCCTCCAGACTTCTGGCAGACCTTGTGCCGGCAACGCTGAAGGGCAGAGGCGCTGATCTTGGAGCGGGCTTCGGTTATCTGACCCGTGCCGTTTTCGAGAAGGCTCCGAAGGTCACTTCGATGGATCTCTACGAGGCGGAAAAGCGTGCGCTGGATCTGGCCGAACAGAACCTGGCTGCCTTCAAGGGCCTCAGAACGATGAACGGCATCTGGTCGGATGTGACCCAGGGCATCGAAGGGCCTTACGACTTCATCGTCTCCAACCCGCCGTTCCACCAGGCCGGCAAGGCCGACCGCGCCGACGTCGGTCAGGGCTTCATTCGCGCCGCTGCCCGCGGACTGCGGCCGGGTGGTGAATTCTTCATGGTCGCGAACCGGCATCTTCCCTACGAGCACACGCTGGGCGAAGTCTTCGCCGATGTGAGACAGCTCGCCGACGAAGGTGGCTACAAGGTAATCCGGGCCGTCAAAGCCAAGGGAGGTCGGTAAGATGCGTCTTGTAAAACTCCTCGCCAATCTCGGCTATGGCAGCCGGAAGGAAATGCAGGTCGCCATCCGCAACGGGTGGCTCACAGACCGCGAGGGCAGCCGTTTGAAGGCGGATGCCAAGACCGCTCACGAGGACATCCTCTTCGACGATGAGCCGCTCGACCCCGCACACGGGGTGGTGATCCTGATGAACAAGCCGCTTGGCTACACCTGCTCCATCAAGGATCAGGGCCGGCTGGTCTATGACCTCTTGCCGGACCGCTTCCGCATGCGCAAGCCGGTTCTGTCCACCATCGGTCGGCTGGACAAGGAAACGTCCGGTGCCTTGCTGTTTACCGACGACGGCACATTCCTGCATCGCGTCATCTCGCCGAAGTCCGAAGTTCCCAAGATCTACGAAGTGACGCTCGACCGCCCGATGAAGGGCGACGAAGGCGCGCTGTTTGCCTCCGGCGACATGATGCTGGAAAGTGAAGACAAGCCGCTGAAGCCGGCGGAGCTTCAGGTTCTGGATGAAACCCATGCCCGGCTGACCCTGCATGAAGGCCGGTATCACCAGGTACGCCGCATGTTTGCGGCAACGGGCAATCATGTCACCGACTTGACCCGCAGCCACATCGGCGGCCTCGGTCTGGAAGGTCTCGAAGAGGGCAAATGGAAAGTGCTGTCCGAAGAAGAAAAGACACGCATTTTCGAAGGCGGATGAGGCACGTTTTCCTGTTTTGGCTGCAAGCCAGGAATTTTTTGTGATGAGAGGTTTCTCTTTTAAATTCAATAAATTCAGATACTTATATTTCTTCTGATCGCCAATTTCTGAAAAATTCCAAAAAAGATTTTCCTCTGCTGCATCCAAATTTCGATCTGCCGTGTTTCCGGGAAGTGAGGCCAATCCGATGCCTCCTGCCTTTGAAAGACGGAGATCTGAAATGCCCCTTATTGCACGTAGCCTTCTGACAGCATCCGCCCTTGTTCTTGCCGCTGGCGCTGCTCACGCGACCCCTGCGATCGGTCTTGCCGGTGAAAAGACCCTGGTGGTGATCGACAGCAATTCCGGAAAGGTCACCGACACGATGGAAGTTTCCGGTGTCGACAGCCTGCTCGGCATTGACCTGCGGCCGGCGACGGGGCAGCTGATCGGCGTCAGTGGCGCTCACGAAATCGTCGAGATTGATCCGAAGACCGGTGCGGCAACGGTGATTTCCAAGATGGACAAGATGCTGCCGCTGCAAGACGGGCAGCCTGTCATCGTCGACTTCAACCCCAAGGCCAACAAGTTGCGCTTCATGACCGGTGTGACCAACCACCGGGTTGATATCGAAAGCGGCAAGGTGACCGTCGACGGCAGCCTGGCCTTTGAGGAAAAGGACATGCATGCGGGTGAGGCGCCGAACATCGTTGCAGCCGCCTACATCAACTCCTATGGCCAGCCGGAAACGACTGCGATGTATGACATCGACGCGACCATTGGTGCCGTCATCCGTCAGACTTCGCCGAACGATGGCACCCTTGCGGCCGTTGGCAAACTGGGTGTGGACGCTGCCGAAACCTATGCCTTTGATGTTGCCACCGACGCGGAAGGCAACAACAAGGCCTGGCTGGCAACCGGCACGTGGCTGCACACCGTTTCGCTGGAAACCGGCAAGGTGACCGACAGCTGGGAACTGGGTGGCCTGGAATGGCCGCTGCGCGACATCACGTTCATGACCGCGATGTAAGCCCCATCCAAAACACATACTGACAGAGCATCTTCAGCCCGCTGAATGAACAAGGATGCTCTGGGCTTTGCGGCCCCTTCCCACCTGGTTCGCAAAGCCGATTGCCGGAGCAGCCTGGACCACCCACCCCAGGCTGCTCCGGTCCCTTACCGGTACGACTGGTCCGGCAACGCTTCTGATGCGTAGCAGTCAGGAGCCCTGGTGAGATTGAACAAGTGAGACCAACGTGCTGGATATGCCGGAAAGCGTAAGCGAAGTGGATCACGCGGCCCTACTGGCCGCCTGTGCACGCAAGGACCGGCAGGCCCTGCGACAGATCCTGGAACTGGAAGGCCCCAAGATGCTGGGCATTGCCAAGCGCATGTTGCGCCGGCAGGACCTTGCTGAAGATGCCCTCCAGGATGCGTTGGTCCTGATCTGGCGCAAGGCTTCCCAGTTTGATCCTGCGAAGGGATCCGGACGCGCGTGGATCTTCGCCGTTCTGCGGAACAGGACCTTGAACATGCTTCGTGACGGGGCCCGGGAAGCGGCAACCGATGACGACAAGCTGGAACGCCAGATCGACGGCAGCGAACTGAACGAGGCGTGGGAAATGCTGGGCCATGACAGCGAGTTGCGCCGTTGTCTCGGACGACTGGAAACGGAAAAGCGCAGTGCCGTGCTGATGTCCTATATCTGGGGCTACACCCACGGTGAAATTGCCGGCCGGCTGTCGGCCCCTCTTGGAACGGTAAAGGCGTGGGTGCGCCGTGGCCTGACTTCCTTGCGGGAGTGCATGTCATGAGAACGGCTCGCCGAAATCTTGCTGAACTTGCCGACGAATTCGTCATTGGCCTGTGCGACCCAGAAGAACAGCGCGAAGTGGAAGATCGCCTGATGAAGGAGCCGGAATTGGCCGTTCTCGTGGAACTTGCCCGTCAGCGGTTTGCCGCTCTGGACGCCGCGACGCCCCGTGAAGCCGTGCCGGAGAGCCTTTGGCATCGCGTTGAAAGGCGTCTGGACGCGGTGGAAGAGAGTATGGCCGCTCCCGAGACGAAAGACAGTCGTGTTGAAGCGCCGGTGGATCTCAAATCCGAGAGAGAAAAGCGTAGCAGACCACTGATGTGGACGGCGGCATCCAGCTTGGCAGCGAGCCTCGTACTTGCCATCGCGCTTGTCTGGAACCTGATGACGACAGTTGAACCGCAGGTGATTGCCGTGCTTGTCAACGATGCCGGGCAGCCTGTTGCGATGATCGAAGGGGCTGAGAACAACGCGACCCAGGTCACGCTTCTGGGGCAGACCGATGTTCCGGCAGGAACGATCCTTCAGCTCTGGACCAAACCGGATCCGGATGGGCCGCCGGTTTCCCTGGGCATCTTCGATGAGCCCAAACAAACGATCCTGCAAGCTGCCGGGTTGCCGGTTCCCAAGCCTGACCAGCTTTATGAAATCACCTTCGAACAGCCGGGAGGCTCTCCCACCGGGTTGCCGACCGGCCCCATCCTCGGCAAGGGTCTTGCCAGGGAGCCTCGCTGATCATCGGTGTGAAAAGCACCGGAAGGTGTAAAGAACTGGAGAGCGCCCGGACATGTTCGGGCGCTCTTGACTATGAGACCCTTAATTTCTTTTTCGGCTGAGGACTCGTATGCGGCTGTCGAATTCGCCGCGGTCGACATAACAGCCGCGCAGATGGCGGAACCCGGTGCCAGGGTCGAAAGCGGCTCGGCCATGCAGGACCCGCCGATTGTCAAAGATCACCATCTCTCCGCCTTTCAGCCGTGTGGTGATGACGTAATTCCTTGATCGGGTCATCTGCATCAAGGTGCGATACGCCCCGTAATAAGCTTCCATTCGATCGACCGGCAGATCGAAGATCCCGGCGAGATGAGCGTTGAAATGGAGCTCCTGCACGCGTGCGAACAGATCGAGTTCGATCACCGCGTGATGGCGGCGGATGTCGTAGTCCTCGTCGTGAAAGCGAAAGGGCACCGGCGTCTCGGCAAGGAGCCGGAAGGCCTCCGGATCGAGACGGGCGAGATCGTCCGCAATCGCGAAGCCGTCACAAAAGGTCGAACCGCCACCTTCTGCTTCATTGGCAAGACAATGCAGGAACTGGAAGCCTGGTGGCAGTTCCTGATTGGCCAGGTCCGTATGCAAAGGAAGGGCATGGGACGTATAGGCCAGGTTATTCGGGTTCGGTTTGGAAATGACCTCAAACGTCGTGCCGAAATTGGTCTCCCGAAGAAAACCGATCCTGCGGGCGACATCGACACCTGCCTCCACGTCGTCAGCCATGCCGTCGACAAGAGCAAGGCCGGTTTTCTTGGCTTCGATCAGGAAAGCGAGAAGGAGATCGTCGTTGACCATCAAGTCGGCGGCCGCCGCTCGCGGAAGGCTTTCCGGGGCGAGATCACCGCGCCACAGCGCAGGTTCGATCTCGGCTGGATCGGCAAGTCCGACCCCTGGCCGGTGATCGAACAGCCAGTCGGCCCTGTAGCGGCTGACATGGCCGTCGCCGGACCAGGTTAGAATAATTTCATCCGCATCCTGTTCGGCCTTCGCGATGGAAATATCCACCGCAATGCCGGTCAGGTCGAACTGGCGTTCCTGCGTTTGCGGATGAAACCCGCTCGGGCAGTTGTCGCGAAGCCAGATGAAGGGAAAGTCGGTGCTGGTGCCATCGGTCCAGGCGACAGAAAGCATGCGGTCTTCACCGCGCAAGGTCACGTTCGTCATTTCTAAAATCCGTTGATGTCTTGGAGGGGAAAGACGCCGGCAAGAGCCGGCAAACATCAACGGTCGGCGGGGGGCGGCCACCACCAATAGGCCTTGTTATGCGGATTGCCGCCATTGCGGCCGAGAACAGAAACCATCCACGGAACAGCCTGAACGCAGGCGATGCCTGCAGTTGAACCTGAAAAACGCTACATCAAAAAAAGCACCCGGCAAATGAAATTCTGCCGAGTGCCAGTCATCTCAAATAAATTCAGGTTCAGTTCTTGGATGCCTTGGCTGCAAGCGCAATGGCGATGTAGCTCCAGCCGTTGATCAGCACCGAAATACCGGCCAGTAGGCCAAGCGCCCAGGCGGCCGAACTCGGCAGCTCCAGCCAGATCATGGCACCGGCCACCAGGGACACAAGCCCTGCGATCAGCACCCAGACCCAGCCGTCATGCGGCTTCAGTTTGAAGGCCAGCAGGATCTGGCTGATGCCCTGCGCCACGAAGATGGCGGCAATCACCAGTGTCAGTGCGATGGTTCCCGCGAGCGGGTTCACATAAATCACGATCCCGCCGATGACGGCGATAATGCCGGTGATCAGGTTCCAGAGGAAACTGGCGGTACCATGGGTCTTGAAGGAATTGTAGATCTGAACCAGGCCGCCGACGAATAGCACAGCCGCGATCAGGATCGTCACGGCAATCGACGTTGCCAGGGGAGCAGCGATCAGGATGATGCCACCTATGACCAGCGCAATGCCGAGCGCCAGAAACCAGCCCCAGTTGTCCTGGATCTTTCTTCTCATATTCTCTACGGCCTGAACAGCATCTGTCATTTTGACCTCCTCACGCTCCGGTTGCCGTTGTTGACCGTAACCCCTTTGCAAATAAACGCAATATCCTGATGACAAATTGCCCGGGAAGGGGATCGTTCGACTGTGACTTGACTTTTGATGTGTATATGCACACAAAGCCCGCATGGAAGAAGACGATTTCTCGCTCTGCGTTCTCGACAACGCGCGCAAGGCCGCACGTGCCGTCAGCCGGCACTATGACAAGCTGGCGCGGCGGGTTGGCATGACGGCCGGACAGTTCTCCGTGCTTGTCTCGATCCGCAAATACGAAGGCGTGACGACGGCAGCACTGGCCAAGCGGCTGTCCATGGAACGAACGACGCTGGTGCGCAATGTCGCTCTTCTGGAGCGCAAGGGGCTGGTCGCATCGCAACCCGTCCGGGACGGCCGCAGCAAACAGTATCGGCTGACCCCGAAGGGCGCGGAGCTTCTTGATACTGCCGTCCCGTTGTGGCGGCAGGCCCAGGCAGACGTGAAGGGACATCTCGGAAGCGATGAATTTCTGCGTGCCATCGACACCCTGAAACGGCTCTCGGAGCTATAGCCGGGCAAAAAGGATTTCCATCTCGGGCGGACTGGCAAACCGCCTCGACACATCTTAACTGCCGGGGCGGGGGCGCTGGCAAACCAATGTGAGGTAAGACATGCGACGTGTGGTCGTGACGGGACTGGGGATCGTTTCCCCGCTGGGCACCGGGGTAGATGCCTTCTGGAACCGGGTGAAAGACGGGAGCAACGGCATCCGCCAGATCACCCACTTCGATGCAGGTGAGCTGGCTTGCCAGATTGCAGGCGAGGTACCTTCCAAAGCAGAAGACGAGCATGGCTTTGATGTCGATGCAGTGATGGATCCGCGCGAACAGCGCCGCTCTGACCGGTTCATCCATTTTGCCATGGGGGCAGTTCAGGAAGCGCTGGCCCATGCGGGTTGGGAGCCGAAGTCCGACAGGGACAAGGAACGCACAGGCACGATCATCGCGACCGGGGTTGGCGGGTTTCCGGCCATGACCGCCGGTACGCGGCTGGTGGACGAAAAAGGCCCCCGCCGGGCGTCGCCTTTTCTGGTGCCGTCGTTCCTGGCCAACCTGGCTGCCGGGCAGGTCTCCATCCGGCATGGCCTCAAGGGGCCGATTGGCGCGCCGGTGACTGCCTGTGCCGCCAGCCTTCAGGCCCTTGGCGATGCCGCCCGTATTATCCGTTCGGGAGAAGCCGACGTGATGGTGGCAGGCGGGTCAGAAGCCTGTATCGACAAGGTTTCCTACGCCGGGTTCTGTGCCGCGAAGGCCATGTCCTCCAAACGCAATGGCGATCCGGCACATGCGTCCCGGCCATTTGACCAGGACCGTGACGGCTTCATCATGGGCGAAGGCGCTGGCATCCTGATCCTTGAAGACCATGACCATGCCACCGCCCGCGGTGCGACGATCCTGGCCGAGTTGGCCGGTTACGGCACCAGTGCCGACGCCTATCACGTTACCGCGTCTTCGCCGGACGGTGAGGGCGGTCTGCGGGCAATGCGGCAGGCCTTGTCGACGGCCAATCTCTCGCCCGGTGAAATCGGTTACGTCAATGCGCACTCCACATCGACGCCCGTCGGCGATGCTGCCGAAATTGCTGCATTGACAACACTTTTCGAAAACCGTGGCAAGGACCTTGCGGTGTCGTCGTCAAAGTCGATGTTCGGCCACCTGCTGGGGGCCGCGGGAGCCGTGGAGGCAATCGCCTGCGTCAAGGCCCTGATGAGCGGTCTGCTGCCGCCTTCCCGTAATCTGGAAGCGGCCGACGAGGCCATGAGCCGGTTCGAAATGATCCCCGGCAAGGCCATTGCTCGTGACGTCAACCACATCCTCACCAATGGCTTTGGTTTCGGCGGTGTGAACGCCAGCGCGGTGTTCTCGAAGGTGTGAAACTAAAAGACCGTCAGACACTGCTCATTCTTTGAGCTTTGTAAAATGAAAAATCCCATATATGAGAAAATTCTCATTTATGGGATTTTTTTTGATGTCGAACCTTGATCACGATCTTGCCCGGCGGCTGACCGAGCTGCGACGGGCCAGAAACTGGCCACTGGAAGATCTGGCCGAACGCACCGGTATCAGCCGGGCCACCCTTTCGCGGATCGAGCGCGGCGATACCAGCCCGACCGCAAGCGTTCTCGGAAAACTTGCCGCGGCATTCGGCCTCTCAATGGCCGAACTATTCGGAGCGGCCTCCGCTACGATCGAGCGCCTTGTTCCTCGGGACGCGCAGGCCGTCTGGACGGACCCGGAGACAGGTTATGTCCGCCGCACATTAACGCCGGCAGCAAGCGGGTATCGCGGGGCCATGATCGAAGGTTGCATTCCCCCGGGTGCCACCGTTGCCTATGCCGCTCCGCCGGTTCCGGATCTGGAGCATCAACTTGTGCTTCTGGAGGGGAGCCTGCGGATGATCATCGGCCCGGATGCCTACGACCTGGAGCCTGGTGATGCCCTGCGGTTCCGTCTCAACGCCCCCAACAGTTACCACGCGTCTGGAACGGTTCCGGCACGCTATTTCCTGACGGTGATCACGCCATGACACTTCCCGTTACCGAGACCGGACCTCTGCAAGTCCAGCCGTTCACGCCTGAAGCACCCGTCGATCTGATGTCCGCAGATGAGGTGCGCAGGTCGCTTCCCGCCCTGGGGCAGCTTCTGAAAGCATGTGTCGAAGATGGTGCCGGGATCGGCTTCCTGTTGCCGATGCCACAGGACGAGGCGGAAGCCTTCTGGGCGAGCAAGCTGCCCGCCATCGAAAGTGGCGAGGCTTTTCTGCTTGCCGCGCGTCAAGGGGCGGACATTGCGGGCGTGGTGATGCTTGTGAAGGCAGGAGCCGACAACCAGCCCCATCGGGCGGATGTCGCCAAGCTGATGGTTCATCCGGAACATCGGCGCAAGGGACTTGCCAGAAAGCTCATGTCGGCCATCGATGGCCTTGCCCGTTCCGAGAACCGCTGGATGCTGGTGCTGGATACGGTCACCGGAGATCGGGCGGAAAAGCTCTACCCGACCTGCGGATACCAGAAGGTCGGCGTCATTCCGGACTACGCCTATAACAGCCACGGCCATCTGGACGCGACAACCGTGTTCTTCAAGGATTTACGGTGAGGGGAAGCGATTTGCTCCTCAGTACAGGCGGCGGAGGCCCGAGGCACGGGTCTCCGCTGGGCTTTGCCTGGTTTGCCAGTCGCCAAGATGGCTCAGCTGAGGAAGCAGACCCGCCACGCCTGCGTTAGTCGCTGAATTCCACGGAGTCCGCCTTGACGCCAAGTTCCTCGAGCACTTCCTGAACCGCCTCCATCATGGGCGGCGGTCCGCAAAGGTAGAAGCGGCGGTCAAGATCAGGCACGAATTCCTTGATCATGTCCGCGTCGATCATGCCGTGGTGGCTGCCGGCCGTGTCTTCGTCTGACAGAACGTGATCGATCTTCAGGCCGTCCATAGCCTCAAGTTCCTTGCGGTAGATAATGTCCTCCGAGGTCTTGTTGGCAAAGATCAGCTGGTTGCCGTTCAGCTTTCCCTTCTTCTCCAGGTCTCGGAATATCGCAAGGAACGGCGTGATGCCGGCGCCGCCGGCAATGAACACGCCCGGCTCGTCATAGCGGAAGGTCTTGAACGGATCGGCGATCAGCACGTGGTCGCCCTCCTTCAGCTTGTGAAGGCGCTCCGTAACCCCGTCATGATCGGGGTATCCCTTGATGGTGAATTCGAGAGTTCGCTCTTCGGGCAAGGACGTCATCGTGAAGGGGCGAGTCTCGTCCCGCCATCCGTCTTCATCGAGCGCAATCTCTGTCGCGTCACCGACCTTGAAGTCGAACCCTTCAGGCTCGACAAGACGGAAGCGTTTCACATCGTGAGTGACCTGGTCGATCTTGAGAATGGTCGCCTTGTGCATCTGTGCGTCTCCTTATTGCTCGAAAAGGAAACGCGACAGGTGGCGGCAGGTTCCGCCAGAACACGGTGTCCCGGCTGGTTGCCATAGGGCCTGATTTGGTGCAATGAGCCCGGCGGGCGCCCAGTGCTCGTGGACCACTTAATCGTAGTGCCGGAGTGCAGAGCAGGGCGGTCCCAGAGTTGAATCAATTTCTGAAGTTGATGTGCCGAACAGCTTGCCTAACCCGCCTCGTTCAGCATTTCCAGCTCCAGCCACTGCTCTTCCGCAGCATCCTTTTCATTCGTGAGATCAGTTATTTGCTGGGATATCTTGGCAAATTTGTCAGGGTTCTTCACGTAGAGCTGCGGGTCGTTCATTTCCGCCTGAAGCGTTTCGAGACGTGCTTCAAGTTTCTCGATCGTGTCCGGCAGGGTTTTCAGAAGATGCTGCTGGGTGAAGCTCAGTTTTGATTTTGCCTGAGGCTTTTGCGGCGAAGCCTCTGGAGCGGAAGGCTTTTCCTTCTTCACGGGCGCTGCCTTGTCGGCTTTGCGGGCGGTCACGCCTTCGCCGCGCTGTGCCAGCATGTCGGTGTAGCCACCGGCATATTCACGCCACAGGCCGTCGCCCTCCGAGACGATCACGGAGGTTGCCACCCGGTCGAGAAAATCGCGGTCGTGCGAGACGATCAGGGCCGTGCCGGGATAGTCGGCCAGCAGTTCCTGCAGCAGGTCAAGCGTTTCAAGGTCGAGGTCGTTGGTCGGTTCGTCGAGCACCATCAGGTTCGACTTGTTGGCCAGTGCCCGGGCGAGCATGGCGCGGGCGCGTTCACCGCCCGACAGCACCCCCACCGGCGTACGGGCCTGTTCCGGCGAGAACAGGAAGTCCTTCATGTAGGACATGACATGCTTGGTCTCGTCGCCGATCACCACCGTATCGCCGCGCCCGCCGGTCAGGACCGAGGACAGCGTGTCGTTGAGGTTCAGGTTCTCGCGCTTCTGGTCGAGCGTGACCATTTCCAGGTTGGTGCCGAGCCGTGTCGTGCCCGTGTCCGGTGCCAGTTCGCCGGTCAGCATCTTCAGAAGCGTCGTCTTGCCGGCGCCGTTCGGGCCGACAAAACCGATCCTGTCACCGCGCTGGATGCGGGTCGAGAAGTCCTTGACGATGGCACGGTCGCCATAGGTCTTGGAAATGCCTTTGGCTTCGATCACCAGCTTGCCCGAAACTTCGGCATCCGTGGCAGCAAGCTTGGCGGTGCCTTGAGGCCCGCGATGTTCCCGCTTCTGTTTGCGAAGGTCGGCAAGCTCGCGCACGCGCCGCATATTGCGCTTGCGCCTGGCGGTGACACCGTAGGTCATCCAGTGCTCTTCGCGCTTGATCTTCTGCGCCAGTTTCTGCTGGTCGACCTCTTCCTGCTCGAACACCTCGTCGCGCCAGGCTTCGAAGTGGGCAAAGCCCTTGTCGAGCCGGCGGGCGACACCGCGGTCGATCCAGACAGTGGCGCGCGACAGGTTTTCCAGGAAGCGGCGGTCGTGGGAAATCAGCACCAGGGCGGACTTCAGGCTCTTGAGCTCCTGTTCCAGCCATTCGATGGCGGGAAGGTCCAGGTGGTTGGTTGGCTCGTCGAGCAGCAGAATATCCGGCTCGGGGGCGAGCGTCCGGGCGAGGGCAGCTCGGCGGGCTTCGCCGCCGGAAAGGGACTTCGGGTCTTCCGTGCCGCTAAGGCCCAGGACTTCCAGAAGATAAGCGCCGCGATAGGGATCGTCGCCCTCGGTCAGGCCTTCGTTGACATACTCCAGCGTGGAGGCATAGGCGGAAAGGTCCGGATCCTGCGGGAGATAGCGCACCGTGCGGCCGGGCTGGAAAAAGCGTTCGCCCTTGTCCATCTCCACCATGCCGGCAGCAATCTTCAAAAGGGTCGACTTGCCGGAGCCGTTGCGGCCGACAAGGCACATGCGCTCACCTTCGGAAACGGAAAGCTCGGCACCGGTAAGAAGTGGCGTGCCGCCAAAGGTCAGATGAACGTCGCGAAGTATCAGCAGCGGTGGAGCCATGAGGGTCTTGTTTTCCCGGTCGGAATGTCGGATCGGCGCCCGGTTTACTGGCCGCGCGTGAACCGCGCAAGCGGCCCGGAAAGAACGCCCAGCATTTTTGATCGGGATCGGAGAGATTTTGGTGCCCGAATGCGTTATTCTGGGCAGCGTGTGGACAGGGGCGACCAACAGGCGCGGGGCGTGCGCCGACAGGAGAGAGCATCATGTCTGACCTGAACCTGGCGAAACGCGAAAGGGGCTCTCTTGCCCGCAAGCGGTTTCGGATCTGTCTTGCCGCTGTCGCCATGTGTCTGGCCGGGGCAGTCGCCGGCTTGACTGGCACATCGCCCGCACGTGCCGACGGGATCTATTTCAATGGTGTCGGTATCGGCTTCGGTTTCGGCAATCGTGGCTATCGCGGCGGTGCCTTCTACGCACCTTATGGTCTTTACGGCCCGCCTTACCGTCCCTATGGCGCACCTTACTATTACCACCCTTACGACATGCGGGCCTATCCTTACCGGTCGCGGGTCTATGTGAACCCGCCGCGCTATCGTGGACAACCGCAGCGTGTCCCCTATACCAAGACTGGACTGGCTCCTTTTACCCCTCAGTGGACGGCCTATTGCGCGCGGAAATTCAAGTCTTTCAACCCTGATACGGGCATGTATCTGGCTCATAGTGGAAAATATCGATTTTGCCGCTAGGATTGAAACATAATTGCGCGTGTTGAGGTCAAATTATTTGACCGCCGAGTAAAACAACGGAAAAATTTTCCGGTTTCGTTTAAAAACAAGCAAAAACATCGCCTTTTTGCGACTAAGGTCGAAATGTGCCGTTGGGGGATGCTTGATTGCTCGCAAAGAGCGTGGAATCTTGTGACCCATCGTTCCATTTGCTTCAACTATAACCCAAGAGGGGAGAGCGATATGTTCAAGTCCATGCGTGTGACAGCGCTTGCGGCTGCCTTGATGGCTGCTACATCTATTACTGCGGTTGCAGAGGTGGTCTACCACCGCGGCAACACTGCCGACCCGGAAACCCTGGATCAGCACAAGACCTCCACAACCTATGAAGCGCATATCCTGCGTGATCTTTACGAGGGCCTGGTTGCCTATGGCGCCGATGGCCAGATCATTCCGGGCGTGGCTTCGGAGTGGAAGGTTTCCGACGACGGCAAGACCTATACCTTCATGCTGCGCGATGATGCCAAGTGGTCCAATGGGGATCCGGTTGTTGCCGGCGATTTCGTCTTTTCGCTTCAGCGCATCATGAACCCGGAAACAGGGGCGAAATACGCCAACGTTCTGTATCCGATCCTGAACGCCGAAAAGGTCAACAAGGGCGAAGCCAAGCCGGAAGAACTCGGCGTGAAGGCGCTTGACGATCATACGCTCGAGATCGCTCTGGAGTCCCCGACGCCTTATTTCATTGACCTTCTGGGCCACCAGACCGGCCTTCCGGTCCATCCGGCTTCCGTTGAAAAATTCGGCTCCGATTTCGTGAAAGCAGAAAACATCGTCACCAACGGTGCCTTCACCCTCGCAGAATTCGTGCCGAACGCACATGTGAAAGCGGTCAAGAACCCGCATTTCCATGACGCAGATCAGGTGAAGATCGACACTGTCTTCTTCTATCCGACCGAAGACCGTGGCGCGGCTCTGCGCCGGTTCCAGGCCGGTGAGCTGCACACCAACAACGATGCGCCGACCGAGCAGGTCGCCTTCATGCGTGAGAACCTGGGCGACCAGTTCCACGTGGCGCCGTATCTGGGCACCTACTATTACGCGCTTAATCACGAAGACGAAGTCCTGAAGAACCCGGACGTCCGTCAGGCTCTGTCCATGGCGATTGACCGTGAGTTCCTGGCCGACGAAATCTGGGGCTCCACCATGGTTGCCGGCTATTCCTTCGTGCCGCCGGGCATCGGCAACTACGGTGAACCGGCCTATGCCGACTACAAGGACATGTCCCAGATCGACCGCGAAGAAAAAGCGATCGAACTTCTGACCAATGCCGGTTTCGGCCCGGACAATCCTGTCGAACTGACGATCAACTACAACACGTCCGAAAACCACAAGAACACGGCAGTCGCGATTGCCGACATGTGGAAACCTCTCGGCGTCAACGTCAAGCTGATCAACACCGACACCAAGACGCATTACGCCATGCTGCGTGACCGTCAGGACTTCGACGTCGCCCGCGCCGGCTGGATCGGCGACTACTCCGACCCGCAGAACTTCCTGTTCATGGTCGAGAGCGACAACGACGGCTTCAACTACGCCCGCTACAACAATCCTGAGTATGATGCACTCATGGACGAAGCGGCCGTCACGGTGGATCTGGAGAAGCGTGCGGACATCCTGAAGAAGGCTGAAGAGCTCTTCATGCGGGACCTGCCGTTCATTCCGATGATGTACTACGGTTCCATGAACCTGGTCTCCGACAAGATGGCAGGATTTGAGGACAACCTCCTCAACATCCATCCGTCCCGCTGGATGAGCATCTCCGAATAACCTGACAACATCGAGACCGGCAGGGCTTCCCTGCCGGTTCTTGCAAGGCGGCATCAATCAATCAAGATTGACCGAAAGACCGCCGTTTAACAAACAGAGGCAAAGCCTATGCTCCGATATGTCCTCGGACGATTGCTCGGCGCAATCCCGACGCTTTTTCTGATTGTCACGATTTCCTTTTTCCTCATCCGCATCGCGCCGGGTGGACCGTTCGATCTGGAACGTCCCCTGGAAGCAAAGGTGATGGAAAACCTGAACAAGATCTACCATCTCAACGAGCCCCTGTGGAACCAGTACCTGCTGTACCTGCAGAGCGTGGCCCGTCTGGATTTCGGTCCGAGTTTCTACTTCCGCGACTTCTCGATCAATGAACTGTTTGCGGAAAGTCTTCCCATCTCCATCCAGCTGGGCTTGTCCGCGCTCTGCCTGGCCCTGGTGGTCGGCGGGTTCCTGGGCGTGGCGGCGGCGCTGCGCCAGAACAAACCGGCAGACTATTCGATCATGGCTGCGGCAACGCTCGGCGTCACGATCCCCAACTTCGTCGTTGCGCCGATCCTGACCCTGATCCTCGGGGTGTGGCTCGGCTGGTTGCCCGTGGGGGGCTGGAATGGTGGGGCTTTCGTCAACCGGGTGCTGCCGGTCGTGACACTCGCGCTGCCTCAGATCGCAGTCGTGGCACGTCTGACGCGCGGCTCGATGATCGAGGCGCTCAGGTCCAACCATGTTCGCACTGCAAGGGCCTATGGGCTGACCTCCTACATGATCGTGGTGGTGCATGCGCTCAGAGGGGCGATCCTGCCGGTCGTTTCCTATCTCGGCCCGGCTGCGGCAGCACTGCTCACCGGCTCCGTCGTGATCGAAACCATCTTCGGTATTCCGGGCATCGGCCGCTACTTCGTGCAGGGCGCTCTCAACCGTGACTACACCCTGGTCATGGGGACGGTTGTTGTCGTTGCCTGCTTTGTTATCCTGTTCAACCTCGTCGTGGATCTGCTTTATGCGCTGCTCGATCCGCGTGTGCGCTACGACTGAGGAGGAGACGACTGTGACCCTCACTGCAACATCATCCACCGGGGCGCCTGCGAAAGGGCGTTCCCTGTGGGACGACGCGCGCGACCGGTTGCTCGCCAACCGTGCGGCGGTCGCCTCCATCATCGTGCTGCTGACAATCGGCCTGATCTCGATCCTTGGTCCGATCCTTTCTCCCCATCACTACGACACCGTCTATCGTGACTACGTGAAGGTGCCGGCCAGCCTGGAAGCCTATCCGAAGCCTGAGCAGGTCGAGCCCGGTTTCATGTCTTCCGCCAAACGGGCGCGTCTGACCGTGGATGCGTTTGAGCGCGAAGGCGACACGATTGTCGCCAAGGTCACCTCCAGCCGGGATATCGATCCCCGGTCCGTGCTGTATTTTGACCGCAGCGACCTGTTCAGGAATACCGAGCTGACCGACATGTCCGCGGACAACAAGTCTGCAACGGTCAGGACCGACATCAACTTCATGCATTTCTATTTCGGCACCGACGCCAATGGTCGTGACATGATGACCCGGACCTTCATCGCCGGCCGCGTGTCGCTGACCATCGGTCTTCTGGCAACCATCGTTGCGATATCGATCGGTGTTCTCTACGGGGCGACTTCAGGATATCTCGGTGGCCGGGTCGACCAGATGATGATGCGCGTCGTCGATATCCTCTATTCGCTGCCGTTCATCTTCTTCGTGATCATGCTCGTCGTGTTCTTCGGCCGGAACTTCATCCTGATGTTCATCGCCGTCGGTGCCGTGGAATGGCTCGACATGGCGCGCATCGTGCGCGGGCAGACGCTGACCATCAAACGCCAGGAATATGTGCAGGCGGCGGAAGCACTCGGTGTGGCCGATGGCGGTATCGTGCGCCGGCACATCATCCCGAACACGCTTGGACCGGTCGTGGTCTACATGACCCTTCTGGTGCCGAAGGTGATCCTGCTGGAAAGTTTCCTGTCCTTCCTTGGCCTCGGCATTCAGGAGCCGATGACCAGCTGGGGCGTGTTGATTTCCGAAGGCGCGCGAAATCTGCAAGGGGCTCCCTGGATGCTGATTTTCCCGTCCATCTTCCTGACATCGACCCTGTTTGCGCTGAACTTCATCGGCGACGGCCTGCGCGATGCCCTGGACCCGAAGGACCGGTGAGGAGAAGACCATGACCAGCGAAACCAAGAAAACGGTCCTCTCAATCAAGGATCTGAAGGTCGACTTTGAAACCGCGACGGGTACCGTCAATGCGGTTCAGGGCGTCGACATTCACGTCCAGGCGGGTGAAACCGTCGCGATCGTCGGGGAAAGCGGCTCGGGCAAGAGCCAGACCATGATGGCGGCTATGGGCCTGCTGGCGTCCAACGGGCGCACACGCGGCGAGGTGATCTACGAAGGCCGGAATATTCTCGGCTTGCCGGTGGGCAAGCTCAACAAGATCCGCGGTGCCAAGATCACCATGATCTTCCAGGAGCCGATGACCTCGCTCGACCCGCTTTACACCATCGGACGGCAGCTGGCCGAGCCCATGGTCGTTCATGGCGGATTGTCGTGGAAAGCGGCCAAGGCAAAGGCCCTCGAGCTTCTGAAACTCGTCAACATTCCCGAGCCGGAACGCAAGATCAACGCCTATCCGTACGAGATGTCAGGCGGCCAGCGCCAGCGTGTGATGATCGCAATGTCGCTTGCCAACGATCCAGACGTGCTGATTGCCGACGAGCCGACCACTGCGCTCGATGTCACCACACAGGCGCAGATCCTGGACCTTCTGGCGGATCTGCAAAAGCGGCTCGGCATGGCGGTGATCTTCATCACCCATGATCTGGGTATCGTTCGCCGTATCGCGGACCGGGTCTATGTCATGAAGACCGGTGAAGTGGTGGAAAGCGGCGAGACCGGGCAGATCTTCACCCGGCCTGCGCATCCCTACACAAAGATGCTTCTGGATGCGGAGCCGACAGGTCACAAGCTGCCGGTGCCGGACAGCGCGCCTGTTCTGCTGGAAGCGCAGAAGGTCGAAGTGGAATTCGAGCTTGATTCCGGTTTCCTGAAGCCCAAGCATGTGTTGCGTGCGGTTGACGACATCAGTTTCTCGCTGCGCAAGGGCCAGACACTGGGCATCGTCGGCGAAAGTGGCTCTGGCAAGTCCACCCTCGGTCGTGCAGTGCTGAACCTGTTGCCGGCCGGTGGCCGGGTGGTGTTCCACGGACAGCAGATCACCGGCAAGAACCGTTCCGAAATGCGCGCGCTTCGCAAGGACATGCAGCTTATCTTCCAGGACCCTTTCGGGTCTTTGTCCCCACGTATGACGGTTGGCCAGATCATTTCCGAAGGGTTGATGGTGCACGAACCCTCACTCAACGCCCGCCAGCGGGATGAGCGCGCCTGCAAGGCACTTGAGGAAGTGTCACTCGACCCGGTCATGCGCAATCGCTATCCGCACGAGTTTTCGGGCGGACAGCGTCAGCGCATCGCGATTGCCCGCACCATGGTTCTGAAGCCGGAACTGGTCGTGCTCGACGAACCGACCTCGGCTCTCGATCGGACAATCCAGAAGCAGGTGGTGGAACTGCTGCGTGACCTGCAGAAGGCTCATGACCTGACCTATCTGTTCATCAGTCATGACCTTGCCGTCGTGCGCGCGCTGTCCGACACGGTGATGGTGATGCAACGTGGCAAGGTTGTGGAAGCGGGGTCCGCCGACGCGATCTTCGAGGCGCCTAAGTGCGATTACACCAAGGAGCTGATCGGGGCCGCAATGCTGACCCAGCAGCAAATGATGGAAAGTGCCTGAGGGCGAACCTTCAAAAAGCATCTCGGGTGCGCGGGCGGTCAATCTAAAGCGGTCGGCCGCCCGCAGCCTGTGGGCTCCCGGCCTGTGTGAGCGGGGAGGTCGGTTGAACTTACCCTAGCGCCAATTGAAACCAGCTGCCTGAACAGGCAACGCGTCGAACTGGTCCTGCAATTCCACGATATCCGTACCGTAAAAGTGTGGAGCCAGCAAAACGGCGCTCGACAGGATATGAGCTCGAAGAGCCGTCAGTGTCGCGTCGACATCATGAGCTTCCAGCGCTTCGATGACGGACCGGTGCGGGGTCACATTCGGCCTGGTCCATGACTGTTCGGAACGCGGTCTCGAAAGCATGACCCGTTGCAGGATCATGAAGGTCCTGACCAGCATAGGATCCAGAACCGGCATCCGGGCAATTCTGAAGAGTTTCAGATGCAGGGCACGGTCGATTTCCGCACAGCCGAACACGTCCCGCTTGTCGCGGCAGGCTTCGAACTGGTCTTCAAGGTCATAGAGCTCGTTCACCTGGTCCTTGGTGACATGTTTGACCGCTTCCACGACGCCGGTCGATTCAATGTCGATGCGCAGTTTCAGCATCAGACGGGCTTCTAGCGGGCTCGGATCTGTGACGTAGGTGCCTTGATAGCCGCGGCGAACAACGAGGCCGCATTCCTGAAGCAGCATGAGCGCTTCACGGATTGTGCTCTGCGAGCAGCCATAGTCCTGGGCAAGGGATTGTTCTGTAATCGGGCTTTCCGAGGTCATTTCCCCGGTCAGGATCTGGCGTTTGAGGTCCTGATAGACTGCATCGGACTTGCGCGCGCGCTTGCCCCTGTTTTCCGCTTGAACCGGCGAACGTCTGTCCGCGGTAAGTAATACATTCACGTCGCTGCCCCCCACTGGCATCGCGTCTGAATGGCAACGCAAAGAAAGACCACAGCCGACAAATATCGCCGTCTGCAATCTCGCGTTTTTTTCTCCATCCGGCCATCCGCTGGTGCGAAGGAACGGTCAATGGGACGTGCCAACCACGCACAACCGCCTGAATACTGCAACCTGCCTGCATCTTGTGCCACCGATGAGGGTGGGTCTTGAACGTGCAGTTCAGGTGGAATTCCGGATCTAATATTTAGACGGCTGCCAAAAAATAACAATAAATGCATTGTTTCTCCGCCCGTCCACAAATGCAATCGCTAACTGTTTACGCATGGTAACAAGTTTGCGAGGCGGGCGGAGTGATCTTGATCAAAGGCGAGACAGGCCCCTTCAGCCGGCAGCTTTCTCCAGTGCGGAGATCCAGTTTTTCCAGGCGATCTTCTCCAGAACCGGTGTATTGAAACCACGGCCGTCGAGCTCTTCCATCAGACGGGACAGACCGGTAACGTCGCCGATGTCGCGCGGCAGGACACAGCCGTCGAAATCTGAGCCGAGAGCCACGCTGTCTTCGCCGAGGCGGTCAACCAGATAGGCTGCATGGTCGGCAATGACCGAAAGCGGCGTGTCACGCGAATGACCGCCGTCCTTGCGCAGGAAGGCAACATGGAAATTGATGCCGACGAGCCCTCCGCTTTCCTTGATGGCATCAAGTTGCTTATCCGTCAGATTGCGGCTGCTTTCGCAAATCTTGTGAACATTGGAGTGGCTGGCAACGATCGGCCGTTCTGTGATGCGCGCCAGGTCCCAGAAACCCTTTTCGTTCAGATGGGACACATCAAGCAGCACCCCGAGCTGGTTGCAGGCGCGAACCAGATCTCGACCCGCGCCGGTCAGGCCGGGGCCGATATCCGGTGAAGCCGGGTGCGCCATCGGCACACCGTATCCGAAATCATTCTCTCGGCTCCACACCAGTCCAAGTGAGCGCAGACCGCGGCCGTAGAGTTCCTCCAGCGCATAGAGGTTGGTATCGATGGCTTCGGCACCTTCAATGTGAAGGCTTATGGCAATCTGGCCGGTTTCGATCGCTGTACGGTTCTCGTCCGGCGTTCTGCAAATGACGACATTGCCTTCCGACTGGGCTTCGATCTGCTCGGCCCGTTCCAGCATACGTTTTGTGAAATCAAACGCGCTCTTCTGCGGTACGGGCTGATAGTTGGCAGGGTCCTTCGGGTTGAAGGGGCGGGTGAAGTCCTGTTCCGGGTTGGACGGTACGAACATGGCGAAAAGCCCGCCGGCAAATCCGGCTTCCTGCGCCCGCACCATGTCGATGTGGCCTGTGGTCGAGCGGTCAAAGAAACTGCGCTCGGTGCCTTTCATGGCCTCGATTTCAAGTTTCAGGAGTGTGTCGTTGTGACCGTCGAAGACGGGAAAAGGCGACTTTGAAACGTTTGTCTGCACGGAAGGACCTTGAGTGTGGGGTGGGCCGGAGAAGGTCGGCTGGGAATAATCTAAGGATTCATCTGAAGAATGTAAGGCAGTTCGGCGAATGTGACTTGCAACTGTTGAAAACCTGTCTCAAGAAGGAGCCAGAATTTGTGGAGGTCTCATGAAGCGTTCCAATTCGCCGCTCGATGTTGACAGTTCGCCAGCAGGTGGCGCGATGAACAGGCGTGGTTTCCTGGCCGCCGGCCTGGTGCTTACGGCAGCCGGCCTTGCAGGATGTCAGTCCGCCGGGCTGGTTGGTCTGCCGGATCAGGCCGATCTGCCGGACGAGCAGTTCGACTATGCGGCTGCCTATGCGGCATGGCCCGATGGCGATTACACCTGGCCGGCAATCAACTACAAGAATTTCGACCAGAAGTACTGGCGGCAGATCGTGGAGTACAAAACCCGCGAGCGGCCCGGAACCATCATCGTCGATCCTTATAACAACTTCCTGTACTGGACGCTCGGCAACGGCAAGGCGCTGCGCTATGGCATCGGTGTGGGCAAGGCCGGGTTCGCCTGGTCGGGCGAGGCGAAGATCCGCGTCAAGCGGCCTCATCCGATCTGGCGCCCTCCACGCGAAATGATCGCCCGCAAGCCGTCTCTGGAGCGTTATTGGGAGAAGGGCTACCCGCCCGGGCTGAAGAACCCGCTCGGCGCGCGCGCCATGGATCTGTGGCAGGGCGCCACTGACACGCTTTACCGCATCCACGGCACCAACCAGCCGAACTCCATCGGCAAGAGTGTGTCTTCGGGCTGTATCCGCATGTGGCAGCAGGACGTGATCGACCTGTACAGCCGCGTGCCGCTGCAGACAAAGGTGGTCGTGCTCAGCAAGGACCCCAACGCGGACGCCTAAGCAGTCACGCTGATGGAAATGGAAAAGGGCGGTACCTGTCGGTGCCGCCTTTTTTGTCGAGTGGTTTCAGGCGGCCCTGATCAGGGCCACGTCGTGGAACACGGCAGAGAAATGACAGACCGCGGCGGCCAGTACGAAGGCGTGCCAGATCGCATTCTGGAATGGCAGGCGTTTCCAGGCGTAGAAGGCTGTTCCAACCGTATATAGCAGCCCGCCCGCCAGGATCATGTAGAACCCGAATGCGGATGCTTTTTCGATCAGCGGATTGACGGCAAAGACGACCACCCAGCCTAGCGCGAGGTAGATGGGGACAGTGAGGCGATCAAGCCCGGTCAGATGTGCCAGCTTGACGATGGCCCCGGCCAGCGCACCGGTCCACACGACAGCCAGCAGCACGCCGCCCGTCCATCCGCCAATGATCATTGCCGCCAGGGGGGTATACGTGCCCGCGATCATCAGGAAGATGGCCGCGTGGTCGAGCCGCCTCAAGATCCCTGTCTTGTGGTCTTTCGCCAGCATGTTGTAGAGCGCGGAACAGATCAGCATCGCCATCAGGCAGGCAGCATAGATCATGACAGTGACCTGCCGGGCAGGGTCACCCGCGTTCCAGAGCGTGGCTGCCAGAACAATGGTTGCGGTCAGCCCCAGGCAGATGCCGATCACATGAACGGCACCGTCGGCGACGAATTCTGCAAAGGTCTGCGGTCTGATTGTCGGCATCAAGTATCCCTCGGTCGTTCGGAGCGCGATTGCGTGGTCCAACCCCTCTCAGCTGAACGTGCGGATAATTTGACGAAGCAAATTCGCAATGCCGAGGAGGGCCAATCGGTCTCAAACCATTTCAGCACCATTTATGGCCTCACACCCTAAAGCATGGCGTGAAAGTTTTATGAAAGCTTGATTGTGGCAGGCCGCATTTCCCCGGACTTGCCCAAAATTCGCAGACTTGCTTTAAAATTGGGCACCGCTGGTATCAAATACATCCTTCCTGATTGCCCGCCATTTCGGAACACTGCGATGATGAACCATCTCTTTGACGCCCTGACCGCCTTCATACCGGATCAGTCCAAGGTCTTTCTCGAAACACTGGACGGCAGGAAGATTACCTATGCGGACATGTTCGCGCGGTCTGCGCAATATGCCGGTGCCCTCCAGAAACTGGGTGTCAAAGCGGGAGACCGCGTTGCTGTCCAGGTGGAAAAGACGCCCGATACCCTGATGCTCTATCTCGGCACGATCCGTGCCGGTGGCGTGTTTCTGCCTCTGAACACTGCCTATACCCCTACCGAAATCGGTTATTTCGTTGGTGATGCGGAACCGGCTGTCTTTGTCTGCGACCCGGCCAGGGCCGACGTGCTGGCCGGAACGGCGCAAAAGGCCGGCGCGCGATTGCACACGCTCGATCAGAACGGGGAGGGCAGCCTCAGTCTACTCGCAGACCAGATGCCGACGGACTATGACAACCGACCGCGTGAAGACGACGATCTGGCGGCAATCCTCTATACGTCCGGTACCACGGGACGTTCCAAGGGAGCGATGCTCACGCATGGAAATCTGGCGTCGAATTCGCAGACCATGGTGAAATACTGGCAGTTCACAGAAGACGATGTGCTGTTGCACGCCCTGCCGATTTTCCACACTCACGGGCTGTTCGTTGCCACCAACTGTCTGATGATGGCAGGCGGTTCCATGTTGTTCCTGCCGAAGTTCGACCTGGATCAGGTTCTTGCCGCTCTGCCGAAAGCAACAGCCATGATGGGTGTTCCGACATTCTATACGCGCCTGCTGGCATCGGACAGGTTCACGCGGGATGTGGCGGCCCACATGCGCCTGTTCATTTCAGGGTCAGCCCCGCTCTCGGCAGAGGTGCACAAGGAGTTTCGAGAGCGCACCGGACACGCAATTCTGGAGCGTTACGGCATGACCGAAACCAACATGAACACTTCCAATCCCTATGACGGTGCACGTCGGCCGGGAACGGTTGGATTTCCTCTGCCCGGTGTGGGGCTCCGTGTCGTCGATGCCAGAACCGGCCGAGAGCTGCCGGACGGAGAGGTCGGCATCATCGAGATCAAGGGTCCCAACGTTTTTCTGGGATACTGGCGAATGCCGGAAAAGACGGCGCAGGAATTTCGGGCAGACGGCTATTTCATAACCGGCGACATGGGGCGCGTCGATGAAGACGGTTATGTTTCCATCGTCGGCAGGTCCAAGGATCTGATCATCAGCGGTGGTTTCAACGTTTATCCGGCCGAGGTTGAAGCGCTGCTGGACGAACTGCCGGGCGTCGCCGAAAGCGCAGTAATCGGCGTGCCGCATCCCGATTTTGGAGAGGCGGTGGTCGCCGTGCTGGCTCCGAAACCGGGAGCCGAACTGGGCCAGGACGCCGTTCAGGCCTCCTTGAACGATCGTCTGGCGAAGTTCAAGCAGCCCAAGAAGGTCCACGTTCTGGAGGCCTTGCCGCGGAACACCATGGGCAAGATCCAGAAAAACGTGCTGCGTGAACGGTTCAGCGGCGATTTCGGCTGATCACGCCATCTTGCATTCACTCGCCTGTCTGCCTTTTTCGAGAAGGTCGAGACCTTTCAGCGTCGCCTCACATGCAAGCCACAAGGATCTCTCTGAATGGACAACCTTGCTCAGCGTGTTGATGCCGATCATCAGCGTCTGAACCGCAAGTGCATTGCTGCGAATGTCATAGTCCTTCGGTAGTTCGCCGGTTTCGACACCCAGCTTGAGCAGTCTTTCCAACCGTTCCAGACTTCCGAAGATAACTTCTGCCAACACCGGCCCCAGTTCGGGATGGCTGCTGCAGAGTTCGCTAATTGCGTTGACAGCCATGCAGCCGCGCCATTCCGGGTCGCGGGCCCGCAGGCGGCATATGTCCTGAAAGAATTCAGTGATTACGCCACGCACCAGCTTGTTGGAATTGTCGTGAGCCAGAACCCTGTCCGGCGAGACCCGGGTGTAGCGGGCAAGCACTTCCTTGAACAGCTGCTCCTGGGAGCCGAAGGCGTTGTAGAAGCTCGATCGGGTTATCCCGAGAACCTCCGCAAGCGATTTGACGGAATTGTTGCGATAGCCTGTCTGCCAGATCTGGTTCATCACCACATCGAGCGCGTCTTCCCTGTCGAATTTGGACGGTCGTGCCATCGCCCTCGTCTCACGAACATGTTACGCGAATAGTTTTGTTCACATGTGGACAAAACGCTTGTTCCAGTTTTATACACAAGTGATCAAAACGTAGCAAGTTCAAGCGCTGTCACGGCCTGACGGGACGCATGGTGCGGTTCCCTCCAGTCGCGTCGGCGCCCCTGAAGACCACTTCGTTTCTTTTCCTCAGCCCAAGCTTTGAAGGAGCATAAGGCATGTTTGAGTACCACACCCCTGAAACTGCACCGCAAGGATCTCTGGACCTGCTCGAGAGGTCGAAGAAGGATTACGGCTTCTATCCGAAACTGCACCAGGTGATGGCCGAAGCCCCTTCCGTCTATGAAGCCTATCTGGAAACGTTCCGGCTTTTCACTCAAGCCACGGATCTGTCGCCGACCGAGCAGCAGGTCGTGATGATGACAGTGAACTACCTCAACGAATGTCATTACTGCATGGCTGGGCACACCATGCTGATGAAGATGGTGAAGGTGCCGGATGACGCGATTGCCGCCTTGCGCGTTGGAGGACGCCTGAACGACCCGAAACTGGAAGCGCTTCGCGTCTATACGCGATCCCTCGTCGAGCAGCGTGGACATATCGGTGACGATGCGTTGAAGGCATTTCTTGCTGCGGGTTATTCCAAACGGCAGGCGCTTGAAGTTCTTGTCGGCATCGCCGCCAAGACCTTGTCGAACTTCACCAACGCGCTGGCTCACACTGAGCTGGATGAGCCGGTCAAGCAATTTGCCTGGAAGAAGGAACCGGAAATGGCGTGACCTGCCAGGTCACTTGATCCGGCACTCGGGAGCACTCAGCTCCCGGGTGCTGAACGGTAAGCAGGTGCATCATTGGCGAATGACCTGAAGCCATAGACGCAGCACAGGGCGATCAGTACACCCATCACCCAGAAGATGGAGCCGAACCCTGCCTCCATGGCCAGCAGCACGCTGCCCATTGTGACACCGAGTGTTCCTCCAACCAGACGCGCCGTGATGACCAGGCCACTGACCTCTCCCTGCTTTTCCGAAGGGACCGCGTTGGCGGTGATCCGCCCGGTCGGGATCATCGCAAAGGGAAGGGCAATTCCCCAGACCAGAAGAGCCGGGGCTAGCGCCAGATAGTTTTCCGCAAGGGTGAGTGTGCCGATAGCAATGTTGGCCAGAGCCAGAACCGCGAGGGCTACCAGAACCGGCTTGCGCGAACCGTGCCTGTCTCCCAACTTGCCGGCGGGTGCCGACAGGAAGGGAAACGGAAAAACGGCGACGACAGTTGCGAGACCTGCCGCCAGCGCCGAGAGTTTCATGTCGAGCTGCAGGAAATGGGGCACGAAGATCGCAACGACGATCTTGTTCATCTGTGTCAGAAGGATCACGAGAACACTGGCGTGAAACGCCTTCAGTCGAAACAGGTGAACGTCGATCAGCGGCATCCGTTGCCTGGCTTCAAAGGCTACGAAAAACACGATCCCGGCAATTCCGGCCAGCAAGCTGCCCAGGATGAGTGGCGTCATCCAGCCAAAGTCGGGACCTTCCATCAGGCCGAAAATGATCCCCGTCATGCCAACAAGCAACAGGAGCAGACCTATCCGGTCTATGAGCGGGCGGGCAGGCGTTTGCTGCGGCGGTTGCCAGAACAGGCAGGCAAGCACAGTGCCAATAGCGACAATGGGGATGTTGACCCAAAAGACCCAGCGCCAGGAAAGAAAATCAGTCAGGACACCGCCCAGCAGCGGTCCCGCGGCCAGGAATATCGTTGCCATCCCCGCCAGAATGCCGATTGCACGGCCCCGTTCTGCTTTGTCGAAGGTGAGGGTCGCGGCTGCGAGCGTCATCGGGAACATCACTGCTGCGCAAAGGCCCTGGACGATGCGCATACCGATCAGCAGTTCAGGCCCGTTTGAAAACCCGGCCAGAAGACTGGCGAGCGCAAACACACTGGCGTTGACAATTAAGGCAGGGCGTAACCCGAAAAGGTCGATCGCCTTGCCGCCGATAGCGGCGAAGCAGGTGAACGTCAGCATGTAGGCGTTGATGATCCAGTGGGTAAGCGTTGGCGAAAGCCCCATCTCGGACCGGATTGCCGGGAGTGAAACGCCAAGGATTGTCTCGTCCAGCATCACCAGGCCGCCAAGCGTACCCATGGCCAGAACAAGCCCGCGTTTGCGATCCTTTTCGGAGAGTGAAGCCACTGCCTGTCTCCCCCGTTCGCCGGAAATTACCGGCTTTTCCCCTTCTCCCCTTGAAAAGCTTACGAAGGTTACTGCTTCGCGCCTAGGTTTTTTTCAATCCCGACCCTGCAGTTTGACCCGTTCCGCCGAAGGCAAGCGTCGACAAGGCCCTGTCGGACTGGTGGCTCCAGGCGGTCAAGGCAGACGAGAGGCGTGCCGCCGGACTGTCCAGCGGATCCGAGGCGCGGCGAACACACCACCAGTCCAGCGAAACGCCACCTTCGGCAATCGGGCGGGAAACCAGTGTTCCGTCAGCCAGCTCCGGCTCGATGGCCCACTTGCTGAATATGGCAACGCCGAACTTGGCGCGCACCAGATCGATCACGGCTTCCGGTGTCGGCATCGGGGTCAGCCGCCGGAACGGCTGGGTGGGGGCGCCAAGCAGGGTTGTCCAGTCAAATCCGGGTTCTGCGGTCAGCGGATAAACGAAGAAACGCTCATCGCCCATGTTTTCGCTGTTGACGACGGGCTCTGCGGCAAGCGGGTGATTATGCGCCAGCACCGCGACAATCGGGTCGGTGCCCAGCTTCACCGCGCGCAGCGAGGCAAGTGCCGGTTCGCGGCCGAAAACCAGCGAAACGTCCACGGAACCGTCGAGGAGCGAGGCCAGGGGATGCGCCGTCGCTCGCGATGACAGATCGACCGAAAGTTTCGGGTCGGCCGTGTCCAGATACTCCAGAAACGCGGGAAACCAGTGATAGCGACTGTAGGTTGCCTGGCCGAGACGAACGAGGATCCTGGCGTCCCTTGCAGAGGCTTCAAGATCCTGCTCCAGACGAAACAACTCGCCCAGAAAGGTCTCGCCCAGATGCCGCAGACGTTCGCCCTCCGGCGTCAGTTCAATCCGGTTCTCGGCGCGGCGTGCCAGAACCACCCCCAGGCGGCGCTCTGCTTCCCGCAGCCTGTGTGAAGCTGCAGACTGTGTCACGCCGAGACGCGTGGCGGACGCGGTCATGCTGCCGGTCTCGCCAAGCGCGGAAAGAAGGGTCAGGTGATGGAGGGCCAGTCGAGGGATCATATTTGTATGAAAGCATTTCATGAACTGAATGAAAACTAGGAATTTTGTTTGCTTATCGTTGCGCGGTATCGACAAGGCATGAGCAACATCACTTTTCCTCACATCAGCCTTGGGACGACTGGGGCTACACTCGTCATTGCAGCCTCCGCAGCCTGTTTCGGGCTTGTGCCGATCTTCGTGCGGGAGCTTCAGGGCCTGGGCGCCGGCCCGGCCACCATTGCGCTATATCGTTACGGCTTTTCCGTCCTGTTCCTGCTTCCCTTTCTGCCGTTCGAGAAGCGCAAACGAGGCGGCGCCCTGTTGATGGCGGGGGCGGGTCTGGTGCTGGGGCTCAGCCTGATCGGTCATCTGGAGGCGATCCGCGTGGCACCCGTTGCCGCTGCCGGTGTCGTCTACATGTCCTATCCGGTTTTCGCGGCCCTCTTTGCCTGGGTTCTGCTCAGGCAAGCGTTGACCTGGAGATCATTTGCCTCGGCAGGTCTGGTTATCCTGGCAGCCGGGCTGCTGCTCGATCCGTCGTCGCTATCCCCCGAGGCACTGCAGGCACTTTTATGGGCCATTCCTGCTCCCATCGCGTTCGGCTTTCTGATTGTTGTCCTCAGCGGGCTGGCAGGTGAGTTGAATTCTCTGGAACGGACTGCTTGCGGACTTTCCGGGTCCGTCATTGGTTTGTTGCCCCTCGCGATCAATGAAGGGCAGGGCTCAGTTCTGCCGGCAAGCACCGGCCAGTGGGGCCTCATCGTCGCCATGGGACTTGGAACGGCTCTTGTTCCGCAGATTCTCTATACGATCGCCTGTCAGAAGGTTGGGCCTGTTCGCACTGCAGCTGCGGGAAGTTTCGAGCTGCCGACCATGTTCCTGGTCGGCTGGCTGGTCTTCGGCGAAGCGATTGGCTTGAGGGAGTTGCTGTCCGCAGCCGTGGTTTTGTCGGCAATCCTGATCGCGCCATCCATCGGGGCAGGACCCCGATTGGATCGGGAAGTCGCACCGACAACATAAAATCTTGGAGTAAAGTATCTTGATATCGAGATAAAAAACACCTATCTCCTGTTCAGTCCGATGGATATATGCCGGGGATAGACTGGAGACACTGCTCATGACTGCCCGTACACCCGATCATCCGATTGAAAACCTGTTCGTCGACCGTTGGTCACCGCGTGCCTTTGACCGGTCGACGATCGAGGAAGCGGATCTGAAAACCATTCTGGAGGCCGCCCGCTGGTCGCCGTCTGCGTTCAACATCCAGCCTTGGCGTTTCGTCTATGCCCGCAGGGGCGATGCCGACTGGCAGGTCCTGGTCGATCTTCTCAACCCGTTCAACCGCGACTGGGCGCAACACGCCTCCGCACTTGTCTATCTGTTTTCCGACAGCGAAGTGGACGGCAAGGACGGCAAACCGAACAGAGCCAACGGCTTGCACACCTTCGATGCCGGTTCAGCATGGGCGCATGCAGCCCTGCAGGCAACCGCGCTTGGTTTTCATGCGCATGGCATGGCCGGGATCCTGAAAGACGAGATCCACGAAAAACTCGGTGTGCCAGAGCGCTACCTGCCGCAGATCGCCATTGCCATCGGCCGGCGGGGGGACACTGCGGACCTGCCTGAAACCTTGCAGGAACGCGAAACCCCAAGCAGCCGCAAACCGCTGGCTGAAATCGCTTTCGCAGGTGCCTGGGCCTGAACGCCGAGGTCGGCACACAATCGCTTTCCCAAAAAGGCAGCGGGCTGATTCCGCTGCCTTTTTGCTGCGGCAATCTGCAAGGGGTTTTTCCGGTGGCGGCAGGTATAGGATTGGCAAGTCGAATTTGCTGGAGGAAACCAGGGCATGGCCATGACCGACAAACTGCCGGAAGAAAGTCTCCTCAATACCTATAAGGCGGCCGACGATTATCTCGACACCTTTTCGATCCCGATCCGCGGACGGGAAGATCTGTTGACCGCAGATATGCGCGTACTTGCCGAACGCATTCTGATGGCAGAAATCGGCTGGGTGACTGCGCTTCTCTCGTTCCGCGACAAGCTTGCAGGGCTCGTCGGCATGAAGACAACGAAGGCTTTGGCACAGGAACAAGGCGCCGATAACATCATCTGCAAGGGCGAGGGAGACCGGATCGGTTTCTTCAAGATCTATTCGGTTTCAGAAGATGAGATCATTCTGGGCGAGAACGACTGGCACCAGGATTTCCGTGTCTCCGTGTTCCGCAAAAGGGGAGGAGCCGCGCGGATCTATGTCTCGACCTGCTGCAAACGGCATAACCTGGCCGGTCATGCCTATCTGGCGTTGATCCTGCCGTTGCACAAGATGATCGTCAAAACCCAGCTTGCCAGGGGGACAGCCCTCCAGCACTGGGCAACTCAGAACGCCAGGTGACCCGTCTTTCTCCAGACGCGGGCGCCCTGGGTTGTCGTGATTTCCTGCCGGGTTCCCGCCGGCAGGCGTATCCAGGTGCCTTGATCGTGACGGCCGCTCTGGTCTTCGAAACTGCCTTCAACGACAAAATACTCCGCTCCGCCCGGGAAGGTCTGCGGAGCCAGTCTGGCGCCTCTTTCCCAGTCGAGCATCACCACTTCCTCTTCCGGCCGGATGAACAGCGGCAGGATGCTCTCTCCGGGTCTGCCGGCCTGCCAGCCGCTGGGGTCCAGAGTGTTCACCCGGACAAAGGCATCATCGTCAGGCTGCATCTGGCGTAATTTCACAAGGATGACGGCGCCAGGTTCGCTCGAAGGCACATGGCTGGAGCCCGGAGGATTGCGCACATACATGCCTTTGGGAAAATCCCCGCTTTCATCCGAGAACACACCGTCCAGAACCAGAAATTCTTCACCCATGTCATGCTTGTGGGCGGAAAAGGCAGAGCCGGGAGCGTATCTGACCAGACTGGTGGCTCGCGCGACCTCTTCACCATCGCGCTCCAGCATCCTTCGCTCCACACCTGCCATTGGTGAGGGCACCCAGTCGAGCGTGGCGCTGTCGACGATTGCAGGCTGCGTCAGGTCTGCATGAATTTTCATCCGGTCCATCCCAATATGATTCTTATTATGTTCACATGGGGCAGGATATCCCCATTTGGAAGGGGACAGATTTGAACTCGTTGTGAAGCCTTTCAGGCATTGCAAGCAATCGAGCGAGCCAAATCAGAGCCTGCTTCTTTCTCGCGGCTGCCCGGGCCTCAGGACGGGCTGGCCTGGGACTGACCCTCGCCATCGCGTTCCGGCCACAAAAGGCGGTCATATTCTCCGGTGTCTCGAAGCTTCCTCAAACCTTGGTTGAACCGGGTGCACAGTTCCTCACCGCTTTCGATGTTCCTGGAAACGATTACGCGGTAGTCCCAAAGGACGTTGACGTTTTCCAACGATTTGAAACGCGCGGTCTCCTCGGGAGAAAAAGCGTCAGCCAATGCATCGGCAGCCACCTCTCCGTTGCCCATGACCACATCGACACGCCCTACATCAAGCATCTTGAAGAGGTCTGCCAGGGAACTTTGGCGATAGACGGTGATCTGATCGGCGGTAACCAGTTTATCCAGGTCCTCCCCAAGGGCTGCCCCGTCAAGTGCGCCAAGGCTCAATCCGCTGAGGTCCTGCACATTTTGCGCATTCACAGGTCGGTCTGACGAATAGAAGAATTGCTCGCGCTCAACCAGAACCGCATCGCAGAAATGAAAGAAAGGTTCTCGCTCAGCGGTTTTGCCCCAACCTGCGGAGGCCTGCCAGCGGCCGGACTGGGCTTCCAGCAAGGCACGTTTCCAGGGAAAGAAGCCGTACTCCACCGTAAGGCCTTCAAGTTCGAAGGCCTTTGCGACGACCTTGGCGTAGGTTCCGTATCCTTCGTCACTTTCGGAAAAATAAGGGGGCCACTCACCGACGGCGATACGGACGATATCGGCTTTGGCGGGATGCACCGCAAGCGCAAGGATCGACAACACAGCGCCGGCAAGCAGCGTTTTGAGTTGTATTAAAACGAGCCGGCACGAAGAGCCTGCCAATCCATTGACTGTCACAGCGATTTCCCTGAAAAAGCTCCCGTTCTACCAACCTTAGCACAGAAGTCCTGCGTGGCACCTGGCAAAGCCGACATTGCTTAACGCAGGCCCGAACCGGATTTTCGGCCTCTTCTGGAGGCAGCCTGTCACTTAAAGGTTGCTATTCGGTGGAATTCTGGGAAAACCCGGCTTTCCCGGCAGGCTGGCTTTGCAAGTGGCACGGAATCGTGCTGACTACCGCACTGCACGAAATCCAGAAAACGGAGAAGCCGCAGCGCTGCCGAGGCTGCAAGAAAAGTGGTCGCATGACGGTACAAATCGATATCGGGGAAATGACAGGCGGCGCACGCGCCGGTCTTGATCTGGAAGAACTGCTGGCAACGCGCCTTCTGGTGCAGGGCAATTCCGGCTCGGGAAAGTCGCATCTCCTGCGCCGGCTTCTTGAACAGTCCGCGAGCTGGGTCCAGCAGGCCATAATCGATCCCGAAGGCGACTTCGTGTCTCTGGCAGATAAGTTCGGCCATGTCGTTGTCGATGCGGTCGGCACCGAAAAGGATCTTCAGATGATCGCCGCACGGGTGCGCCAGCACCGGGTGTCGGTGGTACTCAATCTGGAAGGTCTTGATGCAGACCGGCAAATGAAAGCGGCTGCAACCTTTCTCGACGGCCTGTTCGATGCGGACCGCGATCTCTGGTATCCGATGCTGGTCATCGTTGATGAAGCACAGCTCTTTGCACCTGCCGCCGCCGGCGAGGTGACCGAGGAGGCCCGGCGCCGTTCCCTCGGAGCCATGACCAACCTGATGTGCCGCGGCCGCAAACGCGGACTGGCTGGCGTCATTGCCACCCAGCGTCTCGCCAAGCTTGCCAAGAACGTCGCCGCAGAAGCGTCCAACTTCCTGATGGGCCGTACGTTCCTGGATATCGACATGGCACGTGCTGCCGACCTTCTCGGCATGGAGCGGCGCCAGGCCGAAAGTTTCAGAAATCTCGACAGGGGCCACTTCATCGCTCTCGGACCAGCCATGTCGCGCCGTCCCGTTCCGGTCAAGATCGGCCCGGTGGAGACCATGGGGCGGGGCGGAACACACAAACTGCTGCCACTGCCGGAGCAGCCCAAGGAAGACGCCAAGGATCTGATCTTCACACCGGGAGCGGACGAAGTTCAGCCGGTCCGCCAGCGTTTCGTCGAGCCTGTGGTTTCGACCGGCGACGTGCTCGACCAGCTCAGCAGTGCAGAACGAGCTAGCGCTGAAGACGTGCCACAGGCTGAGAGCCTGCTCGATTTCGGCGAACGCGAGCAGAAAATTTCCGAAATCATTGCAGGTATTCTGGAAGACGAGGAGGCTGCGTTCCAGCCGATTGCAACGCTGTATCAGGACTTCCAGGTCCGCTGCCGCATTTCCAAGTTGGCGGGCGGCGCACCGGACCTGCAGACTTTCCGAGAAAAGCTCTCCGTTGCCCGTGCAGGCGTTGAAAAGGGCGAAATGGACGACGGAGCCTGGGCCCAGGCGGAACTGATCGCCTCCGAACTGCCGGAAGACATGCGTGGTGTGTACCTGTTGCTGGCAAAGGCTGCGATCGCGAAGGCGCCATGCCCCGGCAACATTGAAATTGCTACCGCCTACGGCACACGGTCTCCCGGCAGGGCGCGCTGGCTGTTGAGCCATATGGAAGAACGCGGATTTCTTGTCTGCGCCACCGACTTGCGCGGCAATCGTATCGTGACGCTGACCGACCTTGGCTGGCAGACGGCACCGGGTGACGAAGCCGCCGCGTGACGCGGCCTTTGCAGCACACTGACTGGCGAGATTGCTAACTTTCGCGCATGCTTCCGCAGAAGACTGCGAGGGAGGCAAACATGACGCTGGAAGAGACCATCGACATCTATTGTGCAGCCTGGTCTGAACGTGACCCATCCTATCGGCAGGATCTGCTCGGCAGGTCCGTAGCGGAAGACGTCAGATACACGGACCCGGAAACCGATGTGACCGGTATCGCTGCGCTGGTTGACCACATCTCCGGCGTTCTGGCCAAAAGGGTCGGTGCGAAGATCCTTCGGACCAGCAGTATCGACAGCCACCACGGTTCAGCACGGTTTGCGTGGCAGATGGTCAATGCGGACGGAACGGTGCTGCCGGAAGGACTTGATGTCGTCTGGATTGACGAAGAAACCGGAAAACTCAGGACGGTCCTCGGGTTCTTCGGCGCCTTGCGACGGGAATAGGCAAGCCGATCCGGCGTTCCGGGTTTCAGGAAGGCAAGGCTTCGAATTTCGGGACAGTTTCCAGGCCGTCGTCCCAGTCGGCGCGGCTGGCGGTGAAGATATGACCTGCCGGTTTCAGGGTGACGGGCGTGTCCAGACTTCCTGCCGGCACAACCAGTAGCTTGCCGTCCATCTGAAGATTGGGAAGGGCTGATCCACACTCGGTGCAGAAGGCCTTCGTGTGGCGCGTACCAGCCAGCGTGAAGGACCTGACCTTGTCCTCACCGGATGTCCAGGCAAGGCTTGCCGTTGAGGAAAAGAGATTGGCCGCATGTGCGGATCCGGTGTCTTTCCGGCAATGTCCGCAGTGGCATAGAAAGAAGGTCTCGAAGTCGCCTTCGATGGTGAAAGTGGCGTTGCCGCACAGGCAACGTCCTTTGTGAACCGACATTTGACAGCATCCTGCAAGGTGGGGATCTGCTGCTGCATAGCAACTTGCACCTTCAAAGGCCACCCGGTCAGATTGCAGGGCGCATCCGTCTTGTGGAAGAGTTGCGCGACGGATCAACGGGCTGAGATGCCAGCAGATAGTCGAGTTGTGAAAGCTCCACCGAAATGCCGTCGATCGTGCGTGTGAGCACGCTTTCCAGATAACTGCCGCCAGGAGACCTGTCCCGGATCGCGATAGCCCGCTCCCGCGCCTTGCGCAGGTAAAGCATCATGGTGCGGACCTCGCCGCGCGTGACGGAGGTCAGTTGTTCCGTGCCTGGCGTCGACGCGGCAGCGGAGGAAACAGCGCAGGAATGCGCAACAGCAGTGTCGGCGAGCCGCATCGATCTTCTCCAGTGTTCCTTTTTTGTTCTTTTTACGTCAGCTCGTATTTTCATTCAAGAGTGGAATCTCAATTCGGCCATTTCCGAGAACGGGAAATATGCCGGACAGAACAAAAAAACCGGGCTCGCACAAGGGTTTGGGCGAACCCGGTTCGTGAGGTTATGTGCCTGACTTAAGCAGCGCGAACGCGGCTCAGGAAGTCTGCAATGGTGGCCTGCAAGCCTTGGGCATGTTCGGAAACCGACTGGGAGACCGACAGGACGTCGGCTGCCGAGCTGCTGGTTTCCTCGGCTGCCTGCATCACGTCGCCAACGCTGTTGCTCATGTCGCTGGTGCAGCTGGCTGCCTGCTGGACATTGTGGCTGATCTCGTTGGTGGCATCACCCTGCTGCGAGATCGCCGCGGCAATGGCTGCCGTGAACTGGTTGACCTCTTCCATTGTGCTGGCGATTTCCTGGATCGAGCCGACGGCATTGCGTGTCGAGGACTGGATACCGGTGACCTGCGTGGAGATTTCTTCCGTCGCCTTGGCGGTTTGCGTGGCCAGTTCCTTCACTTCCGCGGCAACCACCGCAAAGCCCTTGCCGGCTTCTCCGGCGCGAGCGGCTTCGATGGTGGCGTTCAGCGCCAGCAAGTTGGTCTGTTCTGCGATCGCCTGGATGAGGCTGACCACTTCACCGATCTTCTGCGCGGCGCTGTCGAGGCTTCCGACCTTGTCGTTGGAATCGTTGGCGGCACGGGTAGCGCTCGTGACGACTTCCTTCGTCTGGCCGATCTGGCGACCGATTTCGGAAATCGAGGCGGACAGCTCTTCAGCGGCGGAGGCCACTGTCTGGACGCTGCTCTGTGCAACTTCGGAAGATCCGGCAACCGAAGAAACCTTGGCGGAAGTGTCGCGCGCGATCGCATCGAGAGACGCCGCGGTCTGCTCCATGCGCTTGCTGTTGCCGCTGACCTGGTCGAGAACGGCGTGGACGTCGCGCTCGAAAGTTTCGATCAGGGCTTCGACAGTCTTCTGGCGCTCCAGCTGGCTGTATTGGGCCTGCTCGGTGTCGTTCTGCAGCGACCGCCGTTCGGTTTCGTTTTCAACGAAGATTTCCAGCGCACCGGCCATCTGGCCGATTTCGTCCTTGCGGTCGAGATAGGCCACCGGCGTATCGACATCGCCTTCGGCAAGCTTGCGCATACGAGCGGTCAGCATCTGCACCGGTCCGGCAATTGTGGAACCAAGCATCCACATCAGGAACGTGCCGGCTACCAGCAGGCCGAGGGCGAGCAGCAGGCTCATCTGCATGGTGGAATTGGCGCTTGCCAGAAGTTCGCTCTCGTCAACGGCGACAACAATGAACCAGTGCTGGCCGGTGCCGTCCAGTTCGAAGCCCTTGATGGCTTCCACGGTACCGTTTTCGGTCGTGAAGGCAGCTTCATTCTTGATCGACTGGATCTTGCCGACCATTGCCGCATCGGCCTTCTGGCCGAGGAGGGCTGCGTCCGGATGGGACACCCAAACACCGGTTTCGCTGAGAAGGCCGACATAGCCGCTTTCATAGGTCTGGCCGGCGCTCACCGCCTTCTGCAGGCCTTCCAGCGACACGTCGATGGTGGCGCCACCGATGCCGCGTCCGGAAGCATCCTTGATCGGCGAGGAGGCTGTCGCCATCAGCACGTCGACATTATTGACCGGGTAGAGATAGGGCTCGGTGACCGTGTCGTGGCCCAGGTTCTTCGGCTTGTCGTACCACTCTTCAGAGCCGCTATCGCCACCGAACAGGAGCGGTTCCCAGGCGACTTTTGTACCGTCGTTATAGAAATACGGAATGAAGCGTCCCTTGTCGTCGGAGAAGTTGGCGCCTGCATTGTCCGCGTCATTGCCGGCCATGTCCGGTTCCAGGATCGCACCGCCGCCGACAAAATGTTTGTTCTGGCTGATCTGGTGCTGCATCACGGCTGCATAGGCGTTGCGATCGCTAACGCCGGCTTGCTGCATTCCCTCCAGGGCATCGGCCGCAGCGCGGGCCGCAAGCTGTGCCTGTGCCAGTGTCTTGCCGGCATCCAGAGCAAGTGCCTCGGCAGTCTTGCGGATGAGATCTTCACCCGATTTTTGCGACGTGGCCTGGGTCATGAAGGTGACGGCAAGAATAAGCGTCAGGAATCCAACCAGGAACACGCCGCTCGAGGCGAAAAAGATTCGATTTCTAAGAGACATGAAAAGCTCCAACGGTGAGACTGCGGGAACCCTAGGAGACGCACGTAAAGCAAAGCTTACGTTCTGCGGCTTTTTTGCATTGCGGCAGGAGAAAATCCGGCGCGTTCGCAAAAGCATCGACATGCCGCTTGATCCCGGGGATCAAAATGGTTACATATGCAACTAAATTCATCTCCGAACCGGGAGGACGTCATGGATCAGAGAACCGACAGCAATCAAAATCTAGCTGGAAACGGCCGTAACACGGCGGATCTGGAATATATGCCGGGCTTCGGCAACGATTTTGAAACCGAGGCTCTGCCAGGCGCTCTGCCGCAGGGCATGAACAGCCCGCAGAAATGTGCCTACGGCCTATATGGCGAGCAGTTGTCCGGCACCGCCTTTACCGCGCCAAGCCATCAGAACGAGCGGACCTGGTGCTATCGCATCCGCCCGTCAGTCAAGCACACCAGCCGGTTCAGGAAGATCGACCTGCCTTACTGGAAATCGGCTCCGAATGTCTGCGACGACGTGGTTTCGCTCGGCCAGTACCGCTGGGACCCGGTGCCACACACGGATGAAGGCCTCAACTGGCTGACCGGCATGCGCACCATGACGACAGCCGGCGACGTCAACACACAGGTTGGCATGGCCAGCCACATCTACCTGATCACCAAGTCGATGGAGGACGAATATTTCTACTCCGCCGACAGCGAATTGCTGGTGGTTCCGCAGGAAGGTGTCCTCAGGTTTTGCACCGAGCTGGGCGTGATCGAGCTGGAGCCGAAGGAAATCGCAATCCTTCCGCGCGGCCTCGTTTACCGGGTCGAGCTGGTGGAAGGTCCGGCGCGCGGGTTCGTCTGCGAGAACTACGGCCAGAAATTCGAACTGCCGGGCAGGGGGCCGATCGGGGCCAATTGCATGGCAAACCGCCGAGACTTCAAGACGCCTGTCGCGCACTACGAGGATCGCGATGCCCCGTCGACGGTGACGGTGAAATGGTGCGGCCAGTTCCACGAAACAAAAATCGGTCACTCGCCTCTCGACGTTGTTGCCTGGCACGGCAACTATGCGCCCTGCAAATATGACCTCAGGAACTATTGCCCGATCGGGTCGATCCTGTTCGATCATCCCGATCCGTCGATCTTCACGGTGCTTACCGCTCCGTCCGGCGTTCCGGGCACCGCCAACATCGACTTCGTGCTGTTCCGCGAGCGCTGGATGGTGATGGAAGATACCTTCCGGCCCCCCTGGTATCACAAGAACATCATGTCGGAGCTGATGGGCAACATCTACGGCCAGTACGATGCCAAGCCGCAGGGCTTCATTCCCGGTGGCATGAGCCTGCACAACATGATGCTGCCGCATGGGCCGGACAACAATGCCTTCGAAGGCGCTTCGAATGCCGACCTGAAGCCGGAAAAGCTCGACAACACAATGTCCTTCATGTTCGAGACCCGTTTCCCGCAGCACCTCACGGAATTCGCCGCCAAGGATGCTCCGCTGCAGGACGATTACATTGACTGCTGGGACTCGCTGGGCAAAAAATTCGATGGCACGCCCGAAGGGACCTGGAACAAATAGCCAAATCATCCAGGATTTGACCAACCGCAAACGGCAGATTGATCCGCACCGGTAGGTTACCCTGAACCTCCGGCGTCTCGCCGGGGGGCGGACAAGAACAAAGGCAGGAAGCCGCTGGCGGCTTCCCGGGAGAAACATCGCCGGGCACCACGGTCTGGCGAACATTAGGAGCTGAAAACCCGATGAAACTGGCAACGCTCAAGGATGGCAGCCGCGACGGCAAGCTGGTGGTGGTCAACGACCGCCTGACCTTCTGCACCGACGCAAGTCACATCGCGCCGACTTTGCAGGCAGCGCTCGATGACTGGGAACATGTGGCGCCGAAGCTGGAACTGCTGGCCGAGAGCCTGTCTCACGAAGCCGTACCGACGCTGCGTTTCCATGAACACGATGCTCATTCGCCGCTGCCGCGTGCCTACCAGTGGGCGGATGGTTCGGCCTACGTCAACCATGTCGAACTGGTGCGCAAGGCGCGCGGTGCGAAGATGCCGGAAAGCTTCTGGACGGACCCGCTGATGTATCAGGGCGGCTCCGACACATTCCTCGCCCCGCGTGATCCGATCTCCATGCGCGATGAGGCCTGGGGCATCGATATGGAAGGCGAAATTGCTGTCGTCACCGGCGATGTACCGATGGGTGTCAGCGCGGAAGCCGCGCGCGATCACATCCTTCTTGTGCTTCTGGTCAACGACGTTTCCCTGCGTGGCCTGATCCCGGCAGAACTCGGCAAGGGCTTCGGCTTCTTCCAGTCCAAGCCGTCTTCCGCCTTTTCGCCGGTTGCCGTCACGCCGGATGCGCTCGGCGATGCCTGGAAGGGCGGCAAGCTTCACCTGCCGCTGCATGTCGACCTCAACGGTCAGCCGTTCGGCCGCGCAAACGCGGGCATCGACATGACCTTCGATTTCGGCCAGCTCATTGCCCATGCGGCAAAGACCCGGCCGCTCAGTGCCGGCACGATCATCGGTTCGGGCACGGTCTCCAACAAGCTGGACGGTGGTCCGGGCAAGCCGGTGGCAGACGGTGGCGTCGGTTATTCCTGCGTTGCCGAGATCCGGATGATCGAAACGATCAACACGGGCGAAGCCAAGACGCCTTTCCTGAAGTTCGGAGACACTGTCCGCATCGAGATGCTCGACACCGAAGGCCATTCGATCTTCGGGGCCATCGAGCAGACCGTGGAGAAATACGAAGGGTAGTGATCAGGCCTTCCGGGATCTCGACACCATTTTCGGCAAGTAGCCCCTCCGCCTTGTGGGGAGGGGCTCGGGGGTGCGATTTTCCATCCAGAAGAAAGACAAGAGCGCAGCGTTGGGTTGAGCCCTTCCGCCGCCATAATATTTCAGGGAGAGGGCAATGCCTCACGTCGACCCGCTTGACCGGGCGGATCTGCCTCAGTTCGAGGAAAAATTCGCGCGTTACGATGAAATCCGCGGCTTTCTGCCGAACTCGATCCTCACCATGGCGCGCCGGCCGAATATCGCCAAGGCGTTCATGGAACTGAACCAGGCCATCCTTTATGAAGGCACGGTGCCGGAAGACCTGAAGATGATGGTCGCACTCATGACGTCCATGGCGACCGGCTGCCGCTATTGCCAGGGCCACATGGCCAATCTGAGCCACGTCTACGATGTACCGGACGAAAAGATTGCCGCCGTATGGGAATGCGAGACTTCGCCGCTCTTTACGGAGGCCGAAAAAGCGGCACTGGTGCTGGCCCGCGAGGCTGCCGGTGTTCCGAACGACGTGACCGAAGCTCATTTTGCGGCGCTCAAGCCGCATTTCAACGACGCCGAGATTGTAGAGATCGTCGCTTCGATCGCGCTCTTTGGCTACCTCAACCGGTGGAATGACACCATGGCAACCACAATGGAAGCCCATCCGGCTGCCGTCGCCAAAAAGGCGATGCCCGCATGGGACGAAGGCAAACACGGAGCCTCTGAATGAGCAAGCAATTCGCATCCGCCGGGGACATGACCGAGAAGAAGATCTCCTTCACCGAGATCGGCAAGGATCTCTGGGCCTTTACCGCTGAAGGTGACCCGAACACCGGCGTCATCATCGGCGACGACAGCGTCATGATCGTCGAGGCGCAGGCGACCCCCGAACTCGCCAACAAGGTCATTGAGAAGGTGCGGTCCGTCACCGACAAGCCGATCAGCCACCTTGTGTTGACGCATTACCATGCCGTTCGCGTGCTGGGCGCTGCCGCCTATCGGGCACCGACCGTGATCATGAGCCAGAAGGCCCGTTCGATGGTCGCGGAACGGGGCGCGGAAGACAGGGAATCCGAATTCATGCGCTTCCCGCGTCTGTTCATGGGCTATGAAAACGTCAACGACATTCCGCCTCTGACCTGGCCGACCACCACCTTCAACGACCGCATGACTGTCTATCTCGGCAAGCGCCGGGTCGACCTCAGCTTCCTTGGTCGCGCCCACACGGCCGGAGATATCGTTATCCACGTGCCGGACGCGAACGTCATGTTCACCGGCGACATCGTCGAATACCACTCGGCCTGCTATTGCGGCGACGGCCATTTCAACGACTGGCCGACAACGTTGGAAGCGATCCGTTCCTTCGATGTGGAGGCAATCGCGCCTGGCCGCGGCGATGCGCTGGTCGGCAAGGAGATGGTGGGCAAGGCGCTGACCAACACCGCCGATTTCGTCTCCTCGACCTATCGGCCGGTGGCCCGGGTCGCCCAGGGTGGCGGATCGCTGAAAGAAGCCTGGGACGCCTGCCGTGCCGAATGCGATCCGAAGTTCAAGGATTACGCCATCTACGAACACTGCCTGCCGTTCAACGTTGCCCGGGCCTATGACGAGGCTCTCGGCATCGACACGCCGCGCATCTGGACGGCGGAACGCGACGCCAAGATGTGGGCGGATCTGCAGGGCTGACCCATGAACACTGTCCTGGACCACCTCCGCCTGATGGCCCGCAACAACGCCTACGCGAACGAACGTCTTTACGACGCCTGTTGCCGGTTGTCGCAGGCGGAGTTCGATGCGGAAAGATCCGGGTTCTTCCCCTCGATCCGGGAAACACTCAACCACAATTGGGAAGTGGACCGTTACTATCTGGATGCCTTGAAGGAAGAGGGGCAGGGGCTGTCGGTATTCGACACGCAGCATCTTGCCTCTGCAGCAGAACTGAAACCGGCCCAGAAGAGTGCCGACCAGGCTCTGATCGCATTCTGCGACCGGATGGTGGAAGGAGACCTGGACCGGAATGTCGCTCAGGACCGGGGCAAGAGCGGTGTCTTTCACGAGACGATCGCCAACACGTTGCTGCATCTCTTTCAGCACCAGATCCATCACCGGGGGCAGGTGCATGCCATGCTGGCAGGCACCAGTGTTGCGCCGCCTCAACTTGACGAGTTCTTTTTGGAGTTCGATCGCCACCCGTCGGCGCAACGTTTCTGGGAAACTGGCTAGCGCTTCGGTGCAAGGATCAGCAGGGCGAGCCAGGTGAGGCCACCTGCAAGAACTATGATCTCGCTCACCACGATGGCGATGCCGACCATGCTCCAATTGTCGGCAAGGACGGTGGCGGGAGCGGCGATGAGAAGCGCAAGGGCGACCGCGGACATCAGTCCGGCAATCAACCGGAATGTCCAGCGTCGGCCGGATGTCAACATGTTCTGACGTGTCAGGACTGGCATGTCACACCTCCTTCTTGGGGGATTGTCTAACGAAAACGCGCAAGCCCCCCTGCGGGTTCCGCGAAACAGGCAAAGGCGAACCGGTTCACGATGCCGGTACGCCTCGGCAATTGGGAGAAACGCCTGTGACCAAGTTGTTTGAAGCGCCGCTTTATCCGTACAAGCGGTCCCAGGATCAGGATGCAGCGACACCCGTTCGCCATCCGGTGGTGATCATTGGAGCCGGACCGGTGGGCCTCGCCACGGCTATCGATCTGGCTCAGGCGGATGTGCCGGTCGTCGTTCTCGATGACAACGACAAGGTTAGCGTGGGCTCACGGGCAATCTGCTTTTCCAAGCGCTCGCTGGAAATCTTCGACCGGCTGGGCTGTGGCGACGAGATGGTCGACAAGGGCGTCGTCTGGAACGTCGGCAAGGTGTTTTTCGGTGACCGGCAGGTCTACGATTTCAACCTGCTTCCGGAGCAGGGGCACAAGCGCCCGGCCTTCATCAACCTGCAGCAATATTATTGTGAACTTCATCTGGTCGAGCGCATTCGCGCTCTGCAGGTGGAAGGCAAGCCGGTGGAAATCCGCGGTGGCAGCCGGGTTGCGAACCTCAACCAGCGGGACGACCACACGCTGGTGACCGTTGAAACGGTCGATGGTGCCTACAATCTGGAAGCGGAGTGGCTGATTGCCTGCGACGGGGCTGGTTCGCCGTCCCGCCGGATGCTCGATCTCGATTTCGTCGGCCGGGTGTTTGAAGACAACTTCCTGATTGCCGACGTCATCATGAAGGCGGATTTCCCGACCGAACGCTGGTTCTGGTTCGATCCGCCCTTCAACAAGGACCAGTCGGCTCTTTTGCACAAGCAGCCGGACGGGGTCTGGCGCATCGATCTTCAGCTTGGCTGGGACATCGACAAGGAAGAAGAAAAGAAACCGGAAAACGTCATTCCCCGGCTCAAGCAGATGCTGGGCGCGGATGTCGAATTCGATCTGGAGTGGGTGTCGATCTACACATTCCAGTGCCGCCGCATGGAAAAGTTCCGCCATGGCCGGGTGATCTTTGCTGGCGACAGTGCTCACCAGGTGTCGCCTTTCGGTGCGCGTGGTGCCAACTCCGGGTTCCAGGATGCCGACAATCTCGGCTGGAAACTGAAGCTGGTCATTGACGGCAAGGCTCCGGAAAGCCTTCTGGACAGCTATGCTTTTGAGCGCGAAATGGCAGCGGACGAGAATATCCTTCAAAGCTCGCGTTCAACCGACTTCATTACTCCCAAATCGGAAATCAGCCGTATTTTCCGTGATGCGGTGCTGGACCTTTCCGAACATCACGCCTTTGCCCGGCCTCTGGTCAATTCCGGGAGGCTGTCCGTTCCTTGCGTCTATGACGGTTCGAAGCTCAATGGACCGGATGTGGAAGACCTGCCCGCGCGCACAAGACCGGGAAGCCCGGCTGTGGATGCGCCTCTGGCAGACGGCTGGCTGCTGGACTGGCTTGGCAGCGGCTTCCATCTGCTTGGCATCGGCGCCGAAGTACCCGAGAAGCTTCTGATCGACGGTATCGAAATTACCGGTGTCAGCATTGCGACTTCCGCAGCCGGTCAGGAGCTAAAGGCCCGCTATCTGGGTGACGAGCCTTCGGCTGTCTATCTTATCCGGCCAGACCAGCATGTGGCGTCGCGCTGGACAGGCTATGACCCCACTGCGGTCGAAAACGCACTTGCAATTGCACTCGGGAAAGGCGGAGAGGCCTAATGGCGGAGATTGTCACCAAACCGAACCTTGAAACGCCCGACGGGTTTTATGCTGACCTGCTGACCGCCCATGAAGGCCTCACAAAGGCCGAAAGCGATGCGTTCAATGCCCGGCTGATTCTGTTGATGGCAAACCAGATCGGTGAGCGGCAGGTGCTCGAAAAGCTGCTTGAGGCCGCCAAACAATAGGTCGAACATGGCGTCGCGCAGGTGCTGTTGCCGTAGGCATTGAGGCTTTTGACGAGGGTGTGGGAGATTCGCCCAATCACACCCTCGGTAGAATTTCAGTTTCACCTGATAGCAATGCAGGTAATCGGAATTATTTTGGGCAAAAATAATTTTCAGAAAAATGTCCAGTATCGCCTTGTCGATAAAGACTAAAAAACGCCCGATTTAATTCGTGACGGCTAACAAAAGTCGAACCCGAAATTTTTCACCAATTGTTTATCTGCCCACACCTTCAATCGCAGAAAGTGCGGGGGAAACAATGTCCAGGTTACTTACACCTTTAAAGAATGTGCGCCTTTCTGCGAAAGTAGGCGGTGGCTTTGCAGCCATGATTCTGGTCGCCGCCGCGGTCGGTGCCGTGGGCGCGGTCGCTATTCTCGGCCTCAGAACACAGTCGGATGTCAGTGCGAAGGCAACAACCGCAATGGCAAACCTTCAGCAGGTCGCACAAGCGCAGGAAGCCTATCTCTCGGATCGCACACCGGAGCTGGCTGACGCGGCCCGGTTTCAGATTGAACAATTGGAAACTGCGCTGGTCACGCTCGATGGCGTCTCGGGGCCTGGAGAGGGCGAAACGGCCACCGCAGAGGCCATCTCGCTGGTAGGTCAGCTTGGTGGCGAGTTTGATGGTGTCGTGCAGGCTGTCGAGAACAGGCAGGCTCAGGTCGACAAGTTGCTGCGGTCCGCTGTCAATCTGGCAACCATCGCTGCCCAGATTAACGACAAGATGAGCAAGATCCAGCGTGATGCGGGCGGCGCCGCCAAGACCGCATCAGGCACACGCAACCGGGCTGACAAGGTCGGGCGCATGTTGTCGGATATGGAAGACCTCGTCGCCGGTCTGGAAGGCAGGATCGCCGAGGTGAGTGAAGGTGCCGATCTTCCGCCTGAAACGGTGGCAGCCATTGTGGAGGGCACGCAGACCCTGGCAAAGACAGCAGCGAAGGCTGGAAAGCTGAAGGTGGACGGCGTAGACCCGGCAAAGGTCAAGGAATTGGCGGACATGGCGGCAGCGCTCGGTGAAAAACTGCCGAAGCCGGAAGCGGACGGTGCTCGGCCGGCACCAGTGTCGGCTGCCGTTGCTGCGGATCTCGTAGCGGGACTGGAAAAACTCCACACTCAGGCCTCTGCCTTGCGCAAGACGGTTTATGCGGCAACCGATGACGCCAAGTCGATTGCCGGCAAGGCAACGTCGAAACTCGGTATCGTCGATCTCGTCAATGTGAACGTGAACAAGTACCAGAACGCGTCCCTGGATATTCGCTCTGCGACAATGGAGTATTTTGCCGGCTTCGATACAATTGGTGCAGAAGAGGTTCTCAACCGTATCGAAACGCTGCGCTACCTCGCCAATCTGCTGAAGGCGGACAGTGCCGCTTTCCCGGAAATCGCGGATGCCATTGCGTCGATCGAGGCAGAGGTTGGCACTTATGAGGCCGAATTCGCCGCCATGGTCGCTGCGAAGGATGCGTTCGATGTCAGACGGACAGAGCTTGTTGCACTGTCCGGCAAGGTTCGCAGTGTCATCACGGCACTCACGGAGGCTCAGTCCGCGGGAGCTTATGCTCGGGCCGATACCGCGCTTGGGCTGATCGCGGTCGCACTCGTCGTCGCCGTTGCAGCCGGTGGATTGCTGGCCTTTGTTCTTTCTCTCGTGATCACGCGCCCGACACGGGCCTTGACCGAAGCCATGGGCCGCCTCGCGGAGGGGGATATCGACGCCACCATTCCCTCGACTGATCAGCGGGACGAAATCGGAGACATGAGCCGCACCGTTCAGGTGTTTCAGGAAAACGCCCGCGAACGGATTCGCCTGGAAATCGAAGCGAATGCCCATCGCGAGGCCCAGAATGCGCGTCAGCAGGACATCGAAGATCTGATCCAGAACTTCCGAGGTGAAATCCAGGGACTTCTTGGTGCGCTGGACGAAACGGCCGCCGGCATGTCCAACACAGCTTCGGCACTAGGCGGCATCGCGGAAAGCAGTGCGGAACAGGCAGGCGATACTTCCAGGGTCAGTGAAGACGCCAGCATGAGCGTTGAAAACGTTGCCGGTGCGGCCGAGGAACTGTCGGCATCCATCGCCGAAATCGGGGAACAGGTACGCCGGTCTTCCGACATCGTCACGTCGGCGACGAGCGCGGTACACGAGACCAATGGCAAGGTGCAAGGACTGGCGGAAGCAGCCTCGAAGATTGGCGAAGTGGTCAGCCTGATCCAGGCGATTGCCGAACAGACCAATCTTCTGGCGTTGAACGCCACTATCGAAGCGGCTCGTGCAGGCGAGGCAGGCAAGGGCTTTGCCGTTGTGGCCGCCGAGGTCAAGGAACTGGCGACACAGACTTCGAAGGCAACCGAAGAAATCTCGTCCCAGATCCAGACCATTCAGAACTCCACCAGTGAAGCCGTCGCGGCCATCGGGGCAATTTCCGACACGATGGAAGAGGTCAACGGTTACACTCAGGGAATCTCGGCAGCCGTTACCCAGCAGGGCGCGGCCACCAACGAGATTTCCGGCAATGTGCAGCGGGCAGCCCAGAGTACGCAGGCTGTTCAGACCAATATGTCCAGCCTCGCCCGGGCGGTTGGCGATACCAAGGAAGCATCGGGGGATGTTCTGGCTGCTTCAGGAGACCTGAGCAACCGCAGCAACGCTCTGAAGCAGGGAATTGAAACCTTCCTGGCCCGCGTTGCAGCAGCTTGACGGCAAACGGGAAAGGCAACACTTCGGCACCCCACCGGACTCCGATCCGGTGGGGTGCTTTTTATTCGATTGATACATCGGCATGACACGCTTCAACCTTAATGCAGGAACAAGGTTGGGCTTGCCCGGTGACGCCGCGTTCTTCCTGAGGTGGTTCGCCCGGCGAAGGCACATGAAGACAAGAATGATATTGCAACTCATTCGCAACAAGCTTGACAGTTGCGAATGAGTTGCAATATCACTTGCAGAAATAATGTTCGAACCGGGATATGGTGATGTTGAAAAAACTGCTTCTGACGGTCTCTCTTGCGGCACTTGCAGCCGGACCGGTAAACGGCGCTTCCGCACAGGACAAAATGAAAGTGGTGACCACATTCACCGTTCTTGCCGACATTGCGCAGAATGTTGCCGGGGAGACCGCCGACGTGGTGTCGATCACCAAGCCGGGTGCCGAAATCCACGGTTATGAGCCGACACCGCAGGACATCGTGCGGGCATCCGACGCGGACCTGATCCTGTGGAACGGCATGAACCTTGAGCGGTGGTTCGAGCAGTTTCTGTCCAACCTAGGCGATATCCCCTCCGTAACCCTTACAGACGGGATCGAACCGATCTCGATCGCGTCGGGTTCTTATGAAGGAAAGCCGAACCCGCATGCGTGGATGGGCCTGGACAACGCGCTGATCTATATCGACAACATCTCCAAGGCATTTGCCCAATACGACCCGGAGAATGCGGAGGTCTATGCCGGCAATGCGGATGCCTACAAGGCAAAGCTGCGCGAAACCATAGAGCCGCTGCGCCAGGCCGTTGCCGATATCCCGGAAGACAAGCGCTGGCTGGTGACCTGTGAAGGTGCGTTCAGCTATCTCGCTCGTGATTTCGGCATGAAGGAGCTGTACCTCTGGCCGATTAACGCCGATCAGGTCGGCACGCCGCAGCAGGTCCGTTCGGTGATTGACGGGGTGCGAGAGCACGACATCCCGGTCGTCTTCTGCGAGAGCACGGTCAACACTTCGCCTGCCAAGCAGGTGGCCCGGGAGACCGGCGCGAGATATGGCGGCGACCTTTATGTCGATTCCCTGAGCGAGGCGGACGGCAAGGTGCCCACCTACCTGGATTTGCTGAAGGTCACCTCGAGCACGGTGGTCGAGGGGCTGAAATCCAATTCACAGTGATGGCCCGTAATAAAGACTGCCGGGCAGCATGACCCGATGCTGCCCTTGATTGTGTCACAGTAACTTCGGATTGTACTGGAAAGCCTGCATGCTGAATGTCATCAAGGACCCGGTTATGGATATGCCCAACGTCAGGGACGATGGCGGAATTGCCGCGGAAGACGTTACGGTTACCTACCGGAACGGACATACGGCACTCTGGAACGCCAGCTTCTCGATCCCGCGCGGCACCGTCACGGCTCTGGTCGGCGTCAATGGCGCGGGCAAGTCGACGCTGTTCAAGGCCATCATGGGGTTCGTGCCCACAGCCAAGGGGCGCATCCGGATCCTGGATATGACCGTCCGGGAAGCCCTCAAGAAGAACCTCGTCGCCTACGTTCCCCAATCGGAGGAAGTCGACTGGTCATTCCCCGTTCTGGTGGAGGACGTGGTGATGATGGGCCGTTATGGCCACATGGGGTTTTTGCGCCGACCAAAACCAGCGGACCATGCCGCGGTCGACCAGGCACTGACCCGCGTGAACATGCAGGATTTCCGGCATCGGCAGATTGGCGAGCTTTCCGGCGGTCAGCGCAAGCGCGTCTTTCTCGCCCGCGCTCTTGCCCAGGACGGCCAGGTGATCCTGCTGGACGAACCGTTCACCGGTGTCGACGTGAAAACCGAGGAACAGATCGTGGCTTTGCTGCGGGAGTTACAGGCCGAGGGCAGGGTGATGCTTGTCTCCACCCATAACCTCGGTTCCGTTCCCGAATTCTGCGACAGGACGGTGCTGGTCAAGGGAACGGTGCTCGACTACGGGCCAACCGCGACAACCTTCACCCGTCAGAACCTGGAGAAGGCCTTTGGCGGGGTGCTGCGCCATTTCACCATTTCCGATCAGACCCTGCACACCGATGGCGATCAGCGTACGGTGACGATCCTGACCGACGACGAGCGCCCGTTCGTTCAATACGGCGACGAAGTGCAGACAAGAGAGGCGCGCGACTGATGGAGCTTTTCAGTTTCGCCTATCTTCTCGAACCCTTTCAATACGGCTACATGACCAACGCCATGTGGGTTTCCGCACTTGTCGGCGGGGTTTGCGCGTTTCTGTCGTCCTACCTGATGTTGAAAGGCTGGTCGCTGATCGGCGATGCCCTGTCTCATTCGGTCGTGCCGGGGGTGGCCGGTGCCTATATCCTGGGCCTGCCGTTTTCCCTTGGGGCCTTTCTGGCAGGCGGACTTGCAGCCGGGGCCATGCTGTTCCTGTCCGAACGTTCGGGCCTGAAGGTCGACGTCATCATCGGCCTCATCTTCACGTCCTTCTTCGGCCTTGGTCTCTTCATCGTTTCCATCAGCCCCATGTCGGTCTCGGTCCAGACGATCACCATGGGCAACATTCTGGCCATCACGCCGGAAGATACCCTGCAACTGGCCATCATCGGCTTTGTGTCGCTGGCGATCCTGACGCTCAAGTGGAAGGATCTGATGGTCACTTTCTTTGACGAAAGCCATGCCCGCACAATCGGTCTGAGGCCCGGTCTCCTCAAGGCAATCTTCTTCGTGCTTCTGTCCGCTTCCGTGGTTGCGGCCATGCAGACGGTCGGGGCCTTTCTCGTTATTGCAATGGTGGTCACGCCCGGTGCGACAGCCTACCTCTTGTGCGACCGCTTCCCGCGCCTGATCCTGACCTCCATCGCGATCGGCACGCTGACCAGCTTTGCCGGGGCCTATATCAGCTACTTTCTGGACGGAGCCACAGGCGGTATCATCGTCACCTTGCAGACCCTGATCTTCCTGTTCACATTCGTTCTGGCGCCAAAGCACGGCCTTCTGGCCGCCAGGCGCAAGTCGGCGGAAGCCCTGCGCCGGGGATACGCTGCGGACGTTGCGAAATCAGAAGCGGGAGATCAGGCTTGATGGACCTCGAGACACTGCTTCTGCCGTTCGAGTTCCCCTTCATGCAGAACGCGTTTCTGATTTGCGTGATCGTGTCCATCCCGACGGCTCTCTTGTCGAGCTTCCTGGTGATCAAGGGTTGGGCCCTGATGGGGGATGCTGTCAGCCACGCAGTTCTACCTGGCATCGTACTGGCTTACATCTTTGGCATACCATTGATCGTCGGCGCTTTTGCCGCCGGCATGGTCTGTGCCGTGCTGACGGGTTATCTGTCAGGCAACAGCCGGGTGAAGCAGGATACCGTGATGGGGGTCGTGTTTTCTGGCATGTTCGGTGTCGGCATCGTGCTTTACGTCTCGATCCGGACAAACGCTCATCTGGACCATATACTGTTCGGCAACATGCTGGGTGTGGAGCAGCACGAGCTTGTAACCGCAGGCGTTATTGCCCTTGTTGTCGGCGGTGGGCTGGTGCTGAAGTGGAAAGACCTTCTGTTGCACAGTTTCGATCCGGCCCAGGCTCAGGCCTCTGGTTTGCCGGTTAAGCTGTTGCACTACGGCCTTCTGGCGGCACTGTCGCTGACGATCGTGGCAACGCTTTCTGCTGCGGGCCTTATCCTGGCGGTTGCCTTGCTCATTGCACCGGGGGCAATCGCATTCCTGTTGGTCCGCACCTTCAAGTCGATGCTTTACGTGTCGGTGCTGGTCTGCATGGTGTCAATGGTCGCAGGCACCTATGCCAGCTTCTTCCTCGACAGCGCACCGGCCCCCACCATCGTCCTCATTTTGACAGCCGTTTTCATCGCTGCGTTTGCCCGCCGCCAGATCCTGACCCGGCAAGCATCCCTGCGCCGCGTTGACGAAGCCGCATAGGGACAGATCCTGCCATCCTGAAAGAGAACCGGTACCGGACGCTCGGCACTGGTTTCGGGCAATCACTACGCTATCTGGATAGAAATCCCGGCCAGAAGACGTTCTCACGGCGGTTCCGGCAGTCAGTTTCTATATCATAGGTAGAATTTGCAAAGATGGAACAACTCATTGGCGTGAAAGTGTGTCGTTTCGCTTACAAATTGGTACACCTTATCGATTGTTGGCATACGGGAATTGCCGTAGATAACTGGTTTCAGGAAACAACCGTTTTCGGCAGTGCCGGCAAGTTCTGATCGGAGTTCCAATTGTCAATTTGGAAACAGCTCGTTCTCACCCTCCTGGTTGTCATCGTGGCGGCTGGGCTCTGGGTTCGTTATTATCCGGGGGCCGGCGCGCACCTGTCCGCCTGGGGGATCGACTGGCTGGATTTTGTCGTCGCCGATGCAGCGCCAAGCGGAGGCGATCAACCACGGCGTGGCCGGGGTGGGCCGCAAGGTGCCGTCGTTGCAACGCCGGTCGTCGAAATCACGATCAATGACCGTCTTTCGGCGATCGGTACCAGCACGGCACTGCAGTCTGTTGCCGTGACGCCTTATACAAGCGGCCGCATGACCGAGGTTCTGGTCAAGTCCGGTGCCACCGTGAAGGCAGGAGATGCCATTGCCAAACTGGATCTGGACGCCGAGCAGATCGCCGTCGAGAGAGCCGCAAATGCTCTGAAGGATGCCGAGGCCCGGCTTCAGCGCATGCAGGTGCTGCGGAAAACCAATACGGCTACGGCTGTTCAGGTGACAGACGCGGAACTCTCGGTAGACAATGCGCGGCTGCAACTTCGCGAAGCCGAACTGGCGCTCTCCCGCCGCTCCATCGAAACTCCGATTGCCGGCGTGGTCGGCATTCTTCCCATTACCGCAGGCAATTACGTTTCCTCGCAGACCGTCATCGCTACCATTGACGACCGCAGCGAAATTCTTGTCGATTTCTGGGTTCCGGAGCGGTTCGCCTCCGCTATCGCAGTGGGATCTCCGATCACCGCCACGTCGGTCGCCCGCCCGGGTGAAACCTTCGAGGGTGTCATCAGTGCCGTCGACAACCGCATCGATATCGACAGCCGCACACTTCAGGTTCGTGCCCGTTTTCCGAACAAGGCCGACAAGTTGAGAGCCGGCATGTCGTTCCAGGTCTCGATGAAGTTTCCCGGCGACAAATATCCGGCGGTTGATCCGCTGGCCGTGCAATGGGGTTCCGACGGTGCCTTCGTCTGGGCCGTGCGTGAAGGCAAGGGCGTTCGTGTCCCGGTCAGCATTATCCAGCGCAACACCGACAGCGTGCTGGTCGACGCGGAGTTGACGGTTAACGACGAAGTCGTGACCGAAGGCATTCATCTGGTTCGCAACGGGGCCGACGTGACGGTTGCTGACCGCAAGCAGGCTCCGGCATCGGACACTCCGGCGACAACTGCTTCCAGCCAAAGCGGTTCCTGAGAATTGACCTGAAGGTCTTGGAGAGATTGCCATGCAGATGGACCGTTTGAAGGAACTTGGCATCACTGGCCTGTTCGTGCGGCGTCCGGTTCTTGCCTTCGTGATCAACATGCTGATCGTGGTAGCGGGGATCGCGGCAATTTTCGGCATCGAAGTGCGCGAACTGCCCGACGTCGACCGCCCGGTCATCACCGTCAGCACCGATTATCCGGCCGCAGCTGCCGAAACCATCGACCGTGAAGTGACCGGTGTCATCGAAGGCGCCGTGGCACGTGTCTCCGGCGTGAAGTCTATCTCTTCATCGTCCTCCTTCGGTCGAAGCCGTGTGACCGTGGAATTTTCCGATGATGTCGATCTGGACGTTGCCGCTTCCGACATGCGCGATGCGCTCGGGCGCATCACCAACGATCTGCCCGAGGACGCCGAGCCTTCCCGTATCATCAAGGCTGATGCCAACGCCCAGCCGGTACTGCGCCTGGGTCTGACTTCCGACCGCATGTCGGTCGAGGACATGACGGTGCTGGTGGAAGACGAGATTTCCGACGTCCTTGCCGCTGTTCCGGGTGTCGCGGACGTCCAGGTCTACGGTGACCGCGACAAGATTTTCCGGATCGACATCGACCAGGCCAAGATGGCCAGCCTCAATCTGACCATCGCGGATGTGGCAAATGCCCTGTCCTCCATGGCCTTCGATACGCCGGCAGGCTCGCTGACCAGTCAGAACCAGGATCTGATCGTCCGCGCCACGGCTTCCATTGATACGCCTGAAGAATTCGAAAGCGTCATCATCAATCGCCGCGCAAGGCTCCGCGATTTCGTGACGGTGACACTTGGCCCGGATCTGGGCCAGACACAGCTGCGCGCCAACGGCAAGTCGGGCATCGGACTTGGCGTCATTCGCTCGGCCCAGTCGAACACGCTCGAGATTTCGGAAGGCGTTCGCTCCGCGGTCGACCGTATCCAGGAGAACCTGCCTGAAGGCATGACCATCGAGGTCACCAGCGATGACGCCACCTTCATCAATGGCGCCATTCATGAAGTCGAGATTGCCCTTGCCATCTCGGTCAGCATCGTTCTGCTGATCATCTTCATTTTCCTGTGGGACTGGCGGGCAACCATCATTCCGGGCGTGTCCCTGCCGGTGGCGCTGATCGGCACACTTGCGGCGATCTATCTTGCCGGGTTCTCCATCAACATCCTGACGCTTCTGGCGCTGGTTCTGGCAACAGGCCTTGTGGTCGACGATGCCATCGTGGTGCTGGAAAACATCGTGCGCAGGCGAAACGAAGGCATCGGACCACGCGCTGCGGCGGTTCTGGGTGCCGAAGAGGTCTTCTTCGCGGTGCTGGCGACAACGGCGACACTGATTGCCGTGTTTGTACCGCTCTCCTTCCTGCCGGGGCAGACCGGCGGGCTGTTCCGCGAATTCGGCTTCGTACTCGCCATCGCGGTGTTCCTGTCCTCCATCGTGGCGCTGTCGCTGTGTCCCATGCTGGCCTCGCGCATTCTCAAGAGCAAACCGGCCGGCAAGGCCGATGATCACGGGGGCGGTGCCGGCGGTCTGGGTCGGATGTTGAGCGCTCTCTACCGGCGCTGCCTGCATGCATGCCTTGATGTGCCGATGGTGGTTGTGGCTATTTCGCTGCTGTTTGCAGCCACCGCGGGTGTCCTGTTTCCCACCATCAAGTCGGAACTGACGCCGACTGAAGACCGCTCGATTGCCTTCATGCGCATTTCCGCGCCTCAGGGCGTGAGCCTTGATTACCTGTCTCAGCAGATGCGCCAGATCGAAAACCTGCTGGAGCCTTACCGGGAAAGCGGCGAGATCAACAGCACCTTCTCGATTGCGGGAACAGGCGGTTCCAAGAACAGCGGCTTCATCGTCATGCGTCTGGCGCCGTGGGACCAGCGCGAGCGGTCGCAGCAGCAGATCCTGTCCGAAGTCAGTGCGCTTGTGCGCGATGTACCGGGTGTGCGGGCCTTCGCCTTCCAGCCTAACAGCCTCGGCATTCGCGGTGCCGGGTCCGGCCTTCAGTTTGCCGTCGCCGGCAGCAACGACTATGCGACGCTCGGCGCAACGGCGGACAAGATCATCTCGGCGATGGAGCAGGATCCAAGGTTCCGGCAGGTGCGCCTGTCCACCGAGGCCACCCAGCCGCAGCTTTCGGTTTCCATCGATCGCGAACGCGCCTCCGACCTTGGCATCGACATTAACGGACTGGGCACGGCCATGCAGGCCATGCTGGACGGTCGCAAGATCGGGCAGGTTTTCATCAACGATCAGGCCTATGACGTGAAATTCGTTTCCACGTCCAATCCGATCAACGATCCGACGGATATGGAGAACATCTTCATCAAGACAGGTGATGGCCGCTTCGTACCCGTGTCGACCATTGCCAGCCTGGTGGAAAAGGCCGTGCCGCCTTCTCTTGCCAGGGAACAGCAGCTGCGCTCCGTAGCTGTTACGGCAGGTCTTGCGGACGACTTCGCCCTCGGCAATGCCTATGAGGAAGCGCTGAAGATCGCCGAACCGTTGCTGCCGCCCGGTGCTCGTATCGTGCCGCTGGCGGAAACGGCAACGCTGGGTGAACAGTCATCCTCCATGGCGCGCACCTTCGGCTTTGCGATCATCATCATCCTGCTGGTGCTGGCGGCCCAGTTCGAGAGCTTCATCAGTGCACTCATCATCATGGCGACGGTTCCGCTTGGCCTGGCCTGCGCTGTCTTCGCCATGCTGCTGACCGGGACGACACTCAACGTCTATTCCCAGATCGGCCTCGTGCTGCTTGTGGGCATCATGGCGAAGAACGGCATCCTGATCGTGGAATTTGCCAACCAGCTGCGGGATCGCGGGCAGGGACTGCGTGAAGCGATCGAGAATGCCTCGAACATCCGCCTGAGACCGGTGATGATGACCATGATCTGTACCATTGTCGGCGGCGTGCCGCTGATCATGGCAAGCGGGGCAGGGGCAGAAGCGCGAATTGCCCTGGGGTTTGTCATTGTCGGAGGTCTGGGCCTTGCGACTGTCTCGACCCTGTTCCTCACGCCGGTTGCCTATCTCCTGCTCGGACGGTTCATCACACCGGCCGTTCAGGAAGAAGAGCGCCTCCACAAGGAACTGGACGCGGCAAGGACGATCGGTCAACAGCCGGGCGAGTGACAACACTGGAAAGCAGGCTTTGGGCTGGCTTTCACCCAAACGCAGTCATCCCGGATACAGCGCAGCTGAGATCCGGGATTGGAGACCCGGTTCGCGCCAGTTGGGGCAGGTGACCGGGTATCTTCAAAACCGAAAGACCAGTGCCTCTCCGATCCCGGCTCACGCTGCGCTTGGCCGGATTGGCGAGCAGAGGCATCGCGAAAAAAGAAACCGCCCGTATGTCCACGGGCGGTTTTCGTTTTTGCCTTACCGCCCGGTGATGGCCGGGAAGAACAGCAGGATACCTACGGCGAGTATCTGCAGGGCGATGAACGGCAGCAGCGAGCGGAAGATCGTTGCCAGCGTTATACCCGGTGGGGCCACGCTCTTGAGATAGAAGGCGGCAGGCCCGAACGGCGGTGACAGGAACGACACCTGCATGTTCATGCAGAACAGAACGCCAAACCAAACCGGATCGTAGCCGAGATCCTTGATGATCGGCACGAAGATCGGCATCGTCAGCAGAGCGATCCCGACCCAGTCCAGGAACATGCCGAGCACGAACAGGATCAGCATCATGAACAGCAGGATGATGGTCGGATTGTCGGAGATGCCGGATATGAGGGCCGAGACGAACTTGATGCCGCCCATCAGGTTGAACACTCCGACCAGAGCACTTGCACCGATGCCGATCCACACGATCATGCCGACGGTCTGAAGCGTTTGCAGGGCAGCACCTTTCAGAAGCTCGAGTGTAAATTCCCCCCGAACAACCGTCGACAACAGCACCCCGGCAACGCCGACCGCCGATGCCTCGGTGACACTCGCGATGCCGCCGTAAATGGAGCCAAGCACGCCGGCAACGACGGTAAGCGGCAGGATCAGCCCCTTCAGGAGGCGGAGTTTTTCCGCCATCGGCACAGGTTCATCGTCCTGTACCGGTGCGATGGCCGGATTGAGGTAGGCCCGGATCAGGACGTAGGCGACATAAAAACCAGCCAGCATCAGACCCGGCAGAAAGGCGGCGGTGAAGAGATCGCCGACCGAGACATTGGCGGTAAGGCCGTAGATGATGAGTACGATGGAGGGCGGTACCATGGTGCCGAGCGCACCGCCTGCGCACACGACGCCGATGGCCAGGTGCTTGTCGTAGCCGAGGCGCAGCATCTGAGGCAGCGCAACAAGGCCGAGCAGCACGACTTCGCCGCCGATGATGCCGCTCATGGCCGCCAGGATCACCGCCACGACGATGGTCTGGATAGCTACCCCGCCGCGCAGGCGTCCGCCCAGCAGCTTCATGGCGTCGAACAGATCTCTGGCGATGCCTGATCGGTCAAGGATTGCCGCCATCAGAACGAACATCGGCACGGAGACGAAAACGAAGGAACCGACGAAGGAGTAGACCCGGCTGGTGATCAGCGGCACGACCATGGGTCCGAACCAGCCGAGCGCGAAGATCAGCGCAACCAGCAGGGTGACGAAGGCAAGCGGGATGCCGGAGACCAGCAGCACCAGCAGCATCGCGAACATGAGCAGCGTGCCGGTCTCGATGCCGAGCCCTTGAAGAGAGCCGAAGAACTCTGTCACTTGCGCCCCCTGGCATAGTTATAGGCAAGAATGAGGAACTGGACGGCCATCACCGCCATGATAACCAGAAGGAAAACCTTGATCAGGCCCGGGAAGACAGGGTCCCAGGCACTGCCGGAGCGTTCCAGACGGAAGCTGCCATCGGGCCGAAAGGCCGCCTTTTGAACCATCAGCCAGCTGGCATAGGCAAAAAAGGTGCTGGCCACCATGCAGATGAGCGAGATGATGACGTCAAGGACACGCCGCAGAGGTGGCGGCAACGTGTCGTAGATCAGCACGACCCTGATGTGGCGGTCGCGCGCGGTGCAGTAGAGCCCGCCATAGAGAAAGGCGGCGCCGCACAGGAAGATGGTGGTCTCGTGCGCCCAGATTGTGGGGGCGTTGAAGACGTAGCGCAAAAGCACTTCGTTGATGAGGATCAGCATCGAAGCAACGATGCCGATGGCAAACAGCAAGCCGCCCCTGTCGATCCAGCGCCCGAGCATGCCGGCCTCGGCAATAGCGCCGGGATCCTTTTCCCGCTCCGGGGTTTCGTTCGGTTCCACCAAGGTTTCCTCCAGCTTCTTTTACAAAACGGGCGCCCGAAGGCGCCCGCCAGGTAACCACATTGAGGCAGCTTACTGCATCAGGCCGTTTTCTTTCAGGTAGCTGGTCAGAACGTCATAGACCTTCTGGGCATTGTCCGAACGTTCGGCGACCTTGGCCCATTCGCCGGTGGCGATGGAGCGGAACTTCGCGCGTTCTTCCGGCGACCAGTCCGTAACGGTCACCTTGCCGCTGGCCTTGGCTTCCTCGACGGCTTTCTGGTCGCTCTCGGCGAGAGCTGCCACCTGCGCGTTGGCGAAATCCCTGACGCTTTCTTCAAGGGCGGTCTTGAGATCGTCCGGCAGGGCATCCCACTTGGCCTTGTTCATGGAAATTTCCACCAGCGGCATGGAGTGGAAGCCCGGATAGACCGGGTTCGGGGCAACGTCGTGCATGCCCTGTGCCTGATTGGTGGAGAAGACCGAGTAGTCGGCTGCGTCGATCACACCCTTGTCGAGCGCGGTGAAGACTTCGGACCCCGGCAGGTTGACCGGAGCAGCGCCAGCCGCTGCAAACACCTGCTGCACCAGGCCTTCCGGCGCACGCATCTTCAGGCCCTTCAGGTCGTCAACACCGTTCAGCGGAACCTTGGAGACGAAGGCCTCCAGACCCGGTGTCGTCGCGCCGATGAAGTGCAGGCCGTAAGGCTCTACCAGCTCGTTCATCAGGTCCTTGCCGCCGCCATCATACATGAAGGCAAACATCTGGTCCGGCGACGCCCAGGCGCCGACCGGGTTGGCGATCAGACCGAAAGCCGGATCCTTGCCGGCAAAGTAGGACGTATCGGTGATATGGCCGTCAAGAATGCCGGATGCGATGGCATCCTGGGTCTCGCTGTGGGCCACAATGGACTCCACAGGCAGCAACTCGACCTCGATCTTGCCGCCGGTCTTTTCCTTCACGCTCGCGGCCCAGCCCTGCTGGAGCACGAAATTCGGGTTACCTGCCGGGTCGGAAGACTGGAAGCGGAACGAATAGTCCGCAGCCATGGCGGTCGTGGCAAGCGCACCGGCCGCAACGGCGGCAAGAGCGGTTCTGGTCAAGAGTTTGAGCATGATTTCCTCCCTAGTCGAAACGTCATCGCTCAAGAGGCGATGGTGGTACGAGGCGGCCTTGCTGGCCGCAGTTCTTTCATGGCTTTGTCGACAAGTTCGTCGACAGGCCTTGAAATATCCAGGCTGAAGCCGGCTTCCCCGACTTGCAGCGGTTCGAGCGTCGCCAGCTGGCTGTCCAGCAGCGTTTCACCGACGAAGTGTCCCTGGCGCCCACCCAGGCGCTCGGCGATCAGGCCGCGTTCTCCTGCCAGGTGAACAAAGATGCACGAGGGCAGGGCAGCCCGTAAACGGTCCCGATAGGCGCGCTTCAGGCTGGAGCAGGCGATCACTGCACCGCCGGCACAGTAGATCTGCAGCTTGGCGGCAAGTGACACAGCGTCCAGCCAAGGCATGCGGTCGGCATCGGTCAGCGCTTTTCCCGCCGCCATCTTGCGCTTGTTTTCCGGGCTGTGAAAGTCGTCAGCTTCAACCATGCCGACGCCAAGCCTGTCCGCGAGGCGGTTCGCCAGCAGGCTTTTGCCGGCGCCGCAAACGCCCATCACGACGATGGCCGTTTCGCCAGAGGCTGATGGCAATTCACCCTGCATTTCCGTCCCCGAATGATCTCGTTGTTGGGCGTATTGAAAATGATAGCGCTAACATTTGTCAAATACTTTTTTCTAGGATATTATCGAAGAGTTGATTTGCAATGGTATAAATAATTGTAATGGTTGAATAATTTGAAAATCACAATCGCCGATGTTGCCCGGGAAGCTGGTGTTAGCGCTATGACCGTGTCGCGCGCGCTACGTGATCCTGACAAGGTCTCCGCCAAGACACTGACCAAAATCCGGGAGGTGGTCGACAGGCTCGGATACGTGCCGGATCCGGCGGCCAGCGCGCTTGCTGCGGGCAAGACCAACGTCATCGGCGTCATCGTGCCGTCAGTAACCAACAACGTGTTTTCCGATGTCATGCGAGGCATCTATGAAGCGGCTGAAGCGTCGAAATGGCAGATCCAGCTCGGCAATTCCCGCTATTCCCCACTTGAAGAAGAAAGCCTTGTGCGAACCTTCCTGAGCCAGCGTCCCGCTGGCCTGGTCCTGTCCGGTCTGGATCAGTCGGAAGACACGGCCCGGCTGCTGGAGCAGGCAGACTGCCGCATCGTCCAGATCATGGAGTGCGGGCCGGCACCATATGACATGATGGTCGGCTTTTCCCACGTGGAGGCCTCTGCCGCGGCAACTCGCCATCTTCTTGCTGCCGGATACAGGCGTCCGGGCTATATCGCTGCCCGGCTCGACCCGCGCAGCCAGCGCCGCCTTGCCGGGTTCCGCGGGGAGGCGGAAAAGGCAGGTGTCTTCGATGCGGGTCGGATCGTGACGACACCGCGTCCTTCAACCGTCACCCTTGGCTGTGAACTGGTCGCCGACCTTCTGTCGAAAGCGCCGGAAACCGATGCGATCCTGTGCAACAACGATGACCTTGCGCTCGGCGCCCTGTTCGAGTGCCAGCGCCGCGGCATCCGGGTTCCGGATCAGATGGGTATCTGCGGTTTCAACGATCTGGAAATGATGGCCGCCGCCAACCCGCCGATCACTAGCGTGCGCACGTTCCGCCTGGCCATGGGACGCGATGCCTTTCGCATGCTGACGGGTGCCCTTGCCGGAATTGAGCCGGAACAGCCGGTGGTCGATCTCGGCTACGAGGTCGTCGCACGTGGCAGCACGGCCCGAAACGGGCAAGGCTAGAAGATGTCTTTTAAGGGAAGAAAGACTGGCTGGGGTGGAAGGATTCGAACCTTCGCATGGCGGTACCAAAAACCGCTGCCTTACCGCTTGGCTACACCCCAAGGCCGTGGGGACGCTGTATAGCGAGCCTCGATCCTTTGCGCAAGTCTCCACAAGAGCAAACTTTGACGGGGAAGGACCGGTTTTCCCCAGGTGCGTTGCAAAGCCATCGCCGGGACGATTGGCGGCCGTTTCAATCCGCTACAAGTTGGCGGAACGGCAAGCCGGACTTGGCGTGTCCGCTGGAAAGCGGCGTAATTCGCCCTTGCCTTGCCGAGGTTGTTCACAGTTTCAAAAAAGTGACATTCGGCAATGCAAATCGCTTGCGGGATCAGACCAGCTTTGCTAAATGACCCTCCACGCAGCGAGGGCTTGCCCAGCTGTTCCCGATGAGCCTAGCTTTCTAAGCTCATATTCTGTGTCGGAGTGTAGCGCAGCCTGGTAGCGCACCTCGTTCGGGACGAGGGGGTCGGAGGTTCGAATCCTCTCACTCCGACCATTTTCTTCCTTCCAATTTGAACACCTCGCGACCTGCAATGCCTGCGGACCTGTTTTCGCCCGCAGCGGTTGGTGCGTCTGCGTCGGCGTTTTCTTCCCAAGACCACAGTCTCGGCTAACCGAATTGGCACTTGCGATGCCCGTTGCCTTCCTTGCTGCAGCTGTGCGTTTCAGATCTGTTTTTGCAACCTGCTGCCGTTGTGGCCCGTCTCTCGAGACCGGCCTTTACATTCGTCCCCGATAAAAAGCGTGGTTTGATCAGGCTGCGCGCCTCTTGCCAGCCGGCCTGGAAGATACTAGCAAGTGCTCGTTTTGATTGAGAGTTTTGAGAAATAAAACTGAAATTAAATCGATTGCTAAACAAAACTTCTCAACCATATGAGGTAATTTTCCCGCAAAAATTGCTTGCAACCTGTGGCTTAAACCCTTAGGGCAGCATTAACAAAAAAGACAATGCGGGAAAAGACAATGCGCAACAGTTTCGCTGTTTTTTGAACAACTTGCCGGTTCTGAATTTGAAGGGTCGGCGACGATAGCTGCCTTTTTACGATCCTGATCATTGGCCTGCTGGCTCTCCCGGCAGAACGCCTCTGCACGCCCTGCGTGCTGTCCGTCAAAAAACAGATACTCCAGGCACAGACAATGTTTTTCCAATTTTTCGTACCGCCGAATTTCGTCTCTGGTCACCGCCACAAGTTCTGGAAACCGGTACTGGTGGCGGCAGGTCTGCTGGCTGTGTGCACGCAAGCCTCCGCCCAATCGGAACAGCCGGACCAGAAGACCCTCACTGAACGGTTCAAGGCTTGGACGGTGACGTGCGTGGAGGCCGAAACACGCACCTGCCGGATGACGCAGGAGCTGGTGCAGCAAAAGACCGGGCAGCGTCTGTCCGCCTTGTTGGTCGAGGAACGGGCCGGGGAGGGTCCGGTGCTGACGGTTCTGGCGCCCTTTGGCCTGGCCTTCTCGCAAGGTCTCACACTTGCGGTGGATGACGTTGAGTTGCCGAAGGCGCAGTTCCTGACCTGCCTTCCCTCAGGCTGCGTGGTGCCGGTGCCGCTGGATGAAGCAGCCCTTGAAAAACTCCGGACGGGCAATCGGCTCACCGCAGTCGGTGTCACCGCCACCAACGACAAGCAGGTCCGCATCGAGTTTTCGCTGCAGGGGTCCGCTGCCGCATTGGCCCGGTTGAAGGACCTTTCCGCGGGCAAGACGACCGACTGACACCATGCGAGCACTTGCGCGTTTCCTGGCTCCGCTTGCAGGAGCACTGCTGTTTGCACTGCCCGGGGCGGCTCAAACGCCTGCGGGGATCGAGAACGTGCTACGCCAGCAGCAGCAGATCATCGAGCGCGAAGAACAGCAGCGCCGGTTGGAGCGTGACCGTTTTCTGGGCGGAACGACGGAACCATCCCAGCGTTCGCCGGATCTGCTGCCGCAGGCAACCGGCGGCGAGGGACCATGTGTTGACGTCGACAGGATCCGGTTCGAAGGCGCAAAGCGCGTTCCGGCAAACCAACTGGAGTTGCTGGTCCGCAACCGTCAGGGCGCCTGCCTGACGCTGACCGACATCCAGAACGTGCTCAGAACGGCGACCAATTATTACGTCGAGAAGGGCTTCGTCACCTCGCGCGCGTATTTGGTGCCGCAGGATCTCGGTTCCGGAGAATTGCGTGTTCTCATCGTCGAGGGCTCGGTGTCCGAGGTTCGCCTTCAGGAAAACGGCAAGGCGCGGCGAGGGGCAACGCAGCTTTTCGGCGAGCGATCCGGCCGGATCATGAATATCCGCGATTTCGAGCAGGGGCTGGAGCAGATCAACCGGCTGGGGTCGAAGGAAGCCGTCATCCGCATCGAGCCGGGCGCGGGCGTAGGCCAGAGCATCGTCACCATCGAGGTGAAAGATGCCTACGCGGTGCAACTGTCCGCATCGCTGGACAATGGCGGGGCCACCAGCACCGGCCGACATCAGTGGAACGGCATCGCCGGCTTTGAGGACGTGCTCGGGTTGAACGAGCTGTTGACGATCTCTGCCCGCAGCTCGCTCGACAGGCTGGACGAGCGTATCTATTCGCGCTCGATCAACGCCTATCTGTCCGTGCCCTGGCGGTATTGGACCGTCAACATCAGCGGGTCCTATCTGGACTATCTGTCCCGCCTGGAAAGCCCCTCGGGCGACTATTCCTATGATGGCACCAGCTGGGAAGGCCGCGTGGAGTTGGACCGGGTGCTGCACCGGAACGGACGCTTTGTCTGGCGTGCCGGCGGCGCGTTCTCGCTGAAGGAAGCCAACAACTTCATCGAAGAGATCTTCATCGATGCCTCTAGCCAGCGGTTGGCCGTTCTGGAAGCCTCCACGAAGATCAGCGGCCGGATTGCCGGTGGGTTCGGACAGGCCAGTATCGCCTTCAAGCAGGGGCTGGAGGGCTTTGCCGCCCAGAAGGACAGTCGCCAGCTGGATGGCACGCCGGCGGCCCAGTTCAGCCAGGTGACGCTGTCGGGGTTCTACCAGCGGGTCTGGCAGAACCCGGTCGGCCAGCTTTCCTTTCAGGCCAGCACCTATGGCGCTTTTTCGCCCGACACGCTGTTTGCCTCCGAAAGGGTAACCATCGGCGGGCCGTTGTCCGTTCGCGGGTTCCGCGATGTCAGCCTGTCGGGTGATGCCGGTGGCTACAGCCAGCTTGAGCTTGGCTTCACGCCCGCATTCGCCAGCAAAGCTCCGGACAACCTGAAACGGCTATTCGGTCTGCCGCAGGTGTTTGCCGGTCTGGATGCCGGCAGTGTTCTGGAAGATGCCGACGATCCGCTGGAAGGCGGAGAGCTGATGGGCGGTGCGATCGGCCTGCGGCTGAGCGGCGGCATCGTGACCGGCGAAGTGGCTTATGAGCGGGCTCTGGCCCATCCGACATTTCTGGATCCGGCGGAAAACGGCTTTTTGCGTTTCCGGCTGGGCATTTCTCAAACGTTTTAGGCGGATCGGCTTATGATCAAGTCCGTTTTAAATGGTTTCTTCTGTACCGTCTTCCTGGTCCAGACCTCCCTGCCAGCCTTTGCCGGCGGGCTGACACCGGATGGCGCTGCTGCGCCCGGCAACCGGCCGGAGATCATCGCGGCGCCAAACGGAGTGCCGGTCCAAAACATCGTCACCCCAAATGCGCAAGGCCTGTCCCATAACAAGTTCACCGATTTCAATGTCGGCAAGAACGGCCTGATCCTCAACAATTCCAAGGGTGTCGGCCAAAGCAACCTGGGCGGCTACATTGTTGGCAACCCCAACCTTCAAGGCTCCGGCCCGGCAACGGTGATCCTGAACGAAGTCACCTCGTCCAACCGGTCTCTGTTGCAGGGCGCGACGGAGCTGCACGGCGGGCAGGCGAACTATATCCTCGCCAACCCCAACGGCATCACCTGTAACGGCTGCGGCTTCATCAACATTCCGCGGGCAACGCTGACGACCGGCGTGCCGCAGGTCGATGCGGGAACGCTGAAGGGCTTCTCTGTCGACCGCGGCACCGTCACCATCGGTGCGGATGGCGTCGCGGCGGAAAGCGTCGATTATTTCGACATCGTCTCGCGCGCGGTCGAAATCAACGGCAAGATCCACGCCGGCGAGAACCTCGGCGTCTTTGCCGGTCGAAACGACTACGACTATGCCAACCGCTCGGTTGCGGCCAAGGCCGGGTCGGCGGCGGACAAGCCGGAATTTGCCATCGATTCCTCCGCGCTTGGTGGCATGTATGCCGGCCGCATCAAGCTGATCGGCACGGAAAGCGGCGTCGGTGTGCGTGCTCCAGAAAGCGCGACGGCCGCCACCGGCGATTTTCAGATAACCGCCGATGGCAAGCTGGTGCTTGGCGGCACGGTGTCTGCCCGCAAGACCCTGCGTGCCCAGTCCGTCAACGGCTCGGTCGAAATTCAGCAAAATGCGTCCGTCTACGGCCAGGAAACGCTGATCCTGAAGGCCGGTGGAGATATCAAGATTGCCAAGGAGGCAACCCTTGGTGCCGGCAACCAGGTGGAATTGGAAGCAGCAGGCATCGATTTTGACGAGGCGCAGCTTCTGGCGGGCATGGCGCCCGGCGGCACGCTGGCAGCAGGGGTCGGCTCCATCAAGGTGGCAACGACGGGCCTGGCCGATTTTTCCGCCGCCAGCCACCTTCAGGCGGGCGAGGCCATCACCTTCAACGTCGGCGCGCTTCAGCAATCCGGAACCGTTGCCGCCGACACCTACACAGTGCAGGCATCAAACGACGTGGTTCTCGGCAGCGCGTCGATCGCCAGTGCAATCGATGTCGCCTCCAGCCTTGGCGACGTCACGGTCTCCTCCGGATCGGTGCTTTATTCCGGCGGAAACCTTGCCCTTTCTGCGGCCGGCCGTTTGACCGTGGCAACGGCGGGCGAAGTCAACGCGCGCGACCATGTCGCGCTGACCGCGCCGGTGATCGACATTTCCGGCGGAAAGGTTTTTGCCGGCGTCACCGGCGAAGGCGCCGCGATAACGGACGCCGGCACGTTGACGCTCACCGCATCCGGTTCGCTCAACGTGGCCGCCGGGTCCCGCCTCCAGTCCGGCGACCTGACACGGATCACCGCCGGCACCTGGAACCAGCTCGGCGCGCTGGAGGTCGGTTCGCTGGCGCTTGATCTTGGCGGGCTTTCCCTCAGCGGCTCCGGGGCGACGGTCGCGGCGCGGGATATCTCCGGCAGCATCACCGGCACGGCAACGCTTGCCGCTGCCGCCCCGGGGTTGACCGCCACCAACACGCTGGACCTCAGCGTCAACGATCTGACCGTTGCCGGGCTGCTGCGCGTGAACGGAACCGGTCAGCTGACCATCGGCGGCACGCTGTCGGTGACCGGCAAACTGGAAGCGACCGGCGGGCTGACGGTCAACGGTGGAACCACCAGCGTCGCCTCCGGCGCTTACATCGTTGCCAATGATGCTGCCCTGTTAGATGGGCTGGACAGCTTCACCAACCGGGGCGGCGTTCACGCCGGCAACGGCCTGACCATCCGCTCAGTCAACCTGGACAACCATGGCGGCGTTCTTGTTGCCGAAAACGGCCTGACGCTGGAAGGCCGCACGGCGGGCACCAAGGCGGCCAGCATCATCAACCGCAAGGGCGGGATCATCGAGGCACGGTCCGGAACGCTGACGATCCGGGCTGAAAGCCTGAAGAACATCACCGGTGCCACTTTCGACACCAAGACGACCGCATATGCCAATGAAGTCGTCGCCGGGGCCTATCCTCCCGACTGGCTGAAGGGCGGCTTCTCCAAATACTGGGCGGCCGGCGGCATCGGCGACTGGGACCAGTTCTGGGACACTGGCGGCGGGCCCGGCGGCTATGTGTTCGTGCCGCACCCGGAAAAGATCTCTGAGATCCTCAAGGCCAAAAATGCCACGGCAGCGGACTGGGACCAGAACTGGTGGAAGGAATACGCACCGACATCCATTCCCGAGTTCGATCCGGACAACGGCACCTATGACGACTGGCTGATGCTCGCCCCCGACGAGGACGGCGCAGCAGGTTCGGGCGATGTGGTGACCATCTACGTCACCGAAGACACCTTTGAACTGGTCGACCCGGTCGCGCGCATCGCGGCACAGAACGGCAACATGGTGCTGGATGTCGGTACGCTGGAAAACGAATACAGCGACATCGTCGCCTCCGGCGACATGCGCATCGACGGCACCAGCATCGTCAACGGCGGCAAGACCCTGACACGGGTCATCACCATCCACCAGAGCTGGTCGAGCTACGAAACCCGCACGCTGGGCTTTGCCCCCTCGCACAAGTTTCTGGACAACGGGGTGCAAAGCAAGACGCTGAGCGCCGAAACGATCGACGCCGTTCCCGCGACCATCCACGCCGGCGGATCGCTGATCGGCAACCTGACAGGCACGCTCACCAACAAAGCCGGCGAGCCTTCCACCCCGGAGGACCTGCAGAAGTCCACGCAGGACACGTCCATCGTTCAGCTCAACGCAAGCTCCCAGGCCCCGGCCTTCGACCCCGCGTCCTACAAGTTCAACGGCCAGCTTTTCAGCCGGGCTCCGGAAAGCAGCCCGTTCCTTTACGAAACCCGCTTCGCATTCGTCGACATCGGCGCATTCTTCGGATCCCAGTATTTCCTGGATACGGTCGGCATTCCCGACATCGACAAGCACATCCGCTCGCTCGGCGATGCCTATTTCGAAAGCCAGTATGTGGCAGAGCAAGTGCGCAGGGCGACGGGCCGTCGCTGGCTGTCCGCTGACCAGACCTCCGATGCCCTGCAGATGAAGACGCTGATCGACAACGCGGGCGCACAAGCCGAGGCGCTGGACCTGGCGTTCGGCGTGTCCTTGAGCGAGGAGCAGATCGCGCTCCTGACCAGCGACATCGTCTGGTACGAACGCGCGGTGGTGGATGGCGTCGAGGTGATCGCGCCCCGTCTCTACCTTGCCTTGACAACAGGCCTCAACAAGACCGGCGCGGTGATCGCCGGGCGCAACACGACGCTAGAGGCAGCGGCAATCAGGAACGTTCGCGGCACGATCAAGGCCGACGAAACCCTGGTCGCCAGCGCCGCCGGCACCCTGCTCAACAGGTCCGGCACGATCAGCGGCAGGGATGTGACCCTGTCCGGCGAGACTGTCTCGATCGAAACCGCAACCCGGGCGACCGGCAACGGCACCACGGCCATCGGCACCTGGGCCTATGAGCGCGGCACAGTGACGGCGGAAGACTCGCTGACCATCCGCAGCGATAACGACACCCGCATCACCGGGGCCGATCTTGCCAGCGGCGGCAGCCTGGAAATCGACGCCGGCCGGGACCTGGTGGTGACCGCCATCGAGCTCGACAGCCATTTCGAAGCCAGTGGCCAGGCAGGCAGCAACCGTTACGATGTGCGCGAAAGCCAGACCCGTGTGTCCGGTTCCACCATCCAGGCGGCAGAAGCGGCTGACCTCAAGGCAGGGCGCAACATCGCCGTGGAAGGCTCGCTGATTGCCAGCGACGGAACGGCCAGCCTGACAGCCGGTGAAAACGTCACCATCGGCACGGCGGAGGAAAGCCGGGAAGACCGGTCCGCGCGCAACAAAAGCGGCTTCCTGACCTCAAGTTCCAGGAAACGCGACAGCAGCAGCACCACGCAGGTGGGCTCCATGGTGACCGCGCTCGGCGATCTGGAGATCACGGCCGGTGCAGGGGATGTCGTGGTCAAGGGCTCTGCCGTATCCTCCGAAAGCGACGTTGCCATTTCGGCCGGGCGCGATGTGCGCCTGGAAGCTGCCCAGAACACCTCCGAAGACAGCCGGGTCGACAAGAAAAGCGGCTTCTTTGCCGAAACCGGCAACATGGGCGTGGTCGCCGGCTACAAGTCCGAACGGCATACCTCCGACACCAGCTCGTTGACCCAGGTCACCTCGGCGGTGTCCGGCCGGAACGTTTCCATTGATGCCGGGCGCGATGTGGTTTCCGAAGCTGCCTCCGTCGCCGCAGACGAAGACCTTGGCATAACCGCCGGGCGCGACATCGTCCTGGACAGCGTCCACGATCTTTATGCCCATTCGGAAAGCCACAAGATCGACACCTTCGCGCTGTCGGTCGGCGCCTTCGAAAACATTTCCGGACCGGTGAAGTCGCTGGCGGATGCCCCGCGCATGGCAGCCTCGGGCAAGGGCAATCTCGGCTATCAGGCGCTTTCCGCGGTCTCCGCCGGGCTGAAGGCGGTCGACGCGCTCAACCAGCTCAACGCCATCCGCCAGGGCGGCACCATTGCCGGGGTGCGCATCGGCATCGGCATCTCCCGCGAGGAAAGCAGCTCGTCGGAGGTTAGCGCCATCGCCCGCACCGCCACGCTGTCGGCGGGCAACGACATGTCCCTGGAGGCGGGACGCGACATCACCGCCAAGGGCGCCCGGATCGACGCCGGCAACGACATTGCCATGGCGGCGGGACGGGATGTCATCCTGGAATCGGCGCAAAACCATCTCGCCTATGAGGGCGAAAGCTCCAGCATGTCCGCGGGCATCGGGCTGACGCTTGGTGTCGGCGCCAGTGGCAAGAATGGAGCCCCCGGCGCCAGCCTCAGCCTGGGGCTGGATGTCTCCGGCCAGCAAAGTTCCTACAGCCAGTCGCAGACCTATCACACCAACACGGATGTGACGGCGGGCGGCAATGTGTCGGTCGCAACCGGCCGGGACCTTGCCCTGAAGGGCGCGCGGATCGAAGCCGACAGTGCCGATCTCGACATCGGCCGCAACCTCACCATCGAAAGCCGGCTGGACACGGCCGAAGGCTCCAACCAGAGCAGCGGCTACAGCGCCGGGGTTTCCGTTGGCATCGGGCTGGGGGCAGACGGTGCCGGGCCCACCTTCGGCGCCTCTGCCAGCGTCAACGGGGCCAAGGGCTCCAACAGCTCGGCCTGGGTGAACGCCCCCTCCGGCATCGTCACAGACAACGCGCTCAATGCCGATGTCGGCGAAACGACCTCCATCACCGGCGGGGTAATCGCCTCGCGCTCCGGCGACCTGACCCTTGAAACCGAGCGTCTGGAAACGGCGGATATCGACCTTCACCGCAAGGGCCGGCAGGTTTCCGGTTCGGTCGGCGTCAGCGTCGGCTCCAATCCGGAAGGCAAGTCCAAACCGGGCATCACGGTGGAAGGGGCCTATTCCAACTCCGAAACCGAGGGCGTTGCCCGCGCCACCATTGGCGAGGGCGAGATCATCGTGCGCGACGGCGACGGCGACGGCATCAAGGCCGCCGACCTGGAAGCCGAGGCCGACGCGGCAGAAGCCGAAGGCGACACGGCCCGCGCCGAAGCCCTGCGCACCGAAGCGGACCGGGAAGCGGCGGAAGATAAAACAACAACAGAAACCCAGCTTGCAAACATCAATCGCGATCCGGATGCCGTCGTGGTTGTCACATCCCGGAAAGAAGAAGGGTTCGAGCTCTATCTCTCCGACACATCTCTCGAGAAGGCTGTCGAAGGCATCGAAGTCACCGGAAAGGCACTCGGGGAAGCGTTCCGGGCGTTGGGAGAAGAACTGGCCGCATCTGGTGCGCTCACTCCGTCGGAACTGGACACGGCAAAAACCGTCGCCAAGGCAATTGACGAAGGCGACCTCGATCTTCGTGCGCTGGTAACCTGTTCCGGTCGCCGAGGCTTCAACCTCTGGGACCTCGTTGTCTCCTCGGCCCATGCTGCCACCGGCTGTGTGCTGTTCGATGAAAACGGCCGTGAAATTGCAGAACTGACACCGCGGGAACGCGAAGCTTGCGTCCAGATGCTCAGCCGCTTGCTGGAGGAATACGCACGCGATTATCTGGTTGGTGAGAGAGGCGACACCGAACTACCTGCTTCGATTACCAAAACCGCAGAAACGCTGCGCGAGATGGCCTCGGATGAAGTGTTGGTCGCAGGGGCGCAGTCTCTGGGCATGTCGGTTTCGTTGATCCGCGACGTGAGCATGCGGCTTGCGCTCGGCGAGGAGAAATACGCTGAGTACAAAGAGGCGCTTAAACCACTTGCAGACGCAGGGGAGCTTTCTTCAGAGGCTGTTGCCAGAACGGTTGAGCGTTTTGCAAAAGAGCAAGGCCTTTCCAATCAGGAAGTCAAAGACCTGAAATTGGTCGCCGCCGTCACAACGGCGGCGATTGTTACTGCTTTGGGGGCAAAACGCGTACTTATCAATGGAAACAGGGCGCCGTATACCGCAGACGTTGCGTTTGCGACCATTGATGAATTCAGAAAGCACAAAGGTGGACTGATTGAATTAGGAGATAGTATCCCTCTTAAGGGGGACAGAAAGGGAACTGTTGCGTTCGTTGATCTCGATGGGAAACCCGTGTTTGGCGTGAATTCGTCAGTGCTCGTTAGGGACACGGATAAAGAACTAGGTAGATCGTGGGCTGATACTCTAGGCGTAAAATATGGTCAGGGCACTGGGCAATATCTCACGCATGGAGAAGCGCATTCCCTGATGCGGGCGTATGAGAAATCCAGAGGAAGCATGCCTTCGACTGTCAACATGTTCGTTGATCGATATTCATGTAGTTTCTGCCGTGACCCAAAGGCACTACCAGATCTGGCTCAGAGGATGGGTATCGAAAATCTAAATCTGACCTTCAAAGACGGTAGTACTGCTGTAATTAATAGTGGTCGGTTTATTTCGAAGTAGGGAGTGTCTTGATGGATGTAAACGCCTCATTTCCTGGGATGCGTGGCCCAGAGTTGCCAACAAATGAGCAGATCGAGCCACTATTTTTGGAGAACTTTCCAGAGGCATGGACAGAAGATGCTGATGTCACCTGGTATTTGCAGGATAGCGAATGTTACCATCTGTCTATAGTTGCCAATCCACAATATGGGATCTGGTTATGGCATCGCCACAATAGACCAGACGGCAGTGAAGAGAATTATATTTCACTTGGAAATATTGAAAAACTAGACACGTACGTTGAAGCGGTGGAAGACTCGCTGACACTTGAGGGCTTTTTTTTGCCCCCTGAGCAGGCGTGGCTTGCGGTTCAGGACTTCATAAACTCGCCAGGGGTAAGGTCAGAGAGAATTAATTGGATGCACGAGGATCAAGTGCCTCGGGGAAAGTACTGGCTTGTGTCATCGGATTGTCTCTGAGTTAGAGAAATCTATCATACCAATGGAGATGATTTCTACTCCGACAACTGGCCAGGTGGGTCACATCCAGCCTTTGAGGTAAGTTGATGGAATTTGGGATCATTGATCAGGTATTAGCTGAAAACATCGATCTTCTTGACCGAGCTACATCGGGCATTCGCCAATGTCTGCCTGCCTACGAGAAAAGATGTGCTGAGCTGATACATGATATTGCGACACGTCATTCTTTTGCAGAATCAGAAGAGGACTTTGATAAGTTGCTGGAAATTCAAGGGCGCCTAGCAACTTTACTTTTCAAGTATCGTTTTGAAATCGGCGATAAGCTTGAGATTTTGACCAGAGAATTCGATCGTCTCTATGACCCTTACATCCGAGAGTATTGGTACAAAAAGTTCAAAGCAGGCGCAGCTTGGCCCGAACTACCCGCGACGACCTAAATCTTTTGTCCAGAAGTATGCACCTCCTCCGCGCCCAGATCCGAAACATTCTCGCGCTACTTCTCATCGCGCTTATGCCAGTTGCGGCGTTTTCTGCAGCCGGCGATTGGTCGCAGATCAGCTATCCGCTTGAGGCGCAAGAATTGAATGCCGAACTGGCCAACCTGATGAACGCCGCCCGTGCCCCACCGATCGCCAGTGCAAATGTGATGGCTACCGGCACTGCGTTCACGTGCTCTGATTGCTCTGATCCCCGAAAACTTCGATGCCTTCATCGCTTCCGCTCCTTCTCCCAGCCGAGATCCTAGCGCGGAAAACTCCAGTCAAAAACGATCCAGTTTTCGGGGATCAGAGCACATGGTCGAGCAATTATTGGATATATCGCTCGGCAAACTGGGGGCAATGATGACGTCTATAACTGAGTTAGAAAAACTAATTGCCGAATACTCTGGCAATGGCGTTGAGTTCGGCACGGCGAGCAGCGATCTTTCTCCAACAGATGAAAGAGTTGCAGAAACTGAAAACAAGATTGGCTGTAAGCTGCCCCCTAGCTATCTCTGGTTTGTCAAGAACTACGGCGGAGGTCACGTTTATGGCGAAGAGATATTCGCAATATATCCCGTTCTATCCGACCTGTCAGTTGGCGACATTGCTTATCAAACAAAGAGTGAAAGAGAGCAGGGCTTTGTAAGGGATTCCGCTGTGGTTGTTTGCTCTAATGATTTCGGTGAAACTTTCTATTTTGACACATCGACCCAAGATGATGACGGAGAGTATCCAGTCTTTGTGAAAGCTGGCGCAAATGAAAAAAGATACGCGGACAGCTTTGCAGGGTTCTTATACAAGCGGATAGAAAATCCTGAGGGGTAGCTTTCGACCGGTCGATACTCGGATAATGGAAAGCCTATTTATCGCGACACAAATGGCGGTTATTTCACGCTCGAAGGAGGCCGGGTCCGCACGTTTGCCCCAACTGACTACAATTCAGTTCCAATTCATCATGTTTGTACCAATAAATGTGACATAGGTACCGGTAAAACGCCCGCTTGGACTCCTCGGTTTAAGAAAATTTTCGACAACGCAGGGCTGAATATTGATAGTGAAATCAATAAAATTGCTATTCCTGGACATCGAGGGCCGCACCCACAGGCGTATCATCAGTATGTTTATGGAAGTTTGAATGACGCTGTACTTGGACTTACACAGAGTAGTCCGAATTATACTATGGAAATTAAGAATACGCTGAGCCGAATCAAGTCTGAAGCCATAACTCCAGGAAGCCAAGTTAACCGTTGGCTCACAGGACAATGAAATCATGAAATACTATTTGCTTAGAGATGATATGTGGCTTGATGAAAGTGCTGACCGTTGGATTTTTGATCGATTAAAGTATGAAACAGATAAGGGGAACCTCGAATTCGTAGACCCTCCCCTGGAGTACATGGAGCCCTGCACTTACCCAATCGACTTGCATCGAGCTGGGAGGGAGACAGACTTTAGTTTTACAATGGACTCTGGAAATATCCCAATTCTTAGTAAAAAAGCTAAATCTGCTCTAGATGGACTGCCAGAAGTCGATGAACCTTATCACAACGTAGTTCTAGAACCAGTTAAGATCGAAAACAAACAGGTAGATCAAGATTATTTTGTGATGATTATCGAAACGCAGATTGATAGCGTAGACGAAGAACGATCCGAGTTTCAGAAGTATGAAGAAAACGATCCTGTTCGGCCAGACAAGGCGGGGCAGTACCGCGCATTTTTCAATTTGGTGATAGATCCGTCGAAGACCGGAGATCATCATATTTTCCGCCTCAAAAAACACCTCGGCTCCATTATCGTGAGCGAGGAGGTTAAAAGGCGTTTTGAAGGTTCTGGTGTGACGGGTGCTGTGTTTGAATCTGTAAACGGAGATCAAAAAACCATTGCGTAACACGGATCAAACCGCTGAACTTTTAAAGTGACACTGGGCTGCATTGCCAACTTGTTGATCGAGCTTTGCTTTGGTTGATCGCTTTTATGAGCGCGGATTGAAGCCGACAGTGCCGATCTCGACATCGGCCGCAACCTCACGATAGAAAGCCGGCTGGACACGGCCGAAGGCTCCAACCAGAGCAGCGGCTACAGCGCCGGGGTTTCCGTTGGCATCGGGCTGGGGGCAGACGGCGCCGGGCCCACCTTCGGCGCCTCTGCCAGCGTCAACGGGGCCAAGGGCTCCAACAGCTCGGCCTGGGTGAACGCCCCCTCCGGCATCGTCACCGACAACGCGCTCAATGCCGATGTCGGCGAAACGACCTCCATCACCGGCGGGGTGATCGCCTCGCGCTCCGGCGACCTGACCCTTGAAACCGAACGTCTGGAAACGGCGGATATCGACCTTCACCGCAAGGGCCGGCAGGTTTCCGGCTCGGTCGGCGTCAGCATAGGTTCCAATCCGGAAGGCAAGTCCAAACCGGGCATCACGGTGGAAGGGGCCTATTCCAACTCCGAGACCGAGTGTGTTTGAGCTAATTCCGAACCAAAATGGTGGACCCATACAGTGGTGGAATATTACGCCTGCAAGGTTCCCAGATCAGCATCAAGGTGGCATCCATGGGACTGGGAGTGCTTTCAAAAACCTGATGCAGATGATTGGAAGACCATAACGATGTCGTTAAGTATCGAGGAAGTCGACAAAATTTTCTCTGAACTAAATCAGTTTCGAGTACCGGATGACCATCGTGGCAACGCCCAAAAAAATGAATTCTGGAAGATAGAAGAAGCTGAACTTGCAGATGCTGAAAAACGCATGGGGATCATGATACCGCATGAACTCAGACGTTTTTATGCCAAAGTTGGGAGTGGCCATCTGGTACGAAGTCGCAAAGGGGTCCTACAGACCGACTATCTGAATATATTTGTGGACTTGCGACGCCTGAGTGAACTCTGGCTCCGTGAAGACGTGAGCTTTCAATACGATGCTGAGCTTGTCGCCGACGGAGAACTCCCTTTCTTTGATATGGGGAGTTACAGCTATTTTGTCCTTAGACCACATTCAGCTAACCCTAACGCGGTCTATGCCCCATATGACAAAAAACCCGTTTCAAACTCATTCAACGAGTTTGTTTTGCAACTTTACCAGGACACAACATTCTATCTTGACCATGTGGGCGACTACGAAGTCTGAAGGGATTGAATCAGTAAAACAGACTGCTGACCTGAGCCCGAGCTAAAAGTGCCCCTATGAGCACGCGGAGACCTATCAAACCAATACGGATGTCACGGCGGGCGGCAACGTGTCGGTCGAAACCGGCCGGGACCTTGCCCTGAAGGGCGCGCGCCAAACCGGCAGAAACTCGGGTCTCAGGTCACGATATTCAGCTGACCCTGATACGCCATCTTATCCGAAGCTTTCTCGTTGTGGATTAAGTCTGCTTGATGCGGCTTGGGGAACGCCCTTGGGAAAACTATGAAGACATTAGATATTACCAAAGTTGAAGTAGATGGCGCGTTATATTTTAAGTTCGGATATTAGAGATGAGCCTTGTCGAAGAAAAACTGATTGATCGTGCTCTCGAACTGGGCCTTGTCGACGACTTAATTGGGATGATGACAGGAGAAAGCCAGTACGCAGACGAGAAGGCGTTCAAGAAAATGGATATGAACTCCTCACGGCTCAGAGGGATGGCATTAAGTCACCTGCAGTTTATGAAAAAATTTGGCTATTGCGACGAGGAAAAATCAGTAAAGGAGGATGGATATATTCTTTCGAGTTATCCTGAATATTTCAACGCTTGGAAATTGGCGGGTTGTCCAGGTATTTCAATATCCAAATTGGAAAAGTTGTTGGAAGGCAGGTCTAAATAATAACAATGCCATATCAAAATCAATCCAAGGCACTGTGGAATTTCTGTGGAATCTAGATAGTATGTGAATTAATCAAATTTTTTACATAAATTTACTTAATATCTGGTCTGAGCCAGAAGCAGGGCTGGAACCTGTTCGACTGGATTATTACGCCAGCACACGCGCAGACTATGTGCTTTATCAGTTTGGGGCTATTCACGGTGGAGCAACGAAAAGCCCTCAACAAAACCTTAACGATATGTTCATTAACAGGTTTGGAGCAGACGGTATCGGCAAACTTGCAGGTGAAAAAGTGGTTGGCAACATAACGATCTATCTACCATGAACATGCTTCTAGAAGTCGAAAAGAAAAGCCCTGTACAGGTTTCGATCTTCTCCGAAGTTGAAAAGACTTTGCGAAAACTGAGGAGCTACGGCCCACAGTCATATGCAAGCTTAACGAGGCAAGATGGCCCTTATCTGCAGGTTGCTGGTGGCGGAGTAACCTGTGTGTTGGAAATGCGAGACCCGCAAGCTTCCAAGCATTGGCGCGCTCACTTGGGACAAGCTAAAGTACCTTTTGAGGGCGAACAAACTCTAATGTTTGGGGGGGGGAAATTGACTATATGGCCTGACGAAGTCCTTTTCATAGATGACGTAGTTGCGGTGTTTAAAGCCTTCTTTGATGGAGAGGCGCTCCCGAAAGAAATAAAATGGCGCGACATTTCTCAAGTCGTAGGTCTAGTGTGAATCTATCAGGGCCTGCTGGGGTGTCTGGCTCCCATCTTTGCAGCTTCTAACAACCGCATCATAGCACTTAAGGTGCCGGTGCAAGAGGCAGTCCAGCTCATCGGGCCCGGTAAATCTCGTTGCACCTTTCAGCTCGCAATGCACCTGACCCGCTCCCCCGAAATTTCCCCGTTTTGAGGTTAGTCCGTTTCCAATTCGCACTTTACCCAACTTCACCGCGCTGAGGTGACCTGTTCCGGTCATATCCCCGTTGCTGGATGTAGTCGCGGAGCAGGGCCACCCGGTTGGGGCGGAAGCTTTCGGTGCCGGGCGCCAGTGAGGCGATCCGGCTGACGTGGAAGTGGCGGTAGTCTTGCCGGAGGCGGCAATGGGCGAGCAGCAGCAGCGAGGTTTCGCTGTAGGAAAGACCCATCGGCCAGATTTCCCTTGTGGTCGTCCGCTCCTGCAGGTCGCGATAGGTGATGATCACGCTGAACTCCTCCCAGCAGGCCTCGCGCAACAGGTCAAGATCCACCGTCACCGGCGGGCGCTTGTCCGGTTGCCGCCAGCTGCGCATCACCGTGTGCATGGCCTGGCGCGCCTGCCGGTCGGGCAGGGTGGCGATGATGCGGGCCATGGCGTTGCGGCCGGCCTTTTTCAGTGTCTCGTCGCCGATCTGGTCCAGCCCGCTTTGCGCCAGCATCAGCGCCTCGATTTCCAGCCGGGAGAAACTCTGCGGCGGCAGCACGGGATCTTCCGTCAAGGTGTAGCCGACGCCCGCGGCCCCGTCGATCAAGGCGCCGCCCGCACGCAAGGTGGCGATGTCGCGGTAGAGCTGGCGCAGGGATACGCCGGTCTCTTCGGAAAGGCGCGCGGCGGTGACCGGTTGAGGTAGGCGCCTGAGGGTATCCATCAGGCGCATCAGCCTGTCCATGCGGGCCATTTTTGCTCCTGCCGTAAATTGTCAGCAGGGGGAAGCTATACCTTTGGCATCACAAAGAAAAGGAGCTTTCCCATGATGACGCTTTACCATTCTCCCAACAGCCGGTCTTCGGCGATCGTGACCCTGATCGAAGAGCTGGGAGCCGACGTCGAGGTGAAGGAAGTGACGGTTCGCCGGCAGGATGGCTCGGGCGGGCCGGATGCATCCAACCCGCATCCGGAAAAGAAGGTGCCCTACCTGGTGGATGGTGCCGAGGGGATCCGCGAGCGCGGCGCGATCATGCTTTATCTTACCGACAAGTTTCCCGAAGCCGGGCTTGGGCCGATCGAAGGCCAGCCGGGGCGCGGAGAGTATCTGTCCTGGCTGTTCTACTATCAGGGCGTGATGGAGCCGGTCATCATCCTGAAATTCGCCCAGTTTACGCATCCGGCCGTGGAGGCGAGCCTGCGCGATTTCGACACGATGGTCGCGCGGCTGGCGGAAACGCTGGAAAAGCAGCCTTACCTGCTGGGCGAAACCTATTCCGCCGTCGACCTGTTGTGCAGCGGTCCGTTCCTGTGGCTGCCCGACATGTTGCCGGACAACGAGGCGATCCGTGACTGGGTGAAGCGGTGCAGCGAACGCCCGGCCACCGTGCGGACGCTGGAGCGTGAACGCCAGGCGGCCTGAGAGGTTTTGAACCTCCGCTGACGATATGGCCTGCCGGGTTTTGCCCGGTGGGCCATATCTGTTTGCGCAGTTGTCTTGAAATCGGCTCTGAAACTGGATGAATTGCCTGCGCGGCTTTCCAGTTGGCCCGCCTGTTCGTTTCTGCCGGTGAGGGTGAGGTCAAGGGCCGTCAGTCCGGCCTCGTCCGCAACTGGCCTTCATAGTCGCGCTTGCCGATCGGCACGCCGCGCGTGCGCAGGATGTCGTAGGCGGTGACAGCGTGGAAATGAAAGTTCGGCAGCAGGAAGGACAGGAGAAAGGTCTCCGATGTCAGGGGCATCGGCGCGGGGCTGATGTGAACCAGATCAAGGTCGAGAGGCCGGCCCGACCAGTCGTTTACCTCGGCAGGCGTATAGGCCTCCAAGCGTGTCACTGTCTGCGCGATCCGGTCCTGCAGAGCCGCATATGGGGCTGGTCCGACAAGCGGCGGCGGGGTGAAGGCACCCGTTCTCATTGCTTCCAGGCCCCAGACGGAAAAATTGTCGACGCACTCGATCTGAAACCAGAACTGAGCCATGTCCGGATAAAGCCGCGCGGTCGCGAAGTCGTCCGGATCGGTGCCTGTCTGCTGGCAATGGATTGCCGCCTTTTGAAGAAACCCGCTGACGGCGCGTGCCGTTTGCAGGAAGGTTGGCACGCTCATGTCGTAGAGGGTGGTCGCCACGGGCTGTTTCCTGGTCATGATCCGGGTTCGAAACACGCCTTGGCGTGATCTTCAAAGGGTACGACTGGGAGGCGGATCATATCCAGGAATTTTGAGCGCTGGCGTGGAAGCAGGCATTCTGCCTTGGGCGGCAGGGTGCACTTGCTGGCTGTCTGTCGAGCACCGCGAAGAGAAAGGGCATCTGACGTATTTCGCCGCGCGCAGCGTATCAACGCCTCTTGCCGAAGGTCGGCTTGCCGGCGCCGGCACTTGCGTCCTGCCGGTTGCGGCGCACGGAGGTGCGCTCGTCGGCATGCGGTTCGTCCTGGTGGCGGCGCTGGAAAAAGTTGTCCGGGCTGTCGCGGCGCTCGTCGAGTTCGCTTCTCAGAGCTTCTTCGGAGCTTTTCAGCACCTGCGCGCGCTGCGCGGCAACATGCCGTTTCTCGCCGATGAACTGGACGCCGCAGCGAAGGCCTTCCTCCCAGCGGCGTTCGCAGGTGACTTCATAGTCTTCCAGGTCGATATGAAGGTCGAATTCCTTGGGCAGCATGTAGGCCTGCTCGAATTCCAGCAAAGCGCCGCCTTCGGAGATGTTGCGCACCATGCAGGGAATGGATCTCAGTCCGTTTTGAAAGACCATCTTGCCTTTCTTGAACACGCGTGCCCGCCGCTCCCGCGGCATCTGTTCGCTGGCGCTCTCATCCGCGGGTGCGTGCGGAAATGGTTTGGCGTCCGACATGGGTTTCTCGCATTCTCATGGTGTCCAAGGGCACTTTAACCCCCATTTGGGGTAAGTTTAGGCGCAAAGCCCTTGCCAATCGGTGAATCCACGTATGGATCAGTCAGGTAAAGCCCGGCATAGGACCATGTTGGGAGCAACAAAAGCTCCCTTGCGACGGTCAGAGAAACCTGAGCTTTTTGTATTCAGGCGAAAACGTGGAACACCATTCCTTGAATTGATACACTGTACCTTTCTATTTACGGGACAGCCACGCGGGCGGACAGCGCGGGGGGCAATATTTCCCGGCGCGAATTGAGGCATCAATGACTGAAGACCAGATATCTTTCTTGAACCTGCTGGCCCTGAGGGCCGGAGAGGAAATCCTCAAAATCTACGCGGAACCTTTCGAGGTCGAGAACAAGGTCGACGGGTCTCCGGTGACCAAGGCCGACGCGGCAGCCGAGGAAATCATTCTCGCGGGCCTTGCGGAAAAGTTCCCCGACATTCCGGTGGTGGCCGAAGAAGCGGTCGAAGCCGGCAAGCTGCCTGCGGCAGGTGCGCGGTACTTCCTGGTCGACCCGCTCGACGGAACTAAGGAATTCCTGAAGAAGAACGGCGAGTTCACCGTCAACATCGCCCTGATCGAGGATGGCCGCCCGGTGTTCGGCGTGGTTTCCGCGCCAGCCCTCGAAGAGATCTATTGGGGTGGGGAATTCCGGGAAAACGGCAAAACCGAAACCAGGGCCTTCAAGGGAACCATCGCGAACGGCGGCATCAGCGATGTTGCGCCCATCTCCGTTCGCACGCCGCCGGTGGATGGTATCAGCGTGCTCGCCAGCCGCTCTCATCTTTCGGAAGAAACCTCTGCCCTGATTTCACGGCTGAGTGTCGCCGAGCAGCTTAACGTCGGCTCGTCGCTGAAGCTGTGCTGGGTGGCCGCCGGCCGGGCCGATTTCTATCCCCGTCTTGCACCCACGATGCAATGGGACATTGCCGCCGGTGATGCAGTTGTACGCGCCGCCGGCGGGGCGGTCGTTCTGGCTTCAACCGGTGAGGACTTTGTCTACCGGGTGCCGGAAAACGCCCGCAAGGACGACCTGCGGAACCCGTTTTTTCTGGCAGCCGGGTGCAGGAACCTCCTGCGGGATGTCGCGCCCGCTGCCTGACGATTTGCAAAATTGCGCGGGCAGTTGGCCCGTGCCGAACGATTGATACGGCCGGTTCGCCGGCCAAACGGAAAAGCGAACATGAACATGCAATCTCACGGGATCTCGCCCGAGCGCCTCAGCAATCTGAAGCGGCTGGAAGCAGAAAGCATCCACATCATCCGCGAAGTCGCGGCCGAATTCTCCAATCCGGTGATGCTCTATTCCATCGGCAAGGACTCCGGCGTCATGCTGCACCTGGCGATGAAGGCGTTCTATCCGTCCAAGCCGCCGTTTCCGTTGCTGCATGTGGATACGACCTGGAAATTCCGGGACATGATCACCTTCCGTGACGAGACCGCCGCGCGTCTCGGCATGGACCTGATCGTCCATACCAACCCGGAAGGGCTTGAAAAGAATATCGGCCCGTTTTCCCACGGCTCCTCGGTTCATACGCACATCATGAAGACGGAGGCGTTGAAACAGGCGCTGAACAAATACGGCTTCGATGCCGCCTTCGGCGGCGCGCGCCGGGACGAGGAAAAGTCGCGCGCCAAGGAGCGCGTCTTCTCCTTCCGCAATTCCAATCACGGCTGGGACCCGAAGAACCAGCGGCCGGAACTGTGGAACCTCTACAATGCCCGTGTGGCAAAGGGCGAGAGCATCCGTGCGTTTCCGCTGTCCAACTGGACCGAGCTGGATATCTGGCAGTACATCCTGACGGAAGACATCCCGATGGTGCCGCTCTACTTCGCAGCAAAGCGCCCGGTCGTGAACCGCGACGGCATGCTGATCATGGTCGACGACGACCGCATGAAACTGCAGCCCGGCGAAGAGATCGAGGAAAAGATGGTCCGCTTCCGCACGCTCGGCTGCTACCCGCTGACCGGCGCCATTGAATCGGATGCCGATACGCTGCCCGCCATTGTCCGCGAAATGCTGATTGCCCGCACATCCGAACGCCAGGGCCGCCTCATCGACAAGGATGAAAGTGCGTCGATGGAGAAGAAGAAGCGGGAAGGATATTTCTAAGATGACGATCGAGAACATACAGGAAGCTGCAGAGACAGCCGTCACCGAATATATCCTGGCACAGGAAAGCAAGGACCAGCTCCGCTTCCTGACCTGCGGTTCCGTTGACGATGGCAAGTCGACCCTGATCGGCCGCCTGCTTTACGACACCAAGCTGATCTTCGAAGACCAGTTGGCCGCGCTGGAACGCGATTCCAGAAAGCATGGCACCGTGGGAGAGGACATCGATCTGGCGCTGCTGGTCGACGGTCTTGAGGCCGAGCGCGAGCAGGGCATCACCATCGACGTTGCCTACCGGTTCTTTGCGACCGAAAAGCGCAAGTTCATCGTTGCCGATACCCCGGGCCACGAACAATACACCCGCAACATGGCCACCGGCGCTTCCACCGCCGATCTTGCCGTGCTGCTGGTTGATGCCCGCAACGGCCTGATGGTCCAGACCCGTCGCCACGCGTTCATCGCGTCGCTGCTGGGCATCCGCCACGTCGTGCTGGCGATCAACAAGATCGACCTTGTCGGCTATTCTCAGGAACGATTTGAGGAAATCCGCAAGGAATTCGAGGTCTTTGCCAACGGCTTCGATTTCGAAACCCTGCAGGCAATTCCGATGTCGGCGCGCTATGGCGACAACGTCACCGGGCGCAGCGACAAGATGGACTGGTATTCCGGACCGACCCTGCTGGAGCACCTGGAGACAGTTCAGGTGGGCGAGCATGTGCTGGAAGCCCCGTTCCGCTTCCCGGTGCAGTGGGTCAACCGGCCCAACCTCGATTTCCGCGGCTATTCCGGTACGGTCGCCAGCGGCCAGGTGTCGGTTGGCGACGAACTGGTGGTTGCCGGTCCGGCAAAGCAGTCCAGGGTGAAGTCGATCATCGGCGCAAGCGGTGAAGTCAGCTCCGCCCGGGCCGGTGAGGCAGTCACCATTTCGCTGGAAGATGAAATCGACATCTCCCGCGGCGATCTTCTGACCTCGACCGCACATCGCCCGGATGTTGCCGACCAGTTTGCCGCCCACGTCATCTGGATGTCCGACGAGCCGTTGCTGCCGGGCAGGCCCTATCTCCTGAAGATCGGCACTCGCACGGTGACGGCGACGGTCTCCGAAATCAAGCACAAGATCAACGTCAATACGTTCGAGCATGTGGCCGGCAAGACGCTGGCATTGAATGAAATCGCGTTCTGCAATTTCTCACTGTCCTCCGCGGTGCCGTTCGATCCCTATGAGGCCAACCACACGACCGGTTCCTTCATCCTGATCGACCGAATGAGCAACTCGACGGTTGGTGCGGGCATGGTCTGGTTCGCACTGCGCCGGGCAAGCAACATTCACTGGCAGGCTCTCGACGTCGACAAGAACGCCCGGTCTGAAAAACTCGGTCAGAAGCCGGCAGTCCTTTGGTTCACCGGCCTCTCCGGGTCCGGCAAGTCGACCATCGCGTCGATCGTCGAAAAGAAACTGCATGTCGACGGACGGCACACCTATACGCTCGACGGCGACAACGTCCGCCACGGCCTCAACAAGGACCTGGGCTTTACCGATGCCGACCGGGTGGAAAACATCCGCCGTGTCGGCGAGGTGGCCAAGCTCTTTGCGGATGCGGGCATGATCACGCTGGTATCCTTCATCTCGCCGTTCCGCTCGGAGCGGCAGATGGCGCGCGACCTCCTGGAAGACGGTGAGTTCATCGAGGTCTTTGTCGATACGCCCATCGAGGAATGCCGCAAACGCGACCCGAAGGGCCTTTATGCCAAGGCCGACCGGGGCGAGATCAAGAACTTCACCGGTATCGACAGCCCCTATGAAGCGCCGGAAAATCCGGAACTTCATATTCGCAACGTCGGCCGGGAACCGGAAGAAGTTGCCGAGGAGATCGTTGAGTATCTGCGCAAGCGCGGGTTCCTGAACAGCTTCTCCGCCGACGGCGGAGGCATCTGACAAGGGGACGAAAGTGAACTTGCCGGGCTGATGACCTGCCCTGGCATCCGAAAAACAGCCATCCGCGTTACAAGGACGCGGGTGGCTTTTTCGTTTGTGGGACCGATACGATATCCCGGCCAGACGAGCTGGAATTTCGTTCGGGGACCGGTGGCCTTTCCGAGGCTCTGTTGGCGTGTCACGCCGCGGTAATCCATTTTGTACTAGGTGTTGTGGCGTCTGTAAGTGTCGCGGTTCCAGGTGGCCAAGAGGGTTCGGACAGACTTCGCCATTGCCCGAACCTTCGAAGCCTTTTAATAACTTGGCTGACCTACTTACGCGTTTTGTAAAATGAATTTTTGATCGAAAGGCTTTGGGCAAATCATGAAAACCGTTCTGGTGACCGGCTCTGCGGGGTTTATCGGCTTTTACCTGTGTACCCGACTGCTGAAGGATGGCTTTCGGGTGATCGGCCTCGATGCCATGACGGATTACTACGATGTCCGCCTGAAGGAACGCCGGCAGCAGATGCTGATGCAGAACGAGCATTTCAAGCCGGTGAACGACCGCGTTGAGGCGCCGGACCTGCTGATGTCCCTGTTCCGTACGGAGCGGCCGGATTTTGTCATTCATCTGGCAGCGCAGGCCGGTGTCCGCTATTCCATCGAAGCGCCGCGCTCCTACCTGGAAAGCAATATCTGCGGAACGTTCGAGCTGCTCGAGGCAGCCAGAGCCTTTCCGCCGGAACACATGCTGCTGGCGTCCACGTCGTCCGCCTATGGCGCCAACACCGAAATGCCCTATGCGGAGACCGACAAGGCCGACCACCAGATGTCGTTCTACGCGGCGACGAAGAAGGCAACAGAGTCGATGGCGCATTCCTATGCCCATCTCTACGACCTTCCGGTGACGATGTTCCGCTTCTTCACCGTCTACGGTCCCTGGGGACGGCCCGACATGGCTCTCTTCAAGTTCACCAAGGCGATCCTCGAAGGCAAGCCGATCGACGTCTATAACTACGGCGACATGAAACGGGACTTCACCTATGTGGAAGATCTCGTCGAAGGCATCCGGCTGCTGATGGACGCAGTGCCTGTTCGCCCGGCCGAGGGAGAAGGGGTGAAGGAAGGCGACAGCCTTTCGCCGGTTGCTCCCTGGCGAGTGGTCAACATCGGCAACTCGACCTGCGTTCAGCTGACCGAGTTCATCGAAGCCATTGAAGCAGCTACGGGCCGGACCGCCGAACGCAATCTCATGCCGATCCAGGCCGGAGATGTTCCGGCGACCTGGGCCAATGCGGATCTGCTGCAAAGCCTCACGGGGTACCGACCGAAGACCACAGTGCAGGAAGGCGTTGCCAGGTTCGTCGAATGGTACCGGGACTATTACCGGTCGTAACACCTGGCAGACACCGGACGAAGGTCTGGCTTCATGTGGCTCCTATGCCTGCGGCGACGCATCCTGCGGCGGCTGGCAGACATCCACCCATTCCGCACCGGTGATTTCCGCCATGCGCTCCGGTGTGATCCTGACAGCGGCATTGGTCGCGCCGGCGGCGGGAATGACCACGTTATATTCCTTCAGCGAGACATCACAGTAGACAGGCAACGGCTGGGCCAGGCCGAATGGGCATACGCCGCCGACGGGGTGTCCCGTCAGCGTTTCCACTTCATCAAGGCCCAACATCTTCACCTTGCCACCAAAGGTTGCTTTCGCCTTCTTGTTGTCCATGCGGGCATCGCCGCGGGCAACCACCAGAAAGATCTTGTCCTTGAGCTGAAACGACAACGTCTTGGCAATCTGACCGGGCTCGACCCCATGTGCCTTGGCGGCAAGGTCGACCGTGGCACTGCTGTCTTCCGTCACGATGACTTCAAGTTCGGGGGCCGCACTGGCAAGGTGGTTGCGTACGCTTTCAAGGCTCATGCTGCAGGGCTTTCTTCAGGTCGGATCAAACAAGACCGGCAGGGAGGGACGCGCAAGAGCTGCGCGGGCCGGGCCATAATTTGTGCATATCAACAATTTCATTGTGCTGTAAATTAAGAAAAGATTCATGTTAATCTTAAACGGGTTTTAACCATTTACGACGTAAACGGTACTGTGTGTGGCCGATGGAAATGGGTTCCAGTTGGCCATTGGTTAAGTCGTTCAAGGATTGCCGAAATGGCGAGAGCAGCTACAGCCGGAAATGAAGTTGAATCCTCTGGGGTGGAGAGGAGGAAGCAGGCTGACTATGCAGCTCATCAGGGTGGGTCTATGAATTTGCCATTTTTGGTGGCGAAAAATCTCCTGTTCTGGGGGACGATTTCGCTCAGCCTTTACGGTCTTTACGCGGTGGTTGCTGCCATCTAGGCAGCAGGTGCGTAAACCGATTGTGATTGAACGAACCGCGTCAAGTTCGCGGCCCTGTCACATCATCTGCAATCGCAAATACAACCTTTCATTGCATGCGCGCCGTCGGCTTCTGCGGTCGGCGAATGCGTGAACGTGAGCTCATTTAGCGATCTGCGTCCAGTCTGCCGCTGCCGAAGTGGTGTGCCGGGCGGAATGTCTCTGGCAGAGGAACAACAGGTTCTCTGCCAGTCATCTCCGCCACCAGGGCCTCCGCTATCAGATGTGCAATGCCGAAGGAAATCTTGAAGCCGCCTGTTGCCGCGAAGGCGGTGTCAAAGCCAGGCAGTTTTCCAGCCAGCGGGTCCCGCCTGTGATTGCGGGGCCGGATGCCGGCCCAGTCGGAAAGAACCTCGCGGCCCTTCAATAGCGGACAAAAGGCGGTGGCGCGTTCCAGCAGTTCGGCTGAACGGGCTGGAGAGGGGGTGGCGTCTTCAAATTCCCGGTCGGATGTGCTGCCAATGGCGACGGTACCGTCGTCGTGCGGCACGACGTAAAGCCCGTCGCAATAGATCGCTGGCCTGTCTTCCAGTCCCTTGCCTTCCAGCACAAGGGCCTGGCCTTTCTCTCCACGTCCGATGCGTTCGCAGGTCAGCGTCTCGATCAGGTCGAAAGCCGCAAATCCTCCTGAAACGACGAATTGCCGTGTCTGAATCGAGGTCTGCCCGTCGGCGAGCAGAACGGTTTGCGTTGCATCGTCATAACCGACCGCTTCAACGCCTTCCCGCAGGCTGCCGTTCTGGCGGACGAAGCTGGCAAGGCTTGCCAGATAAGCCCTCGGGGAGATCCGCGCGGCAAGGGTTTCATAGACGATGCCGAAGGGAGCGGCATTCGCGTCCAGCCAGTCAGACCGGCTTCCGGCAGGTTCAACCACATAGGTAAACCCGGTCTCCTGAGGTTGCCAGCGCAGCTTGCTTTCTTCCGCCCGCTCCAGATGGTGCTCCAGCTTGTCGGTTGTCGTCAGCGGCAGGATGCGTCCACAGCGGTGATAGCCGCAGGAAAGCCCTGTTTGGCTTTCCAGTTGGCGGATGCGGTCTTCCAGACACAGCAGGGCCTGGAACTGGAATTCCTTCTTGGGGTTCCAGCGTGCCGGCATGTGCGGCATCAACGCCCCCAGCACACCTCCACTGGATCCGGCGCCGACGTGGCTTTTCTCCAGAACGACCACCTTCAGTCCGGCCTCGATCGCTGCCCGGGCAACAGCGAGGCCGAAAATACCGGCTCCGGCAATGGCAACATCGAAAGTTTCGGCGTCGGTTGCTGCCATGGGGAGGGGTCCTTTGAGATTGATTGATCCTGCCGGCTCTCTTATGAGAACGCGTTGCAAATGGCAAAGGCTGATGGGTGCGCCCCGAAGGAAACCTCAAGATCATGTCCATCAAGGCACCGGATCTGGAATGGCTGCAGGGCGATGTGCCCCGGGCTGAAGGCTTCAACGACACGTATTTTTCCAAGGCCGGGGGGCTTGCGGAAACGCGTCATGTGTTTCTGCAAGGAAACGGTTTGCCTGGCCGGTTCGATGGCTGCGAGCGTTTTACCATTGCAGAGTTCGGCTTCGGGACAGGCCTCAATTTCCTCACCACCCTTGCGGCATGGCAGGAAAGGACCAATCGGCCGGACCTGACCTTCCTGACCTTCGAACTGTTCCCGATGACGGGAGAGCAGCTGGCACGAGCCCTTGCGGCCTTTCCCGAACTGGCCCCGCTGGCAGAAGAGCTGCTGCAGGCCTGGTCGCCTGTGCCGGGTTGGAACAGCCTGAAAATTGCCGGAGCCAACCTCCAGATCGGCATTGGCGATGCGCGTGAGCTGATCGGTGAGCTGAACGCCGGAATGGCAGGTGAGGGCGAGGGAGGAGAACCGGCAATTGCCCCCATTGATGCCTGGTATCTCGACGGTTTCAGCCCGGCCCGCAATCCGGAACTCTGGGACGCGGACCTTCTGAAGGTGGCGGCTGACCTGACGGCCCATGGCGGAACACTGGCAACTTACACGGCTGCCGGCTGGGTTCGCCGCAATCTTCAGGCTGCCGGGTTCGAGATTGAAAAGGCTGAAGGCTTCGCCGGCAAACGCGAAATGGTGAAGGGGCGAAAGCCTTGAGGTGGGCGATTGCCTCCTTTACTCCGCAACGGTCTCCAGCATCCACAAGCGGAACTTCTGCATGGCGCTGGTCTCCTCCCGCGACTTCAGCCAGGTCAGCCAGTAGCTTCCCGTCAGGACACTGGTCTGGAAAGGCTGCACGATCGCGCCGGACGCGAGGGGGCGGCTGAACATCGCTGTCGGCACCAGTGCGACGCCTGCGCCCTGCGTGACGGCTTCAACCATCGCAAGAGAACTGTCGAACATCCAGCCACGCGCCCGTGGTGGCGGCAGTTTCGCTCCCTGGAACCACATGGCCCATTCATCCAACCTGTAGGATCTCAGCAGAGGCTCGTGCACAAGGTCTTCAGGCTTGGATAGCCGGGCAGCGGTTCCTGGCGAACAGATAGGCGATAGCGGGGCGTCCATCAGCTTGACCGCGTTGGTGGCATGCCAGGCCCCGTCGCCGAAGCGCAGGAAACAGTCGAGACCATCTGCAAGAATGTCCGCGCGGTTGTTGTTGGTTTTCAGCCGCAGATCGATCTGCGGATGGGCCCTGGCAAAGCCGGAAAGGCGTGGCAACAGCCAGCCGGTCGCGAAAGTGGCGACTGCGCCGACCGTCAGCACCTCCCGGTAGTTGCCATCCTCGAACCGGCTGAGCGCATCGCTCATCCGCCGAAAGGCGTCGCTCAGTACAGGTAGCAGCGCCAGTCCTTCGTCCGTCAGGGCAACGCCGCGCGGAAGGCGCTCGAACAGCGACACCTGCAACACGTCCTCCAGCGCCTTCACCTGGTGGCTGACGGCAGTCTGCGACACCCGTAGTTCCAGGCCGGCGCGTGTAAAGCTGCAGAGCCTTGCAGAGGCTTCAAAGGCTCTCAAGGCATTGAGCGGAAGTTTCGAGACGTCCATCCGGATCCAACTTAGGCCAAGTTTTACTCATGTCTAACCTCAGTATTCATCATTTGCGTTATATCTGAGGCGGCGGCACTGTCGCGGTGTCCCGAAAACGAATGGTGCGGGGGGCGACACACCACACCGGTTCGGGCTGTTTGTATTCATCATTGGAGTTGAAGATGAAACTCTGGACACGCCGTAGCGCGTTGACGCTTTCCCTTGCCCTTTTTGCCGGGTTTCCGGCGATTTCCGGATTGGCACACGCCGCCGGGTTCGATCCCGCGCCACTTGAGAAAACCGTCACCAGTGCCGAGAGCCGACTGTCTGCCCGGATCGGGGTTGCGGTGCTGGATACGGAAACCGGCAAGACCTGGACCCACCGCGCCGACGAGCGTTTTCCGCTCAACAGCACCTTCAAGGCCTTTTTGTGTGCCGCCCTTCTGGAAAAGGGCGAGCAGGGTGAGGTCCAGCCGGAACGCCGCGTGAGGATCCGCTCGCAAGACCTTGTCTCCTATTCGCCGGTTACCGAGAAAAAGGTCGGCTCCGGTGGCATGACCTATCTGGAACTGTGTGAAGCGGCCGTTGCGATCAGTGACAATGCTGCTGCCAATCTCGTGCTGGAAGCTGTCGGTGGACCGGCAGGACTGACGGATTACCTTCGCGGCATTGGCGACACCATCACCCGGCTGGACCGGACGGAGCCGGGTCTCAATGAAGGCCGGCCGGGCGATGCCCGTGACACCACCACCCCGGCGGCAGCGGTTGCCACTTTGCAGAAACTGGTTCTGGGCGATGCCCTTTCGTCCACCGCCAGAGTCCAGCTGACAGGCTGGCTGCTGGACAACAAGGTGGGCAACGCGACCCTGCGTGCCGGGCTGCCGGAAGAATGGCCGGTCGCCGACAAGACCGGGGCTGGGGCCAATGGCTCGCGCAACAACATTGGCGTGATCTGGCCTGACGACAGGGAGCCCGTCGTGATCGCGGTCTACATCACGCAGACTGACGCTTCTTTTGACGACCGCAACAAGGCGATTGCCGATATCGCAGCCGCACTTGCCGAAAGTCTCCACGACTGAGTTTTCTTGTCCGGGCGGATCCCTTCATTCGCCCGGGCACCTCCGCCTCTGGAAATGTCCTGCCGCTTCCGACGGAGTCAGCCTTGTCCGTTCCAAGAACCTTGTTTGCCCTGCCGTTGGCGCTTGTCGCGGTAGCAGCCGTTTTTTCCCAGGCATCTGCCGAGGAAACACGCGAACAAAAGCGCGCCAGAAGATGCGCCTACTATCAGGAGATCGTCCGAGTGGCGTTCGAAAATGTCAGTCGTTCGCAAATGCGGCCCGGTTTCGTTGCCGAACATGATGCCTTTATCGAAGGGGGTTGTTTCGCGGCGAAAGCCGTTTGTCCGAAAACACCCGCCGAATTCGCCTTTGCCGACATTCTGACGATGATGACCGTCAGCGCAAACATGGGCAGCACCTTTACACCGTTCAGGTGCCCGGCCAGAGCAGAGGAATGAGAAGGTTCAGTTTTGGGCCTTTCCTCAGCAACAGGTGTTTCGATGCGGACCGGCCCGGAAGGGGCCGGCCCAGGGTGCTGGCGGAGGTTACGTCGCCAGCCACCTTCTGCGACCTGGGATGTCGTCTTCTGCCGTTGCGAGGTACCCCGAGCAAACGGGCCACTTCCGCAGGCAAACTGGACCCGCTGACGGATCCGGGCGAACAGCCGGTGTTGAGTAGGCTTCTGAACGCATTCGTCTTTTGGTTCACCAGCCGTTCCCAGTCTGCATCCCGGCGTGGTTTATGTGGTCTGATGGATCCACGCCTATCGGGTAAGCGCATCGCAAGTAGAAAGGATGCGCTTGATCCATAAACCTATGGCGCAAGTCGGGCGTGTCAAATACTGAGCCGGGAAAAGAATCGGGTCGGGCTGCCAAGCAGCCCTGGCATGCCCTCGATCTCAGCGCATTTCCGGCACTGGCGTTATGGCCTTGCCAGTTTCGAACCAGCTTTTCAGGTTGTCGACCACGAGCTGTCCCATGGCATTGCGGGTCGCCTGCGAGGCGGAACCGACATGCGGCAGTACGGTGACCCTTGGCAGTTTCAAAAGGGCTTCGGGCACATGCGGCTCGTTCTCGAAGACGTCGAGACCGGCACCGTAGATCGTGCCGTTTTCAAGGGCCGCGATCAATGCGGCCTCGTCGATGACGGTGCCCCGGCCGATATTGATGACGATGCCATCCGGCCCCAGTGCTTCCAGCACCTCCGCATTGACCGCATGTTTCGTTTCCGCGCCACCAGGCGCCACCACCATCAGCGTGTCGCAAGCGGCAGCCAGCGCCTTCGGCGTCGCGTGATAGGGGTAGGAGACGTCATCCTGTTTGCTGCGTCCATGGTAATGGATCTTCATGCCGAAGGCTTCGGCCCGCTTGGCAATCGCCTTGCCGATGCGCCCCAGACCAAAGATGCCGAGCGTGCGCCCCTGCATGGTCGCCCCGGTCAGCCTGTAGGGCCCCTTGCTTTCCCAATTGCCCTGGCGAAGCCACTGTTCGGCCTGGCCGAATTCGCGGATGGTCATGATCATCAGCCCGACCGCCGTATCGGCAACTTCTTCCGTCAGCACATCGGGCGTATGGGTCACCATCACCTTCGCCGCCAGGCAATCGTCCGTGTTGACGTGGTCATACCCGACGCCAAAGCTGGAAACGATTTCCGCGTTCGGGATTTTGGCAAGCAACTCGGCGTTGACCGGCCCGAATGCCATGGCAACCCCGCGGATTTTCCCGCCGATTTCAGCCAGCAGCACTTCCGGATTGTCGGCCTCGTAGAGCCGGTGCACGGTAAAGGCGGCATCAAGCTGCTCCTGAACGATCGGCAGCATCGGGCGGGGCATCAGAATATCGATGGAGGTCATGGCAGGTCCGGTGGGGTGATGAAGAAAGGTGAGGTGACCTTAAGGTCTTCGGTTGGGGGAGAAAAGAGCCGAATGGGCAGAGTTGGTACGCAAATTTCGTCACCCTCGAAGCGCTTTCGGCTCACTTCATCAGTGAAACGGCGTATTCCGCCCTCATTCCGGACAAGTGAGACAGGTGGCGAGCGCCGATCCGGAATCCAGAGATATGTCGCGCCATGCGCGGCAAATTGAGTGTTCGCTTTGCTCACGCTGACACGCTGGGTTCCGGATCGGCGTGCAGCCTAGCTGCACTTGTCCGGAATGACAGGGCGGGCAGGTACTTGGGCGTAATTGCAATTCTGAATATAGCGGTCGGCGTTTAACGCGAGTGGGGCGGCGTGCTTTCTGGAAACTTTGGTAATCGGAGCTGGTCTGTAAATTGCCAAATGAAAAGGACACTTATCCCAAAGCGAAGGTGGCTGGAAGTTGGCCAAGGAAGAGGTCTAATTGCGATTGCACAGCTAATGCCTGATTGCGAGACGAACTCTCCAGTCGTTCTCAGGCAAATCCCCCCATTGCCCCCGGGCGCCATTTCCCCTAAAAGACGCCGCAGAATTCCTGAGAATCCCATCAGATTTTGAAAGCGGAGAAGCGGAGCCCCATGGCGCGCCAGTTCATCTATCACATGCATGGCCTGTCCAAGGCCTATAACGACAAGAAGGTTCTCGACAACATCCATCTCTCGTTCTACCCGGACGCCAAGATCGGTATCCTGGGCCCGAACGGTGCGGGTAAGTCGACCCTTCTGAAGATCATGGCCGGTATCGACAAGGAATATACCGGTGAGGCCTGGGCAGCCGAAGGCGCGAAGGTCGGCTATCTGCCGCAGGAACCGCAGCTCGACAACACCAAGACCGTGATGGAAAACGTCATGGAAGGTGTTGCCCACAAGCAGGCGAAGATCGACCGCTACAACGAGTTGATGATGGACTACTCGGACGAAACAGCCGAGGAAGCCGCACAGCTTCAGGACGAAATTGACGCGCAGGATCTGTGGAACCTGGAAAGCCAGGTGGAAATGGCGATGGAAGCCCTGCGCTGCCCGCCATCAGATGCAGCCGTTGACAATCTTTCCGGTGGTGAGCGCCGCCGCGTCGCGCTTTGCAAGCTGCTGCTGTCCGAGCCGGACCTGCTGCTGCTGGATGAGCCGACCAACCATCTGGACGCTGAAACCGTTCACTGGCTGGAGCGTCACCTGCGCGAGTTCAAGGGCTCCGTCCTGATCATCACCCACGACCGCTACTTCCTCGACAATGTCACGGGCTGGATTCTCGAGCTCGACCGCGGTCAGGGCATCCCTTACGAAGGCAACTACTCGGTCTATCTGGAAAAGAAGACCAAGCGTATGGAGCAGGAAGGCCGCGAGAACATGGCCCGCTCCAAGGCGATCGCCCGCGAGCGCGAATGGATGGGCATGAGCCCGAAAGGCCGTCAGACCAAGTCGAAAGCCCGTATCCGGGCCTTTGAAGATTTGTTGACCGCCCAGGAAGAGCGTCAACCGTCCATTGAGCAGATCCTCATCCCGGTTGGCGAGCGTCTCGGCGCAAACGTCATCGAGGTCGATGGCGTTTCCAAGGGCTTTGAAGACCGTCTCTTGATCGACAACCTGTCGTTCAAGCTGCCGCGCGGTGGCATCGTCGGCGTGATCGGCCCGAACGGCGCCGGCAAGACGACCCTGTTCAAGATGCTCACCGGTCAGGAAACGCCGGACAAGGGCAAGGTCGTCGTGGGCGACAGTGTGCACCTTGGCTACGTTGACCAGTCGCGCGATGCGCTCAACCCGAACAACACGGTCTGGGAAGAAATTTCCGGCGGCGCCGAGGTCATCTACCTCGACGACAAGGAAATCAACTCCCGCGCCTATTGCTCGTCCTTCAACTTCAAGGGTGCTGCCCAGCAGGCCAAGGTCGGCGACCTTTCCGGCGGTCAGCGCAACCGCGTGCATCTGGCCAAGGTCCTGAAGAAGGGCGCCAACGTGCTGCTGCTCGATGAGCCGACCAACGACCTCGACACCGAGACGCTGGCAGCTCTGGAAGACGCGCTGGAAAACTACGCCGGCTGCGCCGTTATCATCAGCCACGATCGTATGTTCCTCGACCGTCTGGCCACACACATGCTCGCCTTTGAAGGCGACAGCCATGTTGAATGGTTCGAAGGCAACTTCGAAGACTACGAAAAGGACAAGGTCCGCCGCCTTGGTGCACATGCCGCCGACCCGCGCCGGATCAAGTACAAGCCGCTTACGCGCTAAGCGAACGGCCTGGAAGCTGAAATGGGGGGCATGCCCCCTGTTTCCCGAATGTGCCGGCCCCGGAAACGGGCCGGCATCTTTTTTGCCCGGCGGTATAAACCGGCCACCGGCAATTTTTGTCCTTGCGAGCGGCACAAGGCATGTTCCACAGAACTCTCGTCTGTCTGTTTGCGGCCTTCGCCATCGCCGTTCTCGCCTCGTTTCTGGCGGCAACTGGCTGGCCCGTCGATCTGCTGGCGCATTTTCAGACCCAATACGTTATTGCCGGACTGATGTTTGCTGCAGGGTTCGTCTTCTTCCGGAACTGGAACATGGCGGCACTGGCCATCTGCCTGTCGGTAGTCGCTCTCATGCGCATGGGCATCTTCGACAACGGACGCTTTGCTCCAACCGCCAATGCGGCAGAACCGGCGATCAGCGTTGTCACCGCAAATCTCTTCGGCAGCGCCGCAGCGCTCGGCAATCTGGTTGAGGAAAACAGCGCCCGTGGCTTCGATCTCATGATCCTCACGGAGCTGCCTGTACCTGCCGACCAAGGGCTGCTCGACCGGTTTGAAGGCATGCTGCATGTGGCCGGAACGCGCCATCAGGCGCTTGGTGGACGTCCCGCCGCGGTTATCCTCTCGCGCACTGCGCCGCACAGCGTCGAACTGATCCCTGTAGGCGGGAACCCATACGCGATTACGAAAGCGATTTACTGCGGTGTGCAGGCGGAGCCCTGTGTGAGTGTCTTTGCAGTTCACACATTGCCGCCTTTCAGGCGAGACTTCTATCTGCACCAGACGGACATTCTTCAGAAGCTTGCATCCGAAGTGTCGAGGACGCCGGGACCTGTTCTTGTTGCCGGCGACATGAACGCCGCCTCCTGGGCACCGCTGCTGAAACGGTTTCAGGAAACGGCAGGGGTGCGCAAGGCTGTCTGCGGCACCCGTTGGACCCCGACTTGGCTTGCTCCGGTTCCGGGCATCGGTCTCGAACTCGACCATTTTTTCGTCAGGAGCGGGCTTGCGGTCAAAAACTGCGAACTCGGACACTTCAACGGTTCCGATCACTGGCCGATCTTTGCCGAATTCACTGTTACAGACGGGAAGACGTCCGACTGATCTTCGGCGGCAAGCCTGCGTCCACCGGGTCAAAGCGCCATGGACACGAGACAATGCAGTCCGCATAAAAGATTTCTATTCAGAACGTCGGGGTCTTGCCCTGAAGAGCCGGGTTCAAGTCAGACAGATGCTGCAAGCCGCTTCGGACATAAAGACAAGTCTCCTGCGCACGGACCCCGGCGGCCTGCGGCTGATGCGCGGCGTTCACCTGATGCTGACCGTGCTCGGAGCGGTCTTCCTGGCAAATGTCGTGGCGAGCTTCGTGCCCGGTCAGTCGGCCTTCAAACTGGCCGTTCTGGCAGCCGCGAGCGGCGGCCACTGCCTGATGTTCACGCCGGTCTCCACCAGAAAGGCCGAGGTCCTCGGTATCCTGAAGCTTGGCGTTCTGCTGACGTTACTGTTTGCTCTTGGGGCTGTTGTCGCCGAGGTGTCGGGGAAAAGCGCCTCAACCGTACTGCAAGGGCTCTGGATCGCCGCGATCATGCTCGGATTTGCCATGCAGGGGCTTGGTCCCTTCTGGCAACGCGCAGGACGCAGCATGGCGATTTGCTGGCTCTTCGTGGTCCTCAGCAACGTCGGAGGATCACCCGGCCTCTGGCTTCCGGTCATGGCGGTACTTGGAATGGTGACAGCGCTCGTGGTTCGCACAGGGCCCTGGCGGCCTTCGACATACCGAACCTACCTGCGGGTCGAAGCTGCAAATCGTCAGGCGATGGCAACCTATCTGCGGCAGCTGTCGGGCCGGGCTACCGGTTCGTCCGGCGATGCGGCCGTTCGGATCAGGGATCTGGCGAAGTTGCGCATGGAACTTCAGGTCTGTGCCGATCTGCTCAGGCCGGAAGGTGAGTTGCAGGGCATGTCGCCGGAAGCGGCTATCATGGTGGAACTCGCCTTGGAAGTGGTGGGCGATGCGCGCGCCCAGCTGTCCAGGGACGCACGCATCCGTCTGGCGCAAGATGACGGCTTTCGCCGTGCGGTCGACCGGCTTGTCCATCGCCTGGATACCGGTGAGGGCGTTCCGGAAGAGAGCGATATCGGGGAAGGCAAAACCGGCGAAAGCGCACCTGCCGCAAGCTGGCTGCAGGCCGATATGGCAGTAACGGCACATGACCGGTTTCAGGAATTGCGCATTGCCCAGGCTTTCAAGCGTCTGTGGCTGCTGGCGGCAAAAGACCAGCCGGTTCGCCTGAGCCTCGGTACGGATGACGACAGCCGCGAGGGCGGCTGGTTGCGGAAGCTTTCCTGGCGGCTGTCACTTCAGGCAGGTGTCGCAGCCGGGATCGGCTTTTCCCTGGGGCTCGCGTTCGATCTCAATCACGCCTATTGGGTCACGCTCACCATCATCATCGTGCTGTCGAACAGCCTCGGGGCGACACTGCTCCGAACCGCACAGCGGATAGGCGGGACGGCGGGCGGCGTTGTTCTGGCCATGCTGGTCGACCCGGCCCTGGCGGAGTTTCCGTCCGTCAGGCTCGTACTGGTTGTCGTTGCCATACCCGGGGTCATCGTTTTCCTCGACCGCAATTACGCCATCGCCTCCGGTATCATCAGTTTCCTGGTGGTCATGGGGCTTCAGACGCTTGAAGGTCTGCCCATCGACGAACTCTGGTCGCGTCTCTACGACACGATGATTGGCGCAGGCGTGGGGCTTGCTGCGGCATGGCTGCTGTTTCCCAACCGCACTGGCGCAAGCTTCAAGGGGCTGGCGTCCGATTACCTCAACGCGTGCCGAAACTGTCTGCGGGCGGAAGGCGGCAAGGCGGATACGGACCTTCAGGATCTCGCCCGGCTTCGAACGGCAGCGAGCACGCTGATCGCCACCGCCAGGTCCTATCGGATCGAGCAAGCGCCCTGGTCGTCGTTCACACGCTCCGCCAGTGACCTCAACGTGCTGGTGATCGTTCTGGCTCAATACGTGGTGCTTTATCGCGAAGCCCGTTCCGACGTCACGCGGGAAACGGTGGAAGCTCAGGCCAGGTCGGGGATAGAGGCGCTTGTCGCTCGCATGGACAAGCGGCTGGAAGATGAGTTCTCGGCTGTCCTGGATGGACGCCCGAGGCAGACCGTCCCGGGCCTGGAAGATGACTGGATGACAGCCATGCCCGAGGGCGCAACAGGCAATCTTGCGCTGGAAACCGGTTGGGTCGCGATGCTTTACCACGCGCGGAAAATCGTTCGATGCCTGGACGGCTTGCGCAAGGAGAAATTCCTCTCCGGCCCTGCCTGAAGACAGCTGTCACCACTGCAATTACTGGGGCAGCGGATCGATCTTTCGCGCTTATGAAATCATCAATGAGTTTTGTTGGTCAGGAAGGCGCCAGCGCCCTAGCATCGCCTCTCGACAGCGACAGGAAACCCCGTATGACAGACCAGCTCCAGCTTCTTGCCGATGACTTTCGTATTACGCCTGCATTCAGGACAAGCGGCAAGGTGGAGGGCGTTTTCAGGACAGTCTCTGCGGAAGACTTCAGGACCACTGCAACGGATGCTTTGGAGATGACGTTCGAAGGCATTTCGGGAGACCGGCATGGCGGATACACCCGGAGGTCCGGTGGCCGCGAACCCTGGTATCCGCGTGGCACGGAAATGTGCAATGAGCGTCAGATATCCATCCTGTCCGCCGAGGAACTTTCGTTGATTGCCAATCGCATGGAGATTGCCGAACTGAAAGCTGAATGGATCGGCGGCAACATTACCTTGTCCGGCATTCCCAACCTTACAATGGTGCCACCGCGCACCCGGCTGGTGTTCGAGGGGGGTGTGGTTATTCGTGTGGACGGTGACAACAAACCCTGCCGTTTCGCAGGCGAGGCGATTGCCGAAGCCAATCCCGGCCGGGAAGGATTGGACCTGTTGTTCCCGCAAAAGGCAAAGCGCCTGCGAGGCCTTGTTGGCTATGTCGAAATCCCGGGGAAGGTTGCGGCGGGCGAGGCGGTCACCGCTCATGTTCCCGAACAGTGGATCTACGAGCGCATCTGATTTTAAGGCTCGCAGCGAGGGAAACCTGTTTCCCGAGGGGCCCGATATTCTCTAGTCTGGATACTCTGTCATAACCTTCCAACAGGAGCCTCCATGCTGCCGATCCACCACATGATCGACCAGGCGCCACAGCCGGTCGCGCCATTCTCCCATGCCGTCGAAATTGACGGCTGGGTGTTTGTAACCGGCCAGATGCCGACACTGCCGGACGATCCGGACGCCCCGCTGCCGGAGGGCATAGAGGCGCAGACTGTGCGGGTGATGGAAAACCTGAAGCTCGTTCTGGGCGGCCTCGGGCTCGGCCTTGAAAACACGACTTTCATTCGTGTCTATCTGACTGAATTCAAGCGCGATTATCAAGCTATGAACGACACCTACCGGTCATTTTTCGAACCCGGAAAATTGCCGGGTCGTACCTGTATTGGCGTATCGGGCCTTGCCGTCGATGCGCTGGTCGAGATCGATCTGATCGCCCGGCGTCCGTAACGGCAGACCGCCCGCAAATCACATCCCGGGTCGTGTGTGACGGGCACGGATCCGCTTTAAGCGCCGGTGTCAGTCCTCGGTTGGGGAGGTATCGTCAGCTTCCAGGCGTTTCGCACATCCCCAGGAGCTCAGAACGTCATTCATTTCGTCCAGTACGAAGAACCGGGCAGCGTCACGGTCATAACCTTCGTCCAGTAACGTATCGTAGTCGGTCAGGGCGTGCCGGACATGACTGGTGGTGGCCTGCCAAAGGGCAATGCCGGGCGGCAGATGGCGCAGGTGTCCGGCGAGGGCAACTTCGAGAATGGCTTCAGCATCTGAAAAGGGAACGCGCGGCAGCAGGACGCGCAAGGCCTTGCGCATGTCTTTTTGCCGCTTGGTGCCGCCGGTCATGAACAGGTCCCGGTTTTTGGAGGTTGAGACCGGAGAGGTAAACAAATCTCGGACGGATTAGAAGAGGTCTGGTGGAATTGGTCCGGATTGCCGGTCAGGCGCGAAAGAACTGAAAGCTGCTGGCTCCGGCAGTACCGGACAGGGGAAGCCCTGCAACCCTTCCATTTTCCCTGGCATCGGCAAGAAGGTCCTCGAAAGGCAGGGGAGCGCTGAAATGGTATCCCTGGACCAAACGGCAATGCATCGCTTCCAGAAGTTCCAACTGGTTGCTTTCTTCAACGCCTTCCACCACGCACTGCATCTTCATGGACCGGCACAGGTTGACGATGGAGGTCACGACGCCGCTCGCGATCGGGTCCTTGATGCCGGCAACGAAACTGCGGTCGATCTTGACGCAGTCGATAGGCAGCCGGTGCAGGTAGCCAAGGCTGGAATAACCGGTGCCGAAGTCATCCAGCGCGAGTTTGACACCGGCATTGCGAAGAACCTGCAGACAGGTTTCAGCCGCTTCATAACTGCCGATCACGGAAGTCTCGGTAATTTCGAAGGTGATCTGCCGCGGGTCAATCGCCGCGCGGCGGATGATCTCGAGCAGCGCAGCCACTGTCTCGGCGGAGGTGACGTCATGTGCGGACAGATTGAAGGATAGCGAGAGCGTCCCGGGCAGGGCCTTGATCTGCTCGACCGCCTTTTCGAACAGCGACAAGGTCAGCCTGTGGATCAGGCCGGCGCGCTCGGCAATGGGAATGAACTTGTCGGGGGCAATCCTGCCAAGCTGCGGGTTGTCCCACCGCGCCAACGCCTCGAAGCCGACAACGAACCGTTCCGGCAACTGGACGACAGGCTGGAAATAGACCTGGAATTCGCCGGCAAGATCTGCGCTTTGAAGCGCGGCCTCGATGGCCCGTTCCGAGCGGATGCGGGCTTCATGTTCAGCCGAATAGACCGTCGTGCGGCCGCGCAGGCTGGTCTTGGAATTGTAAAGGGCGTAGTCGGACCGGTCGAACAGAACATGGGCAGAGGTGCCGGCGTCAGGATAGAACGCAATGCCGCAGGACGCGCCAACGGAAACCTGCAGTTCACCGATCCGATAGGGGCGGCTGATCAGTTCGCAAATAGACTGCCCCGTCGAGGCTGCCTCGTAGATGTCTCCGAGATAAAGGAAACCGAACTCGTCGCCGCCGAGACGGCAAATCTCGACATTCGGCAGTCCAAGGCTTTTCAGGCGCGAGCCGACTTCCATCAGCAATTGGTCGCCCAACTGGTGGCCATAGGTGTCGTTGATGGGCTTGAACCGGTCCAGGTCGACGACGCCGACCGCAAACTGCCGGTCCGTGCCTTCCACTTCGCTGATCAGGGCTTCAAGCCGATTGAAGAAATAGCGTCGGTTCGGCAGGTCGGTAAGCGCGTCGGTCTGGGCAAGCTTGGAGTTTTCTGCGTTGAGACGCTCCGTTTCTTTCTGTTTGGCGGCTAGGTCCGATTGCGACTCAATCAGTTTGCAGAACCCTCGATAGCCGTTCAGAAGAACCTGCAGGACGACCAGGCACACCAGGAAGATATTGAGCCCTATGGCAATGTAGACGTCCTGATTCTGGCCGAGATAGTGCACCAGATAAGGGATCGTCACGATCACCATGACCATCAGGGCAGCCTGCGGCAGATGCATCAGACAGAAGATGCAGCCGATGACGGTTATGGCGATGAAAAGCGCCACATGACCGCGCTCGGCAGGTCCGCCATAGCCGTCCAGGCTCAGCGACCAGGCAATGTAGATGACGGACACAAGACTGCCGAGAATGACGGTCTGCCGCATCTTGCTGATCGCTTCCTGCGGTGTCGGGTCAACTTTGCGGGCGCGTATCCAGGCCACCATGCGAAAGGTCGTGATCAACAGGATCGGCGCAAGAATTCCGACGGTCAGATAAGTCGGCGCGATATCGAAATGGGTATAGGCAACGGCAACCGCATTGACCATGAGGAGGGCATAGAGTGACGGAATCTGGGTCTTGAGCTCATTGTACTGAGCCTGTGCAATTTCCGGATGGCGAGGATCGATCATCATCCATCTCAGGAAAGCCCTGATTTTTTCCATCATTTTCTCCATTGATATTTCTTCTAATCAAAATGAGATAAAGAATTGTTATGAAGGCGACTTTGCTGACTTTGCGTCGCATTGGGGTTCTTGAAGAGTTAAAGCGCCTATAGGAAATGCTGACGCGACGGTTACCAAATATTTCAAGGCGAAAACCGTGTGATCGAGCGATCAGGCACTAAGTTGGGCCGGCGCCGGACAACGGTTCATCGCAGGATATTATAGTGACATTTCTTGCATGCTCCCGCCACGCTTGGCAAATAAACGTGGCTGCCAAGGCAGGCTTGTTGGCGAGAAATGCTCTGGTCGCTTCACAATAAGATAAGCAGACTATTTTTTTATCTTTGAAATACGCTATATAGACGGCTATGGCAGATCGTACTCGAACCCGGCTTTTGAACGCGCTGAAATCCTCCGGCCCACAGACTGCGGCAGATCTTGCCAGCGGGTTGAAGGTGACGTCAGTGGCTGTTCGCCAGCATCTGGACGGCCTGTTGCAGGACGGACTGGTGGACTTCGATGATCAGAAGGGGTCGGTTGGCCGGCCCAAGCGGGTCTGGGACCTGACACCGGACGGGCACAAGCAGTTTCCCGACAATCATTCCAACCTGGTGCTCGGGTTGATTTCCGGCCTGAACGAAATTTTCGGCGAAGAAGGTGTCGACAAGCTGATTGCCCACCGTGAAGCGCAAAGCCGGAAATCCTATACCGAAGCGGTTGGCAAGGCGCCGGATCTGCGCGGCAAGCTGGAAGTGCTTGCCGATCTGCGCAACCGGGAAGGCTACATGGCCGATCTTGTTCCGGAAGGGGCAGGCTACCTGCTGATCGAAAATCACTGTTCGATCTGTGCCGCGGCAACGGCCTGTCAGGGGTTCTGCCGGTCGGAACTCAATCTTTTCAAGGATGTACTTGGGCCAGGTGTCTCGGTCGAACGTACCGAACATCAGCTCTCGGGCGGTCGTCGCTGTGTTTACAGGATTGAGCCAGCGGCCTGATCAGGCGCTGGTCCAGTCGAGGAGTGTTTTGCGTGTCAATCGCCAGGCCGCTGCTTGCGCGGCTCATCGACCGGTATTTCCATCCGTTCGAAACCCACATCAAACCGCTGGAACTGCCTGTCACGCCTCTTCCGGATGAAGGGCCGCTGAAGCTGGTCTGGCATTTCGCGATGATGTTCCGCTGGCAACTGGTAATCGTTTCCTGCCTGGCGATGATCTCCTCCGGGCTGGGTCTTGCGGGCATCTGGGCAATAGCTTTCGTGGTCGACGGTGTGACCGAGGCAGGGGCGCAGGCGTTTCTGAAAGACAACCTCACCATCCTGGCCGGTTTCTTCCTCCTCTTCGTGATTATTGATCCGCTCGCCTTTCTCCTGCGCCAGACCTTTGCCTTCCAGACCGTGCGCATTCTTCTGCCGGCGGCAATGCGCTGGCAGGCACACAAGGCCGTGGAAGCACAGGACCTGGCTTTCTTCGAGGACACTTTCGCAGGTCAGGTTGCCTCCCGCATTGCCCAGGTCACCATGTCGGTTCACCGTCAGATGATGCTGTCCATCGAGACGGTTCCGTATCTGGTCATTCAGTTTGGCGGATCGTTCCTGCTGCTTCTGGCCATGGCCTGGCCGCTGGCCATTCCGGTATTGTTCTGGATCTGCGCGAATATCCTCGTCGCCTGGTTGGCGATCCCGGCCTATCTGCAGCGTTCTGCCAAGGTGGCAGCGGCAAATTCCAAAGCCACCGGCGCGATGACAGACGTCTATTCCAACATCGCGATGGTCAAACTGTTTGCGGCGGAAGATTCGGAAGCCGGTGCCATTCGCAAGGTCATCGGCGAAACAATCGACACCAGGCACAGCGAGAACCGGTCCTATATCCTGACCGACAGCGGCGTCTATTTTCTGAACGTGCTGCTGATCCTGGCTGTGGTGGTCATTGGCTTCTGGGGCATGATGAAGGGGTGGGTCTCAATCGGCGACTTTGTCGCCGGGCTGACCGTCACACGCTCGCTGTCCCACGCTTCATCCAGCTTCATAGGGATCGGACAGTCGATCACCAGCACGCTCGGTACGATCCGCGATGCCATGCCGATCATGACGAGCCGGCCGGCAATCATCGACCCGCCGGATGCCGGCGAGCTGAATGTCAGCGCCGGGGAAATCCGCTTCGACAACGTGTCCTTTGCCTATCAGAGCGACCGCAAGCCGGTCCTGGACAAGTTCAACCTGACAATCAAGCCGGGCGAGCGTGTCGGTCTGGTTGGCCTGTCCGGCGCCGGCAAATCGACCGCTGTGTCTTTGCTGATGCGCTTGCGGGACGTGACCGAAGGCCGGATTTCGATCGACGGGCAGGACGTGCGCGATGTCACCCAGGCATCTCTGCGCAGCCGGATCGGCGTTGTCACCCAGGACATCTCCCTTTTGAACCGGTCGATCCGCGACAACATTCGCTATGGCAGGCCGGAAGCCACCGACGACGAGATCCGTGCGGTTGCCCGTGCTGCCGAAGCGCTCGATTTCATTGAGGAGCAGAAGGACAGCAAGGGCCGGACGGGGCTGGATGCCCATGTGGGCGATCGCGGTGTCAAACTATCCGGCGGTCAGCGCCAACGTATCACGATCGCCAGGGTGCTTTTGAAAGATGCGCCGATCCTGATCCTCGACGAGGCAACCTCTGCCCTCGATAGTGAAGCCGAGCTAGCCATTCAGCAGAACCTCACCCGCATGATGGAAGGGCGCACCACGCTGGCCGTTGCCCATCGTCTGTCGACCATTGCCGCAATGGATCGGCTCGTGGTGATGGATCAGGGCCGGATTGCGGAAGAAGGTACACACCGCGAGCTGCTTGCCTCCGGTGGTCTTTACGCTGCGCTCTGGGAACGTCAATCAGGTGGTTTCCTGGCGCTCAGCGCTGCTGAATAGGGTTTGGTGAAAAGCTCCTTGCTTGCGTGAGCTTCCCACAGGCTGGTGCTTCGGGAAAATGTCAGCTTGTGTTGATTTTCCGAAATCCGGCTGACAATACTCCTCTCATGGACAAGAGAGACCGCGCCGTACTTTTTCGCGAACGCCTGTCGGATGCCTTGCGCAGCCGGGATATGAACCGATCGGATCTGGCACGCGGTGCCGGGCTCGACAGGTCTACTGTTTCCCAGTTGTTGTCGGAAGATGCACCCCGCCTGCCGAACGGGCAGGCATTGGCTGCCATTGCGACCGCGCTCAGCGTTTCTTCCGACTGGTTGCTTGGTCTTTCCACCCACCGCGGGGCCGCGGCCGAGATCCTGGATCAGGCAGTTCAGGTGGCCGAGACCGAGCGGCACCCAGTCGATGAACATCTGCTCGCATGGTATCGCGATGCGGTTGGGGCGAAGATCCGGCATGTGCCTGCCAACCTGCCGGATGTCCTCAAGACCGAAGCTGTTCTGGCGTTCGAATATTCCGGCGAAACGTTGCGCACCGCCGACCAGGCCATAACCGGCACAAGGGATCAGAGGGCACTCCTCAGCCGGGCGGAATCCGACATGGAAATCGCCCTCTCGAAAGAGGCGCTGGAAGGCTTTGCGCGCGGGGAGGGGCTATGGCAGGGGCTTCCGGTTGACCTGCGTCGCGAACAGCTGGAGGTCATGGGGCTTACCTTGAGCGAGCTTTACCCCTCGCTACGTCTGCACCTCTTCGGCGCGACCGACCGGTTCTCCGCACCTTTCACGGTCTTCGGGCAGAAATGGGCGGCACTCTACCTTGGGCAGCGCTACCTGGCGTTTTCCAACACGCGCCACGTCCAGCTCTTCTCCAGCCACTTTGACGACCTCGTTCGCCACGCGGTCATCCGCTCGCATGAGGCCGGTGATTTTGCCGTTCAACTGGCGCGCCAGCTCGACTGACGTCTGTTCACGTTTAGCTGCAAGAAATGGCCACCTTGCTGCCATGGATATCATGTGAGCCGCAGGCACGGCCCGGTTGGGACGATCAGCAGCAGGTGTGCGTTTCAAGAAAGCCTGCGTCCTGGCAACCTTCACCTTGAAGGTCGACGCAAGGCTCCCGCTGACCTTTTATTCCTAGGCGTGGGCGGATTTTGCGGCTTCCACCGACTTGGCTGGATGAAAGCTTTCCGCTTCGGCCATTTCCCAATAGGTCGAGTAGCCCGGAATGTTGTGCGACTTTTCCAGGAGGGCCCCCTTCTTCAACCAGGACAGCGCGACGCTGGCCGGCATGATTTCGCGAAGACCTTCGTGCAGATAGAAATGTTCCGGCTTGAATTCGCGTGGATGGCTGAGCCCGGCAGCGGCAGAAAAATCCCGAAGGGACTTCAGCGTGTTGCGATGAAAATTCGCGACGCGCTGCGCCTTGTCGGGAACAACCAGGGCCTGCTGGCGCTTGGGATCCTGCGTGGCGACGCCGGTGGGGCAACGGTTGGTGTGGCAGCTCTGGGACTGGATGCAGCCGACCGCGAACATGAAGCCGCGCGCAGAGTTGACCCAGTCAGCGCCCAAAGCCAACGCCCCTGCAATGTCGAATGCGCTGATCAGCTTGCCGGCGGCACCGATCCGGATATCTTCGCGAAGACCCGTGCCAACCAGGCAGTTGTGAACGAAGGTCAGACCCTGCCGCAGAGGTGTTCCCAGTCTGTTGGCAAATTCCACCGGTGCGGCGCCTGTCCCGCCTTCGGCGCCGTCGACCACGATGAAATCCGGCTTGATGCCGGTTTTCAGCATGGCCTTGACGATGGCCATGAATTCCCAGCGATGACCGATGCACAGCTTGAAGCCGACCGGCTTGCCACCTGAGAGCTCCCGCAGTTGAGCGATGAAATGCAGCAGTTCAACCGGGGTTGAGAAAGCGGAATGAGAGGCAGGTGATATGCAGTCGGTGCCGATCGGAACGCCGCGAGCTTCGGCGATTTCTTCCGTCACTTTCGGTCCGGGCAGCACACCGCCATGACCAGGTTTGGCCCCCTGGCTCATCTTGATTTCGATCATCTTGATCTGCGGTTCGACAGCCTGCTTGGCGAACTTTTCGGCATCGAAAGTGCCATCGTCCGCGCGGCAGCCGAAATAGCCGCTGCCAAGTTCCCAGACCAGATCGCCACCACCTTGCCGGTGATAGCGCGAAACGCTGCCTTCCCCGGTGTCGTGATAGAAACCGCCTGCCTTGGCGCCCTTGTTCAAAGCCAGAATGGCATTGCCGGAGAGTGAGCCAAAGCTCATGGCCGAAATGTTGTAGAGGGAAGCCGAATAAGGCTGTTTGCAGTCCGGTCCGCCAATCGTCACGCGCATGTCTTCATGGTTGTGCGGTTTGGGACAGATCGAATGGTTCACCCAGCCATAGGAAGTGTCGTAGACGTCAAGTTCTGTACCGAACGGCAGAACATCCTCGATATCCTTCGCCCGGTCATAAACCATGGAGCGCCGCTCCCGCGAAAAGGGTCTGCCGTCCTGGTTGCTTTCAAAGAAATACTGGCGCAGTTCCGGCCGGATCGCTTCGAACAGGAAACGGAAATGACCGGAAACAGGATAGTTGCGCAGGATCGCATGTCGGGTCTGGCGGACATCGAGATAACCGATCGCCGAGAGGACAGCAAAAACCAGAAATGGCCAGACGAAGTAGCCGCTGAGGGCAAACGTCAGGACAAGTGCAACCAGGGCAAGTACGATACAAAGAATGAAAACGGTATAGCGGGCGGGAAACACGGACGGGTGACTCCTATTCGGCAGGCTGTCTAGTTGTGTCAGGCTGCGGCCAAAAAGGAAAGAGCGATCAACACTGTTGATCGCTCTTGCATGGAACCGGTTTGAACTCAGACCATGTGGTGCACGTTCAGCTTGTTGCCGTCCAGGTCCCGAAAATAGGCGGCATAAAAGCCGTTGTCGGCGCGCTGGCCGGGCTTGCCTTCGTCCGCTGCGCCAAGCTCGATGGCTTTGCGGTAGACCGCATCGACCTGTGCCCGGTTCTGGGCAGACAAGGCGACCATGACACCATTGCCGACGGTCGCCTGTTTGCCGTCATAAGGAATATGCACGGAAAAGGCTGACGTGGTCGGCTGGTTCGCCCAGACGATGAAGTCATCGAACTCCATCAGCCGCTGTGCGCCGAGTTCAGCCAGCAATGCGTCGTAAAACGCCGCTGACCGCTTCAGGTCGTTGGTTCCCAAAGACGTATATCCGATCATGAGTTTCTCCTGAAAATTGGTGTGTGCGGTGCCGGCGTGATGGATTTAGGTGTTTGCAAAAATGTTTGGAATAGGCAGATTTAAGGTGGAAGTTTTCAAATTTGAAAGAACATGATGGATTGGAACTACCTTCGAACGTTTCACGCGGTCGCCGAGACCAGCAGTCTCGGCAAGGCTGCGGAAAAGCTCGCAATCAGCCATGCCACGGCGTTCAGGCACATCCGTTCTCTGGAAGAGCAGCTTGGCTCCAGATTGTTCGAAAAGGTGAAGGGCCGTTACAGACCGACCGAGGCTGGTGCCGAAATTCTGGACCTGGCGCAGTCTGTTGTCGTTGCCATGGAGGACATCGATCGGCGGATATCCGGGGCGGATCTGGCTTTGAAGGGGCGAATTCGATTGACGGCCCCTGCAAGTTTCGCAGCCCATTTCCTTCCTGGCTACCTAGGCGACTTCAGAGCCCGGTTTCCCGACATCACCGTTGAGCTGCTGACCTCCAACGAGGAGATCAACATGTCCAGCAGGGCTGCGGAGATTGCCCTACGGGTCACGTCATCTCCACCCGAACACCTGATCGGACGCAAGGTCGCGGATATACCCTGGGCCTATTTCGCAAGCCAGACCTATCTGGAGCGCAAGGGCGCGCCGTCGAACTCGGCCGATCTCACAACACATGATCTGATTGGCGCAAGCGGACTGCTATCCCAGCGGCCTGGCTTCCAACAGATGGACAGGACGCATCGCGACAGGATCGCGGTCCGAAGCGATGATCTGATGACCATGGCTGCATTGGCGCGCAAGGGGTTGGGGATATGCCTCGTTCCGGTGGATGTCGCACAAGGCGGCTTGCAGAAACTGGCCCTCGCCAATGAAGTACCAGCAAATGAGCTCTGGGTACTGACCCATCCCGACCTTCGCTCTGTCGAACGGGTCGCCTGCATGACGCGGTTTCTGGCAACAGCCTTCGGGGCCGAAGCCGCCTTTTTAGGTACGTAGCTTGGTTTTAGACGGCATAGTCTAATCAGATCCTGTCAGCTTCGATCATCGATAGCAGCCGTTCTGCCGTACCTCGCGCACCCGGTTCGCTTGCCATGATGTCTGCCACCCGTTTGGCGCCGACACGATACACAGGGTCTTCGAGCTGCATTAGCGACCGGGCGAGTTTCGACGGGGTGAGCGACTTTTGCCGGATCGGTGCAGGCCCGGCTCCGATCTTGTGAACCTGGGCGCCCCAGAAGGGCTGATCGCCAAAGACGGGACAGACCAGCGAAGGTTTGCCCCAGCGCAGGGCTTCGTGGGTGGTGCCGGCACCACCGTGGTGGACGATTGCCGCGCAATGCGGGAAAAGCCAGCTGTGAGGTGCTTTATCCAGCAGGAAGACGCTGCCTGAAAGTGTCTGCGGCAGGCTTTGCCCGGACAATCCTCCCCAGCCCGTCGCCAGGATCGCACGTTGGCCGGTTTGTTCCAGGGCTGCAAGCACGGTTTCTGTCAGCTTTGCCGGGTTCCTGCTCGGCATGGAGCCAAAGCCCAGATAGATTGGCTCCGGGCCTTTTTCCAGAAACGAAGCCAGATCTTCCGGCGGAACATAGTTCGGATCAGGTTCGGTCAGCCAATAGCCGCAGGCCCAGTTGTTCTCCGGCCAATCTGGTGGTGTTGGCACGAGACCCCGGGAAAAAGCCTGAAGGGACAGCGGCGATCCTCCGCCGGGCATATGGCCGTCCATCAGATCGCCCTTATGGGCAGGCGCATCCTTCGTCCCCGCTTCCGCGCGGACGGCCTTTGCGAGCGGCGCGATACCCAGCCGCATCAGAGAGCGACCGATGGCAAAACTTTGCCGATTCAGGAAAGGACCGAGGTCGGGCAACCCGAAAAGCGGTAGCGGAAAGGAACCCGTTGTCGCGCTCACCGGCTGAAGCGCTGTCGGCAGGGCGGGTACGTCGAGATGCCGTGCTACAAGCGTCAGAACAGTTGCCTTGAGATTGAACAGGATAAGGTCCGGTTTTTCCTGCATGGCGATCTGCCAGAGGCGCCGGGCGGCTTCCTTCTGCAGATCGATATTCTTGCGGGCTGCACGGATTTTGCCCTTCAACGTGAACAGCGCAGCCTGAATGTCCTCATTTTGCAGAAGAGCTTGATAATCGAGTGGAACCGGCCGTGACCGGGCACCGGCAGCGGTGATCATGTCATCGAAACCTTCTCCCGTCGTCACCACGACGTCGGCGCCCATCTTTGCCAGGTCGTGTGCCAGGGCAACATAGGGCTGAACGTCTCCGCGCGTGCCCAGAGAGGCAATGAGGATCTTCTTTCGGGGAGTTGGCATCAGGGCCTCGGTTCGGAAAAACTGGCGGGGCTTCGGCAGGCTTCCCTCAGATGGCGGCCCGCAGCTGCAATTGCAACCGTAGCGTGGATCGCCTAAGCCAGTGCGAAGCGGCAAATGGTTCTCGGAGGAAACGATGCAAACCAGATTCGCAATTGGCACCCGCGGGCAGGGCCTTTACGAATTCACCTCGTCGGTGGCTGAATGGCTTGCAGAAACAGGTGCGAAAGATGGCTTGCTCACGCTGTTCGTCCGCCACACTTCGTGTTCGCTGCTGATTCAGGAAAATGCGGATCCGGATGTGCAGCGCGATCTGAAAGCGTTTTTCGAACGTCTGGTTCCGCCCGCAGATCATCCTTCCATGAATTATCTGGTGCATACCCTGGAGGGACCGGACGATATGCCTGCCCACATCAAGGCGGCGATGATGCCGGTTTCGCTTTCCATTCCCGTCTCGGCAGGGCGCATGGCGCTTGGAACCTGGCAGGGAATTTATCTGTTCGAACATCGGACCCGAGCCCATCAGCGTCAGATCGCCGCTCATTTTCTGCCTGACAGCTAATCGGATGTTTTGTCTGCGCGATCGATGACCGTGATTGAGAAAAAAGGCGCTTTCGGAAAATTTGTGACGACTATCACATCCTGAAAAATTGAAGCCGGTAGAGTGGTTGCATGATCCGGAAATCCGTCTCAGAAAACCGGAAGCCGGTTGAGTTTCAGGGAGATAGTCAGATGCGCACCACCCTTTTCCTTGCCGCACTGTTCCTGGCTGGTCCCGCCCTTGCCGATAACGACCCGAACCGCCCGACCGACAGGATCGCGGCAGACCTCGGTATCGAGGAGGCGGTCTTCATCGAGTGTTTCAAACCCGTCCATCCGGAGCCGGGTAAATATCCCAGCGGTGCCCAGCAACGGGCGAACAAGGCGCTGCTGCTGCCGTGCCTGCAAAGGGCCAACGCCGCCATCACCAATGATCGCCTGGACGCGGTCATGGACAAATACCGGCCTGAGGGCGCATTCCGGAAAGAAGATTGTTCCCGCAAGTCCGCAAACCGGCCCGCTATGCAGCGTTGTGTCTTCCTGAAAGTCGAGTGACGCTCACTTACTTGCGAAGTGCCGGAAGGCCAACCCCGGTGCTTTCAAAACCACCATCGGAAGCAATCACCTGCCCGGTGACGTAACTCGCCTGCTCGGAGCATAGAAAGGCGATTACTTCGCCAATTTCCGTTTCCGAGCCATAGCGGTTGAGCGGGATCGCGTCGTGATAGGCATCGATGATGTCCTGGCTGTGCACTGCCATCGCCAGCTTGGTGCGCACGGGACCCGGGCAGACACAGTTGGCGCGAATGCCGTATTCGCCAAGTTCAGCTGCCTGTTGCTTGGTGAGCTGGATGACGGCGGCCTTGGAGGTTCCGTAGGCAACCCGCAACGTTGACGCGCGCAGGCCGGAAATGGAGGCGATGTTGACGATGGCGCCACGGGTTTTCTTCAAGGCGGGAACGACAGCTTGAGAAACCAGAAACACGCCGTCGAGATTGGTCTCCATGACCCGCCGCCACATGGCAAAATCCGTCTCCTCTATCGGGCCGAATTCGGCAACGCCGGCATTGTTCACGACGGCATCCAGCTGACCGAATTTCTGCAAGATGGCAGGGATGGTTGCCTCGACCTGCTCTGCGATGGAAACGTCACAGATAAACGGAACGGCACCTGCCAGACCTTCGGACGCAATCGCGAGTTCGTCGACATCCCGGTCAAGCATGGCAACTTGCCAGCCGCGGCTCAGCATGAGCTTTGCCGTCGCAAGGCCGATGCCCCGGGCAGCACCGGTGATGAGGATGGTTTTCTGGGTCATGGGGGGGAGATCCGTTCAGGGCAGGGGAAGGGGAGGCGTGCCTGTTGAGAAGGTCAGCGCATTGAAATACAGACGCGAATGGAACCGGCATTGTCCGGCAGCGCGACATCCTTGTCGTTGATGCGGAAGGCATAGACACCGGCCGGATCGCGCGAGTTGACGGCGAGCGCGGCAAACTCCGCGAACGGCACAATGCGGCCCGCCTGATCTCGCACAAGCATCTCGCCGAAAGCGTAGGATTGGTCAAACTTGTAGCCGTGGAGCGGGCCTAGCCGTCGCGCGTCTTCGCCCGTGTAGCCACGCGGGCCGACGGCCTTGTACATGCCGGCAATCACGCTCCAGCCGCCGGAATACTGCACGCCGGTGATCTTGCCGCCGGGCAGGGACAGTTGCTGCCAGCCGCGTTTCGCCTGAACATCGATGCAATGATCGGCGGCAAATGCTGTGGACGAGAACAAGAGGGGCAGAAGCAGGCAGAGGCGAACAAGGGTCATGGTCTGATCCGAAATGAACTCGCCCCAGAAGATAACAGCCCCGCGTGTGGGTCAAGCTGTGTCGGGGAGCGCTGGTCCTGGATCACGCAAGCCTCACACAGGCTTGCCTTGCAACTATTTGCGGGAAGACCCACATCGTAGGGTGAACGATGAGGGTCGTTCCTCCCCAGACTGGCGCCGGGCTTTTACGAAAAGCTGCGGCGCCTTCTTTTTTCAACTCTTTGTCGGTATGCTGACCGTGTGGGCGACAAGGTCGCCAAAACCGGAAATGTGCTCCACTGCGCTCCTGGTGGGCCAGGACCTTGTCCTGGAGAGCTGCATGTGGTGGCCCGCGCCGTCGGACGGGGACGGCGCGGGCTTTAACACCGGCCTGAAAAGGAGGGGCTCAGGACACGGTGTTAGCCGTTGCCGCCAGGATGGCAGCAATCTGGTCTTTCAGATTTAGTCTCTTCTTTTTCAGGTCTTCCAGGACATCGTCGGATGCCGGTTCCACATCTGTCTCGATGCGGTGCACTTCGCGATTGACGGTGTGATATTCATCCGCCAGCCGGGCGAAATGGGCATCACTTGTTTTCAACGCATGCAAAGTGTCTGCGGCTTCCGGAAATTCTTCATGTAACTCGTGTGGCACGTGGCTCATTCTTGCCTCCTTGTAAGAACCACAAGGTGCCGCCAACCTGTTCAATTCACCTTGAGACAGATCAATCGTGCTCGAAATTGCATCGGAGTTTTTGTGGTGGCGCCGGTTTGCGCGCACGCGCGAGGCTGGAAGCCTGGAAAAGCAGGCGATCGGCGCTGGAACGGGTGTCAGCCGCTGACAGGCTTGAGCTTTGCCAAGCGTCCGCTCGTCGGCATCTTTTCCTTCAAGGTCTGTTCCAGAAGGTAGAGGGAGAAGTCCCGGATGGGCATCGGTTTGGCAAAGAAATAGCCCTGGGCGTAGTCCACATCTCGGTTCCTGAGGGACGCGAGCTGGTCCATCGTCTCGACACCCTCCGCACAGACTTTCATGCCATGTGCCGAAGCAATGCCGAGGATCGCCTGAACAAAGGCGCCGCGGGCCGTATCGGTGGTGCTACCGAGATCATCGACGAACATCTTGTCGATCTTCACCAGATCGGGCTTGAGCGCCTTGATCTGGGCAAGGTTGGAATAGCCGGTGCCGAAGTCGTCAATTGCGATCAGGCAGCCGATGCTGCGCAGGTATTCCAGCGATTTTGCAATGCTGGTACCGGACCGGATCCCGGTTTCCAGGATCTCGCAGCAAAGGGAAAGACCGGCTTCCGTCGCCATCGCAAAAACCGGCGACTGAATAACGGACTGGATCTGTTCGTCTTCCAGATCCGCCTGGAAGAAATTGACGGACACCTTGAAACCCGGCCGTCCCGCAAGCAGCGGTTTCAGGTCGCGCAGTGCCTTGGCTATGATGATCTCGGTAAACTCCCAGGTCAGGTTCTCCTGCTGGATTATGTTCACGAATTCATCCGGGAAAAGCTTGCCCTGGGCATCTTCGAACCGGGCCAGAACCTCACAGCCTTCGCATTTCATCGTGTCGAGCGACAAGATGGGCTGGTAGTGCGGCTCGAAACCTTTGCCGCCGTTGGCGATCGCGTGACGGATCCGTCCGGCCGGGCTATGGCGGTCACGCACGATCCGTTTCACCCTCAGGAAAACGAGCCCGCCGGTGACGATGCCGAAGACCGCAAAAATCGCGAGCAGGCCGATATTTTGCTGAACGATCCGGCTGGCAGGGATCATGGTCAGGTAACACAGCCTGACATCGCCTTCGCCGCAGGCCTGTGCATAGACGTTGCCGAACATCGGGCCGTAGTTGTCGCGGTATTGCTTCAAAAGACCCGCGTTTCCATTGGCGTGGAACAGAACCGTGTAAGGGTCTTCAACACTCGACACATAGAACATGTCGTCGGCGGCCGTTGCCAGGTTGCCGGTCTGGTAGAATGAAACGCCGTAGCGGCCCTTCTTGATCACTGTAACGCTGTCGACACCCTCGGCCTTGTCGAAGGGCACCCTGTACCAGGTCTCCCTGCCATCGCGGAACAGTTGAGCCTTTTCAGGCGGGCCGAAATTGTGGGCAGGTTCGAAACGCCCGAAGCTCGAAGAGCAGGCGGCGTTCGTGTCGCCGTCCGGAAAAAACCAGATATTGGTAATGTGATTGTCGTTGTAGACGAGCGTGTTCAGCGTTTTCAAATGCGCGTCGCTGCAATCGTCTTCGGGAAGTCTTTCCAGCGCTCCGTAGAGCTTGTTTCCACGGTCTATGTTGGACTGCCAGATGCCAAGAAGGTCTGCCGTCTGTTTCTGCAGTTCGCTTTGCCCGTCATAGGCGACACCGACCCAGGCTATAAGCAACATGACGGCAACCGTCGCGAGGCCTGCAAGAGAGCCTTTTAATAGTGGTCGGGTATTGGGCGAGGTACCGTGACGAGCCATTTCATTGCCAATTATTATTCCGCCCAAGTTGCACAGTCGGGATTAAGAACAAGTCAATTGTTAGAATTAACGGCGCTTAACCCGGCAGATTAATCGGCTTTTTATGTCTTTTTAGGGTGTTTTTTGCCTGAAATGGCCATGAGGCGCCCTCAAGTCAGGCCGAAATCAGCAATCCGGGCAGGCGCTCGATGACCCACCAGGCCGACAGGATCGCAATCCCCGACAGCGCGCCGAGCCGCAAGGGTTGCAGGGCGGGTTCAGCTGTCTTTCGCAGAAGCAGGACGATGGAGAGCGTTACGGCGAGAATGATCAGCTGGCCAAATTCGATGCCGATGTTGAATGCCAGCAGCGCGGGTATGAGATCCGGTGCGCCCCGGCCGAGTATGTCCGCAAGAACGAAGGAAAAGCCGAGGCCGTGCAACAGGCCGATCGCGGCGAAGACGATCACCGAGCCCGACTTCCGGACCATTGCCGCGATGGCCGCATAAAGAACGGAAGCGGCAATGGCCGTCTCCACCAACGGGATGAACCATGGCCAGGAAGGTGTTGCCCCGAGGAAGGTGGCAATCAGCGTGACTGAGTGCCCGATCGTGAAGGCGGTGACGAGGTAAATCAGTCTCCGCGTTGCCCCGACGCCCAGAGCCAGCGCAATCACCAGAAAGACGTGATCAAGGCCTTCCAGAATATGCAGGGTGCCCTGGTGGATGAAATGCATAAACGTGCTGAGCCGGGATCCGTCGAACCGCTCAGGTTCTTCCAGTTGCCCGGGAGCGGTGGTCGAAACCGGAGGGGTGATGCGGGCATCGACCAGATGATTGTCGATGGCTATGCCGGGCCCCGGGATCAGGGGGGCGTACCCCGACTGCACTTGAAGGACACCGGTCGGATCGCTGCTTTCCAGCCTGAGCGCGTAGTCGATGACTGCCGTACCAAAGAGCGGGTCTTCATTCGGGAAAGCTTCGCTCAATGCGGATTGGGCGGCAACAGCTGTGTCGATGTCCTGATCAGGTCGACTGGCGTGAATCGTAAACCCGATGATCTCCACCGGCAGGGCAAGGCCCGCCTGCGAAAAGACGAGGGCGTTGCGCAACCGGTCTTCAAAGGCAGATCGATTGCTGTCGATCGCGCCGAGATCAACCCGGTAGCGCTCACTGTCAGGGGTTTGTTCCAGGCGAAGAAACGGCGAGACCAGTGGTACCTGTTCGACCTGCGAGCGACCGACGAGATCCGAGAAGACAAGCGGAGCGGGCACCCGCACATAAACAGTCAGCGTGTCACCTTCACGGGAGACCAGAAGCGTGCGCACCTTGGTACCTTCCGAAAAATGCGCGAAGGCAGGCGTGAAGTTTGTCAGCAGAAGCAAGAGGCTGAAAAGGATCATCTGCCAGCGTTTCATGATCTCTCCTTCCGGTTGTCGCACCGCCTTGGTCTGCGTCCCGGCCCATGCAGTTTAGCTGTGACGGCGCGGTACCGGCAAATTGTCATCAGCCTCTTTTCCGAATTCATCTGTGAGACGAAATTTGCAGGTGTTTACTTGCCCTTGCGTCATATATGTTTGTCACTCTCTCCTGACAGAATGCTGTCAGGAGAGGTTTGATAAGGTGATCCTCATCACAGCGCCTGAGGAGACTTTCCATGACTTTTGCACCCGATCACTTCAACGTCTGGATGGAGATACCCGTCTCCGATCTGGACAAGGCGGTCAGCTTTTATAACGACGTTTTCAAAACGGAGCTTAGACGTGTCATCGACATGGGACCAAATGAGATCGCAATCTTTCCGACCAAGGAGCAGGGTGGGATTGCAGGTCACCTTTACCCGGGAAAACCCGCGCAGAACGGAACCGGACCAACCATTCATCTCGCCTGCCCGGACACCCTGGAAGAAACGATGGAACGGTTCGCTGCCAAGGGGGGAGAGATCATTTCCGATCCGGCTGCCATTCCGGCGGGGCGCTTTGCCTATGGCATCGACCCGGACGGAAATTCCATCGGCATGTTCGCACGCTGATTTGAGACTGACAGGATGTCGGCTTCGCAAGGAGCCGGCATCATGAGACGCGCCGACCGCCTTTTCCAGATCGTGCAATATCTGCGCGGCGGCCGGCTCGTGCGGGCACGTCAGCTGTCCGAATGGCTGGAAGTATCCGAACGCACCATCTATCGCGATGTTGCCGACTTGCAGGCATCCGGCGTGCCGATCGAAGGTGCAGCTGGTGTCGGCTACATCATGCGGGATGGCTATGAACTGCCACCACTCATGTTCACTCGGGATGAAATTGTCGCTCTACTCGCCGGTGCGCGTCTGATCCGTGCCTGGGGCGGGGCTGCCATGGCCCGGGCCGCCGAAGAGGCGATGATCAAGATCGACGCCGTCCTGCCGGAAAAGATGCGGGTGCGTCAGAACGAAGTCGAGATCCACGCGTTCGCGCCAGAGATGACACCGCAAATCCGGGCTCATATCGATTTTCTGGAAGCGGCTGCCGATGGCCGCAGGCGCTTGTTCGTGGCGTATTGCGACAGCAAGGGGGAGCCGACCGATCGTACGATCCGCCCTCTCGGTCTGTGGTTCTGGGGCAAGGTCTGGACACTGGTTGCCTGGTGCGAATTGCGCCAGGACTTCCGTATGTTCCGTCTGGACCGGATTTCCGAGATGCGGGAGACGGGAGACCGGTTTGATCCGGAACCCGGCAAGACGCTGAAGGATTTCTATCGGGGCATGGAGGCGGAAAACTACGGCAACACCGGGGGGTGACGGCCTGGTCGCTGGAGCAGGGTACCGTTCCCGCGGGCTTATGGCACCTGCACGATCATATCGAGCCATGTCGCAATCGCCTGCAATGCGGTAGAATCGATGGTCGTTGCTATCCGGATATACTCGTTGATACGTCCGGTTCGCGTTGGTTGGAACAGGTGATTGAGGCCAGGCAGCGTTCTGACATCCGAGAGCGGGTGGGTGAGGGCCCTTCGCATGACAGGTGAATTCTCCCTGGCGGAGACCTGCAAGTCGTGCTCACCGAAAAGTGCCAGCACCGGAATGGTCAGGCCTGCCAGCTGCGCAACCGGATCGTGCCGCGCGTAGGCGGAAGCCCAGGGCGTCGCCCAGACAGCCAGGTTTTGCCTGATCTGGGAACCGCTCGCCCCCGAGTTCTTCAAGGCCTTCGTGATGTCCTCGCGTAATTCTGCCGGTGTTCCGGATTTCAAAAGAGCGGAGCTGATCTCATTCACCGCGCGGCTCTGTCCGGCAATGACTTCATCGGACAGGCCTTCCGCACGCCCGATATCCTGAACCTGAGTGCGCATGACATCGGGAACAAGCGGCAGGGCAGGGCCTGCAAGATAAACATGAAAGGCGGCCGGTTCGATCTGCTGCGCGATCGGCGCGAGATAGCCGCCTTCCGAGTGGCCGATGTATCCGGTTTTTTCGGAAAGAACACGCGGATGAGACTTCACATAGGCAAGCGCGGCGGCTGCGTCGCTCGCGAGATCCTGCGGGGTTGCTGTCGCAAAGTCTCCCGTGCTCCGGCCCACGCCGCGGTCGTCGTAACGCAGCACGGCATAGCCGGATTTCGTCAGGTGATCTGAAAGCACGAGAAAAGGTTTGTGGCCCGCAATTTCTTCATTCTTGTCCTGTGGGCCGGAACCGGTGATGAGTACCACCGCAGGAACGCGCCCCCTCCCTTTTGGCAAGGTCAGCTCGGCATCCAGAACGGCGGTGCCGGACGCAGTTCTGATCTGGATGGTTTCAATGGGGTAGTCGCGGACCTTCGGGTCCTGTGGCCGGTCGCTCAGTCCGAAGACCGCCAGATAGCCGGCAAAAGTCGCCAGAAGCAGATCAATGTTCATCGTGGTGTTCCCCTTGGCTGGAACCAGCAGGCGACTGCATTTGAGTGTCGGACTGGTCCGCGGGAAGAGCCGTATCGCGCGTCGGTGTCCAGCCGGGAGGTTTCATGAGCATCTTCAGAGCCTGGGCGAGGGAAGGGGCATTGAGTGCATCTGTGCCAAGACGAATGAAGTCTCGAAAGTTGATGGTGATCGGATTGGATGTGTTGAGCGGATCGGTGATCCCATAGACAACCTTGGTACGCTCGGGTGTGTAGGTTCCAAAGAGCCGGTCCCAGACGATCAGGATGCCGCCATAGTTCTTGTCGAGATACTCCGGATTGCTGCCGTGGTGCACGCGATGATGCGACGGTGTGTTCAGAATGCTTTCAAGCCACCCGAGCCGTCTGACCTTTTCGGTATGGATCCACGATTGATAGGCCACCACAACGGCAAGGCCTGCGATCACCTGCACAGGGTCGAAGCCGACAATCACCATGGGAATGAAAAACATCCATTCGAACAGCGCTTCGGTCCAGGCCAGACGCAGAGCCGTCGTGAAGTTGAACTCAGGCGAGGAATGATGAACGCTGTGATAGGTCCAGAATAACCGTACCCGGTGCTCGCAGCGATGCATCCAGTAGTACGTCAGATCAGCGACCACGATCGCAAGCACCCATGTCAAGCCGTTCATGGGCAGGTCCCAAAGCGCGAACGGTTCTGCAAGGAAAACGGCAATCACGACGATCAGCCCGTATGCGGTTCGTTCCAACAGACCGTAGACAAGACCGATAATCAGATTTGCGCCGGTTTCCGATAGCGATTGACGGTAGCCGGTAAACCGGTCCCACACGGTTTCGGAAGCCAAAACAAGAAGAAAGACCAGCGCCAGAATTTCAATACCGTTGAAGACAACAGCCGCCTCCTGAAGGCGAAGTTCCAGATCAGAATACATGACACCTCACAAAGAACGAACGTTCGTTCTTTAATTGGGCGCGCGGCCCAGGATTGCAAGACGGCAACGAACCTGAAATGAACAGCGCAGAAGAAGAAGTCGGTCTACGGTCTTTCTTCGTAGCGTCCCACAGGAGATTCCCGATGGCCGAAACCAGGCCGCAATCCACCAGCCGTCTGGAGAAATCCGCCAAGCGTCGGCAGATGATCGTCGAAACGGCTGCGGGTCTTTTTATCGAAAAGGGGTTTCACCAGACGGGCATGCGCGACATCGCGGGAAAGGCGGGGATCAGCCTCAGCAATCTCTATAATCACTTCAAGGGCAAGAACGAGATCATCGCAGCCATCTCGGAACTGGAAACTGTCGAACTTGATCCCTTGCTGAGGCGGCTTGAAGACACGTCAAAAAATCGGATGGAAAGACTGCTGCAATTTGGGGCGGAGTATTTCGATCTCTGTTCTTCGCCGGCACATGCCGCGTTGAGCGCGGAAATCGTTGCCGAGGCCTTCAGAAATCCCGAGATCGGCGGCCTGTTCGAACAAACCCGGGCCCGGCTCGTTCAAGCGGTTGCCAACTGCCTGCCAACGTTTGAAGAAAACCCTGCCACGTCGGCCGAACTGGTTCTTGGTTTGATCGAACGCAGTGGCCAGAATGCCGTTTCCAGAGATGTTTCGACCAGAAAACAGCTCAGGCAATCCATGTTGGCTTTTGTCGAACGCGCAGTTGGCACAGAGCTGAAACACGGTTGATCAACTGCTGGCAGTGTGCTGTTGGCGCGTTTTCTGATGAACGGCAGGCTTTGGCTGTGGAGATCAGCACTGCCAGGTCAGGCTGGTTCATTGAACCTGGAAGGGATGTTCAAGGGGGTGACAACCTGAACATCGCTCGTTTCGCCGGAGGGAGACGTGCCGATGCCGTGGTATGCCAGGAGATGACGAAACGCCGTGTTCATGTCTGACTGCAGGTCGTGATGAAGCACCAGCGTCAGCTGCTCCTGCCGGAGAAGCTCGAGATTGTCCTTGTCCAGATCGTGCGCGACATAGACCCTTGGCATCTGGCCCACCTCGGACAAGGCCTGCAAAATAGCCCTGTTGCCGCCTCCCATGGAATAGACGCCGGAAATCGGTGGAGAGGAGCCCAGCTTCTCGGCAACCTCCCGCCGTGTTTCGGGATTGAGGCCGCCGCCGCCGCTGGCATCCACCAATCTGCATTCCGGGCGCAGACGATCCAGTTCCTGCCTGAAACCCTCGTAGCGCTCCTCCTCGCCCTGAAAGGTGTGCTGGCTGAGCGTCGTCAGAACCGTTCCGTTCGCCGGCAGGAGCTTGTGCATGAGATAGGCTGCGGTTTTGCCGGCGCTGCGATTATCCAGGCCAACATAGGCAAGCCGCCGGGATGCGGGAAGGTCGGTAAAGACGGTGACGACAGGGATTCTGCGGTCTGCCAGTCCTGCGATCATATGCCGGACTTCCTCTGTATCGCGCACCTTGAGGCAGATGCCCTGGCTGCCTCGCTTTGCAATCCGCTGCAGAATCGCGCTGCATTCGGCTGCCGACATGGTTTCGGTGAAAGTGAACCTGGGGCGGATCGCGATCGGATGCAGATCTGTCAGCACGCTTTCACAGGCAAGACGCACTTCTCTGCTGAACCTGTTCGGCGCTTCCATAACCACATCGAAGAAGAGCCGCCGCCCCCTGGCAGCCAGCTGACCTTCCTGTTGTTCCAGTTCTGCAATCGCATCCTCAACCCTGCGACGGGTTTGCGGGCTGACATGTGCTCGCCCGTTCATCACGCGGTCAACCGTGGCAGTGCTGAGGCCTGCCTGAAGGGCGATTTCCTTGATCGGGAAGCGATGGGTCATTTGATGGATTCTTGATGGAAAATGCCGATCCGATCAAGACCGATCCTGATAGCATTGCAGCCAACAAAACCTGGGAGGGGATCATGGACAAACGGGTCGATCATCTGGCGTATTTCAACGCCACCAGTTGCGATGTCGAGGACTTCAGGCAACTTGTGTCGCAAAAACTGGACGACGGCATCGTGCCGCACGCCTACAAGGTGGTTGCCGGTATTCCCGTCTACCGGGTTGCCGATCTGGAGACCGTACTCGCAGGTAGCGAAAGCCGTAGCCGGTTGATGGCAGAATGGGCGCAGGTTATGCGGCTGCACTCGGGTGTGCTGGTGCTGGAGGAGGCATATAAGGATGTCACCCCGATAGACCGGGCAACGCAGGTCTACAACCGGATCATCGCCGAGGAGAAAGCTGCTTCAGGCGGCGGTGCGGATCATTTTGCAGCTGCCGGCGCAAACGACCGGATCTGGAACTCACTGCAGAAACTCTGCCTGGAAGCCCCCGATGTCTTCGCGGATTATTTTGCCAATCCTGCCATCGATGCCGTTTGTGAAGCCTGGCTCGGGCCGAACTACCAGATGACGGCCCAGGTCAATCTTGTACGTCCGGGCGGCAAGGCGCAGCAGGCACATCGGGATTACCACCTTGGTTTCCAGTCAGCAGAAGACTGCGCACGTTATCCGGCCCATGTGCACGACCTGTCACAGGTCATGACCCTGCAAGGGGCGGTCGCGCATACAGACATGCCGATTGAAAGCGGTCCCACGAAGCTCTTGCCGTTTTCACAGCTTTATCGTCCGGGCTACGCTGCCTACCGGCTGGAGGCATTCAAGGAGTTTTTTGAACAGCATTACGTGCAGATGCCATTGCGCAAGGGCGATGCGGTGTTCTTCAACCCGGCACTGTTCCACGCCGCCGGTGACAATTCCAGTGCAGATATCCAGCGCATGGCAAACCTGCTTCAGGTGTCCTCGGCCTTCGGACGCGCCATGGAAAGTGTGGACCGGGATGCCATGTGCCGGGCGCTCTATCCCGTGCTCCTGGCGCAAATCGGACAGGAAACAATATCAGGTACCAGACTGGAGGCGGCTGTTTCCGCGTGTGCGGAAGGATATTCCTTCCCGACCAATTTGGACCGGGATCCGCCTGTAGGCGGGCTGGCGCCCGAGACACAGAAGCAGCTTTTCCTAAGGGCCCTGCAGGACAGAATGCCGGCAGCGGATTTCGAAGCGGCTCTTTTGGCCCGGGCGGAGCGCCGGCAAGCCTGAAGCTGATTTCAGCGCAGGGAAGCGTAGCCGCTGCCGAAGATTTCCCGCAGCAGTTTGCGCTTCATTGCCTCGGCGTAGTCGTCATAACTGTCTGCAACCTCGACAAAGGCACCCGGACCCCTGATGACATGGGTCCGGTAGTAGCGCACCGGAGCTTCATCAGCGCCTGAAATCACCAGACCGTTGACCGTAACGTCCTGGAAATCGAAGGCCCTGTAGGCGCTTTCCGGGCCGAAACCGTCGTTGTTGATGCCATCACCGGCAACATCTATGACCTTACGAACACAAGGCGCGGGTGCCTTGCGCATCAGCGTTGCCGCATGGCCGAGTGCATAACCGAGGGCGGTTGGAAATTCGGTGTAGCCTCGTGGTGAGCGTCGCAGGGTTTCGGCCGCATTCGCAGCGCTTTGCGCATCGGAAAGATGGCTCCACCCAAGCTGGAGCAATTGCTGGTACCGGCCGCTCCATTCGAAACTTGTAACCCAGATCCCGCCAACGGCCTCGATTGCCTGAACGACGTCCGGGTCTCTCAGGGCATCCGCCAGTCCGTTGAGCTGCAAGGTGTGTTCGCGCGCATCGACGCTGGCCGAACCGTCCATCGCCAGAACCAGCGACAGGGAACACGCGGCTGCAGGACCTGGCAGGAGCAGCAAGGAAAGAAAAGAGAAGAGACCGATGACCTGACGCAAAGTCTTGCGCGCCGCGCTTTGTCCGCAGTGGCAGTCGGTATGTGAGATCCAACAGCAGTCCGTCATGAACCCATTCTAGAGGATAGGGGCGACAAGGGAATGCTTTTACGACGCGCTTTTGGCTCAGAAACGATCATATTCTAGGCATAGAGCCGAGCGCAGCGGGCCAACTGAAAGGGCGGGATCCGGCTGTTTCTGTTCCATACCGCAAATCGCTCCGGAAATGCCGCCAGTCATCAGGCAGGATGCGCAAAGGGGTGATATTGTTCGTCCGAGCCATGTTGCACTGCAAATTTTTTGGCTTAGGCTCTTGATCCTGCTGAAACATCTGGGCAGGGTTAGGGCATGTATGCATCCCATGGATTTCTGCGGTCGGACATTGGCGACGTCGATGTCGTTTATCACGACGGCATCTATCATCTGTTCCATCTGGTGCTGCCCAATCACGATTTCATCGCGCACGCCGTCAGCACGGACGGCATGACATGGCGCCGGGTCAAGAATGCACTTTTCGTCGGTGAACCGGGCGAATGGGATGATGACATGCTCTGGACGATGCATGTGACGCCCGATCCGGATCGGCAGGGCGAGTGGCGCATGTTCTACACCGGCCTTGCGCGGGCGGAATATGGCAGGGTGCAGCGGGTCGGGCTGGCACGGTCCAAGGATCTCTACACCTGGGAACGCTGCAATCACGGCAATTATCCCCTGCAGGTGCCGGGCCCGCTTTACGAGAGCACTGTAGACGAAGGCCGGAAGTGGGTCAGTTTCCGCGATCCGTTCTTCTATGTTGATGAAGACACAGGCGAACGCCTGCTGCTGGCCTCTGCCCGTGTCAAGGAAGGGCCGGTCATACGGCGCGGCTGCGTCGGGCTCGCACGCGAGACCAAACCGGACAAATTCACGTTCGAGCCACCTCTTTATCGGCCCGGTCTTTATGACGACGTCGAAGTGCCGAACCTGTTTCGTCTCGACGGCCGCTATTACCTGATGGGATCGATCCGCGAAGACACCAAGATCCACTACTGGTACGCGGAGACGATTGAGGGGCCATACCAGAACTTCTTCGACAATGTGATCCTGCCGACGGGCAATTATGCAGGCCGTATTTGCCGGACCAACGACCGTTTGCTTCTGTTCAATTTCTTTTCCAAGACGGAGTACGTCTACGGGCGCGAGGTCGTGAAGAAGCTGTTGCCGCCGCCGAAGGAACTGGTGACGGACAGTGCCGGCAGGCTCAAGCTGAAATCGAATTCGGACTTCAACGATCTGGTGACGCATCGCCAGGTCGTGACTGCGTCCTACCAGTGCAAGGCACTGTATTCCAACACATACGCGTCGGCGATTGATCGGCCGGACGGGCTGCATCTGAGCTGCAAGAGCGGGTACGAAGCTTTCATGCTGCCGGGCAAGCATGAGGATTTCCGCCTCAAGGCACAGCTGATGCTGGAGGGACTGGGCAAAACCGGTCTTGTGCTGAGGATGAACGACGAGGGTGACGGTTATTACCTGTCTCTGGATCTCGTCAACGGCATTGCCCAGATGCGAGCTTGGGGGGCAAACCCGACACCTGAGTTCGAACATGCCTTCCGTTACGAGCCGCTTCAGGAAGCGCATTTCAGAGGCAGCGATCATGGCCCCTGGCAGATCGAGGTTGTGGCGCACGGCCTTTACTTCGAGTTTTCCATCGACGGCTATGTGGTGCTGTCGCTGGTTGACGACAGTTTCATCGAAGGCGGTATCGGCTTCTACACCGAAAGCGCGGCCGTCTGCCTGAAGGACCTTGTGGTTGAAACATTGAGCCGTCCGGTAACGGAGCACACGGTCGAACCGGCATATTCCGTCACGCACAGGGCGCCCGATCAGGAAGGGGAGGGCCGGTGACCGGCGAGACGGGCAAGAGTGATACCTGGCTTCTGGTCAGCGACATCGATGACACCCTGACCGGTAACCGGGCCGATCTGGAGCGACTTTGGCATCAGTTGAAGAACGCCAAGTCGCACCTGAAACTGGCTCTAAACTCCAGCCGACCGGCTGCCAGTGTCGACCAGACCCTTGCCGAATACTTCCCCAAAGGCTTCGAACCGGACGCAATTATCACCGGTTTGGGAACCGAAATCCGTCTGGACCGTTTCTTTCTGGAAAGCTGGCAAAGCCGGTTTATCGACTGGCCTGACGAGGAAGTTCGCAAAATCGTCCGGAAACTGGGGTATGATGCGCACGACGACAAGTTCCAGACGGACGGAAAGGCGAGCTTCGCCGTTCCGGGAAAAGACGGCGTGGACGCGATTCTTGCCGCACTCCGGGACGAGGGCATCCCGTTCAGGCACATCTATTCAGGGACCAGTGATCTGGACATTCTCGCCCCCGGCGCAGGCAAGGACACTGCCATGCGCCATCTGGCAAGCCATCTTGGCATTCCGATGGAGCGAACGATCGCTGCCGGTGATTCCGGTAACGACCTTGCGCTGTTCGAAGCAGCGGGCAAGGCAATCGCGGTCGGCAATGCCCGCCAGGAACTTCTATCAACCCTGCCGCGGCACAAGACCTATCTGGCATCCGCCCACCATGCGGCCGGCGTGCTGGAAGGGTTGACGGTAATGGGCCTGCTGCCGCAATCGGCAGTCTGATCCGGCCTTTCGAGAGGCTGCTGCCTGCTGCAACGTCGGCGGGCCGATGAGCAAAAAGAGCAAAAGAACGCCTGGGTAGATGGAGATCAAGACACACGAACAAGGTAACGACACATGAACAAGCACAATATCGGTTCCCTTCTGATGATCTCGCTGCACGGTTACGTGGCCGGATCGCCGGAACTGGGTAAACCGGATACGGGCGGCCAGGTGGTCTTCGTACTGGAGCTGGCAAAACGTTTCGCGCGGCTCGGCTACAGGGTCGATGTCATGACGCGCCAGTTCGAAGACCAGCCGGCCGAGGATATCATCAATGAAAACCTGCGCGTCGTGCGCGTTCCTTTCGGAGGATCCGATTTCATCCGGAAGGAGGACATGCACGACTGGTACGGTGACTTCGTCACCAATGCGCTGGCGATGATCCGTCATCGCAAGTTGCATTATGACGTGATCAACTCTCATTACTGGGATGCAGGCGTCGCCGGCCAGAAAATCGCCGAGGAGCTGCAGGTTCCGCACATCCACACGCCGCACTCCCTTGGCTGGTGGAAAGAACACGACATGGTGGGAGCGGGTGAAGAAGAGATGGCTGGGTACCGCTTCAAGGAGCGGATCCAGAAGGAATTCGTTCTTTACCGCAACTGCGACCACATCATCGCGACGACCGAGCAGCAAACGGACCTGATCGTCGAGCAATACCAGCTGCCGCGTGAGCATATCACCATGATCCCGCCGGGCATCGACGAAGGCCGGTTTACGCCCGCAACACCGGATGTGGTCGCGGAAGCGCGCCGGAAGCACGATTTCAAGGAAACGGATATCTACGTTGTTGGCAGGGCAGCGGAAAACAAGGGCTATGACCTGATCATCGAAGCCTTGCCGAGCCTCCTGAAACTGCAGCCCGACGCACGCCTTGTGCTTGCCGCCGGTGCCAATTCGGACAGCGACAAGGCGCTGCTCGCGCAATGGAAGGAAGTCGCTTCTTCCCTGGGCGTGTCCGATGCCATCAGCTGGCGTGGGTATGTCGCGGATGAAGATCTGGCCGATTTCTATCGTGGTCCGGGTATCTTCGCACTTCCCTCCCGCTATGAGCCTTTCGGCATGACCGCCGTGGAAGCGATGGCCTGCGGAACGCCGACTGTGGTGACGATTCACGGTGGCCTGTTCGACCAGATCGAATTTGGCCGACATGCGCTGGTGGCCGATCCCAAGCGACCAGAAGAGTTTGCGGCCATGCTGAACATGCCGATGCAATACTCCTGGATGCGCGAAACCCTCTCGGTGGAGGGCGCTCGCTTCGCACGCCGCGTGTTCGGCTGGACAGGGATCGCCCGGCGGACGCTGCAGGTGTTCGAGCAGTTCAAGGGCCGTTACGACGACCTGCAGACGGACGAAGTGGCGCTGGGCTGACAAGGCGGCGGAAGGACGCCGCCGCAAGAAGGGCAGCTGAAGAAATCCAAACAACCGGTTCAGCTTGCGTTCAGGTGAAATTGATTACACCTTGCGCATGACCTCGTGAGCAGACCGGAATCGGACACGTGAAACAGATATTTGCCCTTTTGATCCTGACATTCGCCGTCATTGCGCCGGCGCAAGCCGCTTGTTTGTCCCAGTCGCAGGCCCGTGAAGCCGTGGCCAGCGGCAAGGCCGCCCCGCTTGGGGCGGTTGCAGGGCAGGCAGGCGGTGAAATCGTCAAGGCCCAGCTTTGCCAGCAGGGTGGGGGATACGTCTATCTGTTATCGGTCCTAAAGGGTGGCAAGGTGACAACTGTCACAGTCAACGCCAACAGGTAATTGCTAGAAGCGACATCTTCCTGCCGGCTTTCGGTTGGTTGATCTGGTTCCGACTCCATCAGTCATAAAGTTGAATTTCATGCGCATTCTTGTTGTCGAAGACGATACCGATCTGAACCGCCAGCTGGTGGCCGCCCTGGAAGAGGCCGGCTATGTGGTCGACAGTGCGACGGACGGCGAGGATGGGCATTTTCTTGGCGACACCGAGCCATATGACGCCGTGGTACTTGACCTCGGCCTGCCGTCCCTCGACGGACTGTCCGTTCTGGAAAACTGGCGCCGCGACGGGCGCACCATGCCGGTCCTCATCCTGACTGCGCGCGACCGCTGGTCGGACAAGGTTGCGGGGATCGACGCCGGTGCCGATGATTATGTCGCAAAGCCTTTCCACATGGAGGAAGTGCTTGCCCGTGTGCGTGCGCTTGTGCGCCGGGCTGCCGGGCATGCCTCCAACGAACTCACTTGCGGTGCGGTGCGGCTGGATCTGAGATCCGGCCGGGTAACCGTGGACGGCAGCGCGGTCAAGCTGACTTCGCATGAATACCGGCTGTTGTCCTACCTGCTGCATCACCAGGGCAAGGTGATCTCCCGGACTGAATTGACCGAACATCTCTACGATCAGGATTTCGATCGTGATTCCAACACGGTGGAAGTCTTCGTCGGCCGTCTGCGCAAGAAAATCGGCTCGGACATGATCGAAACCATCCGAGGGCTCGGATACCGCCTGGGAGCGGCGAGTGACACCTGAGACCTCTGCCAACGGGGACGGCCGGCCCGTGAACCGGCCTCAGCGGTCGCTTGCCGCACGTCTGGTGTTCGTGGCGGCTGTATGGTCCACAATCGCGCTCGCCATCGCCGGGGTGTTCCTGGTGAGCCTTTATGAAAGAGCGAGCGAACGGGCGTTTGACGCCCAGCTCGAGGTTCATATCAAGGCACTGATTGCCGAAATGCTGGCAACCAATGCAGATGCCAGTGCTGACCAGGCAACCGCAACCCTGACTGCGCCGACCTACCGCGGCGATCCCCGGTTCTCCCTGCCGCTGTCCGGCTGGTACTGGACGGTTCGACGCGCCGACAGCCCGTCGATCCTTTATGCATCGGAGTCGCTGGTGGGGGATCCGCTGAACACGCCGCCGATCGGGCAGGACGACGCCAACGCCGGGTTTATCGTCGGGCCGACCGGTGATGAAATTCGCGTGCTCCAGCAGAGAATTACCGTTGAAGACGCGGCCTATGTGATTGCCGTCGGCGCTGCAACGGCAGGGTTCTGGGCGGATATCTTCGAGTTTGCGCGGCTTGTGGCCATCACGCTTTGCATTGTCGGTCTCGGGCTGATTCTGGCGATCTTCCTGCAGGTGAAATTCGGCTTGCGGCCACTTGCGCGCTTGCGTGCGTCGCTTTCGGCCGTTCGACAGGGCGAGGCCGAACGCATTGACGAGGCCCTGCCGCGCGAGATCGCGCCGCTGGCGGTGGAACTCAACGCGCTCATCGTGTCGAACAAGGAAATCGTCGAGCGGGCACGCACCCACGTCGGCAACCTTGCACACGGTCTGAAGACCCCACTGTCGGTCATTTCAAACGAGGCAAGGGCGTCCGGTGGTCCCTTGGCGGACAAGGTGTCCGAACAGGCATCGATCATGTCGACCCAGATCCAGCATCATCTGGAGCGGGCCCGCATGGCGGCGCAGCGGCGGGTCATCGGTGTTTCATGCGAGACCGAGCCGGTTCTTGCCCGTCTGATCCGGGCCATGGGCAAGATCTATCAGGACAAAGGCGTTGATGTCGGTTTCGCGCAGTCCGGTCAGATCCGCTTTCGAGGCGAAAGCCAGGACCTGGAAGAAATGAGCGGCAACCTGATCGATAATGCCTGCAAATGGGCAGGTTCGAAGGTGCGGGTGCAGGTTGCGCCGTTGAACGATCCGGCCACGAACCGGGACATGTTCACGATCACGGTCGAGGATGATGGTCCCGGACTGACGCCTGAACAGCGCGCCGAAGCCATCAAGCGTGGTCGGCGTCTGGATGAAACCGTGCCCGGAACAGGTCTTGGCCTGTCGATCGTGGCAGATCTCGCTGCCCTTTACGGCGGTACCTTCGATCTTGAAAGTTCCTCGCTCGGAGGCCTGAAGGCACGTCTGGTGCTGCCGGCGCTCAGCAAGGAATAGGGGATTTACCAAACGTTCGCTTGGGCCGCCCTTGCGGGACTGTGATAGGATGTGATGCAAATAGCGGAAACAAAGACACGGTTGTGGCCAAGTTCGGCCACAAATTGAAAATAACACTGATTCATCGACCGGTTTGCGCCGGTTTCACGCCTTCTAGTGCATTCATTTTGCGCTAGCCTTTGGAAAATGGTCAGCAATCGGATTTCAGCTGCTTCTGGTTGAAATTCGAAGAACTTGGAGCTTTCAAGAATGCGTCTTCGCGGTGCCTCGTGTCTTGCTCTTGCCTTTGCTTTGGCAGGTTGCTCCATGACGTCCGGGTCGAGAGACAGCAACACTTGGGGGTCCTTTTTCGGTGACCCGAATGCGAATGTTTCCGGCTCGGAAGCGAATACGGCCATTTCGGTGCTGGTGAACAACGAGTTCGGGGACGCGCTTGAACCGTCTGACCGCAAGGCAGCCGAAGATGCCCAGAGCAGGGCGTTGCGTGCGCGGGGCCTTGGGGTTTCGGTTGCCTGGCAGAACGAGCGTACCGGCCGCAGTGGTCAGGTCCGTCCCGGACCGGTCTATTTCGTCAACGAGACCAGCTGCCGCGAGTTTACGCACGAGATGGTTCTCCAGGGCCGCACCTTGCAGGCGCGCGGCACGGCGTGTGAAACCGACCAGGGTGCCTGGCAGGTGATCGGCTGAACCAGCCGGCGCGAAAAAGGTTCAAAGGGAGACAGTGTCCTGGTGATGCTGTCCGAAGCCCTTTAAGTTCCCGGTATTTATTCTCAACACTTGCTTAAGTCTTCTAACGTTAAACTCGCGGTAACTAGGATCGCGATGTTGACGCTGTGAATGACATATTCGGACCAGCTTGAAACCAAAATCAAAACCTACTTGCGTAGTCTGAGCCCCAAGGCGGTTGAGGCTCTGGTCCGGAATTTGGAACGCGCCAAGGTTCAAAAACACGCTGATCCGCATATCCAGCTCGTTCTTGCCGCAGCCGTGGCACTCATTCGCAAACCGCAGCCGGTTGCACCGAGCATGCCGGGCGGCGCTCAGCGACGCAATCAGATCCAGCGGATGTTCTTCACACCGCTGGATGATTTTCTGATCAACGAAATGCTGCCACAGCGGCAGGAGGGCCGAATCCAGCGGGGCATTCTCGACCGTGTCTGGAACTGGCTCGGTCGTGACGTCATGGCTGCCGACATTCGCCTTGTGCTGGAACAGGCCGGAAATTCTGCCGTTAGTGGTGAGCGTGTGGATGCCCTGGTGCAGGCGCTGCGCTCGCGTGCCGTAGACGCCATCGGTGACATGCTGCGCCGCGCGGAAACGTCCGACAAAGACAAGCGCCGAATGGCAATCGAACTTGGCGGCGAACGCGGTATCTCCGAAGTCAGGGACATCCAGAAGATCTTCGCGGCAGAACGTTGGCTGGTGCCGTTCCTGCAGAACATACCGGATCGCATCAACGAGCATCGGTTGAAGCAGGATACTGAGGTGCTGCGTCTCGTCGACAAATGCACCGCACGGTTTCCCGACCATGTTCCGGTGATAGCCGCCGCACTGGTGGACCGCTCGGACATGCCTTCGGCCTTGTGTGCCTTCGCCGGACGTCTGGCAGGCGACCCTGACCCCAAGGCGATTGCTCGTTCGCAGTTCGCACCATTTGTTGATGTGGTCATGAGCGAGGCCGAACGCCTGCAGATCCTGGCGTTCGAACATCGCAACAACAATCCGGACCCGGTGGCCTTTTCTCAGGCGCTGTCGGAGTACCACATGCTGGTCCGCGGCGTTGAACGTGACATGGATCTCTCGGTCACTGGCAGGTGGCACAAACGTCTGGCCGAAACCAAACGCAGCATCTCCAGTGTCGTCACCCGGGAATTGAACAGCGCCCACAGCAGTGTGCGGCGTGCCCTGCAGGTGCCGAAGTTCGACAAGGATGGCAAGCTGCAGATCGACCAGATCGCGATTGATGACGCCGTGCGTACGTTGCGCGTGGTCGCAATGGTTCGGAACGCCTCCGAGACCTTCGCTGTCAACGAGATTGGCAAAAGTACGCGCCAGGCAGTCGAACAGACGCTTGAAATCCTGACCCGTTCTCTGATCACCGATCTTGGCAAATCCAAGGGACCTGCGCTGGAGGCACAGATTGCTGCAGCCGACGTCGCCATCATGCTGTCGGAGATCTATTTCGGCACGGATTACGCCGCGCAGCTGCGCCGCAGTCGGCAATCCGCCTATGCAAAAGCGAGCAAGAACGCGGCCGATGCCAGTTCCGGCCCCAGTCCGGAACGCAAACTTGTCGCCAATGCTCTTGGCCGGCGCTGACGGTTCCCGCTAGGCCCTCAAAGTCGGCGTATTGCAAAGCCGGTTGCCGCAATGGTTTTGAAGGTCTGGCCTCATTCACCGATTTGTTTGCGCCGCGACCGCCGGTCACATCCCAGCCACCTTGCTTTTGTCCGCATTGAATTGTCTATAGTGCGGCCATGGTGTTCTGGATCCTGATTGCCCTGTTGACCGGGGTTGCGACATTGTCGGTACTTATTCCCCTATCGCGCACACGGCGCCACCAGGAGGATGCACCGGCGCGTGCGGACGAAGCGGTTTATCGCGAGCAGCTTGCGGCGATCGAGACGGAACTCGAACGGGGCCTGATAGACGCCGAAGCAGCCGAGGCAGCGCGAACGGAAATCGCGCGCCGTCTGCTTGCAGCCCACGACAGGGGCGACAGCAAAAAGCAGGACGACTCCAAGGGCGGCGGCTTGAAGCTTGCGCAGGGGCTGGCCCTGCTGGCGCTGCCAGCCTCAGCTTTCGGACTTTATCTTGTCCTTGGCTCTCCCGATCTTCCCGACCAGCCGTTGCTCAGCCGTCTGAGCGCACCGGCGGAAGAACAATCCGTCGATCTGCTGGTTGCCCGTGTTGAACGTCATCTGGCGGAAAATCCGGAAGATGGGCAAGGCTGGGCAGTCATTGCTCCGGTCTACCTGTCGCTCGGTCAGCCTCAGGCTTCTGCGAAAGCCTATTCCAATGCAATCCGCATTCTCGGGCCGAACCAGGCCTGGCTCACCGATATGGGCGAAGCGCTGACGATTGCAAATCAGGGGCTGGTTACAGCCGATGCTCGCGCCGCTTTCGAGCAGGCCGTGTCGCTGGAACCTGCAGCCGTAAAGCCACGATTCTTTCTCGCACTGGCGCTTGGCCAGGAAGGCCGCAAGGAAGACGCGATTGCCGCATGGCAGGCTCTCCTTCAGGGCGCTGATGAGACCGCAGCCTGGGTTGGGGCCGCACGCCAGGAAATGGCCCGGCTGACAGGCGGCGCACCGGTTGGCAACAGTTTGCCGGGGCCGTCCCAGGAAGAGGTTGCTGCCGCCAGCGAAATGGCCGCGGATGACCGTCAGGCCATGATCGCCGGCATGGTTGCTGGCCTTGCCGAGCGTCTGTCCACGGAAGGCGGATCGGTGGATGAGTGGAACCGGCTGATCCGTGCCTATATGGTTCTGGGTAAGAAACAGGATGCGGAAAAGGCTCTTGAGGAGGCGCTGTCGGCATATGCGGACAAGCCGGAGGACTTGTCCATGATCAAGGACGCTGCCAGCCAGCTTGGTCTAACAGACGGTTGAGCGGCAGACCTGCCGCTGGCGGCGCAGTTGCGCCGGGGAATTGAAAATCGGACGCTTCGCTGATGACACGCAAACAAAGACGATTGACCCTTATCGGTTCGGCTGGCGCGGTTCTGGCCATTGCCCTGACGCTGATTCTGATCGCGCTGAGAAGCGAGATCGTGTTTTTCCAGAGCCCGACCGAAATCACCCAGAACGGCGTTGCGCCCGGTCAGCGGATCCGGCTTGGTGGCCTGGTCGAGGAAGGCTCGGTCGTGCGCTCCGACAATGCCGAAGTCAGCTTCCGTGTAACCGACACGGCCAATACGGTTGCCGTCACCTACAAGGGCATCCTGCCGGATCTGTTCCGGGAAGGGCAGGGCGTGGTGACCGAGGGTGTCGTCGGTTCGGACGGAGTTTTCGTTGCGGACAGTGTGCTGGCCAAGCACGATGAGAACTACATTCCCAAGGAAGTGGCCGAAGCGCTGAAGGCGCAGGGACACTGGCAAGGTGAAGAGGGCAACGCGAACTGATTGTTCGCAGTGCCGGTGAGGAAGAGGAACGGACATGATTGTCGAATTCGGACACTACGCACTTGTGCTGGCCTTCGCGCTGACACTTGTCCAATCCGTTCTGCCGATCTGGGGGGCGCTCCAGAAGGATGAACGCCTGATGGCGGTGGCGCCGCCGGTTTCGGTGATGCTCTTTCTCCTGGTCCTTCTGTCCTTTGTGGTGCTGACGGGTGCTTATCTCAATTCCGATTTCTCGGTGCTGAACGTTGTCGAGAACAGCCATTCGGCAAAACCCCTGATCTACAAGTTCACCGGCGTTTGGGGAAACCACGAAGGCTCGATGCTTCTGTGGGTGCTGATCCTGGTTTTCTTCGGGGCTCTTGTTGGCGTCTTCGGGGGCAACCTGCCGGCCGACCTGAAAGCGGTGACATTGTCCGTCCAGGGCTGGGTTACCGCAGGTTTTGTCCTGTTCCTGCTGGCAACGTCCAACCCTTTTACCCGGATTGCAAATCCTCCGCTGGAAGGGTCTGACCTGAACCCGATCCTGCAGGACATCGGCCTCGCCATTCACCCGCCTCTGCTTTACGTCGGCTATGTCGGCTTCTCCATCACATTCTCCTTTGCGGTGGCTGCACTTATCCTCGGCCGTATCGATGCGGCCTGGGCACGATGGGTGCGGCCCTGGACACTGCTTGCCTGGTGCTTTCTCACGCTCGGCATCGCGATGGGCTCCTACTGGGCCTACTACGAACTTGGCTGGGGTGGCTGGTGGTTCTGGGATCCGGTCGAAAATGCCAGCTTCATGCCCTGGCTTGCGGGCACGGCTCTGCTGCACTCGGCAATCGTCATGGAAAAGCGCGAGGCGCTGAAGGTCTGGACGGTACTGCTGGCGATCTTCACCTTTTCCCTGTCGCTTCTCGGCACCTTCCTGGTGCGTTCAGGCGTCCTGACTTCGGTTCATGCCTTTGCCACAGACCCGGCCCGCGGCGTCTTCATTCTCGGCCTTCTGTGCATCTTCATCGGCGGATCGCTCAGCCTTTACGCCTGGCGTGCACCGATGTTGAAGCAGGGAGGGCTGTTCGCACCCATCAGCCGGGAAGGTGGTCTGGTGCTGAACAACCTGTTCCTGACCGCTGCCTGTGCAGCCGTCTTTGTCGGCACGCTCTATCCGCTGGTGCTTGATGCCGTCACTGGCGAGAAGATTTCAGTCGGTGCACCCTTCTTCAACCTGACGTTCGGTCCCCTGATGGTGCCGCTGCTCCTGGCAGTGCCTTTTGGTCCGATCCTGTCCTGGAAACGGGCTGATCTTGGCGCGGCCTGCCAGCGGCTTTATGCGGCTTTCGGTCTTGCCCTGTTGCTGACACTTGTCACTTACTGGGCCTGGGGCATGGACAAGGTGCTGGCGCCGCTTGGTGTCGGGCTGGCGGTCTGGGTCATGGCGGGTGCAATTTCCGAAATCGTGACCCGTGTCAAATTCTTCGAAATAGGCTTCAAGCGCGGGTTTGCCCGTCTTGTTGGCCTGCCGGGATCTGCCTGGGGAACGGCCACTGCTCATTTCGGCATCGGCCTTACTGTCCTCGGCATTGTCACGGCGTCCGCGTTTCAAGAAGAACGCGTCCTCACAATGCGTCCGGGCGATGTTGTCGAACTTGCCGGATACCAGATGACCTTCGAAGGCGCCGCACCGCGCCGCGGTCCGAACTACACTGAAGAAGTCGGTCACTTCTCCATCCGTCAGGGCGGAACCCTGGTGGCCGAGCTTGACCCCTCCAAGCGCATTTACACGGCGCGCCAGATGCCGACAACGGAAGCCGGTATCTATACGACAGGGTTTTCGCAGGTCTATCTCTCGCTCGGTGAAGGGCGCGGCGATGGCGCTGTTGACGTGCGCGTCTATTTCAAGCCGCTGATCACCCTGATCTGGATTGGCTGTGTGATCATGTCCCTCGGTGCGGTGTTCTCCATTGCCGACAGGCGGCTGCGCGTGGGGGCTCCGAAACCGGCGCGCAAACGTCAGCAAAGTGTAGCGGCGGCGGAGTGACCGGATGATACAGCGTCTATTCCTTGCCCTGTTGCTCTGTGTGAGCCTGCTTGCCGCACCGGCTCTTGCCGTTGCGCCCGACGAAGTTCTGGACGATCCGGTACTGGAAGGCCGTGCCCGGGCACTGTCAGCGGGACTGCGCTGCATGGTCTGTCAGAACCAGTCCATCGATGACAGCGACGCGCCGCTGGCCAAGGATCTGCGCGTCCTGGTACGCGAGCGACTGGTCGCCGGCGATAGTGACGAGCAGGTGATCGATTACCTTGTGTCCCGCTATGGCGAATTCGTGCTGCTGAAGCCCCGCTTCGCCTGGCACACAATCGTTCTGTGGGCCGCGGGCCCCGTTGCCCTGATTGCGGGGCTGATTGCGATTGTTGCAGCCCTGCGCAAGCGTGCTCGCAATCGCGCTGCTGCCAACGATGTCTCCGCTCCCAAGCTGACCGCCGAAGAGGAGCGCAGGCTGCAGGCGCTGCTGGACAAGGCCGACTGACACTTCCGGCCGTTCGTTTTCGGTCTCACCAGCTGCATACCGTTCAAGATCTGCGGTCACTGTGTTCACACCAATGCGTGACTTGCATGACGGGCAGGTGTGCTTACCTGTGGCCGAGTGACCGCAAGGAGGCAGAAGAATGGGACAGCATCCGCTGAAACTGGAATTTGACGGCGCGCACGACGCAAGTCTGGCGGCCCGGCTGGATCTGCCGTCAGGCAAGATCAGGGCTTTCGCCCTGTTCGCGCACTGCTTTACCTGCTCCAAGGATATCGCCGCCGCCCGCCACGTTGCCAGCGCGCTTTCACAAGAGGGGATTGCCGTGCTCCGGTTCGATTTCACCGGCCTCGGCGGCAGCGGGGGCGATTTCGCCTCAACCGGATTTTCCTCCAACGTCGAAGACCTGAAGCGGGCAGCAGATTATCTGCGCCGCAACTATCAGGCTCCACAGCTCCTGATCGGCCATTCGCTCGGCGGGGCCGCAGTTCTGTCCGTTGCTGCCGACATTCCCGAAGTGCGTGCCGTCGTGACGATCGGCGCTCCCTCCGACGCGGATCACGTGATCCGAAGCTTCAAGGGGGTGGAAGAGACGATCCGCGAGCAGGGCGAAGGAGAGGTTTCTCTCGAAGGGCGCAACTTTACCATTCGCAAGGAGTTCCTGGACGATCTGGAAGCCCAGTCGGTTCGTGACAAGGTCGCGGATCTCGGCAAGGCGCTTCTCGTGATGCATGCCCCGCTCGACGAGGTTGTCGGTATCGACAATGCCACCAGCATTTTCGTTGCCGCAAAGCATCCCAAGAGCTTCGTGTCGCTCGATACGGCCGACCATCTTCTTTCAAAGAGCCAGGACGCGGCCTATGCGGCACATGTGATTGCCGGTTGGGTCGGGCGTTATCTCGATCCGGTAGCGGAACAGGCCGGCGACGAAGCAAAGGATGGTGTTGAGGTGGTGGAGACCGGCCAGGGCAAGTTTCAGGTCATGGTCACGAGCGGCGTACACCGGATGATTGCCGACGAACCCAAGGATGTCGGTGGGTTCGACAGCGGCCCGTCGCCCTATGGATATCTGTCCGCCGCACTCGGGGCCTGCACGGTCATGACGTTGCGCATGTATGCTGAACGCAAGGGGCTGGATATCGAACGGATCGGCACTCGTGTTCTGCACGGCAAGGTGCACGCGGCCGATTGTGAAGAGTGTTCGGAAAGCGTGAAGTCGCGGAACGGCAAGATCGACCGGTTCGAGCGTTTGATCACGCTGGAAGGCAACCTTGACGAAGCAACGCGGACCCGGCTTCTGGAGATCGCCGACAAATGTCCTGTCCATCGCACCCTGGAAGCGGGCGCTGCGGTGGTCACGCGGGATGTGTCGCCCGGCAAAGCGGAGGCGTGATCTGACGGGAAGCGGGGAGGCGGCCTCAGGCCGCCTGGCCCTCCAGGGTCTGCAGACGGATCTTCATGAAGGACAGCAGACGACGCGCGTCGCGGTCTGACAGCGACTGGTAGTCGTTCGCCCAGTTTTCCGCTGTCGACTGCGGCTGCTTGTTGTGCATCGCCCGGGCCTTGCACAGCGCATTGTAGTCCGCATTTTCCACGCCCATGGCACGGCAAAGAACCGCCACACCTGTGGAATCGTAACGCACCATGACATTGGTGACGTATTTCTGCTCCAGACCCGCCATTTCCGCCAGCAGGAAGCAGATGTCGAACAGGTTGTTGGACAGCGACAGCTGCGTGATCGCCTTGCTGAGCGAACGTTGCCCGGCCCGAATTTCCTTCAAGGTGACCTTGGCGTTGATACGGGTCGCCTTGCGTTCCAGCTTCGAGCTGGCAACAACCTTGCTGGCCTTGTGGAAGAGATCCTGGATCAGGGTTTCGTTTTCCTTGCGCAGCTGGCGGATCTTCGCCTGCTGAGCCTCAGGCATCTGGTTGATCAGTTTGTCATAGTCGGACTCGGTAATGTCCGCGCGCTCCATCATGGCGTCGCGGATTTTCTCGTCCTTTTCCGCCAGCTTGATCAGCAGGCGAGAGCCCCATTCGGAAAACTCCGCGCCAGAGTTGGCAGCAACAGATTGCTTGACCGGGTTCTCGCCGCGTTCCAGCAGGACATCGGTCACATTGGCCTCAAGATGCTGGCGTTTCGAGATCGCCAGCAGGTGCCCCTGACCCATGGTCTTGGCCAGCCGCAGGATATCCTCGGTCTTGAGCGCATTGGAGGACGTCAGCATCGGCCTGGCGATGTCGATCTCTTCTCGGGCAAGTTCATAGGCGACCTTGTTGGACGTGTCGTCTATCGGCGCCAGCTGTTCGGATATCGCTTTCTTCTGTTCAGGCTCCATGGTGGGAAGCATGCTTTCCAGCACCGTGTTGAACAGGGCGATTTCTTCTGTCTGGTAGCTGTTCGCGCCACGCACAAAAAGCTCGGTAACGTGTTCCACCAGTTGGTGGCGTTTTTCCGGGGTGCTTTCCTGAGCGAGATTGAGAAGGTCGTTGAGCATCTTTTAGCTGTCCGTTTTTCTTGCAACAGGACTACCGCAGAGACAGTTTACAACTGTCTAAAGCGCAGGATAAAAAAAGGATAAATCTATCGCGCCATCCGTATTAATTACAGGATACGGCTGACATTTTGCGCGCTTATGCGTGCCTCAAGCGTGTTTACTTTATTTGATAAAGTCTCTGGGAGACCCTGCGCGGATTTGCATTAGGTAACTACTGGTTGAAGCAAGTGTCATTTTCCCTGTTCAACTTCCAAAGGCCCGGTGTCCAGAACGACCTTGTCCATTGGCACATCCCAGGGCATTGGAAAGATGGAGTTGAGACAGCAGAACGCGAACCCGATCCCGATGGTCAGCGGTTTGGCCGGCAGCGATGCCAGCGTGCGGTCGTAGTAGCCGCCACCATTGCCGAGGCGGTAAAAGTGGGCGTCGACACCAACCAGGGGGGCGATCACGACCTCGGGCACCTGCGATGGGCCTTCTTCGGGAACGGGAATGTTCCAGAGGCCTCGCACCATCTTGCAGCCTGGCTGCCACGGGCGAAAGACCAGCGGTGTCTGCTTTTCGAGAACGACGGGTAGAAGAACTGTCCTGCCCGAGTTGCAAAGCTCCGTCATCAGGGGGCGAAGGTCTGGTTCTCCGCGGATTGGCCAGTAGAGCGAGATCCTCTGATAGTCGACTGCTTCAAGGACGGGGCGAAGCTGATCGATCAGCGCAGCGGTCTTTGCCGCTCGCTCCGTGCTGGTCAGTCCCTTCCGCTTTTCATAGAGGCGGCTGCGCTCAGATTTGCGGAACCGGCTGACATCGCGAAAGGTTTCCTGATCAACGACAAATCCGCCTACCAGCATGTCGGCGTAGCAGACAGGGTCTCCCGGCAGGTCGTCATCTTGGCTCATTCAGGAAAATTCCCTTCGCGTCCCTGTGCTTTTACCGCGTCAGGCGGCCTTTCTGTCCGTTGCGGGCCAGACCAGGGCCTCAAGCAGGAGTGAGCGGGTCAGAAAACCTTCGAACACTCCCTCCTGGCATACCGGAACATGATCCAGATTATCGCGAACCATCACATGCAGGGCATCACCAAGCGGCAGGGTGCCGTCGAAAGACGTCACCGGAGCATGCAGGAGGTCGCGAGCGAGGGGAGGGGTGAAGTTCGATCCGTCACCGGAGCCATTGCTCAGGACGCGTAGCAGGTCGCGCTGGTTGATCAGACCGGCAAGATGGCCGTCAGCATTCACGACTGCGACTTTGGATGTTTCGGACTGCTGCAGTTTGCTGAGGATTTCCTGAAGAGACGCATCTGGAGCAACATGAAGGTGTTCCAGGGCGATCGCATCTGCACAGGTTACCCCTTCGAAGGGAGGCTGTATCAACTCTGCCTCGACAGCGGCCACAAGCCGGGCAAGATCGACAGCACCGAGGTTGGTCGACTGGTGAAATTTCGACAGCAGGTCCGACAGATTTTCCTCGGTCAGGCCAAGCCGCCTCGTTGGTGGTGGCCCGCTTTGCGAAAGGCTTGTCCGGAACGGATATTTCCGACCGGAGAAACGATGAAACACCAGGCCGGACGCCACCAGTACACTGGTCATCACGGCTGTATTGAAGACGATCATCAGCGCGCCTGTTTCCGTCAGAAGGTCAGGCGACAAGCCAATCAGCAAGGCGACAGCTCCACCAGGCGGATGCAGAGCCCGGCCGAGCATCATCGCGGCAAACGCAAGCGCGACAGCCAGAACCGGCGCGGTTTCCAACGGCAGCAAGGCAAGCGCCACCACACCACACACTGCCGACAAGGTGTTTCCCAGAATTGCGGACCAAGGCTGTGCAAGCGGGCTGTTTGGTACGGCAAACACCAGTACGGCAGAGGCACCAAGAGGCGCCATCAGAAACAGTGGCAGGCCGCCATATGCGTGCATCAACCACACCATCAGGGCGCATGCGCCGATACCGACAGCGCCGCCCGCCATGGCCAGAAACGCTTCGGTTGGCTGCGGCCAAGGCAACGCCGGGGCGAAAGCGGTTCTGAAGGTCGGTTTGGGATCGATGTGCATGAAGTCGCCTGAAAAATATGCAATTGCACAAGTTCTAGGCGAAAAATCCGGAATTGACTTGGATTTTGAAACTCAATTTTCGCCCTGTCGCGAAACGGATTTTCGCACTTGGGTCGGGGCGATCAGGCAGCCTTCTCGTGTTTGGCTGCTTTCAGCCTGATTTTCATGAGCGCCAGAAGTCGGCGGGCATCGGTGTCATCGAGCATGTGGTAGTTCGTCAGCCACTTGCTGCCGGTGCTTTCTGGAAACTTCAGATGCTTGCATCGTTCCTTGCACACGGCCTGGAATTCCATTGCACCGATACCGGTGGCCCGGCAGACAGTGGCGATGCCGGTGGAATCGAACCGGACCATGAGATTGTGGACATATTTCATGTCGAGGCCGGAGAAGAACGAGAGCAAGGCGACTGCATCGAGAAGATTGTGTTCCTGGGCCAGCTGGTAGACCGCCTTGTTCAGGGTCGTCTTGCCGAGCCGGATGCCCATCAGCCACGCCTTCGGGCTGATCTTGGATTGCTTTTTCACCAGTTCCGCACCGGCAGCGACTTCACCGTCATCACGGAACAGATCTTCCAGCAGCTCCTCGTTCGACTTGCGCAAGTGCCGGATGCGATCACCAAGCTGCTTGGGCATGTCCTTCACCAGGCTTTCAAACACCGGCATGGTGATCTCGGCGCCGAGGTTGGCGGCCAGCGTGTGTTTGACATCCCTGCTGCCGCGCTTGATCAGGATATTGCTGATATCGTTGCTGACGTGGTCGCGCTTGGCGAGAGCCAGAAGGTAACCCTGGTCCTTGGTTTCCGCGATCTTGCGCAGGTCTTCCTCGCGAAGCGACTTGGAGCGTTCCAGCACTGCCTGGGCCACAGGCAGGTCGTCGCCGGCCATTGCAGCGGCAAGCTTGGAGGACATTGACGGCACATCTGCAAGACGTTCGGACATCTTGCGCTTGGCGTCGTGAGCAAGGGAATCGTAGACGCCCTCGAGCATGTTGTTCAAAAGATGCGTCTCTTCGGAGCCGGGGTCGTCTGCGCGGGCAACAAGCAGGCCTGTCACGTGCTCGGCAAGCTCGTGTTTTTTCTCTGAAGAACTGTCCCTGGCAAGCTTAAGAAGCGAGTCGCTCATGTCCGTACCCTATCGGCATAAGTTTCGCCAAATTTCCTTTATAACCTGTGAAAACCACCAAGTGCTTTGTTGCAATAAGGTGATTTCGGCACTGTTGACCTTCCGGCACCGATGGGTCATTCCACGCGCATGAACGCAACCTTGATGCCGATCCTCTATTCTTTCCGCCGCTGCCCCTATGCCATCAGGGCAAGGCTCTCGATTGCTGCAAGTGGCGAGCAGGTCGAATTGCGGGAAATCGTCCTGAGGGACAAGGCACCCGAATTTCTGGAAACTTCTCCCTCGGCAACGGTACCCTGCCTGAAAACTGGCGAAACGGTGATCGATGAAAGCCTCGACATCATGCTCTGGGCGCTTGACCGGTCCGACCCGGAAAACTGGCTGAAGCCGGAAAAAGGCGATCTCGATGCCATGCTGGAATTGATCGGCGTTTGCGACGGCCCGTTCAAAAGCCATCTGGATCGCTACAAGTACGATACGAGATATCCGGACACTGACCGGGAAACAGAGCAAGCCGGTGCTGCGGAGTTCCTTTGGCATCTGGATGGTAGTCTCGCCGCTACGCCCTGGCTTTTCGGCGGCAAGGCCTCGCTGGCCGACTTTGCGATCCTGCCTTTCGTTCGTCAGTTCGCCAACTCGGACCGCAGCTGGTTCGACAGCCAGGAGTGGACGTCGCTGAAAGCCTGGCTGGAAGCCTTCGAAATGTCGCCCCGGTTCCAATCCGTGATGCCGAAATGGAACCGATGGCAGGCGGGCGATACACCTGTCGTCTTCCCCTGACAGGCGAATCAAATCCGTCGTAACGCGAAGCAGAGAACACTCTGCCTGGGTCGCTGGTCGGCTGTTTCCTGCTTCCTGCACTCGGTTTTCACTTCTGTGCATGTTCGGGACGGAAAAAACCGTAGCCACTTGTGCCCTGGTCGTGGCGGTTTTCCTCACGTTTTCTGCCATTTCTTCCAACCTTACAAAACCGTAATGCCGCCGACAGGCGCCTGTAAGACTGGTTCACCTACTTTCACTTTCGAACCTGGAGCGCTTTCCCCGCAAGCAGTCCAGGAAATGGTTTTCAAACCTTATCTCGAAAGAGGAAGACAACATGCAAAACAGTCGCTCAGTTTCTCCCCTGCGCTCCCGTCGCGCCAAACTGCTGGCAGGCGTCGTCGCGCTCGGCGCAGCCGGACTTCTGACGGCACAGACCATTGTTCCGAGCCAGTTGGCTCTGGCTGATGCTGTCCGTGTCGATACCGCGGCTCCGCTGGACTTCTCCCACGTCGTCACTGCCGTCAGCCCGGCGGTTGTCAGCGTTCAGGTCAAGCAGGCCGCAGAACCGCGCATGATGAACTTCGGTGGCGGCAACGACAATTTCGAAGATTTCTTCAAGGGCCTGCCTGATGGCCATCCCTTCCAGCGCTTCTTCCGCGAGTTCGGCGGCAAGGGTGGCGGTGACCAGCAACAAAATCAGCGCCGTGCCCCGCGCCAGTATGGCATTTCCCAGGGCTCCGGCTTCTTCATCTCTGATGACGGTTACCTCGTCACCAACCATCACGTGATCGAAAACGGGACCGAGTTCACCGTGATCGACCGTGACGGCAAGGAGTATGATGCCAAGCTCATCGGCGCCGACAAACGGACGGATCTGGCCCTTCTGAAAGTCGAAAGCGACGAAACGTTCACCTATGTCGATTTCGCCAAGGAAGCGCCGCAGGTCGGCGAATGGACTGTCGCTATCGGTAACCCGTTCGGTCTCGGCGGCTCCGTCACGGCGGGTATCGTCTCGGCACGTGGCCGTGACATCGGCGCCGGTCCTTATGACGACTTCATCCAGATCGATGCTCCGGTCAACCGTGGCAACTCCGGTGGTCCGGCCTTCAACATGCATGGCGAAGTCATCGGTGTGAATGCGGCGATCTTCTCGCCGTCCGGTGGCAACGTCGGTATCGCCTTCGCAATTCCGGCTTCGACCGCGCAGGATGTCATCATGGAGCTGAAGGACGACGGCACCGTCGTTCGCGGCTGGTTGGGCGTTCAGATTCAGAACGTCACGGATGACATCGCGGAGAGCCTTGGCCTCGAAGAGGCCCGCGGCGCCATCGTCGCGGAAGCGCAGGAAAACAGCCCGGCACAGAAGGCTGGCCTGCGCTCGGGCGACACCATCCTTGCCGTTGACGGCACTGAAGTGAAGGGCCCGCGCGAGCTGTCCAAGATCATTGCGGCTTACGAGCCCGACAGCCAGGTGGACATTACGGTCTGGCGTGACGGCCAGAAAGAGGACGTCACCGTAACACTGGGCCGCCTGCAGGATCAGGAACAGGTTGCAGCCGTTCAGCCGGAGGCCGGTGAAAGCAAGACCAGCCTGGATGATCTCGGCCTGGTCCTGACGACGAAAGCCGAAGCTGGCCTGGAAGGTGACGGCGTGGTTATTGCCGAAATCGACCCGGAAAGCCCGGCAGCCGAAAAGCGCCTCAACACCGGTGACGTGATCCTGGAAGTGGCCGGCATGAAGGTCAACAGCCCGTCCGATGTGCTGAAGGCGCTGGACAAGGCGGAAAAGGATGGCCGCAAGGCAGTTCTCTTCCGGGTTGAAAGCAACAACACGACACGGTTCGTGGCCCTGCCCATGAACCTCGCCTGATCAGGGGCCGGTTCTGCCCCGAACCGGACCTGTGAGGCAAGACCGGCCTGCCCTCTGCCCCCAAACCCCGACGGGCCGGTCATTGCCAAGGGTTTATCTGCTAAACCCTGACTGACTGGCGGCGGCGACTCTCACATCCATCGCCGCCGTCAGCCATTTTCTTTAGGGCCAACTCAAGCTAAAAGGATGAGATGTTGAGGATTCTTGTCATTGAAGACGACCCGGAAGCTGCAAGCTACCTCGTCAAGGGTTTGAGTGAACTGGGCCACACCGCCGACCAGGCTGCCGATGGGCGGACCGGGCTGGATATGGCCCTCGACAGGGACTACGACATCCTCATTGTTGACCGCATGCTGCCGAAGATGGACGGCCTTTCGGTCATTCAGGACCTGCGCCGGGAAGGCAACCACACGCCGGTGCTGATCCTCTCGGCGCTCGGTCAGGTCGATGACCGCGTCAAGGGCCTGAAGGCCGGTGGCGACGACTACCTGCCCAAGCCTTATGCCTTTACCGAACTTCAAGCCCGCATAGAGGCACTGGCACGACGCCCCAAGTCAGCCAGCCAGATTGAGACCACCTATACCGTCGGCGACCTGACGCTGGACCGGATGGCGCATTCGTGCCGCCGCGGCGAAACGGAAATCCCGCTGCAGCCGCGTGAATTCCGCCTTCTGGAATATCTCATGCAGAACGCCGGCCAGGTGGTGACCCGTACGATGCTGCTCGAAAACGTCTGGGAATATCACTTCGATCCGCAGACCAACGTGATCGACGTTCATATCTCCCGTCTGCGCGGCAAGATCGACAAGGGTTTCAAAACACCACTTCTGCACACCATCCGGGGTGCCGGATATACGATCCGTGACGCGGCTCACTAGGTTTACCAGAACCACAGCCTTCAAGCTGTCGCTGCTCTACATTGCCGTCTTCACGGTGATGTCCGGCGTGCTGCTGTTCTATATTGCGGACAACACGGACAACCTGATGTCCGAGCAGGTGGTTCAATCCGTCGATTCAGAACTGAAAACCCTTGCCGACGTCTATGTGCGCGGCGGTGTTCGCGATCTTGTCGAAACCATCGACAGGCGGTCCCGCCATCCAGATGCCAGCCTTTATCTCCTCGTCGATTTCGCCGGCAATGCGCTTGTCGGGAATATTGCCCGCCTGCCGACCACCGTTCTCGAAGAGGCCGATGGTGGATTGCGCCGGGTTCGTTACACGCGCCTTGGCCAGGATGCAGAGGACGTAGAGCGGCAGGCCATGGTGCGTACGTTTGAGCTTCGCGGCGGCTTCCGTCTGCTGGTTGGGCGTGACCTGGGCGACCAGCTCAGGTTCTCCAACCTTCTGGCCAACGCCTTGCGCCTGTGGCTGGTCGTCGTGGTGGTCATGGCCGCGATCACCTGGCTGTTTGTCAGCCGCAGGGTGATGAAGCGCATCGACGAGATTTCCGCCACCAGTCGCACGATCATGCAGGGCGAGCTCTCCGGCCGTCTGCCCGTTGCGGGCAATGACGACGAATTCGATCGTCTGGCGATCAATCTCAACACGATGCTCGACCGGATCGAATTGCTGATGCAGTCGATGAAGGATGTGACAGACAACATCGCCCATGACCTGAAGACACCTCTGACGCGCCTGCAGACCCGGATCGAAAATGCCTTACGGGAAGCCAAGGGGGAGGAGGGCTACCGCGGCGCCCTGGAAGCGACACTGGAGGAATCCGACCAGCTCCTGAGGATATTCAACGCGCTGCTGCGTATTGCGCGTGTTGAATCCATGGCACCGGCCTCCGTCATGGAGCCGACCGATCTCAACAAGCTGGTTGCCGAGGTTGCCGAACTTTACGAGCCGTTGGTTGAAGATGAGGGCGGCAAGCTTGAAACCGATTTGCCCGAAGGGCTGAAGGCAGACTGTAATCGCGACCTCATCAGCCAGGTACTGGTGAATCTCATTGAGAATGCACTGAAATACGGTCGTCCTGAAACTGGCGACCTGCTTATTCGCCTTGGCGGGCGGGAGGAGGACGGTCGCATCGTCCTCAGCGTTACCGACAATGGTCCCGGCATTCCGGAAAAGGACCAGGACCGGGTGAAGGAACGTTTCGTTCGGCTGGAGGAAAGCCGTTCCGAACCTGGAACAGGCCTTGGATTGAGTCTTGTCAAGGCGGTTGCCCGCTTGCATGGCGGAGACTTGCGCTTCATGAATGAGGACCCGGGGCTGAGCGCCCGGATCGATCTCAAGCCGGTGAAACCGGACAGCAGCAGGAGCGGGCATGAACAAGGCGGCACAGCCGGGCAAACGGGAGAAGGGAACTGACCACGACGGTGGCGCGGGCGTTCTGGCCGACCGGATCGCGGTGGTCCCAACGGCACCGGATCCCGATCATGCAGCTCTGTTCCTGAAAGATCTTCTGGCTCATGCCGAAGCTGGCGAGGCCCTCAACGCTCTTCTGCACGAAAAACCGGACCTGGAAGGTTTCCTGATCGGGGTCATTGGAAACTCGCCCTATCTGCGCGATCTGATGCTTGCCGATCCACCGCGTCTCCTTCGCTTGCTGCAGGAAGCGCCGGAAAGCCGTCTTGAAAACCTGCTGTCTGCCGCCCGTGAAGCGCGGGCGGAGGACGAGGCCGGTATCATGCGGACCTTGCGCCACTTCAAACACGACCTCGCGTTGACGCTCGGCCTCGCCGATATCTCCGGTGCGATCGGTCTGAACCGCGTTACCGGTGCCCTGGCCGGATTTGCCGACGCCGCGCTGACGGCGGCAATCAGGTTCTGCCTCGGCGATCTGGTCCGTCTGAACAAGTTTGCACCGCATGACCTGGAAAAGCCGGAAGTCGATAGCGGCCTCATCGTCCTTGCCATGGGCAAGCACGGTGCAAATGAGCTGAACTATTCGTCCGATATCGATCTGATCGTTCTTTACGACCCAGCCAAGGCGCCCATGGCGGGTACAGCGGAAGCTCCGGTGGAATTCGTTCGGCTGACGCGGCGCCTGGTCAAGATCATGCAGGACCGGACCGCGGACGGTTACGTCTTCCGTACGGATCTTCGCCTGCGCCCCGATCCCGGTGCGACCCCACTTGCCATGTCGGTGCCCGCTGCGCTGGTCTATTACGAATCCCTCGGGCAGAACTGGGAGCGGGCGGCGCTGATCAAGGCGCGTCCCTGCGCAGGCGACATTCCCGCCGGCGAATCCTTCCTGCATGAAATCGTGCCGTTCATCTGGCGCAAGTACCTGGACTTTGCAGCAATTGCTGACGTTCAGTCGATCAAGCGCCAGATCCATATGCACAAGGGCCACGGGGCCATTGCGGTTGCCGGACATAACGTCAAGCTCGGCCGTGGCGGCATCCGGGAAGTGGAGTTCTTCGTCCAGACCCAGCAGCTGATCGCGGGTGGCCGCAACCCGGCCCTTCGCGGACGTCGCACGCTCGACATGCTGGACGCTCTGGTGGATGCAGACTGGATCAAGGGCAAGACACGCGACGAAATGGCCGCCGCCTACCGGTTCCTGCGCAATGTCGAGCATCGCATCCAGATGCTGAACGACGAGCAGACCCAACTTCTGCCAAAGGATGAAGACGGCATGAAGCGGGTTTCCGCGCTGATGGGCTACGACACGCTTGCAGCCTTTGAAACGGCACTGCTCGACCACTTGCGAACGGTTCAGCACCATTATGCCGAACTGTTCGAAGATGAACCGGCACTGTCGTCCGAACTGGGCAATCTGGTCTTTACCGGCGATGACCACGATCCCGGTACCCTGGAGACGCTTGCCGGTCTTGGTTTCAAGCAGCCTGCTGAAGCTGCCGCGATCGTCAAGGCCTGGCATTTCGGCCGCTATCCGTGCACCCGTTCGACCAAGGCGCGCGAGCGGCTGACCGAAATGCATCCTGCGCTTCTCAGTGCGCTGGCGGCCACGGACAACGCGGACGCCGCGCTGCGGGCGTTCGACAACTTTCTGGCCAAGCTTCCAGCGGGCGTGCAGCTGTTCTCGCTGCTGAGGTCCAATCCACAGCTCCTGACGTTGCTAGCAACCACCATGGGCGCTGCGCCACGCATGGCCGAAACGGTCTCCAAGCGGGTTCATGTGTTGGATGCAGTCCTCGATCCGGCGTTTTTCGGCGCCATGCCGAGCGTCGAGGAGTTCCGCGCCGGGCTCGACAGAACTCTGTCTCAGGCCCGCTTTTATGAGGAAGCACTGGACAGGGCGCGGATATTTACCCAGGAGCAGCAGTTCCTGATCGGCCTGCGGATGATTTCAGATACCTTGTCCGCCGACCGGGTAGGGTTTGCACTGGCACGGCTGGCCGAAGTTGTCGTCGACCGGATCCTGAAACAGGTGATCGTGCATGTCGGCGAAAGCAACGGCACGGTGCTGGGGGGCAATATCGCGGTCCTGGCCATGGGCAAGCTTGGGGGGCGCGAAATGACGGCAGCCTCCGATCTGGACCTGATCCTGCTTTATGAAGCGCCGGAAGACGTCAAGCAGTCTGATGGCAAGCGGCCTTTGGCAATCACCCAGTATTACACGCGTCTGACCCAGCGGCTGGTCACGGCCCTCAGCGCACCGACGGCCGAAGGCTCGCTTTACGAGGTTGATTTCCGGCTTCGTCCGTCCGGCAATGCAGGCCCGCTCGCGACCAATCTGGACGGCTTCATAGCCTACCAGCAGAAAGAGGCCTGGACCTGGGAGCATATGGCTCTGACGCGCGGACGGGTGATTGCGTCCACGACGCCTGAGTTCAAGCAGAAGATCGTCGACAGCATCTGCGGCACGTTGGTGCAGACGCGTGATCTGACGAAGCTGGCCGACGATGTCCGCACAATGCGTGCCCGGATCGAGAAGGAAAAAGGCACCAAGGATGTCTGGGATCTGAAACAGGTGGCCGGCGGTCTGGTCGACATCGAGTTTCTTGCCCAGTTTCTGCAGCTTGCGCACGCTCAGGAAAACCCGGAAATCCTGGCGCAAAGCACGGAGCAAGCTTTGGAACTGGCCCGCGACGCCGGCTTCCTCACCCTGGGCGACGCCGGGCTGTTGCTGGAAGCTCTCAGGCTTTACCACCGTCTGACCCAGGTGTTGCGGCTGGCTCTTTCCGGCAAGTTCGTGCCGGCAGAAGCACCCCGCGGGGTGCTGGATCTCCTGGTTCAAGCCTCCGGCAGTCCGACTTTCACCCGGTTGGAAGCAGAGCTCGCAGACCTTCAGGTGAAGGTGCGCGAGACGTTTGTGCGGCTGATTGGCGAGGTTGAAACGGTCAACACTTGACCCGGATTGCCAAGCTGTTTCCATTGGGATAGGGAAGGACCGCGCCGGCGGCCGATTTCAAATCATTCGCGCTCACTTGAGCGAACCCTTTCCCATACTCTGAGAAGCCTTATGACTTATTCATTCGACGAAACGGTCCGTCGTCCGGACCGGAGCGACCGTATTGCGCTGGCCGGCAGCCGTGTGTTTGCCTGGTCTGAATGGGGTCCGGTCACAGGCACGCCGGTTCTGTTTCTGACAGGCGCCGGCATGGCCGGCACACTTGGCTTTGGCCTGGAACATCTCGAAAAGCTAAACCTTCGACTGATTGCACCGGACAGGCCGGGCCTCGGCGCTTCATCGCCCGATCCTGACAAGTCACTGGCAAGTGTCGCGCGTGACGTTGGCGAACTTGTTGCGAACCTTGGCCTTGTCGGCATCCCAGTGGTCGCCTTTTCGCAAGGAGCGCCTTTCGCTTTCGCCGCTGCAGCGTCGGGAACTGCAAGCTCCCTGGCGATCGTCTCCGGTCAGGATGAATTCTACCGTCCGGAATTCGCTGATGGTTTGCCGGATCAGGTGAGGGATATGACCCGGCATGCACAGGAAGATCCCGCTGGGTTTTCTGCCATGCTTGAAGGCTTCGCCGAGCCGGATGGCTTCTACGACCTGGTGCTGTCGATGAGCTCACCGGAAGACAGGTCGGTATATGGCGTCGAACCTTTCGCCGCAGCCTACAGGCACGCCCTTCGGGAAGGTTTCAGGCAGGGACCGAAAGGATACGTCCTTGATACGCTCGCAGCGCTCAGGCCCTGGTGTATCGACCTTGGCATGATCAACTGCCCGGTCTCGCTCTGGTACGGCGGCAAGGATGGCAGCCCGGTTCATTCACCGGACTTCGGTCTTTCGCTCGCAAGCAGACTGCCCAATGCAAGCCGCCGGTTCATTCCGGAGGAAGGCGGCGCATTGCTGTGGACCCGTTCGCTCGACATCCTGAGCGAACTGGCAACAACAAGCGACAACGACTGATCTGCTGTGCTTTAGGGCTACGGACAACCTGGCTCGCCTGGAGGGTAAAGCCCTTCAGGCGGCTTCCTTGTCGGCAAGCGGCAAGGTGAAGCTGACAGTGGTGCCTTTCTTGACTTCCGACTTGATTACCAGCGCTCCGCCATGAAGTTCAACCAGCGAGCGGGCGATGGCTAGTCCGAGGCCCGAGCCCTGGTGGGTCTTGGTGAACTGGTTTTCCACCTGCACGAAGGGTTGGGCGAGGCGTTCTATATCGCGCTCTGAAATTCCGATGCCTGTGTCGATCACTTCGAAATGCAGCTTGTCTCCGCGTGGCCGCGCCCTGAGCGTGACGGTGCCATTGTCCGGCGTGAACTTCACCGCATTGGCCAGCAGGTTCAGCAGGATCTGTTTGAGCGCCCGCTTGTCTGCGTGCACCGAGACGTTTTCAACGACATCGGTGGTGACGGTGATGTTCTTCTCGGTTGCCGCTCCCGTGACGATCCGGCTGGCATCTTCGGCCGATTCCGATGCATTGACCGTTTCGGTCTCGATACTCATGCGACCGGCTTCGATCTTGGACATGTCGAGAATGTCGTTGATCACGTTCAGCAGGTAAGTGCCGGAAGAATAGATATCCTTGCAGTAGTCGGAATACCTGTCGGTGCCGACGGGGCCGAACATTTCCTGCGTCATGATGTCGGAGAAGCCGATGATGGCGTTGAGCGGCGTTCTCAGTTCATGAGAAATATTGGCCAGGAATTCGGACTTGGCCTTGTTGGCGGCTTCCGCCCGGGTTTTCTCTTCCTGGTACTTCTCTGCCATTTCCACCAGCTGCCGAGCCTGAACCTCAAGGGTCTGGCGGGACTTCTGGAGATCGGAAACGGTTGCCCTAAGCCGCTTTTCGGAGTCGATCAGCTTTTCTTCGTGTTTCTTGAGCGGGGTAATGTCGGTCCCGACAGACACGAAACCGCCGTCCTTGGTGCGCCGCTCGGAAATCTGCAGCCAGCGACCGTCTTCCAGTTGCGCTTCGTAGGAGCCATCAGGAGCGCCGCCACGCTGGCGAAGAGTGACCGGTTGCGGTGCTACTTCGGCGTTGGAGGCAGCTGCCATCACGTCCTTGTAGGGTGTGCCAGGCTTGATCACGGCGTTCGGCAGGCTGTGCAGCGACTGATAGTTGGAATTGCAGATCACAAGCTCGTTTCGGGCATTCCACAGAACGAAAGCTTCCGAGATTGTCTCGATCGCATCACGCAGGCGAAGATCTGCCATACGGCTCTGTTCGGCAAGCTCGTGCTGCTCGGTAATGTCGATGCAGATACCGATCAGGTGCGGTTCGGCACGGCCGGGTTCCGACTGGATTTCACCACGGGCGCGAAGCCAGATCCAGCTTCCGTCGGCATGGCGCATGCGGAAGGTCTCATCGACCAGGGTTTCACCGCTTTCCAGCAGGTGCTCGGCAAGGCCCAGAAGGTCGATGTCATCGGGATGGGTGATGTCTGCGACATCGGCAAAGCTGAGAATATCGTCCTTGGGTTCGCGTCCGAGCAGCTCGTACAGCGAAGACGACCAGAACATTCTGCCGCGCGACAGATCCCAGTCGAACAGTCCGCAGCGGCCGTGGGTGAGGGCGGTGTCGATGCGGGCACGGGTTGCCGCATACATGTCGTCAGCCGCTTCCGCGCGGGTTGCCTGGCTGAAGAAGCCGTAGATGACCGCAAGCAGCACCAGCGAAGTTCCGACGAAGAGCGTCACATTTGCCGAAAGGTCATCCCGCCACTGGCTGAAGATTTCGTTTTCCGGCTGCAGCACCGCCACCATTCCGAGGCGGCCGTCGAGGTGATGAACCGTTGCAAGAACCTGTTCTTGGCCCCAGCCTGTGCCAAGGTTGGTGGCAACCGGCATCACACCGGCACGGGCGCCAAACACCATGAGCGGCTGTGACGGGCCAAGCAGGTCGCTGATCGGCCGGCTTTCAAGCGATGGCTGGAGCGGTGCCGAGGCAACGATGGTGCCGGATTGGTCCGCAACGAGATAAATGCGGCCCTTGCTGGTCGCCCCTGTGGGCAGACTGTCGGCAAGGATGCGTTTCAACGTCGTCCGGTAGCCCGTTTCAGGCAGATCGTTTTCCGACAACATCAGGCCGCTGGCGACGACAGTTGCCATCAGGCTGAGCGTAACCTGGGCGTTTTCCTGGGTCCGGGTGTAATCGCTAACAAGGTCGCCGGTGCGGAACAGGGCGAGTATGACGATGAAGATGATGGCGAGGCCGGGAATGAGGCGTCGCATCAGGCTATCGGAGCGGGCCAGGCTTTCGGCCAGAGCGCCGAGGAGGGTGCGCAGAGGCAGGCGTTTTGTGCCTGCGTCTGTCTCCCACTCAGACTCCTTCTCGCCGCGCCGCGCAGATGCGTCGCCAGCTAATGCTCTCGCCATAGGAAGTGTGCCTCAAAAACCGCCGCGTCGGGGGTGCCCCGAATCACTTCCATTTGAATCAAATCGTCTGTTTTTGTCCAGACCCGTCAAAGAATAAAATGGTTAACGCAAATCAGGATTTTCCGTTCTTTCGTTAACCTTTCTCAGTATTGCAGACTACTGCAAGGTTCTGTCGACGATGTCACGGCTGTCTCTCGACAGATTTTCGCATGCTGAAATCCTCAAGAGGGCAGATTCAGCAAGGGCACTTCTTTGTGGGTCAAGTGCGCGCCACGAGCGGAAGCTCGTCAGAAGTCTCGATGCCACTTGTGGATTTCGCTTGTCGATCTCCAGAACTGATTCGGCGATCAGTTCAAATCCGGCACCATCCATCCGGGCAAATTGTGTCGGGTTGCCGGTGGCAAAGGATTGCAGCAGCGAGCGGACACGGTTCGGGTTGCCGGCATCGTAGGATGGGTCCGACATCAATGCCTTGACCCGGTCCAGCGTTTCGTTGCCGGGTGCGGTGGCCTGGGTCATGAACCACTTGTCCATGGCCAGAGAGCTGTCCGTGTGCCGCTCGCGGTAAGCTGCAAGCGCTTCCTCTTCACGTGGCATATGGTCGTGTACCAGAAGGGTGAGGGCCGCGAGGCGGTCAGTCATGTTGTCGGCAGAGGCAAACCGCGACCAGACCAGGTCAGTCGCATCGGCTGCGCCGGAGACTGCGTAATAATGCAGGCAACGGTGTGCGAGCGCTCTTTTTCCGGCTGCCTGCGCATCCGGCGAAAAGGTCCCACCTGCGGACTGGTCGGTAATGAACGGGACAAGGGAAGATGCGATGCGGGCGGCAACTGCGCGCCGCAGCATCTGACGGGCCGTATGAATGGCGTCCGGGTTGACGTCCTTGCCGATTTCCTGTGCGACGTCCGCTTCGCTGGGTAACGTGAGTGCCTGCGCACGCAAGGCTTCATCCAGCTGGGTTTCACCCAGAACAGACGCGAACACACCGATGACGTCTTCGGACGGCGTGCCTTCCGAGCCGTCACGGACCAGACCGGCAAGCCTCACAAGGTCCTGCATCGCCAGCGTCTGCACCGCCTGCCATCGATTGAACGGATCCCGATCCTGTGCTGCCTGAAACAGGAGTTCCTCGGAATGCAGGGGCTGGTTCAGACGAACGGGTGCGGAGAAACCGCGCAGAAGAGACAGAACGGGAGCGGCGGCGACATTGTGGAAGACGACGTCCTGGTGAGCCTTGTCGAGCACAAGCACATCGCCGGCGACGTTGGCACCCTCCACGGAGCCTGTTTCCATGTCCTCGCCATTGGAGCCGATCAACCCGAAACGAAGCGGGATGACTGCCGGTTTGCTGGACTTCTGGCCGGCAATGGGCGGGATTTCCTGGGACAATGAAACGGTGAAGGACTTGCGGTCGGGATCATATTCCGTTTCCACCGACACGACTGGCGTTCCTGCCTGCTCGTACCAGAGCGAAAACTGTTCAAGATCGGTGGACGATGCTTCCTCGAAGCAGGACAGGAATGCCTCGATTGTGGTTGCTTCGCCGTCATGGCGGTCGAAATAGAGGTCCAGTCCGGCCCGGAACTTCTGTTCGCCCAGAAGCGTCTGAAGCATGCGAACAACCTCGGCGCCTTTTTCATAAACAGTCGCCGTATAGAAGTTATTGATTTCATGATAGGTTCGCGGACGTACGGGGTGTGCAAGCGGGCCTGCATCCTCCGGAAACTGATGCGACTTCAGCAAGCGTACATCGGCAATGCGCTTGACCGCGCGCGAGCGCATGTCGGACGAAAACTCCTGGTCGCGGAACACCGTCAGGCCTTCCTTCAGGCACAGCTGGAACCAGTCCCGGCAGGTGATGCGGTTTCCGGTCCAGTTGTGGAAGTATTCGTGTGCGATCACGGCTTCAATATTGGCATAATCCTGGTCGGTTGCCGTTTCCGGGTCGGCCAGAACGTACTTGTCGTTGAAGATATTGAGGCCCTTGTTTTCCATCGCGCCCATATTGAAGTCCGACACGGCGACAATGTTGAACACATCCAGATCGTATTCTCGGCCAAACACTTCCTCGTCCCAGCGCATGGACCTCTTCAGCGAATCCATGGCCCAGTCACACAGGCTCTCCTTGCCATGCTCGACGTAGATGTTGAGTGCGACCTCCTTGCCGGACATGGTGGTGAACGTGTCCGGAACTTCGGCGAGATCGCCCGCAACCAGTGCGAACAGATAGGCCGGTTTGGGGTGCGGGTCGTGCCACACGGCATAATGCCTGCCGGTGCCGTCGATATCTCCTGTCTCCGTCAGATTGCCGTTGGCCAGGAGAACGGGGCAGTCTTTCTTCGAGGCCTCCAGACGTGTCGTGTAAACGGCAAGGACATCCGGTCGGTCCAGAAAATAGGTAATCCTGCGAAAGCCCTCGGCCTCGCATTGGGTGCAATAGGTTGCCGAAGAGCGGAAGAGCCCCATCAGCTTCGTGTTCGCGTCCGGATCGAGTTCGGTCACGAGTGTCAGCTCGAACGGATCGGCAGGCGGTGAGGCAAGTTCGAGACGATCGGCTGTCGCTGCATAGGCAGTCTCGGCAAGCGCTTCGCCGTTCAGCTTGATGCCCGCAAGTGACAATTCGTCACCATCCAGCACAAGCGGGGCGCCGGCCTCTGTTCCCGGTTGCCTGCTGACCTCAAGAGTCGCGGTCACGCGGGTTGCGCCGGGGGCGAGTTCAACGTTCAGGGCGACCTTGTCGATGCGATAAAGTGGCGGTTGATAGTCTTCCAGCCGTATGGCCGGCGCCGTTTCTGAACGCATCGAATTCTCCTGCTGATGTTAGGCGCAATTGCCTTCCTGTGCCTGGCCGAAAGGCCCTTTTTGGAGGCCGCAACCGCACCCTCATGAAAATGTGAGGATGACCTAAGGCGTTAGCATGATCGCAGATTACGGCAAAGTCCTGTTTGACCTTCCGCAAGGGCTGGTATTCCGTCAGCCTTTGATAACACCTAAATACGGACGGGAGGTTTTGACGGCAGCCGGGGCATTGTCTATGTCAGGAGCGTCGTAAGTTGCAGGGAATTTTTTTAATGAGCCGTTTGGACAGTTTTATTCGTCGAATGACATCCCAGAAAACATTGCTCGAATTTCTGGTCGACAAGGTCAACGAAGTCGACGGACCTATCCTGGAACTCGGGTTGGGCAATGGCAGAACCTATGACCACCTGCGCGAGATTTATCCGAACAAGGAAATTTTCGTATTCGATTTCGCCATGGACTGCCACCCGAGCTGCGCTCCGGACGCGCATCACATGATCCTCGGCAACATTCGCGACACGCTTGTTTTCTGCGGGCCGCGGATCGGGGCGAAGGCGTCGTTCGCCCATATCGACATCGGTTCGGCTGATCCTACAAATGACCTTGCGACAGCTTCCTGGCTGGCTCCTTCAATAGATGCCCACATGGCCGTTGGCGGAATTATCCTGTGCGCGCTCGAACTCAACCTGCCGAATTACGAGACCCTGAAAAAGCCGGATGGCATTCACCGGGGTCGCTATCATATCTATCGCAAGACATCAGAAGCCTGACCGTCGGCACTATTCAGGAAGAGACACATGACCGCGCCGCTCAAAGGCATCAAGGTTGTCGAACTGGCCCGCATTCTGGCCGGGCCCTGGACGGGCCAGACCCTGGCGGACCTGGGGGCAGACGTCATCAAGGTGGAAAGCCCGCAAGGCGATGATACCCGGGGCTGGGGACCGCCATTTGTCAAGGACGAGGCGGGCGCGGACCGGGATGCCGCCTATTTTCATGCCTGTAACCGCGGCAAGCGTTCCATTGCGGTCGACTTTCGCACACAGGAAGGTCAGGACCTCGTTCGCCGCCTGGTGGCGGATGCCGACATTCTGGTCGAGAACTTCAAGGTCGGTGGGCTCGCTAAATACGGCCTCGACTACGACAGCCTTTCCAAGGTCAATCCGAAGCTGATCTATTGTTCGATCACCGGGTTCGGTCAGGACGGTCCCTACGCTCATCGGGCCGGCTATGATTTCATGATCCAGGGCATGGGCGGCATCATGGATCTGACCGGGGACCCGGAAGGCGACCCGCAGAAAATCGGGGTGGCGTTCGCGGATATCTTTACCGGGCTTTACGGTGTCGTCGGCGTTCTTGCCGCCTTGCGCCGCCGCGATGAAACCGGTGAAGGCGAATGGGTCGACATGGCATTGCTCGATGCACAGGTCGGTGTGCTGGCCAACCAGGCGCTCAATTACTTTGTTTCGGGCAAGGCGCCGAAACGTCTGGGCAATGCGCATCCCAACATCGTTCCCTACCAGGTCTTTCCGGCCAGCGACGGGCATCTGATCATCGCGGTCGGCAATGATGGCCAGTTCAGGCGCCTTTGTGCTGTTCTTGGCCTGCCGGAACTTGCCGACAATCCCCGCTACGCCACCAACGCAGCGCGAGTTGCCGCACGTTCAGACCTTGTACCGATCCTGACGGCGGAAACGTCGACGAGAGCCCGCGACGATCTCCTGGCCGCGCTTGAAGGCGAGGGTGTTCCGGCTGGACCGATCAATTCCGTGGAAGATGTCTTCAACGACAAACAGGTGTTGCACCGGGATATGAAGGTCGACCTGCCGGCGACCGGTGTCGAAGGCGGCTCCGTTGCCTCCGTCCGCACGCCCATCAGGTTTCGGAACGGGACACTCGTGCTGGACCGCGCCGCACCGGCACTTGGCGAGCACACGGAAGAAATCCTGAAGGAACTGGGCATCACGTCTGACCCGAACTCCTGAACGAAGAAAGCACTGCCATGAGTACCCCGGATTACCTCAAGGTCTCCGATAGCGAAGTTCTGTCCAATTCCTGGGGAACGCTGACCCGCCACCGGATCGAGTACAGGCGCCGGGACGGCGACTGGCAGGCGCAGGTGCGTGAAGTCTACGAAAAGGGACATGGAGCAACCTGCCTGCTCTACGATCCGGAACGCAATTGCGTGCTGCTGACGCGCCAGTTCCGGCTGCCAGTCTGGGCTGCCGGCCGAGACCCGATGTTGATCGAAGCACCCGCCGGTCTTCTGGAAGGTGCGCATCCGGAGGATCGCATGCGCGCGGAGCTGATCGAGGAAACAGGATTTGAGGTTTCGGACCTGGAACATCTCTTCGATGCATTCAGCAGTCCGGGATCCGTAACCGAATATGTGGCATTCTTCCGCGGGACATACCATCTGAAGGACAAGGTCGCCGAAGGTGGCGGCAAGGAAACCGAGGGGGAGGATATCGAGGTGATGCACGTTCCCCTCGACGAGGCGCTCGAGATGATCCGCTCCGGTGAAATCATGGACGCAAAAACCATAATCTTGCTGCAGGAACTGGCCCTGCGTCGATTGACCGGCTAAAGGCAAAAGACATCGCGGTGGCAGTCCTTTGCGGTGGAAAGTCGAAAGCTTGCCTTAATTTGACGGAAACCGTCATGCAGGTAAGCTGCCTGTTCGCAACAAGGGTCACCGCCCAATGAAAAAATCGAAACGCACCGGCCGGCGCATAATGCTGCCCCTGACGACTATCGTCGGGCTGGGGTTCGGTGCGTTCGTTGCGATTGCGATCGGTCTTGTGCTGGGCTTGTCTGTCTCGGCCAACTTTCGCAACACGTTTTCCCTGCTGAATGACAAGACGATCCTGAGCACCCAGGCGCTCGAGACGCAGTTGCGGACGCATTTCGTGTCTGTCGAAAACGCGATCATCGGCCTGAAGCCCTATTTCGACGACGGCACGCTCGGCTTCGACGATACGGAAAGGACGCTGCAGGATCTCTCGATCGCGCTGAAATCCAATCACGACATCACCACACTGGTGGTGACTTCGACCGACAGAAGCAAGCTGGGGATCTATCGGGCACCGACCGGCAAACTGTGGCGGATTGAAACCGACGCACCGCCACCCGGCATGAACATGCAGGAAATGCCGCAATTGAGCGCCGACAGTCCGCCGACCTGGGGCCCGCTCGTCAAACACGAGGTCGGTCTTTTCGCGAATGTTTCGGTGCCGTTGGTGCGGGACGGCAAGGTTGCCGGCATGCTGACGGCTGCGACGTCCATGGAAGAACTTGCCCACATCGTTTCTGCTCAGGACGAGGGTGGCGACAATACCGTTTTCATCATCGCGGACGGTGATCAGGTGATCCTGCATTCGGACGCTCCCTGGCTCCAGACCGGTGGCAACATTCAGGACAAGTTGCCGGGTTCCTGGCAGACGATCGGCGACCCCGTTCTGGCTGCCATGGTAAATGAAGAAAAGCTGGACGAATTCAAGAAAGCCGCGGAACTCGGCATCGACGTTTCAACCGTTGATGCAAACAACGAAGAATATATCGTCATGAAGGCCCAGCTGGATGGTTTCAGCGACCGGCCCTGGACTGTCGGGCAGTATTACCTCAGCGCGACGGTCTCCCGCGAGTTGCGGCGTCTTGCAGGCTCCATGTTTGTCGGCTTCGGCGCACTGGTGGTGTCGGTGCTGATCGCATTCTGGATGGGGCGGCGTGTCGCTCGCCCGTTGCGGTACCTTGCGGTTCAGTCCAAGCGCATCGGCAGCCTGTCGCTCAACGAAGTAGAGCCCCTGCCGCGCAGCCGCGTTGCGGAGATCGATCAGGTGGCGCTCGCCTTCAATTCCATGGTTGAAGGCCTCAAGGCCATGAACACCTATGTGCCGCGCTCGCTGTTCATCAAGCTGATGCGTCTGGGAGGCGGGAATGCAGCGCAGGCGCGTGGTGCCGAACTCACGATCCTCTTTACCGATATAGTCGGGTTCACGGCCTTGTCGGAGCACCTGAGTGCGGAAGAGACCGCCAGCCTGCTGAATGACCATTTCGCTATCCTGGTCGAGGCTGTCGAAGGCGAGGGCGGCACGGTCGACAAGTTCCTGGGGGATGGCATGCTGGCCTTCTGGGGCGCGCCCGATGCCCGCCCGGACCATGCGGAGGCTGCTGTCAGAACCGCACGCCGGATTGCAGCTGCGCTGCATCAGTCGAATCTGAACGCGGTTACCCAGGGGCGTCCGCCGATGGCGCTTCGGATCGGTATTCACACCGGCCCGGCGGTTGTCGGCAACGTCGGCGCGCTTGATCGCTGGAACTATACCGTTGTCGGCGACACCGTGAACGCGGCCGAACGCCTGCAGACGCTTGGCAAGGAAGTTCCCGAAAACCCGGAAGTTGTCATCCTGGCGAGTGCGGACACTGTTGCGCATCTGCCTGGTGAGCGGCACCAGCGGCCGGTCGGCGCGCATCACCTGCGCGGCCGAAGCGGGCAGATGGAAGTCTATTGGCTCGATCCCTTTCCGCAGTCAAAGCCTGTACACAGGCCCGTGGTGCGGCCGGTGTCTGCCGCGGAGTGATTCCTTCCGGACCGTTGGACCGCCGGCCAGGCTTCCAGCTAGTCTGTTTCGTGTTCAGATGAACGCAGAAAAAATGATTTCAGGCTCGTTCGACAATTGCAGTTTAACGTTCGGTTGCACCCGTTAATCGAGTGGCGGAACGGGTCTGCTCTTGCAAACTGTGACGAACATCACAGTTTGTTTTCATGAATCCTGCATTGCTATCCACTGGCGAATTTGGTTGTCTTTCAAATGCAATGAGGGCTTAGTAAGCCTCTGTCAGACAATCCTTGCCTGGGAGGAAATGCGCGGTGAATGTTCTCTCGATTGAGGGACTGACGGTTGATTTTAATACGGCGGAAGGTCAGGTCCGGGCGGTCGACAATGTGTCATTTGTCGTACCCGAGAACCGGACTGTCGCGCTGGTGGGCGAATCCGGGTCGGGCAAGACGGTCATATCGCAGACGATCATGGGTCTTCTGCCCCAGGCTGCATCCATTACATCCGGGAAAGTGATCCTGGCGGATCCGACCGGCGCGGAGCCGCCTGTCGATATTGCAGCGCTTGAGCGCAAGGGACCGCAGATGCGGCACCTGCGCGGTAACCGGGTTGCGATCATTTTCCAGGAGCCGATGACGTCACTGTCGCCGCTGCATACCATCGGCGACCAGATCGGCGAAGCCGCACTTCTTCACCGCAATGTTTCCAGTGCCGAGGCACGTGAACTGACCAAGACCATGCTGAGCCTGGTCCAGTTCCCTGATCCCGAGCGCGCTCTCGACACCTATCCGTTCGAACTGTCAGGCGGGCTCCGCCAGCGCGCGATGATCGCGATGGCCATGATCTGCCGCCCCGCGCTGTTGATCGCGGACGAGCCTACCACCGCGCTCGACGTCACAATTCAAGCGGAAATCCTGAAACTCATTCGCGAAGTTCAGGCCGAACTGCGCATGTCCGTCCTGATGATCACCCACGACTTTGGCGTGGTTGCCAACATGGCCGACGAAATCGCGGTGATCTATCATGGCCGCATCATGGAAAAGGGCACTGCCCAGCAGCTCTTCTCCAATCCGAAGCACGACTATCTGAAGGCTCTGCTCAACGCGGTCCCGAGCTTCCACATGGACCGGGACGAGCGGCTAGTGCCGATCCGGCCCATCAAGGTCCGCTCTGAGGAACTGACGGCCAATCGCCCGCATTGCGACGTCAAGCCGGGCGAGCCACTGGTCGAAATGCGCGATGTCACCAAACGGTTCACCCTGCGCAAGGGGTCTTTCCTAGGTGGCAAGGTCAAGACCATGACCGCGCTCGACAGCATCAACCTGACGATCCGCCGTGGCGAGTGTCTCGGTCTCGTAGGGGAATCGGGTTCCGGCAAGACCACCGCAGCAAAGGCCATCCTGAGGGCAATCGGTATCGAGGGCGGCAACGTCCTCTACAATCGCGGCAAGGGGCTGGAAGACATCTCCAAGCTCAAGGGCGCGGAACTGATGGACTATCGCCGCCGCGTACAGCTTATTTTCCAGGATCCGTTCTCCTCGCTCAACCCGCGCATGACCATCAACGACACGCTGATGGAACCCCTTGAGGTGCACGGCATCGGCACCCCTCAGGAGCGGGCCGAGCGCGCGCGCAATCTGATGAACCTGGTGGGGCTCGACCCGCGTTTCCTGCGCCGCTATCCGCATTCGTTCTCCGGCGGTCAACGCCAGCGCATCGGGATCGCACGAGCTCTCGCGCTGAACCCGGAATTCCTGTTGTGCGACGAACCGACCTCGGCGCTCGACGTCTCGGTACAGGCGCAGATCCTGAACCTTCTGCAGGATCTCAAGCGCGACCTGAACCTGACCTATCTCTTTGTCAGCCATAACCTGGCCGTGGTCGACTATGTTGCCGACCGGATCGCGGTCATGTGCCGTGGACGACTGGTCGAGATGGGCGAAACACGAACTGTCGTCGGCAATCCGCTGCACCCGTACACGAAAGCATTGCTTTCGGCCGTGCCTGAGCCGGACCTGTCGGCACCACTGGATTTTGCCGCCCTAGATGCCAACAGAGCATCGGAGCCGCAATCTTGGCCGGAACCTTTCCGATTGACCGACGGCCAGGCGCCGTCGCTGGTGGAAATGGAACCGGATCACTTTGTCTGCGCACCTGGCCTGAAGAATGCCGGGGCGCTTGAGGGGACTGCAGCATGAAGTTTTTGAATTCCGTAAGGGCCGGTCTTTTCCTGACCGTAGCTCTGATAGCGGGGCCACTGGCCGCGCTGGAGTTGAAGGAAACACCGGGCCTTGATCCGTCTCTGCCACCCGTGGCGGAACGGGTTCCTTCCGACCCTCTGATCGTTGATCTTGAAGCCAAGGGTCGAACCGTCGGCAAGCCGGGAGGCAAGATCGACACCCTGATCGGCCGGGCAAAGGATGTCCGACTGATCAACGTTTGGGGCTATGCCCGCCTCGTTGGCTACAACGAGCAACTGGAACTGGTTCCCGATATCCTGGCGAACGTCGATGTTGAAGATGGCCGCATTTTCACGCTTCACACGCGTGCCGGCCACAAGTGGTCTGATGGCCATCCCTTCGGTGCCGAGGATTTCCGCTACTTTTTCGAGGACATTGTCAGCAACGAAAGCCTGACCCCGTCAGGTCTGCCGCCGTACCTGCTGGCCAACGGCAAAGGCCCCAAGTTCGAGGTCCTGGACGAAACCACCGTCCGCTTTACCTGGGATTCGCCGAACCCGCTGTTCCTGCCGGAACTGGCAAAGTCCCGTCCGCCGTTCATCTATCGCCCAGCCCACTATCTGAAGCAGTTCCACGAGAAATACGGCGATCCTGATGTGATCGCCAAGGAAGCTGCAAAGGTGAAGGCGCGGGACTGGGCACCGCTCCATAACAAAAAAGACGACATGTACAACGCGCAGAACGTCGACATGCCGTCGTTGCAGCCTTGGGTGCGCAACCGCGATGACAGCGACCTGCGCTTCGTTCTGGAACGCAATCCATACTATCACCGGGTCGACAGCACCGGTCAGCAGCTTCCATATGTCGACGAAATCATCATGACGGTTGCCGACGGCAAGCTGATCCCGGCCAAGGCACAGGCTGGTGAAAGCAACCTGCAGGCACGTAACCTCAACTTCGCCGACATTACCGTCCTGAAGAAGGGCGAAAAGGACAATGACTATGTCACCGCGCTCTGGTCCAACACCAAGGGTGCGGAGATCTCGATCCTGCCGAACCTGACGGTCAAGGATCCGGTTTGGCGTGAACTGATGCGCAACACGAAGTTCCGTCATGCCCTGTCGCTCGGGATCGACCGCAACCTGCTCAACCGGGTCCTGTTCTTCGGACTGGGAACACCGGGCAACGACACGGTGCTGGCGTCCAGCCCGCTTTACAAAGCCGAGTTCACCACCAAGTGGGCGGAATACGATCCGGAACAGGCGAACGCGCTTCTGGACGAAATCGGCCTCACCAAGCGCAACGGAAACGGCATTCGTCTGATGTCCGATGGCCGTCCGCTGGAAATCATCGTGGAGACAGCTGGCGAGGAACAGGTCCAGGATGATGCCCTGGAGCTGGTCAAGGAAATGTGGAAAGAGATCGGCGTCGCTCTGTTTGCCAAGCCGAGCCAGCGTGACAACATGCGCGAGCGCGCCATCACCGGTGACCTGCTGATGTCTGTATGGTCCGGCTTCGAGAACGGCATTCCGACGTCCGAAATGCCGCCGGAAGACTTTGCCCCTGTGCGTGGCGACGCGCTTTCGTGGCACAAGTGGGGTGACTATTTCGAAACCCAGGGTGAGGGCGGTGAAAAACCCGACTGGGCCCCGGCCGAGCGTCTGATGGAACTCTATACCGCATGGTTGAGCTCCAGAACGCCGGAAGAGCGCACCGAGATCTGGGAAGAAATGCTCCAGATCCATGCTGACGAAACCATTCATATCGGTCTGGTTTCCGGCGTTCGTCAGCCGGTTGTGATCAAGAACGTTGAAAACGTACCGCTTGAAGGTATCTACGGCTGGGATCCTGGCGCCCATTTCGGAATTCACCGCATGGATGAATTCTACATGGCCAAGTAAGCAGCAGTTCCGCTTGTTTTCCGGTCCGGCTGGTTCTGACACCAACCGGACGGGGAAACTGTCAGGGATATCGTTCGGTTCGGAAGATTATCCGAACCGAACGCTTTAAAGGCGACGGGCTGACTTGATCCGGCCCGTTCCGCCAGTCGTTTTTCCGGGGACTGACTCTTGGTTGAAAAACGTCATACTATCGAAACCGAATTTGACTTTAAGTGCAGAAATCAGAGCCTGATTTGCGCAAAGTGCCGGGGCTGAGGGGAGTTTAGGTGCTCTATTACATTGTCCGACGTATTTTGATGATGGGTCCCACCTTGCTGGTGATCAGTCTGCTGACTTTCTTCATCATCGAGTTGCCGTCCGGTGATTACATTTCCAACCAGATTGCTGCCCTGAAGTCCTCCGGTGAAAGTTCCTCGGTTGCCAAGCTCGAGTTCCTGAGAAAGGAATTCTCTCTCGATCGTCCCTTCATGGAGCGCTACCTCATCTGGGTTGGCCTCTGGCCGGGACCTCACGGTTTCGACGGGTTGATCCAGGGCAACTGGGGCTGGTCGTTCGAATTCGACAAGCCGGTGGAGCAGGTCATAGGACCGACACTTCCCTTGACCGTGGTCCTGAACTTCGCGACGATCCTGTTCGTCTACGTGGTGTCGTTCCCCATCGGTATTTTCTCTGCAACGCGCCAGTATTCCTGGGGGGATTACGGGTTCACTTTCCTGGGCTATATCGGTCTTGCCACCCCCAACTTTCTGCTTGCGCTCATTCTCCTCTATTTCTTCAATCGCTGGTTCGGCCTGTCCGTCGGTGGCCTGATGGATCCTCAGTACATCGATCAGCCCTGGAGCTTCGACAAGGCAATGTCGGTGCTGGCGCATCTGATCGTGCCCACCATCGTGATCGGGACCTCCGGCACGGCGGCCATGATCCGGCGCCTGCGCGCCAACCTGCTTGACGAGCTTCACAAGCAATATGTCACCACGGGCCGGGCGAAGGGGCTGAAGGAAAACCACCTGCTGGTCAAATATCCCCTGCGCATGGCCATCAACCCGTTCATCGCCGACATTGGCAACCTGATCCCGTCGCTTGTTTCTGGCTCGGTGATCGTTTCGGTGGTGATGAGCCTTCCGACAGTCGGTCCGGTTCTTGTGTCCGCGTTACAATCGCAGGATCAGTTCCTGTCAGGGTTCATTCTGCTGTTCGTTGCCATGTTGACGCTGATCGGCATGCTGATCTCCGATCTGCTGCTGGCAGTTCTCGATCCGCGCATTCGTCTTGGCGGGAGGGCCTCGTCATGACCATGGACGTGAAGAACACGCCCACGCGCGAAGTCGAGCATTACGTCGATCCGACGCCGTTCAACCCGGCTGTCACCGAGGAGATGACCGCCGAGCAGGAGCGCTTCTACCAGGCTTCCCAATGGAAGATCATGTGGTGGAAATTCAAGCGCCACAAAATAGCGGTCTGGTCAGGCGTGGTCCTGATCCTGTTCTATCTTTGCGTTCCCTTTGCCGAAGTAATTGCACCCTATGGCGCCAACAGCCGCGACAGCATGCATCTTTATGCTCCGCCGCAACCGATCCACTTGTTTCACGAAGGCAAGCTTGTCGGTCCGTTCGTCTACGGCATGACCTCGGAAATCGACATGGAAACCCTGCAATGGGTGTTCAAGGACGATCCGAACAATGTCCAGCCGCTCCGCTTCTTCTGCAGCGGCGCAAAATACAAGTTCTGGGGGCTCTGGGACGCTTCCTTCCACCTTGTGTGTCCGGCGGAAGGCGGCACGATGTTCCTGTTCGGGACGGACCGACTTGGCCGCGATCAGTTCTCGGGCCTGGTCTACGGGGCCCGGCTGTCGCTCACTGTCGGTCTGATCGGCGTCGTGATCTCAATCGTTCTCGGGCTCTTCTTCGGTGGGATAGCCGGCTATTTCGGCGGCTGGATCGACAGTCTGATCCAGCGGGCGATCGAGATCCTGCGCTCACTTCCCGAACTGCCTCTTTGGATGGCACTCTCCGCGGCGCTGCCTGTCACCTGGAGCCCCGTCTGGATCTATTTCGGACTGACGATCATCCTTGGTCTGCTGGATTGGCCCGGGCTTGCCCGTGCCGTCAGGTCGAAGCTGCTGTCCCTGCGTGAAGAGGAATACGCCAAGGCAGCTGTCCTGATGGGGGCCAAGCCGAAGCGCGTCATCACGCGGCATCTGCTGCCGGGTTTCACCAGCCACATCATCGCGTCGGCGACGCTGTCGATCCCGTCCATGATCCTGGGTGAGACTGCGCTGTCCTATCTTAACCTCGGTCTGCGTCGGCCGGCGGTTTCCTGGGGTGTTCTCTTGAACGAAGCGCAGAATATTTCGGTGGTGACCGTCTATCCCTGGCTGATGGCTCCGGTGCTGCCGATCATCATTGTCGTCCTGGCGTTCAATTTCCTTGGCGATGGTTTGCGCGACGCGGCAGATCCCTATAAGTGATGCATCTGAAATCTGAAGAACCGGCGGGCCGTTCTGGCCCGTCTTGCTGTTAGGAAGTCACAATGTCGAAGAATGCCACCACCGCCGCTGGCTGGGACGAGGAATATGAAGCCGGTCGCTGGGCCTTCCTGCGCTCGCTGCCTGAAAGCGGCCGATACGGCATTATCGGCATGTGGCTGAGCCTGACCGGCTCCATGGATGACGTTCTCGATATCGGCTGCGGCGAAGGCCTGCTCTACGAGCGTTTGCAGCCCATGGGCGTCAAGCGCTATGTCGGCATGGATCTTTCCCCGGCTTCCCTGCAGATCGCCAATGTCGACCCGGCCATCGCCAGCCTGCGGGCAGGCGACATGCACACTTTCGAAGCGCAGGAAGGTGAAACGTTCTCCGCCATTGTCTTCAACGAGGTTCTTCACTTCGCGGATGACCCGGCTGCCGTCGTTGCCCGCTACGTCCCGTTCCTGAAGGAAAACGGTGTTATCGCCCTGTCGATGTATTCACCGAAAAAGCCGGAGTCAGGTGCAAACAAGCTGATCAACAAGCTCTGGGAAGCAACCGACGATACCAGCAAGTGGGAAGTGCTCGATGACTATCGTCTCGTCTCCGACAAGAAAGGCGTCACCTGGCGCATGCGCCTGGTGAAGCCGGTTCGGTAAGCGCCGGAGAGCCCGAAAAACAGCATTGAATATGGCGAACACACCCCTGCCTCCTCAGCCTGAGGAGGCAGGGGTGTGTTGTTTCCAGAGGGGGAGGCGTGCTCAGGCAGCGGCTCCCCTGTTCTTGGAGTGCACTTGGTGATCCTCCTCGAGAGGACGATTTGCCCAGTGACAGGTGATCAACCCGGAAGCACGACAATCGTCGACTTGCCGCCCTTGTTCCGAAGGGCGTGTACATCGGCAAGGTCCGGGTCGCGATGCCAGGCCTTGGCGGCGTCGGGCGTGGGGAAGGACAGCAGGGCAACCATGTTCGGCGCATCGATAGCCGCTTCCAGGACCAGAGGTTCGGGATCCGCTGCAATGACGCTGCCGCCATGGCGGGCGAGAGCGTCTGCAGCTTTTTCACGATAGGCGCCGAGCGCTTCGCGATCCGTCACCGTGATCATGGCAATCGCTTGAATGGACATCTCTTGGTCTCCTTTGCTTGAGATGCCAGAATCGTATCGCAGAGGCGGTTTGCGAAAAATTCTTCAAATTCGTAACCGAACTGTGCAAAAATGCACGTGCCATGTATAGCTGGGATGATCTGAAATTCGTGCTCGCCATTGCCAATGCCGGCAGCCTGACCAAGGCCGCCCGCAGCCTTGGTGTGACGCATTCTACGGTGTCGCGGCGGCTGTCGGCGCTGGAAGAGGAAATCGGCGCACGTCTGTTCGACCGTCTTCCGGAAGGGTTCACGCCGACCACCGCCGGCGAAGAGGCGGTTGAAGCCGCCCGCCGGATGGAATTGGAAGTGCTTGCGCTGGACATGCGCATTGCCGCCAAGGATACCGAACTCGAAGGCCCATTACGGGTTACAGCGGCACAGCTTATTTTCCAGGTGCAACTGGCCGAGATTGTCGCGCGCTTCAAGGAGCGGCACCCGGGCATCGACGTCACCATGAATGCGGCCAACGAAATTCTGAGCCTGCACCGGCGCGAGGCCGATATCGCGGTGCGTGTCACCGACAAGCCCGATGAAAGCCTGTTTGGCCGTCTTGCCACAGGCCAGAACCGCTGTTTCTACGTGTCGAGAGACTTTGCCCGCCGATACCGGGACGCGGCGCTCGAAACGGTCACATCGCAGGCGGTGCCTTTCATCGCCTTCAAATGGTGGGGAAACAAGGTGCCGAAGGAAATGCGCGATCGGTACCCCAATGGCGAGGTGGCAACGGTCACCGACGACATGATCACGATGCATGCGGCCGTTCGGGCCGGCATGGGCATCGGCCGTTTGCCCTGCTTTCTGGGGGATCCTGATCCCGACTTGATCCGCCTGCCGGGCGTCGAACCGAGCCGTTACTTCGATATCTGGATCCTGACCCATCCGGACCTGAAGAACGTCGCCAGGGTCCGAACCTTTCTTCGCTTTGCGGCCGACGCCTTCAAGGAAAAGAGCAGTCTCTACCTCGGGAATTGAGTGACGTTGCCAGCCGTCAGATCCAGCGGCGAACGCGCGCGCAATAGTCGAGATACTCCTGACCGAACAGGCGCTTCAGATGCTCTTCTTCAGGCCTGATCTGGAATTCGGTCAGGTACCAGACAAAAGCCGGAACGACGGCGAAAACCGTCGCCGTACCGAGGTAGGTGCCGAATGCCAATAGCAGCAGAACGTCGGCGACATACATCGGGTTGCGCGACACCCTGTAGAAACCTCGGGTCACCAGAGTTCTGGCTTTATCCGGTGTTACGGGGTTGAAGGTCGTTCCCGCCATGACAAAGCGAAAAAGCGCGTGTCCGCCAATTGCCAGTCCGGCAATGAGCAACACCGCGGCGATCGAAGTCTGACCTGAAAAGGTGAGGTTCAGCGCCGGGAACAGCCTGGCGCCGGCATACAGCAGAAGCAGTCCGATCCCGACGACGACCGGAGGTGGAAGCAACAGGCGCATGGTCTCCCTCAGGACCTCTGAAGAACGATTGGTGCGCCGTGCGGCGTGGCCCTGGCCGCGTCGTCCCAGGCCTTGCGCAGGTCTGCAAGTTGTCCGGCTGCGGCAATGTTCTTGGCTGTGAGCAGACCTTCGAAGGCCGCCAGCCAACGGTCGTAATAGCCTTCGGTCTCGCCGCTTCCGTCGCCATCCTTGGCAAGCTCGGCGCCCAGAGCCTCAGCCCATTCGCCCCAGGTAAACACTCCGGCTTCATGGGCTTTCACCGTCATGGCGAAAACCCTGGCTTCCCAGGGAGCACCGAACACCGGCCCGCCGTCTTCATCCAGCGGCAGGCGCGGCGTTTCGAGAAACTTATCGGGCAAGGTCAAGATAAGGCTCCCAGAGATCGATACGCAGGGAAAGCTTGGGATCGCTGTCAGGACCCCAGATGTCGGTACCCTTGAAGAGGACACCATAAAGCCAGGTCGGCTGTTCGCCCTCGCCGTGCGCGTTGGTATCCGGGAACACATGAACGCCGTGAATGACCTCGATCGTGCCAACAGCATCGCGGGCATAGCGGGGAAGGCGCGTGTGGTGTTCGGGGTTCATGCGCCGCGTATGGACCTTGTCACCGACGCGGAAACGGGCGGGCTGATGTTCTTCTCGGTCGACCGGTGCGCCTTTGGACAGAACTCCGGCAACAGCGTCTGCCGAGAGCACGCGCTTGACCGGCTTCGCGGCTTCAAGTTTCCGGCCTTGTTTCAGTTCCTCTTCCGTAACGAGGCCATTGGCCAGCACAAGTTTTTCAAGCCCTCTGGTCCAGATCTCGTAATAGCTGGAGGTCAGGTAGGTAACTTGCGGCAAGGATTCGCGGGCAAAGCGTGAGGCATCAAGCGTCCAGGAGCCGGTTGCGCCCATGGCCAGCGTTACCGCAAACGCGCGTTCTTCCCATTTGGCATGGAAGTTGGGTTCGTTTTCTTCCAGTTCGATGGGGCCAAAGCCCATCTGTCCGCCAAGATCCTGGGCGCCGTTCATGCCGCATCCTCCAGTTCGGAAGGATCGAGCGCCAGCCCGGTACCGATCATGCTGTTGCGGGTGACGAGATCCGCCAGACGTTCCTCGCTCCATCCGTCTGTTCCCGCAGGGCGTTTGGGGATCACCAGATAGCGGATTTCAGCCGTCGAATCCCAGACGCGGACTTCGGTATCATCCGGCAGCTTTACGCCAAATTCATCCAGAACACCTCGCGGGTCGCGCACGGCGCGGGACCGATAGGGAGCAGACTTGTACCAGACAGGCGGCAAGCCCAGCACTGTCCAGGGATAACAGGAGCACAGTGTACAAACGACCATGTTGTGGGTCTGGTCGGTATTCTCGACCGCCACCATGTGTTCACCCTGACGGCCAGTGAAGCCGAACTCGGCAATCGCTGAGGTCGCGTCTTTCAGGAGCCGGTCCCGGTAGTCTGCATCCGCCCACGCCCGCGCAACAACGCGGGCGCCGTTCTTGGGGCCGATCTTGGTTTCGTAAGTCTCGATCAATTCGTCCAGGGCAGGGGGATCGATATATCCCTTTTCCGTCAGCAGCGTTTCCAAAGCGCGTACACGCAGCTCTATCTCGCTCAATTCGGAATGGTCGTGATCATGGGAATGATCGTGTTCGTGAGCGGACATGGAAAGCTCCTCGCTGGCAGGTACCTCATATGAGAACGCAGGTCATGGCCTGTCAATTCCAACACGAGGTTGGTCGCCTGATTTTGAGGAGGGTTTGTCATCCCGGATCGGTGTTCGACCTGGTCGCATTTGTCCGGGGTGACGGTGTTGCGTGGATTGGTCGTTAAATTAGTTGCGAATGTAACCAATTTGACTTAGATCAAGGCGGATAGGCTGTGGAGCTATATGGTTACATATGTAACTAATTTGGAGGAGCGGTCCCATGAAAATCGAGCAGATGCATCACGTCGCCTATCGTTGCAAGGACGCCAAGGAAACCGTGGAATGGTACGGCAAGATGCTGAACATGGATTTTGTTCTGGCGATCGCCGAAGATCATGTGCCCTCCACCCACGATCCCGATCCCTACATGCACGTCTTCCTGGATGCCGGAAACGGCAACGTCCTGGCGTTCTTCGAACTGCCGACCAAACCCGAGATGGGGTTTGACCCGAATACGCCGCGCTGGGTACAGCATATCGCCTTCAAGGTGAAGGATCGGGACGAGCTGATTGCGTTCAAGGACCACCTGGAAAAGAACGGTGTCGAGGTTCTGGGTGTGACCGACCACTCAATCTTCCACTCCATCTATTTCTTCGATCCCAACGGTCACCGTGTCGAGCTGGCTTGCCCGGATCCCGAAGAAGACCAGCTTCTGGCTCGCCTGGACGAGGTCAAGTGGGAGATGCTGGAAGAATGGTCGAAGACCAAAAGGGCCCCGAAACACGCTGAATGGCTGCACGCCAAAGAGCTGGCCGATGTGTGAGCAAGACACATGCCGCCAGTGCGGCAAATGCCGTTCGATTGATGCCGCCTTGGCGGATCTGGGAGGAGAGCCCGATGTTTCAGACCTATCAATATCCGCAATACAGTTATCGTCAGTCGGAGGAGCAGCAGACAGGTACGGTCAAGCGCCACAAGGTGGTGGTGATCGGGGCTGGGCCGATCGGACTGACGGCTGCGCTTGATTTCGCCCAGCGGGGCATCCCCACCGTTGTTCTGGACGACAACAACACCGTTTCCATCGGTTCGCGCGCGGTCTGTTACGCCAAACGCCCGCTGGAGATCTGGGACAGGCTCGGCTGCGCCACACGCATGATCGACAAGGGTATCGAATGGAAGATCGGCAAGGTCTTCTTCCGCGACGACCTTGCCTACACATTCGACCTTCTGCCGGAAGACGGCCACAAGATCCCGGCCTTCATCAACCTCCAGCAATATTATCTGGAGGAATACATGGTCGACGAGGCTCAGAAATCGAACCTCATCGACTTGCGCTGGAAGCACAAGCTCCTGAACCTGCAGCAGGGTGACGATCATGTCGTGCTGACCGTCGAAACGCCTGACGGCGTCTTCAAGATGGAAGCAGACTGGGTGGTTGCCTGCGATGGCGCCAACTCCGACACACGCAAGATGGTCGGGGCAGGCTTTTCCGGCCAGTTCTTCCAGGATCGGTTCCTGATCGCCGACATCATCATGAAGGCCGATTTTCCGACCGAGCGCTGGTTCTGGTTCGACCCGCCGTTCCACCGGGGGCAGTCTGCTCTTCTGCACAAGCAGTGCGACGATGTCTGGCGGCTGGATTTTCAGCTTGGCTGGGAGGCCGATCCGGAAGAGGAGAAAAAGCCGGAAAACATCATTCCGCGCGTCAAGGCGATGCTGGGAGAGGACAAGGAGTTCGAGCTGGAATGGGCCTCCGTCTATCAGTTTGCCTGCCGGCGGATCGATAACTTCCGTTATGGCCGGGTACTGTTCGCGGGCGATGCTGCCCATCAGGTTTCACCCTTCGGCGCACGCGGCGCCAACACCGGCGTGCAGGACATCGACAATCTGGGCTGGAAGCTGAAACTGGTGCTGGACGGAGACGCCCCGGAAAGCCTCATCGACAGCTACCACACGGAGCGAGCCTTCGCGGCGGATGACAACCTGTTGAACTCGACCCGTTCCACCGATTTCATCACACCGAAAAACGAGGCCTCGCGCAGGTTCCGGGACGCGGTTCTGGATCTTTCGGAGGTGACCGACTTTGCCAAACCACTGGTCAACTCCGGACGTCTGTCGGCGCCGACACCTTATGTTGAAAGCGCGCTCAATACGGCCGACGAATCCAGTTTCGCAGGCAAGATGTCCCCGGGCACCTGTTGCGCCGACGCGCCTGTAAAAGTGAACGGCGAGGCGGCCTGGTTCCTCAACCAGATCGGCGACGGGTTCACCTTGCTTGTCTTTGGTGATGAAGCCGCAACAGATGTGTCAGCCGGCAATGTCAAGGCCCGTGTCCTGCGTGTGGGCAAGGACCTGCAGGACAAGGACGGAACACTTGCAGCCCGTTACGACGCGGCTCCCGGCACGGTCTACCTGATCCGCCCGGACCAGCATATTGCCGCTCGCTGGCGCTATTTCAACGACAACAAGGTGGAAGCCGCCTTGAAAACCGCGATGGGAGGCGCATGAACCATGGCCCTAAATCTGAAGCTGAACCTGACACGAAACCTTCCCGATCCGGACGGCTTTTATGAGTATCTGGTCTCCAGTCAGCGCCATATGAGTGACGAGGAAGCAAACTGCATGAATGCCAGGCTGATCCTCATCCTCGCCAACCAGATCGGCGATCCGGATGTCCTCAAAGCCGCCATCGACTTTGCAGCCAATCCGAAGGCGGCAGAGAAAAGGGAAGCGGCCTGAGGCAGAAGGGGTTGGAGCACGTGTGCTTCGCATTGCCGTGGCTGTTGTCCGGATGGCTTCAAAACCCTTGATTTTCTGCAACGTCGGGCACGAGGAACTTGTCATCCCAGCGAAGGCCGGGATCCAGTAATCTGCTGACCCCGCCGTGGTTTTCGGCCGGGTCTCACGGATACTGGGTCCCGGTCTCGCCGCTTGCGCGGCAAACCGGGACGACAAGGAAAGAGATCAGAAGCTGGCGCCTTTCACTCACCTCCTGAGCCGCGCCATCGCATAGGCGTCGACAAACGACCCGGAGCGGAAGGCAAAGTCCTTGTGGGTGCCTTCTATTTCGAAGCCAAGTGTCTGATAGAGCCTGACGGCGGCTTCATTGTCGGTGAAGACGGTCAATTCCAGACGGCGGATGTTCATCCAGTTGTCCGCAATCTCGATCAGCTCTGTCAGCATCGCCCGGCCGATCCCGCGTCCGGTGTAATCGTCGTGCACGCCCATGCCCAGACTGGCCGCATGTCCGCGCCGTCCGGCGGAACGGGCAAAACCGGCGGCGGCGACCAGAGTCCCGCCCAAAATGCCGACAAGGGACACCTTATCCGGTGAGGACTGGTTCACACGGGCCTCGATGTCCTTGCGCCGTGGGTAGGGCAGGCGCAAGGTACCCGCCCGGAACTTCGGCAGACCTTGCAGGACGGTCAAACCGTCCACGTCGTCCGGTCTTTCGGCGCGTATAATCAGGCCTTCGGGCCAGTTACCTGCCCTGGAGACCGGTGCAAATTCCGCGGGGATGTCTGAAATGCTCATTTTGCTCTCATTCGTTGGATCGAGAGAGCAGGCATCTGACAAACCCTGCTCTTCGAAGCAGGGTTGCGATGCGATCCGGCTAGATGTCTTCAGCCAACAGTGATCCCCTCGCGTCCCCTGCGGGAACGACGATATGCACCACGGTTAGATGAAGGGTCGCGCGATTGATCACGCCTCACAATCTTATGTTGTGCGCAGCCTGTCAATTGTCGGCATAAGATCTCGTCTGGGGGAATCTCCCCCAAGCCGTTTTGCAAACGAAATGCCTGACGTCACACTGGGAGCATCGATCATGACATTGGAGGCCGGGGTGAAAATCGGGCTGGGCGGCGGGTGCCATTGGTGCACGGAGGCCGTCTTTCAGGCAATTGCGGGCATTTCGAAGGTGGAACAGGGCTTCATCCGCTCCGATCCGCCAGAAAATGCCTGGTCAGAAGCGGTGGTGGTGACCTTCGATCCGGTCGCACTGCCGCTGGAAGTCCTGCTCGAGATCCATCTGCGCACCCACTCCAGCACCTCCCACCACAAGATGCGCGGCAAGTATCGCAGTGCCGTTTACGTCTATGACGCCGGGACAGGTGTGAAGGTCGGAAGGCTGATGCGCGCCTTGCAGCAGCGCTTTGACGAACCGCTTGTGACGCGTGTAATGACGCTTGCCGAGTTCAAGGCCTCGGACGAACAGTTCCGGAACTACTATGCCAAGGGGCCGGAACGCCCGTTCTGCAAGACCTATATCGACCCGAAGCTCGCCCTCCTGCGCAAACAATTTGTTGCTGCTCTGAAGCCGGAACGACTGGAAGCAGCGGAATAGCGAAGACTGTAAACAGGTCTGATGTTTGTCTGTCACGGATGAGGATGGGGAAAGCCGTGGCGCTCGGTGAGGGCGGTAAGGATCGCGTCCTTGTCATTGATGAAGCCGCCTTCGGAGAGCACCAGCACAGGCAGGGACTGATTGTCTTCCCCCAGAAGTTCGGCCACGTCCCTGCGTGGTTTCGGCCAGGCAATGCGGCGAACGTCAAGCCGGTCCGCAAGCTCCGGAAACGAGGCGAGCACGCCTTCCATGAGCGCGCAATGCCAGCAGTAGAATGTCTTGCCGGGATAGGCGGGGTCTTCAAATCCAGGGGCGAGTACGTAGAGCGTGTCTTTCATGCCTTGGGCCTTTGCGTCGACTCAACGGATTTGGATCTGGCGCAGCTATGCGGCAGACCTGCCCAAGCTGCAAGCTCCTGATCCATTCTGGTAAGGAAGACCATCTCGCAGGAGTAGATCACCTCTAAAAGGTCACCCCGGGCGACCGTAGGGAGTAAGTTCCGAATCTGCGCGGTGCTTGGCCGGGGAGACGCACAATTTGTGCTCGTCTGACGCCTCTCACCTCAGACAGATGCTCTCATCCGAACGGCTAGGAACCGTTCTCGCCAAAGAGGCTTTTCACCTCCGGCCATTCAGCGCCTTCATGATGAGCGGCGATTTCCAGAAAGATCTCCAGAAACTCGAAGCAGCCGTCGTCATGCACCAGATGGTGGGTCAGGAGGCCAACCGGCTCGGAGCCGGTGTTGCGCCGGCGGGTGAGCTGCAGGTCGAAGCGCAGCCGCGCGCTTTCCCAGCCGATGAAGCGCACCTGCTTTTTCCATTTCAGGATGTCGATGTGCGACTGGAGCTGATGCGCACGCGGAAAGTTGTGCCAGGTGAAGGTAGAAAGACCCGACAGGCCGATACCGGGCAGGCGGCGGGAGATTTCAGGATCGATCCGGTTCCAGGGCGGCACCATGGCCTTCACGAACTTGTCGCCAAAGAGTTCCCACAGGCGGTCATGACCTGCCTTGAGCTCGGCCATCAGGTCGTCCGGATCCCGCCGGGAACCAAGCTCGGCTGCTTTTTCGCCGAGGTCCTTCCGCTGGAAATTCTTGTGCTGCCAGCCGTGTTGCAGAACCAGCGCATGTCGTTCATCGGCGAACCGATCTGCAAGGGCTTTCGTCGCCATCTTCGGGATGACCGCGAACGCCACATCGACGTCATGATTGTTGGCAAGAGACAACATGCGTTCAAGGGCTGGTGTCGGTTCGATGGCGTCGTCGTCGCGCCACCAGAAGCGGACCTTGCGGCCGCGTTCGGCAAACCAGTCGAGATGATCGGTAAGCTCCTGCCGGAAGCGCTGCGGGTCAGTGGTCATGACATCCGGTCTTTCAGGTCTTGAAGGAGGACACGGGCGCTTTCCTCCGCACCACCCAGGCGGACGGTGTGCTTGCTGCGCGGAAGAGCCAGCGCATCGTCAATAGCAGCGGCAAGCCGCTCTGGTGTGAGGCCTGCTTCCGGCGTAACGATTGCCCGTCCATGGCCGGCAAGCGCTTCCGCGCGCTGTGTCTGTTCGGTCTCGTTGATCTGGGCAAAGGGCACGAAGACAGCCGGAACACCGGCCTGAAGAATGTCGAGCACGGTGTTGTAGCCTGCCTGGCTGACGGAAAGGCGTGCCCGTTTCAAAAGGTCCGGAAAGTCGCGCCGGGCGCGCTCGACAATGACGCCATCCACCGCGCTTTGCCGGTAAATGGCAAAGGCGTCGTCGGAAATGTCGTGACCGATCAGCACCCGCCACGGCGTGTCTTCCGCACGGCGCGACAGCGGTCTGGCTTCCAATGCCGCCGACAGCAGGCTTTCGGCAACGGCGCCGCCACCGCAGGAAATGATCACCTCGTCCTCGCCGTCCGGTCCTTCCACAGCAGGCCGTGGATCGCCGCCGACATAACCGGTGTAGCGAACCAGGTGGTCGACTTCCTCGGCAAAGGGGAAACTGTCTGCAAGGCGGATGAAGTCCGGATCGGAATGGATCAGGATCCGGTCGTAGAATTTCAGCGCCTGGTCGGCCATCCAGCGTTCTTTCCAGAGCTGCTTCTTGCGCACCAGAATGTCGCGAATGGAAGTGGCAATCAGCGGGACCTTGCTGCTCGCCTTTGCGGTTTCCAGAAGAGGGGCCAGTTCGAAGTCAAGCTGGCGACGACCGAAGGGGTAGGTCTCGGTCAGGAGCAGGTCGAAGTCGTCGGCCTCAAGAACTTGAATCGATGCTTTAACGCGAGCGATTTTCCAAGCATCGTCAATATCTTCATTGTCCAAAGTCACAAGACGCTTGAAGGTCGCGTCCGGACTTCTGCAGGCTGGCAGTTCGACGATATTCAGTGATCCGGTGTCGAGTGTCGGCGGTATGGTGTTGCCGCTGGCAAGTGTCACCTCAACGCCTTCGGCGGCCAGTGCCTTGCCGATGGCAGCGGCCCGCACGACATGGCCTGTCCCGAGCAGATGCTGAACATGTATGAGGGCCTTGAAGCTCATGCGTCTTTCGTCTCCCGGCGGCTCAAGTGGTTCCGCATGGCCTTTTCGGCAAGTGTTTCCAGCCGGGCAGCGCCTGCCGAAAGCGTATGGAAATGAAGGATGTGGTGGCGGGCTGCCAGGCCAAGCCTGTCCACAAGCGCCGGTTCCCGCATGGCACGGCTGAGGTTGGCGGCAAGTGCGGATATATCGCCCTCGGGGGACAGCAAACCCGTTTCGCCATCACGGACAATGTCGGGAACTCCGAATGTGTCACCGGCAATCACGCCGACGCCTGCTGCCTGCGCTTCCAGAAACACGAGACCAAATGCTTCCCGGATTGCGGGCCAGACGAAGAGGTCGTGCCGCGCGTATTGAGCTGGCAGGTCTTCACCGGCAAGGGCGCCGAGCCAGGTGATCCGTTCGGGTGGAAACAGGCCAAGGACCTGCTCGCGCATCGGGCCGTCGCCGATGAGCGTCAGATGCCAGGGCAGGTCCCGAAGTTCGCCCAGTGCCGCGGCAAGCACTTCGTAAGAGCGCTGCTTGTCACCTTCGCGCATCATGCCCACGGAGAGCAGTTTCAAAGGACTTGCCGCAAGCGGCTTGGCATTGGTCGATGCGGCGAGAAAGGGATCGGCATCCAGAAACGGCAGCAGGACCGACAGGCAACGATGCGGCACGACCGCCGCAAGGCATTCGGCATCAGCGTTGTGGATGGCGGCAACGGCATCGGCGCGCTTCAAGGCTTCATCCGCGGCGGCAAACCCGAAGGCCCAGTCGCCCTGCTGCCGTTTCGGCGCACGGCTGGCTTCAACGATCGCATAGGGAAGGTCGAACCGGTCGGCAAGCGCCGGGCCGATCCAGTCCGGCGCCTTGTGATAGAGATGATAGGTCAGGAACAGATCCGGCCGATAGCCTGATTGTTGCCAGTCGGCGCTTATCCGGTCTGCCTCTGCCAGCGCCTCATTCCGTACCTCTGACTGAATGCCGTCGCTGCCATCCTTGCGCCAGGACCTGAAACGGCTGGCAATCGTCACTTCGTGCCCCAGACTTTCCAGAGCCTTCACGATCAACCGTCCCATGGTCCGGTCACCGGACGGGACCGGATGATCCAGGGGCTTCATCGGGGCAGTGAAGGCAATTTTCATGGTTTTCCTGGGGTTCTGCCTAAAGGACTTTGCGGAACTTGTCTGCAAGGCGGTCGAGGCCGGGGTCTGTCGAGAACGTTGTTCTGACCCTCGTGGCCGCGGCAAGGCCGAGACCGTGACGGGTCTCGGGGGCGGTAATAAGGCGCTGCATGGCCTCGGCCAGTTCCTTTGGTGCGCCAGGGGTAACAAGCACACCGGTTTCACCGTCGAGGATCAGTTCGGGTATCGCCGAAACCTTGGTGGACAGGCAGCAGATGCCCATGGACTGGGCTTCCATCAGGACATTGGGCAGGCCGTCGCGGTCACCGGATTTCGCGAGCTTCGATGGCAGGACGAAGAGATCCGCTTCGCGGCAGGTGGCGATCACCTCCTCGCGCGGCTGCGCCCCCCGCCAGGTGATTCTGTCCGACAGTGCAAGCGCATCCGCCTGTGCCTTCAGGTGCTCGGAAAGGTCTCCGCCGCCGATATGGGTGAAGTGCCAGTTGAGAGCCGCAGGCAGTTTTGCAAGAGCATCCAGAAGGTCGTCATAGCCTTTCTTTTCCACGGCCCGGCCAACGGAAACCAGGCGCACGGGCTCACCGCTGCCATCACGCGTCGTGGCTTTGGTCTTGGGCTCCGGAAAGCCGGAAAAGTCGAGGCCGTGATAAAGCAGCTCGATCTTGTCCGGATCCTCGGCAAGGCCTTTCAGGTGTTCGGCATTGACCGCGGTACAGGTCACGCCCCAGGCCGCATCGTTGATCTTGGTTTTCAGATCCCAGTCGGGGCTGGTCCAGATGTCCTTGGCGTGTGCGGAGAAAGACCATTTGCGGCCGGATAGATGCGCCGCATAACGCGAGGTGGAGCAGGGGGTGTGCAGATAGTGGGTGTAGATCCAGGTCACGTCTTCCGGCAGTTCATGGGCGAAGACGCAACCCTGGGCCCACCGGCGTCGCCGGTCGGCGTTGGGTTGATGCGCGAAATCGGCATCGAACAGAGCCTTGGCAGCCTCGAAGGTCGGCTGTTTCTCCGCCCAGCGTTTGGCGCGGGCAACCCGGGCCGGGTCGTCTTTCACGTATTCCGGCAGATACATGACTTCTGCTGAAATCTGCCGGTGCAGATCGTGAATGTACGGGTCGTACGGCTTGCGCAGGGCGACGATCAGGATCTCGATACCTCGCCGCTCCAGACCAAGCATTTCCTGGGCGATAAAGGTTTCGGACAGGCGAGGATAGCCTTTGACCACAACGGCGATACGGGACATCGGTCAGCCCTTGAAAGAATGCGATTTGCGGGTGGCGATGGTCAGAAGTTGACCAGCTTCCGGCTGGCTGCCTGCTGTTCGTCGAAGATTTCTCCAACGCGGTTGGAGATGATATCCAGACCGCCAAGCAGGTTGTCGACGCCGGCTGCCGAAGGCGAAGCCATGCCCGGAAGTTCGGACAAGGCCGTAGCCATCAGGTCGGGATCCGGATACTGGTCGATCGGCAACACCTTCAAGAGGCCGCTTTGTTCGGCTCGCTCAGCCCGGATAGCCTGTTCCCGGCGCGGAATGACACGCGGTACCATCAGGGTTGGCTTGTCGAAGGACAGGATCTCGCAGAACGTATTGTAACCCCCCATGCCGACAATGGCAGTGGCATTGGCAAGATAGGGTTCGATCTGCGGTGTGAAGCGGATGATCTCGACGTCGCGCAGGTGTTCGGCACGCTCGCTGAACTGGGTTGCGGCGGCCGCCGGCATGAAGGGGCCAAGCACGATCAGGGCCGGGAAAAGCGGACGTTGCCGGGCTTCGTAGGCGCGCATCACCCAGTCGACCATTTCAACGCCATCGCCACCGCCGCCTGGCGTCACCAGGATATAGGGTTCTTCGTCAAACGGCGCGGGTGCGGGATTTTCAAGCGCCGATTTCGGTAGCTCGCGGCGCAGGTAACCGGTATAGCGCAGCTTGTCGCGCACCGATTGCGGCAGGTCGATGCCTTCCAGCGGATCACAGATATCTTCCGGTCCGTAGATCCAGATCTCGTCGTAAAGGTCGCGCAGGGCCGGATAGACGTTCTTGCGGTCCCACTCTTCCTTCAGCACCTTCGGGTCGTCCATGACATCGCGCAGGCCGAGTACGAGCTGGGTGTCGGTATCCTTCAGGGCTTCCAGCGTCCGCAGCACTTCCCCACGCAGGCCAAGCGGTTCCTTGTCGACGATGAAAATGTCCGGATCGAACACCTTTGCGGTGTGTTCGATGATTGATGACCTGATCGCCAACGTCTGGTCGATGTTGATATGCAGCGACAACGGCGTGTACTCGCCGTTGCGCAGCTTGATCACGCCGGGAATGCGAACGAAATCGACACGGGAGCGAAACTCGAAACTGCCGATGATCGGGGAGCCGGACAGGATCAGGACAGACAGCGTATCGAAGTCCCCGACCAGGGATTGCGCAATGGCCCGGCAGCGTCTGAGATGGCCCAACCCGAAGGAATCGTGGCTGTAAATGAGGATCTTCGGCGTCTTGGAACTCATACTGCCCCTAAATTTGTAAAACTGCCCCGAAAGGCTTATGTCTCAATTGATTGGCCCTTGTCACGTGCGGATATTTCTTGACAGGGGACTTTCGACAAGGAACGGTCTGCGGACCCTTTTAAAGCGGTTGTGGCAAATGTTAATCCCGGCTGGCGCAACTAACTCGGATCGCTAATATACCAAATATGATCTGCTTGCACATATTTGATCCTTGTCTGTTTGGATGAGCTTATGGAAAAGAGCCTTTTCGGTTTTATTTGGAAATACAGCGCCAGACAGCAAATCTTCATTCTCATGGTCACCGTACTCACATACCCGGTGGTCTATGTCCTTCTCGAACTGCCAAAACTGATTGTCAATGATGCCGTCCAGGGAGATAATTTTCCGCGGACGATCCTTGGCGTCGATTTCGATCAAGTTCCATATCTTCTTCTTCTGTGTTTTGCCTTCCTGTTTCTGGTCGTGGTTTCGAACGGGCTGAAATTCTATCTCAACGTCTACAAGGGACGTCTCGGCGAACGCATGCTCCGGCGCCTGCGGTTCGAGCTGTTCCAGCGGGTGCTTCGCTTCCGCTTGCCGCATTTCAGAAAGGTCAGTTCAGGCGAAATCATTCCGATGATCACGTCGGAAGTGGAGGATGTCGGCGGTTACATTGGTGAAGCCTTTGCGCTGCCGGCCTACCAGGGCGGCATGCTGATCGTTCAGATCGGCTTCATCTTCATGCAGGACCCGCTACTGGGGCTTGCTGCCATCAGTTCCTATCCCATCCAGGGCTATGTGATCCCGCTTTTGCAGCGCAAGGTGGTGCTGTTGTCCCGGCAGCGGGTGCGCAACATCCGCGTCATTGCCGACAAGGTTGGCGAGAGCATCACGGGCGTTGCCGAAATCCATGCCAACGACGCGGCGGCCTGGCATTCGGCGGATATCTCCGACCGCCTCTACGAGAACTTCAAGATCCGGTATGACATCTTCAACCGGAAATTCCTGATCAAGTTCCTGAACAACTTCATGAACCAGCTGACGCCGTTCTTCTTCTACCTGATCGGCGGGTATCTGGTCATTCAGGGCAATCTGAGCATCGGTGCCCTGCTGGCGGTCATCGCGGCCTACAAGGATCTGGCTGGCCCCTGGAAAGAGCTGCTTTCCTTCTACCAGATGACTGCGGACGTCAGCGTCAAGTATCAGACTGTTGTCGAAAACTTCGACCCGTCGGATATCTATGACAAGGAGCGCCTGACCTCGGACGATACGGTCGACCTTTCCGGCGACGTCAAGCTCGAGAATGTCAATTTCTCCGGCGGCGCGGCCGGACAGGAGGTTGTCGACGTTTCGCTGACCGTTCCGTCCGGCAGTGCTTGCGCGATTGTTGGTCCGGACGGATCCGGAAGGTCGGAGGTCCTGCAGCTTGCCGCCGGGCTCGTTGCGGCCGTCTCCGGCAAGGTCTGCATCGGCAGCCACGATCTCGACAAGTTGACGGACGCCACTCTCGGCCGGCAAATCGCTTATGTCGGCGGGGCAGTGCATGTCTGGACGGGTACGATCCGGGACAACCTCTATTACGGTCTGCGCCACCGTCCGCTCGTTCCGCCCCAGCGGGAGGGGGAAAGCCTGAAGAACTACAAGCGGCGGCTTGCCGAAGCCAAGGAAACACGCAACCCAACGTATGACCTTGCCGCCGATTGGGACGATTTCGCTGCCGCGGGTGTCGGTAACGAGAAAGAACTCGACACTAGGGCGCTTGAACTGCTCGAGACCGTCAAGATCGACAAGGACATCTATCGGCTCGGTCTGCAGTCGCGGTTCGATCCGACCATGGACGATGGCTTTGCCGACAAGATCCTGAACGTGCGCAAGGCACTCGCCGAGCGCATTGCCCACGAACCCGAACTCGGTGGCCTGGTCGAGCTGTGGCATCGCGATCGCTTCAATGCGAGTGCCAGCCTGGCGGACAACCTGTTCTTTGCCGTGCCGGCCGATCCGGAAATCACCATGGACCAGGTGCCGGACCTCGATGAGGTCAAGGCCTTCCTGGCGGAAACGGGCTTCGATCAGAAGCTTCAGCAAATCGGCCTCAAGATTGCCGAAACCATGCTGGAACTGTTCTCCAATGTTTCCGGCGACAGCGGTCTGCTCGGCGCTTACTCCTTCATCACGCTGGATGAGATTCCGGATTTCGAGCGCATTGTCCGTATCGCCAAGTCCGATCAGCCACGCCCGGGCCTGACAGACGCCGATCGGTCACGTCTGACCGGGCTGGCCTTCAAGCTGGTCCCCGCCCGGCATCGTCTGGGTGTCATGACCGACGAATTGAAGCGCGATATCATCAGCGCCCGCCAGACGTTCCTGGAAGAGGTCGTCAAGAACAGCGACAACTTCGTTGCCTTTGATCCGGATGTCTATCTGCCGCCGCTTACCATCGAGGACAACCTCCTGTTCGGGCGTGCACGCGTCGACCGCCGGGATGCCCGGCGGCGTATCGACGATGTTATCCGCACCATTGTCGAGGAAACCGGTTTACGGCGCCCGATCATCTATGCGGGCTTCGGATATCACGTCGGAGTGTCCGGTTCGCGCCTGTCTGCCGGCCAGCGCCGCAAGATCGCACTGGTCCGCGGTCTTCTGAAAAACGCAAAAATCACCATATTGGACGATATCGCCACCGGTATGACGGACGAGGACAAGACGCTTCGCGAAGGCTTGAGGCAAATCCTGTCCGGCAAAACATTCCTGTTCGGCACGTCCAATGCCGAAATAGCAGCTGAATTCGATCAGCGCTTCATTCTGGATCAAGGACGGCTTTCAGAAAAAGGGTAAGACGGTGGGTGTGACAATAGGTGGGCAACCGGTCTGCGGAGACCGGCCGGGCGATTCGGTTCGGTCGGAACGAAAAAACAACGGGCGCGGGAGAAGAAGATGACACTTGAAACCGAAGTCGAGGCACTCCGCAAGGTGCCATTGTTCCGCGGGATCGACGAGACCAAGCTGAGGCTTCTGGCCTTCATCAGTGATCGGACCGAGTACCCCTCCGGCGAACGTCTTTGCTCCCAGGGAGAAGAAGGTGATTGCGCCTTCATCATCCTGTCCGGCGATGCGGATGTTCTGGTCGACACGCCTGAGGGAGAAAAAAAGGTAGCGCAGGTTTCGGAAAATTCAATTGTTGGCGAAATCGCTATTCTGTGCGACGTACCAAGAACCGCGACACTGGTCGCAGCGAATGACATGGATGTTCTCACTGTTTCGAAAGACGATTTCTTGAAACTATTGAAAGAATTTCCGGATATCTCGCTGGAGGTGATGCGGACACTGGCGCTGCGGCTTGAACGGACGACCCGGGATCTTGCCGACGCACGTCGAGGGGCTGCCAGCGGTTAGGGAGTAACACGTGGCTGAGGAATTTTCGCTTCGTTGCTGGGGCGTCAGAGGGTCCACCCCGACGCCGGGGTCGAGCACACTCCGCTATGGCGGCGAAACGTCGTGTTTCGAGATCCGGGCCGGCGACGCACTGGTTCTGGTCGATTGCGGTTCCGGCGCCCGAAATCTGGGCATGGAAATCTGCAGGTGCAAGACACGAACCTTCGATTTGCTCTTCACCCATACCCATCTCGACCACATCTGCGGTCTTCCCTTTTTTAAACCTGCCTATGATCCGAGCTTCTCCGTCACTGCCTGGGCCGGACACTTTCAGGACGAAACCAGCCTCGTTGACATCGTTAGCCGGATCATGTCGCCGCCGATCTTTCCAGTGGCGGCCAAGACGTTGAAGGCGGTTGAGTTCAAGTCCTTCAATGCCGGAGACCTGATCCCGCGTACCGATGATCTCGTCATCCGCACCACGCGGCTTAACCACCCCGGTGGAGCGTGTGGTTACCGCTTCGAATTTAAGGGCAAATCGATTTGCATCATCACGGATCACGAACATGGCGATCCGGAAATTGATGCAGCTCTACCTGATTTCGTGCGCAATTCCGACGTCATGATCTATGACGCCATGTTCACTGACGACGAATACGACACCTACAAGGGTTGGGGACACTCCACCTGGCAGAAGGCTGTCGAGCTGGCAAAGGCCGGCAACGTAAAGACCCCCGTTCTCTTCCATCATGATCCGCGCAGGTCCGACGACGAGCTTGATGAAATCGGTCTCGCCGCTCAAAACGCTTATCCCGGAACACTGGTCGCCAGCGAAGGCATGACCCTCAAGCCATAAGCACCGCCCTGCCAGACAAGCCTCGTTTCAATAATAAAAAAAGGGCGGCTCAAATAGCCGCCCAAAAAATCAATAAGGCTTAAAAATAGATCGATCGCCGGTTGCTGGAATGCGGGAATCCCGAGATTGCCGCCGGAAAACAAACACTTGTGACTTGAAACGCCGTCACACGTGCCTGCCGGATACGATCAATAGTTGTTTACAGGGTGTAGGAATTACTTGCATGGTCCATTTGGACTATAAATATGTATTTTCCGCAGCTGGGGAAGGGCGGATAGTTGGCCAGTAATTGGAAGTGTGCCGGCCTCTGCAAGACTGGCGCAATGACGAAATGGTCGGAACTTGATCAATGTTAACGCGCTGCCTCCGTTTTTTGCATATGTATTGAGGTGGAGCGTCAAGGCGGAGCGGGCTTAGCGGAAGCTGAAGCGTCAATCTGGTCTGCCCGACTTCGTTTACTGGCGTGATGCCGCAAGAACTCCCGGGGGGAAGGGTTGGCTGTCGCAGCAGAAGAATTGATTAGGCTGTCGAACCTCGCTGTATCGGCGGCGCTGGATCCTGGGCGGTGGCAGGTTTTTCTCGACACGCTGAGCTGCAGCCTTGGTACGCGCGTATGCACGCAGCTGATCGGCTACGACGACCTGACCAAAGCCACACCGCTCACCTTTTCGTCAGGATACGACCCGTACATTCTGGAACTTTATGACGAGCACTACGCGGACAAGAACCCGTTTGCTGCCAACTTTGCCACCTGCAAGGTGGGAGACGTCGTATCAACCCATCAGCTGTGCCGACCTGAAACGCTGAAAAAGACCCAGTTCTACGCCGACCTTTTGTTGCCGCTTGAAGATATTACCGGTGGCGGTGGGTCGATGCTGGCGCTGGATGGCGATCGCATGTTCCTGCTCGGTGGCAACATGCGCTCGAAGGATCGCGACAAATACGAAGACGACTGGCTTCGCCTGTGCGCGCAACTCGCCCCGGTCATCCGCCAGTCACTGGAAATCAATCGGACCATCTCCGGACTGACCTTCGAGAAATGGGCTGCCGAACAGCATCTCATGGGATCTGGAACGGCGATTTTTGTGATCGATACCGCGATGCGGATCCACTATGCCTGCGCGGAGGCGCAAAAGCTCCTGGCCTCAGGCTCTCTTGTCGGTTGTGGTTTCGACAGGCGTCTGCATTTCCGGTCCGAAGAGGATCAAGGCAGGTTCGCTGGTTTCGTGCAGCTTCAATCCATGGGTGGTTTCGATGTGTTTCGAAACTGGCAGGCAAGGGATGGCAGAGGCAGGAACTGGACCTGTCGCTCAATAGGTTTGCAACTGGGGGATCTGGACAAGACGCCCTTCGGTGTTTTCATGAACAAGGCGGTCTCTGCAGTACTTCTGGCGGTCAGGCCCGAAGCCGGCAGCGATAGGTTCCTGGCTGAAATGCAGAAGAAGCTTGGTCTCAGCCCGGCAGAAGCGGCAACGGTCCTGAAGCTCGCAGACGGCCGGACACCGGCGGAAATAGCCCAGGACCGCGAGATCAGCATTTATACCGTGCGCAACCAGATCAAGGCTGCGCTCTCCAAGACCGGGTCGCGACGTCAAGCCGAACTTGTGCGCAGTGTTGAGCAATTGCGTTTGCAAGGCAACCGGTAAGGGCCTGCTCACGTCCACTCACTTTACCGCGGGGTCGCTTGCGCAATTCGCGGTGCCGGTGGAAAATCCGCGCACGAGCAACGTCTTATCGGCGGCGAGATGACCACCATATCTCAGACACTGCGTTACATCCTGCAAGGCGGACCTCCGGATACCGGCATTCCGGAACGGGTCAGGGCCGAAATCCGTGCCCGAGAAGCGTCCTCCGAGCGCCTGATAGGCTGGGTCCAGCTTGGGCTCGTGCTGTTTTTCTCACTGCTTTACGCCATTGCACCAAGGGCTGAGGGATCGGCTGGTTTCAACTTCGTGCCTATTGCCCTTGCAGCCTACTTTCTGTTCACCGTCCTTCGGCTTGTGCTGTCGTACAGGTTTGAATTGCCGCGCTGGTATCTATTTGTGTCGATCGGTGTCGACATGGCCCTCCTGGTCGGGTTGATCTTTTCGTTTCACATTCAATACGGCCAGCATCCGACGTTCTATTTGAAGACCCCAACCTTGATGTATGTCTTCCTCTTCATCGGGCTCAGGGCTTTGCGGTTCGATCCTCGCTTCGTATTGACCACAGGCCTTGTGGCGGTCACTGGCTGGCTCGGACTGGTGTTTTATGCGGTGTTCGCAGACATGGACCACATGCGCGTGACCCGTAACTATGTCGACTACCTGACGGGCAACACCATCCTGATTGGTGCCGAACTGGACAAGACCATGGTTATCCTGGCCGTGACGGTCATTCTGTCCGTTGCCCTCTACAGGGGACGGTCGATGCTGTTCGAGGCTTCGAAAGACCACGCGGCTGCAATGGACCTGAGCCGCTTCTTCTCGCCGGAAGTTGCGGCCTCTATCACCGGAGCAGACACGGAGTTGCAGGCCGGCGAAGGAAGCTTGCGCGATGCCGCCATTCTTTATGCCGACATCCGTTCCTTTACTTCCACCTCCGCCACTTTGCCTCCGGAAACTGTGCTGGCGGTCCTGGCCGAGTACCAGAACCTGGCGGTTGACGTGATCGTTGAGGAAGGAGGACGGGTAGACAAGTTTCTGGGTGACGGCATCCTGGCAACCTTCGGCGCTGTCTATCCCTCAACGACCTACGCCGCCGATGCGCTACGAGCGGCCAAACGTCTGGTGGAAACCGTGGAGCGGGAACAGCAGCGTTTTCGGGACGCCGGCTGGCCGGGACAATTGCGCATTGGAACAGCGGCTGCCGCCGGGCCGGTCACGGTCGGTGTGATCGGTTCCAGGGAGCGCCTGGAATTCACGGTCATTGGTGACGCTGTCAACTGCGCTGCCAAGCTGGAAGACGCCAACAAGAGCCAGGGAACCAAGGCGCTGACAGACAAGGCGACATTTGATCTGGCCGTTGCACAGGGCCATGATCTGCCCTTGATCGAAGCAAGGTCGGATGCGGCGGTCCAAGGTATCAAGCGTCCTGTGGACCTGGTGGTTCTGGCCAGATAGGCCGTTGGAGGGCCGCCGAACTGCCTTTTTGGTCAATACTGAAACACTTGACCGAACTGTCAATCTGGGCCAATTTGCCTTCAAAATTGACCTAATCGTCAATTGAGTAGATTAAATTCATTGATTTCAATGAATTGCATCCGTTTGGAGGTTTCTGTGAAACTGGACTCAACACTTTCAGCCATCGTGACAGGCGGTGCATCCGGGCTCGGAGCCGCCACCGCGCGCATGCTTGCGGCCGAAGGCGTCAAGGTGACGCTGTTCGATCGCAATGCCGGTCAGGGGGAAGAGGTCGCCGCAGAGATTGGCGGTGTCTTTGCCGATGTCGATGTGACTGACCAGGCAAGCGTCGAAGCCGGTTTCGAAAAGGCACGCGCAGCTCACGGCCAGGAGCGGATTCTGGTCAATTGCGCGGGTATTGCACCGGTGGCGAAGACGACGTCTCGCGGCGAACCTCACCCGATGGACATGTTCGAGAAGGTGATTTCCGTCAACCTGATCGGGTCTTTCCGGTGCCTGTCGATTGCAGCAACGGGCATGGCCGCACTGGAGCCTGTCACGGCCGACGGTGGACGTGGTGTGATTGTTTCCACGGCTTCGGTTGCTGCCTTCGATGGCCAGATCGGTCAGGTGGCCTATGCAGCCTCCAAGGCAGGGGTTGCAGGAATGACGTTGCCTGTCGCCCGTGACCTTTCCAAGTCCGGCATTCGTGTCATGACGATCGCACCGGGCATCTTCGAGACGCCCATGCTGTTGGGTCTGTCACAGGAGGTCCAGGATTCGCTTGGCCAACAAGTTCCGTTCCCTTCGCGCCTCGGCAAGGCGACCGAATATGCGAAGCTGGTCAAATCCATCTGCGAAAACGACATGCTGAACGGCGAAACCATTCGTCTCGACGGCGCAATCCGCATGGCACCCCGCTAACACCGCTGTTTGCGGGGGCTGCCAGAGCGGCAAGAAGAACAGATCTATCCGGTTGGTGGCTGAAGGGTTGCGGCCGGATAGGTTGTGTCAAAGTCCTCCAAAGTCACACTTTTTCATACGCATGACCGGAAATCCCTTTTAAGGTTACGCTACTGCTTCCGCCATATCGGGCGGAGCGAGGGGCGTAAGGGGGAATTCCGATGGCGGAAAATATGCACGAGCTTGCTCCGCATCATCTGCCGCCTTTCATACCGGCTGCGGACGGTGGTGATTGGCTTTTTACCGTGATGCTGGTCGTGCTGATTTTCGGCGGGATCCTTGTCGGGGTGTTCTATCTGCACCTGCATTCGATCCCCGAACGGCTTGCTCACAAACATGGGCGCATGCAGTTCGAGCTTGTTGCGGTCCTCGGCCTTCTGGCTCTTTTCACTCACAACAACATCTTCTGGGTTGCAGCGCTTCTGCTCGCCTTCATTCAGCTTCCCGATTTCTGGACACCGCTGGAATCGATGGCCCATTCCCTGAGTCGTCTGGCCGGAACGGGTGGTGTTTCGTCCGAAACCTTGGTCGAGCATGATCTTGAGCAGGAAGAGCAGGAGCTGGAGGCCGGCACGAGTGCGTCGGAGGGAGCGCCTCACGAACCACCGCCAACGCCAACCGGTCTTTCCACTGCATCGACAGCCGAACAGGAGAACAAACATGTTTGAGCTTCTGTTCTGTTCTCTTCTCACCATATTGCCCGACTATCTGATCCGCAGATATGTGCAGGGAAAGCGCATCGGCCGGGAAATTACGCTCTATTCGGTCTGGTTCGAGCTGCGCTACGGCATCGTGCTCTGCCTGATGCTGACCGTGTCCCTGATCACGCTGATTTTCTATTATCATCCAACGGCAACCACGGCGGTTTCGACATTCCGGACCATTCCGATACTGCCGGAAAGTTCCGGCAGGGTCGTCGAAACCTTCGTGCCGCGTGAGCTTGAAGTGGCCATCAAGGCAGGTGACCCGATTTTCAAGCTCGACAGCACGCGCCAGGAAGCGGATGTCGTGACCGCGCAACAGCAATTGGTCGAAATCCAGGGAGAGCTTGCGCTGGCCCAGAGCGAACTGGCTGTTGCCAATGCCCAGACCGAGCAGGCGCAGGCTGCACTGAAGCAGGCGCAGGACGAGCTCGACACGAGGCAGGAACTCTTCACCCGCAATGCCAATGTCGTGAGTGAACGGGACATCGAAAAGCTGCAGAACACGGTGGATGCGCGAACCGGCGCACTGCGCGCGGCGCAGTCGAATCAGGAACTCATCCAGACCAAGATCACGGTATATCTGCCCGCGCGCCTGAAAAGCGCGGAGGCCAGATTGCACGAGGCGCAAGTGGAACTGGAGAAGATGACCGTCTACGCCGGTGTGGACGGCACCATGAGCCAGTTCATCCTGCGCCCAGGTGACATCGTCAACCCGATGATGCGGCCTGCAGGCGTGCTAATTCCCACGGATGCACAGCGAGAGCGAATCGTTGCGGGTTTCGGCCAGATCGAGGCCCAGGTTCTCAAGGAAGGAATGGTGGCGGAAGCGTTCTGCGGAGCCGTACCTTTCACCATTATTCCGCTGGTCGTGACAGAAGTGCAGTCGCAGATCGCTTCCGGGCAGATAACAACCTCAGGCCAGCTTTTTGATGCCGCTCAAAGTGTGAAACCGGCAACGATCACCACCTTGCTGGAACCGCTTTACGAAGACGGCCTGGCTGACTTGCCACCGGGCGCAATTTGCACGGTCAACGCTTACACCAGCAATCATGACCGTCTGTCGTCGGGCGAACCGATTGGAACCGGTGAGTTCATCTTCCTGCACGTGGTCGACACGGTCGGTCTCGTCCATGCCATGATCATTCGGCTTCAGGCGCTGCTGTTCCCGATCCAGACGCTGGTGCTGACGGGCCACTAGAACAAAAACATCCCGGCGGGACGGTGGGAAACCGTCCTGACGGGGTGCGTATCATTCACTTCTTGTAGCTGACCACTTCAAACTCGATGCCATCGTCATCGTCGAAATAGAACCTGCGACCCGGCTCGTAGTCGCCGTGATTGTGCGTGTGATAGCCATCGGCCTTGATCACTGCTTCGGTTGCGTCGATGTCGTCGACGACGACCGCGATGTGGTTGAGCCCACCGTGGTGGCTGTAGCTGTCTCCGGCAACCTTGCTGGTTGTACCAGGCGGTGAATAGGCCGCCACGTAGCTGGTTTCGTTGCCGATGTGATACGTCGTGCCGCCGCCAAGGCTTGCACCTTTCCAGCGAACCTTCCAGCCGAACCAGCTTTCCAGACGTTTGGCGGTCGCTTCCGGGTCACTGACCGTGACGTTCACATGTTCCAGGAATGCACTGCTCATCTCGGTGTCCTTTCAGGGTTTGACCTTTTGTGGACACCAGACATAATTCCTCAACCTTAGTTGAGGTCAAGAGAGACGAGGCGATATTTTGACGAAGGTTATGAAAGGCACCGATCTTCTAACCATCGGGGATCTGTCCGAGCGGACGGGACTGTCCGTTTCGGCGATCCGGTTTTACGAAGAGAAGGGACTGGTGCACCCAAGCCGGAACGCTGGCGGCCAGCGGCGATTCTTAAGGGCCGACATCAGGCGCCTGTCCTTTGTACTGGTCGCACAGGAATTCGGGTTCTCGATTGCGGAGATCGCGGCGCAGCTCCAAAGGTTGCCGGAGGGGCGGGCACCGACCAAGGCGGACTGGACAAGGATCAGCAGAGATTTCCGATCTCACCTTGATCGGAAAATCGAACGGATGACCGCCTTGCGCAACAAGCTTGATGGCTGCATCGGCTGCGGATGCCTGTCTATGAAAACTTGCCAGCTCTACAACGCAGGAGACGCAGCGGCCAGCAAGGGACGTGGCCCCCGCTTTCTCCTTGGCGATCGTCCGGATTTCGCCAGGGACTGACTCACAAGCGGCTTTGGAAAAGTTGCCGGGACGCCAATAGGCTGTCCCGGCTCCTGATTTCACCTGTTGTCCAGTTGAGCCCTTACACGTTTCAGACCCAGCGGCGTGATCCGATAAGGGCCGCTGTTCCTGGAGGCGATCAGCCGTTTGTATTTCAGCTTATGGAAAAGCTGTGGTGAGCAGCCGCTCCAGAACCAGCCTTCACGGGTGACGGTTTCATGTTTGATGACACGGCCATCCTCATCCTTTTCCAGAAGGATATAGCCGCCTTGAGCCAGCAGGTGGAGGACCCGCTGCTCGGCTTTGGAAATGTCCATTGATTTGAATTTGCCTGAAAGTATGCACAGATCTTCAGTCACCGCAGCTAATCGCCTGCAGTGCTGATGTGACTGGCCCCGACTGACGTCAGCCGGGGTCTACCGGGACTGTTGCAATCCGCGCATAAAACCTCTCAGTTGGAGGGAAGGCCCTTAGCACACGCTGCCAAACGCGACAACGCGCCGAGGCTCAATGCAGCGGTGAGGCTGGGAGATTTGCAGAGGCTGTTGCAAATCTGCTGCGATCTGGAAACGCAGGATTTCGATTTCCTGGTTCGACCGGGTGAAAACGCTTCAGCTGTGTTCAGCCGGCCAGTAGCCGTTGTCCGGGTTGCGGGAAACCGCAATGGCCTCGACATCCCGCGAGCCGCAGGAAGCGCAAGTAAGTGTTTCGCTCAAGGACGAGACTTTCTGGTCTCCGGTGAACCGTGAAAAGTTCATGTAACGGAACCGGCCACAGTGATTGCACAATATGGCAAGGCGTCGGTCGGTCTTGAAGAGCGTGTCGACTGTTGGGTCGTCTGTTTCAATAGATGAGAGTAAAGTCATGGCCTTTAAAACTTAATTTAAGGAATGGGAGCTGCCAGAGGCAATGCATGTCAAATACTTGCATTCACAAAAGTAGCACAGAGTTTTGCTGTACAAAACCGTCTAAATTTAGGTGAGCTGAGGGTCATGTCCCCGCGTTATGCCAGGAAAATGGGACTGTTTCATTCAATTACATGGCTTTACGCCCAACTGCTGAGACGAGACTGCAGCAATTTGCCGCCGGACTTATGTCCTTAAACTTGGAAACCGGCTCGCATTTTGTCCCGCACAAGGCTATGAGGAAGCCATGATGACGCTTTCAGAAACCTGGTACGACCTCTTCGGCCTTGCTGGCCTGCTCAACCCGTTTGCGCTGCTGATCGGCGGGTATCTGGGGTGGAAGGCCGACCGGCTGCAAAAGCTCTGGATCGCGGGATTCGCGGCGGCAGCGCTGACGCTCATTCTGGATGTGGCGATTGGCGCGCTGCCCGTGCCGCAGCCTTTTGCGCATGATGCCGGTGCGCTGGCTGTCTTTCCGTTCCGCTTTGTCGGCGGTTTGATTGCGTCTGCCGTGACCTATTGGCTCAGCCGCCGCGTGAAGCGCGCCTGAAGCCGGTGCTGCCGCGTTTTCAGCTGTCGATCCAGCTGTTGAACAGGGGAGCGTTGGGACAGTTCGGCAGGGCTTCATCCGCGCCATCGGGATGGCGTTCAAGCCAGGCACGACAGGCTTCGGTTTCGCTGCAGTTGATGCATCGATAGGCGGCAGACCTTAACGCCGCACCCGTGTGCACACCGGTCGGGACGTGGTTCATCGCGCCGATTGTGTCCAGCATCCTGCCCATCAGTTCCGCGCGTTCGTTGAGGCGATCCATCCAGTTCAAGCCGTTTCTCCTTCCGACGGGACATGTGCAGACATTGTCTGCCAAGGCCTTCTGTCTCTTGATGCCGCTCTGGTTTCCGGCACCGGTTATGAAGGACACAATGCAGCAGAAACACCTGCGTTACCTTGATCAGGGTCAACTCTGGGCAAGCATTGCGAAACCAGCCATACTGCAGGTTCATGATTCTGAACCCCTGCCAGGCCGCCTCCTGCAAATCGGAGCGCCGCAACACCTGGAGACGGTGGGATGGTTGAAACGGTAAGCGCCTCGCCGCTGCCCCAGGCAACCGGCAATGGCACAGTAACTCAGGGACTTGTGCCGGGAACGGAACTCAAGGCCAAGGTTGAGGCAAACCTGCCGGGTGGTGTGGTGCGCCTTGCGACACCCGACGCAAAACTGGAGCTGCGTGTTCCCGCACCACTTCCTGAAGGCGGCGAGGTTACAGTTACCGTCAGCGGCTCCAAACAGCAACCTGCGATCCTGATCACTGTGGGCAAGGAGCAGCCGCAGCAGCAACCTTCCGCGCCGGCGACAGCTTCTCAAGCCCAAGCATCCCAAGCCCAAGCATCCCAAGCTCAAGCACCCCAAGTACAGGCGTCAAAGGGCCAGACCGGCCAGGCTCCTGGGCAATCCGAATCCGGAGCGCCCCTGCAACCGCAACCTTCAACGGCAACCGCCTATCCGCGGCCGTCGCCGGTTCTGGCGCATCTGGTTCAGGTCCTTTCGGTCAACACGGCTCCGGGCCAGACTGCCGGCAATCCCCAGACCTTGCCGCAAACACCTCTGCCGGGGGCGTCTTCGCCAACCAGCGCTCCGCCGGCGGCCGGCGCCGCGCAGCCTCCGGCTTCAGGAAACGTCGCAACCGGTCAGCCTCTTCCGCCGACAGGAGCATCTGGACAAACAATCGCTGGAGTGACACCTCCGGCAGGGGCTTCTACGCAGAACTCGGCGTCGACGCAGCCAGCTGCTGCCCCGTCCCAGGGTTCCGCACCTGCGCCAAATGGCCTTTCGGGTGGGCCCGCGCAGCCGCAAGTCGCTACCGCGCCACCGGTGGGCACGCCATCTTCCGGGATCTCTCAACCGGGACAGCCTGCACCTCCGGCAGGGTCTGCGGCTGGGCAAGTGCCGTCGGGGGGAGGCGTACCTGTTACGGCTGCTACCGGACAAGGTGCGGCGAGCCTGTCGAACCTGACCGGTGGACAACCGGTTTCGCAGCCGGCAGCAGTTGCCTCAACGGTTACAGGCATGCCCACGCAACCCGGAACATCGGTGAACCAGCCCGTAGCGAACGCTGCCGCAGTTTCACCTGCCGCTGGTTCTGTTCAGGCACCACCATCCACGGTTTCTGCGGGCACGCTGGCAACGCCAGCACCGCCGCCTTTACAAGGTAATCCGGCAGCTCCAGTGGGGGCTGCTTCAGGAAACGCGCCTGCACCTGCCACAAGCGCCGCTGGTGTGCAAAGTGCAGTCCCCGGAAAAGCGCCCGGTCAGGTTCCGGCAGGTGCAGGGGCCGGAGCGCCGGTATCAAGCACGGTGCAGGCAAATACCCAGTCGGGGGGGCCGCCTGGATCAACGCCTGTCCAGGGCTCGCAATTCGCATCAACCGCCGCGGGGGCGGGTGCCAACTCCGCTTCTCCTCCAGCTGCAAGCCTGCCTGGCACAGGCGTGCCCAATCAAGCTACAGGGCAGTCAAACGGCGCATTTCAGACAGTTGGAGGACAGCCCGTAGTCCTGACGCGAACGGCGATCCCTCAGACTTATCCTGCATCCGTTGGTGCATCCGTGCCGACTGCGGGAGCCCCGAACCCAACCGCGCAGGCTTCAGGGGTGGGGCAGCAGCCTGCCAATAAGATTGCCGAATTGCTGAAGCAACCGCTCAGTGAGCAGCAGGCCGGCCTTGGGAGCCTTTTCGCCCAGATAGGAAGCCTGATGTCCGCGCAGAACAGCGGGAACGTTTCTTTGCCGGATCCCGTGGTCAAGGCAATGCAGCAGATTCTTGGTCTACGCTTGTCGTCGGCCCAGGCACCGACCGCGCAGGATCTGCAACAGGCTGTAAGATTGTCCGGACAGTTTCGCGAAGCACAATTGTCCCTGCCTTCCGGAGCGCAGCCGCAGGGTCAAGTCGCGCTGCCGGATTTGAAATCCGCCCTTTTGTCGTTCAAGGCACTGCTTCAGCAGTTGGGTGCCCGCTCTGAAATCACCCACCCCGCAGGACAGCCTCCGGCGCCATCCCGGCATGGTGCACCACAAGGCCAGGCGCAACAGACCAGCAGCGGGTTCTGGGCAGGAGCTGCTTCGCAAAATCTGCAGGCACTTCTGAAGGAAACGGATTCGGCCCTGGCGCGCCTGCGGCTGACGCAGCTCAGCAATACGAAACTGTCCAGGGACGATGGACCGCGCGCAGCGTCCCGTCCGATGGATCTTGTGGTTGAGCTGCCGCTCGCGTTTGGCAATGAAACGGCCGTGATGCAAATGCAGGTCGGCCGCGATGGGGCCGGAAACCAGGAAGATGATGAGGGGGAACCCGCCTGGCGGCTGCGGTTTGCACTCGATCTGACCGCGACAGGACCGCTGGAAGCTGCCATCAGTCTGCGCGGCGGCGGTACCTATGCCAGCTTGTGGGTGGATCGCAAGGAAACCTTCGACAGCCTGAACGCTGTTCGCGAAACCATGGAAGCCGCTTTTGCCGATGCGGGGCTGGATCTTCAGGAACTGCGGCTGATCCGGGGGCTCCCACCCAGAACAGCGGCCAAATACGGCGCATTGATCGACAGGCAATCGTGAGACGGAACCGGCAATGAGTGAAAAGGACAAATCCGGGAAGAAGCTTGCGGTCGCACTGCAATATGAGAACGAGGGCGCTCCCGTTGTTACCGCCAAAGGCGCGGGCTCCATGGCTGAACAGATCGAACGTCTTGCGCGGGAAGCTGGCGTGCCGATTGAACAGAACCCGATGATGGCTGAGGCCCTGTCGCAGATTGAGGTCGACCAGGAAATTCCGATCGAGCTTTATCAGGCGGTCGCCGTGCTGATCGGCTTCATCATGCGGACTGGCCAGGCCAAGCACCCGCCGCAGGAATGATGGCGCAAGGCTGAGTCTTGTCGCGCTGACAAAGCAATTGCCACTGTGACCTTCCGTTGCACGCATGTTGGTCGTGTTTCCTGGCTCTGGAAATGATCAGGCCGGGGGGGCATTCCGCTCGTCCGTGGCGACACGGATGCTTGTTGCAACGCTTCGCAATGCGCGATTGCCAGGCAAGCAGACAGGAAAGGCGCGTCCTGCTGTGCGAAAGCTGACGCTTCAGGCAAGGAAAACCTTGCAGCCAGGACAATTCCCGACTAGGTCATCAAACGGCTACAAATTCGCGCCGCAGCATGTCTTTCCAGCTGGTTGACCAGACGCGAAATCAAAACGAACAGGATTTTTGACGACTATGACGATTGTCGACGTACGCACACCCGATCCGAAGAAATTCATCAAGGGCGCGACGGGCGATTGGGAAATCGTGATCGGTATGGAAGTCCATGCCCAGGTCACGTCCGAAGCCAAGCTCTTTTCCGGCGCCTCAACGGAATTCGGCAAGGACCCCAACGATAACGTCAGCCTCGTGGACGCGGCCATGCCGGGCATGCTGCCGGTGATCAACGAGGAATGCGTGCGTCAGGCGATCCGCACCGGCCTCGGTCTCAAGGCCGAGATCAATCTGAAGTCCGTGTTCGACCGCAAGAACTATTTCTATCCGGATTTGCCGCAGGGCTACCAGATCTCCCAGTTCAAGCAGCCGATTGTCGGAGAAGGCAAGATCCTTCTCGACATGCCGGACGAACAGGTCGAGATCGGTGTGGAGCGCCTGCACCTTGAGCAGGACGCCGGCAAGTCTCTGCACGACCAGCATCCGACCATGTCATTCGTTGACTTGAACCGTTCCGGCGTGGCGCTGATGGAAATCGTCTCCAAGCCGGACCTGCGGTCTTCCGACGAGGCAAAAGCCTATCTGACCAAGTTGCGCACTATCCTGCGCTATCTCGGCACCTGCGACGGCAACATGGACCAGGGGTCCATGCGCGCCGATGTCAACGTTTCCGTCCGCCGTCCGGGCGGTGAATTCGGTACGCGCTGCGAGATCAAGAACGTCAACTCGATCCGCTTTGTCGGCCAGGCCATTGAATATGAAGCACGTCGCCAGGTAGCACTTCTTGAAGACGGCGGCTCCGTCGATCAGGAAACCCGCCTGTTCGATGCTGTGAAGGGCGAAACACGGTCCATGCGGTCCAAGGAAGAAGCGCATGACTACCGCTATTTCCCGGATCCCGACCTGCTGCCGCTGGAGTTCACGCAGGCGTTCGTCGACGAACTGGCACAGCACCTGCCGGAACTGCCGGACGACAAGAAGAACCGCTTCATGGGCGACTATGGCCTCACCGCCTATGACGCCGAGATCCTGATTGCCGAAAAAGCTTCTGCCGATTTCTTCGAGGAAGTCGCCAAGGGCCGCGACGCCAAACTGGCTGCCAACTGGGTGATCAACGAGCTCTTCGGCCGCCTGAACAAGGAAGGCAAGGACCTTTCGACCAGCCCGGTTTCCGCGGCGCAGCTTGGCGGTATCGTCGATCTGATCAAGGACGGCGTCATCTCCGGCAAGATCGCCAAGGACCTGTTCGAGATCGTGTGGACCGAAGGTGGCGACCCGGCGAAGATCGTCGAAGAACGTGGCATGAAGCAGGTGACCGACCTTGGTGCGATTGAAGCCATCGTCGACGAAATCATTGCCGCAAACCCGGACAAGGTTCAGCAGGCAATCGCCAAGCCGGGTCTTCTCGGGTGGTTCGTCGGCCAGGTGATGAAACAGTCCCAGGGCAAGGCCAACCCGCAGGCCGTCAGCGACATGCTGAAGCAGAAGATCGGTCTGGAGTAAGACCATGAGCGGTGAGGGGACAGCGCCGAAAGTTGAGCTGCCCATCACCGGTTCCTGCCATTGCGGGGCGGTGTATTACGAAATGAAGACACCGCCTCGACAAGCCGTCGAATGCAACTGCTCCATCTGCCGCCGACTGGGCACCGTCTGGGGGCATGGCGAAGCTGGCGATATCGAGATCAAGGCGGCCCCCGGAGCAACACTCAGCTACGTCTGGGGCGACAAGGGACTGGCTTTCCACACCTGCAGCACTTGCGGCTGCACCACCCACTGGCAAAGCCTGTCGGCTGAGTTTCCCGATCGGTTGGCAGTCAACCTCCGGCTAGCGCCTCCTGGAACCATCGAGGCCATCGGGCTGCGTCACTTCGATGGCGCGGATAGCTGGACCTTTCTGGACTGAAGGCACGTTGAGTGCTCTGATCGGGCCGAAGCGCTGTTGCGCACGTAATGCCATCCACACCCGGGAGGGGCAATGAACGATCATCTTGCGAGCCTTTTTCTGGCTCTCGGCATCTTCTCTCTTGGTTTCATCAGCATTGGACCAAACATCCTCGCCATCATCGGGACGTCGATGGAACGTGGTCGCAAGTCCGGCACCCAGCTCGCGTTGGGTGTAGGCGCAGGCTCCGGTCTATGGGCAACCTTCACGGTTGCCGGACTGACTGCACTGATTGCCGCTTATGCCCAGGCCGTTACCGTTCTGAAGATTTTCGGGGCGGCCTACCTGTTGTGGTTGGCATTCAAGGCATTCCGTGCGGCTTCAAGGCCGGCCAACGCAATGCATGTGACCGGTGCAAGGGGACGCAATCTGTTCCTGCAGGGGCTCGCTATACAGATGACCAACCCGAAGGCGGCACTGCATTGGATCGCGATTGTCGGGATAGGCCTGGGCGCTGATACGCCGCTATGGGGCGGTCTGCTGCTGATTGGCCTGAGTACGGCAATTTCCATCATCGGGCATGTCGCCTATGCAGTAACGTTTTCAAGCGCACCCGTCATCCGCTTCTATCGGCGCAGTCAGCGCTGGATAAGTGCAACGCTGGGCGTCTTCTTCTCCTTCGCAGCCTACAAACTGGCTACATTCCGGCCTTGAGCGGAAAGACCTCGCTGCCAACTGCCTGTTTCAAGCTTTCAGGACAATTTCCACTGAAGCTCAGTGGACATAACTGTTCAGCAGACAACAGGTTCTCGGTGACGTTCAGTTGGTGCGCTTGGTTCAGATCCGGTCTGCGGCCTCCGGGGCAGGTGAGCGAAACCGCTTGGGCAGTGCTGCGAGCAACATGACCGTTGCGACACATAGTAATGCAAACAGAGCTGCGGTTGCGCTCATTGAGGCTACGCCACCCGTTTCAAGCATCCATCCGCCCACGAAGGTACCAAGTGCAATGCCGACATTGGCGGCTGCAATGTTCATGGATGCCGCGAAACTCTTGTGATCAGGCCCTGCCGTCATCACGCGCACCTGCGACAGCACGAAGCCGGCAGCGTGGGCCATGCCCCAGGCAATCAGGACGACTGTCAAAAGCAGGATGGGAGCAGTCGCCAGAAGGCCGAAGGCCATGGCTCCGCCTGAAACAAGCAATGGAACGACAATGGCGCCGGCCAACGCATGGTCGGCAGTCCTTCCTCCGACCCAGTTCCCGGCGAGGCCGGCTGCACCGAAAACCAGCAGCGCGATGGACATCTGATCTCCTTCAAGCCCGGCGTTGGCCAACAGGCTGGTGAGATACGAATAGCCAGCGAACATTGCCGAGAAAACGCAGACAGACAGGAAAAGCTGACAGAGAAACGATGGACGGCGAAGCAGGGAAAGTGCGCTGGCTGTCTTTGCCTGGAAAGGTGGCAAATGAAGCCTCAGATTGGCGAACAGCAGGACCACTGACAACAAACCAAGGCCTGCGACAGGGGTTTGCCAGCCAAACCGTTCTGCAAAGAATGTTCCGCAAGACGGCGCCAGGACGACACCGAGCGTAACGCCGATGTAAACTTTCGCGACGCCTTTGCCGGCGCCATACACCTGGGAGAGGTGAGAGCTTGCGAAACTGATGTAGACCGGCAATGCCGCTCCCTGAGCGACCCGGAGAGCGGCGGCAAGCTCGAAATTCGGCAATACGATCAATATCAGGTTGGCGGAGTTGGGCAGCATCATCCAGCCGAGCACCTTCGCCGGAGATGTATCAGACAGATACGCGGAAAGGAACGGCGCGGCGAGGGCGGAGCCAATGGCAAACCACGTCACCAGCCAGCCGGATTGCGAGGGTGTCATGTCCAGCTGCGCCGACATTGCAGGCGCAAGGCCGATGACGACGAATTCCGTCGCCACCAGCACCAGTGCCGACAGCCCGATTGTCAGGGCTGTGGCTTTGGAAGAACCTCTTGTCATCAAGCGTTGGCACCATTGTCGATCAACCAGTCTGCTCCTGTAACAGACTGTGCAGCGTCCGAGGCGAGAAAAGCGACAACATTGGCAATTTCTTCAGGCTGTGCATAGGCTTGCCGTGCCATGAGGGCCCGTTGCCCGTCGGCAAACGGACCGTCGGCAGGGTTCATGTCCGTATCTGTGGAGCCCGGATGCACGGCGTTTACCGTTATCCGCCGGGAGCCGAGATCACGCGCAAGCGCATGGGTCAATCCGGTGACACCTGCCTTGGTTGCGCTATAGGCCACCAGTCCGGCCATGGGCGCCTGAGCTGCAAGATTACTGCCGATCGAGATGATCCTGCCTCCGTCCGGCATGTGCGTGACCGCGGCTTTTGATGCAACGAACACAGCACGAAGATTGACTGCCAGGGATGTGTCGAAGTCCTCCAGGGACAGTTGGTCGACCGGGCCAACGAGAAAGACGCCGGCGTTGTTCACCAGAATATCGATCTTTCCGAAGGTGGATGCAGCCTTGTTGATCGCGCCCTGCAACTCATTGGCCTTGCTGTTGTCGGCACGAATGGCCAGTGCCTTGCGGCCCGTCTTTTCGATCGCCGCAACCGTCCCTGCGGCCGCGTCCTCGTTTGATGCATAACTGATCGCTACATCAGCTCCATCCTCGGCGAGCTTGCGGGCGATTGCTGCACCGATGCCCCGGCTTCCCCCTGTCACGAAGGCTGTTTTTCCAATCAATGTCATCGTCGATTCCTTTTTTGTAGTGATTGATACAAAATTAGATGGACTGCTTGTGTTCAAGGGTCAAGTGATTTATTTATCGATCGATACAGAAAGGGTTTGAATGGCAACGAGAGGCCGTCCAAGAAAATTTGACCGGGAAGAGGCTCTTGAACGGGCGATGCGTGTTTTCTGGTCGAAGACCTACGAGGGAACATCGCTGAGCGATCTGACATCGGCCATGGGAATAAACACACCCAGCCTTTACGCTGCCTTCGGCAGCAAGCAGGAGCTTTTCCGCGAAGCCCTGGCTCACTACGTCGAGAACTATCACAACGGTATCTGGACCGGTTTGGACGAGGCCCCCTCAATTTTCGATGCGGTCCGGTTCTTCCTGACACGCTCTGCAGAAGCCTATTGCATGACCGGACAACCACCTGGCTGCATGGTCGTACTGGGAGCTCAACACAGTTGCACCGAGGACCAGTCCGTTCCGGCGGGCTTGAGTAAGATGCGGAAGAACAATCTTCTCCAACTGCAGGCACGCATCGAGCAGGCAAAGGAGGAAGGTGAACTTCCCGGTGACTTCGATACCGCAGCCGCGGCAACGATGCTCTTCTCGATGCAAACGGGAATGTCGGTTCTGGCCCGTGATGGCGTGTGCGAGGACGCCTTGCTTGCTGCAGCCGACCAATGTGTCGAGGCTTTCAGGGCAATGGCAAACCGGCCCCGATAACAGCGATCCAGCAAGCCTGTCGCATCCATCGAGGCAGTGTCCGTCAGGCAAGCGTTACAGATTGAGCATCCCTACATTCCCAGGGGCTTTGAAGATGTAATAGCTGCACGATGCACAGCCTCAACCCGGTGCTTGATCAGTTGTTCCAGGCAGCACGGTATCTGCGTGACCACCAGTCATGCCTGGTTGTCAGGTCGGACTGCCTTGTTATTTTGCCCAATATCGAGGCAAGTGCCTCCGTTGTTCGCGCATCATTGAAGTTCAGCTGCAGGTTCATGGCGAACGCCTGCAATTCTTTCCTTTGGCACAAGCCTTGCTCTTCCAACTCTGGTTTGAACCATTGGAAGTTTTTGATGAAGCACGGCCTTGTTTCTCTGGTTGGTATCAATGTCCAACCTTAGATTTTTCGAGATCTACCGGAATCCGGAATATTTGTGGCTGCTCGCCAAGGGCGCATTGATCAGCGCTGCGCTGACAATCGGCGGCGGCATCCTGGGGTTTCTCCTCGCCGTGCTGCTGGCGGCAGTCCGCCACTACAGGGTGCCGGTTCTTGCCCAACTGGCGGCAGCCTATGTTGAATTCATCCGCAACACGCCATTGATCGTGCAGATGTTTTTCGTCGCCTTCGGTTTACCGCTGCTTCTTGGGTACCAATGGCCCTTCTGGGCCCATGCGCTGCTGGCACTCTCCATCAATTTTTCCGCCTATTTTGCGGAGATCCTGCGCGCGGGCCTGGCGTCCCTCGGCGCGGGGCAAACGGAAGCCGCCGATGCACTCGGTCTGCCGCGCTGGCTCAGCTTCGTGAAAGTGTGCCTGCCGCAGGCCGTTGCCGCCATGTATCCTTCGCTCAACAGCCAGTTCATCTTCCTGTTCCTGACAACCGGCATCATTTCGGAAATCGGCGTGACGGACCTGACATGGGCAGGTCTCTTCATCGACAGCCGGAATTTTCGCTCGTTCGAGATCTTCTTCACCCTGACGGTGATCTACCTGTTGATGTCGCTGGGGTTCAAAACCCTTCTGGCGCTGCTGCATGACCGGTTGTTCAAATGGAAGGTGGTTCGATGAAAGACGCCTTCGTGGCCATCCTTGGCAAACCATTCGGCATCGTCCTGTTCCAGCTTCTGGAAGCCACCCAATACACGATCTATCTGTCTCTGATCGCTTTCATCGGTGGGGGCTTGATCGGCGCATGCGTAACCGCTTCGCGGGTCTCACCGGTCAAGATATTGCGGAAGATCTTCACCGCCTACACCTGGCTGTTCCAGTCAGTGCCCTTGCTGATGCTGCTGTTTCTGCTCGGGCTGGGTATTCCGCATCTTTTCGAAATCCAGATTGACCCGTGGCGAGCGGCCGGCATTGCCCTGACGCTTTATACCAGTGCCTATCTGGCCGAAGTCTGGCGCGGGGCACTGACGGCCATACCGGCAGGCCAGCATGAAGGCGGCAAGGCGCTGGGCATGACCTTCGCCCAGATCATGTTCCTGATCATTCTGCCACAGGCGTTTCGCCTGGCCATTGCGCCCACGGTCGGCTTCATGGTGCAGATCATCAAGGGCACGTCGCTTGCCTATATCATCGGCTTTCACGACCTGATGACGGTCGGCAAGCGCTGGGCGAACGCGCCCGTGCCGGGCACCCAACCCTTTGTCATCTATCCGCTGATGGCGATGATCTATTTTTCTCTTTGTTTTCCGTTGTCTGTGTGGTCGCGGCGCCTTGAAAAGCGCCTCGGATCCACATCGTCCAAGGGCGGGGCTGCCGCCGCCGCCTGACAAATCGCGCTTCAAGAACAACCGAAGGAGGGTCGCGTAATGTTGAAAAAAATTTTGGGGCTGACAGGCTTGGCAGTTTCTGCCGCATTGATGATTGCTAGTCCTGCATCTGCAGAGCTGAAGGACATTCTGGAAGCCGGCAAGATCAAGATCGCTACGCCGGAGAATTTTCCGCCTTTTGGCTCGCTGGGCAGCGAAGGCGAATATGAAGGCTACGATATCGACGTCGCAAAGATGATCGCGGAAGACCTTGGCGTGGAGCTGGAGCTGGTGCCCGTCACTTCCAAGCAGCGCATTCCGTTTCTGGAAACCGACAAGGCTGATCTCGTGATTGCAACACTCGGTGCCAATCCGGAACGCGCAAAGTCGATCTGGTTCTCTCACGCCTATGCTCCGTTCTTTTCCGGAGCCTTTGCCAAGCCTGACGTGGCCGTATCCACCATCGCGGATTTTTCCGGCAAGAAAATAGCGGTGACCAGCGGCACACTTGAAGATCTGGCAATCACGGCGGATGCACCGGAAGATGCGGAAATCATCAGGTTTGGCGACAACGCGGCCACCATTGCGGCTTATGTTTCCGGCCAGGCCGACGTTATCGTGACCGGCAACATGGTGGCTTTGGGCATTTCCAATGACAACCCGGACTTCAATCTGGAAAACAAGTTCATCATCGCCAATTCGCCGTCTTTCATCGGTGTGAAGACGGGCAACATCGACCTTCTGCAATGGGTCAACGTTTTCGTTCTGCACAAGAAGCTGAACGGCAAGCTGGGCGAGCTGTCAGAGAAGTGGCTGAAGACGCCGTTGCCGCCTTTGCCTGCACTTTAAGGCCTGCCGGCTGAACGCTTGAAGCGCGCGGCGTCGAGCCGCGCGTTTTTGTTTTCGCAAGGGAAAATGCGAGGTTACAGGCTTCTGAAAATCTAGTATCCCCCTGCCATGATGTTTCGCAGTTCGACCGCCGGTACAGGGCCGGCTCCGTTTTATGCCACGCCCCTCGGGGTCTGGGGCGTCGTCGCCCTTTGGGGGCTCGCGCATATCCTGCTGAGGGCGTTGAACACGCCCGTCCTTGGTACGGACGATATGTTCGAGAACGTTCTGGTGCAGACACTGGAGCCCGGTTACATGCTGCGTCAGCCGCCGCTTTACGAGTGGCTGCTCTGGTCTGCGCAGCAATTGTTCGGCCCTACAATCTGGGCAGCGCTTTTCGTCAAATATACCCTGATCTCGGTTGCCGCGCTGTTTCTGTTTCTGATCGCACGCAAGGCCATTCACGACACGCGCCTTGCAGCCCTGTGTGTCTTTTCCTATTCGCTCTTCTACCAGTTCGGCTGGAACCTTCATGAAGGCGTCACCCACACGGTGGTGTTGACTACAGCCTGCGCCATGAGCGCCTTCTTCTTCCTGAAGGCGCTGGAGACACAGCGGCTCGGCTACTACGTGCTGTTTGGCATGGCGGCGGGGGCTGGACTGCTGGGCAAGCATTCCTACCCGATTTTTGTACTTGCCCTGATCCTGGCGGCGGCCAGCGACCCGGCATGGCGCACCCGGCTGCGCCTTTCGGGCCTGTTGCTGGTGCCTTTCGCGATGGCACTGATCTACAGCCCCTATGCCTATTGGATCTTCAGCGAAGGACTGAAGCTGCTGGCATCGGTTTCCGACACCATGGGTGTCAGTGCTGAAACATCGCATCTGATGCGCGCAGGCGAGGGGCTCGGGAAACTTGCCTTCGGACTTGTCGGTTTCTCGGTTCCGCTGGTCCCGCTGCTGCTCCTGCTGTTCTGGCCGCGCTATCTTGGCCGCAAAAAGCCCGAAACACCTGCCGTGAGTGACGCAGCGCGCCTGTGCGGGCGCACGGTTCTCCTGATGATCCTGCTGACGGCGCTGATGATTGCGATCACAGGTGCGACCTACGTCAAGGAACGGCACATGCACCCGCTGCTTCTGCTGCTGCCGGTGTGGCTGTTCGCCGACCTGGAACGCTTTGGATTTGAAAAGCAATGGCGCTGGCTGACGGCCGTTGTTCTGGCGGTTGTCGCGGTTGCCTTTCTCGCCCGGGTACCAGGGTTGGTCGCGCCGGACAAGACATGGTGCGGTGGCAAGTGCCGGCACATGAAGCCTTACGTGGACCTGAAGGCACCTCTGGCTGACCTGGGTGCAGCAGACGCCACACTGATTGCCGATGATGGCTATACAGGCGGCAATCTGAGGGTTTTGTTTCCCGATGCCCGGCTGGTGACCAAGGCCATTCCGGCCAGAACGCCACCGCGACAAAGCTGCTTCTTCATCTGGGAAGAGGGGGACAAGGAGCCGGACACGTCTGCAATGGAGCGCTTCAGTCAGGTCGCCTTCTGGGATGCCGGCGAGGCGCTTGAGGCAACCTACCTCACCGGCGCTTGGCCGCATTTGTGGAAGCCGCCTGGCTGGCGGACAAGCTGGTGGGGCGTAGCCAAGCTCCCGCCCGAGAGCCCAATCTGCCGCTGACCGTAATCTTTCCTGACCAAAGGCGCGAACCGAAGATGCCGGTCACAATTGCCTCGACCGTTTCCATCGAAAAAGCCCGCCCGGAGCACCTTCGCGAGATCGTCGCCATCATCAATGCGGGGGCGACCAGTGTCCGCAAGGACAGGGAATTTGCCGACTGGCAGGACTACCGCCCGGCATTTGACGCACTTGTCGCCGCACCCGAGTGCGATATCTACGTCGCGCTTGCCGAAAGCGGAGAAGTGGTCGGCACCTTCCAGATCCATTTCATGAAGGGGCTCGCCTTCCAGGGGCGTCCGAGGGTTGAACTGGAAAGCGTTCACGTGCGGGCAGACCAGCGTGGGTCCGGTGTCGGGCGACTGATGATGGCAAGGGCTGAAGACCTGGCACGGCAGGGCAACGCCTGCATGGTGCAGCTGACGTCGAACAAGGAACGCGAAGGCTCACATCACTTTTACAAGCGGCTTGGCTACGACCAGAGCCATCACGGCTACAAGAAGATGTTCGTCTGAGCCATCATTTATCAGTCGGTGTCTGGCGCGCTGTGCCTTGATGGAACCGTAACTGCCAGGCTCCGTCTCGTCTGCTCCAGATCGAACTGCGGTTTGCCCTTTCAACGTTACCAAGCTCACGCCTGACCTCACTGACATAGGTCACGAGAACCGAATTCGTGTCGATCACGGTGAACTTGAGGCCGGGCAGGGGCAGGCGTACGTCGATAGGTCGTGCGGCACGCGCGGGCAGGATCAGGTCTTCACGCGGATAGATACGGCCGGATCGGCCGAACTCAAAAAAGCCATCCGCAAAGATCCGGTCCATCAGGACCGGATCGTACTGCGTTTCCGCTCGCCACAGGCTTTCCTCCAGTCTGGTGAGCGTTTCGATATCGTCGGGCGTGAGGCACGTGTCAGACATGGATCCGGGCTGACCTGGTAAACCGGCGATGTCAGTCGACCCGTCGCCAGGTTTCCTTTTCGCAGACATTGAAAACGACGCGGACGCAGCCCTGTACTTCCAGGGCGGAGGCGTTCTTCGGGCGCAGAGTGGCATCCGCGCTGAAGCCGCGACGCGGATCATAGACCCGTCCTTTCCAGCCATCTTTCTGCGGTGCCATGCGCCAGAGCACGGTCAGGCCGAGCACCTTCCGTTTGCGCTTGCTTTCGTCCTTGTTTTTGAGATCCGGCGTGTTTTCCATTGAATAGCCTTTGGGGGCCGGAAACCGGACAATCTTGCCGCAGGGCACCTTGCCGCATTTTTGAATCTGGATGACGGCACCTGCCGGTGTCAGCCATTTGCCGTTGATGTCCGGGGCTGCAATGGCTTGGCCCCCCGTGCCTGCAAGCAGGAGAGCGAACAGACCGGCTTTCGATAACAGTCTGGAAGTCGGAAACGCAGAAACAAAGAAAGAAACAGGAACCACGATTATCCCCCGTCGCAATGCTGGTGACGACTGCGCCACAATCTCTGACCGGCAATTGCGACGGAGGAAAGGCCAAATCGACAGGATCTGGCGATTTCGGACTTTGTTCAGCCGTTTATTGTTCCCGTTTCCAGGTTTCGCCCTTGCAGATGAGGCCGCCCATCACGCAGCCCTCCAGTTTCAACGCGTTGGCGGACGTCAGCTCGATGAAGCCGGTATAGGTCTTGCCGTCCTCGGCGTTATAGACCTTGCCCTTCCACTGGTTTTCCTTGTCGGTGGGTTTCATGGCCTGAACGATCTGTACTCCCAGCAGCGGGCGGTCCCGCTTGGCCGCGTCCGGGTTCCTGGTGTCGTTTCGCGGCTCCCGCAGCCATATCAGCTTGCCGCACAAGGAGCTGCCGCAGGAGCTTATCCGGATCTTGGATGCCCCGTTCGGACGGACCCAGTCTCCCTTGGCATCGCCTGCGAGAGACATTGTTGCGGATGCGGTGATGATGGCGCCCGCAAGAAGTGCGGACGACAGAATGGTTTTCAGCATAAGTTCCTCCCAAAGCGGAATGCCTTCCGTTTACGGAAAGGGAATGTATAGCCCGGGAAACGTGCTGAAAAGCCGTCACCCAACGTCAGGTCGTCCGAAAATCCTCCTGAACGCCGAAGGGAGGTAAAGTCTGGTTTTGTGAAGGGAAGGGAACGAAATAAAGCCGGACAAAGAATTGTGGAAACGAATCCATGGTGAACAGAAGGTTGATGGGCCTTGTCAAATTTTCGGAGAATGTGACTGATTAAAAAGGGAAAATCGCAATCATATACTTACCGCAATATGAATTTCAGACTTATTTAAAATTTTGTTCGCATTACGTTAAACCTGTCTTTTAACGCCCCTTTTAACTGCTGCTGATGAAGTAGACGTCAAGAAACAACGGGGAAAGCTTCACGAAAGCTTGTGTTTCTTAGATCGGTCCTTGCCAAGCCATTGTGTTCAGCAAAGTGACCGGTTGGCAGTAGGGAACCGGAACGGTGGATCCAGAAGGATCGGAGCTGTTCCGCAGAAGTCAGACAGAAGAAAGGGGAGCGTTATGGCTCGTTTTGAAATGCACTCGGCCGATATGGCCATCATGGGCGAAAAGCCGGTTACCGCGGACATCCTGTTCCAGATGGGTCTGGATAGCGCTTGCGGCCGTCACGGCATGACCGATCTCATCACAGCGCACAAGTGGTTCAACATTGCCGCCCTCAAAGGCAACAAGGACGCAGCTCGCTACCGCAAGGAAATTTCCGGTGAAATGTCCACTTCCGAAATCGCCGAAGCTCAGCGGTCGGCTCGTGAATGGCTGTCGATGCATTGAACCGGATCAAGGCTGCCGGCCGAACGGCACCTGAACCGGTATCCACAACCTGACGCGGCAGCACAGTTTTCTGCCGCGTCCAGTTTCCGGCCCCTTGCCGGGACCGCTCCAGTCAATGGATCGGCGCCAGACCGTACTCATCCCAGATCGAGCGGTCGATTGGTGCACCAAGGGCATATTCGAACCCGCTGACGATCTTGCCGCTGGCGTCCAGCCGGCATCGATAGGCGATCTCGTACCAGACCCGGTTGCTTCTGAGGGCTCCGGCGGGCACGACAATCATATCTTCCTTCTGAAATGAATTGCGGAAAGCATGTGGCGCAAGCCGTGTCGGCTTGAATCCCGGCCGCGCATGACGAACTTGCTCCATTGCCTCCAGCGCGCAAATCTGTTCGCGTCCGTCTTCACTGGTCAAGGTTGGCAGAAACTCGCGTGCCTGTGCGGAACGTGGGTCGTTCAGGACATCATTGGCAAAATAGGCATTTGCAGTAACCCATTCCTGATCGGGCCTGGTCCTCGAAGAAGATGGGTCCGTCGGCGCGGGCAAGGTGGCATTCGAAGAAGGCATCTGTTCCGAAGACGCGTTCGAACCTGACAACGGATCAGCACTGGATTGCGGGGAGATTGCCGCAGTTTGCGACTGGCTCTCGTCGGTTTCTTCCAGCGCGGTTTCCGGCAGACTTGGCGGCAGGTATTCGGGAATGATCTCGACGGAGACAGGCTCGGGCGGTTCTGGCAGGATCGTCCGCCACAGCGCCGCATCGCTCAACAACGCATAGAGCGCAAGGTGCAGCCAGAGCGCACAGATCCACGGAAACCTTTCCGCGACAAACCGTGTCAGATGCGTCGGAGGGGCGAGCTCGGCTATGGCACTTCTCCGATACCCGGCCAAGTTGAAGAATGTCCATCGCACCAGAGGACTGCGGCTGAATTATGAAGGGGAAGACGGGAACTGGATCTGTTCCTGCAGACGGCGGCAGGCCAGTCAATCATCATGCGAGAAGGGTTTGAGACTTTCTGGTAGCGCGATGAACCACCTCAGGAAAAACGTTCCCTAACCCAGCAGCCTGGCAGAAGCCCGGGGCAGAAGCCTGGTCAGTTTCTTCCGGGTGCGAATTTTCCGTTTCGACATCTTTCCGCGCATTATGTCCAGTGGCGAAACAGCCTTGGCTCGTCTGAGCGCCGCAGTCCACTCGTCTGTCCATGCATTGAATTGTTCCGGGTAGCGATCGTCACGCATCGGGACAATTTCGAATGTCGTTCTTGCAGACCGGTTGCACGAGCAGGTGTGTCGCAAATTTTCCCTGAGAGCGTGATTGTCAAAACAGGTCGCGGGTATTGCAAGAAGACTGACCAGAGAAAATGTTTTGTCTGGATGAAGACGCGCCATCATCTCTTCAAAAAGGGTTGTTTCGCTTTTCAGATGCGAAACTTCTGCATGAAAGTCGTTTATCGAATTTTCTTCCGCCACTGCCGCGTTGCGATAGTAGATGAAGGTCGTTTTTTTACCGGTGTCTTTGATGAGTTTCCTGAACCTGTCAATCCGAACCCTGTAGTCCGCCAATACGTCACTGCTGTCGTGTGGATTGGAGTGCAGATGCGCGATTTTCGGGTAGTTCTTGAAAATGAGGAACTTCTCAACCGGATTTATTTGATGCGAGGCGTAAGTATAGTCGTGCTTGCTGGTCAGGCCCTTGAAGTCTGTCGCTATAATTTTCGAGACGTAGTCCAGGCCCGCATCAAGGTTCCAGAGCCAGTCGAAGGGGTATTGCTCATGCCTCAGGCCCAGCTTCTTGAGGTTTGTCGCAGCGTCACACCCGCCACCCAGCGAAACAAAAACGTTTTTCAAGTATCACCCAAAGCCAAATTCAATGATGAAAGAGGGTCGTTTTGCCGGTGGCGCGCCAAAAGTCAACTCCAAGATGTGACGGTGGCCGGGTGGTGAGGAAAAAAAAGCGAAACCTGGCGAGCGAATTGCCAACCCGACTTGCGACGGGTGGAAAGAGGCGGTTCATTTTCAAACGAACCAAGCGTCTGGTTCCGCGATTTGTGAAGACGATGCCGGATTTCAGCGTTCGATGCCTGTCTTCACCTTCCAGAAGTTGCGAGGCCAAGCGCGGTGGAAAAAGTGACAAGGCGTAAAAAACGCCTTGAACTGTGAGGCTTTTATTCGTACACGGGCGTTACCGGAGAGGTGGCCGAGTGGTCGAAGGCGCTCCCCTGCTAAGGGAGTAGACGGGCAACCGTCTCGAGGGTTCGAATCCCTTCCTCTCCGCCATTGCCTATTTTTTTGGCAGTTTTCTGCGGTTTTTCTAAAAACCCAAGCGTTTCTCCCGTTTTTTTAGTAGAATTTTGGTAGAGGCTTGGTAGATTTTTGGTAGAATTTCTACCAGTGGCGGAGAGTAAGAAAGCTCCGTTCGTGATCGTTAATTTCCAACGTTAAGTCCGCTATCTTCTCCCATCACTCCCTGGGCGCAAGTTCGCTTCGTACCAAGCGACGAAACGGTGGAAACTCGAAAAAAGTGGTTTTGATTGCGAACGTACGTGCCCGCTTTGGGGTATATGCATTGAATGACAACTGAAGACCCTTACATTCCTTTTTCGCAGAGAGCAGGTCTCAGTCAAGTGCCGCCGCAGCTCAAGCTTGGCGAAGTGTCAAGTGAACTTAGGCAGTTGCTTGAGTACTACCTTCAGCTTGAATGGGATCGAAATACTGGTTCCAACTATAATGGTATATTTTATAATAAAGCTTGGGGACGCGTTGCTCAGGACTTTCACGTAAAATTTCTCAAGCAAAGAATTTCAAACTACAGAGCAAATCCAACTGACCTCTTGAAGGGTTTGCAAGAGCTAACCCAAAAGTCAGAAATTGGCTTTTTGTTTGATGCGATTGAGTTTTTTGTTCGCAATCCACAATGTAGCCACGAGCTCAAGAGAGATTTGTCACGAGCGTTTGTAGAATCTCGCGCAGCATATCGCATCGTAGAACAAAGAATTATTGCAATTGGCTCCGAGGAGCAAGCCGAGGCATTTGAGCGCGCCATCACTGATACTGAAAAAAGTGGTTCCATTGCTGCGAGGTCTCATTTGATTTCAGCAGGAACGGCACTTCGCGACGGCGAATGGGCGGCCTCCGTGAGGGAGAGCATTAATGCGGTAGAATCAATGGCTCTTTTGCTCGCCCCAAATAAGGGGACACTGGGAGCAGCTCTGGCAGTGCTGGAAAAAGACGGCCGCCTGCATGGAGGCTTAAAGACTGCTTTTAGCGCACTCTACGGATATACGAGTGATGAAGAAGGTGTCCGACATGCGCTCGTTTTTCAAAATGAAGCTCATGTTGATGAAGCTGATGCGTTGTTCATGTTGGGCGCTTGCGCATCTTTTGTAACGTACCTTGTTTCTCGCAAACCTTCTGATGCCTAGGTACTTTCAGCAGTCAGCTTTATCGCATCATTGGGGGAAGTTGAGCTCCCAGAAGTCGTGCTTTTTCGCGGTTCGCCCGCCGCAAAATTTGCTCTGGAATTTAGTAGAAGCTTGGTAGCTACTTGGTAGAAACTTGGTGGAATTCCTACCAAAATCAATATAAGTTATTGAAAAATAAGGATTCTAAAGAGTTCGGTTCGAATCCCTTCCTCTCCGCCACTTTCCTTCTTCCCACCTTCATAGTCCTATTTCGCTGCGCTGCAGGTAATCCAGTCTGTGTGCTGGTGTGACGCAAACATTGTTTTGCGAGAATGTGTTGTTGCGAGCGGAAACACAGCGGCAGCAACTTTGTGACCTTCCGGGCGAATGCTGCCGGCAACGCAATTGATTCACGCCATTGCCCGAAATTTGAAGGCACCGGTTAGCGACGCGACAGTGCGTTGCTCTGTTTGTTTCTGCGGTTAGCCGCGAATTTACCAAGGCGAAAATGCGGCTAATTTGTGAACAGTTTTCTTTTGATGTTGTCCTGAGGTTTCCGTAGTGTGAATTTGAGTTGGGGGATCGGTGTAAGCGATGGCCTGAGAACATGTTTTGTGTGGATCTGGAATGTCGCGTTTATCGGAATTTTTTCGACCGTTTTTGAAGCCTCTTTTCGGAATACTCATCCTTTCCGGCGCCGGCAGTGTTGATCGCGCAGCCGCTTTTTCAGACGAATTTCGGCAGTATCACCAGCAGCTTATCCAATCTGGCGATGTACGGGCGCTGGTCGATTTCGTATCCCAACTCGAAAACGGCAGGAGCGCCGGCGATCGCCTGATCCTGGCGCAAGCCGAACAGAATGATGACTTGCTGACGCCCGCCGAAGACGCAGTTTCGGATGAGGCGATTCTGACGGACAGCAGTGACGACCTGCTGCCTTCCGATGACGGAAGCGATGATCTGCTGACCGCAGAGGAACCCGGTGCCGCCTCTGTTTCCGATGGTGACGATCTGCTGGCAGGTGATGATCCCAAGGCTGATGGAGATGATCTTCTGGCTGGAGATGACCTTCTGGCCGGGGATGATTTGCTTGAAGGTGATGACCTGCTTGCGGGCGACGGGGCCGATGTTTCCGGCGACGACCTTCTGGCAGGAGATGACGATCTTCTTTCCGATGATGACCTTCTGACAGTTGGCGATGATGACGACCTGCTGAGTGGCGGCGGAACCGGGCTGACCGAAACCGTCGAAGGCAAGAAAAAAGAAGAAACGATCCGGCGAACAGCCAATGCGGAGCATGAAAAGCTCTTCCTGGAAAGCAAATATCCCTCCGCAAACACCTGTGCGACCTGCCACCCTGGCCAGTATGAGCAATGGTCCGTTTCTCAGCATGCTTATGCGCAGCTGAGCCCGATCTACATGGCGATGCAGACCACCATCAACATGAAGACCAGCGCGACCAACGGCGACTTTTGCATTCGCTGTCACAACCCGGTCGGCATGAACATTGGCGAGTCGCTCTATGTCTCAAACCTGAAGCGCAACCCGACCTCACGGGAGGGCATCACCTGCGTTGCCTGCCACCGCGTCAGCCGAAACTACGGCAAGATCAGTGGCCGGTTCGCGCTGGAAGAGGGGGATGTATTCTCGCCGGTCTATGGCCCGAAGGGCGGCGAGGAGCTGAAGCGCGTTCTGAACACGCCCGAGGAATACCGGGTTTCCCAAAGCAAGGATGATCCGGGACGCAGCATCCATACCGAGGCGAAGCCTTTCTTCGCGCTCACCAAGCCAGGCTTTTGCGGCACCTGTCATGATGTGACGCTGTTCAACGGCTTCAAGCTTGAAGAGGCTTTTGCCGAATACAAGCGCTCGCCGGCCGCCAAGCGGGGCGAGACCTGCCAGGACTGCCATATGGGCAAGGTTCAGGGCGTTGCCTCCGGCTATGACTACGGCCCCGCCGCAATCGTTGGTGATGTCCCGACCCGTAACCGCAAACTGACCAACCACATGTTTGCAGGCCCTGATTACTCGATCATTCATCCGGGCATTTTCCCGCACAACGTCGAGGCGGCGGAGTTCAAGACGCTGGCTGAATGGCTGCAGTTCAATGTCGGCGCCGGTTGGGGAACGGACAAGTTCGAGGACAACGTCAAGGACGGCTACAAGTTTCCCGAAGCCTGGTCGTCCATCGATGATCGTTATGATGGCCGCGAGATCCTGGATACCCAGTTCGAGCGGCTGGAAAAGGCGCGTCAGGCACGGCTTCAGGTGCTGCGCAACGGCTTCAAGCTGAGCGACATCACCATTGTCGACAACACCAGCCGGGCTCTCAAGTTCTCCGTCGATGTCAGCAGCGGCACGGACGGACACGGTGTGCCGACCGGGTTTGACGCCGAACGGCTGATATTCCTTCAGGTGACGGTCAAGGACAGCAAGGGCAACACGGTTTATGTGTCCGGTGACCGAGACCCCAATGGCGACGTTCGCGATGCCCACTCGCTTTACGTTCACAATGGCGAGCTGAAGCTCGACAAGGACCTGTTCAGCCTGCAATCCAAGTTCGTGGTCCGGTTGCTGCGTGGCGGTGAACGCGAACAGGTGCTGGCGGTGAACACTTCGACGGACGTTCTGCCGCTCGTTCGGCCGGAACGCCGGGCAACCACCATCTACGGCAGGCCGCGCGGGGCCAGAAAGCACAAGCAGAACCTGGAACCGGGGGCAAGCCGCACCGCGACCTATGCCGTTCCCGCCGAAAACCTGAAGCCGGGTGAACGCTATTCCATCTCGGTGAAGCTGATTTCACAGATGGTGCCGGTCAACCTGATCGCGGCCATTCAGGGAGCGGGCTTCGACTACGGCATGAGCCCGGCCGGTATCGCGCGCAAGGTGGTGCAGGGCAGCTCCGTGCTGTGGACGCGCAAGGCGAGTGTCGTGCTCAAATGAGGTACCAGGCAAGCAGAACTCGGGGACGGCGGTTCAGAGCGTGGGCAATCACGACGGTGGCTTCGGCTGCGCTTCTTCTGCAGGCCGGCGGGCAGGTATGGGCAGCGGGCAGTGCCTTGAGCGACGACCCCATTCCCATGGTCACGGAAGCGGAAGTCCGCAAGCATCAGGAAGAAAACAGCGGGCCTGCCCCCCTGATTGCCGGTGACCACCATTCAAGCGAATTGAGCACCGATGCAGTTCCGATCATAGCGGAAGATGAGGAGCCTGAACCGACGCCACCGATCTTCCAGCGCGGCGAGAAATTCCTCGCCAGCGGAAATCTTGCGCCCGGTATCGAATTGCCGACCGGGGCAATCTGGCAACCGGCGCTTTGGGTGTTCGGCGACGCGCGCACCGCAATTGGCCACTATGCCAACGGCGTTGAAGATCCGCGCCAGTTCTGGGCGAGCCGTATCGACATCTTTGCCAATCTGAAACTGACACCTACCGAGCGGATCCTCATCGGGTTTTCGCCCTTGACGGAAAAACGCCGGAACACGGGCATTCTCTATACGGATGAAGGTGGCGTTGAATATGTCAACGGGCTCAATCCCTATGTGACGACACTTTTCTTCGAGGGGGAGTTCGGCGAGATTTTCCCGAACCTCGATCCGGACGACAACCGCAATTTCGACTTCGGATTTTCCATCGGCCGTCAGCCCCTGTTCTTTCAGGAAGGCATGATGATCAACGACAGTGTCGACGCGCTCGGCATCACGCGCGACACGATCGTCATTCCCGGCCTGACGCCGGATCTGAGGGCAACCGGCGTTTTCGGCTGGAACAATATCCGCCGCGGCGACAATGAACTCGACGACAGTGCCTTCCTTCTCGGCTTGTTCACCGAGGCCGATTTCCGCAAGAGCACGGCCAATCTGGATCTTGCCTATGTCATTAGCGATGAGGACGAGGGGGGAGACGGCTTCTATTTCGGGGCGTCCGCCGTACAGAGGTTCGGGCTTTACAATACGGCGTTCCGGATCAACACCTCGACCGCGATCGAAAAGCGAGGCCCGGCCGTCGACAACGGCGTGTTGATGTTTTCGGAGGTTTCGCGCACCGTTACGGCATCCGAAAACGTCGTCTATGCCAATGCCTTCTGGGCTATCGGCAACTACACCTCCGCTGCCCGCGACAGCCTCACGGGTGGTCCCCTGGGTCAGGTTGGCATCCTGTTTGCCGCTCCGGCTGTTGGTCTGGGCGGGTCTGCACTTTCCAACCGGGCAGACAGCGTCTTCGGTGGATCTATCGGCCATCAGATGTTCTTCAACGAGGACAAGACACAGCTTGTTATGGAACTCGGTGGTCGCAAGGATACCGACGGCAGCGATGCCGGTGTGGTCGCATTCGGCGGCCAACTCTTGCATGCCCTCAACAACAGGAGCAGCATTCAGGTCGACGGGTTTGTTTCCGCCGGACAGGATCGGAAGGCGGGAACGGGACTGCGAATGGAACTGAGAACGAGGTTCTGATGAGAAACATCGGCTCATTTCTGGTCGGAAAGGCGGCCTGCTCATGATCCTGGCACTGCAAATCGGCGGTGGTACGATTGTTGCGCTCGCCCTGTTTCAGCTCTGCCTCGGGGTTTATTCATCTGTGGCGGTCGTCTTTCGCGAAAGACGCCTGGACGCCAGGCACCTGCAGCATTTCAACGATCTGGCACAGGCTGCCCTGCGCAATGCAGAAGTCGACAGGCTCAAGTCCGGAACGACCTGGGCCGGCAAACGCAAGTTCCGGATTGTCGAAAAGCGTGTCGAAAACAAATGCGGCGATATCTGCTCGTTCTATCTTCAGCCGCATGACGGAGGCGAGCTTCCACCGTTTCTGCCGGGCCAGTTCCTGACGTTCGAACTGCCGATTTCAGATCAGCCCGCACCAGTTATCCGGTGCTATTCCCTGTCCGACAGTCCCTCCCGTCTGGACCGGTACCGGGTCACGATCAAGAAACTGTCACCGCCGCCGGATGCCGGTGAAACCGTACCTGGCGGGCTATCTTCGACCTATTTCCATGCCAGCCTCAAGGAAGGTGATGTCGTCGATGTGCAAGCGCCCAAGGGCGGTTTCGTATTGGACCTGCAATCGGAACGGCCGGTAGTCCTGATTGGTGGTGGTGTCGGCCTGACACCGGTGCTGTCCATGCTGAAAGCGCTTGACGATGCCGGCAGCCACCGCGAAGTGCATTTCTTCCACGCCGCGCGTAGCGGCGATGACATTGTGCTGTGCGACGAAATCCGGGAGATCGCCGAGCGGCGGAACAACGTCCATTACCGCGTGCTCTACAGCGCACCGACTGATGCTTGCGTTGAGGGACGGGATTACGATTGCCCGGGCCTCCTGACAGTTGATGTGCTGAAGCGGTATCTGACGTCTTCCAACTACGAGTTCTATGTTTGCGGCCCTCCGCAGATGATGTCTTCGTTGACGGAGCAGCTGCGCGATTGGGGCGTACCGGACAGCGATATCCACTTCGAGGCATTCGGGCCTGCGTCCGTCAAAACCGTCAAGTCGCCGGCAAGTTCACGGGAGGCGGCTGAAAGCGTGCAGGTGGAATTTTCGCGCTCCGGCAAGAAGGTTTCCTGGCACGAGCAGGACGGAACGCTGCTGGATCTGGCCGAACGCAACGGCATCCGGGTCGCTTCCGGCTGCCGGGCAGGCAACTGCGGAACCTGCGCGACAGCGCTCAAGGAAGGCGACGTGACCTATGTCACGCGGCCCGCCAGCAGCCCGGCGCAAGGGTCCGTGCTCATGTGTATCGCTTGCCCGGGAGGCAATGTCATTCTGGACGCCTGACGACGCGAGAGGGTGTCCATCATTTTTGGATCAAAGGATTGAGGGATTGGATATGGCTGGATTACTGAAGGGCTTGCGCCAGGCGGCGTCCTGCCTTGCCGTGTGCGCTGTCGGATATCTCGTGCTGGCCGGACTTGCCCCGGCTCAGGCCGACCCGAGCATGATTGTCGGACCGAACGAATGTGCGGAATGCCACAAGAAGGAAACCTCGATCTGGCAGAACACGCATCACTTCAGCACCTTCAGGGATCTGCCCAAGAGCGAGGATGCCGAAAAGATCGCCGCCAACATGGGCGTGAAGCGACTTAAGGCGGAAAGCCTCTGCACCAACTGTCACTTCACCATGCAGACGGTGGACGGCAAGGAAAAGGCGATTGCCGGCAATTCCTGCGAGTCCTGCCATGGTCCTGCCAAGGAATGGTACAAAGTGCATTCGGATTTCAGCGGCAAGAAGGAAGGTCAGGAAACCGAGGCGGAAATTGCCGCACGCTGGGAAAAGGCCGAGGCAGCCGGCATGATCCGGCCCAAGATGACCTACGCACTGGCGAAAAACTGTTTCAGCTGTCACCTGGTGCCGAACGAGGAACTGGTGAATGTCGGCGGTCACACGCCCGGCAGTGCGTTTGAACTGGTTAGCTGGAGCCAGGGCGAGGTGCGTCACAACACCTGGTACAACAAGGGCAAGTCCAACCCGGAAGCATCCATCGAACGCAAGCGGATGCTGTTCCTCGTCGGTCGTATCGTCGAGCTGGAAACGGCACTGATCGGCGTTAGCAAGGCGACCGAGAAGAAAGACTACGCCGTGAAGATGGCCAAACGGGCAAGCAATGCCACGAAGGTCATGGCAAGTCTTGCCAAGCTGTTGCCCGAGGCGCCCGAACTGGGTGAGATCCAGGAAATCGCAAGTGGTGCCAAGCTCAAGCTGAACAACCAGGATGAGCTGACCGATGCCGCGGCAAAGATCTCCGTGCTCGGCCTCAAGTTTGCCGACACCTACGACGGGACGACGTTCGCCGCGGTCGACAAGTACATTCCGGGAGCCGACAAGTTCAAGGGACCCGTGACGCAGTAGGGAGCCGCACTGTTGGATCAGGAGCTTCGCGACGAGCGAAACCGGCGCTGGGACGAGCCATTCGGCAAGGAACCGCTGGACCGGGAGACGGTGGACCGTGTCCTGGCCCTACCGGCGTTTGCCGACGTCAATCCAGCCGACTTTCCCTCGTGGCTGCCGGTTGCAAGCGTCATTGCGAATGATGGCCGGATCAGGACCTTTCAAAAGGGCGAAACTGTCCTGCGCAAGGGTGACTATGGAAGTTCGCTGTTCATCATTCTGTCCGGATCCGTGTTCGGCCTGACTGCGTCTGCGCCGACCGCCGGCTCGGGCCGCAAGCAACAGAAATCCTGGCGCAGGTCGCTTGCGCAACTGTTCGCGCGCAAGCGTCCGCCAGAGTACCGCCCTGCGCGGCGGCGGTCTCGCAGACCTTCGTCCGCGGCCGCTTCAATCAGTGAAGGCACACGAGCAAATGCGGTGGAAGCTGCCTTGCGTGTCGACGCGGACGAGCTGATCGCGAAGCATGAGACTTTCCTGCTGGAAGCCCCGCAGATGTTCGGCGAGCTGGCCGCCTTGACCCGAAGCCCAAGGCGCGCGACCATCTATGCCCTTGAGGATGACACTGTCCTGTTCGAGCTGCGCTGGCAGGGGCTGCGCGAAATTCGAGACTGGTCGGATGGCTTCCGCAAGCAGATCGACCAGCTTTACCATGAACGCGGTTTGCTGACCCGTTTGCAGGAATGCCCGGTCTTTGCCCATGTCGACAGCACAGCGCTGGCGGAAATCGCAGAAGAGGCCCTGTTCGAAACCTATGGCAATTTCAACTGGACCCACCGGTTCAAGACTGAAATTTCCAAGGAAGATGGTGCGCAGCACATCATCCAGCAGGAGCCGGTGATTTGTGAACAGGGCAGTCACGTCGACGGTTTGTTGCTGATCAACAGTGGCTTTGCCCGGGTCAGCGAACGGATCGATCACGGCGACAGGACCATTGGCCATCTGTCGAAAAACGACGTTTTCGGACTGGATGCGATTGCGGCGTTTGCGCGGGACAAGGTTTCTCCGGTTCTGGATACGAGCCTGCGCGCCATCGGCTATGTCGACGTCATCCGCATTCCGACGCATCTGGTCCAGAAACATGTATTGCCGGGGCTCGATCCTTCCTTCCTGCGGCAAGGCAGGCCGGATGATCGTGACGGCACGCGCGGGGAACTACGCCAGGGCATGATGGACTTCCTCGTCGATCACCGTTTCATCAACGGTGAGGAAGCCATGCTGATCAATCTGGAGCGCTGTGTCGGCTGTGACGATTGCGTGCGCGCCTGCGCGACCGCCCACGACAACAACCCCCGCTTCGTTCGGCAGGGGAGCCGGTTCGAGAACGCGATGATCGCGAGCGCCTGCATGCATTGCACCGATCCGGTTTGCCTGATCGGCTGCCCAACCGGCGCCATTCACAGGGCCGAGGACAGCGGGACTGTCGTCATTGACGACAACACCTGCATCGGCTGTGCGACCTGCGCCAATTCCTGTCCGTACAGCAATATCCGGATGGTCGAGATCCGTGACGAGAACGGACAGTTCGTGACGGATCGCGAAGGGCAGCCCATCAGCCGGGCAACCAAATGCGATCTGTGCGCCGATCAGCTGACGGGCCCAGCCTGTGTCCAGTCCTGTCCGCATGACGCGCTTGCGCGCGTCAATATGCGCGACACCGAAAGACTGCTGGAGTGGCTGAAATGAGCTGGCTCCTCAATCGCAACATCTTGTTGAAGCTTGGTGCGGCCGCTGTTTTGCTCGCGGTTTTCATGACCGTAAACCAGGCTTACCGGATCTCGTTGCGCGACAGCCAGTTCCTCAACGGTTGGGTTCTGGTGGCGGTCATGGCCGGCATGCTGCTGCTGACGTTTCGCAAGCAGTTGAGCACGTTGCCGCTCGGGCGCGTGCGCCACTGGTTGCAGGTGCATTATTACCTCGGGTTCCTGACCATCGGCGTCTTTCTGGTGCATACGCATCTGCGGTTTCCGAATGCGCCGCTGGAATGGCTCTTGTGGATCCTGTTCGTGTTGGTTTCGGCAAGTGGCTGTGTCGGCGGTTTTCTGGCCCGGATCGTTCCAGTGCGCCTGGAGGGCAGAGGTGACCGGGTCCTGTTCGAGCGCATTCCCGTGTTGCGCGCGCAAATCGCGGACGAGGCGGAAACTCTGGCGCTGGCCTCGTTGGAAGACGGCAGTTCCGTCAGCCTTGCCAATGTCTACCAGCGGGAGCTCGGCCGGTTCTTTGCGCGGCCGCGGTATGTGTTCGCGCATCTGCGCCAGTCGAGCCTGCCGATTTCGCGGATCATGGGCGAGTTGCAATCGATCGAGCGGTATCTGGACGGCAAGGGCAAGGAGCGTCTGGAACGGATGCGCCAGCTGGTGCGCGCTAAGAACGACCTTGATTTCCAGTATGCCAACGGCGGATTGCTGAAACTCTGGCTGTTTGTGCATGTACCGCCAACTTATGCCCTGATCCTGGCAATCCTGGCGCATGTCGTTGTTGCCTATGCCTTTTCGAGCGGAATTGCCTGACCATGAGCCTGTTACGCAGAATTGGTGTTCAGGAACGCCGTTATGAACGGCCGCAGGACGACTGGGTCTGCGGACATCTTGCCGACGGGTGTCCGTGTCGTCTGGGACCGGACCGGAAAGGAAACTGCAGGGCGGGGCCTGCCTGCCAGCCTGTACAGGACGGTGACCGATGGATTTGCCGGCGCTCGAGCCAGGAAGGCGGACCTTGCGAAGATGGTCCGCTGCCGGACGGAAGCTGCTGTCTGAACCAGGAACCCTGCGTGCCGAAGCCGAGCCTGCGCAAGCGCAGGCGGCGGGCAGCAGTCTGGCTCACGGCGCTGACTGCCGGGCTCGTGGCGATCATTCTCTCCGGCGGGGTGGCAAAGAACTATCTGATGCCGGGCCGGCTTGCAGCCCAGCACGCCAACCTGACAGATTGCCAGTCGTGCCACGCCGACGCACGTCCGCAAGGCCTTGGCTGGCTTCATGGCCTTGCCGCGACAGCTGCAGGACCGAAACAGACAGCAGCGCTTTGCACCACCTGTCACGACGTTGGTTCGCAGCCGTTCACGGCACATACGACGCCAGTTGAACAGCTCCGGCAGATGACACTTGCCCGCACGGCGGAAGTCGGCACCGGGCGTGATCAGAGCTGGACAAACCGCATCAAGTTCTCGTTGCCGATGGCAGGGCAGACGCAAGGTAGCGCAGATGCCGGGTCGCAGAACATCTATTGTGCCACCTGTCACCAGGAGCACCAGGGAAGCTTGGGCAAACTGACCGAAGTTTCCAATGACAGGTGCCAGACCTGCCATGTCGAGAAGTTCGGGCGTTTCGAGGACAGTCATCCGCAATTCGCAGGCTATCCCTTTTACCAGCGCACCAGCATCATCTTTGATCACAAGTCGCATTTCGGAAAGCACTTCCCGGATACCGCCGAGAAGCCCGATGGTGCCGGCAAGGTTCCGGCCATGTGCGAGACCTGCCATGAGGCGGGGAACGACGGCCGCTACATGGCGGTGCGAGATTTCGAAGGCATGTGCGCGACCTGTCACAGTGGCGACATTCTCGGCCAGACCATCGTGAGCGGACCGAAGGGCACGAATTTCCTCTCTGTTCCGGGCCTGGACGTCGAAACGCTTGCGGAGCGGGGGATCGACGTCGGGTCCTGGCCGGAAGGGTCCGAGGCAGGAATTACGCCCTTCATGCGGGCGCTTCTGGCGCTGGTGCTGGACGGCCGGGATATCGTGGGAGAAGTGTCGGACCTGGATCTTCTGGATCTGCGGGAGGCTGATGAGGACGCTTTGGCAAGGGTCCAAACGCTGGCCTGGGCGGTGAAGCAGTTGCTCGCGAATATCGAGCGTGATGGCCTTCCTGCCGCCATGGGCGCCGGGGCAGCGGACAGCGAAACCATGACGGACCACAGGCAAATGGCGCTGATGGTCGGTGTGATGCCACACGACGTGATCGCCGCCGCCAACCGGGAATGGTTGCCGGATCTCGCCGAGGACCTTGCCCGCCACGCCGACGGAACGCCAACCCGCGCGTTCGAGGAAGCCCGGCAAGCGCTAGAAGAGAACGAAGCAGTACAAACCGAAGAGGCCGCGTCGGACAACCTTTCCGGGGTGGACGACAGCGATATTCTGGCCGGGACAGACGATGCCGCCAGCGAAGGCCATGGTACGGATAGCCTCATCCTCGGCGGCGGAGCGGATGGTGGCGCAGAGCTGGCTTCCGAGGACCTGTTGCTGGCGCCTGCAGGAGCCGATGACGCATTGGCCGGCAAGACAGATACCGACGATGACATTCTTGCAGACGAAGGCTCGTTGGTTGAAGACGATCTTGCCATAGCGGATGACGCAAGCGCCGACGTGTCGGACGGCTTGGACATCCTGGCGGAGGACGACGCTTCGAGCAGTTCCGATGGGGACGCTCTTCTTGGCCAACCCGCGGGCGGAGAGGAAATACTTGCCGGTGACGATATTCTTGCCGGTGAGGACATCCTTGCGGCAGACGAAGGCGGAACGGGCCTGTTGAGCGATGCGGCTGAACCTGTCGACACATCGACTGCAACTGACGACCCCTCTGCGCAAACCCGGGAGCAGCCGTTTGATCCGGAAAACTGGGCTCTCTACGGCGGCTGGTACCGGCAGGACCATACGATCCGGTATCGTCCGACGGGACATGAAGACCCCTTCCTGAAAACATGGCTCGATTATTCGAGCCATGCGGCAACGGATCAGGAAAAGGCCCTGCGGGATCCCGTATTTGCCTCGCTCAGTGACCCGGGCGCGGTGGGACGCTGTACCAAGTGCCACAGCGTCGACACGGCTGGCGTTGAAAAGGCCGTGCGCTGGCACCCCTTCGATCCCGCTCAGGTGACGACACGTTTCACGCGCTTTTCTCACGACCCGCACATCAGCGCAGTCGGAACGGAAGGATGCGTGACGTGCCACGCGCTCACCACGGGGGCGGACACCTATCTGAAGAGCTACGAGCAAGGTGACCCTGCCATCCACGCACCGAACTTCACCCCTATCGACAAGGCCACTTGCGCGACCTGCCACACGGAACGTGCGGCTGGAGAAGAATGCACGCTTTGCCACCAGTATCACACGGGCGGGTTCAGCCTGCCGCTGGTCCGAACCGAGGTGCCTAAGGAATAGCAGTTCGCAAGGGTGCTCCGCAGGCAATCGTCAAGTCGCAGGTGTCAGTCGAAAGCGATGGCGTATTTGCCGCGCCCCAGGCCGGCGTCGAGTGAGACGGACTTCAGGTAGTCTTCTTTGGCCTGGTCGCGTTGGCCCAGTCGCAGCCTCAGGTTCGCACGGCTGTAATAGGCCTTGGCAAATCCGTCGCTGTGGGCGATCGCAGAGTTGAAGTCGTCTTCCGCCTTGTTCAGATGACCGGCGGCAAGATGAGCCTTGCCGCGATTGTAAAGGGCAAGGGGGTGGTTGGCGATAAGCTTCAGGACCACGTCGTAATCGGCAATCGCCGCGGTATAATTTTCAAGTTGAGCCTGGGCGAAACCACGGTTGAAACGCGCAGCGGCGTAATTGGTATTGATCGCCAGGGCCTTGTCGTAGTCGGCTATCGCTTCCCGGTATTGGTCAAGCTTGCGCTTGGCGTATCCCCGGTTGTTGTAGGCTGCGGCATATCCGGACCGCATCTTCAGAGCGACATCATAATTGGCGATGGCAGCGCCATAATCGCCCATCATGCGGTAGACCAGCCCTCTGTTGTTGTAGGCTTCCGGAAACTCGGGACGAAGCCGGATGGCAACAGTGTAGCGAAGCAGCGCGGCTGAATAATCTTTCGACTTCGCCAGTGCCAGTCCCCGGTTGTAGTAGGTATTGGCAAGTCGGCGTTGCAATGGCGCCTCGATCAGGCGGAAGTCCTGACAAGCCGTCTGAAAATCCTGCGTCTGGTCCAGGGTAAAGTCGACGTCCGGCCCTTTGCCCTGTTTCCAGTCCGATGCCTTGTGCCCGGTGATTGAATAAACGTAATTGCGGGTTTCATCAGGAAGGCGTCCGCGCCCACGGCGCCAGTTGTCGACACGGTCTTCCCCCGCATTATAGGCCGCGGCCGCCAGCCCAAGGTTGCCGTAACCTTTAAAAAGATATCCCAGCAAGCGGGAAGAAGCTTCAATGGCTTCCACTGGCTCGAATGAGTTTTCAAGGCCCCAGTTGGCGGCGGTGTAAGGCATGAACTGGGCAATGCCTTCCGCACCGGCCGGGCTGATCGCGTTGGGGTCGAAACGGCTTTCCTTCCAGATCAACTTGGCGAAGAAACCCGGTGGCAGGCCTTGTTTATTCGCAGCCGCCTCGATGGTGCTGCACATCTGCTGCAGGAAGGCAGCCTCGTCCCGGACCGTGTAAAACGGTCCATGTTCCTTGCGTACTGTCTCGGCTGCCGCCCGGGCGGCAAGAACAGGTGCCATGATGACCGTTTCCGCAGGCTCCGCTGCGTAGGAAGACCCGAAACCGGAAAGGCATGCTGTGCCGGCAATCGCAAGGAGGAGAAACTGTCGAAGTGCCTTGGTCAACGCAGGTCCGTCAATCGGGTGAAAGGCGCACGTCATGTGCGGCGGCAATCATAGCTTCCCCGGCAGGCCAGCTCAATGTCTGCACTGAAGGCTGCAAACCTGTGTCAGGCAGGGGCTGACAACAGGTTCTGCGCAAGTGCCGGAAGGTCCTTGAAGCTCGAAAAGGACACAGCATGTGGAATCTCGGAAATGGGACGTTTGCGGTAGCCTTCGGTGAACAGTGCAAAGGGCATGCCCGCATTGACAGCCGTTTCCGCATCGACCTCGCTGTCGCCGACATAAACGACAGGACCGCCGCCGAGGGACGATTGCAGGTAATGCAGCCCGGCCGGATCCGGTTTGCGCTCCGTCAGGCTGTCCCCGCCGACCAGGCCCTGGAAGTAACGGGACAAACCCAGGTCCTCGATAATCTTCTCGGCGGGCCGCTGCGGTTTGTTGGTGCAGATCGCCAGCGTGTGTCCGGACTGCAGCAAGTGGTTGAGCGTGGCTTCGACGTCAGGGTAGGGGGCCGTCAGATCGGTCGCATGCGCCTGGTAATCCTCCAGGAAGCTCGAAATGAGACGTGTGCGGTCACTCGTCTGCAGGCCGGTGGCATCGATGATACGGTCAACCAGCGTCGGAATACCGTTGCCGATGAAGGAGCGGATGGTTTCAAGCGGCAGCGCCGGCAGGCCTTCGCCTTCCAGAAGGCGGCATGCCGCAGCATGAAGATCCTGGGCGCTGTCGATCAGCGTGCCATCGAGGTCGAAAATCAGAATCGGATTCATGCAGCCTTCCATTTGATGGAGCATCCCATGGACGGGATCTGGTCTTCCGGTCCCTTGCCCGTTTCTGCAACCTGTCGCATCGCTTCGAACAGATCACGCCGAAGGTCTGCAGGCCCCGTCTCCCTGCGGGAGGCATCAAGTCGCCCACGGTACTGAAGTTCCAGCGCTGAATTGAAGCCGAAGAAATCCGGTGTGCAGACCGCGTCATAGGCGCGGGCGACAGACTGGTTTTCGTCAAAGAGGTAAGGGAAAGGGAAGTTTTCCCGCTGTGCAAGTTCTGTCATTTTCTCAAAACTGTCTTCGGGATAGCTCTCGACGTCATTGGCACTGATTGCAGCAACGCCGATGCCAATCGCCTGCAGGTCACGGGCATCGCGCAGGATCCTGTCACGGACGGCAACCACATAGGGACAGTGGTTGCAGATGAACATGATCAGCGTGCCCTTGGGGCCGGCAATGTCTGAAAGCTTGTAGGTCTTGCCGTCGGTCGCGGGCAATTCGAAATCGGGTGCTTTCCAGCCAAAATCGCAAACAGGCGGAATGGCGGCCATTGTGTCGTCTCCCCTTGGAATGATGCGCTTTGTCAAAAGGATAGAGTAGGTCACCCCATGGAAGAAATGAAGTGACTGGATGGAGGAAATTCGCCAACAGCAAATGGCTGGAGCGCCAGCATCCGGCAAGATGGCAAGCGGTGAAAGAGATAATCAACGACCGGTAAAGCGCACTGGCTCGACCCCAGGCAAACGAAGACGCATTCCACGGGCCGACCGGATTTGTGGCATCGGCCCGGCAATCCGGACCGGTGCCGGGCTGTTGTTTCAGAGCCAGACCTGTTTCGGATCAGGCAGCGGAATTGCGTCGAGCAGAGTGCGTGTGTAGTCCGCTTTCGGATTGGCGAAGAGTTCGGCCGTTTCGGAGTTTTCGACAATCTCGCCCTTGTAGAGCACCAGGATGCGGGTACACAGCCGCCGGATCACCGAGAGATCATGACTGATGAAGGCCAGGGTGAGACCGAGGTCCTTGACGAGGCTCTCCAGCAGGTTGAGCACCTGGGCCTGGGAAGACACATCGAGCCCGGACACGATCTCGTCGGCCAGGATAAAGTCGGGTTTCAGGGCGATTGCCCTTGCTATCCCGACGCGCTGGCGTTGACCGCCGGACAACTCGTGTGGATAGCGGGTCGCGAAATGCCGGGGCAGGCCAACCATGTCAAGTGCTTCGTCGACCCGGCCCTTGATGTTGTCGAGTCCCTGAAGGCGCAGTGGCCCGGCAATGATACCGCCGACACGCCGGCGAGGATTGAGTGAAGACATCGGGTCCTGAAAGATCATCTGGAAGCGCCGGCGCAGGGGCCGCAGGCTGTCCTCATGAAGATGGGTGATGTCAGTGCCTTCAAACCGGATCGCGCCACTGTCCGGTTCGATCAGGCGGATCAGTGCCCTGCCGAGCGTGGATTTGCCCGATCCGGACCCTCCGACAATGCCGAGGACTTCGCCCTTGGGAATATCGAAGGATAGCCCTTTCAGTACGTCGATCCGCGGTGCCGCTCCCAGAAGCGGTTTGCGGGACATGTCCGGAAAGGAGACGTGCAGGTCTTTCAGCTCGTAGATGATATCGCTCATGGCCGGGCTCCTGCCTTCAATTGTGCGTCGAAGGCAGCCACTTCAGCTTCCACCGCTTTCGTCACGCCTTCCGGTACAGGTGTCAGTGAGCCTTGCGGGTCTGTGTATTTCGGCGTTGCCGCGAGCAGGGCCTTCGAATAGGCGTGCGAGGGCGCGGCAAAGAAATTCTCGACGGAGGTTTCTTCAATCACCTTGCCCGCATAGAGCACTGTCAGTGACTGGGCTATCTTCGAGACGACACCCAGATCGTGGGTGACGAACAGCAGAGCGGTGCCGTGGCGCTGCTGCATTTCGCGGATCAGCTTGAGGATCTGCTTTTGAACGGTCACGTCGAGCGCTGTCGTCGGCTCGTCGGCGATGATCAGCTTCGGTTCGGCGGCAAAGGCGGACGCAATCAGGATACGCTGGCGCATGCCGCCGGACAGTTCGTGCGGATAGGCCTTCATCACCCGTTCCGGTGACTGGATGTGGACCTCTTCCAACAGCTCCAACGCCCGTTTCTCGGCATCCGGGCGTTTCCAGCCGAGAATATCCACCAGCCTGTCCGTAATCTGCGGCCCGACACGGCGGGATGGATTGAGCGCTGTGAGCGGGTCCTGTGGTATCAGGGCCGCGCGGGCGCCAATCCGCTGGCGTCTTGCCTTTTGGGAGAGCGTCTGCAGGTCTTCCCCGTCGAGCAGGATCTTGCCCCCGGTCAACCTTGCGGCCTTCGGCAGAATGCCGAGAACAGCCTTGCCGATCATGCTCTTGCCTGCGCCACTTTCCCCGACAAGTGCACGCACCTCACCAGGCTCCACATCAAGCGAGACATGCCGGAGCAGCGGCATGCCGTTCTTCAACTGGACCGTCAGGTCCTGAATGGACAGAAAGCTCATCGCAGCACCGGATCGAAATGGTCCTTCAGGCCTTCGCCGAGCTGGGAAAAGCTCAGCACCGTCAGGAAAAGCGCGAACAAGGGAAACACCAGCACCCACCAGGCCTGATAGATGGAGGTACGGCCTTCGGCAATCATGCCGCCCCATGTCGGCTGGTCCGTGGAAATGGACAGGTTCACGAAGGACAGGATCGCCTCGACGATCACCGCGATACCCATTTCCAGCGTCAAGAGGGCGACGATGGTCGGCAGGACGTTCGGCAGGATCTCGGTCAGGGCGGTGCCGAAACGGGTGCGGCCGGCAACCTGCGCCGACGCCACATAGTCCATCGCTCCCTGGCTCATCGCTTCAGCCCGGACAACACGCGCAAAGCGGGTCCAGTCAATGACGACAATGGCAATGATGACGGACATCAGTCCGGTTCCCAGAACCGCAATCAGCAGGATTGCAAAGAGAACCGGAGGGAAGGCCATCCAGATGTCGATGAAGCGCGAGATCACCAGATCCGCCCAGCCCCGGTAGTACCCTGCGATCAGGCCAAGTGTTGCCCCGATAAGGCAGGTAAGCGTTCCGGCGACCAGCGCAACGATCAGCGCAAGTCTTGCGCCATAGAGCATGCGGCTGAGCACATCGCGGCCGAGGCTGTCAGTTCCCAGCAAATAGGCCGGGTCGGCGCCTTGTTCGAAGAAGGGTGGCAGACGTCCGGCGAAAAGATCCTGTGCCAGCGGGTCATGCGGGCTGATCAGGGGGGCGAAGACGGCTGCCAGCACCAGGAAGGTGAGCCAGCCGCCACTGAGCCAGAGCCTGATGCCAGGCAGGCGACGGATATGTCCTCTGGCGTCACGCATGGCGCAGCCTCGGGTTCAGGGCGGCATAGGCCAAGTCCACCACCAGATTGACCATCGTGAAGAGCAGGGCGAAAATCAGGACGATGCCCTGGATCAATGGCAGGTCTCGGTTGATCACCGCGTCGATCGCCATGTTGCCGAGACCTTCATAGGAAAACAGGCGTTCGATGATAACCGTACCGCCGATGAGGAAGGTGAACTGCACGCCGATCAGCGTCAGCGTGGGCAGGATCGCGTTCGGCAAGGCATCACGCAGGATGATCGAGCTTTCCGAATAGCCCTTTGTGCGGGCCAGGGTGATGTAATCGTCGTGCATGCATTCCTTCAGGGATTGCTTGAGGAGCTGCAGGATGATGGCTGCCAACGGGATCGCCAGCGCAAGCGCCGGCATGAGCATGTGCCCCATGAGATCCAGAACCACATCGAACCGGAACCGGGCGAGCGCTTCGAAGAGATAGAAATTGGAGCTGAACTCGAACCCGAGCGAAGGCGATATCCGGCCGGAAATGTGAAACAGCGGCCACAGCACGCCGAACAGCAGGATCAGCGCCAGGCCCCAAAGGAAATCCGGCAGGGACAGCGCGATGCCGCCGGCAACGTCGATCCCGCCTTCCACCTTGGAACCGCGGTAGAGCGTTGCAGTAAGAGCGGCAGCGCCTCCGATGATGACGGCGATCAGCAAGGCCATGACCGAGAGTTCCAGCGTGGCCGGCAAACGGCCGATCACCAGGTCGTAGACCGGCTGGCGCAGGGTGATGGACGTGCCGAAATCACCCTGGATCACGTTGGAGATCCAGATCACGAACTGTTCGAAGATGCTCTTGTCGAGCCCGTAAAGCGCTTTCAGCCGGTCAATGTCGGCATCTGTCGCCCCGGGCGGCAGCATCATGGCGATGGGGTTGCCAGGAACGACCCGGATGACCACGAACACGATGATCGCGGCCCCAAGCAGGGTGATAAGCGTTGTGATGAGGCGCGTCAGCAGCGCGCGCACGATTTGCATGACGGTATTTGGCCCAAAAATCGGAAAAAGTCGCCGCAACACCCCGGGAGCAAGCTTTAGAGAGTGTTGCGGCGAAGGCGGGTTCGAAAATTCCGGATTTTTAGGAACGCGTCATCAACGCAGGCAGCAGCGCGCCGGAAGCGTGCGGCGTGACCTTGACCTTGTCGCTGTGCAGGATCGGCTGGACGTACTGCAGGAGCGGAATGACCAGGGCATTTTCTGCAATGTGGCGATCGACTTCCTTCCAGCCTTCGATGCGCTTGTCCTCGTCAGCCTCACCCCAAAGCGGCAGGATCTTCTGCATTAGCTCTTCGCCATCCCAGACGGAGTGAGGCGAGGGGCCGAACATGGCAAAGCCGGTCGAGGTGGTCGGGTCGCCAATGGCATTGCCCCAGTTGTAGAAGGCTGCCGGGGCCAGCGTATCGGCCGCGCGCAATTCGTAATGCTTGGCGATTTCGTAGACTTCGATTTCCGCTTCGATGCCGATCTTGCGCCACAAGCCTACGATGGCCTGAATGATCTCGTAATCCTTCGGCTTGAAGCCGCGGGTGGTCTGGATCTTGAACTTGACCGGATTGTCCGGACCGAAGCCGGATGCCGCCAGCAGTTCCTTTGCCTTGTCCGGGTCGTAGGGAACGGTGATGGAGGCATCATAAGCGGAATAGTCGGGTGTCTGCAGCGTGTCGATGGGCACGCCGTATCCCGACAGGAGACGTTCGATGATGGTCTTCTTGTCGATGGAATAGGCCATCGCCTTGCGCACGTTTTCGTCCAGCATCGGATCGACATCGTTGATGAAGATCATGCCGATGTCGGAGATCGGGGCTGCGGTGCCGACGATGCCGTCGTTTTCCTTCAGCCGGTCGAATTCCTCGTAAGGCATTTCCAGCGTGACATGCGCATTGCCCGACATCACCTCAAAGGTTCGGCTGGACGCATCGGTGACGAACTTGATCGTGACCGTCTTGAATTCTGGTGCGCCGCCCCAGTAGTTCTCGTTGGCTTTCAGCCGGACGAAGGCGTTGCGCTCGAACTTGTCGACCATGTAAGGCCCGGTGCCGATCGGCTTGGCCTCGAAGCCGTCTGCGCCGACTTCCTCATAGTATTTCTTCGGCATCACATAGCCGGTCAGGAAGCTCATCCACTTGAAGATGGTGGGCTCGTATTCCTTGACGTCGGCGGTGATCTTGTTGCCGTCGATCTGGAAGTTGCCAACCTTGCCCCAGATGAACTGGATCGGATTGCCCGTGTCCGGATTGCCGGCGCGTTCCAGCGACCAGACGATGTCTTCCGGTGTCAGCGGATCGCCGTTGTGCCAGGTGACGCCTTCGCGCACATCCATCCAGATCTTCGACTTGTCGTCGTTCCAGCCCCAGCCGGTGATGATGCCCGGCGCAAAGCTGAGGTCCGTGTTCTGATGAATGAACATGTCGAACACGGACTGGTAGATGCCCTGGATGGTCGGGTTGACCGCGGACGGGCCGACTGTCGGATCCCAGCTCGGCAGGTTGACGTTATAGGCGATCACCAGCTCTTCGATATCGCTGGCGAATGCTACCGGTGTTCCGACGGCTGTCAGCAATCCGCTGGCGGCCGCACTTTTAAGCAGTGTGCGTCTTGAAACTCTCATGGTTACTGTTCCCCATTTTACCTCTGGTGCCGGTGCGTTTGTTTTTGTCGCTATCCGGCAAGTTTTTGTGCAAGCAGATATCCGGGCCCTGCGCCGGTTCCCGCACCGGGCCAGACGGCCGCGCCGGTGTGGTAAAGGTTTCCAACCGGCGTCGTTCCGTCGGCAAAGCCGCGTACGGGCCTGAACATGAAATGCTGGGTCAGATGATGGCTTCCGCAGACCTGGTCTCCTCCGACCAGGTTGGGATTGTCCGCCTCCAGCAGGGCGGGCGATACGATATGGCGGCCGAGGATCTTGGCCCTCGTGCCGGGGGCATAACGTTCCAGAATATCGAGTGCGCGTTCGGCGAATGGCTCCGCCGCTTCGGTCCAGTCGGTGGCCGCAATCTTGCCGGCGGCATCACCCTTGATGGTGCCGGGTGCCATGCGGACCTGAAGCCAGAGAACATGCTTGCCCTCCGGTGCCCGGCTCGGGTCGACGACGGTTGGCTGACCGCAGACAATCACCGGTTCTTCCGGCAGAAGGCCGGCCTGGGCCTGTGCATAGGTTCGTGCCATCTGATCGAGGTCCGGAGCCATGTGCACATAGGCGAATTTTTTCAGCTCTTCGCCTGCGGTCCAGTCGGGCAGGGCGTCCATGGCAAGATGAATCATCATCGTGCCCGGCGCATGTGCTGATTTCTTCAGGCCGAGGTCATACCGCGCGTTGCCGGTTTCGCCCGCAAGTTTCAGCAAGGCGGATGGGGCGACGTTGGCGATCACCGCCTTACGGGCCATGATCTGCCGACCGTCCTTGAGCTCGATACCGCGTGCCTGTCCATTCTCGACGATCACGCGCGTGACTTCTGCATTGCAGGTCACCGATCCGCCCGAAGCCTTGATCTGCGAAACCATGGCCTTGACGATCGTATCCGCTCCGCCCTGACCCAGAACCATGCCGAAGGCCTGATCGACCATGCCTTCCAGGTAGGGGAACAGCGCGCCGCCTGAAATGTCGGGTGCAAAATCCAGATGCATCCCCCAGGCCGCAAGAAGGGCACGCACCTTCGGCGATGTGAAGGTTGTGTTCAGCCAGTCGCGCGGCGAGGATAGCAGAAAGCGGGCAAGGTCCAGCACACCGTCCGAACCGCTTTTTCGCCACTCCTTGAACAATATATATGCAAATGCACGTTTTTTTGCCGGACTGCCCAGAAGCGCGAACAATGTCTCTGCGCGTCCCGGGAATTCCGATGTCAGCGCCCGCCAGACACGTGCGTCTTCCGGGCAGATCTTTTCGATTCGCGAAGCCGTCGTTTCCAGGTCATTGCTGACGCCAAGCCAGGTGCCGTCCGGAAAAACGGAAGAGAAACAATTGGATGCTGGCGCGAAAGCCAGCCCGTGGCTGCCCAGTTCCTCGGAGTATTGCTTGAAGAAGGCGGAACCTGCAAACAGGGAAAGGTTCATGGCCGCCCAGTCGTGGCGGTAGCTGGGTAGCGTGTACTCGCCCGATTTGACCGCCCCGCCAGGTTCCCCCGCGCGCTCGAAGACACCGACCTTCCAGCCTTGAGCTGCAAGATGAACAGCGCAGGCAAGGCTGTTATGCCCGCTGCCGATAATGACGCCGTCCAACACCTCGGTCACGATCAATCCCCTCCGTCGTTCGCAGAAGATAATTGCAAATACAAATAAATCTGTCTAGCATTGAATTGTGATAACGAGCCGACAGGCCACAGAGGTACAGAGGGAACGATTATGTCTGCAGAGAGCGCGCTCAGCGGGCTTGGAGCTAAACTCCTGTCCGGAGAAGTGGAAGTGGTGGATTGCACGGGCGTTCTGGGTCCGAATACGCCGATCCTGCAACTTCCGCCTGATTTTGCAAAGAATACGCCGAAGGTCGAGATCCACAAGATCAGTGAATATGACGCTGACGGTCCTTTCTTCGCCTGGAACTGGATGGTTCTGGGGGAGCATTCCGGCACGCATTTCGATGCGCCACATCACTGGATTACCGGGAAGGACTACAGCGACGGCTTTACGGACACGCTGGATGTGCAGCGTCTGATTGCGCCGGTCAATGTGATCGACTGTTCCAAGGAAAGCGCTGCTGATCCTGATTTTCTGCTGACTGCGGATTTGATCAAGGCCTGGGAAGCCGAGCACGGCGAGATCGGTGCCGGTGAATGGGTTGTGATGCGCACCGACTGGGACAAGCGCGCCGGCGATGAAGCCGCCTTCCTCAATGCCGACGAAGCGGGCCCGCACAGCCCCGGACCGACACCGGATGCCATTGAATATCTGCTGTCGAAGAAGATCGTAGGCTGGGGCAGCCAGTGCATCGGCACTGATGCCGGTCAGGCCGGTGGCATGGAGCCGCCGTTCCCGGCACATAACCTGTTGCACAGGGACAATTGCTTCGGTTTGGCATCGCTTGCCAATCTCGACAAGCTGCCGGCGAAGGGGGCGATCCTGATTGCCGCTCCGCTGAAAATCGAACGCGGCACTGGTAGCCCCATCCGGGCACTGGCTCTGGTTCCGAAAGCCTGAGGCGTCTCGAAATGGCCGCTCCGCACGTAATCGTCGGCTCCGGTATAAATGCCCTCGTCGCGGCAGCAATGCTGTCGCGCAGAGGGGAGCCGGTTCTGCTTCTGGAACGCTCAGACGTCCTTGGCGGCTGTATGCGGACAGAGGAAATCACGCTGCCCGGATTCCGGCACGATGTGATGGCGGCCACCTTCGTTCTTTTCATAACCTCACCTGCCTATGCGGAGTTGGCGGAAGATCTTGGCCGGCATGGTCTTGAATTCTGCCACACGCCGCATCCGACCGCCGTTTTACGGCCGGGAGGGGAGGCGCTGAAGGTGACGATGGACCGCGCGGCCAACATTGCAGCCTTCGAGGCCCTCGCGGCAGGCGACGGCAAGCAGCATGCGGCCGACGTCGGCGGTATCGAAGCCGATGCGGAGTTTCTGTTTGCCTTGCTGGGGAGCCCGCTCTGGTCTGGCAAGATGGCGCGCCTGATGCTCGCCCAAGCCTGGAAACGTGGTCTTGGCGGATTAAAGGCGTGGCTCGGTGCCTGCCTGCAGCCGGCTCGCGGCTGGCTGGAAGGGAATTATCATAGCGAAACCCTGCAGGCACTTTGGGCGCCCTGGGTTCTGCACACCGGTTTGACGCCGGAAAGCACCTATTCGGGTCAGATGGGCCGGGTAATTGCATTTGCGCTCGAAGCTGCCGGGGCACCAGTGGCGAAGGGCGGCTCAGGCTCCGTGCCGGAGGCGTTCCGAAAATTGATTGAGGCCAAGGGTGGCAAGATCCGCACCGGTGTCGATGTCGAACGTGTCCTGGTGAAGGACGGCAAGGCGGTCGGCGTCGAAACGGCGAGCGGTGAGACCATCAAGGCGCGGTCGGTGATTGCCTCCGTCACGCCAACGCAGCTCTATCAGCGGCTTTTGAAACAGGAAGCACTTCCGGAAGCCACGCAGAAATACCGCTACGGCCGCGGCAATTTCCAGCTTCACTATGCTCTGGATGGTGACCCGGACTGGATCGTCGAAGGGCTTGAGGATGTTGCGCTGATCCACCTTGCGGACGGCATCGACAGTGTTTCCAAGTCCGCCAACGAGGCCGAGCGGGGCCTTCTGCCTGAAGTTCCGACGATATGTGTTGGCCAGCCGCATCGTCTGGATCCGTCACGGGCGCCGGAAGGCAAGGGGATCCTTTGGCTTCAAGTTCCTGACGCTCCGCGCAGGATCAAGGGCGACGCCGCGGGCAGGATAGAGACCGGTCCGGAATGGACCGAAGCAACCCGGGAGGCCTTTGCCGACCGGCTTGAAGAAATCCTGAAGCGGCATATCCGCAACTTCGACCAGATCAAGCTTGCACGGCGGGCTTATTCGCCAGCGGATCTGAACGACATCAATATCAATCTGGTCGGTGGTGATCCCTATGGCGGGGCCTGCAGCATCGATCAGTTTTTCATCTGGCGCCCCTTTGCTCATTCCGTTAATAGCGCCACCCAAATCCGGAACCTGCACATGATCGGCGCTTCGACCCATCCGGGGCCGGGGCTCGGTGGCGGGTCCGGCTACAATCTGGCGAAATGGATGGGTGCATGAGCAACGAGGATCGGACGGACGTCATCACGGAAGAAGCACGTGTGCAGCGGCTTGGCGAAATTGGGCTGGAGAATTTCCCGCCCTATCTGATGAACCGTATCATGGGCCGCTACAACGCGGCGCTGCGTGACGAAATGGCCAATCTGGGCCTGACGACGCCCAAGATGCGTACCCTTGCCGTCTTGTCCGTGATCGACGGCCTGCTGATCCGCGAACTTGCCATTTATGCGGTCGTCGAAGTGTCGACGCTCAGCCGGGCGTTGGACGCACTGGAACGGGACGGGCTTGTCCGGCGCGTTGCTGACAAGGACGACAGCCGTGCCGTCCGCATTCATCTGACGCCCAAGGGGCGCGACACGCATGAGCAGCTCTGGCCGCATCTGGCTGGTGCATACCGGCAGATGTTCAAGGGCATCAGCGACGCGGACCAGCGGGCCTTCGTCGCCACGCTGCAGGCAATTTTGAAGAACGTGCGCAAGCACCCGATATGAGTTGATCGCGTAAGGAGGGGCCGATGGCCGAAAGGTCGTTCAAGGCTGAGGTAGAGCATCTTCGCAAGGGAACAGGAGACACCTTCACGGGTGAGGGTATTCTGGCCATCACCAAGGCACTCCTGGAAAACGGTGTCGGCTATGTCGGCGGCTATCAGGGGGCGCCGATCTCCCATCTGATGGATGTGCTGGCCGATGCGGAGGATCTTCTGGGCGAACTCGGCATCCGTTTCGAGGCCAATGCCTCGGAAGCTGCTGCCGCCGCCATGCTGGCTGCCTCCGTGCATTATCCCATTCGTGGTGCCGTCACCTTCAAGGGCTCTGTCGGCGTCAATGTCGCATCCGATGCACTCGCCAACCTGGCCTCGTCCGGCGTCAACGGCGGTGCGCTTGTCATCGTCGGCGAGGATTACGGCGAAGGCAGCTCCATCATGCAGGAGCGTTCCTACGCCTTTGCCATGAAATCCCAGTTCTGGCTGCTCGACCCGCGCCCGAACCTGGCATCCATCGTCAAATCCGTTGGCGACGGCTTTGCCCTGTCGGAAGCCAGCAATTCGCCGGTCATGCTGATGGTGCGCATCCGCTCCTGCCATGTCACTGGCCGGTTCGAAACCCGGGACAACGTTCCGCCGCCGCTGTCCGTGCGCGACGCGCTCTCCAGTCCGATGCGCGATTTCAAGCGCGTTGTCCTGCCGCCGATGTCCTATGCGCATGAGCATGACAAGATCGACAACCGCTGGCCTGCTGCTGAAAAGTTCATTCTGGAAAATCGTCTGAACGAGCATTTCGGCCCGGAAGAGGGCAAGGTCGGGATCGTCTGTCTCGGGGGCATCTACAACAGTGTCATCCGGGCGCTGCAGCGGTTGGGACTTGCCGATATCAGCGGGAACACATCCATCCCGCTTCACGTGCTCAACGTCACCTATCCTCTGGTGAAATCCGAACTGCTTGAATTCTGCGCCGGCAAGGAAGCCGTGCTGATGGTCGAGGAAGGCCAGCCGGAGTTTATCGAGCAGCAGCTCGGGGCGATGCTCTACAAGGAAGGCCGGACGACGAAGCTGGAAGGCAAGGGTATTTTCCCGCGTGCGGGTGAATACACCGGCCAGATCATGCTCGACGGTCTGGATACCTTCGTTCGCCAATACGCGCCCGAGCTTCTGCCGGGCAAAGTGCTGGCGCCGAACGCGCCCAAGCCGGAACTGCCGGATCTTTCCAAGACCGTGCCGATCCGTCCGCCGGGCTTTTGCACCGGGTGTCCGGAACGTCCGATCTTTGCCTCGTTGAAGATGGTGGAGCAGGAAGTCGGCCAGCATCAGATCACCGGTGATATCGGCTGCCATTTGTTTGCCTGCCTGCCGCCCTTCGAAATTGGCGGCTCCACCATGGGCTACGGCCTCGGGCCGGCCTCGAACGCGGCCTTTGACGGCGGCGGCGAGAGGCGCGCAATTTCGATCATCGGCGATGGCGGCTTCTGGCATAACGGCCTCAGCACTTCCATCGGCAACATGGTGTTCAACAAGTCCGACAGCGTCGCGATCATCGTCGACAACTATTATTCGGCGGCAACCGGTGGACAGGACATTCCCTCCAGCCGGGCGAAGAACAAGACCAAGTCGACCAACAACCCGATCACCAAGGCGTTGCAAGGGGCGGGGGTCAAGTGGATCCGGCAGATCGACCGGACCTATGATGTCACCCGGATGCGCGAAACCATTCGCGAGGCACTGACGACCGAATATGATGGTCCGAAGGTGATCGTCGCGTCCTCCGAATGCATGCTCAACCGCCAGCGCCGGGAAAAGCCCCAGCGAAACAAGGCGATTGCAGGTGGCGAGCGGGTCGAGGTGGCGCGGTTCGGCGTCGATCAGGACGTCTGCACTGGCGATCACGCCTGCATCCGTCTGTCCGGATGTCCGTCGCTTTCGCTGAAGAAACTGGATGACCCGCTGCGGGATGACCCGGTCGCACATATCGACCAGTCGTGTGTCGGTTGCGGCAACTGCGGCGAAGTCGCCGACGCGGCCATCCTGTGTCCGTCCTTCTATGAAGCGAAAGTGGTTCACAACCCGACAGGCTTTGAAGCCTGGTATGCGGGGCTTCGCACAAGGATCATTTCCTGGCTGCAGACACGGCGGGCCGGCTCCCGTCTGACCTTTACCGGGGAGGGCGTGTGATGTCGCTTTCATTGCCACTGGAAGCCAGACCGGCAGATCCGGCGCTCGAAGGGATCATCAAACTCGCCATTCTGGCCGTTGGCGGCCAGGGCGGTGGCGTTCTGACCAACTGGATCGAGGGCCTGGCCAGGTCACAAGGCTATCATTGTCAGGCAACGAGCGTGGCCGGTGTCGCCCAGAGAACCGGTGCGACCATCTACTACATGGAGATGGCGCCGGGCGATGTCGCGGCCCCCGTCTTTTCGCTCGCACCATCTGCTGGCGATGTTGACATTATCATCGCCGCGGAAATGATGGAGGCCGGGCGTGCGATCATTCGCGGTTTCGTGACCCCCGATCGCACCACGCTGATCGCTTCGACCCACCGCATGCTTGCGGTCTCCGAAAAGACCGTGCCGGGCGACGGCATGGCGTCCTCGGAGGAGGTAAAAGCGGCAGCCGAACTGGCTGCACAGAAGCTTGTTCTGGCTGATATGGATACGGCTGCCCTGAAAGTCGGATCCGTGATTTCCGCTTCGCTTTTTGGCGCACTGGCTGGCTCCGGTGCTTTGCCCTTCGAACGGGTGGCTTTTGAAGAGGCCATTCGCGCTGGCGGCAAGGGCGTTGAGGCAAGCCTCAGGGCTTTCGCCGCAGGCTACGATCTTGCGAAAAATGGCGAAGAGCCGAAGGTTGAAGCCGCAAAACCCGCCAGGCAGGAAATTGTCAGACCGGCCGGGCCGGACATGGCGCAGAAGGCCTGGGCATCTCTGGAAGCAAAGGTCGCGGCTCTGCCGGAGCCTGTTCGCGAGATGGCACGGGCGGGGCTGCAGAAAGTCGTCGATTTCCAGGATACCGACTATGGGGCGGAGTATCTCGGCAGGCTGGAAAGTCTCGTCAGCCGGGATAGCGCGGAGAAGGATTACGAGCTCTCCCGCGAGGCTGCCAAGTACATCGCCAATGCAATGGCCTATGACGATGTCATTCGGGTTGCTGACCTGAAGACGCGGTCGCAGCGTTTCGACCGGATTGAAACGGAAATGCAGGTGAAGGACGGCAAGCTGATGCATCTGACCGACTATCTTCACCCGCGTGCGGAAGAAATCGTCGGTCTGCTGCCGGAAAAAATGGGCCGGAAGATGGAGAACGATCCGGTCTGGATGAACCGCATCGACCGCTGGTTCAACCGTGGTCGCCGCATCCGCACCGATAGCCTGCGCGGCTTTGCAATGCTCTATTTCCTTGGTGGTTTGCGCGGCTGGCGCCGCAAGACGCTGCGCCACCGGATGGAGCAGGATCATCTGGAAAGCTGGCTGAAGATGGTCGCCGGTTACCTGCCGGACCGCTATGCCATGGCCGTGGAAACCCTGCGCTGCCGCAGGCTTATCAAGGGCTATTCCGACACCCATGCACGAGGCCTGTCGAAATTCGACAAGGTGCTGGCCGGCGCAAGAATGGTGGAAAACCGGAACGATGGTCCTGAATGGGTTGCCCGCCTGCGTGAAGCTGCCCTCAAGGATGAAAAGGGCACGGATCTCGACGGGGCGCTGAAGACGGTTGAGAGCTTCGCTTGAAGAAAGGGTGTCCTGGAACTCAATGAAGGGACATACCCCTCGATTATCCCCCTGGCGAGCATAGCGGGACCCGGGGGGGACCCATTTCCAGATTAACTGGGCTTCAAGACCGGTTCTCGGGAGATTGATGACGAAGCAGGCGGGGCGATACTTCGGGCGTTTTCGGGTCGGGCGGAGTGTGCAGCCCATCCTTCGAGACAGCGTTTCGCGCTTCCTCAGGATGAGGTTGGAGCAAGTTTGCGCTTCAGAGAGGCAACTTTCCGGGCTGCTACACCCACACCCTCATCCTGAGGAGGCCGTCAGGCCGTCTCGAAGGATGGGCCGCTTGTGCTGGCTCCTGCGAAACGGCCTCCCGGCTCAACCTGCCAGTGCCTTCCCCAGTTCCACCACGACTTCGCGTGTGGCGTCTTCGCTCGTCTGGATGCCGGGGGAGAGCCGGAGGGTTGCTCCCCGGGTATCTGCGGAAAATCCGGCATCACGCAGATGGTTCAGCACCTGCACGGCTTGTTCTGGCGAAGCAAGTCCGAACATGAGACTGCCGCCACGATCTTCTTCTGATCTCGGTGTGAGCAGTTTCAGGCCAAGGTCATCCGCGCCATCGATCAGGATGCCGCAAAGGTGCCGGTTGCTGCGCAGGATGGACACCCTGTCGGCGCTGGCGTGCCACTTGAGGGCGGGCACGGAGGCGGCCGCAGGCATGATCGACGGCGTGCCGTTGTCGAAGCGGCGGATGTCAGGGGCATATTCGAAGGCGTCGATATCCCAGTTGAAAGGGTTGTCCTGGCTGAACCAGCCGCACAGCTCCGGCCTGCAATCCCGGATCAGGTCCGGGTGGACATACAAGATGCCGGCTCCTGGCGTACCACACATCCATTTGAGACTGGTCGAAACCACAAAATCCACGTTCGGTGCCTCAACCGAATAGGGCAGGAGACCTGCGGCCTGTGTGATGTCCACGCCAATGATGCTGCCCATCGCGCGGCCATGGTCAACGAGGGTTTCCAGCTCCGAGCGTCTTGAGGTTGTGGAGCTGACCCAGGTGATCAGGCACAGCGCGACATCGCGGTCCCACTCGGCGATCATGTCTTCGTCAGCAACGAAATTTGCGCCCTGACGGGCCCGCACGGTTACCAGCTCGAAGCCGAGCCGTTCCTGTAGGCGGGTGAGAAGAAAGTGGTTGGAAGGGAAGCAGTCTGCGGCCACCAGCACTTTGCGGCCACGCAGCAGGCCGTCCGGCAGCGCCCGCATGACCATGTCGACGCCCTGGGTCACGTTCTCGCAGGTCGTGGCGGACCCGGCGGGTGCATCGATGATCGCGCGCCAGTAATCGATGAACTCTCCGCGCTTGCTGAGCAGATAGGGCCACTGCTGATCGTTCGGAGCACTCCAGACGGCAGCCAGCTCCGCCATCGCGGCGCTCAATCCGGCTTCCTTGCCGGGATACTGGCCGATGGAATGATAGAGGAAGTAGCCGTCTTCCCTGGTCGTCATGCGGTCCCCCGAAATGTCGTTTCCTTCGGTCAATCAGGGTGCTGAAACAGATCCGTTTCCGTCTCAAACACGCTATTGACCGTCACCGGAATATTCGTATACAGTTTTTGAGATAGTTCAAGCTTAAAGGACTTTTCAAATGCCTGAAAATGGGTTGAATAGGCTGAGTGTCTGTTTAGGCTTGAATTGTTCTGTATACGGATTTGCCGTGGTGACGCGGTTCGTGACAAGGGAGGCTTGCCGGTGACAGCAGGAAAATCAACCGCCTCCACATCGGGTGCACAAAGCACCAGCGGACAGATCCACGACCTGCTCATGGGGCGCATCCAGCGTGGAGAGCTTGGTCAGGATATCCGCCTTGTCGACACCGCCGTGGCGGCCGAATTCGGCGTTTCCCGCATGCCGGCCCGTGATGCCCTGATGCGTCTTGCCCATGAAGGCTATCTGGAACCGACAACGCGGGGCTTTGTGCTGCCGCGTCTCGACCACCGGGAAATTCTGGAAATTTTCGATCTGCGACGTCTTCTTGAACCGCGGGCAGCCGCCATGGCAGCGCTCAGCCTGTCGGAAGACGAGTTGAAGGGACTGGACGACATCCTCAAGGATGCGGGTTCGGCCATGGCGGCGGGGGATACCGAGCATTTGCATCGGGCCTGCGAGATTTTCCGCAACAGCTGGATTGCCGCCGTGCCGAATGTTTCGTTGCGCAAGGCGCTGCAGCGCTACATGACCCAGGTGCAGGCCGTGCGCCTGATGACCTTTGCCCATCAGGCGAACCATCCGCTGATCGTTGCCGGTAACACCCAGCTTTACCAGGCTTTCTGCCGCCGGGACGCGGTTGCCGCAAGCGACCGGATCCTGCGGTTCGTTTTTGAAGGGGAGGCGGCCTACCTCGCAGCACATGAGGATGCCGGCAATCAGAACACAACATCCTCTGCACAGGCAGGCTGAAGCGGGGGTAAAGGGAGCGATGGACAGGACATGACGGAAACCCGCGCGGAAGTCAGACTACCGACCCAGGACCTTGCCAAGGACCTGCCGTTCTTCACCAAGAAGCTGAACATGCGGCTGGACATGATCTATCCGGCCGACAGCCCGGAAATTGCGGTGTTCTCCGGTCACGGCTTGCGCGTGCGGGTGGAAAAGGGTGCAAGCGAAGCACCAGGCACGTTGCGAATTCTGACGGAAAATCCGGATGAATTTGCAGATGGCGAGCGCCTGCTGGTCTCCCCGAGCGGGACACGTGTCGAAATCGATGAACTCAATCCACCGCTGGTGATGCCTGAAACCGAGCACGCCTTCGTGGTGCGCCGTCTGGCAGACCAGGCCCCATGGGTGATCGGCCGGGCAGGCATGTCCTATCGGGATCTTGTGCCGACACGGCTCGGCGGCGCCATGATCGCCTCGCATATCCGGGTTCCGGACGGACCGGTTCCGGACATGGTTCACTTCCACAAGGTCGGGTTTCAGCTGATCTTTTGTGTCCACGGGTGGGTCGATGTTCTTTATGAAGATCAGGGCGGCATGCGCCGTCTGAGGGCTGGTGACTGTTTCATCCAGCCGCCGGAAATCCGTCACCGCGTGATGCACGCAGCCGAAGGAATCGAGGTGATCGAGATCGGCGTCCCAGCCGAGCACATTACCGAGATCGACCACGAGATGACCCTGCCGACGCCCCATGAGCGGCCGGATCGGGAGTGGCAAGGACAGAAATTCGTGCACAGCCTGGCACAGGACGGCGTTTTTGAACCGTTCCGCATTCCGGGTTTTGAGGCACGCGACACCACCATCTGTGACAATACCCGAGGCGTGGCATCTGTTATGGTGGCTCGTCCGGTCGGGGAGGCCTCTCCCTGGACGCGTCATGACTGCGATATTCTATTCAACTTTGTGCTGGCAGGCGAAATGACCCTGGAGGGCGAAGGCAAAGATCCTTACCGCCTGTCTGCCGGAGACGCCTTCGTGATCCCGCCGAACATGGCGACGCGATACGCGGAAGCAACTGCCGACCTGGAACTGCTGGAAGTCAGCCTGCCGGGCCGGTTCGAAACGGAGGTCCTGCGCGACTGAAAAGACAAAGCCTGTCGAGGAGGAAAGAACAGGCTGTGCAGGAGTTCAAGGTCAAGCCATGAGGGGATGACAGCATGAGAAAATTGACGACAATTGTGGCCGCAGCAGCGTTGCTGGGCACGGGCACCACCGCACTGGCGGACGACACCAAGATCGGTATCCTGATGGACATCACGGGGCCGATCGCCAATTTCATTCCGCCGCTTCAAAATGCAGCCGATCTCGCGGTCAAGCAGGTGAACGAGCAGGGCGGTCTGCTGGGTGGTACGGCAGTTGCCGTCTACGGTGACACCACCGGCACCGCCCAGGGCGCGGTCGACGCTGCCCAAAAACTTGTGAACGTGGAAAACGTGCCGATCATCATGGGCTCGCTCATGTCTGGCACCACCATTGCCGCTGCCGAAGCTGCAATCATTCCGGCGGGCGTGCCGCAGATCTCGCCGACCGCGACCTCTCCGGCCATGACCTTCCTGGAAGACAACGGACTGGTGTTTCGCATTGTGCCTTCAGACAACTATCAGGGTGAGATCCTCGCCAAGATGGTGATGGACGAAGGCATCAAGAAAGTCGCGCTCACCTTCGTCAACAATGACTATGGCGTCGGTATCGGCGAAACATTCATCGACGCTTACACTGAAGCCGGTGGTGAAATCGTCGCCGAGGCGAAGCACGAAGAAAAGAAGGATTCCTACCGTTCGGAACTTGCAAGCCTGGCCAAGGGTGATGCCGAGGCGCTGGTTGTGATCGCCTATGCCGGCGACAGCGGCGGCAAGATCGTCCGTCAGGCCATTGAAGGTGGCCTCTTCACCAAATTCATCGGCACGGATGGTCTTCGTGACGAACTGCTGATCCAGAACGTTGGCGCGGATGCCCTGAAGACCTCGTTCTTCTCCTCACCGACGTCTCCGGCTGAAAACCCGGCCCAGCAGTCACTGCATGATGCCTTCAACGCCGAATTTGGCGAAGGTGCCGACAAGGCTTTTGTCGACCAGACCTATGACGCAACTTTCCTGGCTCTGCTGGCTGTTGAAAAGGCCGGTTCGACTGACCGCGCAAAGATTGCCGAAGCCCTGAAGGAAGTTGCGATGGCTCCGGGCGAGAAAGTCGGCCCGGGTGAATGGGCAAAGGCGATTGCGTTGATCAAGGAAGGCAAGGACATCGATTACGACGGTGCCAGCGGCTCCGCGGAGTTCGATGAAAACGGCGATGTCGGTGGCTATATCGGCAAGTTCGTCGTGGACGGCGACGGCTACAAGCAAGTCGAAATCGTCGAATAAGCCGACCAGGCGACAGCGTGATTGAGCTGGACAAAATCTGCGTCGATTTTGGTGGTTTGCGGGCTATTGACCATGCAAGCTTCAAGATCGGCGCAGGCCGCATCACCGGCCTGATCGGGCCGAACGGTGCGGGAAAAACAACCGCCTTCAACGTCATTGCAGGTGCAATTCGGCCCAGTGCCGGCCGGGTGCTTCTGGACGGGAAGGACATAACTGCGCTCAAACCCCATCAACGGGCCAAGGCAGGCCTCGCACGCACCTTCCAGATACCTCACGAATTCGGGCATCTCTCGGTTCTCGAAAACCTGATGGCGTCTGCCTCGGCGCCGGAAGGCGAGAATGTCTTCAACGTGATCTTCCGCCGCGGCCACTACCAGGCCGAGGAGCAGGAAATCTATGAGACCGCGCGGGACACTGTCCGCCTGCTTGAACTGGACCATGTCATCGACGAGAAGGCAGGCAATCTTTCCGGTGGTCAGAAGAAGCTGGTCGAACTCGGCCGCGCCCTGATGCGCAACCCGAAGATCATCCTGCTGGACGAGATCGGGGCCGGCATCAACCGCACGCTTCTGTCCAAGCTGGCGGACAAGATCCTGATGCTGAACCGGGAACGGGGCCTGACCTTCTGTCTTATCGAGCATGACCTCGATTACGTTTCCAAGCTGTGCGACCACGTGCTGGTCATGGCGCAGGGCACGCTGCTGACAGAAGGTTCGGTCGAAGACGTGCGTAACGACGAACGTGTGATCGAAGCCTATTTCGGCGGCGGAAAATACGAGGCGCAGCTATGACCGAGCGACTTTCCGTCACAAACGTCAGCGCCGGCTATGGCGGTCCGCCCATCATCGAAGAGGTCTCGTTGACCGTTGAGCCTGGCGAGATCGCGGTCATTCTCGGGCCGAACGGCGCCGGCAAGTCGACCTTGCTCAAAACCATCTTCGCACTGACCACCGTCTCCGCCGGGTCGATCAAACTTGGCGCGAAGGAACTGGCGGGCTGCAAGACGTCCGCTCTTGTTCCGCTCGGTGTATCGGCAGTGCCTCAGACGAAAAACGTCTTTGCGACCATGTCCGTAGACGAGAACCTTGATGTCGGAACCTATGCAGCTCCACCAAAGGATAAAGCGGCGACGCGCGAACGTGTGCTCTCCCTGTTTCCCGACCTGCGGGACAAGCTGAAGCAGCCTGCTGGCGAGCTTTCGGGTGGACAGCGGCAGATGGTAGCCATGGGCCGGGCCTTGATGAGCGACCCGAAGCTGGTGCTGCTGGACGAGCCGACAGCCGGTCTGTCGCCTGCCTATCTGGAGCGGATCTTCGATCTGCTTCTCGACATCCGAAAAACCGGGATCACGATATTGATGGTGGAACAGAATGCCCGCCAGGCTCTGCAGATTGCTGATCACGGCCATATCCTGGTGAACGGGCGAAACTATGCCAGCGGAACCGGCAAGGAGTTGCTGGCGGATGAAGACGTGCGTCGCCTCTTCCTCGGGGGAGCGGCTGCATGATCGAGTTCGTGAATTTCTATCTGTTCCCGGCGCTGGCCATCGGCAGCATCTACGCGCTTGGCGCTGTCGGGATTTCCATGATCTTCGGCATCCTGCGCTTTGCCCATTTTGCACACGGCGATCTGATGACCCTGGGCACTTACGGTGTGCTGGCCATGGCTGCCATCGTCCCGGTCAATCCGCTTCTGCTGATCCCCTTCGGCATGGCACTCACGATTGTCTCGGCGCTGCTGGTCGACCGCTATTTCTACAAGCCATTGCGCGAGCTGCCGACCATTTACACGGTGATCTCGTCCTTCGGCATTGCGCTGGTCTTCCGTTCGATCGTCCAGTTGGTCTGGGGTTCTCAAAACCAGGTGTTTTCGACAGGCGTTAAACCGCCGCTGGTCCTGTTCGATACCTTTCGGGTGTCGGTGCTGCATCTGCAGGCGGTGATCTCGACTGCGATCATTGCCGTGCTTCTGCACTACTTCCTGACCGTCACAAGAACCGGCCGGTCCATGCGGGCAGTTGCCGACGATCCGGAACTGGCCGAAGTTTCCGGTCTGGATACCGCCAAGGTCATTCGCTGGACGTGGATCATCGGCGCGGCTCTGGCGGCGATCGCCGGAACCTTTGCCGCTTTGAACACCAGTGCTCACCCCAATCTGGGCTGGAACCTGCTGATGCCTATGTTTGCCGCCGCCATTCTGGGTGGGATCGGCAAGCCGATGGGGGCCATGGCAGGTGGTTTCATCATCGGCCTGGCCGAGGAACTGTCCTCCTACCACTGGATCGGTGACGATGCGCTCATCTCCCCGTCCTACAAAACGGCGGTTGCCTTCGTCCTGATGATCGGCCTGCTCATCTTCCGGCCTCAGGGTCTCTTCAAGGGGAGGTTGCTCTGATGGAACTCACCGGTCTCTTCTTCTATGCGGTCAGTCTTCTGATCCTGGGCGGTATCTACGCAATCCTGTGCCTTGCCCTGAATGTACAATGGGGCATGGGCGGCCTCTTCAACGCCGGTATTGCCGGGTTCTACGGTGTTGGGGCCTATACCTCGGCGATCCTGACAACCGCGGCCTCGTCCAAGCATCTCGGAGGCTTTGGCCTGCCTGTGCCGATTGGATTGATCGGGGCTGCGATACTCGCCGGGCTTGCCGGCTGGGCGGTGGCCAAGATCTGCGTGCGTCTCAAAAGCGACTATCTGGCGATGGCCTCCATCGGAATTGCCGAGATCCTGCGGCTCGTCATCGTCAACGAAAGCTGGCTCACCAACGGCAGTCTGGGCCTGTCCCGCATTCCAAGGCCTTTGGCGGACCTCACCACCGGGCGCATGGGGGACATTGTGTTTCTCGGCTTTGTCTGGTTCGTGGTGCTGCTGGTCTATCTGGCAGCCTCGCGCCTGCACGACAGCCCGTGGGGGCGCAGCCTGCGTGCGATCCGCGACAACGAGGCTTCTGCGGCGGCCGTCGGCAAGAACGTCGAGAAATTCAGGATCCAGACCTTCGTCATCGGTTGCGCCATCATGGGGATCGCCGGTGGTCTGTCAGCGCATTATTTCCGCTTCCTGTCGCCCACGGCCACCGATCCGCTTCTGGTGACCTTCCTTGTCTGGGTGATGCTGATGGCCGGTGGTTCCGGCAACAACAGGGGGGCCATCCTTGGCGCCTTGACCATCTGGACGCTTTGGTCCGTGACGGAAATCTTCACCAACCGCCTGCCGCCGGAATGGGCGACCCGCAGTTCGTTCATCCGCATGCTGCTGGTGGGTCTGCTTCTGCAGGTAGTGCTGCAGCGATTCCGGTCCGGACTGTTGCCGGAGAAATCGCCGCCAGTGAAATTCCGGCAGGAATAGCAACATTGCCGTGAGGTCAGGCGAGCGGTGGAAACACCGCCGTCTTCTTCACGGTGCCATAAACGAAACTGGTATCGATCGACGCAATGCCGCCGATCGGATGAATGCGGTTGCGGATGAAGGTCTCATAGGCTTCAAGATCCGACACCACCACGCGCAGCTGATAATCCATCGCACCGGTCAGCACGTGGCATTCCAGAACCTCCTCGATGGTCTGCATCCGACTTTCGAACCGGCGCACATCCTCCTCGTTGTGTCGCTCCAGCCGGATGCGGACGAAGACGGTGATCGGCAGGCCGTAAGCGGCAGCATCCACATCCACCGAAAACCCCTTGATTGCCCCGGAGGCTTCCAGGTTCCGGAGCCGGCGCAGGCAGGGCGAGGGCGACAGGTTGACCGCTTCCGCCAGGTCCTGGTTGGTCATGCGGCCATCCCGCTGCAGCGCACGGATGATCTGTCTGTCTTTCTTGTCCATTTGAAGCTCGATTGGCAGATTATGCTAATCTGAAGGCTAGCACTGACAGATTTTGAAATCTATCACCCTCATGATTGGATCATATTGCTCAGGCTGAAATCAGGGAGACAGCCATGAGTGCCTACAAGGGTTTTGCCAGCCGTGCGATCCACCTCGCTTACAATCCGCTTGAAAACGAGGGGTCTCTGACGCCACCGCTGCATCTGACCTCCACCTTCGTGTTCGAGACGGCGGAAACCGGCGGCGAGATGTTCGCGGGCGAGCGGGCAGGGCATATCTACAGCCGCATTTCCAATCCGACGCTGGATCTTCTGGAACGCCGCATTGCGGATCTGGAAGGAGCGGAAGCCGGTCTCGCGCTTTCTTCCGGCATGGGCGCGATCACCGCGACCCTTTGGACGCTCGTGGCACCGGGGGACGAGATCATCGTCGACGAAACCCTTTATGGCTGCACCTTTGCCTATATGCGCCACGGCCTGACCAAGTTCGGCATCAAGATCACCCATGTTGACCTGACCGATCCGGAAAACCTGCGCAGCGTCATTTCCGACAAGACCCGGGTTGTCTATTTCGAGACCCCGGCCAACCCGAACATGCGCCTTGTCGACATCAGCCACGTTTCGGAAATCGCACATGAGGCCGGCGCGACGGTAATCGTCGACAACACCTATGCAACGCCTTATCTCACCCGCCCGATCGAACTTGGCGCCGACCTCGTTCTGCATTCGGCCACCAAGTATCTGGGTGGTCATGGTGACGTCGTTGCCGGTCTGGTTGCCGGGCGGGCCGACCAGATCCAGGAGATCCGTCTCGTCGGCATGAAGGACATGACCGGCGCGGTGATGGCCCCGTTCAGTGCCATGCTGATCCTGCGCGGTTTGAAGACGCTTGCCCTGCGCATGGACAGGCACTGTGCGTCCGCGCAGAAGGTCGCCGAATGGCTGGAAGGCCATCCGGCGGTCTCAAAGGTCTACTTCCCGGGACTTGAAAGCTTCGAACAGCACGAACTGGCGAACAGGCAGATGAGCCAGCCCGGCGGCATGATTGCCTTTGAGCTGAAGGGTGGTCTGGAAGCTGGTATTTCCATGATGAATGGCTTGAAGATGATCCAGCGGGCCGTATCGCTGGGCGATGCCGAGACGCTGATCCAGCATCCTGCGTCCATGACCCATTCCACCTACACCCCGGAAGAGCGCGCCGCCCACGGCATCAGCGACGGCCTCGTGCGCCTGTCCGTTGGCCTGGAAGACCTCGACGACATCCTGGAAGACATGGCACAGGCCATGCCGCAAGTGCCTGTTGCGGCGGCAGCCTGAACGCAGTCAACGCCCAGGTCTTTCCACAGACCACCAGATCCTCTCCTCCTCTCAACCTCATCCTGAGGAAGCGCGAAGCGCTGTCTCGAAGGATGGGCCCCACATTCCGGAGCAAGTGGCCCATCCTTCGAGACGCGCGCGAACGCGCTCCTCAGGATGAGGGAGCGGTGGAAGTGAGAGCCGGGGAACGTGGCGGACAGCCCAAATCAGGGCGTCCGTGCGACACCGGATTTCACGCGCCGCAGTGGAATGGAGCTTTCGATGTTGGCGACGCCGGGCACCTTGGTAAGCTTTCCTGTCAGGAAGGTTTCGAAGGCCGCGAGCCCGGTGGTCGCGACACGCAGGAGATAGTCCCGGTTGCCGGTCATCAGCCAGCAGTCGACGACTTCCGGAAAAGCCTGAATGGCGGCTTCGAACTGGTCCAGGGTGACGTCGATCTGCTTGTCGAGCTGAACGGACACAAAGACCGAAACCTCGTAGCCGAGCTTCACCTCGTCGATCAGCGCGCAATATCCTGTCACGATGCCGCGGTCTTCCAGGTGCCTCAGGCGGCGGGCTGCCGGTGTCGCACTCAGGCCGATGCGTTCGGAAAGATCCTGAATTGAAATTCTGCCGTTCTGGCGCAGCTCCCGCAGGATCTGGATATCAAATGTGTCGAGCGTGTCGGAAATCGCCAAGGAAGGCCTCATTCTTGGTGAAACTCTCCAAGACTTAGCCGAAAAGATTAGGAAATAGCAAGAAACCGGTTCTTGCCCGAAGCTAGAGTAACGGCAAGTACGCACTTAACGGGAACGCCTCCATGAGCACCGAACACCTGAAGACCATCGAACAGCGCCTGTTGTGGCTGTCGCACTGGATGATCCATCACGCCAACCACGTGCGTCCGAAGGTGGATGGCATCAAGATCGGCGGGCATCAGGCAAGTTCGGCTTCCATGGTTTCGATCATGACGGCGCTCTATTTCTCGGTGTTGCGGCCGGAAGACCGGGTGGCGGTCAAGCCGCATGCCTCGCCGATCTTTCATGCGATCCAGTACCTGATGGGCAATCAGACGCGCGAAAAGATGGAAAACTTCCGCGGCTACGGCGGTGTTCAGTCCTATCCTTCGCGTACCAAGGATATCGATGATGTCGATTTCTCCACCGGTTCGGTTGGGCTCGGTGTCGCGATTACCTCCTTCGCGTCGCTGGTACAGGACTATATCGCTGCCAAGAGCTGGTCGGGCGACAAGCCGCTCGGCCGCATGATCGCTCTGGTCGGCGATGCTGAACTCGACGAAGGCAATGTGTATGAAGCCCTTCAGGAGGGCTGGAAGAACGATCTCAGGAACTGCTGGTGGATTATCGATTATAACCGCCAGTCGCTCGACGGTATCGTTCGTGAGGGGCTCTTTGATCGGGTCGAGAAAATCTTCGATGCCTTCGGCTGGCAGGTGGTCCGGGTCAAATACGGGGTCTTGCAGCGCGCGGCCTTTGCCGAACCGGGCGGCGACAAGCTGCGCCAGTGGATCGACGATTGCTCCAACCAGGATTATTCCGCGCTGACTTTCATGGGGGGAGCCGTCTGGCGCAAACGCCTGATGGACGACCTTGGCGATCAGGGCGATGTCACCGCGCTGATCGACCGCCGCTCGGATGATGAATTGGCGGATCTCATGGAAAATCTCGGCGGCAATTGCACCGAGACCATGGCGGAAGCCTTCGCCGCCATCGATCATGACAAGCCGACCTGCTTCCTTGCCTATACCATCAAGGGGTGGGGCACGCCGATTGCCGGCCACAAGGACAATCACGGCGGCCTGATGAACAAGACCCAGATGGCCGAGTGGCAGAAACACATGGGCGTTGCGGAAGGCGAGGAATGGGAACCTTTCGCGACAGTGCCGGATGTTGGAGCGCTGAAGGCGTTTCTGGATCAGGTGCCGTTCTTTGCCAAAGGCACCCGCCGTTTCTCTGACGACAAGATCGCCGTACCTGCCATCGAGCTTGCCTCCGACCGGGATATTTCCACCCAGATGGCCTTCGGCAAGGTTCTGGATGATCTCTCCAAGGGCGACAGCAAACTGGCCGAGCGTATCGTTACGACCTCACCGGATGTCACCGGCACCACCAACCTTGGTCCCTGGGTCAACCGGCGCAAGCTTTTCGCCCGCAAGGCCATGGCGGATGCCTTCATCGAGCACAGGATTCCCTCGACTGCGAAGTGGGAGTTCACGCCGGAAGGCCAGCATATCGAACTCGGCATCGCCGAGATGAACCTGTTCCTGCTGTTGGGCGCTGCCGGTCTTTCTCATTCGCTTTTTGGCGAAAGGTTGATCCCCATCGGCACAGTCTATGATCCCTTTGTCTGCCGGGGGCTCGATGCACTCAACTATGCCTGCTATCAGGATGCCCGCTTCATGATTGTCGGTACGCCATCGGGCGTGACCCTGTCGCCGGAAGGCGGTGCGCACCAGTCCATCGGCACACCGCTGATCGGCATGAGCCAGGACGGACTGGCCGCTTTCGAACCCGCCTTTGCCGACGAACTGGCCGTGATCATGGAATGGGCCTTCGATTACCTGCAACGCGACGGCGAGGGTGATCCGGACGAACGCACTTGGCTGCGCGACGAGACCGGTGGCTCCGTCTATCTGCGCCTGTCGACCAACCCGATCGAACAGCCCGTCAAACGGGCCGACGACGCCTTCCGCCAGGGTGCCATTGACGGTGCCTACTGGCTTCGCAAACCCGGCCCCAACTGCGAAGTTGTGATCGCCTATCAGGGCGTCGTTGCGCCCGAAGCCATCAAGGCGGCGGGAGAACTCGCCGGTAACCGGCGGGATGTCGGTGTTCTTGCCGTGACGTCCGCCGACCGCCTCAACGCGGGCTGGACGGCGGCGCAAAGAGCAAGGTCTCGTGGCAACGCGGCCGCCAGGTCCCATATCGAGCAACTGCTGGGCGATCTGCCCGGTCATTGCAAACTGATCACCGTGATTGACGGCCACCCGGCAACGCTCGCCTGGCTTGGCGGTGTTGCCGGCCACCAGACCATCCCGCTCGGTGTCGAACATTTCGGCCAGACAGGTACGATTGGCGATCTCTACCGCCATTTCGGTATCGACGCCGCGTCGATCATCGAGAAGGTGAATGGATTGACGCCGGGGCGGCGAGTCTAAGTGCGCCTGAAGCTAAAGGCAGGGGCTGGATGGCACGTGATGTCTGCAGGTCGTGGCTTGATAATGCCTTTGGTCAGAATGATGTTGCCGTAGAGGCGGGTCTCGCCTGTCTGGACCACGGCAAAGGCATGGCTGGCCGCTTCATAAAAGGCGTGGCGTTCCAGCGTTGAAATCCTGGCCGGCTTGTCGGCGGTGTCATCGATGATGGTCTGGAACTCGGCGACAATCTCCGGCACCGCGTCCGGATCACCGACCACCTGCATCGTCCTGGCGGGCGCGGCGACGAACGTGTCGAGCGGCATAACCGACAGGATCGCCTTCAGCGTGTCTGTTGCCGATATGCCATCGAGACGAACACAATCGGGACCGGAGCTTTCCGCCGGGAAATTGGCGTCGACAATGGCGATCTCGTCGCCGTGCCCCATGGCTCTGAGGGCATAAAGCAGCGAGGGGCTCAGGATGGGGGGAAGGTTACGCAACATGGGAAGTCTCGCTCGGCAAGGGGGCATCGGGGCGGATCAGGCCAGTAGACCTGAGGTCTGACCAGAGTGCGGCAGGGATATCGGTCTTCAAGAGAGCAATATTGGCTTCAACCTCGGCCGCGTTCACTGCGCCGGGGATGACGGTCTTCACACTTGGGTGTCCAAGCACGAACTGCAGCGCGGCCGCGATCAGCGGCACTGAATGGCTGCGGCAGACATCTTCGATCTTGCGCACGCGCTCAAGGATCTCCGGCGGTGCATCGGCGTAGTTGTATTTCGCACCGGGAACGGCTCCGGTTGCCAGAATGCCGGAATTATAGGGCCCGCCCAGAATGATGCCGACGTCCCGTTGCTCGCAAAGCGGCAGGAAGCTCTCAAGGGCGTCCTGTTCCAGAAGCGTGTAGCGGCCGGCAAGCAGGAAACAGTCGAAATCGGCAAGGCCGAGCAGCTTTTGGCAAACCTGCCATTCGTTTACCCCTGCGCCGATGGCCGCAACGTCCCCGGCCTCTTTCAACTCGGTAAGCGCCTTGTAGCCGCCAAGATCGAAAAGCTCGCGGACGCGGGCATCGCTGGCTTCCTGAGAGCCTTGCGAAAAGGCGCAGACGTCATGCACGAAAAGGATGTCCGCGTTGGCGACCTCCAGTCGCTGACGGCTTGCCTCGTAGCTGCGCATGACGCCGTCATAGCTGTAGTCGAAGACGATCCGCTTTTGCGGCACATCGACAAAGGCTTCCGGGGTCACCTCATGCGGCTCGCAATCCAGCAGCAGGCGGCCGATCTTGGTGGAAAGCTGAATGTTCTCGCGGCCAAAACGCTTGATGGCAGTGGCAAAGCGCATTTCCGATCGGCCCAGGCCGTATTGCGGCGCCGTGTCAAAGTAGCGGATGCCGTTGTCATAGGCCGCCTGAAGGGCAGCCTGGGCATCTTCTTCCGAAACCTTGCGGTAGAGATTGCCGAGCGGCGCGCCGCCAAACCCCATCTCCGTCAGGTCGATGGGTCTTGCGGTTCTGTCGTTCAGCCGCTGTGTTTTCAAGGCGGTCATGTGTTTCCTCTGGATGTTTCCTCAGGATCAGTTTGAACGCCGCATGATCTGCGGTCTGGTGTCGGGCCACGGGCCAGGTTTTCAGTCGAACAGGTCCGGCCTGGTCTCCGCGAGCGGTTCCAGGCGCGTGACAAGTTCGCTCAGGTGCTTTTGCATTGCCTGACGTGCCCGTTCTGCATCGCGATCGCGGATTGCTTCCACGATGACCCGGTGCTCGTCATAGGCTTCAAAGGCCCTGCCACGCATGGGCAACAGCAATTGCCGTGCCCGGTTGACCTGCATCCACCCGGTGGCAGACAGGCTGTGGAGCTTCGGGTAGCCGGTGAAGGAGAAGATAAGCTCGTGCATGCGCTCGTCTTCCCGGTAGAAGCCGGTTTCGTCGTGATCTTCCAGACAAAGAGCCTGCAGACGCAAATTGCGGTTCAACTCCGTCAACTGCTCTTCGGTGCGCTCCGCCGCCACCTTGGAAACCGCCGCCAGTTCGATGGCTTCCCGCAGGAAGGCGCCCTCGCGGATTTCCGACATGGAGAATTTGGTCACGCGGGAGCCGGACTGGGGAATGACTTCGACAAGGCCTTCGCCTGCTAGCCGGGTGATCGCTTCCGTCACCGGCGAGCGGGAGACACCAAGCTGTTCGCAGATGACTTGTTTCCTGAGAAGGGTTCCCGGCGGCAGGTCCATTGCCAGGATGGACGAGCGCAGCGCCTCATAGACACGCTGTGCCAGCGAGCCGGACAGTTTGCCAATGTCGGGCAGGGTGATCTCGGGAAAATCTTGTTCGTTGGTCAGGGACATTGTCAACTCGATTGAATGCTAACATGTTAGTTGACACAGTTACCCTGTCAAGCTAATCGTGAAGAAAGACCGGCCGTGCCGATGCTCCATGGAGAGAGCTCGGAGAAGAGTGAAAAGCTGGTTGATGTCAGTGGGTTGAGAAGGGTCTTGTCATCTTGAAATGACCAGGCGGACCAACCGTAGCGGCCGTAGCGGGGAGAGAGACGTGTTGCAGCCTCATGCCAATTCGATCCTTCTGAATGCCGATGACAATGTGGTCATCGCCCTTCAGGATATTGCGGCCGGCGCAAGCGTTGCCCATGTTGACTGTCCGCTACCCGGGCAGGTCATGCGTGGCCACAAGATTGCCCGCAAGCCGATCTCCGCTGGCGAAAACGTCATTCGGTACGGTCAAATCATCGGGCAGGCGAAGGCAGAGATCAAGCCGGGGGAGCATGTCCATGTTCATAACCTTGGCATGGGCGATCACAGCCAGGACTATCAGCACGCCGAAGCCTCGATCCCGCTTGAGCCCGCAACGCAAGAGCGCACCTTTCTCGGCTACCGCCGGCAAACGGGGCGAGCAGGAACGCGCAATTACATCGGCATTCTGACCTCGGTGAACTGCTCGGGGTCTGTTGCAAAATTCATCGCGGAAGCTGCCGAGAAGTCCGGTCTGCTGGACGAGTTTCCGAATGTAGACGGCATCGTGCCAATCGTTCACGGAACCGGCTGCGGCATGTCTGGCAAGGACGAAGGTTACGCAACGCTGTTCCGGACCCTGTCCGGTTATGCTCAGCATCCGAATTTCGCAGCCATCCTGCTGATCGGTCTTGGCTGCGAGGTCATGCAGATTGCCGATCTCGTCGGTGACCGCAAGATCCGCCCTGACGGCGATTTGCGCTACATGACCATTCAGCAGACCGGCGGCACGCGCAAGACCATTGAAGCCGGGCTGAAAGAGTTGCGGGCGCTTGCCGAACTTGCCAACAAGGCCGAGCGCACGCCGGTGCCGATTTCCGAAATCACCGTCGGAATGCAGTGCGGCGGCTCGGACGGATATTCCGGCATCACTGCCAATCCGGCACTCGGGATTGCCTCCGATCTTCTGGTCCGCCATGGCGGTACCACGATCCTGTCCGAAACGTCGGAGATCTACGGCGCGGAGCACCTTCTGACCCGCCGGGCGGTTTCCGTCGATGTCGGCAAGAAGCTGATCGAGCGTGTGCGCTGGTGGGAAGACTACACAGCCCGCAATGGCGGCGAGATGGACAACAATCCGTCGCCCGGCAACAAGCGCGGCGGATTGACCACAATCCTGGAAAAGTCTCTTGGTGCGGCGGCCAAGGGAGGCTCAGCCCCCCTTGTGGACGTCTACAAGTTTGGCGAACCCGTCGACAAGAAGGGGTTCGTCTTCATGGACAGCCCAGGCTTCGATCCGTGTTCGGTGACCGGTCAGATCGCCTCAGGCGCCAATATCATCGTCTTCACCACGGGGCGCGGCTCGGTGTCCGGTTACATGCCGACCCCTTGCATCAAGCTCGCCACAAACAGCGAGATGTATGGCCGGATGTCGGAAGACATGGACATCAATTGCGGTGACGTGATCTCCGACAATGTCAGTCTGGAAGCCAAGGGCGAGGAGATCTTCGAAATGATCATCGCCGTTGCCTCCGGAAAACAATCGAAGAGCGAGGAACTCGGCTTCGGCGGAGTGGAGTTCGTGCCGTGGCAGATCGGTGCGGTGATGTAGCCGCATCCGGCAGAACGTTGTGACGATGCGCGGACTTTCGGGAGGATTTCAGTGCGCTTGAAAGATAAAACAATATTGGTGACGGCAGCCGGGCAGGGTATCGGCCATGCAAGCGCGATTGCCTGCGCCAGGGAAGGCGCAAAGGTCTACGCTGCGGACATCAACGAGGAAACGCTGTCGACGCTCCCCGGCGAATGCCCCGGTATCGAGATCCACAAACTGGATGTCTGTGATCGCGCAGCCGTTGACGCCCTGGCAAAAAAACTGCCGGCGCTCGATGGGCTCTTCAACTGTGCGGGCTTCGTTCACAACGGCTCTGTCCTCGATATCACCGAAGATGACTGGGCCTTCAGCTTCGAGCTGAACGTCACCTCCATGTACCGGATGACGCAAGCTTTCCTGCCGGGCATGCGCGAACGCGCCAAGGTAACCGGCACGGCATCGATCCTGAACATGTCGTCGATGGCATCGTCCATCAAAGGCTTTCCGATGCGCACTGCTTACGGCGCCACCAAGGCAGCCGTAATTGGCCTCACAAAGGGCGTCGCAGCGGATTTCGTCAAGGAAGGCATCCGCTGCAACGCGCTATGCCCGGGCACTGTCGATACTCCGTCCTTGCGCGGCCGCATTGCTTCTGCACCCGACCCGGTGGAAGCGGAAAAGAATTTCATCGCCCGGCAGCCCATGGGCCGTCTGGCAACCGTCGACGATATGACGCCGATGATCGTCTACCTGTTGTCCGACGAAAGCCGGTTCGTTTCCGGGCAGGCACTTCTGGTCGATGGAGGTGTCACCATCTGACGGTGGCTCCTTTGTCGCGGTTTGGGAGGATCGCGCATGACAAATCTGGTGAGGATGACGGGGATCGAAAAACGCTTCCCCGGTGTGCACGCCCTCAAGAATGTCAGCTTCGACCTGAACAGCGGCGAAGTGCATGCCCTGATGGGCGAAAACGGCGCCGGCAAGTCGACGCTGATGAAGATCCTGTCCGGAATTTACCCCAGGGACGGCGGCGAGCTGCTGGTCAACGGTCAGGCAGTGGAGATCGATGGTCCACGGGCCGCCCAGGCGCTGGGCATCGGTATCATTCATCAGGAACTCAGCCTGATGAATGATCTGACGGTCGCGCAGAACATCTTTATCGGCCGGGAACCGCGCAAGCGTTTCGGCCGTCTGGACGAGGCGGCGCTCAACGCCCGGGCGCTCGAGATCTTCAAGTCGATGAACCTGAAGATGAACCCGAAGACGATCGTCGGTGAACTTACCATCGCCCGTCAGCAGATGGTCGAGATCGCCAAGGCGTTGTCCTACCGGTCACGCGTCCTCATCATGGACGAGCCGACCGCCGCCCTGAATGATGCGGAAATCGCCGAGCTCTTCACCATCATCCGCCGGCTGAAGGCCGATGGCGTGGGCATCATCTACATCAGCCACAAGATGGACGAGCTGAAACAGATCGCCGACCGGGTGACGGTCATGCGTGACGGCTCCTATGTCGGCACCGTTGATGCAGCGCAGACGCCTGTTTCCAAGATCATCTCCATGATGGTGGGCCGAGAGCTGACCAGCGAGGCCATCGTCATCCCCGATCTGTCCGACGCCGAGACGATGCTGGACATACGCGGGTTGAACAGGGGGCGCGAGATCCGCGACGTCAGCTTTTCCGTCAAGAAAGGCGAGATCCTCGGCTTTGCCGGCTTGATGGGGGCCGGGCGGACGGAAGTGGCACGGGCGATTTTCGGAGCTGATCCGCGCGACAGCGGCGAGATCCGGGTTCACGGCAAGCCCCGTTCGATATCGAAACCTTCCGACGCCGTGAAGGCGGGCATCGGATACCTTTCGGAAGATCGCAAGCATTTCGGTCTGGCCACCGGCATGGATGTTCGGACCAACGTGGCGCTGGCCAGCCTCGATCGTTTTTCCAGCCGGTTTGGCGTCCTGAATGACGATGCCATGCGCAAGACGGCGCAGGACTATATCGCCAAACTGGAAATCCGCACGCCGTCCGACCGGCAGGAAGTCCGCCTGCTTTCCGGTGGCAACCAGCAGAAGGTCGTCATCGCCAAGTGGCTCTACCGGGATTGCGACATCCTGATCTTCGATGAGCCGACCCGCGGCATCGATGTCGGTGCCAAGTCGGAAATCTACAAACTGCTGAAGGCACTGGCCAACGAGGGCAGGGCGATCATCGTCATCTCCTCGGAATTGCCGGAGATCATGCGCCTCAGTCATCGCATTGCCGTCATGTGCGAAGGCCGTCTCACCGGCATCCTGCCGGGCGGTGAAGCCACAACGCAGGAAGACATCATGCATCTGGCGACGCTTCGGGCGCCATCCATGCAGCCAGAAGGATACCAGCAATGACCGCCGTCAACCCGTCCTCCTCGCCGTCGCTCGTTGCACGTCTGATCGAGACAGGGGCGCACCAGAAGCTGCTGGCCTTCGCCAGCCTGGTTCTTCTGCTGATCGGTTTCTCGATCGCTTCACCCAACTTCATGCAAACCTCCAACATGATCGCGATCCTGCAGGCGACCTCGGTCAATGGCGTCTTGGCTGTTGCGGCAACCCTGGTGATCATCACCGGCGGGATCGATCTTTCCGTCGGAACCTTGATGACGTTCTGCGCGGTCATCGCAGGCGTCGTTCTGACCAATCTCGGCATGCCGCTGCCGCTCGGTGTGGTTGCCGCCATCGCGACCGGTGCGCTCTGCGGCCTGTGTTCGGGCACCTTCATCGCCAAGATGAAAATCCCGCCGTTCATCGCGACCCTCGGCATGATGCTGATCCTGAAAGGCCTTTCGCTGGTGATTTCCGGAACCCGGCCGATCTATTTCAACGACACGCCCGGCTTCGACCTGATTTCCCGTGGCTCGCTGATAGGCGACATTTTCCCGGCTCTGCCGATCCCGAACGGGGTTCTGATCCTGTTCCTGGTGGCCGGGGCTGCGTCCTACATTCTCGGCCGTACGGTTCTTGGCCGTTATACTTTCGCGCTGGGCTCCAACGAAGAGGCGGTTCGCCTGTCCGGCGTCAACACCGATTTCTGGAAGATGTCGGTCTATGCGCTGGCCGGTGCGATCTGCGGCATTGCCGGGATCCTGATCGCCTCGCGCCTGAACTCCGCCCAGCCGGCGCTGGGGCTCGGCTACGAGCTGGAAGCCATCGCGGCCGTCGTAATCGGTGGCACGTCGCTTTCCGGTGGGCGCGGAACGGTTCTCGGGACCCTGATCGGGGCCCTGATCATGGCCGTCCTGACCAACGGTTTGCGGGTCCTGTCCGTCGCCCAGGAGTGGCAGACGGTGGTGACCGGCGCAATCATCATCCTGGCCGTTTACGCGGACATGGTGCGCAGGCGCAAAGCCTGAGTTTCATCAATACACAAGAGGGTGGTCACACCCCGGTACCGGACCTTCCGTCCAACCCAACCACAGGAGAGGAATATGCTGAACAGACGTACTCTTATCGGAGCTGCAAGTGCCGCTGCCCTGATGCTTTCCGGGAACTTTGCCTTCGCCCAGGAAACCTACATTCCGCTCATCTCCAAGGGTTTCCAGCACCAGTTCTGGCAGGCCGTGAAGGCTGGAGCCGATCAGGCCGCCTCGGAGCTGGGTGTCACCATCACCTTTGAAGGCCCGGACAACGAGACCATGGTCGACCGCCAGATCGACATGCTGGCCGCTGCCCTTGCCAAGAACCCGACGGCAATCGGCTTTGCCGCTCTCGACAGTCAGGCCGCCATTCCGCTTCTGAAGCAGGCTCAGGAAAAGGGCATCCCGGTCATCGCGTTCGACAGTGGTGTCGACAGCGATATTCCGGTGTCGACGGCTTCAACCGACAACATTGCTGCAGCAGCACTGGCTGCCGACAAGATGGCAGAGCTGATCGGCGGAGCTGGCCAGGTTGCCGTTGTGGCACATGACCAGACCAGCCGGACCGGCATCGACCGTGTCGACGGTTTCGTCAACCAGATGAAGGCAAATCATCCGGATATCGAAGTCGTCACCGTTCAATATGGCGGCGGTGACCATCTGAAGTCGACAGAACTCACCAAGGCCATCCTGACAGCCAATCCGGATCTGAAGGGCATCTTCGGTGCCAACGAAGGGTCTGCCCTTGGTGTGGTCAACGGTGTCTCTGAAATGGGCAAGACCGATGTGGTCATCATCGGCTACGACAGTGGCAAGGCCCAGAAGGATGCGATCCGCAACGGCGTCATGGCCGGTGCGATCACCCAGAACCCGGTCGGCATCGGCTACGAGACCGTGAAAGCAGCTCTCGAAGCATCGCAGGGCAAGGAAGTTCCGGCGCATATCGACACCGGCTTCTACTACTACGACAAATCCAACATTGACGATCCGAAGATCGCTGCTGTCTTGTACGACTGATCGATTTTGTCGTAACCAACCCCATCGAGCCCGGTTGCACGCGCAGCCGGGCTCCAACCACTCAAGGACGATCCTTTATGAAATTGCTGAGATTTGGCGCTCCGGGACAGGAAAAACCCGGTGTTCTCGATGCCGACAACCGCGTTCGTGATCTTTCTTCCGTTGTCGCGGATATCGCCGGCGATGCTCTCCTGCCTGAAAGCATTCAACGCCTGCAGGGGCTCGACGTCGCTTCGCTGCCACTGGTGGAGGGCGCTCCACAGCAGGATCTGCGCGTCGGGCCTTGCGTCGGCAATATCGGCAAGTTCATCTGTATCGGCCTCAACTATGCCGACCACGCTGCCGAATCCGGCATGGATGTGCCGCCGGAACCGGTGGTCTTCAACAAGTGGACCTCGGCCATTGTCGGTCCGGACGACGACGTCAAGATCCCGCGCGGCTCGCAGAAAACCGACTGGGAAGTTGAACTCGGCGTCGTTATCGGCAAGGGCGGTGCCTATATCGAGGAAGCCGATGCGATGAGCCATGTCGCCGGTTTCTGCGTGATCAACGATGTCTCCGAACGCGAATTCCAGATCGAACGGTCCGGCACCTGGGACAAGGGCAAGGGTTGCGATACCTTCGGCCCGATCGGCCCCTGGCTGGTAACGCCGGATGAAGTCGGCGACTTTGATGATCTCGGCATGTGGCTGGAAGTGGACGGCAAGCGCTACCAGAACGGCTCCACCAAGACGATGGTCTACCGGGTACCGTTCCTGATCTCCTATCTCAGCCGCTTCATGAGCCTGCAGCCTGGCGACGTCATCTCCACCGGCACGCCTCCGGGTGTTGGCATGGGGCAGAAGCCGCCGGTCTACCTGAAGGGCGGTGAAGTCATGACGCTTGGCATCGACAAGCTGGGCAGCCAGACCCAGAAGGTGACCAAGGCCTGATCGTTCGGGATCTTGTATGAACAGTCACGGCCGGACGCGGAGAAGCGTTCGGCCGTTGACGTTTTTGAGGAAGGGACGCGCGGCATCTCCTGCTTGTCGTCCCGGTTTGTCGCGTCAGCGTCAAGACCGGGATCCAGTATTCTATGTGGCTGGTGAGGGGCAGATGCGACTTCATGCGATTACTGGATCCCTGCCATCGCAGGGATGCCCAGGCGCATGTGGACAGATTGATAGAAATCCGCTTTGTCCGTGGACGAGCAGCGCCGCCACAGGTTTACCTCAGCCCTCTCTGGCGATCTGCCAGCCGGCCCAGGACTGGCTGACGGGCATCAGTTCCAGCGAGTTGATGTTGAGATGCGGGGGCTGTGTCGCGACCCAATAGACCGTGCTGGCGATATCTTCCGGCTGGATCGCGTTGGCGCCGCCATATAGAGCATCGTAGCTTTCCTGGTTGCCACCGGTTCGCACCAGCGTGAATTCGCTTTCGCATAGGCCCGGTTCGATGGAGGTAACCCGCACCCCCTTGCCGTGAAGATCCGACCGCAGGCCAAGCGAGAACTGGCGCAGGAACGCCTTGGTTCCCGCATAGACGTTTCCGCCCGGATAGGGCCAGTTGGCAGCAATGGAGGAGATGTTCACGACCATGCCCTTGCGCTCGATCAGTTTCGGCAGAAGCTGGTCGGTGATGGTGACGAGACCGGTGATGTTGGTATCGATCATGGTCTTCCAGTCGGAGAGTTTCGTCGCCGGTGCCGAAGCCGTGCCGAGGGCAAGGCCGGCATTGTTGACGAGGATGTCGATCTCCTGAAAGTCCTCCGGAAGGCTGGCGAGGGCCGCAGTTGTTGCAGCTTCGTCCATGATGTCGAAGACAAGCGCGTGAAATGCCTCGCCGAGATCCGTCTTCAGCTTTTCCAGCCGATCCGCGCGCCGGCCGGTACCGATAACCTTCCATCCGTTTTGCACGAACAGCCGGGCCATCGCCTGACCGAAGCCGGAGGTCGTTCCGGTAATGAGGATTGTGCCGCTCATGAGCCTGCCTTTCCGAAGTATCTGAAACAGTCGCTTGACCGGACCATAGGCAGCTACCTCGCCAGCACAACGCCAAAAGCGGGCTTTGGGCCTCTGGCTCCTATGAATTCAAGCGCTGGCTCTACGGCGGGTTTGCGACTGGTCCTAGGAGTGATGGGAATGCTCCGATCTGAAGGACCCTGCGCCATGACCCAGATGCCGATCAACATGGATCACCACTGGCTTCCGTTCACCAACAACCGTCTCTTCCACAAGGAACCGCAGATGTTCGCGCGGGCGGAGGGCGTGCGGTATTGGACGCCCGAGGGGCGGGAAATCCTGGACGGATCTTCAGGCCTGTTCACCTGTGCAGCGGGGCATGGCCGCAAGGAGATTGCCGAAGCCGTCTACAAGCAGCTTCAGGTTCTGGATTATTCCCCGCACTTCCAGCGCGCGGCGCCGATTTCCTTCGAACTTGCCGAAGCGCTCAGCGGAATTCTGCCGGAAGGTCTCGACCGCATCTTTTTCGGGTCTTCCGGGTCTGAAGCCGTCGATTCCGCCATCAAGATCTGCCTTGCCTATCACAAGGCCAAAGGCGAGCCTCAGCGCACCCGTTTTGTTTCGCGGGCCTGGGCCTATCACGGGGTCAACCTTGGCGGCACGTCGCTGGCGGGCATGGTCAACAACCGGCGGGACTTTTCCGGCGTTACCTGTGACGTCGTCCATATGCGCCACACCTGGAACGAGGATCAGCGCTTCACGAGGGGGCAACCGCAAGACGGAGCGTGGATTGCCGAAGATCTGGAAGAGATCTGCAAGACCTACGGTGGCGAGACCATCGCCGCGGTCTTCGTCGAGCCGATTGCGGGTTCTATCGGCACTATCGTGCCGCCCGTCGGGTACTTGCAGAAGCTGCGCGAGATCGCCGATAAATACGGCATTCTGCTCGTGTTTGACGAAGTCATCACAGGTTTTGGCCGGACGGGCTCAGCCTTCGCGGCACAGGAATTCGGTGTCACACCGGATGTCATGACGATGGCGAAGGCGATTACCAACGGCGCGATCCCCATGAGCGCTGTCGCGGTAAAGACGGAAATCCAGAAGGCCGTCATTGATTCCATCACCGCAGATCGGCCGGAACTCATGCACGGTTACACCTATTCCGCCCACCCGGTTGCCTGCGCCGCAGCTTTGGCAACACTTGGCATCTACAAGACCGAAGGTCTTTTCGAGCGGGCGGCAAGCCTCTCCTCCACTTTCCTCGATGGTGTTTTCAGCCTTCGCAATCTGCCACATGTCCACGATTTGCGTGGTCACGGCATGATGTCCGGTATTCAGCTGACACCGGGCGAAACGCCCGGAGCAAAGGGATCTCTGGTGCAGCGGAAGCTGTTCGACGAAGGCCTGCATGTCAAAGCAACCGGCGATGCGCTGATCTTCGCCCCGGCACTCACTACATCGGAAGAAGATCTCTCGATGATGATCGATGTCCTCCAGAAGGTCTTGGGCAAGGCAGAGCTGTAAGCTGCCGGTCGCGGGGTATCCCGGCTTTGAGCCGGGGTCGCTACCTGCTGTCCGCTAGAAGTTGTCCGAGCAGCTTGATTCCCGGCTCCATCTTTTCTTCAGCAATTGCACCGAAGCCCAGGCGGATCCGGTTTCGAGGACTATTCGGGGAGAAATACCGGTCGTCTCCTGCCTCGATCAGCAGACCTTGCCGCGCGGCTCTCGATTGCAGTTCCGCAGCGCGGATACTCTCCGGTAGCCTGATCCACACGCCTGACCCACCCGTCGTGACCGTTGCCTGGCAGGTCGGCAAATGCGTTTCGATGAGCCTGAAGATCTTCTTCCATTTCTGCGACAGCACCTTTCGCTGACGTCTGATATGGGAATCGTAATGGCCCTCGGACAGAAAGATCGCCATCGCCCGCTGGTCGAGCGCTGAGGGGTGCCGATACATCAAGCGTCTGAGTGCCCGAAGCTCTCTGATAATGCGCCTGTCCGCAGCGATGAAACCGAGCCGCAATCCCGGAAACAGGGCCTTGGAAAGACTGGCAACGTGGATGACACGTCCGGTGCGGTCGAAACTGCGCAAGGACGGTTTCTGTGCGCCGATGAAATTCAGCTCATGCTCATAGTCGTCTTCCAGGACGATGAAATCATGTGTTTCAGCATGGGCCAGCAGCCGCAGACGCCGCTCCATCGACATGGTGACGTTGGTTGGGGACTGATGGCCAGGTGTCACGTAAACAAGTCGTGCACCCTTCAGCTCGTCTCCAACCCGCATGCCGTTTGAATCGACCGGGTGATACTTCAGCTCTGCCCCAAAGGATTGGAAGATGTTGCGGGTGTCCACATAGCCGGGCTCTTCCATGTCCGTCCTGACCCCGGGCCGGCAAAAGAGCTGTGCCACCAGGAAGAGGGCATTCTGGGCGCCGACGGTTACCAGAATCTCGTCCGGCTCTGCCCGGAAGCCCCTTTGCGGCAGCATCCGGCGGATGATCTGGTTGACCAGCATCGGGTCGTCCTGATCGACCAGATCGCCGATCCAGGTCGGGGCGTGCTGGGCAGTGCCTGCCAACCGGACACAATCGCGCCAGCGCGCGACGGATGTCTTGTCCGGAGCAAGTTGGCCATAGATGAAAGGGTAGGGATAGGACTGCCAGTCGGCCGGTTTTGAAATGTTTTCCTGGGCCGCGTAGCTGTAGGTCAGAAAGGCTTGCGGATTGAACGGGTGCTCCGCAGTGGGCAGGATGTCCTTGGCGTGATCATCCACCCGGATGTTGAGCTGTTCGCGGATGTGCCGTTCGTTGATGAAATACCCGCGCCGGCTGACCGACTTCAGATAACCGTCCTCAACCAGTCTCTCATAGACGATGGCGACCGTGTTTCTGGAAACCTTTATCTCGCTGGAAAAGACACGGGTTGCCGGCAGCGGTTCGTGCAGGGGCCACACGCCGTCCAGAATGGCCTCGATAAGCCGTTCCTGAATCTGGTGCTGCAATCGTCTGCCCGGATCGAAGGGCGTGTCGAAATAGGTCGCAAGCATTTGAACTTTTTGGTCGTCCCTGAATTCGGTTGGCCCGAGGGCGGCAGTTTGAAGTTGTTTCCCGAACCTGCAAAGCCCGGCAATTCCTCTGGCTCCATAGTTTTCACTCTCTGGCTCTAAGGGTGAATATTGCACCGCAATATCCTTTCTTGCAACGCGGCGCAGGATCGTCCGGGCAATGCGACCCTTTCCAAAAAAATGCGGCCTGTAACGCGCCAGAACGAGGAACAGTTTGGTGAGACCAACAGTGAAGGGGAAGTCATGATCAGTTTTAAAAAGGGAGCATCCGCAACGCGGCGCGATTTCCTGAAAACCGCAGCCGCGGCAGGCGCAGGGCTGTCCATGCCGGCAATCGTCAGCTCCAGCGTGCTGGCCTCGTCCGGTGAAATCAACATCATGATGTGGTCGGACTATCTGCCGGAAAGCTTCGTCAACGGCTTCACGGACAAGACCGGCATCAAGATCAACTTCACCGGCATCGGTTCCAATGAAGAGATCATCAACAAGCTGAAGGCCACCAACGGCGAAGGCTTCGACATCGTTTCACCGACCGTGAACCGCAACCTTCTGTGGGCAGAACTTGGCCTGTTGCAGCCGTTCGACATGTCGAAGGTCGCGCTCGACAAGGTCAACCCCTCCATGGCGCTTGGCGAAACCCACTGGAACTTCGACGGCAAGGGCGTCTTCTGGCTGCCGCATATCTGGGGCACTGAAGGCATTGCCTGGCGGACGGACGCCTTTGTTCCCGGAGGCGAATTCCCGAGCTATTACGATGTCTGGGATGAAGCCAACGCCGGCAAGACAATGGGGCGTGGACATTCCATGCTGCTTGGCCTCGGTCTCGGCCTTGAAGGTCGCGGCGAACTGGAGCCGGGTTCCATGTGGGCTGCTTACGAGAGCCCGGAAAAGATGGACGAGGTCTGGACCAAGGTCGTTGAGGCCGCCATCGCCAAGAAGCCGAACATCAAGCTGATCTGGAACGATGCGGATACCCAGAAGAACGGTCTCCTAAACGAAGGCGTGATCGTCGGCCAGACCTGGGACGGACCTCCGCTTGCCCTGAAAACGGCTGGTGAGCCGGTCATGTACCGGGCGCCGAAGGAAGGTGCGATGGCCTGGGTTGATGGGCTAGCCATGCCGACCGGTGCGAAGAACATCGACCAGATCTACGCCTTCATCGAGACGGCTTATGACGCCAAGCTCGCCGGCGAAGCAATCAAGACCCACGGCTACAATTCACCGGTAATCGGCGCGGCCGAATTTGGCGGCGAAATCTATGCCAAGAACTTTGCCGATGCTTATCCGGGCGAGGCGCTGGACAACCTGAACGCCTGGCCGGCGGAAGCCCCCTGGTACTCGGAAAAGCGGACCGAATACACCAACAAGTTCCTGTCCGCTTAAGGCCTCTCCGGCTTTCTCAATGGCGGGTGCCGGGCGCAATGCGTCCGGCGCCCGGCCACCCTTTTTCCGTCTCCCTTTCCCGCCGTCCTTCTGAGAGCGCCATGGCCACAAAAGATATTGTTCTGGATCACGTTTCCATTCGTTTTGGGGCCTATACCGCGGTCGACAATGCACATCTCGTCATCAAGGGCGGTGAGTTCTTCTCCTTCCTGGGGCCGTCCGGCTGCGGCAAGACCACCTTGCTGCGGTGTATTTCCGGCTTCTCCGACCCGTCCGAAGGCAGGGTGCTGATCGGCGGGCAGGACATGAAGGGCATTGGCCCGAACAAGCGCCCGACGGCGCTGATCTTCCAGAACCTTGCTCTCTTTCCGCTGATGAGCGTTGCCGACAACATCGCCTTTCCGCTGGAGGTCCGGGGCATCGGCCGCAAGGACCGGCGCAAGCGGGCAGACGAACTTCTGGACATGATCGCGCTTCCCGGTGTCGGCGACAAAAAGGTGCACGAACTTTCCGGCGGTCAGCGACAGCGCGTGGCGATTGCCCGTGCGCTGGCGGTCGAGCCGGATATTCTGCTTCTTGATGAGCCGCTGTCCGCGCTCGATCTGAAGCTGCGCCATCACATGCGCACCGAATTGCGCGCGATCCAGCAGCGCGTCGGACTGACCTTCATCTATATCACCCACGATCAGGGTGAGGCCCTGACGATGTCGGACCGTGTCGCGGTCATGAACTCCGGCGTTATCGAGCAGGTCGACCCGCCTGAAACCATCTACAATCGGCCGAAGACTTCGTTTGTCGCCTCATTCGTGGGCGAGACCAATGCCATCGAAGGCAAGGTTGCCCAGCAGTCGGAAGCGTTGGTTTCCGTTGAAACGCCACTCGGCCGCCTGCAGGGAAGGGCAGCAGGCGGGCGCCAATACAAGGCGGGCGAAGACTGCATCCTGTTCATTCGGCCTGAGCAACTGAGCCTTGGTGATGGCGCCACCAACAGCCTGACAGCAAACTGGGTGAAGGAAGAGTTCGAAGGCAATTCGCGGCAGATGTTCCTGGAAGCGAACGGTGTCCAGCTTCGGCTCACCCGGGTCAACCTTGGCGGAGCGCCGGACAATCTCTCCGGTGGTGCTGTATCGCTCGGCTTCACGCCTGAGCAGGCAATTGTCCTGCCGCATGGCGCACTTGCGGGAGCGTGAGGATGAAAGCGCTTCAAAACGTATTCAGGGAAATTTCCGGCAAACATGGTCTTGGCGCTGCATCGTTCGTCGCCGTGGCGGTCCTGTTCTGGGTCATCTGCCTGATCACGCTGCCGCAGGTGGCAATGCTCGACTATTCCTTCCGGTTCAACCTGCCGGCAGCTGATGTCGGTGGACCGCAAGATGTCTACACTCTTGAAAACTACTCATATTTTTTCCAAGGCAATGACGGCACGGTCAACACGCTCGATATCGGTATCCTGTTCAAGACCCTGATCGCGGCGGTGTTCGTCACCTGTATCGACATTCTGCTTTGCTACCCGATCGCCTTCATTCTCGCTCATTCGGCCACTGGCGTGGCGGCGCGGATGATGGTCATCGGCCTGATCGTGCCTTTCTGGGTCAATGAGATCCTGCGTGCCTTCGCCTTCCGTGTCCTGTTCGGCTCAACAGGCCTCATCAACGGCATCGGCATGTCGGTGGGGTTGTGGGATCAGCCTGTCGATTTCATCCGGGCTGACGTCGCGCTCTATTCCGGGCTGACCTATGCCTACATCCTCCTGATGGTTTTCCCGATCTTCAATGCCGTCGAGGCGCTCGACCGCAACCAGATCGAAGCGGCAAGGGACATGGGTGCCAGCTGGTGGCGGGTGCATTGGCGGGTGGTGCTGCCGGTTGCCAAGCCGGGCATCGCCTCCGGGGCAACCATGGTGTTCATGCTGACGGCAGGTGCGCTTGCAGCCCCCCAGATCCTCGGCGGTCCTTCCAATCTCTGGTTCACCCAGCTCATCTACCAGTGGTTCAACGAGAGCGCCAACTGGCAACGCGGTTCGGCCTATGCGGTGATCCTGCTGATTGTCTGCATCTCCTTCGTCATGATGCTGATGCGGATCTTCAAGGTCTCCATCGGGGAGATCGGCCGATGAACCGGGGCACAGGCGGCGGCGTGGTCGCGGCAGGCTTCTCTCTGCTTTTCTTCACCTTCCTGTTCGGGCCGCTGATCATCATGGTGATCACGGCGTTCAATTCATCCTCCTTCCCGCGGATCACGCCATGGGAATGCTTCACGACGGATTGGTTTGGTGTCCTCTTCGCCAATGACCGTCTTATGAGCGGGCTGGCCAACAGCTTGGTGATCGCCATCAGTGTGGTGGTCATTGCCGTGCCGATCGGGCTGGCGGGAGCGCTTGCACTCTCGGAACTCGGACCGCGTCTGCGGGCGGCGCTCTACACGGTGCTGATCACGCCTATCCTCATTCCGGGCGTCGTTCTCGGCATCTCGACCATTGTCTTCTGGGGCGCCTTCGGCAGGTCCGTCGGGGCGGACTACGGTTCGATCTTCTACAACGGCATGTTTCTGACCCTTGCCGGTCAGGTCACCTTCATTTCCGCCTATGCGATGCTGGTGTTTCTCGCAAGACTGCAGCGCTTCGATCCGATCCTTACGGAAGCCGCGCTCGATCTCGGCGCGACGCCGGGACAGGCTTTCCGCAAGATCCTGTTGCCGTTCCTGTGGCCGGCCATCGGCTCTGCCGCCTTCCTGACCTTCCTGGCATCCTTCGAGAACTACAACACCACCGTCTTCACGATCCTCTCCGGCAATACATTCACCACGGCACTGGCTTCCAAGGTCCGTCATGGGACAGACCCTTCCTTGTCGGCGCTCGCGGTCATCATCATCGGCATCACGCTGATCGGGGCGGTGGTCCACGAAGCCCACATGCGTCGGAAGGAAGTGATGCGGACCGGCACTGCTGCGCGTTCCCGCATTTACGGCAATCCGGTTCTGCGGACACTGGTCCACCCGCTGACGATCTTCGTGATCCTTCTGGGTGTTGCAGGCTTTGCCACCTATCAGGGTTCGCAGCACGATGCTGGCGTTTGCAAACAGCAGATCCTCGATGACAAGCGCGCTCGTCAGCAGGAACTTCTGGAGGAACAGCGCCGGAAGATGGAAGCGCAACAGCAGAACCAGGCACCTGCGTCCACGGCGCCGGTTGAAGCGCCGGTGAAAGCCAATCCGTCGCCCTTCGGCGGGGCCTTCAAGCCCAATGGTTTGAAACCAGGCGAGTAACAAGCGAACAGATGCGTGCCGTCTATTGTCCGGAAAGCCGGGACAGCAGCACGGCAACGCTTTTGACCTGAAACTTTTTCAGGAGCCGCGCGCGCACGTCTTCGACGGTTCTGGGCGAGAGTCCCAGAATGCGGCCCATCTCCTTGCTGGTCTGCCCTTGGGAAAGAAGCAGCAGGACATCGCGTTCGCGCGGTGTCAGCTTCGGCCCGGCGGCAGCATTGTCGATCAGGGCGAAACTCAGGACGATCCGCGCCAGCGGTGTTTCCGGCGTCAGGGTTCTTGCCCGGAACCGGCACCAGATAGGCGTTCCATCAGACCGGCGCATCAACCGCTCGTCCGTATAGGGCAGGGACCGGCGCAAGGGCTCCAGGCCAATGTCGCGGATCTGGTGAAATTCCTGATCCGTGCCGTAGAGCAGCCGGAAACTCTGCCCGATCAGCTGAGACTTCTTGAACCCGAACATTTCAACGAATGTCTGATTGCAGGCACGAATGATCCGGTTTTCGGTCAGCGCCAAACCCATGGGCGCGTTTTCGAAGGCCAGTTGGTCGAGGTCTGTCATGTTTCACCGTGTTCCTACGGTATTGGCACCGTAGTTTGACGGTAGCATAGTTCTCGTTGCTTTTACCAAGGGGAGGCTGAGACGGGATGGCGCTAGCAGACGACCTGATCAGGGAGATCGACGGAAGGCGCGAGGATCTGATCGCGTTGACCCAGGACCTCCTGCGCATTCCTACGCTCAACCCGCCCGGCGAGAACTACCGCGATATCTGCGATTATCTGCAGAAGCGTCTGTCCAGGTCCGGCTTCGACATCGAACTGATCCGGGCGCATGGAACGCCCGGCGACAGCGACAAATATCCGCGCTGGAACATCGTCGCGCGCCGGGATGGCGACCGGCCGGGCGAATGCGTGCATTTCAACAGTCATATCGACGTTGTCGACGTCGGCCACGGCTGGACAAAGGATCCGTTCGGCGGGGAACTTGTCGACGGCAAGATTTACGGCCGCGGCGCCTGCGACATGAAGGGCGGCCTTGCCGCCAGCATCGTTGCAGCCGAGGCTTTCCTTGCAGTCTGTCCAGACTTTGCCGGAGCTATCGAGATCAGCGGAACGGCCGACGAGGAATCGGGTGGCTACGGCGGCGTCGCCTATCTTGCAGGCAAGGGCTATTTCAGTCCGGATCGGGTTCAGCACGTCATCATTCCCGAGCCGCTGAACAAGGACCGGATCTGCCTCGGACACCGAGGAGTGTGGTGGGCCGAGCTGGAGACATTCGGAGAGATCGCTCATGGCTCGATGCCGTTCCTCGGAGATTGTGCTGTCCGGCACATGGGAGCGGTGATCGACGAGATGGAGCAGAGCCTGTTTCCGGCGCTCGCGCAAAAGCGCACCGAAATGCCGGTGGTGCCGGAAGGCGCGAAACAGTCGACACTCAACATCAATTCCATCCACGGTGGTCAATCGGAAGGCGATGCGGACTTTACCGGTCTTCCGAGCCCCTGCGTGCCGGACAGTTGCCGGATGGTGATCGACCGCCGGTTCCTGCTGGAAGAAAATATCGACGACGTGCAGGCGGAAGTCCTGGAAGTTCTGAAGACGGTTGAAGGACGGCGCGACAAGTTCCGCTACGACTTGCGGGAACTGCACAGGGTGCTGCCCACCATGACGGAAAAGGATGCACCCGTCGTGCGGACCGTCGCCAAGGCCATTGCCGAAACCATGGGCCGTGAAGCTGAATATGTCGTCAGCCCGGGTACCTACGACCAGAAGCATATCGATCGTATCGGCAAACTGAAAAATTGTATCGCCTATGGCCCGGGCATTCTGGATCTGGCACATAAACCGGACGAATATGTGGGAGTGGATGACATGCTCGATTCTGCGAAGGTCATGGGCCGTTCGCTGATCGAGCTGTTGGCAAGGCCTTGCGAAAGCAGCCTCAATAAAGGGGGAAGTCATGCGTTTGCGTAAGTTTGGATTGGGTCTGGTCAGTGCTTTGGCACTGGCAGCGAGCATGGGAATGGCCCATGCAAAGAGCGATATCGTGGTTGCCATGCAACTGGAACCGCCACATCTGGACCCGACTGGTGCCGCTGCAGGCGCGATTGATTCTGTCCTTTACTCCAACGTCTTCGAAGGCCTGACCCGCTTCGGTCCGGATGGTTCGGTCAATCCCGGGCTGGCCGAAAGCTGGGAGATTTCCGAGGACGGCAAGACCTATACCTTCAAGTTGCACGACGGCGTGAAATTTCACGATGGATCCGATCTGACGGCGGACGACGTCAAGTTCAGTCTCGATCGTGCCCGCGCAGACGACAGTCAGAACGCCCAGAAAGCGCTGTTTGCCGGTATCGAGAGCGTGGAAGTGGTTGATCCGCTGACCGTGAAGGTAACGCTCAAGGAGCCGAACGGCAGTTTCCTGTTCAACATGGCCTGGGGCGATGCGGTTATTGTCGCTCCGGAATCCATTGGCGATATCAAGAGCAAGCCGGTTGGAACGGGCGCGTTCAAGTTCACCGACTGGGTACAGGGCGACCGGATCGATCTGGAAAAGAACGCCGACTACTGGGGTGAACCGGCCAAGCTCGACAAGGTCACCTTCAAGTTCATTTCCGATCCGACGGCTGCCTTCGCGGCCGTGATGGCGGAAGACGTCAACGCCTTCGTCGGTTTTCCGGCGCCGGAAAACCTGCCGCAGTTCGAGGCCGACGCCCGCTTCCAGGTGCTGGTCGGCTCTACCGAAGGCGAGACCATTCTTGCAGCCAACAACAAGCTGCCGCCGCTGGACAACATCAAGGTGCGCGAAGCGATTGCCCACGCGGTTGACCGGCAGGCGATCATCGATGGCGCGATGTTCGGTTACGGCACGCCGATCGGCACGCATTTTGCGCCGCATAACCCTGATTACGTGGATCTGACGGGGAGCAGCCAGTACGATCCGGACCTCGCCAAGAAGCTGCTGGCCGAAGCCGGCTATGCGGATGGTTTCACCACCACACTCAAGCTGCCGCCGCCATCCTATGCTCGCCGGGGCGGGGAGATCATCGCCGCACAACTACGCGCCGTCGGTATCGAAACGGAAATCACCAACCTGGAATGGGCGCAGTGGCTTGAGCAGGTCTTCAAGGGCAAGGATTTCGGCCTGACAATCGTCAGCCATACCGAGCCGATGGATATCGGCATCTATGCCCGGCCGGATTACTATTTCCAGTATGACAATGCGGACTTCCAGAAGCTCATTGCCGATCTGACTGCGGAGAACGATCCGGCAAAACGCTCCGACCTTCTGAAACAGGCTCAGGAGACCATCTCGAGGGACTACGTCAACACCTACCTGTTCCAGCTCGCATTCCCAACAATCGCCGACGCCAAGATCAAGGGGCTCTGGGAAAACCAGCCGACCCAGGCAACGGATCTGACGGCGGTCTATTGGGAAGACTGACCCATACCGCAAAGCGGATGCTCGCGCCCGGTGTGCGGGCATCCACCTTCACTCCTTTCCTTTTGCCGGTATCTGACTGCCGATAGGCACGCGACGCGTTCATGCTGCAATATTTCCTGAAACGCCTTCTGTCCCTGGGGCTCAGCCTCGTGGCCGCGTCGGTGATAATCTTCCTGGCGCTGGAAGTGGTGCCGGGTGATCCGGCGTCCTACATGCTTGGCCTCAACGCCCAGGAAGACACGCTTGCAGCCCTGCGCGAGGAACTGGGCCTTGGCGGCAGCATCTTTGAGCGCTATGCAGCCTGGGCAGGTGGTCTTCTGGTCGGCGATTTCGGCACGTCCTACACGTATCGCACACCCGTTGCAGGCATGATCGCCGACAGGCTTTGGGTGTCTCTGCCGCTCGCAGTTTATGCGCTGGTGCTGAGCACCTTGATCGCTTTTCCGGCCGGTATCTGGGCTGCCTCGCGCCGGGGCTCCCACGCCGATGGCGCCGTCATGGGCGTGACCCAGCTCGGCATCGCCATCCCCAATTTCTGGTTCGCGATGCTGATGGTGCTGGTCTTTGCGATCAATCTGCGCTGGTTTTCCGCCGGCGGGTTTCCCGGGTGGGACGCGGGATTCTTCGCCGCCATGAAGGCGCTGACGCTGCCGGCCATCGCCCTGGCCCTGCCGCAGGCGAGCATCCTGACACGGGTCATGCGCTCCAGCCTGCTGGACACGCTGGGAGAGGACTTCATCCGCACTGCCCGTGCCAAGGGTCTCAGCAAGGGACAGGCACTCTGGCGTCATGCGGTGCGCAATGCCCTTATTCCGGTGCTGACGATCCTCGGGCTGCAATTCTCCTTCCTGCTGGCGGGCGCAATCATCATTGAAAACGTCTTCTTCCTGCCGGGCCTCGGCAGGCTGGTCTTTCAGTCGATCAGCGCGCGCGACCTGATCGTGGTCGAAAGCGTCGTGATGCTGCTGGTCTTTGCGGTCATCGTCGTCAACTTCACTGTCGACATGGCCTATGCCTGGGTCGATCCGAGACTGCGGAGGCGCCGTTGATGAGCGTCCTGTTCCACAGCCGCACACTGCTGCCAGGCGCCATTCTGACGCTTCTGTTCACGGCCGCCGCGCTTATCAGCCTCGTCTGGGTGCCGTATGACACGACAGTGCTCGATATCGCCAACCGCATGAAGCCGCCAAGCTGGCTGCACCCCTTCGGTACCGATCAGTTCGGGCGGGACATTCTCAGCATGATCATGGTCGGTGCGCGCACATCCATTGCCGTCGCCCTGGTGGCTGTCGGCATCGGCATGGCTGTTGGTGTGCCGCTCGGTCTTGCTGCTGCTGCCAGGAAAGGCGGCCTGATGGACGAGATCATCATGCGCGCCAATGACCTTGTGTTTGCGTTTCCAAGCCTTCTGATCGCGGTCATGATCACTGCCGTCTTCGGGGCGTCGGCGCTCAACGCCATCATCGCCATCGGCATCTTCAATATCCCGGTCTTCGCCCGCCTGACGCGGGGCGCCGCGCTGTCGCTCTGGAACCGGGAATACATTCTGGCGGCGCGGGTCGCGGGCAAAGGCTCGGCGCGTATTTCGCTGGAACACATCCTGCCCAACGTCGCCAATCTCCTGATCGTTCAGGGCACGATCCAGTTCTCTCTGGGCATTCTCGCCGAAGCGGGGCTCAGCTATGTCGGCCTCGGAGCACAGCCGCCGACTGCCAGTTGGGGGCGGATGCTGGCAGACAGCCAGACGATGATATCGCTCGCGCCTCATCTGGCGCTGTTTCCGGGCCTTGCCATTCTTCTGACGGTCCTTGGACTGAACCTGCTTGGCGACGGCCTGCGGGACAGTCTCGATCCGAAACTCAGGAGGGCCCGGACATGAGCCTTCTGACCATAAGGAACCTGTCGCTTTCCATTCACGGTCTTCAGATCCTCCGGAATGTCTCAATGGAAGTGGCGCCGGGCCGTATTCTCGGGGTGATCGGCGAGAGTGGATCAGGCAAGTCGATCACGGCCTTTTCCGTGCTGCAGCTGTTGCCGGGCGGCGCTTCCTGCACCGGTTCGATCAATCTGTCGGGCAAGGATATCCTGTTGCTCAGCGAAGCCGAAATGTGTGGCCTGCGCGGGCGGGATGTCGGCATGGTCTTCCAGGAGCCGATGACCGCGCTCAATCCGCTGAAGACCATCGGCGACCAGGTTGCCGAGACAATCCTGATCCACGAGCGCGTTTCGAAAGCCGAAGCAATGGTTCGCGCAGCGGATGCCCTGCAACGCGCGGAACTGCCGCAGGAACGGTTTCCGTTAAGCCGGTATCCGCACGAACTCTCCGGCGGTCAGCGCCAGAGAGTGGTCATCGCCATGGCCATTGCGCTCAAGCCCAAGCTGCTGATTGCCGACGAACCGACCACTGCACTGGATGTCACGACCCAGGCACAGATCCTGGAACTTCTGAAGCGTCTCGTCGCCGAGGACGGCATGGGGCTGATGCTGATCAGCCACGACCTCGCGGTTGTGGCCGACCTTGCCGACGATCTGGTGATCATGCGTCAGGGTGAGGTGGTCGAAAGCGGTCCGGCCAAGACGCTCTTCGGCAATCTGCAGCATCCCTATTCGCGTGCGCTGCTGGAAGCCTCCGCCCATGTGCCCGAACGCGGCAACGAAACGCAGGAGCAGCCTCTCCTGCAGGTGCGTGATGTCGTGCGCGATTATACCGGACATACACACGGATGGTGGGGCAAGACCACGCAGTTTCGTGCTGTTGATGGCGTCAGCTTCGAGATCCGCAAGGGCGAGAGCCTCGGCCTTGTCGGTGAATCGGGTTGCGGCAAGTCCACACTGACGCGGGCTATCCTGGGTCTGGAAGAAGTGCAGGGCGGCGAAATCCTGTTCGACGGTCTGCCTGTCTTCACCCATCACCACGCCAACCAGATCGTACGCCGGCGCATGCAGGTGGTCTTTCAGGACCCCTATGGAAGCTTTAATCCGCGCTGGCGGGTGGACAGGCTGATCACGGAGCCTTTCCATCTGCTCTCTGACCCGCCCAAAGGGGCCGAGCGAGACGCGGCAATTGCCGAAGCTCTTGAAAGCGTCGGTCTGAGCGCGGCGGATGCCCACAAATACATACACGAGTTTTCCGGTGGCCAGCGTCAGCGCATCGCAATCGCACGTGCGCTCATCATCAAGCCGGACCTGATCATTCTCGACGAAGCAGTTTCGGCGCTCGATGTGTCCGTTCGCGCCCAGGTGCTCGACCTACTGGCGGATCTGGCCGACAGGTTTGGCCTGACCTACCTCTTCATCAGCCACGATCTCAGCGTGGTCCGTTCGATAACGGATCGGGTGCTGGTGATGAAATCCGGCAAGATTGTCGAGCAAGGCCCGACGGACACGGTCTTCGACCGGCCGAACCATCCATATACACAACAACTTGTTGCTGCCGCACCGGTCCTTCCGGCCGGCATCCTTTAGGGGAGGAACCCATGACCCAGGAACTGGACCTTTGGTTCGATCCGGCCAAATGCCTGATCGGCGGAAAATGGGTGGATCCGGCAGGAGGCGGAGAACTGCCGCTCAACGATCCTTCGACCGGGGCACGCATAGGTGCGATTGCCCGCGGTGGAGCGACCGATATCGATGCAGCGGTGGATGCGGCCGAAGCCGCCATGGCAGGCGAGTGGGGGCGGACCAACGCCGCCGAGCGCGGCCGGTTCCTGTTTCGCCTGCGCGAGCTGGTGCTGGAAAAGGTCGATCATCTGGCGCGGATCGAATCCATCGACGTTGGCAAGCCGTTGAAACAGGCACGCGCAGACGCTGTCGCTCTTGCCCGCTATCTGGAATTTTATGGCGGGGCTGCAGACAAGCTCCATGGCGAGACAATTCCCTATCTCGATGGGTACACGGTCTACACCTTGCGCGAACCGCATGGCGTTACCGGGCATATCGTGCCCTGGAACTACCCGATGCAGATCATCGGCCGGTCTGTTGGCGCGGCGTTGGCAACAGGCAATGCCTGTGTGCTGAAACCGGCGGAAGACGCCTGCCTGACGGCGCTCGCCTTTGCCGATCTCGCCCGCCAGGCCGGTTTGCCTGACGGTGCGCTGAACGTGGTTCCGGGTCTCGGGTCGGAAGCCGGTGCGGCCTTGACCGCGCATCCGCGTGTCCACCACATCTCTTTCACCGGTTCGGTTGCAACCGGTGTTCAGGTGCAGACGGCGGCAGCCCGGAATGTCGTGCCGGTAACGCTGGAGCTCGGCGGCAAGTCGCCTCAGCTTGTGTTCGAAGATGCCGATCTGGATGATGCCCTGCCATTCCTGGTGAACGCAGGCATCCAGAACGCCGGGCAGACCTGCTCGGCTTCCTCACGCATTCTGGTGCACAGGTCTGTGTCCGATCAGGTGACCGAGCGCATGGCGGCTCGTTACGGTTCGCTGACGGTCGGACCTGCACTGAACGATCTCGATGTCGGACCGTTGATCTCGGCCAAGCAGAAAGACATCGTCTCAAGTTTTCTGGATCGGGGGGCGGACCTGCAAAAGGTGGCGGAAGGTGTGTTGCAGGACGCACCGGAAGGCGGGAACTACGTCTGCCCGACCCTTTTTGCCGGCGTTTCACCCGGCCACGTGTTGGCACGGGACGAGATTTTCGGCCCGGTGCAGGTGATCATTCCCTTTGACGACGAGGAAGAAGCAATCTCGATTGCCAATGGCACGGACTACGGCCTTGTCGCGAGCCTGTGGACCCGCGACGGTGCCCGCCAGATGCGGCTCGCCAAAAAGATCCGGACCGGCCAGGTTTTCATCAACAACTACGGTGCCGGTGGCGGTGTCGAGTTGCCGTTCGGCGGTATGGGCAAGTCCGGTCACGGCCGGGAAAAGGGGTTCGAGGCGCTTTACGGCTTCACCACGCTGAAGACCGTTGCGGCGTTTCACGGATGAACGCCCGGACGCTCAATTCGATGCGCGTACAAAGAACAATTGAATGTAGCTCCCCGATCCCGGCTCGCGCTTCGCTCAGCCGGGATGACGCTGGAGAGCAAGGAACCAAGATCGGGAGGTTTGCATGAGACTTGAAGGAAAGAAAGCGATTGTCACGGGTGGGGCCTCGGGCTTTGGTGCTGGCATCGTGCGCAAGTTCGCAGCAGAAGGCGCAAAGGTCATGGTCGCCGACCTGAACCTGGATCTTGCAGAGGAAATTGCCGCGGAAGTTGGCGGACTGGCCATCAAGACGGATGTCTCCAGCAATGACAGCGTCAGCCACTTGGCCGATGTTGCCTCCTCGCTGCTCGGCGGGGTCGATATCCTGGTCAACAATGCCGGCATCACGCATCTGCCCAAACTGATGCAGGACGTTACGGAAGAAGAGTTCGACCGGGTCCTCGCGGTCAATTGCAAGTCGGTCTATCTGACGGCGAAGCACTTCGTCCCGGCCATGACGGAAGCCGGCAAGGGGGCGATCCTGAATGTGGCTTCCACCGCAGGCCTCAGCCCGCGTCCCAGGCTCAACTGGTACAACGCCTCCAAGGGGTGGATGATCACCGCGACAAAGACGATGGCGGTCGAACTCGCCCCGTCGGGCGTACGGGTCAACGCAATTTGCCCGGTGGCCGGCGAAACGCCGCTTCTGAAAAGCTTCATGGGTGAAGACACGCCGGAAATGCGTGCCAAGTTCCTCTCCACCATTCCCATCGGCCGTTTTTCGACACCGGAAGACATGGGCAACGCGGCCTGTTTCCTGTGCTCGGATGAGGCGGGCATGATTACCGGGGTTGCGATGGAAGTTGACGGCGGACGCTGCATCTGAGGATTGATCAGCCTCGGCCGGATCATGTATCGACAGGTCCGAACAGATTTGCGCGACATCCAGACGGCCGAAGGAAGACGAGATCATGAAGCGATACACCGGTGGCTGCCTGTGCGGGAATGTCCGGTTCGTGGCTGAAGGCGAACCGTATCGGGTCGGCCTTTGTCATTGTCTTGATTGCCGCAAGCATCACGGGGCGCTGTTCCACGCCTCTGCTGTCTTTCCGCAGGATGCCGTAAGCCACGAAGGTGAAACGGGCGAGTATCGGGGGCGGTCTTTCTGTCCTCGGTGCGGGTCGTCCGTTTTTTCGCAAACGGGTGATGAAACCGAGGTGCATCTGGGAGCGCTGGACGCACCCGACCAGATGACCCCGACCTACGAACTCTGGACCATCCGCCGCGAAGCCTGGCTGCCGGAATTTCCGATTTCCAGACACTACGAGCGCGATCGGGAAAACGAGGGGCGCGAGGAGTAGAGGCATTCAAACCAGGGCCGCGTGCCAACTGGATGGCGAGAAGGCCCTGATTTGCCCATCACACCTCCGGATTTCGTTCACTAACACCTCGAAACCTGTAAGACTTCGCGCGCTCTTTCTTCCGGTTTGTGCATCTGCAACCGTTTGTGCTTTTACTGTGTGACAGGACGCCAAGGGGGCTGGATTCGGCCCCTTTTTGCTGCGCCATAACTCTCCCGATCAAATTTTTTCACGTTTAAATTCAGGTGAAAGATCCTGAAATCACTCGCTATTTCTACGCATGAAATGAATGCATTCAAAAAAATGAAACGTTTCATATTGACGTTGTAATTCGGCCGTGCTTTCAATTGTGCAGCCTGATAGCGCCCTTGGAATGGCGTGAGAGGTGCAGCCTTTTTGGGAGGAAAATCATGAAGTTATTGAAAATCGCTGCCGCGGCAGCGACCGGCCTCGCTTTGCTTGGTGGAACCGCTCTTGCCGACGACAAGCCGGTGGTGGGCCTGATCATGAAATCATTGGCCAACGAGTTCTTTCAGAACATGATGGTTGGTGCCGAGGAGCATCAGAAGCGCCGTGGCGACTATGAGCTCAAGGCCGTCGGCATGCAGAACGAGACCGACTTTGAATCCCAGATCAATGCGGTCGAAAACTTCATCACGCAGGGTGTGGACGCCATCGTTGTCGCACCGGCCGACAGCCGCGCCATGGTCCGTCCGCTGAAAAAGGCGATGGAAGCCGGTATCGTCGTGGTCAACTTCGACGTGGCGCTTGATGAGGAAGCCAAGAAGCAACAGGGCGTAGAACTCGCGTTCGTCGGTCCGGACAACCGGGGCGGTGCCAAGCTTGCCGGTGATGCACTGGGCAAGAAGCTGGGTGAGGGCGCAAAGGTTGTCATCATCGAAGGCAACCCGGGTGCGGACAACGCCACGCAGCGCCGCCTGGGCTTTGAAGACTCTGTTGCCGAGTACAAGCTGGACCTGCTCGACAGCCGGACAGCGCATTGGGAAACCGAAGAAGCCAACCAGGTCTTCGCCACAATGCTGACAGCGCATCCCGACGTTCAGGGCGTGATGGCAGCTAACGACTCCATGGCGATTGGCGTTGTAAAGGCACTGGAAAGCGCCGGCCGCACCGACATTGAAGTCATCGGTTTTGACAACATTCCTGCAGTCGGCCCGATGATCGAAGACGGTCGGATGCTGGCTACCGTCGACCAGTTCGGCACCGACATGGCGGCCAATGCCATCGACATGGCGCTCGACGTCGTTTCGACCGGTGAACAGCTGCAGGGCTGGGTCAAGACGCCGATCGAATTGGTGACTGCGAAGTAGGCAGTCTCAAGAACGCTCCCGCCCGGTCAGCTTCAGGGCGGGAGCTGTTTATCCATCAAAAAAACGACTGGACGCACCATGGCAGCAGCATCGCTTGCCGCAGCGCCCGCCGCTGCACCGGACCGTGCTTTCCTGACGGTCGAGGGTCTGAAAAAGCATTTCGGTGGCGTCAAGGCACTGGACGGGGTCAGTTTCTCTCTGGATGAAGGCGAGGTTCATGCGCTCGTCGGAGAAAACGGCGCTGGCAAATCCACCCTCATCAAGATCCTTTCAGGCGTGTTTCCCTACGACGCGGGACAGATCGCCCTGGCTGGCGAACCTTACCGCCCGATGAGCCCGCATGACGCCAAGGATCATGGCGTTCAGGTGGTTCATCAGGAATTCAACCTGCTTGAACACCTCACCATCGCCGAAAATATCTCCATAGAACATCTGCCGAAGAACAGCCTCGGTCTGTTGGACCGTAAGGAAATGAACCGGCGCGCGCGAAAGGCGCTGGATGCAATCGGACTGACGGATGTGGACGTCACCGCTCCAGTCCGCTCTCTCGGGATTGCCCATCGCCAGCTGGTCGAAATTGCCCGGGCGTTGCAGTCGAAAAGCCGGATCCTGATCCTGGACGAGCCGACCGCAACCCTGACGGAACGCGAGACCAGACGCCTGTTTGACATCGTTGCCGGTATCAAGGCGGACGGGGTCACCGTGGTATTCGTCTCGCACCACCTCGATGAGGTGTTTGCCATCTGTGACCGTGTCACCGTGTTTCGAAACGGCAAGACCATTGCGACCGATCAGATCAGCGAGACCACTCCGGAAGGTGTTGTGCAGCGGATGGTGGGGCGCAAGCTTGCCGCCGAACAGGACGAACAGCCCGATGGCCATGCGCTTGGCGCAAGCGCATTGAGGCTGGAAGACCTTCTGACCGTTGCAAATCCCGGGACAAACGGGGTTTCACTTGATTTGCGTTACGGCGAGATCGTCGGGATATCCGGACTTGTCGGGGCAGGGCGTACCGAAATCCTGCGCGGCATCTTCGGGATCGATCCGCTCAAGTCCGGCAAGATCTACCGTGATGGCGCGGAAGTACGCTTCAAGGGGCCGCGTGACGCCATTGCTGCGGGCATCGGTTTCGTCACCGAAGATCGCAAGGACGAAGGCCTCATTCTGGACATGCCCATTGCTGCCAACATATCGCTGGCCAACATGGGCTCGGTCTCGCGCAACGGGCTTTTGAAGCTGGCCGAGGAAACGCGCCAGGCCATCGCAAGCGCGGCTCGGCTGACCCTCAAATACGGACGGGCCTCGGATCCTGCCTCGAGCCTCTCCGGCGGCAACCAGCAGAAGGTTGTTCTGGCCAAATGGCTGGCGCGCAATCCGAAGGTGTTGCTGCTCGACGAGCCGACACGCGGTGTGGATGTCGGCGCCAAGGCGGAAATCTACGCCATTCTGAAAGACCTGGCCCGAGAAGGGGTTGCCTTGCTTGTCGTCTCTTCGGAAATGCCGGAGCTGATGACACTGGCCGATCGCATTCTGGTGCTTGCCGAACATGAGATCCAGGGCGAAGTGAAACGCCCGGATTTCTCTGAAGAAAACATTCTGAAACTGGCCTACGGGCAAACGCCGAGCGCCGGGGAAAACGACAAATGACAACCGAAACCTTGAGTGAAACGGCCGCCGCCGCACCGAAATTCTCCATCCGGACGGTGTTGCACAATGCGGGTATCGGCCTGGCCCTGCTGGCGCTGATCGTCTTTTTCTCGCTCTTCACCGAGCACTTTCTGACGCCGAACAACATCACCAACATCCTGACCCAGATCACCATCAACCTTGTGCTGGCCGTCGGCATGACTTTCGTGATCCTGATCGGCGGCATCGATCTGTCTGTCGGATCCGTCATGGCCTTTGCTGCCGTTGTTGCCGGCAAGGCGATTACCTTGCCCGGCTTCGGTCCGGCGGAGGCGATCGCGCTAGCCGTTGTCGCAGCCACCCTGACCGGCGTCTTCTGCGGCTTTCTCAACGGTGCCATAAGTGCCTATTGGTCGCTGCCGTCCTTCATCATCACGCTCGGCATGCTGAACATTGCCCGCGGTGCGGCGCTGCAGGTTTCCGAGGCACAGACCATCTATTCCTTCCCTTTCGCGTTCGAGGAATTCGGGTCCGCCATGGTTTACGGTGTGCCGGTAGTGTTCCTGGTGGCGCTTTTACTGGTGTTCATTGCCTGGTTCGTGCTGAACTTCACGGTCTTCGGCCGTCTGATCTACGGTATCGGCAACAACGAGGAAGCTGTCCGGCTGGCTGGTCATTCGGTGGCTCGCTACAAGATCGCGGCCTTCACCATCTGCGGTCTGACCGCCGGTATTGCCGCGGTCGTCTATATGGCACGCCTCAATATCTCCAGCCCGATTGCCGGCATCGGCTTTGAACTCAATGCCATTGCTGCCGTCATCATCGGCGGCACCAGCCTCAGCGGCGGGCGCGGATCGGTCATCGGGACGCTGCTGGGGGCCTTCATCATCGGTGTCCTCGCCAACGGGCTCATCCTGATCGGCCTCAGCGATTTCATGCGCCAGATGATCACCGGTGTCGTCATCATCGTTGCCGTCATCCTTGACTACTACCGTGCAAAGTACGCATCCAAATGAAACGCACAGCCCTTTTGAACCGCCACCTGAGTTTGCTTGTTGCTTCTCTCGGGCACCTGGACGAAATCGTTGTTGCCGATGCCGGTCTGCCTGTACCGGCCGGTGTGAAGGTGATCGACCTTGCCGTTACTGCAGGGGTGCCGAGCTTTCGCGAACTGCTGACCGCACTGAAGTCCGAACTCGTCATTGAGGGCGCCGTCTGGGCAGAGGAGGCATCTGCGGAACTGACCTCGTTGATGCAGCATGAAGTGGCTTCCTGGGCTGAGGAGACGGGTAAGGCGATTACCGTTTCAAGGCTTACGCACGAGGCTTTCAAGCACCGGATGCAAACGGCCAGGGCCGTGATCCGTACCGGCGAGGTGACCCCCTACGCCAACATCATCCTCATCAGCGGAGTTGCGTTTTGACGTCCGTTACCGTTGTCGGCAGCATCAATATCGATCTCACCAGCTATCTCGACCGCTGGCCGAAAATTGGCGAGACGATTTCCGTTCGCGAAACCGTCACCTCGCTGGGCGGGAAGGGGGCCAACCAGGCCGTCGCTGCCGCCCGTCTGGGAGCCAGTGTCAACTTCATCGGTGCCGTCGGCAGAGATGGCTTTGGCGCGGAAGCCGCCGCAGCCCTCAGGCCAGAAGGGGTTGCGATCCTTCTGGAGGAAATGACCAATACCGCAACCGGTCTTGCCTTCATTGATGTCGGACCTGACGGGCAGAACATTATCCGCCTCTCCGCCGGTGCAAATGGCAGGCTGTCACCGGAAAATGTCTCGAAATATGCAGATATCCTCCGCAAGAGCCGCGTCCTGCTTCTGCAGAACGAGATCGGTCTGGAAACATCGCTGGCCGCCGCGCGGATTGCCCGTGAGGCGGGTGCGCTGGTCATCATGGATCCGGCACCCGCGCCGGACCCTGCCTGGCCCCCTGAAGTTCTGTCCAGCTTTGATATCCTGACACCAAATGCGGGTGAGGCAGGCGGCCTGTTGGGAACAGAACCGAAAACACTGGCCGATGCACGCGAGGCGGCTGGTGCGTTGCGCAGCTTGGGCTTGCGCGGGGCCGTCGTCACCATGGGGGCAGACGGAGTTGCCTGGTCAATCGACGGCAGCACCGGCGCCTTGCCGGCGCCAAGGGTTCGCAGCATCGACACGGTTGCCGCCGGTGACTGTTTCAACGGTGCTTTTGCAGCAAGAATTGCCTCGGGCAATTCGATTGAAGATGCAATTTCGTTCGCCATGCAGGCGGCGGCGCTGGCAACAACCCGCAAGGGAGCGGCAACATCGTTGCCACGTCTGGACGAGATGGAGGCTTTCCCCGCCCAACGCATTGCCTGAATGCATTCATTTGCTTGATCAGATCACCGAGGAATGGTTCAAGGGGGCAACGCCTGGGGCGCGGGGAGAAACGCAAAACATGCCAACAATCAAAGACGTCGCACGCAAAGCCGGTGTGTCCGTTGGTACTGTCTCCCGCGTTCTGTCCAAAAACGAGTCGGTCAAGCAGCCCCTGAAGGAGCGCGTGCTCGCGGCTATGAAGGAGCTGGACTACAAGCCCAACCTGGCTGCCAGGGCATTGCGCACCAACAGCATCGACGTGATCGGCCTCGTGGTGCCGGATATCACCAACCCTTTCTTTTCCCAGCTCGCCAAGAACATCGAAATGGAAGCCGCCAAGCGGGGCCACTCCGTGATGCTCGCAAATTCCCATGACGATGCGGAAGCCGAGCAGACCCAGATCGCGGCATTGCTGGACAGGGCCGTGTGCGGGGTCATCGTGGTGGCAACCTCCGACGGTGGCCAGACACACAAGGCCGACGTGCCGATCGTTTCGCTCGATCGCCGCTTCGGTCCCTATCCGCTGGTCGCAACTGACCATTTCGACGGCTCTGCGAAAATCGCCGATCATCTCGTCGGTCTCGGCCATCGCCGCATCGCCTATATCGCCGGCCCGCAATCCATGGAAGTGGCCCGCCAGCGGCGGGAAGGCTTTGTTGCCCGGATCAAGGCCCTGTCAACGCCGGAAGATCCGATCACGCTTACTGTCCACGAAGGTCATTTCGATTACGACAGCGGCGAAGACATCGGCCGGTCAATCCTGAAAGACGCTTCCCAGGAGACCCGCCCGACAGCCATCGCCGCCGCAAGTGACCAGCAGGCCATCGGTGTCTTGCGTTGCGCCCGCGATCTGAAGATCGCCATTCCGGCGGATCTTTCCGTCACCGGCTTCGATGACATTGCACTGGCAGCTCTCGTGGTCCCGCGTCTCACCACCTTGCGTCAGCCCATTGAACAGCTGGCCGGGTCAGCGGTTGCAAGGATCTTTGCCGGGGAGGCTGCTGCCGACGAAGCGATTGCCGGGGAGATCGTGGTGCGGGAATCGACTGGCAATATCCCGAATTCCTGAGACGCATTGAACGGTTCCGGACCTGTATCCAGCCTGACATAAAAGACGATTTGCAGATCGATACCGTCATTTATTTCAAGCTTGAAATTTTAGGCTTGAAATAAATATCTCCCTGTGGTTCGCTGAGCATACCACAGCAGGGGAGGTTCGTATGCGGATTGCTTGTCTGGGCGGGGGACCTGCCGGTCTCTATTTCGCCATCTCGATGAAACTGCGAGACCCATCCCACGAGATCGACGTGATCGAGCGCAACCGCGCCGACGATACGTTCGGCTGGGGCGTGGTGCTCTCCGATGAGACCCTTCAGAACCTTGCGGTGAACGACGCCGTCAGCGCCAAGGCCATCGGCGAGAATTTCGCTTATTGGGACGACATTGCCCTTCATATGCGTGGAGAGCGTCTCGTCTCCACCGGGCATGGTTTCTGCGGCATCGGTCGCATGAAATTGCTGCTGCTCCTTCAGGAGCGCGCCCGCGAGCTCGGCATCAACCTGAAGTTCGAAACCGAAGTCGACAGCGCCGAGGATTATCGCAAGGACTACGATCTCGTAGTGGCCAGCGACGGTCTGAATTCCAAGACCCGCACGCTCTATCAGGACACGTTCAAACCTGACATCGATCAGCGCCTTTGCCAGTTCGTCTGGCTCGGCACGCATCAGAAATTTGCCGATGCCTTCACCTTCATCTTCGAGGAAACCGAACACGGCTGGGTCTGGGCGCACGCCTACCAGTTCGACGATGAAACGGCGACCTTCATCGTGGAGTGCACGCAGGAAACCTTTGACGCTTTCGGCTTTGGCGAAATGAGCCAGGAAGACAGCATCCGGACCTGCGAGGAAATCTTCAAGGATCACCTTGGCGGCCATCCGCTGATGACCAACGCCAAGCATATCCGGGGCTCCGCCTGGATCCGCTTCCCGCGTGTCCTGTGCGAGAAGTGGAGCCACGAGAATGTGGTTCTGCTCGGCGATGCTGCCGCAACGGCGCATTTTTCCATCGGTTCCGGCACCAAGCTTGCCTTTGAATCGGCAATTGCGCTCGCGGAATACCTGCACACCGAAGCGGATATGGCCGCTGCTTTCAAGCGCTACGAGGAAGGCCGGCGCCTGGAGGTGCTGCGTCTGCAGTCGGCAGCACGCAACTCGCTGGAATGGTTCGAACACGTCGAGCGTTATCTCCATCTCGATCCGGTCCAGTTCAACTATTCCATGCTGACCCGTTCCCAGCGCATAAGTCACGAGAACCTGCGTCTGCGGGATCCGAAATGGCTGGAATCGGCCGAGCGCTGGTTCATGAACCAGGCCGGCGTTTCCCCGAATTCTCCCGTGCGCGCACCCATGTTCACGCCGTTCAAACTGCGCGAGATGGAGTTGAAGAACCGCATCGTCGTCTCGCCCATGGCGCAGTACAAGGCCGTTGATGGTTCGCCGACCGACTGGCACATGGTCCATTACGCCGAGCGTGCCAAGGGCGGGGCAGGTCTCGTCTTTGTCGAGATGACCTGCGTCAGTGCCGAGGGTCGGATCACGCCAGGCTGTCCGGGGCTCTATGCGCCAGAACACGAGGCGGCCTGGAAACGGTTGACCGATTTCGTGCATGCCGAAACAGATGCCAAGATCTGTTGCCAGATCGGCCATTCCGGCCGCAAGGGGTCCACGCGGATCGGCTGGGAAGGCATGGACAAGCCGCTTCACGACGGCAACTGGGAACTTGTTTCCGCGTCCGCGATCCCCTGGTCAGACGGCAATGCCGTGCCGCGCGAGATCACACTTGCCGAGATGGACGCGATCAAGGCGGAGTTCGTTGCTGCAGCGGAAATGGCTGAGCGCGCCGGCTTCGACATGATCGAGCTTCATGCGGCTCACGGCTACCTGCTGTCGTCTTTCATTTCTCCGGTGTCCAACGCACGGACGGACGAATACGGCGGCTCACTGGATAACCGCATGAGCTGGCCGCTGGAGGTCTTCAACGCTATGCGCGCTGTCTGGCCTGATCACAAGCCGATGTCTGTTCGCATTTCTGCCTGCGACTGGGTGGGCGAGGAAGGCATCACGCCGGACGACGCGGTCGAGATAGCTCGCCGCTTCCGTGATGCCGGCGTCGATCTGGTCGACGTCTCCGCGGGTCAGACAACACCGAAGGCTCGTCCGGTCTATGGCCGCATGTTCCAGACGCCGTTCTCCGACCGTATCCGCAACGAGGGCGGGCTGCCGACCATGGCTGTCGGCAACATCTACGAGGCAGACCACGCCAACTCGATCCTTATGGCGGGCCGGGCGGATCTTGTTGCCGTCGGCCGTCCGCATCTGGCGGATCCGTATTGGACGCTGCATGAAGCAGCCAAGATCGGCGACCGGAACGCCACCGACTGGCCGTTGCCGTATCTCGCGGGCCGCGACCAGATGTGGCGTCTGGCCGATCGGGAAGCGGAGATGTTGAAAGTATGAGTGTCGCTTGCCGCCATATCCTTGTTACCGGTGGCGGCAGTGGCGTCGGCGCTGCCTGTGCCCACCTCTTCGCTGAAAAAGGCGCAAAGGTCACCATTCTCGGCAGGACGGAAGCAAGCCTTGCCGAACAGAAGTTGCCGTACCAGGTATGCGATGTAACCGATGCGCAGGCCGTCCAGGCAGCCGTTGCTGCCGCGCGGACGGTTAATGGTCCGGTTGATGTCGTGGTCGCCAACGCAGGGGCTGCCAGCAGCAAACCCTTTGCCCGAACCTCCGCGGAAGACTTTCAGGCCATGCTGGCGGTCAATCTCTTCGGCGTGTCGAATGTCTGGCAGGCTGTCCTGCCGGACATGAAGGCGAGCGGCTGGGGCAGGATGATCGCAATTGCCTCCACCGCCGGTCTGCGCGGCTATCCCTATGTAAGCGCTTATAGCGCCGCCAAACATGCTGTCGTCGGGCTGACGCGCTCGCTGGCGCGGGAACTCGCCAGAACCGGCATCACCGTCAATGCGATTTGCCCCGGCTTCATCGAGACGCCGATGCTGCATCGCTCCATTGACACGATTGTCGAAAAGACTGGCATGAGCCGGGAAGCCGCGGCTGACAGCCTGAAAGCGGACAATCCACAGGGACGCTTCATCCAGGTGTCGGAAGTGGCCGAAGCTGCGCTTTATCTGTGTTCTGATGGAGCGGTGTCCATCAACGGTCACGCGCTGACACTTTCGGGAGGAGAGCTGTGATGGCGGAAACCGCAGCGAAACAGGAAGCCCTGTCCAAGACGCGTTTGCGCCTGTGGCTGAAGCTGTTGAAATCCGTCAATGGCATCGAAGCCGAGATCCGCCGGAACCTGCGTGACCAGCATGGTACGACGCTGCCGCGGTTCGACGTCATGTCGGCGCTCGCCCGCTTTCCCGACGGATTGAAAATGTCGGAATTGTCCACGTTCCTGAAGGTGTCGAACGGCAATGTCACCGGCATTGTCGACAAGCTGACCGAGGAAGGTCTGGCCCTGCGTGTCGCCGTTCCAGGTGACCGGCGAGCCCAGGTGGCCCGGCTGACGCCGAAGGGCAGAGCCGCCTTCGAGGAACTTGCAACCCATCATGAAACCTGGATCGACGAACTGCTGGACGGCTGGTCAGCGGAAGACATCGCGGCGCTTTCGAGCCGCCTCGATCTGGTCCTGAAACGTCAAAGTCAAGAGGAGAGCGGCAATGCGAAGTGACGTGACGCATTTCAAGTGTGAGATCGCGAACGGCATTGCGCGGATCGCGCTCGACCGCCCTGAACGCAAGAACCCGCTGACGTTCGAAAGCTACGCCGAGCTGCGCGACTGGTTCCGGGATCTCGTTTATTCGGACGATGTCCATGCAGTGGTGATCCTGCCGAACGGCGGCAACTTCAGCTCCGGTGGCGACGTGCATGATATCATCGGCCCGCTGACGAAGATGAACATGAAGGAACTTCTGGCCTTCACCCGCATGACCGGTGATCTGGTGAAAGCCATGCTCAACTGCGGCAAGCCGATCATATCCGCGGTCGACGGCATTTGCGCCGGTGCTGGTGCCATCATGGCCATGGCGTCCGATCTGCGCGTTGCGACACCGGAGGCCAAGGTTGCCTTCCTGTTCAACAAGGTCGGCCTTGCCGGCTGCGACATGGGTGCTTGCGCGATCCTGCCACGTATCATTGGTCAGGGCCGTGCGGCGGAGCTGCTTTATCTCGGTCGTTCGATGAAGGCCGAGGAAGGTCATGCGTGGGGGTTCTTCAACGCGGTGGTGCCTGCGGGTGAGCTGGACCAGGCGGCCATGGACATGGCCGGCCGTATTGTTGCCGGACCGACCTTCTCCAACTCCATGACCAAGACCATGCTGGCGCAGGAGTGGTCCATGGGCCTGGATCAGGCCATCGAGGCGGAAGCCCAGGCGCAGGCAATCTGTATGCAGGGCAACGACTTCCGCCGGGCTTACGAAGCCTTCGTGAAAAAAGAAAAGCCGGTGTTCGAGGGCGACTGATGTCGGATAAATCTTTCCTCCACTGGCCGTTCTTCGAAGAAAAGCACTGGCGTCTCGCTGAAGAACTGGAGATCTGGGCAGGATCGCATCTGGCTCATGTTGACCATTCGGACACGGACGCAGCCTGCCGTCATCTGGTGACAGCGCTCGGTGATGCAGGCTTCCTGCAGCACAGCGGTGCCCCGGACGGCAAGCTGGATGTGCGCAGCCTCTGCCTCATTCGCGAAACGCTGGCCCGCCATGACGGCCTGGCGGATTTTGCCTTTGCCATGCAAGGCCTCGGAACCGGCGCAATTTCCCTGTTCGGAACGGACGAGCAGAAAGCCGAGTGGCTTCCGCAGGCGCGTACCGGCAAGGCGATCTCCGCCTTCGCGTTGACCGAACCTCAGTCCGGTTCCGACGTTGCCAATTCGACCATGACCGCCACCGACGATGGTGATGCCTATGTGCTCGACGGCGAAAAGACCTGGATTTCCAACGGTGGTATCGCCGACGTCTACACGCTTTTTGCAAGAACCGGCGAAGCACCCGGCGCAAAGGGTTTGTCGGCCTTCATCGTGACCCCTGACCTTGAAGGTTTCGAGGTTGTCGAACGCCTGGAAACAATTGCGCCCCATCCGCTTGCCACACTGCGTTTCACCGGCTGCCGCATTCCGAAAAAGAACATGATCGGCACGCCGGGCGCGGGGTTCAGGATTGCGATGTCTGTCCTGGACATTTTCCGCTCGACCGTCGCTGCCGCCGCCCTGGGCTTTGCCCGCCGGGCGCTGGATGAAGCGCTTTCACGGGTGACGACACGCGAAATCCAGGGCTCGCCGCTGTTCGACCTGCAGCTGGTGCAGGGGCATATCGCGGACATGGCGCTGGATGTCGATGCCGCAGCCCTGCTGATTTACCGTGCCGCCTGGACCAAGGACAGCGGCGCCCCCCGCGTGACGCGGGAAGCCGCCATGGCAAAACTCTTTGCCACCGACCAGGCACAGAAGGTCATCGACAAGGCCGTGCAGCTTCACGGTGGCGATGGTGTTCGCTCGGGCATGCAGGTCGAAAAGCTCTATCGCGAAATCCGTGCCTTGCGCATCTACGAGGGTGCGTCGGACGTTCAGAAGATCATCATCGCGCGCCAGACCCTTGGCGCCTTTCAGGGAGACTGATCCATGCTTGGTCCCTCCGCACACGTCGATACCTTTACCCGTGACAACCTGCCGCCGGAAGAAAGCTGGCCCGATTTCCTGCTCGATGGGTTTCAGTATCCCGAACGTCTCAATGCAGGCGTTGAGCTTACCGACAGGATGGTGGAACAGGGACTGGGGGATCACACCGCCCTGATCGGGAATGGCCGCCGCCGAACCTACAAGGAACTTGCGGACTGGACCAACCGGCTGGCGCATGCACTGACCGAAGATCTTGGTGTGAAGCCGGGTAACCGGGTGCTTATCCGTTCCGCCAACAACCCGGCAATGGTCGCCTGCTGGCTCGCCGCAACCAAGGCCGGTGCCGTTGTCGTCAACACGATGCCCATGCTGCGCGCGGGCGAACTTTCCAAGATCGTCGACAAGGCGGAAATCGAGTTCGCACTGTGCGACACGCGTCTCATGGACGAGATGGTCGCCTGTGCCAAGACATCATCCTTCCTGAAGAAGGTGATTGGCTTCGACGGCACGTCAAACCATGATGCGGAGCTGGACCGGCTCGCGCTGGAAAAATCCGTGCTCTATGACGCTGTCCCGACCGGACGCGATGACGTCGCCCTGCTGGGCTTCACGTCCGGCTCCACTGGCACGCCCAAGGCCACGATGCACTTCCACCGGGATTTGCTGATCATTGCCGACGGCTATGCCAAGGAAGTTCTGGGTGTCACACCGGACGATGTCTTCGTCGGCTCACCACCCTTGGCCTTCACTTTCGGTCTTGGGGGGCTTGCAATCTTCCCACTGCGGTTCGGCGCAGCAGCCACGCTACTGGAAAGCGCGACGCCGCCGAACATGATCGAGATCATCGAGAAATATAAGGCGACCGTCTGCTTCACCGCACCGACCGCCTATCGCGTGATGCTGCAGGCCATGGAGGAGGGGGCTGACCTTTCCTCGCTACGCGCCGCGGTCTCCGCAGGTGAAACTCTGCCGGGTCCCGTTTATGACGCCTGGATGGCCAAGACCGGCAAGCCCATGCTGGACGGGATCGGCGCTACGGAGATGTTGCATATCTTCATTTCCAACCGCTTCGACGACCACAAGCCTGCCTGCACCGGAAAACCCGTTTCCGGATATGAAGTCAGGATCCTCGATCAGGATGGCAAGGACGTCGCTCCCGGTGAAGTGGGGCGTCTTGCAGTGCGCGGTCCCACCGGATGTCGCTATCTGGCGGACGATCGCCAGGGGCAGTACGTGATCGATGGCTGGAACATCACCGGTGACAGCTTTTCCATGAGCGAGGATGGCCATCTGCACTTTGCCGCCCGCAATGACGACATGATCATCTCCGCCGGCTACAACATTGCAGGCCCGGAAGTGGAAGCGGCACTGCTTGCACACCCTGCTGTCCAGGAATGTGCCGTCATCGGTGCGCCGGATGAGGAGCGCGGTTCCATCGTGCAGGCCCATGTGGTTCTTGCTGCTGGGCACGAAGCCTCAGGCGACCTTTCCAAGGCATTGAAAGATCACGTTAAAGCGACGATCGCGCCTTACAAGTATCCACGCTCGATCATCTTTGCGGACGCCTTGCCGAAAACAGAAACCGGCAAGATCCAGCGCTTCCGGCTACGTCCGGACGCCTGACCAGACCCTCGCGTGGGGCACGCGGGACACTAAAAAGACAAGCCCCTTGCTGACCGTGCCGCGATAACGAAGCACGGCGGTCCAAACTAAAAAACCGAATGGGAATAGCAGGTCACAAGACTAAGAGGAGCAGCATATGAAATTTGTAACAATGGCGGCCGCAGCCGCTCTCGCACTCGGCCTTTCCAGCGCCAACGCGGAACCGGTGAAGGTCGGCATGATTACCACTCTGTCTGGTGGTGGTGCAGGCCTTGGCATCGATGTGCGCGATGGCTTCATGCTGGCTGTAAAACAGGCCGGCAACACGGATCTGGAAGTGGTGATCGAGGACGATCAGCAGAAGCCGGACATCGCCGTGCAGCTGGCCGACAAGATGATCCAGTCGGAAAAGGTGGACGTCCTAACCGGTATCATCTGGTCGAACCTCGCCATGGCCGTGGTGCCGTCAGCAACCGCGCAGGGAAAGTTCTACCTGTCGCCGAACGCAGGCCCGTCCGCGCTGGCCGGCAAGGGCTGCCACCCGAACTATTTCAACGTCGCCTGGCAGAACGACAACCTGCATGAAGCTGCCGGCGCCTATGCCAATTTCGAAGGCCTGAAGAACAGCTTCCTGCTTGCGCCGAACTACCCGGCCGGCAAGGACGCGCTGACCGGTTACAAGCGCATGTACAAGGGCGAGTTCGCGGGCGAAATCTACACCAAGCTGGGTCAGACCGACTACGCGGCTGAAATCGCGCAGATCCGTGCCTCCGGTGCAGACAGTGTCTATTTCTTCCTGCCGGGCGGCATGGGGATCTCCTTCCTGAAGCAGTACAAGGACTCCGGTGTCGACCTGCCGGTCATCGGACCCGCTTTCTCCTTTGATCAGGGCATTCTGCAGGCCGTTGGCGATGCGGCACTTGGTGTCAAGAACACCAGCCAGTGGAGTAAGGACATCGACTCCCCGGCCAACAAGGCCTTTGTTGAGAGCTTCCAGGCCGAGTACGGCCGCCTGCCGTCGCTTTACGCTTCGCAGGGCTTCGATACCGCCAATCTGCTGCTGTCGGCCATGGCCAAGGCGGACGTGAAGGATGCTGACGCGTTCCGCGCGGCGCTGGAAGAAGCCGATTTCGCTTCCACTCGTGGTGGCTTCAAGTTCGGTCCGAACCATCACCCGATCCAGGACATCTACGTCCGCGAAGTCATCAAGGAAGGTGACGTCTACACCAACAAGATCATCGGCAAGGCCTTGACCAGTCATGCGGATGCCTACTGGTCCGAGTGCAACATGTAAGGTATTGACCCAAAAGCCGGTGCGGGAAACCGCGCCGGCCAAAGGGGCGGGGTACTCATGTCACTGATATTGCTCATAGAGCAGGTTCTGAACGGCCTGCAATTCGGCATCATGCTGTTTCTGATGGCCGCCGGGCTGACCTTGATCTTCGGCGTCATGGGTTTGATCAACCTTGCCCATGGTTCGCTGTACATGATCGGGGCGTTCTGCGCGGCGGCTGTTGCGGCTGCAACCGGATCGTTTCTGCTGGGCCTCGTGGCGGCACTTGCCGGTGCTGCCATCGCGGGTGCCTTGGTCGAGTTGGTGGTCATCCGCCGGCTTTACGCCAAGGATCATCTGGATCAGGTGCTGGCGACATTTGCGCTGATCCTGATCTTCTCCGAAGGAACGCGCTGGATCTTCGGTTCCTTTCCGCTGTTTCTCGACGTGCCGGAATTCCTGTCCGGCCCGGTCACGTTGCCGGGCGGCATCGAATATCCTCTCTACCGGCTGACGCTGATAGCCGTCGGCCTTGCCGTGGCGCTCGGTCTCTGGATGCTGATTTCCAGGACGCGTCTCGGTGTGCAGATAAGGGCAGGGGAAAATGACCGCGAGATGATTGCGGCCCTCGGCATCGACATTGCACGGCTCTATACCATCGTCTTCGCGCTTGGCGCCGCACTGGCAGGTCTTGCCGGCGCCCTGGTCGGTGCCATCCAGTCGGTGCAGGTCGGCATGGGGGAACCGGTGTTGATCCTGGCTTTCGTCGTCATCGTCATCGGCGGCATCGGCTCCATCAAGGGGGCGCTTGTGGGCGCTATCCTGGTCGGATTGACCGATACGCTCGGTGGCATCTTCCTGCCGGAGATCCTGAAACTGTTCCTCGATCCGTCGACAGCCACGTCCGTCGGATCCTCGCTCGCCTCCATGGCGATCTATATCCTCATGGCTGCGGTGCTGATCCTGCGTCCTGCCGGTCTGTTCGGAGCGCGCGCATGATCCGGGAACGCTATCTCAATGCGCTGACGCTGGCGCTCTTCGTCGCGATCCCTTTTTGGGCGATCTCGGCGGAAGAACCCTTCACCATTACGCTGATGACGCGTGCCGTCGTCTTTGCGATCGCGGCCGTTGGCCTCAACATCGCGCTCGGCCTTGGCGGGCTGGTCAGTCTCGGTCACGCGGTCTTCTTCGGCCTCGGCGGTTATGCCATGGGTATCCTCGCCTACCATGCCCAGAACTATACCGCGCTCACCGAGTGGCCATTCCTGATCGAAGGCACGAAGTCCATGCCGGTGATCTGGCTGGTGGCCGTCGTGGTGTCTTCCCTGGCTGCGCTGGTGATCGGGATCCTGTCCTTGAGAACGGCAGGGGTCTACTTCATCATGATCACGCTGGCCTTTGGCCAGATGTTCTTCTTCTTTGCCATTTCCTGGGCGGAATATGGCGGAGAGGACGGACTGTCGATCTATGTCCGCAACGGGTTTCCGGGGCTCAATACGCTGGACCCAATCCAGTTCTACGGGCTTTGCCTGGGGCTTTTGTGCCTTGTGCTGCTGTTTGCATGGCGGCTGTCCGGGTCTCCATTTGGTCTTGCTCTCAATGCTGCCCGGCAGGTTCCCGTTCGTGTGGAGACCGCGGGACTGGACCCGGTGCGGCTGAAGCTCGTTGCCTTCGTTGTGTCCGGCGCCATCACGGGTCTCGCAGGGGCATTGTTTGCCGACCTCAACCGTTTTGTCAGTCCGACGATGTTCAGCTGGCAGACCAGTGGCGAGATCATGATCTTCATCATCATCGGTGGGGTCGGACGGCTTTTCGGGCCTGTGGTCGGTGCGCTGGTCTTTGTTGCGCTGGAGCACTGGCTCGGAGCCTTGAGCGACTTCTGGCACATCTACCTAGGGCTGTTGCTTCTGGTCATCGTGCTCTTCGGCAAGGGCGGTGTGATTGGCATGATTTGCGGACGGGAGGCTGTTCATGACTGATGCTGTCCTGCAAACAAACGGCATTTCCAAGAGCTTTGGTGCCTTGCGTGCCAGCCGTGACATCTCCATCGACCTGAAGCCTGGCGAGATCCATGCGATCATCGGTCCCAATGGTGCCGGCAAGTCCACCCTGATCGGGCAGATTTGCGGAACACTGCGGCCTGATGCCGGGGCGGTTCGCCTGCTGGGCAGGGACGTTACGCATCAACCGACACGCGCCCGCGCGCGCGCCGGCCTCGGGCGTACCTTCCAGATCTCCTCGCTGGCCATGGAAGACACGGTTCTCCAGAACGTTCTGCTCGGGGCACTGGGCGCCAGCGGTCGGCCCTGGAGGTTCTTCTCCAACGTGACCAGGGACACCTCTTTGCGTGAAACCGCGGAGGAAGCGCTCGCCCGTGTCGGCCTGTTGGACCAGGCACGCATGCGCACGGCGGAGCTCAGTCACGGCCAGCGTCGTCAGCTGGAAGTGGCCGTTGCGCTGACGCAGAAACCAAAGGCGCTTGTCATGGATGAACCCATGGCAGGCATGGGCTCTGAAGGCTCGAAGCTGCTTACCGGTTTTCTCGATCAGCTCCGGCACGAAGCACCGATCCTTCTCGTCGAACACGACATGGACGCGGTCTTTTCGCTGGCAGACCGTATCAGTGTGCTGGTGTACGGCGAGGTGATTGCCACCGGTACGGTCGATGAAATCCGGTCCAACGCCGCCGTCAAGGAAGCTTACCTGGGAGACGAAGCATGAGCAGTCTTCTGACACTGTCCAATGTGACGGCCTCCTATGGCGCCAGCCAGGCGCTTTTCGGCGTTGATCTGGAAATTGGCGAGGGTGAAGTGCTGGCACTGCTCGGCCGTAACGGCATGGGCAAGTCGACCACGGTCAAATGCATTTGCCGGATGCTCTCCGCGCAAGGCTCGCTGACATTTGCCGGTCATGACCTTGCCCGCCTGCCGAGCCACAAGGCTGCCCGGTTGGGACTGGGCCTTGTTCCTGAAGGCCGTCGCTGTTTCAGCACCTTGAGCGTTCAGGAAAACCTGATCGCGGCGGCACGGCGCGGCGACTGGACCTTCGAACGCGTCATAGGCATGTTTCCGCGGCTTGGTGAACGGCGCGGCCAGCGGGCGGGTTCGCTGTCGGGTGGCGAACAGCAGATGCTCGCCATTGGCCGAGCCCTGATGACCAACCCGAAGCTGCTGATCCTGGACGAAGCGACCGAAGGTCTGGCCCCTGTCATCCGCCAGGAAATCTGGGCCGTGATCCGTCAGTTGAAGGCGGAAACGGGGCTCGCGATCCTCGTCATCGACAAGTCGATCAAGGAACTGCGCCAGGTTTGCGACCGGGCGACGATCCTGGAGCGCGGCACATCCGTCTGGACTGGCGGTATTGATGCTCTGACCGACGACGTCACTGCCAAGTACATCGGAGTTTGAGTGATGTTCCGGTTCGAGCAACCCATCTTGTTCAAGCATTGCGATCCGGCGGGGATTGTCTTCTATCCCCGCTATTTCGAGATGATGAACGATTGTGTCGAAGCCTTTTTCGACAAGGTCGTCGAATGGCCGTTCAAGGACATTCACAAGGTGGGAGCCGTACCGACTGCGGAAATTCGTACGCGTTTCATGGCTCCGAGCAAACTGGGCGATCTTCTGGTGCTCGGCTTGAACGTGACCAAGGTTGGCCGGACCAGTTGCGGCATCGCAATCAGCGCGCAATGCGAAGGCGAGGCGCGTTTCCAGACCGAGCTGACCATCGTCAACGTGGACAGCAGCGGCAAACCGGAGCCATGGCCGGAACAGGTAAAACAACGATTTCTGGACCAGTTGGCACTCGCTTGAGCGCCGACCGGTTCAACAGGTAGGGAGCGATCAGCCTTGAGAGTTCAATCCAGTCGGATTGATTTTCAGCTGATCCGGAAGACAAGGAAAGTCAGGATCAATGACGGTCAAAAGCATTCAACCCGACGGCTGGGCCCCGGCAAAAGGCTATGCAAACGGCATGTTGACGGAGGGCAAGACGCTCCATATCGGCGGCCAGATCGGCTGGAACAAGGACCAGGTCTTTGAAACCAGTGACTTCGTCGGCCAGATGGAACAGACGCTCGCCAACATTGTGGCCATTGTCGAGGCTGCCGGTGGAGCCGTGACCGATATCGCCCGCCTGACATGGTTCATTACGGACAAACGCGAATATCTTGCCCGGCAGAGAGAAGTCGGTGAAGCCTACCGCCGGGTGATGGGGCGGCATTTCCCGGCCATGTCGGTCGTCGTGGTGGCCGGCCTCATCGAGGACGATGCATTGATCGAAATCGAGGCGACCGCCCAGGTCGGCTGACCGGCAGAGAATATTTCCGTTGCGCTATCTATAGCCCGGCACCTCGTGCCGGGCTTTTGTTTACAGCCTCCGCGACAGGCCGTCTTCGGGACAATCTCCCACCTCGATTTCGTCCTCCCGGACGGAGCGCAGCGCAGATCCTGGAACGGGGAAGCTGAGGCCTGTCGATAGGAGGCGGGCCACCGCCGTCGCCAGCGGCTCCCCGATCCCGGCTCGCGCGTTGCTTGGCCGGGATGACGGCGGTGAGTTTGATAGTTGTGAGAAGCGGTGGGGCAGCTCAGCTGGCTGCCCTTTGGATAATCTCCCACCTAGATTTCGTCTTCCCGGACGGAGCGCAGCGCAGATCCGGGACCGGGGAACCGGGGCCAGTCGATAGGGCAGGAGGACTTGCCGCCGCTGCCAGCGGCTCTCCGATCCCGGCTCGCGCGTTGCTTGGCCGGGATGACGATGGTGAGGGTGATTGTGGTGAGAGGCGTGGGACTGCGGTGGCTGGTGTTCTTCGCGAGAGTGTGAAATTCACTCAATAAAACAATTGTTTAAACGGGATAGCGCTTTGCCTGAAAATTATGTCAGACAAAGTGTTTACAATGTCAGACAAAGTGGTAACGTGAGATGGCAAACAAAGAAGGTCGACATCTGTTCATGCCGGAAAATGCACAACAGCCGAAACCGGAAACGGGGTCTGCAGCAGCGAGTGAGCCGCGGGATGTGCCGCGAGCCCTGATCAGCCTCATCGAGCAGGAAGGTCTCAAGATCGGGGATCGTCTGCCGCCGGAACTGGAGCTTGTGCGCCGTCTCGGCTTTGGCAGGTCGACCATTCGCGAGACGCTCAAGACCTGGGAAAGCATGGGTGTCGTCAGCCGCAACAAAGGAGCCGGCACAAGGCTCATCGCGGAAATATCAACCAATACACTGCGCGTGGCCCTCACCATCAAACATGAAGCCGAGAGCCTGTTGCGAATGCAGCAGGTTCGACGGCCTCTGGAAATCGAGTCGGTGCGTATCGCAACGAGATCCGCAACGCCGGACCAGCGCCGCATCATCAATGCCCGGGCGGCGGAACTGATGGCTGTGTTCGAAGCCGGTGAAGACTGGCGCCCGGCCGACCATCGGTTTCACAACGCCGTTCACGATGCGACCGGCAATCCCCTGTTCAGGCAGTTCATCGAACAGATCCAGAAAGCCTTTCACGACATTTACGAAACACCGTTCGGCAAGCCGCATCTCGGCCAGGACACCATCCCGCTGCACCGCCCGCTTGCCGACGCGATCATCGCCGGTGACGAGGACAAGGCAGCGGAACTGACCGAGATGATCATCGATATGGTCTGTGCCGAAACCCAGAAAATTTCAGAGGAACACGATGGCTGACGCTGTGCCGGGTGGATATTCGATCGAGACGCTGCTGGCGGCTGCTGCCGAGACAGGAGGCGCTGTGGCGCCGCCGATCGTGCAGACGTCTCTCTTCACCTTCGACAACTACAAGGCCTTCGAAGACCGGATGGCGGGCCGCTCCAACGAGCCGCTCTATACACGGGTTCAGAACCCCACTGTGGCTGCCTTTGAAAAGCTGATGGCCCAGGCGGAAGAGGGCGAAGCTGCTGTCGGTTTTGCGTCCGGCATGGCAGCGATCTCCTCCACCGTTCTTGCCTTCGTCAAGCCGGGTGACCGCATTGCCTGCATCGAACATGTCTATCCGGATGCCTATCGCCTGTTCGAGCGAATGCTGCGCCCGTTTGGCGTCGGGGTTACCTATCATTCAATTGAGGAGTTCCAGTCGGATCCGGATCTGCTCAAGGGCGTGAAGCTCGCCTATCTGGAAAGCCCGACCTCCGTCGTCTTCAAGACGCTGGATCTCGGACTTGTCGCCTCACATGCGAAAAAGCACGGCACGATCACCGTAATCGACAACTCCTGGGCAACACCGCTCTTCCAGCGTCCACTGACCCTCGGCATCGACATCGTTCTGCATTCTGCCTCCAAATACCTGTCCGGCCATTCCGATACGGTTGCCGGCGTGGTGGTGGCACGCCAGGACCTGATCGACGGGATCCGGGACCTGACCCTGCCGCTGCTCGGCGGCAAGCTTGCGCCATTCGAGGCTTTTCTGCTGACCCGGGGACTGCGCACCCTTGGCCCGCGCATGCGCCAGCACCAGGCGACCGCGAACCTGTTTGTTGACCGGCTGGCGAGCCACCCGCATGTCAGCGCGGTGCATTCGCCCGGTCCGAACATCGTGCCTGGTCTGACCGGCCGCTCGGGCCTGTTGTCCGTCGCGCTGAACGACAACGTCGACATCCCGAACCTTGCCGACAGTCTGAAGCTGTTCCGCCTTGGCGTCAGCTGGGGTGGTTTCGAAAGCCTGATCCTGCCGACACGCATCGGCCTCAACCAGGCGGGCGAGCAGAATTCAATGCAACGCTTTGGCGTGTCCGACCGGATCGTACGCCTCAGCCTGGGGTTGGAAGACCCCAACGATCTTTGGGCCGACTTCGAGGCGGCCTTGAGCAAAAGCGCCCGGACATAAGACGGCGCAATTCAAACCAAACCTGAAAGAAGCGGAGTTGAACCATGAGGGGACTGATAGGAGCAATTAGCGCATTGGCGTTTCTGGCAGGCTCGGCAGCGAGCGCGGAAACCCTGAAGCTGGTGGAAGTGATCACCAGCCCGGAGCGCACGGAAGTACTGCAGAAGCAAGTGGACGCCTTCGAGGCTGCCAACCCGGGCACGGAAGTTGAAATCGTCTCGCTGCCCTGGGGCCAGGCCTTTGAAAAGCTGGCAACCATGGTGGCCGGTGGCGACATTCCCGATGTCGTTGAAATGCCGGACCGTTGGGCGGGCATCTACAAGGACAGGCTGGTCGATCTGAACGACAAGATCGCAGGTTGGGAATATGGTGGCACGCTGACCCAGAAAACCCTGGACATGGGCCGCCAGACCGACGGCAAGACGGCACGGATGATCCCTTACGGCTTCTATCTGCGCGCCATGTTCTACAACAAGAAGCTGCTGGCGGAAGCCGGTGTCGAAAATCCGCCGAGCACGATGGCGGAATTCATGGATGCGGCCAAGGCCGTTTCCGAACTGGACGGAAAATACGGATATTGTCTCCGGGGCGGACCTGGTGGGCTCAACGGCTGGATCATGATGGCCGCCACCATGAACGGGGACAACACCTTCTTTGACGCGGATGGCAAGAGCACGCTCAACCAGCCGGGTTCCGTCGAAGGCATCCAGTTCCTGATCGACATGTACCAGAACGGTTATGCCCCGAAGGATTCCGTCAGCTGGGGCTTCAACGAGATCGTTGCCGGCTTCTATTCGGGAACCTGTGCGTTCCTCGATCAGGACCCGGATGCGCTGATCGCGGTTGCCGAGCGTATGGCGCCGGAAGACTTCGCTGTGGTTCCGATGCCTGTCGGTCCGGCCGGCAAGGCTTTCCCGACCATCGGTTTCGCCGGTTGGGCGATGTTCGACACGACCAGCAACGAAGACCTTTCGTGGAAGCTGATTGCGCATCTGTCCAGCCCGGAAACCAACAAGGAATGGGCAAAGCGCGTTGGCGTCATTCCGATCCATGAAGGTGCAGAGCAGGATCCGTACTTCAAGACCGAGCAGTTCAAGGGCTGGTTCGATACCCTGAACGGCGACCAGTACATCCCGACGGTCATGCCGACCTATCTGGAGCAGTTCGGTTACTTCGCGGACTCCATCGCCCTGGAATCCAGCCAGGAAGCCCTCCTGGGTGAAATCTCCGCTCAGGAAGTGGCCGACAAATGGGCCGAGTTCCTGACGGAAGAATATGGCCGCTGGAAAGCCGCGCAATGACCACGATCGACACTGCCGTGCCCGGGAAAAAATCCCGGGCTCGGCCCACCTTTTACTTCCGTTACATGGTGGAGCCTTATCTCTACCTGACCCCGGCAATCGTGCTGATTGCCCTGGTGATGCTGGTGCCGCTGGTGATCGGCGTTTCCTATGCCTTCCAGGCCGTCAACCTGCTGCGCCCGTTCCAGTCGGGCTGGGTCGGCTTCGCCAACTTCGAGGCCCTGTGGTCTGACCGGAAGTTCTGGCTGGCGCTCACCAACACGTTCTGGTGGACGCTCGGGTCGATTTTCTTCCAGTTCTTCCTGGGACTTGGCCTCGCGATGCTGCTGAACACACAGTTCCACGGCAAGCGCATTGTTCAGGCACTGGTCTTTCTGCCCTGGGCCGTACCGACGTTCCTGTCGGCTCTCACCTGGGCCTGGCTCTTCAACCCGACCATCGGACCACTGCCGCACTGGCTGGCCGCTCTCGGGATCCTTTCGGAGCCGTTCAACATCCTGGGTGACAAGGACCTGGCCATGTGGGGACCTGTGACCGCAAACGTCTGGTTCGGCATTCCCTTCTTCGCCATCACACTGCTGGCTGCGCTGCAGTCCATCCCGGGCGAACTTTACGAGGCTGCGGAAATTGACGGCGCGACCGCCTGGCAGACCTTCACCAAGATCACGCTGCCGTTCCTGGCACCGATGATCGCAATCACCGTCATGCTGAGGACGATCTGGATCGCGAATTTCGCCGATCTCATCTTCGTCATGACCGGCGGCGGACCTGCAAACTCGACGCAGATCCTGTCGACCTACATTTTCACAACAGCCTTCCGGAAACTCGATTTCGGCTATGCCTCCGCAATCGCGGTCGCGCTCCTGGGTCTGCTGCTGATCTACGCGGCAATCCTGCTGGTGCTGCGCCGGAAACTGGTCAAGATCTGAGGTGCTTCGATGAGTGCGCTTCGTAATAGCTCGCCTCTGGCGGTCACGGGAAAATATCTGGCTCTGGCGTTTTACGTCGCCTTTGCGCTTTTCCCGCTCTACTGGCTCGTCAAGATCGCGATCACGCCGGACAAGCTGATCTTCACGGAAGGGACGGCGCTCTTTCCGAGCGAGTTTACCTTCGAGAATTTCCAGACCGTTCTGATCGCAACGGATTTCCTGTCCTATTTCAAGAACAGTGTGATCGTGTCCATTGGCACCGCGGCCATCACCACGGCGATTGCGGCGGCTGCCGGATACGCTTTCTCGCGGTTCGATTTTCGCGGCAAACGGCTGATCATCGCCCTGATGCTGATCACCCAGATGTTTCCGCTTCTGATGATCATTGCCCCGATCTACAAGATCGTTGCAGCGATCGGACTGCTGAACTCGCTTACCAGCCTGATCATCGTCTACACGGCCTTCAACATTCCCTTCGCCACCTTCCTGATGCAGTCCTTCTTTGACGGCATACCGAAGGATCTGGAGGAGGCCGGCATGATTGACGGTTGCAGCCGCTTCGAAGCGCTCAGGAAAATCATTCTGCCGCTGACGCTTCCGGGGCTTGGGGCGACACTAGGCTTCGTCTTTACCGCCGCCTGGAGCGAGCTGCTCTTCGCACTCATGCTGATCAACTCCAACGACACCATGACCTTCCCCGTCGGGCTTCTGACTTTCGTTTCGAAGTTCTCTGTCGACTGGGGGCAGATGATGGCCGCCGGCGTGCTCGCACTGGTGCCGTCCTGTCTGTTCTTCATCTTCATCCAGCGCTATCTGGTCCAGGGGCTTACCTCTGGCGCCGTCAAGGGGTAGGAGACCCAGACCATGGCTCGTATCGAACTCAAGAACATCGCCAAGGCCTATGGCTCCGTCGAGGTGATGCGCGATATCAACCTCTCCATCGATGATGGCGAATTCATCGTACTGGTCGGCCCGTCCGGCTGCGGCAAGTCCACGCTGCTGCGCATGATTGCCGGCCTGGAACCGATTTCCGGAGGCGACTTCACGGTAGACGGCAAACGCATGAACGAAGTGCCGCCCCGTGATCGTGACATGGCCATGGTTTTCCAGTCCTATGCGCTTTATCCGCATATGGATGTGGCGCGGAACATGGGCTTCTCGCTGGAAATCCGCAAAGCGGCCAATGAGGAGCGTGTAAGCAAGGTGCAGGAAGCTGCCAGGACACTTGGCCTGAGCAATCTGACAGCACGCCTGCCCAAGCAGCTTTCAGGCGGGCAGCGCCAGCGTGTCGCCATGGGCCGAGCAATCGTCCGTGATCCAAGCGCCTTCCTGTTCGATGAGCCGCTGTCCAATCTCGATGCGGCACTGCGTGTCGAAATGCGATTGGAAATCGCTCGGCTGCACCAGCGTCTGAAGTCGACGATGATTTATGTGACCCACGACCAGGTGGAAGCCCTGACGCTGGCCGACAGGATCGTGGTCCTGAATGCGGGCGACATCCAGCAGGTGGGCACGCCTCTGGAGCTCTACGACACCCCTGCCAACAAGTTCGTTGCCCAGTTCATCGGGTCTCCGACCATGAACATCCTCGATATCGAACCGAAGGAAGGTGGCGTTTCACTGAAGAACGGCGCCAGCCTAGGCCTTGGGTTGAGCAACGGGCAAGCAGCTGCAAGGGAGTTGGGGGTCCGGCCGGAACATCTCAACATCGTCGCCCAAGACGTCGCTCATATTTCCGGAACGGCCGAACTGGTCGAGCACCTGGGCTCGGACACCAACATTCACGCAAGTGTGCCAGGCATCGGTCAGGTCCTGGTGCGCGAGCACGGGCATTTCGCGCTGAAATCCGGTGATCCGGTCGGCATCGCGCTGGATCTCGATAAGACACATCTGTTCGATGCTGAAGGCCGACGCCTGGCAGCCTGAGTGTGAGGAGAACTCAACCCCACGCTTGCTCAGGCTGATTAAATAGTGCGTCCACGGTCAGTTGTTGCTGCAGAGGCAGGCTTTGTAGGCGTCCAGGCTGGTGGCATCGAGTGCGCAGCCATATGCCTGCCAATTGACGAGATCGATTTCCGGGGTCGCTGATTGGACGGCATAGAGATCGCTGAACCGTTGGCGCAATGGCTCGTCGTTCTGAAGCGTCTTGGCGAGCGAAGCCCGGCTGGCGGCGGAAAGGTCCGGAACCGCATAGGTGGAGCGATAGTCATATTCGAGCTGCCAGTCCGGTTTTGCACCGGCGGCGGCAGCTTCGAGGTTCGTCAGATAGAAGGTCGCCGAGTCCTTCACCGCGCCGCTGGTCCTGTCGTATAGAAAGACTGCAAAGGCCGGGTTGTTGCCGAAGACAGGGCTGACCGATGCCGTTATCTGGTTCGCAATCAGCGGTTCGCCCGATGCATCATTGATGACAGTGAAGCCGTCCATATGCGTGTGGCCGGAAAACGTGTAGTCGACGGTGCCGGCATATTTGTACATCAGCTCCAGAAAGTCCGTGAGGTAATGCTCGTGCCAGAAGAGGTGGATACTGGCCTCACACGTCTCCTTGTCTGCATGGCGCGCTGTATCGCGGGCATCGGCCCCTGGTGGAACATGCATCAGTAGCTGCGCCTTGCGGCCGGCTTGCTGCGTTACTGCAAGCTGCTCATCCAGCCAGGTCATGACGTCCTTTCCGGGATCGCCACCATTGGTATTACAGGCATCCGAATAGTGTTTTGCCCAGTAGACGTTGCTGAGGGCGATGATGTCCTGATCGGGCACAGTTGGATGCGTAACCTTGTAGAAACCGTCGTGCTTGAACGCCTGGAACCCGCCCGGTTGACGGCTCAACTTCGCCCACTGCTCGCCGACACCTTCAAGAAATGCACTGTCGGGAGCGAGCTGGTAGTCACCGCAGGCTGAATCTTCGTTGCCCAGAACGCCGTAGACCGGGATGTCGCCGAAGGTATCGCCCAGAAGCTGGGAAACATATTGTGTGGTCTTGATGGCAAACGAGGTCACGCCCTTCGGATTGTCGCCCGCTGTCTTCTGGTAGGTGTCATTGAAGTGGTGGCTCAGGTAGTCACCGGTATAGAGCACGTAGTCGTAGGTCATGCCTTGGGCTGCCGCCGCATCCAGGGCGGAGACCATCAGCGAGTAGCTGGCATCATTGCCGTAACTCTTGATGTTTTCGGCAGATCCCTTGAAAATTTCCGTCCACCCGGAGACTGGGCTCTTGTCCAGTGCCGGCACGAGGGCCGGATCACTGAACGGGTCGAAGTGGATGTCGGTGACGATCAGAAACAGACCCTCGTTCGTTCCCGGGTAGAACACCGGTTCCGTGGATTGGGCGCGAACACCGTCGAGCGTCAAAGTGACGGCTGCAAATGCCGCAAAAGAAAATGCCAACCTGTCGAACATTCCGGCCCCCTAGCTGTGCCAAAAATTCCCTAGCGGAATATTGACACAGTCAAACACGGCACCGGTAAATGGATGTGAACCGCACTTCCGAAAATTGAGCCGATTTGCGCCTACCGATAGACCAGTGTCGGCAGCCACATCGAAAAGGCCGGAACGAAGGTCAGCAGCAGCAGCACCGTGATCAGCGGGACGAGGAAGGGAGCCGTTGCCGTCACGCATCGCTCGAAAGGCACTTGCGCCACTTTTGAAAGCACGTAAAGCACCATGCCGACCGGGGGCGTCAGAAGGCCGATCATCAGGTTCAGGATCATGATGATCCCGAAATGGACTGGATCAATACCCAGGCCGACGGCCACCGGAAGCAGCACCGGCGTCAGAATGGTGATGGCGGCAATTGTTTCCATGAACAGGCCGATCACCAGCACGATCAGCGTGATGATCAGTAGCAGAACGACCTTGTTGTCCGTCAATGCCACCATCAGCTCGGAAAAGTGGCGTGCGGTCTGGTTGGCCGTCAGGATCCAGGCGAAAATCGTGGAAGCGGCCACGATCAGCATGATGGCTGCGGTCGTCTCCACCGTCTCGAAGGATACCTTGAGGATCTTTCTGAAATTCAGCGTCCGATAGACGCCGACACCCAGAAAAATGCACCAGGCGACGGCAGCGATCGCCGCTTCCGTCGGAGTGAAAATACCGAACATGATGCCGCCGATGATGATCGTCGGTGTCATGAGGGGAAGCAGGGCGTCGAGAAAGGTCTGGCCAAGCCGCGAAAAGCGGAAATTGAGATCGCGCGGATAATTCCTCTGCCGAGAGTACCAGGCAACCATCACCATCAGGGCCAGTGCCATCATGAGGCCGGGAACGATGCCGGCCATGAAAAGCTGGCCGATGGAAGCGTCCGCGATGACGCCGTAGATAACCAGGGGCAAAGACGGAGGTATGATCGGCCCGATAGTGGAAGAGGCAGCTGTGATGCCGACCGCGAAATCCGTATCGTAGCCACTGTCCCGCATGGCCTTGATCTCGATGTTGCCGAGACCTCCCGCATCCGCCACGGCGGCTCCTGACATGCCGGCAAAGATGACACTCGCGCCGACATTCACGTGACCCAGTCCGCCGTGCATCCAGCCGACCGCCGCGCGGGCGAAGGCAAAGATGCGGGTCGTGATGCCTGCAGAGTTCATCAGGTTGCCGGCAAGGATGAAGAAGGGAACCGCAATAAGCGGAAACGAATTAATGCCGTTGACCATGTTTGCCAGCACGATCATCGGCGGCAGGCCTTCCATCAGCACGAAGGCGAGCGAGGCGAGGGCGAGGGCGGCAGCGACCGGCACCCCGATGATCATCAGGGCGAACAGGAGCATCATCATGAACAGGACGGCCATCGGCGAAAACTCTTCAATCGGTTGGCAGGTGGTCGTCCAGCGAGCGGACGAGGTCTTCGGGGCTTTGGCGAAGGCGGCGCCACAGCCAGATGGCCGAGTAGAACGCCATCAGTCCGAGAGCGACGACGCAGATCGTGTAGATCCATGCCTTCGGAATCGGCAGGGAAATCATCTTCTGCCGGGTTTTCTGGGTCAGTTCGATACCGATCCAGGTCATGGAGGCGAAAAAACCGAGCGTGATCGTCTGGGACAGAACGGTCAGACCTTTCGCAAGACGCGGTGGCACCATGCGCATCAGAAACTCGAGCGTGATATGCGCACCACGCCGCGTCGCGGTGATTGCGCCAAGAAAGCAGACCAGGATCAGCAGATAACGGGCCACTTCCTCGGTCCACGCGAGGGAATCGTTCAGCACATAGCGAGTGAAAAACTGGAGGAAAACGACCACGGCAAGGACCCAGAAGACCAGAATGCCGGGGGCATCGATCCATTTCAGTGCGCTGAGGTCGGTTTCGGTCTCGTCAAAGTGAAGCAGTTCGGGCGCGCCATCCGCGCGCCCTTGCTCCGTTTGTGCGGTGGCTTGTTTCGTTTGGTCAGCCACGGCATCGTTGCTTTGCGTCATTGAGCGAGAGCCTGCATCCGCTCGTAGTGTTCCTGGGTATAGGGAACCTTGGATTCATCGGTCAGGATCGGCTCGACAGCAGCTTGGAAAGCAGCCTTGTCGACTTCGTTTATCTGGATGCCCTGATCAACGAACCACTGCACAAGGTCCTGTTCCGACTGATAGATCTCGTCCGCATTCTGCGCGGCGGCTTCCTTCAGAACTGCGTCCACGGTGGCCGCATCGTCCCCCAGCTGCCCCATCGCGTTTTCGGAAACGACGATGATCAGCGAATTGCCGATATGGCCGGTCAGATTGATGTTGGACTGGACCTCGTAGAACTTCTTGAACTTGATCGTCGGTAGAGGGTTTTCCTGGGCGTCGACAACGCCCTGCTGCAACGCCAGATACACTTCGGAAAAGGCGATCGGTGTCGGGTTGGCGCCAACCGCATTCGGGAACAGCACCATCAGCGGCGAATCCGGCACACGGATCTTCAGACCCTTCATGTCGTCCGGTTTGGTGATCGGGAACTTTGAAGTTACATGGCGATAGCCGTACCAGGTGATGGCCATCACCGTGTGACCGGTCGCTTCCCTGTAGCCATTGGAAAGGTCGCTGAAGAGGTCACTGTCCCGGTAGGCCTTCCAGTGATCATAGTTCTTCAGCATGAAGGGATAGTCGGAAATGGCGATCGGACCGTAATCGCGTTCGGCGAAGTTGGGTCCGGTATAGATCATGTCGACGGACCCGATGGTCAGGCCTTCGTTGATCTCTGCTTCCTTGCCAAGTGACGAGGCCGGGTAGACCGAGATGGTCACGCGGCCATCCGTTTTTTCCTTGATCTGGTCTGCGGCCCACAGCGCCCATTTGTGGTAGCTGGATCCTTCCTCATAGACATGCGCCCATTTCAGATCCGCGGCCCAGGACTGCCCAGCCAGGGCAAGTGTCATCGCGGCGGCCAGAAGGCCGCGCTTCATTGTTCTTCCAATCATGTCTGTCCTCCCGTCGGCCGGGGTCGAGCTCCTCCACTCAATCGGCCTATCTTGTATAACTGGTATACAAGTTATTTTACGTATATGACATATTGTAAGAATGCAAACGAATTCGGCTGGTCATCCCTTTGCTGGATTGCTAGTAAACCGGAAAAGAGGGGGAGAAACTGTAGGGATTCGAAGCAGATAGGCTCAGATCAGCTGCATCTTCGAACCTCTTGGTTTCAGGAAAGACGATGGCCGTATCACTGGATGAAACGCCTTCTGCCGGAGGCAAGACGCGCAAGCCGAGAGCGAAAAATGCACCCCCACGCGGTGCAGCTTCCGGGACCGCCAGACGGGCGGCCCGCAATTCGGAAATCGTCTACCAGGACCTGCGCAACGCGATCATAAATGTCACGCTGCCACCCGGTTCGCCGCTGGCGGAAAAAGACCTGACCGAAAAATACGGCATCAGCCGAACGCCGGTTCGCGAGGCGATCTTGCGGCTGGCGGAAGAGAACCTTGTCGACGTTTTCCCGAAGTCCGGCACCTTCGTTGCCAGGATTCCCGTTTCCGAATTGCGCGAGGCCATCGTCGCGAGGAAAGCGTTGGAGGAAGTCTGCGTTCGCGAAGCCACGATGAAGGCGAGCAAGAGCCAGTTGATGGGGCTGCGGGCGATAGTCCAGCGCGAGCAGGAGCTGGCCGACAAAGGCGACGAACAGGCCTTCCACGAGGCGGACAATGCCTTTCATTCCGGTATCGCCGCAGCCAGCGGTTACCCGGGCATCTGGAACATGATCGAGAAGATCAGGCTGCAGGTGGAGCGCTACCGCAGGCTGACGCTGCCGCAGGAAGGCCGGATGCAACTGATCGTCGGCGAACATGCCGCTGTTCTGGAAGCGATCGAAAAGGGCGATGCAGATGCTGCGGTTGCCAATATGAACAACCACCTCAACAAGCTTCAGATCGATATCGGCACCTTTCAGGATCTGTGGCCCGACTATTTCCTGTTCGACAAGGATTAGGCCTGACCGTTTGTGGCTCTGCCCTGATCGGAAAAGGCGGGCAGTTGGGGCAGGTGGTAACGAGGTGGCGTGAGCCGGCGCGACTGTTGCGCTTCAGGAAGAGCGAGTTTTTGGGGCTGCACTGTGGAAGACGCAGCGGCACAGGCGGCATCCGCCATTTCTTTTTCAATCGCAACCATTCAAGTGCGCTGTTGCCCGGGTCGGTTTCGGAAAACGGGTCTGGGTGTGGAGGCCTGTTTCAAGCGGCTGGTTCTGATTTCTTTTAGAAAACAGATTGTTATGCCTGATCTCTGAAGCGGGACCTCGACTGAACAGCTCCCGCGACCGTGCAGGACAGGACTGTGCAGAAACCAGCTCGCAAGAGGGCCAAAGCATTTGTTCCGGCTGGAGTAATGCCAGTTCTTTACAAGACAACACCGGACAGGCGGAAATCCGCCGGATTTCGGCATTTGCTGAACGTGGCGAAACAATACCTCTGAGCCTGAAAGGCTGAAAAAACAAATCCAATATAATACCAATAAGCTGCGTGAATGGGCGATTCGGCCGGTGAAAAATGATTTTCACGATTTCAAACTAATAGGTCGACAAGTGGTATCAAATAGGTATTATATGAAATGAGCAGGAGAGCTGATGCTCTCCGGCGCATATTGTTCTGTATCTGGCGGTAAAACAAAAACGCGAATGGCAACGGAAGGTCCCATTAGGGCCGGCCGCGCCGGGAAGCGGGACGGGCTCCAACGCCGTGAGCGGACAATTTTGAACGTCCAGCAATGGATGGAACTTTTCGGAGGTGTCTTATGAAACGCAATATTCTAGCTCTGGCGATGGCCAGCACTGCGCTCTTTACGTCGACGGCTTTTGCTGAAGATGTCACGCTGACGATCGAAAGCTGGCGCAACGACGATCTGGCGCTGTGGCAGGAAAAGATCATTCCGGCTTTTGAAGCCTCGCATCCGGGCATCAAGGTGAAATTCACCCCGTCCGCACCGACAGAATACAATGCCGTACTGAACTCCAAGCTTGATGCCGGTTCCGCGGGTGACCTGATCACCTGCCGTCCGTTCGACGCCTCGCTGGCGCTTTATGATGCCGGACACCTGGCGGACTTGTCCGACATGGACGCCATGAACAACTTCTCAGACGTTGCCAAGGCCGCCTGGCAGACGGACGACGGTTCGGCAAGTTTCTGTGTGCCGATGGCTGCCGTGATCCACGGCTTCATCTACAACAAGGATGCTTTCAACGAACTGGGCATCGAAGTCCCGACGACCGAGGAAGAGTTCTTCGCCGCTCTCGACAAGATCAAGGAAGACGGCACCTATATCCCGATGGCCATGGGCACCAATGACCAGTGGGAAGCGGCCACCATGGGCTACAACAACATCGGTCCGAACTACTGGAAGGGTGAGGAAGGCCGCAAGGCTCTGATCGCCGGCGAGCAGAAGCTCACCGACGAGCAGTGGGTTGCCCCTTACGCCACGCTGGCAAAGTGGGCACCTTACCTGGGCGATGGCTATGAGGCCCAGACCTATCCGGACAGCCAGAACATTTTCACGCTTGGCCGTGCAGCGGTCTATCCGGCCGGCAGCTGGGAAATTTCGGGCTTCAACACACAGGCCGATTTTGAAATGGGCGCTTTCAAGCCGCCGCTCCGCAACGCTGGCGACAAGTGCTACATCTCCGATCATACCGACATTGGCATCGGCATGAACGCCAAGACCGAGCATCCCGAACAGGCCAAGGAATTCCTGGCTTGGGTGGCGTCTCCTGAATTCGCTACCATCTTCGGCAACGCTCTGCCGGGCTTCTTCCCGCTGTCCAAGACGCCGGTTGAACTGGAAGATCCGCTTGCGAAGGAATTCGCCAGCTGGCGCGGCGAGTGCGAAAGCACCATCAGGTCCACCTACCAGATCCTTTCCCGTGGCACGCCGAACCTGGAAAACGAAACCTGGGGCGCATCTGCTGCCGCTATCAAGGGTACGGAAACGCCTGAAGCACTCGGCAAGAAGCTGCAAGACGGTCTGGCGAGCTGGTACGAGCCGCAGAAGTAATCTGCACGAATGACAAACGGTTCCCTGGCGGTGTTCGCATCGTCCGGGAACTCTAGACCTGGACAGGCCTCTGTCTGCCCAAGGGAAGTTTGTGTCCCGGGCAAGCCTCTGCCTGCCCAAGGAAAGTCTATATCCCGGGCAGGCTACTGCCTGCCCCAGGGACGTCTATATCCCGGGCAGGCTACTGCCTGCCCGGGGCATTTGACCGGAGCTTTTTATGAGCAGGCCTCGCTTCCGCTGGCATATCGTCGTGTTCCTGGCCCCAGCGGTCCTTGTTTACACGGCCGTGATGATCTTTCCCCTCTTCAACACGCTTCGTCTTGCCCTCTACAGCAAGATTGACCAGGAGCGCGTCTTCGTGGGGCTGCAGAATTTCACCACGCTTCTTGGCGATCCGCTCTGGTCGGATCAGTTCTGGAACGCGTTGGGGAACAATTTCTGGTTCTTCATCATTCATATGCTGGTTCAGAACCCGATCGGCATCGCCCTGGCGGCCATCCTCAGCCATCCGCGACTACGGTTTGCGGCCTTCTACCGCTCGGCGATCTTCATTCCCACAATTCTGTCCTTCGTGATTGTCGGTTTCGCCTGGAAGCTGATCCTGTCGCCGATCTGGGGCATCGCTCCGTCCATGCTGGATGCCGTCGGTCTGAAGTTCCTGTTCGCGCCCTGGCTCGGCAAGGAAGAGTACGCACTGACCACGTTGTCGCTCATTTCGGTCTGGCAGTTCGTGGGCATCCCGATGATGCTCATCTATGCCGCGCTGCTGTCCATTCCCGAAGAGATACTGGAAGCTGGCGAAATTGACGGCATCACCGGCATGTCGGCCTTCTGGAAGATCAAGCTGCCGCTGATCCTGCCGTCCATCGGCATCATCTCGATCCTGACCTTCGTCGGCAATTTCAACGCCTTCGACCTGATCTACACGGCACAGGGGGCGCTGGCCGGGCCGGACTTCTCGACCGATATTCTCGGCACCTTCATGTACCGCACGTTCTTCGGATTCCAGCTTCAGCTGGGCGATCCCTACATGGGCTCGGCAATCGCAAGCGCCATGTTCGCGATCATCCTGATCGGCGTCTGTCTCTACCTCTTCGGCATCCAGACCCGGATGCGCAGATATCAGCTGTAAGGGAGGTCGTCACATGAACAAGGCGCGTACCAACCCGCTCAACACCGCCGCCATGCACGGCGCCCTGATCCTCTATACGCTGATCGCGCTGTTCCCGGTCTTCGTGATCCTGGTCAACAGCTTCAAGACCCGCAAGGCGATCTTCAGGGAACCGCTGGCGCTGCCGGATGCCGAAAGCTTCTCGATGATCGGCTACCAGACGGTCATGAAGCAGGGGGATTTTTTCCTCTACTTCCAGAACTCCATGATCGTCACTGTGGTGTCCTTGACCTTCATCCTGCTGTTCGGGGCAATGGCGGCCTTTGCCCTGAGCGAATACCGCTTCAAGGGCAACATGCTGATGGGCCTTTATCTGGCACTCGGTATCATGATCCCAATCCGGATCGGCACCGTGGCCATTCTGGAAATGATGGTTGCCACCGGTCTGGTCAACTCGCTGATGGCGCTGATCCTGGTCTATACGGCGCAGGGGCTGCCGCTGGCTGTCTTTATCCTGAGCGAATTCATGCGGCAGGTGTCAGACGATCTGAAGAACGCCGGACGTATCGACGGGCTCTCGGAATACACGATCTTCTTCCGCCTTGTGCTGCCGCTCGTGCGCCCGGCAATGGCGACAGTTGCCGTTTTCAACATGATCCCGATCTGGAATGATCTGTGGTTCCCGCTGATCCTGGCGCCTGCTGAAGAAACCAAGACCCTGACCCTTGGCAGTCAGGTGTTCATCGGCCAGTTCGTTACCGACTGGAACGCGGTCCTGTCCGCGCTTTCGATGGCGATCCTGCCGGTGCTCGTTCTTTACGTCATCTTCTCACGCCAGCTCATTCGCGGCATTACCTCGGGAGCTGTCAAATGATCCGGGTTCTGATCGTCGGCCTTGGCAACATGGGACTTTCCCACGCCCTGGCTCACCACAAGCATGCGGACGCCGAGATCGTCGGTCTCGTCAACCGTTCCGGCCGGGTGACCCATCCGGATCTTGCTGGGTATCCGGTGTTCACGGATTACGCGCAGGCACTGGACACGACCAGACCGGACCTGGTGGTGATCTCCACCTATTCCGATACCCATGCGGATTATGCGGTTGCGGCGATGCAGGCAGGCGCTCATGTATTTGTCGAAAAACCGCTGGCGACAACCGTGGCCGATGCAAAGCGGGTGGTCGCTTGCGCCGGGGAAACCGGACGCAAACTCGCGGTCGGCTATATCCTGCGGCATCATCCGTCCTGGGTACGGCTGATTGAGGAGGCGCGGGGGCTCGGCGGACCATATGTCTTCCGCATGAACCTCAATCAGCAGAGCTCGGGAGCGGAGTGGGAAACCCACAAGGCCCTGATGCAGACGACTGCTCCCATCGTCGATTGCGGTGTGCATTATGTCGATGTCTGGTGCCAGATTACCGACGCCGAACCCGTGAAGGTGCACGGCATGGGGCTGCGGCTTTCCGACGAAATCGGCCCGGACATGTACAACTATGGCCAGTTTCAGGTCTTCTTCGACGATGGCTCGGTCGGCTGGTACGAAGCCGGGTGGGGGCCGATGATGTCCGAGACCGCCTTCTTCGTGAAGGATGTCGTTTCGCCCGCAGGCTCCGTTTCGATAGTCGAGGACGACAAGGGCGCATCGGCCGATGTTGACGGCCACACCAGGGTCGGCGGGCTTCTGGTCCATCGCCCGGAAGGTGACCGGCGCATCGATCTGCCGGGTGAACCCGGCCATCAGGAACTTTGCGACGCCGAGCAGGCTTTCATGCTTCGTGCGATTTCGGAAAACATCGATCTCAACCGGCACATGCTGGATGCCGTCCGGTCGCTGGCAATTTGCCTTGCCGCCGACGAAAGCATCCGCACCGGTCACTCAGTCATGCTAAAGGAGCTAACGCCATGACGGCGCTAACCCTGACCAACGTCAACAAGTCGTTCGGCAACGTCCATGTCCTGAGGGACATCAATCTCGAAGTGGAAGACGGCGAATTTGTCGTCTTCGTCGGACCGTCAGGGTGTGGCAAGTCCACCTTGTTGCGGGTGATTGCAGGTCTTGAAGACGTCTCCTCCGGCGAGGTCAGCATCGGCGGGGAGATCGTGAACACGACGCCGCCGTCCAAACGCGGCATTGCCATGGTGTTCCAGAGCTATGCGCTTTATCCGCATTTGAACGTGCGCAACAACATGACATTGGCGCTCAAGCAGGAAAAGCAGAGCAAGCAGGTGATCGACCAGCGCGTTGCCGAGGCGACCCGCATGCTGAATCTGGAGGACTATCTCGACCGCTATCCTTCGGAACTCTCCGGTGGCCAGCGCCAGCGTGTCGCGATCGGCCGGGCCATCGTGCGTCATCCGAAACTGTTCCTGTTCGACGAGCCGCTGTCGAACCTTGATGCAGCGCTGCGCATGAACACAAGGCTGGAGATCGCCAACCTTCACCAGCAGCTCAAGACCTCGATGATCTATGTGACACATGACCAGTCCGAAGCCATGACGCTGGCCGACAAGATCGTGGTTCTGCGCGCTGGCCGCGTCGAGCAGATCGGCAGCCCGATGGAGCTTTACAACAATCCGGTCAACCAGTTCGTGGCAGGGTTCCTCGGTTCGCCGGCCATGAATTTCATGCCCGCAAGCCTGGTCAATGAAGGCGATGCCCGCACGTTGGGAGTGCGCCCGGAAGACCTGTTTCTCAGCGACCAGGGGCAACTGAAAGCGTCTGTGCAGCATGTGGAACAGCTCGGCGGCGACACCAACGTGATCGCGAAGGTGCAAGGCCAGCAGATCACTGCACGGCTCTTCGGCCAGCACGAGATCAAGCCGGGTGCTGAGTTGAGCTTCGGCATCGCGGAAGGCAAGTCGTTCTATTTCGACAAGGACGGCGCCCGGCTTCGCGGATAGGGCACTTCTTTTAGAAACAACACAAAGGCCACCTGGTGATATTCAGGTGGCCTTTGTTTTTTGGGGCCGTCATTCCGGACAAGTAAGGCGAAGCCGAACGCCGATCCGGAATCCAGAGATACTCGTGCCGGAGGCACACCGAACCGGAATTGAAAGAGCAACGGTGTTCGCGGCGCTTACGCTGATATCTGGGGTCTGGATCGGCGCGCAACTTGTGTTGCGCTTGTCCGGAATGACGGTGGAGGAGGCGTGGCTCTGCCATCAAAAAAGCCGCCCCGGTCTCCCGGGACGGCTTCTCGATATCTCGTCACTCAGACTTAGTCGATCTGGGTCAGCAGCTTGTCGAGGCTGGCCTTGGCGTCGCCGTAGAACATCCGGGTGTTCTCCTTGTAGAACAGCGGGTTCTCGATGCCGGAGTAACCGGTGCCCTGGCCGCGCTTGGAAACGAAGACCTGCTTCGCTTTCCAGACTTCCAGAACCGGCATGCCGGCGATAGGCGAGTTCGGGTCTTCCTGGGCAGCCGGATTGACGATGTCGTTGGAACCAATGACGATCACGACATCCGTTGACGGGAAGTCCTCGTTGATCTCGTCCATTTCCAGAACGATGTCATACGGCACCTTGGCTTCGGCCAGGAGCACGTTCATGTGGCCGGGAAGGCGGCCTGCGACCGGGTGGATCGCGAAGCGCACTTCCTTGCCCTTGGAGCGCAGGCGCTTGGTCAGTTCGCTGACCGATTGCTGTGCCTGGGCAACTGCCATGCCATAGCCCGGAACGATGATGACGCTGTCGGCATCTTCAAGCGCCGCAACAACACCATCACTGTCGATGGCGATCTGTTCGCCTTCCACTTCCATGGCCGGACCGGTGGTGTTGCCGAAGCCGCCGAGGATAACGGAGACGAACGAGCGGTTCATCGCCTTGCACATGATGTAGGACAGGATCGCACCGGAAGACCCGACGAGCGCGCCAACGACGATCAGCAGATCGTTGCCGAGCGAGAAGCCGATGGCGGCCGCGGCCCAGCCCGAATAGGAGTTCAGCATCGACACCACAACGGGCATGTCGGCGCCGCCGATGCCCATGATCAGGTGGTAACCGATGAAGAACGCCAGCAGCGTCATCAGTACCAGCGTCCAGATGCCGGCCCCGTTCAGGAACATCAGCAACAAGATGACGCTGAGTGCGGCCGCACCTGCGTTCAGCATGTGGCCACCAGGCAGTTTTTCCGCCTTGGAGGTCAGCTTGCCGGCCAGCTTGCCGAAAGCGACGACAGAGCCGGTGAAGGTGACAGCACCGATGAAGACGCCAAGGAACACTTCAACCTTCAGGATCGACTGTTCGATCGGGGTCTTGTGCGCCAGGATAGCGGCGAAGCCCTCAAGCGCATTGCGCTCTTCCTCGCCCATCGCCAGCACGTTGCCGAGCTCGATATAGGCATTGTAGCCGACGAAGACGGCGGCCAGACCCACGAGCGAGTGCATGGCGGCGACCAGCTGGGGCATTTCGGTCATCTGGACGCGCTGCGCCACGAAATAACCGATGATGCCGCCGGCAGCGATCAGGATGAGAGACAGGAGCCACAGGCCGGAGCCCGGACCGATCAGGGTGGCAACAACGGCCAGTCCCATGCCGGCGATACCGTACCAGATGGCGCGCTTGGCGCTTTCCTGGCCGGAAAGGCCTCCCAGAGACAGGATGAACAGAACAGCCGCAACAACGTAAACGGCGGTCGTGAAACCGAATTCCATCTGCCGGCCTCCTTAGGATTTCTGGAACATGGCGAGCATGCGCCGGGTGACGAGGAAACCGCCGAAGATGTTGATCCCGGCCATGAAGACGGACAGGCCTGCCAGCAGGATGACCAGGAACGATCCGGATCCGATCTGCATCAGCGCGCCGAGAATGATGATCGACGAAATGGCGTTGGTGACAGCCATCAGCGGCGTGTGCAGCGAGTGACTGACGTTCCAGATCACCTGGAAACCGACGAATACCGAGAGCACGAAAACGATGAAATGCTGCATGAAGCTGGCCGGGGCGATGAGGCCCACCAGCAGCAGAAGCAGGCCACCAACCGCCAGCAGGGTCACCTGCTGCTTGGTCTGCGCCTTGAAGGCGGCAGTTTCCTGCGCACGCTTTTCTTCCGCCGTCAGTTCCTTCGGCTTTTCCTTCGATTTCGCCGCGATTGCCTGCACCTTGGGCGGCGGCGGCGGGAAGGTGATCTCGCCTTCATGGGTCACGGTCGCGCCACGGATGACGTCGTCTTCCATGTTGTGAACGATCTGACCATCCTTCTCGGGCGTCAGGTCGGTCAGCATATGGCGGATGTTGGTGGCATAAAGCGTGGACGATTGAGCGGCCATGCGCGAGGGGAAGTCGGTATAGCCGATGATCGTGACACCATTCTCGGTGACGACCTTCTCGTCCTTGACCGTTCCTTCCGCGTTGCCGCCGCGTTCGGCGGCAAGATCGACGATAACCGAGCCCGGCTTCATGGCCTTGACCATGTCTTCCAGCCACAGCTTCGGTGCGTCCCTGTTCGGGATCAGAGCCGTGGTGATGACAATGTCCATCTCCGGAGCCAGTTCCCGGAATTTTGCAAGCTGGGCTTCGCGGAACTCTGGCGAGGAAACGCTGGCATAACCGCCGGTCGCAGCGCCATCCTGCTGTTCTTCTTCAAAATCCAGATAAACGAATTCAGCGCCCATCGATTCGACCTGCTCGGCCACTTCCGGGCGCACGTCGAATGCATAGGTGATCGCGCCGAGCGACGTGGATGTGCCGATGGCCGCAAGACCCGCGACGCCTGCGCCCACGACCAGTACCTTCGCAGGCGGTACCTTGCCTGCAGCAGTGATCTGGCCGGTGAAGAAGCGGCCGAAATTGTTGCCCGCCTCGATAACGGCGCGATATCCGGCGATGTTGGCCATGGAGCTGAGAGCATCCATCTTCTGGGCACGCGAGATACGCGGCACCATCTCCATGGCAATGACGCTGGCGCCCGATTCCTTCGCCTTTTCCAGCCCGTCGGTGTTCCCACCCGGGTTGAAGAAGGAAATCAGGGTCTTGTCCTTTGTCAGATAGCCCAATTCCTTGTCATCGGGCTGCCGGACCTTGGTTACGATGTCCGATTTCTTCCAAAGACTTGCGGCAGTCTTGACGATTTCAACGCCGGCTTCTTCATAAGCCTGGTCGGAAAATCCGGCGGCGGTCCCGGCTCCGCTTTGCACAAGGCAGGAGAAGCCAAGCTTCTGCAGCTGCTTTGCGGATTCGGGTGTCATCGCCACACGGTTCTCCCCGGGGAAGGTTTCCTTTGGTGTGCCGATCTTTAGGGCTTCTGGCATACGTCTCTCCAGCAAGTGTCGAGGAATTGGCCTCAGGTAAGGGCAAGTTGGCCGGATTGGCTAACAAACTCCCCCCGTGCGTCCTGTCCCTCACAAACGTGCTGCGAATTTAGAAACGAAAATATTACTTATGACAAGGTGTCTTGCGATTGAATTTGGAGGGTATTACCGCACTGCACAGTGAGAGCAGGGCGATATAAATTTCACGGGATTTACAAAATAGGGGTATCGGAAACTGTGGGCGAGGGCATTCGGCAGTCGGAATACTCAAATAGGGCCCGGAATTAGTAAATTTTCCCGGCCCTATACACATATCAAGGCAATATGACCAAAGACTGGTCGTGCGTAAAACCCCGGCAGCGGTTCCTGGGGAAAGAGCCGCTGCCGGACGAAAATTTATTCTGCAGCAGGGTCCAGCGCGGCTTTTGCGTCCAGATCCGCGGCATCATGACGCTCCGGAAGCTGCTCGTGATCTTCTCCCCAGGTCCGGTTCACCTTGCGCCCGCGAACAACCGCCGGGCGGGCATCGATCTTCTGGGCCCAGGCCAGGAGATTCTTGTATTCGTGAACGGAGAGGAATTCCGCCGCATCATAGGCGCGGCCAAGAACCATTCCGCCATACCAGGGGAAGATCGCCATGTCGGCGATGGTGTAGTCGTCACCGGCGATGTAGGGGCGATCAGCCAGCGCCTTGTCGAGGACGTCAAGCTGGCGCTTGGCTTCCATTGCGAAGCGATCGATGGGGTATTGGTACTTTTCCGGCGCATAGGCGTAGAAATGGCCGAAGCCGCCGCCAAGATAAGGGGCGGATCCCATCTGCCAGAACAGCCAGTTCAGCGTTTCGGTGCGCTTTGCCGGATCCTTGGGCAGGAATTCACCGAATTTCTCGGCCAGATACAGCAGAATGGAACCGGATTCGAACACGCGCGTCGGGGTTTCGGTCGAGTGGTCGACAAGGGCCGGGATCTTGGAATTGGGATTGGCTTCCACGAAGCCACTGGAGAATTGATCGCCTTCGTTGATCTTGATCAGCCAGGCATCATATTCAGCGCCCTTGTGACCGAGTGCGAGCAACTCCTCGAGCATCACCGTCACCTTGACGCCGTTCGGGGTCGCCAGAGAATAAAGCTGAAGCGGATGCTTGCCGACAGGCCGGTCCTTTTCGTGGGTTGAACCGGAAATCGGCCGATTGATATTGGCGAACTGGCCGCCGCTCGGCTGTTCCCAGGTCCAGACTTTGGGCGGGGTGTAGGTCGGGTCACTCATGTGAAAGGGTCTCCGGAACGGGTCGGGCAGTAAAGGAAGGCGTGGATCGGAGCCAAGGTTGGTTCGATCCATCGCAATCTTACGATTAAATAGGCGGCAATGGCAGGATTGCCTAGGGGCGATTTTTATTCTGAGGCATACTATTGCGCAAAATCGAGCCTGGTTGAAACCTGGTCGCGATAAGTTTCCGTTTCGTGGTTTTCTGTTCTTTCTTATTCGTCAAAGTTAGGATGCGTTTTCGCCATCGACCCCTGATCGTATTTCAGGCATTGTACTAAAGTCGCATTTGGAAATGCCAATGGTCGGCACCGTGATCATTGGCGCGGCCCGGCTGCAAAATGCAGGACAAGGAGCATAGGAGACGAATTCGGGAGGTCGGTAACAACAAGAAAAGGAATGCGGACATCCCGTCTTGAATGTCATCACGTTTAGGGAGGACGACATGAATTTAAGGCCTGATCCGAGTTTTTATCCGACGCCGCGCATGGCTATGGAAGCGCCGGTTGAGAAGCTGGCTTTCACCTTGATGCTCAGTCCAGATTTCTCTCAACCCGATGGTCTGGCTGTCGTCAATGTCGATCCGCAAAGTCCTGACTACGGCAAGATCGTGCATACCGTCTTCATGCCGAACAAGGGAGACGAATTCCACCATTTCGGGTGGAACGCCTGTTCCTCGGCGCTGTCGCCACTGACAGGACACGCCTTTCTCGAGCGCCGTTACCTGATCATCCCGGGCATCCGGTCGTCGCGCATCTACGTCGTTGACGTGAAAGAGCCGCTTCAAGCGAAAATTCACAAGATCATCGAACCGGAAGAAGTCTTCGCCAAGACAGGCTATTCCCGTCCGCACACCATTCATTGCGGGCCGGAAGGCATCTATGTCTCGACCCTTGGGGGAGGCGGTGCGGACGGCACCGACGGGCCTCCGGGCATCTTTATCATGGACTGCGAGACCTTCGACATTCTCGGCCGGTATGAAATGGATCGTGGCATCCAGGACAAACACTATGATTTCTGGTGGAACCTGCCGCGCGACTACATGGTGTCGTCGGAGTGGGGACTGCCGCCACAGTTCGAGAACGGTCTCGTCGCGGAAGACCTTCTGTCCAACAAATACGGCCACAGCCTTCATTTCTGGGATCTGCGCGGGCGAAAGAACATCCAGACCATCGATCTGGGCGAAAACCACCAGATGGCGCTCGAGGTTCGCCCTGCCCACGATCCCGCCAAACAATACGGTTTCTGTGGTGTTGTCGTCGACACAACCAACCTGCAAGGGGCGATATTCACCTGGTGGCGCAAGGACGATGGCACGTTTGAAGCCAGGAAGACCATCACCATCGACCCGCAGCCGGCCGATCCCGCAGACCTGCCTGAAATGCTGAAGGGGTTTTCCGCTGTTCCACCGCTGGTGACCGACATCGACCTCAGTCTCGACGACAAATATCTCTATGTCGCATGCTGGGGCACCGGTGAAATGCATCAGTATGATGTCTCCGACCCAATGAACCCGACGCTCGCCGGCAAGGTCGAGATCGGCGGGATCGTGAAGAAGACGAAACACCCGAACGGCAAGGACTTCGGTTACGGACCGCAAATGGTCGAGATCAGCCGGGATGGTCAGCGCGTCTATTGGACCAACTCGCTCTATTCCACCTGGGACGAACAGTTCTATCCGGGCGAGCGCGGCGCCGCGATGGTGATGGCTCGTGTTGGAGCCGGTGGCGGACTGACGCTCGATCCGGATTTCTGGGTCGAATTCCCGGCGGGCTACAGGTCGCACCAGATCCGGCTTGAAGGCGGGGACTGCTCTACCGACAGTTTCTGCTTCCCGTCGGTCTAGGTTTTGGAAGAGGCAAGTTTGTCGGCTCTCTGGTGGGCCGTCATTGCGTCAGGTCTCTATCACGGCGTGAACCCGGGCATGGGTTGGCCGCTGGCGGTGTCTGCTGCCTTGATGGAACAACGCGCGTTGGCCCTGCCGCGTGCGTTGTTGCTGTTGGCGGTCGGGCATCTGGCGGCAATGCTGGTTATTCTCTTGCCTTTTTCGGCAATGATCACGCTGGTTTCCCTGGAACGGGAAATCCGCATTGGCGCCGCCTGTCTGGTGATCGGCATGGGGCTGTACCTGCTGATCGCTGATCGTCATCCGCGCTTTCTGGCCCGTATTTCACCGGCGAAGCTTGGCCTCTGGTCCTTTCTGGTGGCGATCGCTCATGGGGCAGGGCTCATGCTGGTGCCTATCTACCTGGGTATCTGCGCAATGGAGCAGGGGGCCGGCCACGCGGCGGCCGGTACTCTCATGGGGGCAGATTTGAGGATGGCGTTGCTCGTGGCCGCGGTCCACACGCTCGCCATGGCGCTTGCCGGTGGCCTGCTGGCCATCGGCGTCTATTTCTGGCTGGGCCTGCGGTTCCTGCAAAAGGCGTGGTTCAACCTGGACAGGGTCTGGGCAGCCAGCCTCGTTTTCGTCGGTTTGTTTGCCCTTGTCCTGGCGCTCCGGAGCTGAGCTGCTCATCAGGTCAGCAGATGTGCCTCGAACGGAAACCTGGACAGGGTCTCGATGCCGGTTTCGGTGATCAGGACCTGCTGCTCCAGCTTGACGCCTTCCTTGGCACCATCCTCGCCAATGTAGCTTTCGACACACAGTGTCATGCCCGGTTCCACGACACCGTCATAACCGGCGTCCGGAAAGTCGCCATGGTGATAGAGGTAGGGGTATTCGCCGGTCATGCCGCAGCCATGGGCAGACAGGTAGTAGCGGTTGGCATAGTAGCGGTCGGGGATGTTCCACGCCCGGTCGGCATATTCCCGGAAGCTCATTCCGGGCTTCAGAATGCCCATGTTGTAGTGAACCTGTTCGTAGGCGACCTTGTAAAGTTCGCGCTGGGTGTCCGTCGGCCGGTCCGGGCCGGAGTGGAAGGTGCGAGAAAAGTCGGCATAATAACCGTGGCAGCCGACAACATCCGTATCGAGGGCTATCAGCTCGTTCGCGCCGATGACGTTGTCAGATGTTTCCTGGAACCATGGATTGGTGCGCGCGCCAGCATTCAGCAGCCTCGTTTCGACATAGTCGCCGTTCTGCGCGATGATCGACTTGTGCAGCACTGACCAGAGTTCGGCTTCGGTAAGCCCCGGGCGAATTGCTTCACGCAGCTTGCCGACGCCTATTTCCGTCGCGCGCAACGAAGCAATCACGCATTTCATTTCTTCCGGCGATTTGATCGCGCGCGCCATCTCCACGGGTTGCTGCGCGTCGACCACGTTGAGCCCGGCTTCTTTCAGCGCGATGGCTGTTCCCGCATTAAGCCGTTCCAGCCCCACCGTGGCGTCCTTCAAGCCTGTCAGCTCATGAATGGTATCGGCCATCTCCGCCACCCAGGCGCGTTCGCGCTCTGCAATATGAGGACCGGCAGCGACGAAGCTCGCGGTTTTAGAGGGGCGGACCTCATCGACGGTTTCATAGCCCTCACCAAGATGAAGACAGCCGGTGAACTCGAAAAGAATGGAGCGGTTCTGGGTCAGCAGCAGGTAGCGCGACGGGGCATTGCGCATGGAAAAAACCTGCATGTTCCGCGTGCCGGTCGCATAGCGGATGTTGACCGGGTCGGAGAGAATTACCGCATCAACACCATATTCGGCCATCTTCTGCCGCACACGCTGCTGCCGGTATGTGCGCACGGCCACCAGATCGATCCCTTCCACCTCGGGTGCGCGGTCAAGCTGCGCCAGTCCCTGAAGGTCGCTGCGCTCCGCGTGCCAGTCCAGTTCCGCCATTTGTCATCGTCTCCAGTTCAACTGGATGGAATATCGGGCGAGCTTCGATTCTTTAAAAGACTGGAAAAAATCGGGTCATTGGATAACCTCCAGTAATGCAAGCCTATCGAAAATCACTCCCGCCGCTCGACACATTGGTCTTCTTTGAAGCCGCCATGCGTCATCTGAACTTTACAGAGGCTGCCGAAGAACTCTTCGTGACCCAGGCAGCCGTTTCCAAACGCATCCGGCAGCTGGAAGACTGGCTGGGCGTCGACCTGTTCGAGCGGTCCGGCCGCAGGCTTCAGCTAACGGAAGCAGGAACATATCTTGCCGAGAAGACCGGCATGACGCTGGATTATCTGACGCAGGCGCTGAGTGCGCTGAAAGTGCCGGAGAGGCCCGTCGTGCGGATTGCGTCTGTGACGGCACTTGCTGCCTTCTGGCTCCAGCCTAAGCTCAAGGAATTTGCACTGTCAGACGAAGCCTGCCTGTTCAATCTGGCAACAGCAGACGATCTGGGAGACCTGCTCAAACCAGAGCACGACCTTGTCATCCTGCACGGGGACGGCCGATTTCCGGGCTGGCAGTCGGAATTATTGTTTCCGGAGGTCCTGACACCTGTCGGCATGCCGGAAATTATTGACGCCCTGCGGTCAGGAGGTGGCGGTAAACAGCCGGCGCTTCTCAACTACCCGCGTCTTGCTCCGAACTGGATCGACTGGACTGGCTGGATCCAGCGGACAGGGAGATTGGATCTGAAAGATTGGCCTGTTCAGTCATGTGCAAGCTATAACCAGTCTATAGGGCGGGCCTTGAAGGGGCTCGGCATTGCGCTTGGCGCCTTGCCATTGTTGCGGGAAGAGATTTCTTCAGGAAGGCTCGTGCCGCTGGACGGCGCTACGCTCAAGACGGGAATGGGCTATTACATCGCCTGGCCAAACATGCGGCCGCTCGGCACGGAGGCCGAGCGACTGAAATCCGCGCTGCTGGAAGCCGGCTGAGGCGTCAGTTCCTCACCACATAGACCGAACATTTCGAGTGACGGACGACCCGAGCTGCGTTTGGTCCGAGCAGGAATTCGCTCAGATGCGGCTGGTGGGCGCCAATGACAATGAGGTCTGCCCCGGTCTTTTTCGCGACTTCCAGGATTTCCTCGTAAATGGAGCCGGTGGCGACCAGATGCCGGATTTCGCTGTTTCTTTCCGCCCCGAGGACGCTTGAGACCTTCTCGACCAGCTTTTTCTGGGTTTCCGCCACCATCTGACCCTGGAAGTTCTCGTCGAAATAGGAAGCGACAAGATTGATGCCGGCGCTCGGGACGACCGTGATTACATCGAGTTGGGCACCGTCCAGACGGGCGAGCTTGTCGGCCGTTTCCAGAACCTTGGTGTCGTCGACCTGCTGGACGTCAACGGCGCACAAGATGGATTTCGTCATGCCGCTACTCCTTCTTCACGGTTGGTCCGGCCTGCGCGGGCGCGCTGGAGCATGAAGACAAGGGCCAGAAGCAGAAGCCCCGGAATATAGATCAGCTCCTTCGGCAACTGATCCGCCTCGAGGCGAGCTTCTTTAACGACCACGGGTTCGTCGCCGTAGAAGTCGAACGTTCCCAGCTGTTCGAAGTAGGGCGTCCCCGGGAAGGGTTCCTCCAGCTTCAGAACACCGTCTTCTTCGAGGGTCGTCAGGCCAAGCGCCTGCAATCTGGCTTCGCCCCCGTCTTCGCTTCCGGGCGTGATCGCAATGCGCGTTTCCATCGTGTTGCCGGTGTCGAAGTCCGGACCACTCAGCACCAGACGGATCTCGCTGCCTGCAGGTGCATCGCCAACTGCCTGGACGAAACGGTCCGGCGAGACGATCTCGAACGGAGGCTGGATCCGGTTCATGAAGAAATCCGGACGGAACAGCACGAAGGCGATCAGCACAAGCGCGACGCTTTCATAGATCCTGTTCTTGGTCAGGAAATAGCCCATGGTGCCTGCGGTAAACACAAGGATGGCAATCGTCGCCATGATGAAGACGAGTATGCCCTGGGTCACCGTGACGTCGATCAGGAGAAGATCGGTGTTGAAGATGAAGACGAAGGGCAGGGCGACCGTCCGCAGAGAATAGAAGAATGCCGTGAACCCGGTCTTTATGGCATCGCCTCCTGACACCGCCGCCGCGGCAAAGGAGGCTAGACCCACGGGTGGCGTTACGTCCGCCATGATGCCGAAATAGAAGACGAACAGGTGCACGGCGATGAGCGGAACTATCAGTCCGGATTGCGCGCCAAGTTCGACCACGACCCCGGCCATCAGTGAAGACACCACGATGTAGTTGGCCGTTGTTGGCAAACCCATGCCAAGTATCAGCGACAGGACGCCAACGAAGACCAGCATCAGCACCAGATTGCCACCGGATACGAACTCGACGAGATCTGCCATCACCTGGCCGATGCCGGTCAGGGTGACTGTGCCGACGATGATGCCGGCTGTCGCAGTCGCAAGGCCGATGCCGATCATGTTGCGGGCACCGTCGATCATGCCGTGGACGAGGTCGTTGACGCCCTCCTTGAAGGCTTCGACCGTCTCGTTCTCGCCCCGGAAAATCGCTTTGATCGGACGCTGGGTCAAAAGGATCGCGAAGAGCAGAGCCGTTGCCCAGAAGGCTGAAAGGCCCGGTGACTTCTGCTCGATCATCAGGAAGTAGACGAGCACGACGATCGGGAGCAGGTAGTAGAGACCAGCCTTGTAGATCTGGGAAATATCCGGAAGCGTGATCTCCTTGGCATTGGGGTCGTCCGGATGAAGGTCATCGACGCTGGCAGCCAGTTTCAACAGAGCGATATAGGCAAGGAAAACCAGTAGCGCGAGGATCCACGACGCGCCTTCCGGTACCAGGGCGACAATCCAGCCGACCGGGTATTGCACCCCATAGCAAAGAGCGGCAAAGGCCGCGAAAAACACGAACATTCCGATGATCGTGCGCAGGGTTGAAACGGTCTTGTGCCCGATGGTTGGCATGTTCCGCTTAACGGCTTCAAGGTGCACGATATAGACCAGCGCGATGTAGGAAATCACGGCCGGCAGAAAGGCGTGAGTGATCACGTCGACATAGGAAATGCCGACATATTCGACCATCAGAAAGGCGGCGGCGCCCATCACCGGCGGCATGATCTGGCCGTTCACGGATGATGCGACCTCGACCGATCCCGCTTGTTCAGAGGTAAAGCCGACGCGCTTCATCAGCGGAATGGTGAATGTGCCCGTGGTAACGACGTTTGCGATGGACGAGCCGGAGATGAGGCCGGTGGCTGCAGAGCCGACAACGGCTGCCTTGGCCGGGCCACCTTTCAGGTGACCGAGCGCGCCGAAGGCCATCTTGATGAAGTAGTTGCCCGCGCCCGCCTTGTCCAGCAAGGCGCCAAAGAGCACGAACAGGAAGACGAACTTGGTGGAGACACCGAGCGCGATACCGAAGACACCCTCCGACGTGATCCACATGTGGCTCATCGCCTTTTGCAGCGAAGCGCCCTTCCAGCGGATGACCTCCGGGACCCATTCTGAGGAGCCGAAGAAGACGTAGAGCAGGAATACGGTTGCGACGATGGCCATGGCCGGGCCGAGTGCCCGGCGCGCGGCTTCAAACAGGACCACGATACCGGCAAGGGCGAACCACTTGTCGGTGTCGTCGGCCAGACCGCCGTTGGCAACGATCTTGTCGTAGAAGAAGAAGCCGTAAAGCGAAATGAAGGCGCCGAAAAACGCCAGGGCCCAGTCCTGGATCGGCACGCGGTGTCTCGGACTGCTCGACAGTGCGGGGTAGGCCATGAATGCCAGGAACATCGCAAACGCCAGATGCACCTGTCGGCTGTTGTTGATGATGTCCGACGGCAGGACGTAGTAGACGATGGGGGAGGCGAGCAGAACCTGGAAGCAGGACCAGATCAGGGCCACGGTGGCGATCATCATCCCGACGGATCCGGCAGGGTTCCTGGACCCGGAATCGGAGGAGGCGACGAGTTCCTGAAGTTCTTCTTCGGATAGTCCCTGTCGTTGGTCCCGTCCGTTCGGCTGGTTCTGTTCAGACATGAAGTTCCCCCGGTCTTCCGGCTGAAGCGCAACGTCGGCATTGCGCTCGGCTGGCACCCGACAGCCACGCAGCCCGTGGCATCTGTTAATTCATTCAATAAATGCCTTGGCCAAAGTGTCGTTCAATGGGCCGCAGCAGAGAAACGGGCCCGGACATGGTCCGGACCCGAAATGTTGGCAAGGATTAGTTGATCCAGCCCTGTTCCTGGTAGTACTTCGCAGCACCCGGATGAAGCGGTGCGGACAGGCCGTCCTTCACCATTTCTTCCGGCTTCAGGTTGGCAAAGGCAGGATGCAGCTTCTTGAAGGCATCGAAGTTCTCGAACACTGACTTGACCAGCGTGTAGACGACTTCATCGTCTACCTTGGCGGACGTGATGAAGGTCGCGCCGACACCGAAGGTGGTGACGTCTTCGTCATTGCCGCGATACATGCCGCCCGGGATAGTGGCCTTGCGGTAGTAGCTGTTGTCTTCGATCAGCTTTCCGACAACCGGGCCGTCAACGTTCACGAGTTTGGAATCGCACGCCGTGGTTGCTTCCTGAATGGAACCGGACGGGTGGCCGACCGTGTAAACCATGGCATCGATCTGGTTGTCGCAGAGGGCGGCAGACTGTTCTGCAGCCTTCAGCTCGGTCGCCTGCGCGAAGTCATCCGTGGACCAGCCCATTGCTTCCATCAGAACTTCCATGGTGCCGCGCTGACCGGAACCCGGGTTGCCGATGTTGACCCGCTTGCCTTTCAGGTCCTCGAAGGACGTGACGCCGCTATCGGCGCGGGCAACGACGGTGAACGGCTCGGGGTGCACGGAGAAAACGGCTCGCAGGTCTTCGAACGGGCCTTTTTCCTCGAACTGCGAGGTGCCGTTGTAAGCGTGATACTGCCAATCGGACTGCGCAACACCAAACTCCAGTTCGCCTTCACGCACCGTGTTGATGTTGTAGACGGACCCGCCGGTAGATTCCACGGAGCAACGAATGCCATGGTCCTTGCGGCCCTTGTTGACGAGCCGGCAAATGGCTCCGCCGGTCGGATAGTAAACGCCAGTCACACCACCAGTGCCGATGGTGATGAATTGCTCTGCAGAGGCTGCGCCGGTGAATGCGATGCTGGTCGCCATGACGGCGCCCGCAAGGTTCAGTTTCATCATCATTTGACTTGGCTTCCCTTTGTTTGAATTCTTGTGTCCGGCATGGCGATCCACGCTAGACGTTTTCAAATTCGTCGAGCAGACGATTGTGTCTGTCGACCTCCTGGATCCGGGCTTCCGCCTCGGCTCCGGCCCGCGCAACCAGCATGCCTGTAATGGTTTCGATAAGCACAAGCGTGGCTGCGTAAGACGAAAAAAAGTGTGGACTTTCAGTGCGTTGTATGAAGTGGTAATTCGCGAATTGCAACCCTGGAAAGGCGTGGCTGTCGGTCAGGACGATCACCTGTGCACCATTTCCTGCCGCCACTTTTGCCGCGCGTACCGAACGGTGGGCATAAGGGTGCTTGGACAGGACGATGACCGTGTCGGCCGATGTAATGCCGGCAAGTGTGCTGCCCAGAGTGGCACCATTGCGCCCGGCAACGACCCACCTGTCATCGAACCACTTGGCCAGATAGGCGAAATAGTCGGTAAAACCTGCTGAGGCGAGGGCTCCTATCAGGATGATCTTGCGGGACTGGCTGAGCCGGTCGACGGCAGCATCCAGAACGGCCGGGTCAATGTCGTCCACCAGTGCCTTGATGTTGTCGATGCAAGCGGAGACCTGCCGTGGCAGCAAAGGCAGGTCGGCATCCGAGCGCAGCTTCCTGGCCTTGTCCTGAAACGTGTCCCGCCCACGGTGGCTCAACTCGTTCCGGGCCTGTTCGCGCAACGCTTCGTAATCTGAAAAACCCAGTGCCCTTGCAAGTCGGGTGTAGCTCGCCGGCGAAACGCCACTGGCCGATGCGACCGACCTCAGGCTGCGGGTGGCGATTTCCACCTGGTTTTCCGCAATGTAATCCGCTGCCGTACGCAATGCATCGCTCAGGTCGGCATAATTGGCCGAAATTGCTGTGCGAAGATGGGGCGGCGAAATGGTTTCCATCCGGTTACTGTTCCATTTGTTTTTTACATTGTCAATTTGTGAAACAAATGTTTCGCGTTGAAAACGATCCCTCCCTTTCTACCGGAAATCCCTACGGTTTTGCCCGTCCTGCCCGCACTCGCAAGGCAGTAAAATGTCCCTGTCCAAGTGGTTTGACGCGGCGATGACGGTTCTCGGAACCTGCTCAAAACGTCACTGGTAAAAATACACGTATAAATAGATTTTTGAAATTTTTTACACGTTAAGGTTTTGTTAATGATATAATCCCTTGGGGGCATTGCACTTTTCCTGTGACCATAAGGGGAGAGAGACATGACTGACTACACATCGAGAACTTTGGCCACATGTGCCCGGTCGGTGCTGTTGACACTTGCAATGGCAGCTCCGGCAATTGCCGGTGACTTCTTTGAAGTCGAGCCCGGGGTCGATCTCTATTACGAGGATCACGGATCGGGACTTCCGATCGTGTTTGTTCCCGGTTGGACCTTCACCACACAGGTTTTCGAACATCAGATCGAGGCCTTTGCGAAAGACCACCGGGTCATCACCTTCGATCCTCGAAGCCACGGCCGCTCGACGCTGACACTGGAAGGCAATAACTACGTTACCCAGGGGGCTGACCTTGCAAAGTTGCTTGATCATCTCAAGGTCGAAAAGCCGGTGCTGGTGGGGTGGTCATTCGGTTGCCTGACCACTTGGGAATTCATCAAGACAAGGTCTGTGGATGCTGCGTCCGCCCATATGTGCATCGATCTTTCGCCGACACCGCTAACCGGTAACGACGGCGACTGGGCTGAGGGAAGTGTCGCGGAAATTGCGGAACTTTACAGCGGCATTCAGTCAGCTGAAGGCCAACGCAACGTCATCAACTGGTATGCCGACGAGGTCATGATCGAACAGGACTACACGCCGGAACTGTCCCGCTGGATTGTTGACCAGTCGACCAAGTCGCCACCATTCGTGGCCGCGGCTTATCTGGCAGCCGGAAATTTCAGCAATTACCTGGAGACGGCCAAGGAGGTCGACGCGAAGCTGCCGTCGGCCTTCGTGATCGCCGATCACTGGTCCGACAGTGCCAAGGCCTACCTTGCCGTCCATACGCCCAACAGCTCGGTGCAGGCCTTTGGTGGCCATATGATGTTCTGGGAGTATCCCGACCGGTTCAACAGGGTGCTGGCCGGATTCATCGCACAGATCGAATAAGCTTCAGGCTGAACCTTTGAGTAAGTGGCGGGTGAGGCCTTGAAACTCTGCCTCACCCGCATCTGTTAGGTGACCCAAGTCGAAGGGCTTTAGGCAGCCTGCAACGTATAGACCGAGAACCATTTGTTCTCGTCGCTGTCGACGTCCGTGATCTGCCATCCACCCTCGCGGGCGATGCCTTCGAACGCTTCCTCGTTGTATTTGTGTGAGTTTTCCGTGTGGATTGTCTCGCCCTTTGCGAATGCGACGGTTTCCCCGGCGATGGAGACCTGCTGCCGAACCAGGCTTTCCAGATGCATCTCGATACGGCTTTCGCCGTCGTTCCAGATGGCTTTGTGTGCGAAGGCGGCGAGGTCGAAATCGCCATCCAGTTCCCTGTTGATCCGCTGCAAAAGGTTCTGGTTGAAGGCTGCTGTAATCCCGGCTGGATCGTCATAGGCTTCCTGCAGGACTTTTGCATCCTTTGGCCGGTCCACACCGATAACTAGGCTGGCCTCCGGCATGGCTGAGCGAATTTTCGACAGGAGTGCCGCTGCCTCGGTTTTCTCGAAGTTGCCGATCGTGGAACCGGGAAAGAAGATCAGCACTGGCAACTCGGGCAGCAACGGCAGTTGTCCGAAGGGCTGTGTGAAATCGGCAGCAACCGGGATTACCGCCAATGACGGGTATGCGCGGCGCACCCGTTCGGCAGCAGCTTTCAGATGATTGGCTGAAATGTCGATCGGCATGTAGACGGACAGGTCTGGAAAGGCATTCAGCAACAGGTCTGTCTTGCGGCTGGACCCGCTGCCCAGTTCGACCATCGCTCCGCGTGCGCCCGGTAGACGGCGATATTTCCTGGCATTCTGGGCGAGGATCGAGATCTCCGTTCTGGTGGGGTAATAGGCATCCAGTTCGGTGATCGCTTCGAACAGATGTGACCCGACATCGTCGTAGAGCCATTTGCTGCTGATCGCCTTCTGGTCCTTGAGGAGACCGGAGAGAATGTCGTCGCGAAACATATCCGACTGGTTCTCGTCCGTTTGGTTCTCGGGAGAAACATGCTTGGTCATCATTGATCTCCCGCCAGCCTCAGGCCGAGCATCTGCCAGCGTTGGTGTGGATAGAAGAAGGTGCGGTACGACGACCGCAACTGTTCCTTCGGGGTCGCGCAGGACCCGCCGCGCAGCACCATCTGGTTGACCATGAACTTGCCATTGTATTCGCCAATGGCCCCCTCGGGTGGTCTGAAGCCCGGATAGGGGCTGAAAGCGCTGCTGGTCCATTGCCAGACATCGCCCCAAAGACCGGGCCTGCGGCCAACAGGCTGAAAGGCTCCGCTTTCCAGGAAATTGCCTTCGATCGGGGTCGGCTCTGCAGCGGCTTCCCACTCTGCTTCCGTCGGCAACCGGCGACCTGCCCAGCGGGCAAAGGCTTCCGCTTCGTAGTAACTGACGTGGACAACCGGTGCCGCAAGATCAACCGGTCTTGGACCCTGCAAGGTATAGGTCCACCATTGACCGTCCTGCTGCCACCAGTAGAGGGGGCTGTCCCAACCGTTCTTCTCTCGCACGGCCCAGCCTTCCATCAGCCAGAGCGTTTGGGCTGAGTAACCACCATCTTCCATGAAGGCGATCCACTCGCCGTTTGTTACGGGACGATCCGAAAGACGATAGGGCTCCAGCCAGACCTTGTGACGTGGCCCTTCGCAGTCATAAGCAAAGCCGGTCCCGTCGTGGCCGATTTCGAGAAGACCACCGTCGTAGGAAACCCATTCGGCGGTTTCAACCGCGCTGACCGGTGCCGGTTTTGGCTCGATATAGGCGGGCAGCAGCGGATTGAAGGAAAACGCATGGAGGAGATCGGTGACCAGCAGTTCCTGATGCTGCATCTCATGATGACAGCCGAGGGTAATCAGCTCTTCAAGCTTGTCCTGTTCGAGCGAAAAGGCGTTTCGGGCAACTCCTTCACGCAGGGCGTCTTCGACGTGTGAGCGGTAGTCAAGCACGTCGGTGGCGCTGGGCCGCGAAAGCAGGCCCCGTCTCGACCGGGTATGCCTCGGGCCGGCTTGTACGTAGTACGAATTGAAGAGCACGGCGAAACGATCATCGCGTGGCTGATAGCCAGGCAGCGAAGGCTTCAGGATGAATTCTTCGAAGAACCAAGTGGTGTGTGCCATGTGCCACTTGGGCGGGCTGGCATCCTCCATGGATTGCAACCCCATATCCTCCGGACTGAGGGGGGCGGCGAGAGCAAGTGTCTGTGCCCTGACCCGATCGAACAGGTCGGCAACGGCGGAAAGAGGCGCTTCATGCGTCCGCTCATCCAGCAATGTCATTTAAATCCCTCCACGCGGGAACCGGCTGCTGTGCCTCCAGCCGGACCTGTGTCTGCCACCAAGCGACTTCTAGGTAGGCACCGAACGGGGCATTCCAATGTCGGAAATTGCACCGGTCCTGTGCACAAATGCGCGATCAAGGCACTTGGTTGCGTATTATTGATAAAAAAGAACGATGTTGAGATTGATCTTCAATCGGTTGGATCGGGTGCGGAAAGTCACCAAGTCGTTGAGAGTGATGGAAGTTTTGCGTTTTGCCTTCCCGCAGATCAGGTGTGACCGTCGAAACCCATCCTAAAAAACAGCTACTGACAGGGTGTGTCAGGAGTTGCTGCAACCAGAGTTCACATTGATGTGAGGGAAGCGAAAATCGTTTCGCGTCAGCTTGAAATGGCCCTTCGCAGCAGCGCCGCACTGCCTGTCTCGGGCGGCCTCCGTGTTTTCCTGATGAACTTCACTTGACTTATTCGGACGACCGTCCTAATTCGTCAATAGGTCACTTGTCCTAATGAATTATGCGGAAATACGAAGGGAGATGGATATGGTTGCGGCAGGCGAGACACGGCGTCAGATCGTGGATGCGGCGGACAGCCTTTTCTATGCCCAAGGTTTTACGCAGACGTCCTTCGCGGACATTGCCGCAGCGGTGAAAATCTCGCGCGGCAACTTCTATTATCATTTCAAGACCAAGGACGAGATCCTCGATGCCGTGATCGACAAGCGTTTGTCGGATCGAAGAGAGCTGCTCGCCAAATGGGACGAGACGGCGGATGAAGCACGGAAACGGATTGAATGTTTTATCCGGATTGTCATCGTCAATCAGACGAAGATCATGGCTTACGGCTGTCCCGTCGGTACGCTGACGACGGAGCTGGCAAAGATCGATCATCCTTCACGGGGCAAGGCCAACGAGATCATGGCCCTGTTCGGCGACTGGCTTGAAACACAGTTTCGCGAAATCGGCTGCGGTGAGAATTCGCGGGACAATGCGATGCATGTCCTTGGCTGGAGCCAGGGCGTCGCGACACTCGCCCAGGCATTCAAGGACAAGGACTATGTCGAGCGTGAAGTCTCGAAAATCCTGAGCTGGCTGGACGGTGTCATTGCCGGAACACAGCAGAACAAGATCCAGTAACTCGCCTTTGCCTTTCGTAAAAACCTTCATGGAGAATGACATGTTTGTCGTGACACTCACCTTTGCTGACAAATCCCGGGCAGGCGAACTCATGGAAGGCCACAAGGCCTGGATCCAACGCGGGTTCGAGCAAGGATATTTCCTGATGGTCGGCAGCCTGCAGCCGAACCGCGGCGGCGGGATTATAGCGCACGGCGCTAGCCTGGAAAAACTTGAAGGATTTGTTGCCGAAGACCCTTTCGTTGCTGAAGGTGTCGTGACGGCCGAAATTCTGGAAATAACACCTGCGCGGTTCGATGATCGCCTGGAGTTTTTGGCTGCCTGATCGCGGATCATGATGCAGTAAGATGTTCATGAGGGACGGGGCAGGTTGCCAGTGACGGGTTTTTGGTGGCACATCGATCTGGAATGACTATCGATGGAGATGGGACCGTGCTTTCAGACAGCGCGGATCCGGGAGGACGCCAAATGCTCGAACTCAAGGGATCCATTCCCGCCCTTGTCACACCGTTCAGGGACGGAAGCGTTGACATCGAAGCGCTGGAACGTCTCGTTGAGTGGCACATTGCCCAGGGCAGCGACGGGCTGGTTGCTGTCGGGACGACGGGCGAAAGCCCGACTGTCTCCAAGATCGAGCATAAGGACGTCATCAAGCGGGTCGTCGATCTTGTGGCCGGCCGCATTCCGGTTGTTGCCGGGACTGGCTCCAACGCAACGGCGCAATCCCTCGACATGCTTCAGCACGCTGAAGCCGTTGGCGCAGATGCGGCGCTGGTCGTGACGCCCTATTACAACAAGCCCAACCAGGCAGGCCTGCTCAGCCACTACAAGGTTCTCCACGACAACAGCGCGATCCCGATCATCCTCTACAATATTCCGGGCCGGTGTGTGATCGACATATTGCCGGAAACCATGGCCGAGATGGCACGCTGGCCGCGGATTATCGGCGTGAAGGATGCCACCGGCAGCATGGAGCGGGTCAGCAAGCAAAGGGCACTTTGCGGCAAGGCTTTCATGCAGTTCAGTGCTGAGGACGCCGCTGCACTGGGTTTCAACGCCCATGGCGGGCAGGGGTGCATTTCAGTGACCGCCAACGTGGCTCCAGGCCTTTGTGCCGAGTTCCAGAGCGCATCACTTGCTGAAAACCTCGAACTTGCCCGGGAGTATCAGGACCGCCTGTTGCCTCTCCACTCCGCGATGTTCCTCGAGCCACCCGCAGCCTGCGCCAAATACGGCCTGTCCAGACTGGGGCTTTGCCACGAAGATGTCCGCTTGCCGCTGACACCGGTGACTGAGGCAACCCGTCGCGAGATCGACAAAGCCATGGAAATCGCCGGTCTGCTCTAGAGTCCCAGCTCATTCGCCATACACTTTGTGGCTGGAAATCGCTTTCCGCGCGATTGGTTATCTGAAGCGCCCCGAGCAGGGGCGCTTCATTTTTTTGATCAAGCCGTGACGGGCTTACTGAACCCGCGGATAAAGCGTCTCGATTTCGCCGAGATCGCTATTGCCTTCCAGCCGGTCAAGTTCCGGCTTCCACGGGCAGGCGACAGCCGGTGCGTTCAGCATGGCAAGAGCCTTGCCGGCAGACGCAGGGATGACCTGTGTCAGCGCTTCCATGACGACGCGCAGGCAGTCCAGCGTCACGTAGATCACCGTCTGGCAACGCTCGCGGGTCTCCTCGTTCTTGATGAGATCCCAGGGAGCCTGCTCGGCGAAGTAGTTGTTCATCTCGTCGGCGACGGTGATGATCGACTGCATGCGAGCCGGGATTTCAGCAAGGTTGACCCATTCGCCCATGCCCTTGGTGGCTTCAAGCACGGACTTGCGGATCGCTTCGTCCTCGGCTGACAGCGGACCCGGTGCCGGCAGTTTGCCGTCAAAACGGGCCTTGGAGAACTTGGCCGCCCGCGACAGCAGGTTGCCGATCTTGTTACCCAGTTCCGTGTTGTAGGACTGGGTGATGAAGTCGACCGAAATCTGGCTGTCGCTGTCCGCACGCATGTGCCGGGCAAGGTACCAGCGCAAGGCGTCGACGCCCAGTTTCTCGATGACCTCGATCGGATCAACAACGTTGCCGATGGACTTCGACATCTTGACGCCGCCCGCACCAACCCAGTGGCTGTGAACGGACAGTTTCTTCGGCAACGGCAGTCCGGCGGCCATCAGCATGATCGGCCAGTAGACGCCATGCGGCTTGAGGATATCCTTGCCGATCAGGTGCTCGCATTCCGCCCACCAGCTCTCGTAGCCTGCTTCCGGCCAGTTGATGTTGGTGAGGTAATTCGCCAGCGCATCGAACCAGACATAGGTGACAAAGTCGGTGTCGAAAGGCAGTTCGATACCCAGGGTTACACGGGCCTTCGGCCGGGAGATGCAGAGATCTTCCAGCGGTTCGGACAGCATCTGCTTCAGTTCGTTCTTGAACGCTTCGGGCTGGACGAAGTCCGGATTTTCGGCGATGTGCTGCAGAAGGCGCTCGCGGAACGGTTCCATCTTCAGGAAGTAGTTGGTTTCCTCCGTCTGCTCCACCTTCATTGTCGGGTGCAGCGGGCACTGGCCCTCTTCGGTCAGATCGGATTCCTTCTTGAACTCCTCGCAGCCCTTGCAGTAGGTGCCGGTGTAGTTCTTCTTGACGATCAGATCCTTGTCGAAGATCGACTGCTCCATTCCAGCGACGGCCGTCTTGTGGCCCTCGCGGCTGGTGCGCACGAAATAGTCGTAAGCCACGTCCAGACGGTCGAAGACATCGCGGAATTCTGCACAGCGCATGTTGAGGTAGTCTTCAACCGACATTCCCTCTTTTTCCGCTGCTTCCTGGTTCTTCTGTCCGTGCTCGTCCACGCCGGTGGACAGCATCATGTCATACCCCAGCGCCTGTCGGTTGCGTTTCAGGATATCGGCCATCACGGAGGTGAAGGCGTGACCGATATGCGGAGAACCGTTGACGTAGTAGATCGGGGTGGTGATGTAGCTTTTCATCCAAACGCTTTCGAAATGTTTGGGCGGAAACAAGTCCGGTCCGGCCTGTTGCGGCGCATCTGCCGTTCCGCCTAAAGAGGTGCGAGCTATATTCCATACTCGCCCGCACAAGAAAAGCCCCGGCCTTTGAAAAGACCGGGGTTCTGCTTCGTTATATGGGGTGCGGCAAGGCCGATTGAAAGGTCAGCCGATCAGCCAGATGCCACCCAGAACGAAGAGCGCCAGAAACGCTGTCTGCGTGACCAGCATCCAGATGGCCGGGCCGCCGACTTCCAGCAGTTTCGGGATTGAGGTTTTCATGCCCACTGCCGCAATTGCGGCCAGCAACGCCCAGCGGGAAACGTGTCCGGCCGCCTCCTTGGCAACGTCCGGAATAAGGCCGAAGGAATTGAGTGCGGCAAGCACCAGGAAGGCGACAACAAACGCCGGCATGATCGGAGGACGGGCGCTGCCCGGCTCCGAACTCTTGCGCAGGATGAGCGCCGCGACCAGAACGATGGGCGCCAGCATGGTGACGCGGATCAGTTTCACCAGCGTCGAAAGGTCTCCGGTTTCCTCGGAGATCGAGAAACCGGCGCCGACAACCTGGGCAACATCGTGGATCGTGCCGCCAAGGAAGACACCGGTCGCGTCCATGGAAAGGCCCAGGGAGGAGGTGAGGATCGGGTAGAAGATCATCGCCAGTGTGGACAGGACGGTCACGGTAATCACCGTGAAGGCGAGATCGCGTTCGGCATGTTCGCGTTTCGGCAGGATAGAGCCGATGGCCATGGCCGCGGAGGCTCCGCAAATGGCGACTGCGCCGCCGGTCAGAAACGAAAACAACCTGTCTCGTCCGAACAACCCACCGATCAAGAGGGAAAAGCCGATGGTAACCAGGACGCCGAGGATCACCAGAAGCAGAAACGGCAGACCCAGCTGCTGCACCATTTCCACACTGATGCGGACACCGAGCAGGGCAACGCCGACACGAAGCAGCGTGCGGGCTGCAAAGGCGATGCCTTCGCCCGTGCGCTGTTCCTCCGACAGAAAGTTCAGCGGCATGCCAAGCAGGATGGCCATCAACATGGCCGGTGCTCCGTAGTGCTCGTTGAGGAATTGCGCAGCAATGGCGACAAGCCCGGCAATCGCAATACCCGGGAACAGCCGGTTAGCCCGGTCTTTCAATGGAGCAACCATGAAACGTTCTTAGTCCTTGTTGATGTTTACCGGTCGACGGGAAGGCCGCTCGGGACAGTGGCAGGGATGCCGAAGGGCGGGGCCGTGACGGACTGCGTGCCGGTCAGGCTTTTCAGGAAAGCCTCCAGATCGGCAATCTCCGCATCCGAAAGGGGGAGAGGTTCAATATCCCTGAATCGGGCCTGACGCGCCATCTCACGAGCGTCATTCCAGACCACAAAATCGATCGCCTGCAGCCAGGGCGCTTGTGGAAGGGCTGCGGTGTCCGGTGTCCAGGCTTTCAGCATTCCATCGGGGTCGAGATGATGCCGGATGATCCCCTCCAGCGTGGGGTATGCGCCATTGTGCCCGTAAGGGGCGGTCAGCTCGACATTGCGCAGCATCGGGGTCCGGAACCGGTAGGCATCTTCCAGGCGGTCGGTTTCTCCCATCACGCCGACATCGCGCACCATCGGATCGAAGCTGCGGGTGCGGCCCGGACCAAAGGGGGGCAGGCCCAGGGCGTGGAACTTCTGATCGCTGAGCAGTTTGCCCGAATGACAGGAGGAGCACCCGGCCTTGCCGTAGAAGAGATCGAGACCCCGCTTCTGAGCCAGATCCAGAGCGCTTTCGTCGCCGGTGAGATACGCGTCGAACGGGCTGTCGAAGCTCTGCCATTCAATTGCCTGGAAAGCTGCCAGCGCATTTGCGATTTCAACGATCGTGACCGCTTCAGGCGCGTCGATATGATCGAATGCCTCGACAAACAGGCGGCCATATTCCGGAATGATGCGGACGCGTTTGGCAAGGATCGGCCAGGCGTTGTCGATGCGATCGTAGATGGCCCCGGCGATCTCGTTTTCCTTCGGATTGCCCGCCATCTCGAACTGGGCCGTCACCGGAAAGACAGCCTGGGCGGCGAGCAGAGAATTGAAGCCCGTGGGCAGCCATTCTTCCGCCGGCGAATTGAAGCCGTTTTCGAAGGTGTCGGCAATCGACAGGCGGCCGTCATGAAACAGGACGTGGAGCTCTTTTGCTCCCAAGTTCCAAAGGCCTGGAGCGTTTCGCGGAATCCGTTTCTTAATGCGGCTGTCACCGGTTCCGGCAATCCGCATGAGCCCCAACCCATCGCCGCCTTCGCCGATGCCGAGCGACAACCGGTCTCCGGTGCCAAGGGTCGGGTGGTGGCATGTGGCGCAAGCAATATTCCTGTTGCCGGAGAGGATCTTGTCGTAAAAAAGCAACTGGCCGAGGGCTGCCTGCTTTCTGTCGAAGGCGATGAAATCGTCTTCCTTCAAGGGCGGTGGCAATTCGGAAGCAATCGCCGGTGCCGACAAGCCGAAGACCAGAGGGAGCAACCGCAACACATGAAAACCACGCTGACCGCCGCTCTTTTTACTCTTGTGTTGTGCACGAGTTCTGCTCAGGCCGAAATCGAAGCCGCGCGCGACCTGATGGAGGCCAATCGCTACGAAGAGGCGATGAAGGAACTTTGGCCGGCTGCACGTTCCGGCAACGCGGATGCGGAAGAACTGATCGGTGTAATGTACGCAATGGGTCTGGGCGTCGAGCGCGACGACCAGCGGGCATTCGAGTGGTATCTCAGAAGCGCGATGAAGGGGCATCCGGGTGCCCAGTCCGGTGTCGGCTGGTACTATGAGGTGGGCCGGGGCATGCCGGCTCCGGATCTCGTGCGGGCTTACATGTGGTACACGCTCTCTGCCATCGGGGGGGACCCCGACGCCGCGATCTCTCTGGAAGAGGTGGTCAAGAAGATGACCAAAGACGAGATTGAGAAGGCGCATATTCTGGTCGGTGATTACAAGGTCTGGATGTATCCGTTCAATTGAAAGCCGGCGGTTCGTTCCTGATCGGCGCAGAACTCGCGTGATCGAGTGCTGGGCGGACCGGACCATTGAGTTCTGGCTCTCCCGGGTCTCCCACGGCTTCACCATGGGACGCGTGCCGATCCCTGTCCAGTTTACGGCAGGCACGATTCCGGACCGGTGCATGTGCTGGGATGTGTCACGCCCTGCAGTGGCAAGGCGTGACACGGTGTTTCGTCAGTTCAGATCGGCAGAGCGATTGGCGTTGATGTCGGCTTCGGCCGCAGCCACGGCTTCTTCCAGGGCGCCGAAGATCTCGCCGCCGCGTCCGACATTGCCCTTGAACCAGTCATAGACCGGAGCGGCTGCTTCCTTGAAGGCTGCCTTTTCTTCCGGGGTCGGGACGTAGAGATCGCCGCCACCGGCAACGAAGTCCTCATAAGCCTTGATCGACTTGCGCTTCGGTGAGGCGAAGGTTGCCTGCTGCAGGGCGTAGAAACCATCCACCACGACGCGGCGAAGGTCTTCCGGCATGGACAGGAACTTCTCGTTGTTCATCCACCACAGCGCGCCCATGTAGGCATGCCCGTCGAGGGTGACATACTGAAGACCGGCATCCGGGAACTTCATGCCCATGATGTCGGTGATGCCGTTCTTGGAACCTTCGACAACGCCGGTCTGCAGCGAGGTGAACAGTTCCGGCCACGGGATCGGCGTCGGAGCAGCACCAAGTGCCTTGACCAGTTCCTGCGGCAGGTCGGCCACCACGGTGCGGATCTTCAGGCCCTTCAGGTCTTCCGGCTTGGCCACACGATGCTTGGTGTTGGCGAAGTTGCGCCAGCCGCCGGTGTTGCCGATGGTCATCAGGCGGATGGTGTCACCGGAATCTTCCAGTGCCATCGTGCGCATGGTGCGGGTGAATTCACCCGACAGGACATGCTCTGCAATCCGGTCGTCGCTCATCATGTAGGGCAGGTCGAGAACCTGGACATACGGGAAGATGCCCGCCGCGCCGCCGGAGGTGGAGATGTAGATGTCGATCGCACCGTCGGAAATGCCCTGAAGGCATTCAGCGCCGTTGGAGCAAAGCTGCGTGCCAATGAACAGTTCGACCTCGATGGCACCGTTGGAAGCGGCCTCAACGAAGTTCTTGAAAACGACAAGACCGTCGTAGTCTTCGTCGTTTTCGTTGGAGTTGGCGGTTGCGCGCAGCGTGTAGTCAGCGGCAAGCGCGCTCAGCGACGATCCGGCAAGCATCGCCGCGACGGTGAGCGTTTTCAGTGCAGTTTTGAGCATTAGGTTCCTCCCTTAGAAAGCTCAGGATCAGTTGGCAAATCCGGTCAGACGCGGGATCGTCATCGAAAGTGCCGGAATGTAGGTGATCAGGAAGATCACCGCGATTTCCACCGCCAGAAACGGCAGGATGGCTTTGGCAATGGTTTCAACCCGTTCCCTTGAAACCGAAGCCGCAACGAAGAGCACCAGTCCCATGGGCGGCGTTGCCAGGCCGATGGTCAGGTTGACGCTCATGATGATGGCGAAATGGATCGGGTCGACGCCAAGGTTGACGAAGATCGGTCCAAGAATGGGGCCGAGAATGATGATCGCGGGGCCTGCATCCAGGAACATGCCGACAACGAAGAGCAGCAGGTTGATCAGGAACAGCAGGATCAGCGGGTTCTCCGACAGGGTGAGAACGAACTCCGCCATGATTTCGGGAGCGTGGCTGAGGCTGACGACGGTCTTGAAGGCCATCGCCGCACCGACCAGGAGAAGCACCACTGCAGAGGTTATGCCAGCCCTGTTCAGGACACCCGGGATCTCGGAGACCTTGATGGAGTGCAGAACGAAGAAGCCGATAACCAGCGCGTAGGCAACTGCGACCGCGGCCGCTTCCGTTGGCGTGAAGACCCCCAGCAGAATGCCGCCGAGAATGATGATCGGCGTCTGAAGCGGAGCAACTGCTTTCTTGCACACGACCCGAAAATCTTCCGAGACAGCACTTCTGAGCTTCCACAAGAGCACATGGGAAACCGCCAGGAAGACTGCGAACAGGATGAACGAGGTCATCGTTGAAAGGGACGCGAACCCGGTCAGGTTGATCACAAGGTCCGCGATCACCGTGAACAGGGCAGCCAGGTTTGCCCTCAGCACGACAAAGGAGAACCAGTATTCCACCGGTGCCATGGTCTGGCCGGGGTTGACGATCCTCTGTGCTTTGGGAAGGTCGTACTTGTTGGCCATGACCTTGACCATCAGCATCAGGCCGATGCCGACCATGATGCCGGGTACGATACCGGCCAGGAACAGCGCAGCAACGCTCTCGCCCATTACATAGGCATAGATGATCATGATGCCCGACGGCGGAATGATCGGCCCGATGACGGAACTCGCCGCGGTGATTGCCGCAGCAAAACGCCTTGTGTAACCCTGCTTCTCCATTGCCGGGATCAGCATTGATCCAAGAGCGGAGGTATCGGCAACAGCGGAACCGGATAGGCCTGCAAACAGCATCGACGACAGGATGTTCACATGAGCAAGGCCGCCGCGCAGATGTCCCATCAGGGCCTGGCTGAACTCGACCAGCCGCATGGTGATGCCGCCCTTGTTCATCAGCTCGCCTGCGAGCATGAAAAACGGAATCGCCATCAGAGGAAAACTGTCCATGCCGTTGTAGACGTTGCGGTAAAGCAGCGTGATGTCTTTTTCCTGGCCGTTCAGCCAGAGCAACAGGCCAGGGGCCGCCAGAAGGCCGAAGAAGACAGGCAGTCCGATCAGCAGGAAGACGAGGAAAACGGGAAGGAACCAGATCAGCATCAGTCAGCTCCTGCCATGTCGGGATCGGGAATGACCGGCATGCGGTCGGCGCCACCGAAGCTGGCGATGATGTTGCGCAGGATCAGCTCGATGTTGACGAGCGTCAGCAGGAATACGCCGACGAGGATGGAAGCCATCATCCAGCTGCGCGGCACGCGGATCCATTCGCTGAAGGAAAGGTTGCCCGGAACATAAAGCGAGGCGGTTGCGAAACGGCCTCCGAAACCGGTGACTTCCGAAAAGCCGATCTTCAGGGCAACGACGAGCACCACAAGTGAAATAAGCAGAAGGAGCAGGGATATGGCGCTTCCCAGCAGGCGAGGCAGGGAATGGGTGAACATGTCGATGGCAACGAAACCGCCTCTGCGGAACGCTGTTGGTGCCATAAGACCTGTCATCCAGAGCATGCAGAAACGGGCTGCTTCGTCCGGCCAGGGCAGGGCATTGTTGAAGACATAGCGGAACACGACCTGAACCAGGATCGCGATCACCATCAGGGCGACGGCAACGATGCCGATGCCCCGGCCAATTCGCAACAGCAGCGAATTGACGAAGTCGAGCGGTGCAAGAACCGCCAGCAAAATGCCCATTCGGGCTCCTCCCTGGATCAACCGGCCGTCATGTGCGCGAACATGAGAACCGTGAAGCTGATCATGTAAAAAGTGGTGAAGCGGTCTTCTGCGTTCTCCTGAGACAGAAGGCTCCTCACTTTCCTCCAGAACGGGCCGGTCGCCGCCCCGTTTTCCGCCCTTATTTTGGAGCGATTTGTCCGAGTTTGCCTGCATAAAACGTCAGGGCCTCGCCTGAACGCATCTCGGCCTGCAACACCTGCCCAAGAACGATCAGATGATCGCCGCCCTCATAGGCGGTGAAGCGCTTGCACTCGAAGCGGGCGAGACAGTTTTCGATCAGGGGCACGCCGTTGTCGTCGATCGTATAGGTGAGCTGATCGAAAGCATGGGCATTACGCACGAAACCGTTGCAGACTTCAGCCTGTTCGTTGCTGAGCACGTGAATGGCGTAATGTTCGGCCGTTTCGAAATACCTGAACCTTCGCGATCCCTTATCCGGCATCCACAGGACAAGTGCCGGTTCCAGGGAGACGGATGAGAAGCTGTTGGCTGTAATGCCGACGGGGCCGTCGGCCGAGCCGGTGGTCACCACCGTAACACCGGTGGCAAATCGACCGAACGCATCCCGCAAGAGGCGGGTGTTTTCGGCGTCCGGTTCGAAGGTCACGGTATGATTGGCATTCTGCATGGTCATCAGGGCACCTCTGTTCCAAGCGCCGCTTCGTAAAGACGGTACCAGGTTTCGCGATCCAGGCTGACTTTCAGCGCGTCGGAGATCTGGGCAATGCGCTCCAGATTGTTCGTGCCCATGACCGGCAAAAGTTGCGCCGGATGAGCCAGAAGGAAGGCGACCGCGACTGCGGACCGGTCTACACCGGCCTCTGCAGCGATTTCGTCCATCACGGTGCCAAGTTTGCCACGTTCGGAAATCAGCGAGCCGCCGCCGAGGGGAGACCATGCCATCAACCGGGTGCCGAGGCGCTGGTGGAACGCGAGGTCGCCATTGGTGAACGGCGCTATTTCCTTCAGTGATATCTCGATCTGGTTGGTCATAAGCCGGTTCGACATCGCCGACTGCAGCAGCTCCCAGTCCCACGGGCGGAAATTGGAGACACCGACATTCCGCACCTTGCCGCTCTTGACCAGGTCATCGAGCGCGGCGCCGGTCTCGTGATGATCCATCAGCGGGTCCGGGCGATGGATCAGCAGCAGGTCGATGGTCTCGATGCCCATCTCCGTGAGGGAGAACTCGACCGACTTCTCGATGTGAGATCGGGACGTGTCGTAGTATTTCACCCTGGCATCCGAGTACCGTCCCATCGGCGCGACAATGTCGCATTTGGTGACGATTTCCATCTGACCACGCAGGGCCGGATTGGCCTTCAGCGCCCCGCCAAGCACGGCCTCTGCGGCATAACCGCCGTAAATGTCAGCCTGATCGAAGGTTGTGATGCCCTGGTCGAGACAGGTCTGGATCTTGCGTTCCACGTAAGCGGGGGACGTGTCGCTGTCGTCGCCGATGCGCCACATGCCATAGATCAGCCGGGAGAAGTCCAGGGTTTCAGAAAGTTTCACGCGGTCCATTAGCGGCGCACTCCTTGGCCAAGTGGGGTTGCCGGCGTTTGAGCCGGTACACGACCATAGGCGTGCGGCAGGGAACATGTCTTCAGATTCGGCAGGACCCTGGACCCGAAATGCCTGGCTTCTTCCAGGTGCGGATAGCCGGAGAAGATGAAGGCACGAATGCCCATCTTCTGATAGGCCTCGATCTTGGACATCACCTGATCGGTTGACCCGACCAGCGCTGCCCCGCAACCGGACCGCGCCCGGCCAACACCCGTCCACAGGTTCGGTTCGATGTAACCGAATTCATCGGCGATCTCGCGGTTCTTTGCCTGGTGGCTCACCCCCAGCGACTTGGCATCCAGTGCCCGTTCGCGAATGGCGGTTCCCTGGGTCTCGTCAAGTTTGGAGACGATATAGTCCGCGTATTCCTGCGCTTCCTTTTCCGTGTCGCGCACGATCATGTGCACGCGCAGGCCATAGTCGAGTGTACGGTTGTATTTCTCGGCGACTGCGTTGACCGCCTTCATGCGGCCTTCCAGTTCCTCGATCTTTTCCGGCCACATCAGGTAGACGTCGCAATGCTGACCGCAAAGGTCCAGCGCATCCGGAGAATAACCCCCGAAATAGAGCAGGGGGCCACCGGTCTGGTAAGGCCGGGCGGGGTCCGTGGTCAGGCCCTTGAAGTTATAGACCTGGCCTTCGTAATTGATTTCGTCCTGCGTCCAGGCCTGCTTCAGGATCTCCACCACTTCCCGCGAACGCTGGTAGCGATAGTTGCTGTCGGCCTGCTCGCCAGGAAAGTCGGACGAGATGATGTTGACCGTCAACCGGCCCTCGAGCATGTGATCCAGCGTGGCAATGGTCCGCGCCAGCATGATCGGCTGCATCTCGCCGCAGCGAACCGCTGCCAGCAGGTTGATCTTGTCGGTGATCGGCGCGCAGCCGGCGACGAAGGACAGGGTGTCCTGGCCCACCTGATAGGACGACGGGCACAGGATGTTGCGGAAGCCCTGCTGCTCGGCTGTTTTCACGATCGAAGAGCAATGCTCCCAGGAGGAACGCAGATGGCCTTCGGGTACGCCCAGAAACTGATAGTCGTCGGAACACAATGCGGCGAACCAGGATACCTCCGCTGCATCAAGATCCGGTGACGTGACTGGGACTACGGTCATGAAGTGCCTCCCTTGGACCATCTTGTAGAATACCGAAACCCGCATGCGCCGACATGGGTGCGATTGAGGTTTCGCTATTTTCGTTTGTTTTCGAATGGCTTCATTCTGCCTTCGATTTCTTCTTGCATATCACCCGTTTTGATGTAAATCAATAGTGTATCAATTTTGAAAACGAGACCTTCGAACCGCCATGCCAACCGCCTCGCAAACCTCTACCGCGCTGCCGTTATATGTGCAGATAAGCGAGCTTTTGATCAGGGATATCGCGGCCGGGCGGCTGATCGACGGGGAGCGGCTGCCGCCTGAAAGGGACATGGCAGAGGAGCTTGGCATCTCCATCGGAACCCTTCGCAAGGCACTCGCCGACCTTACGCAAAAAGGCTTACTCGAGCGGATCCAGGGGTCGGGAAACTACATACGGCAGGGCGGTACGCATGAGAGCGTCTACGCCATGTTCCGTCTGGAACTCCTGACAGGAGGTGGTCTGCCTCGCGCGGATATTCTGGACGTAAAGCGCCTGGACAAGCCGGACGATCTGCCGCTTTTCGGTACCAGCGCCGAAGGCACCCGTATCCGCCGGCTGAGGTTTCTCAACGACGTGATGATCGCGGTGGAGGAAATCTGGCTCGACGGCGACGCGGGATTCGTGCGGCGCGAGCTTCTGTCGGACTCGCTTTACCGCTTTTACCAGAAACACCTCGGGTTCTGGATCGTGCGTGCAGAAGACCGAGTGACCATCCGTGCGCTGCCGGATTGGACGCCGGAACTCTTTCAGAAGACGCCGGGCACTCTCACAGGCTTTGTCGAACGGTTCAGCTGGGCGGATCGCCCCAAGCCGGTCGAATATTCGCGAACCTGGTTCGACACGGACCGGGCGCATTACGTGCAGCGCTTGAAATAGGTGGACGAGAAATGCCACCGCGCATGGAGGACTGAATGCCTGCAAAGGTAAGATATGGTGTCATTGGCTGTGGGATGATGGGGCAGGAGCACCTGCGCAACATCGCACTCCTGCCGGACACCGAAGTAACGGTGATCTTCGAGCCGGACGCCGGAATGGCGGAAGCGGCCGCAAGATTTGCGCCTCTTGCGCGATTTGCCAATTCCGTTTCGGAACTGCTGGAAGTGGACGAACTGGACTGCATCCTGATTGCCAGTCCGAACCACTGCCATGTGCCGCAGATGGAAGAAATTCGCCGCAAGCGCCCGTTGCCGCTTCTCGTCGAAAAACCTCTCTTCACCGATCCCAAGGATGTTGCCGAGCTGGAGGCTTTCAAGGCGTCCTATCCGGCGCCCGTGTGGGTAGCGATGGAGTACCGCTACATGCCGCCGATCGCGGCGTTGATCGAGCAGGCGGAAGCAGCCACTGGCGGCATCAAGATGCTGACCATCCGCGAACACCGTTTTCCCTTCCTCGACAAGGTCGGCGCATGGAACCGGTTCAACCGCTACTCCGGTGGTACATTCGTTGAAAAGTGTTGCCATTTCTTCGATCTCATGCGGCTGATCATGCAATGCGAACCAGTCCGCGTGATGGCGTCGGCCGGCCAGGATGCCAACCACAAGGACGAGGTCTACAATGGCGAGCAGCCGGACATACTCGACAATGGCTATGTGATCGTCGACTTCGAAAACGGTGCTCGGGCCATGCTGGAACTTTGCATGTTTGCCGAAGGCTCGCGCTACCAGGAAGAAGTGTCGGCCGTTGGCCCGGAAGGCAAGATCGAAGCCTTCGTGCCGGGTCCCGGACGCTTCTGGCCAGAACACCTCGGCGAGCCGCCGGTGCCCCAGCTTGTCGTGTCGCCCAGGTACCCGAAGGGACCGCGCCAGATCGATATTCCGGTTGACCCGATGATCCTCGATGCAGGCGACCACAATGGCTCGACATTCTATCAGCACGAAGGCTTCGTGGCTGTCGTACGCGGTGAAAAGTCGACACCTGAAGTGACGCTTGAAGACGGATGGCGGGCTGTGGAAATGGGGCTGGCGGCACAGCAGTCTGCCCGTACGGGTCAGTCCGTGACGCTACGATCTCAGGCGCTTTCCTCCGTCGCCTGCTGACAAGACGATTTTCCTCTGGAAACCTGGCCGGTACGACATTTGTCGTGCCGGCTTTTTTCTTGCCAGTCCGGCAGGCGAGAAAGGGCTACCAGCGTTCCTTTGGCAACAGGGACTGCACGTTGTTGGAACTGAAGCCATCCCGTCCGCGCCGCAGGTTGATGGCGCGGATCGGCACCTGGTATTCTCGGCCCGTGTCCGACTTCTTGCACTGCTGTTTCCGGTAGGCGAAATTGTCCGGCACGTTCCTGTGGTTTTGTACAAGGACGCAGAAGACGTCGTAGCGGCCGTTCACGGCCACGTCCCGCCGCGCGCCCTGGGCGACGATTACCTGCATGTGGCGGGTGAAGGCCTTGTCGAAAAGCATAAAGTTGCAGTAGGGCTCGCTGCCGTTGGGTGTGCGCGTGCTCTGGCAATAAAATATTTCTGCCCAGGCTTTCTGCGGAGCAGCGACCGGGAAAGAGCCGATCGAGACCAAGCCCGCCAATACGGCTGCCAGAGCGTAACGCTTCACCATTCCCTTAAACTCCTGGTCGAAATGCAGTTTTTTTCAACGTGATCTTGCGGACAGAATATCACTCCACGTAAGATTTACCCGTGACGCCCCTCACAGGGAATAGGCGTGACGACGAAATTTAGCTTGCCTCGGGAACGCACAGGTTCCCGTCACGTGCACAGACACATGCACCGACATCGACAGGGTTGGTTGAACCGGCCCCCGGGAGGTCCCAATGCGTAAGTCTCTTTCCGTTCTTTTGTCTTCCACTTTGATTTTGCAAACGGTTTTCGTAAACGGCGTGCTTGCCGCGCCGGCCCTGACGACCGCCAACGTGAATTTCCGACAAGGCCCGGGAACGAACTTCGGCTCACTGGGAACGGTGCCGTCCGGCACGCAGGTCGAAATGGAGAACTGCGATGACAGCGGGGCCTGGTGTTCAATCAGCTACAACGGCCAGAACGGGTTTGTCAGCGGACAGTATCTTCAGCTTAGCGAACCGGAACAGACGACCGGCTGGCCGCGGTCTTTCCAGACCGACGCCGGGGCGACGCTGGTGCTCTACCAGCCGCAATTCACCGAGTGGGACAACTTCAAGACCCTGAAGGCGATGGTGGCAGCGGAATACATCAAGGACAAGGATGCCAAGCCTGTCTTTGGTGTGATCGGTGTCAGCGGCGCGACCGTGGCCGACACCGACAAGAGCGAAGTTGACATCAACCAGATCCAGGTAACGGAACTGAACTTTTCGGCCTTGGACCGGGAATCCCTCACTGACCTGTCGCTTCAGGTCGGCAAGATCATGCCGACAGGTACGATCACCGTGAAAGAGGATCGGATCACCGCAGGCCTTGCCGAATACCAGCGCATGGAGGATGTCCAGGGCCTGAGTTCGGAAGCACCACCTATCTATGTCTCGACCGAGCCGTCCATTCTCGTGCAGACCGAAGGCACGCCGATCTTTGCGCCAGTCAAGGGTGATCAGGGGCTCAGCTTCGTGGTCAACAGCAACTGGGACATTCTGAAAATCGACGAGAGCGGCGAACTCTATCTGCGCGATGAAAAATCCTGGATGAAAACCAAGGACGTCTCGGCAGGGTGGGAAGCGGTCGACAAGCTGCCGGATCTGATCGGGTCTCTTCCAGATGACGATAACTGGAAGGAAACCCGGGAAGCGATCCCGGGGGAACCGTTCGCGGACAATACTCCGCCGAAGGTGATCTATTCAGACACACCGGCCGAAATGATCGTCTTTGACGGCGAACCGGCTCTGGAACCGGTGGATGGCACCGATCTGGAATGGGCGTCCAACACCGAAAGCGACGTGTTCTTCCTGAAATCGACGTCCACCTGGTACATTCTGGTATCCGGCCGCTGGTTCAAGTCGACCTCGCTCGACGGGCCGTGGACTTTCACCACTCCGGACATGCCCTCCGATTTTCAGAACCTGCCGGAAGACGCGCCTTACTATTCGGTCCGTTCGTCCATTCCAGGCACTTCTGAAGCCTCGCAGGCACGGCTGAAAGCCAGCATTCCGACAACGGCTCGCGTTGAGGTCGGTTCCGTCAGTGCGGATGTCTCCTATGCCGGCGATCCGGAATTCGAGAAGATCGACGGCACGTCGATGTCCTACGCGGTCAATACCAGCGACCAGGTGATCCAGGTCGGTGCGAAATACTACGTGCTGCAGGACGGTGTCTGGTTTGTCGGAGACAGCCCGGAAGGACCATTTACGGTTGCCACGGCGGTTCCTGACGAGATCTACACCATTCCGCCGTCTTCCCCGGTCTACAACACCACCTATGTGCGCATCTACGACAGCGAACCGGGAGCGGTCTGGTACGGCTACACGATGGGCTATCTGGCTGGGTTCCTGTCCTGGGGCGTCTTCGTTTACGGCACAGGCTATTATTATCGGCCCTGGTACCGTCCGGGGCTGCGCCCGATCTACTTCCCGCGTCCGGTGAGCTACGGGATCGGTGCCTTCTACAATCCGGTCCGTGGCACTTTCGGACGCTATGGCTATGCCTACGGTCCGCTGCGCGGCATCGCCGGCGGTGGCATCTATAATCCGCGTACGGGCGGCTACATTCGCGGTGCCGCCATCAGCGGCCCGCTCGGCAGTGCAGGCTTCATCAGCGCCTATAATCCGCGGACCGGCAATCGTGTCGTGGTTGGCGGAGCCCGGGGCATTTACGGCTCCTGGGGTGGCAAGGTCGTAAGCGGGCCGGAATGGTCACGCACGCGCGATATCCAGGCTGGCGCCGTGCAGCGCTGGAAGCAGGACGGCAATCTGGGCCGTGTGGCAAATCTTGATCGCCGTGGTGACGTCTTTGCCGGCCGGGATGGTAGCGTCTATCGCCGCGATGGTGAGAAATGGCAGAAATTCGAGGGTGGTCGTTGGGGCGAAGTCGCTGCGCCCTCCCGCGAGGCAATCCAGGACCGCATGGGTGACATTGGTGCCGGACTGGCCGGGGGAGCGATCGGCGCCGGCGCAGGAACAGCCCTTGCCAACCGCCCCCTTGGCGACAAGATCCAGAACCGGCCGAATGTTCAACGCCCGACCAACCTGCCTGCTGGCCAGCGTCCGAATATCGAGCGTCCCAACGTCCAACGCCCGAATGTTCAAAAGCCGAATGTGGAGCGCCCAAACGTCCAACGCCCGGCGCAGCGGCCCAACGTTCAGCGCCCCAATGTGCAACGCCCGAATATCCAGAAACCGAATGTGCAGCGACCGGCGACCCGCCCTGCCACACGTCCGGCGGCCCGGCCCCAGGCGCCTGCACACCTGAGCAGGGACAACCGGGCGAGAACTGCAGGCAACCGGCAGGTCAATCGGCAGCGCAACGTTCAGCGCTCACGTCCGCAGGCACGCCCGCAACGTCATGGCGGCGGCGGCGGTGCGCGCAGGGGAGGCGGCGGACGCCGCCGCTGAGAAAACCTAGATTGGAAGGTCGCGGGCATCCGCGATCGATTCCATGGTCATGTACGACGTGACCGTATCCAGATCAACTTTCTCGATCAGGCGCTGATAGACGCGGTCGAAGGCATTCATGTCTTCGGCCACCACTTTCAGCATGTAGTCGTAGTCTCCGGCAATCCGGTAGAAATCGATCACGTTCGGAATGGCCACCACTTCGCCCCTGAACCTTTCCAGCCACTCCTTGGAATGGTGCCGGGTCCGGATCATCACGAAGACCGTGAGGTTCAACCCGAGCTGCGCCGGGTCCAGCCGGATCGTATGTCCTTCAATCAATCCACTGTCGTACAGCGTTTTCAACCGGCGCCAGCAGGCATTCTGGGAAAGACCGACCTTGTCGGCAAGGTCTCTTTGCGAAAGACGTGCGTCGCGTTGCAGGGCGCGCAGCAGCGCGCGATCAATATGATCGAATTTTTTCTCCATGTTCGATCAATTGACACGATCTGGAGCCTAAAACAATCGAATGAGGTGAAGATATCCCAGTGAAAGGGGTCGTATGATCCGAAAAAGGCGTTTCGGAGCACAAAATGACCCAAAAAACAGGCACGGCACTCGATCATTTCATCGAGGAACTGAAATCTCCGGACCTGATTTCCCGCCTACGCGCGGGATTGATCGGCGAGGGGGCAACCATTTCAGGTCCGTTCGGCGAGCGCGAGCTGATCTATGCCGACTACGTCGCCTCCGGGCGGGCTCTGCGTCAGGTCGAGGAATTCGTTCTGGAAGAAATCCTGCCGGTCTACGCGAACAGCCACACCGAGGCCTCCTACTGCGGCAGCGCAATGACACGAATGCGGGAGGCTGCGCGATCTGAAATCGCCCGCATTTGTGGGGCTGACCAGGGCTACGCGACGGTCTTTTGCGGCTCGGGGGCAACCGCAGGCCTTAACCGGCTTGTACATCTTCTTGGTGTTTCGGCCGCCGCAGAGCGGGGAGAACAGCCACTTGTTGTGATCGGTCCCTATGAACATCACTCAGACATTCTGCCCTGGCGCGAGAGCGGAGCGGAGGTGATCGAGATAGACGAAGCGGAGACTGGTGGTCCTGATCTTGCGGAGCTCGAGGTTGTCTTGCGCAAGGCGGGGGCCGGCCGGCTGATTGTTGGAGCATTCTCGCTGATGTCCAACGTAACCGGCATCGTTACCGACGACGTGGCGGTCACACGCGTTCTGAAGCGTTACGGCGCACTCAGCGTTTGGGATTGCGCGGGTTCCGGCCCTTACCTCCCGGTAGATATGAAAGCCGGCACGGATGCCCAGAAAGATGCGGTTGTTGTCTCGCCGCACAAGTTCATCGGTGGGCCAGCCGCGTCAGGCGTCATGATCGTGCGCAAGGAAGCTGTCAGCAAGGCGACACCGGTCTTTCCGGGCGGAGGAACGGTACGCTTCGTCTCGCCCTGGGCTCACGATTATTCAGACAATCTTTCAGCCCGCGAGGAAGCCGGTACGCCGAACGTGATCGGCGATATCCGGGCGGCGCTCGCCTTTCTGGTCAAGGAAGCCATTGGGCAGCGGCTCATGGACGAGCGGAACGCCGCCTGGCGCGCCAAGGCGCTGGCGGTCTGGCGTGACAATCCGGCGATCGAGATCCTCGGAAACGACAAGGCCCGTCACGTGCTACCCGTGTTCTCGTTCCGTGTGAAGGATCTGGAACGCGGAGGCTATGTGCACCAGCAGCTCGTCACCCGCATGCTATCGGACATCTATGGCATCCAGGCCCGTGGTGGCTGCGCCTGTGCCGGGCCCTATGCCCATCGGTTGCTGGATATCGGTCCGGAACAGTCCGAAGCGTTGAGGGCCGGTATTCTTTCCGGTGAAGAACTGAAGAAACCCGGCTGGACACGGCTCAATTTTTCAGTGCTCATGACAGTAGACAAGGCGGACAGGATCATTGCCGCCGTCGAAGATCTGGCGCTGCATCCTTATCCGGCCGCGGATTACTACGCGTGCGATGAAACCACGGCCCGGTTCAAGGCCATGCAAGACGCTGCTTGAAGGACACCAAGTCGACATGTGCCGCTGGGCTGCCTGGAGCGGAGCTCCCAAATACCTGGAAGAAGTCATTTGCGATCCGGCGCATTCGCTGATCGACCAGAGCCGCAACGCGCTGTCCTGCAAGACATCGGTCAATGCCGACGGGTTCGGCGTTGCCTGGTACGGCGACCGGGACACCCCTTGTGTCTACAAGGACGTCCGGCCCGCCTGGTCGGATCCAAACCTGTTGCAGATTTCCAAGCACATCCGGTCTCGCCACTTCCTGGCACATGTGCGCGCCTCAACCGGAACGGCGACTACGCGGGACAACTGCCATCCTTTCACGTTCCAGCGCTGGACCTTCATGCATAACGGTCAGGTCGGCGGCTACGACAAGGTGAAGCGCCGCCTCGACAACATGATCCCGGACGACCTTTACCGCGACCGCATTGGCGGCACCGACAGCGAAAGTCTGTTTCTGGTCGCGCTCGCCTATGGACTCAATCTGCACCCGCGCGCGGCCATGGCGAGAGCTGTGTTCGAAGCAGAAGCCCTGTCCAAATACGCCGGAACGACGCCGCACATGCGTTTTGCTGCCGGCTGGTCTGATGGTGAAACGCTCTATGCCGCCCGCTATGCTTCGGACAACCTGGCGCCGACGCTCTATTACCGGGTGTATGACGACGGTGTGATGGTGGTGTCCGAACCGCTGGATGAAGCCCGCGGATGCTGGATGGAAGTGCCTCAGGGCCAGATGATCGAGGTCAGGGACGGCAAGGTGAACCAGGTTGCCTTCCTGAGTGATGAACAGCTCGCCGACGCCTGAGTTTCCGCACTGACCTGCCAGCACTGATTTGCCAGATGAGGCTGGACGGCAGCCTCAGTGGCAGAAATCGCCAAGGGCTTGACCTCAGACTGGCGTTTCGATCCAGTGCCAGGCGATATCGATTTCATCCCGGTCGAAGTGCTTTTCCTGAATGCCGACCATCCGTGCAAACGTGGCGTCGATCGCAACGAGGGCGGCAAGCAGCTTGCTGTCCGTAACGATGGCGATCTTGTTGAGATGCTGCATGTTGGCAAGCACCCACCGGATGTCCGCCTTGGCGGCTTCGAAGGAAACGCCGACATGATCACAAAGAACGACCAGAACGCTGATCTTGCCCTGATCTTCAATCATCTCCTCGGCCTTGGCGATCAGTTTCTTTTCCTGATCAATATCGATTTTTCCGGAAATCTCGACACCGAGAACGGCACCCTGGCTGCGGGGCAGAATGGTGTACATGCTGGTTCCTCCGGCAGTGACTGGACGGCACAACCAGAAGGGTAAACCCAAACACGAAAAATAAGAACCTGCATGACCTTTTTTGCTGACCACCCGGCAAGGCACCAGGCACCCTTGAGCGGCAAAGTCTCTGGTGCAATCAGGCGATTTCCCGTCCGGCGCCCGTCATCATGGTGCGGGTCAGCTCGTCGACTTCGTCCCGCAACTGGCGCGTGAGAGCACTGCAATCGGTACGATCACGGCCGTAACCCAGGTTGAACTCATAAAATGAAGGCGCTTGCCTTGGCATCAGAACGTGCTGAAGCATGGTCTCCAGCTTGTCGAACGCCTTGGCAAGTCGGGCTTCGACGGTTCGTGCCGCTGCATACTCATCCCAGAGAGAGGTTAGCTCCCCAGCCACGTCACCCGGCAGCGGTTCACACAAGGTCAGGAAGTCCCGCCTCTCGCGTTCCTGCCGGTCGTCACCCGGCGTCTGGAGTGGAGCGGGGACATCTCCGGAGATGGCTTCGCCCAGGTCATGCACAAGCGTCAGCTTCAGGAGTTTGAGCAAGTCGACTTCTTTCAGCTCTGGTTCGAACAACAGAACCATCAAGGCCAGTCGCCAGCTATGTTCGGCAGTGCTCTCCGGCCTGCCGCCGGTTGTCGTTCCCGAGCGAAGCGTGTCTTTCAGCTGCTCTGCAGCCTGAAGGAAGTCCAGCAGGCCCGTCAGTCTGGTGTGGGGAATTTCAGGAAGATCGAGGGAAGGGGGCGTCTTTGTCATGGTGGCCAGATTATTGCGGGCCACCGCGCCAGACGAGTTACCGCATAATTTATGCGGAATCCTGTTCTTCACGGACCAGCCGCGCAAACCGTCCGTCTGACAGCGGCAGGCGCGAAATCCGGATGATGCTCTCCGGGATGGTCATTTCCGGAAAATCAACGTGTTCTGTTCGGTAGACAATGTCCGGAGAATCCGGCTCGAACCAGCCATAGTCGGTCAGTCTGTGCTCCGTTGCCCGGATGCCTTCGGACGCAAAACGCCACAGGGGCCGGTTCAGAAACTCGTTCACCGGTGCGCGCCATTCGCAGGCACGCGGTACGGACATGGCCAGCAGCCTGTGTGTGAGGTCGCAGACCAGATGCACGGGAACTGCGGACCGGGAGACAAGATCAAGCAGGGCCTTGTCGGCGGCGCTCTCCGGACGTGCCCTCAGCAGACGGGTGATCTTCGCCCTGTCGCTGTCGTCCGGCTGCGACATGCCACTCTCCCAGCGCGATATCCTCGTCTGCGAGACGCCGAGTTCATGCGCCAGAGCTTCTTGCTTGACCCGGTTCAGTACGCGCCAGCGCCGCAGCGACGGTCCAAGACTGCTTTCAAGAACGGCGGTTTCTGTTTGCATGGTGCAAGTGTAACGCGTCCCGGGAATTTTGTGCAGCGGGAAAAGAGGGCACGGCTCACCAGAGCAGGTGCCCGCGCCACCTGCGGGATCAGCGATACTTCTCGATGAACGCGTCGATCGACAACTTGCGAAAATCGGGTAGCCGTTGCTTCAGCTCTTCATGGGACCAGTCCCACCAGGAGATATCGATCAGCGCCTGTTCCTGCTGTTCGGTGAAACGCCGTTTGATTTCCCTGGCGGCCACACCGCCAACAACGGTGTAAGGGGCGACATCCTTGGAGACGACTGCCCCGGCTGCAACAATAGCTCCGGTGCCGATCGAGACGCCGGCAAGCACCGTGACGTTGTGGCCGATCCACACATCATGGCCAATGGTGACCCAGTCGTCCTTGCGCCACTGGAAGAAATCCGCGTCGTCTTCGCCAAGGTCATAGGCAGCAGCGCGGTAGGTGAAGTGGTGCTGAGAGGCGCGCCAGGTTGCGTGGTTTCCCGGATTGATGCGGACGCGACGGGCGATGGAACAGAACTTGCCGATGGTCGACCAGACGACATCGCCTTCCTGCACGATATAGGAATAGTCCCCCATGCTGCTTTCGCGCATTTCCGTGCGTGCGCCAACCTCGGTCCAGATGCCGAGATCACAATTCAGCACCCTGGCCTCCGGGTGAATGTTTGGGGCTTCGGTCAGGGAAGGCTTCTGGGTCGGGGCGGACATGGATGCTCCATATAGCGTTGGAAGGAGTGCGGAAACGGTTTGTAGCCGTGTTGCTGGCACCGGTCGTGACGCTTTGATGACACTGGCGTGACTCCCGTCACTTTTTTTGCATGCATCCACAGCGGTGAAAACGGCATTTGGCGGGTAGAAGCCTTGTATTTGAGCACTGATTTCCGAGTGAATTTCAGCCAGGCATGTGTGACGCCGAGGGGGCCCGGAAAGCGCTGAGAGCGCTGCGGAATTCCCGCCGGAGATGGTTGTTCTGCCAATGCTTCAGGCAGGGATGTCATTGATTTGTCATAAAATTTTGGGCTCCCCGACAAAGGAATGTCATTTTTCTGTAATGGTCCGGTGGCTCTTGTCGCGCAGCACGACGAACACAACGGACAGGGCTGGCGCGTGATTCAATTTCAGGAAGTCACCAAGACCTTCGGGTCTCGGACCGCGGTCAACAAAGTAAGTTTTAATATCGAAATACCGCAGATGGTCGGGATCATCGGTCGGTCCGGTGCCGGCAAGTCAACCTTGCTGCGCATGATCAACCGGCTGACCCCCGCCAGCGCCGGACAGATCCTGTTCGATGGCCGGGACATTCTCAGCCTGAAAGGCGGCATGATGCGCCGCTGGCAGCGCGACTGCGCCATGGTGTTCCAGCAGTTCAACCTGGTGCCGCGCCTGGATGTTGTCACCAACGTCATGTTGGGGCGCCTCAACGGTCACGGCACCTTGAAGAGCCTCTTCAACATCTTCAGCCAGGAAGACGTCAATTCCGCGCTTGGTGCGCTCGACAGACTGGGCATTGCCCAGGAAGCCACCAAGCGGGCCGAGGAGCTGTCCGGTGGTCAGCAGCAGCGTGTTGCGATTGCCCGCGCTCTTATGCAGGACCCGCACATGATCCTGGCGGACGAGCCGATTGCCTCGCTCGATCCGATGAATGCCAAGATCGTCATGGATGCGCTGCGTGAAATTCACGAGCGCGACAACAAGATCGTCATCTGCAACCTGCACACGCTCGACACTGCCCGGACCTATTGCGACCGGGTGATTGGCATGCGCGACGGTTTCCTCGTGTTCGACGGGGCGCCGGAAGCGCTGACCACGGCTGTCGCACGCGAAATCTACGGTGCCGATGAAAGCTTCAACGAGGCGGCGACATCCACCGCCATCGATGCCGGCCAGCCCGGTTCCAGAGAATCCGCCGGTGCGATGACCCCGGCGGCAGCAGCGGTCTGATCCGGCTGCGCACCCGCTTAACGTCATCAAAATTGAGAACTCTCGGGGAGTGTCCCAAATGAAACTCGTTGCTAAAGTTGCTGCGCTTGCTGCCGTCAGCATAATCGCTTTGAACGCTTCTGTTGCCGGTGCTGCGGAAATCACGGAATTCCGTATCGGCCTGCTCGGCGGCGAAAATGCCTCCGACCGTCTGCGTGCCAACGAATGCCTGCGCGAAAAGACCGAGGAACTGCTCGGCGTTCCGACAAAGCTGTTTGCTCCGGCAGACTACAACGGCGTTATCGAAGGCCTGCTCGGCGGTAACCTCGACATGGCCTGGCTCGGTGCTTCCGGCTACGCAAAAGTCTTCCTGACCGACCCGGAAGCCGTTGAGCCGGTTCTGGTCAAGGTCAACAACGACGGCAGCTACGGCTACTACTCCATCGGGTTTGCCCGCGTCGACAGCGAGATCAACTCCCTGGAAGACATGAAGGGCAAGACCTTCGGCTTCGGCGACCCAAACTCCACGTCCGGTTACCTGATCCCGTCCATCGAAATCCCGAAACTCGGTTACTCCATGAAGCCGGGTGAGTATTTCTCCGACGTCGTCTTCACTGGCGGTCACGAGCAGACCATCGTTGCCGTATTCAACGGCGACATCGCAGGCGGCGTGACCTGGGCTGACGGTCTTGGCGAATGGGAAGACGGCTACAATTCCGGCGCTCTGCGCAAGGCAACCGATGCGGGTCTGGTCGACATGACCGAGATCAAGGAAATCTGGCGTTCGCCGGTGATCCCGGAAGGTCCGGTCGTCCTGTCCAAGAAGCTGCCGGACGACATCAAGGCAAAGATGACCGAGTTGATGGCCAACCTCGTCAAGGAAGACAAGGAATGTGGTTACGGCGTGATGGCCGGTGAAGCACGCGGCTTCGAACCGATCACCCATGCGGCTTACGAATCCATCGTCGCTGCCCGCAAGGCAAAGAGCGAGTAATCGGAAGTTCCGATCTCCGCGCGGGCCGGTCTCCGGCCCGCGTTTTCTCAAGTATCGGCCAGCGGAATCGACTTTCCGCCAGAAGTGGCTCCACAGGGCCAGGATCGCCAGGTTTCGAAGGGTTGATCCAGCTAAGCCACCCCGCTTCAGATGAAGTGAGCATCAAGTAAAGGTCCCAAACAATGGCTGTTGCCGCACTCGAGCAGGAAATCCTGTCCATGCGCAAACGCCGCCAGCTCTATTCGTTGATAGGGTTGCTGCTGGTCGTAGCGGTTCTGGTCTCCGGTTATTCGAAATCCAATTCGATGAATTCCGGCGGATTTATTCAGGGTCTTTCCAAGTTCTTCGACTATCCGGGCGAGATCGTCGTTGAGGCCTTTGAAGCCGGCCCGGCCTTTTTCTCGCTGATGCTGCAGTTCGTTCCGGCCATGCTGGAAACCTTGAACATAGCCGCGGTTGCGACCCTTCTGGGCGGCGCGATGGCGGTGGTGCTGGCCATGGCCTCCACACGCAATGTCGACAGCTGGGGACCGTTGATCCCGGTGGTTCGCCGCATCATGGACATCACACGTGCCTTTCCCGAACTGATTATTGCGCTGTTCCTGATCTTCGTGCTCGGCTCCAGCCCTGTACCAGCCATGATCGCTGTTGCGTTTCATACCGCAGGTGCGCTCGGCAAACTCTTTTCCGAAGTGAACGAGAACATCGACCGCAAGCCCATCGAGGGCCTGTCGGCCTGTGGGGCCAGCTGGCTGCAACGCATCCGGTTTGCGGTGCTGCCTCAGGTGGCGCCGAACTATCTCAGCTATTTCCTGCTGCGCCTTGAAATCAATGTGCGTGCTTCTGCCATTCTCGGCTTCGTTGGCGCTGGCGGCATCGGCCAGGAACTTCGCCGCACGATCGGCTGGGGCAAGGGTGCAGGCGATGAAACCGCCGCTATCTTCGTCCTTCTGTTCATAACCATCATGGCCATCGACCAACTGTCGTCCTATCTGCGCGGCAAGCTGGTCGGGTCCGGCCGGGCGCATTGAGGGGAAATCTCATGACCGTCGATACGCTCGAAACACCCGTCACCCAGGCTCTGGTCTGGAACCAGGTCCGCCGGCGCGCATGGCTCACTGTCGTCGTACCGCTCGCGATCTTCACCTACCTCGTTTACACTTGGTTCGCCTTCGGGGTGCCGGAACTGCTCTCTCGTGCCCAGCCGGAACGGGCGGTGATCCTGGCAACGGATAGCGTCGCCTACAAAGTTCACGTCACAAAGAGCTTCCGGGACAACGAGTTCGAAGTTGCGATCGAAGGCGAGCGCACCGCTACCTACGACAACGCCAAGGTGCCTGACTGGGTGCAGCTCAGCGGCGAAAATGGTGTGGTTGACCTCGGCGATGGCTACAAGGTCGAGATCGATGGCAGGGCAGCCCTGTTCACCATCCCGGGCTATGGCGTGGTGGAGGGCACCGCGACTGCCGATGGTGTCGAAACGGTTCTGCCGGCAGGGCCGGCACCGGACTGGATTAAGATCGACCCGCGCAAGCTCGATGTTCGCCCGACCCTTGATCGGCGCCTTCAGGTCACCAAGACGAAGATCGAGGTTCACAACTATTTCGGGGGTTGGGAGAACTTCTGGTTTCCGTTCCGCTCACCACTTTACGGCATGTCCTTCAGCCAGCTTTATGCGTTGGCGTTGAGCTCGGACCGAATGGATCCGGAAACGTCGAACATCTGGTTCATCGTGAACGAGTTTCTGGAAAACCCTGACTGGCAGCACGGCAAGGTTCTTACCGCCTTGTTCGAAACCATCATGATGGCCGTTCTCGGCACTCTTACGGCCGCATTCTTCGGATTGCCGCTGGCGTTTCTTGCAGCTCGCAACTTCACGCCGTCGAAGCTGCTTCGGTTCGGAACACGCCGCCTCTTCGATTTCCTGCGCGGCATCGACATGCTGATCTGGTCGCTGATCTTCATTCGCGCCTTCGGTCTCGGGCCGCTGACAGGAGCTCTGGCAATTGCCTTCACCGATACCGGTTCGCTCGGCAAACTGTTTTCCGAAGCGCTGGAGAACATCGACAACAAGCAGGTCGAGGGCGTTAGGGCGACCGGCGCCAATCAGATCCAGCGGTATCGCTACGGTGTGATCCCGCAGATCCTGCCGGTCTTCGTGTCCCAGGTCCTCTACTACCTGGAATCGAACACTCGGTCAGCCACGGTCATCGGTGCTCTCGGGGCGGGGGGGATCGGTCTCTTGCTGGTCGAAACCATGAAGACCTCGCGCGATTGGGAAAACACCAGCTACATCATCATCCTGACAATCTTTGTCGTGATCCTGATGGATCAGACCTCAGGTTGGCTGCGCCGGAAGCTGATTGAAGGCAAATAGGTCCGTCTGACCTGAAAGTGATAAACCCGGCGCGGTAACGGCACCGGGTTTATCTTGATAACTGCAGGTACCCCCTTTTTGCCGCATTTATGTCGCGCTAGCGTGTCAGCGTTCAGAAATTGCTTCGAAGCTGCGGAGGGGGCTGTGCACCAGGGCATGCGAAATCATCTTGTGAATGTTGCGTTTGGAACCGGTCTGTCCATGATGGCCATGGCAGGATCGGCCTTTGCGATCGAAAGCTGTGTTGCATCCCTGAAGAAACAGGCTGTTGCCGCAGGCGTCCGGCCGGACATCGCCGAGCGCATGCTGTCAGGTGCAACCTTTGACGAGAAGGTCATCCGGTTCTCGACGTCCCAGCCCGAGCACAAGACCGAAATCTGGGATTACATGGCCTTTCTGGTCGACGCGCAGCGGATCCAGGACGGCAAGGCAAACCTGAAAAAACACAACAGCACACTCACCTCCATCGAAAAGCGGTACGGTGTCGACCGGCACGTGGTTCTGGCGGTGTGGGGCATCGAGAGTGACTACGGCAACTTCCGCGGCGATTTCTACACTCCACATGCTTTGGCCAATCTGGTTTGCGCCGGCAAACGGCGCCAGAAATACTTCCAGGGCGAACTGATCAAGACCATGCAGATTGCTTCACGAGGGGATGTACCGGCCAAAGACTTCGTCGGCTCCTGGGCAGGGGCTTTCGGGCAAACCCAGTTCATGCCAAGCACCTACAACAGTCTCGCGGTCGACTTTGACGGCGATGGCCGCAAGGATCTGGTGAATTCCGTCCCCGATGCCCTGGCTTCAACGGCAAACTTTCTGAAAAATGCCGGATGGAGCAACAGCCGGCCCTGGGGATACGAGGTCAAGGCACCGAAGAGTTACAGTGGGCCGTCGGGTCTGAAGAACTATTCCTCCCTGTCGACCTGGGCCAAAAGAGGCTTCACCAAAATCGACGGCGGCGGTCTTTCCGGCAATCTGGATGCAGCGCTGATCCAGCCGGCAGGAGCGGGTGGCCCGTCCTTCCTGGTGACCCGCAACTTCCGGGCCCTGCGCTCCTACAACGCATCAACGTCCTACGGTCTGGCGATCGCCCTTTTGTCGGAACTCGTATCAGGCGGCGATCCGTTCAAGACACCCTGGCCGACGGACAACCCCGGTCTTTCCCGTGCTCAGCGTGTGGAGCTGCAGAAGCTTCTCAACCGCAACGGCTTCAACGTCGGTGAACCGGACGGGAAAGTCGGCCCGGCCACACGTGAAGGCATCCGCAAGGCCGAGGCACGCCACGGCCTCCCGGTAACAGGACGTCCGTCCTGGAATGTGTACTCGGTGCTGGGGGGGAAATAGCCCACGGGCAACCGGCTGAAATAGGGTGAACCCTGCTTGACAGGTGCCGCTCAGGAAGCGTTCTGGGGAATGGAAAGCGGCACACTGGAATGAAGGCAGCTTCTGTTTCTGCCCGTTTTCTTGGCTTGATACATGGCCTCGTCCGCGGTCCTGAGAAGCTCATATTCGAGGTCCGGGCCGTTCGCCTGAACCGAGACCCCGACGCTTGCGCCGACCGTCCTGTCGACCGCCCCTTTGATCGGGATCGGCAGGTTGATGTCGTAAACGATCCTGTCTGCCAGGGCAGATAGACTGTCCGCGTCAGTGCGCCGTGTCGACAGGATCAGGAATTCGTCGCCGCCCATCCGGATGATCGTCTCATCTTGTTGCAGCAAATCCGACAACCGTTCGGCCACTGCCTTGATGACCTGATCACCGACCGAATGGCCATGGTGATCGTTGACGGTCTTGAACCTGTCCAGATCGATCAGAATGGCGGCAACTTTGACGCCGGGGCCCACGGTGAGCCGGGTCGTTTCGAAGAATTTCGACATCATGCGCCGATTGCCGACACCTGTCAGCGCGTCGTGCAGTGCGTTGAATTCGATCTGGGCGTTGAGTTCAAGAAGGCTCGTGTTTGCCTCCTGCAATTCCGTGTTCAAGGTTTCGGTTCTGGTGCGCAATTCCCTCTCGTAATCAGCCTTGCTGTGTGCAAGCCGGAATTCCAGACGGTTCCGGAAATCGTTGCTCTGGCGTTCCGTTTCCTCGGTGAACATCTTCTTTTGAAGTTTCACATAGGCCTTCAGATAGTCGAGTGCACTGCGGTGTTCTTCCAGGGCTTCGTGGGTCTGCGAGAGCTTGAGGTAGAAGTTTCGTGTCCAGTGGTGATAGTCGGCACCGGCAGCGTTCAGCAGACCGTTTTCCAGTTCGGCACGCGCTTCGTCATAGCGCTTCTCTTCGAAAAGGCTCAATCCGAGCACGTAGTAAAGGTGGCAGGCGACCCGGTGATCCTGGCTGAACTGTGCCGCTGCCAGGCCCTTGGCGGCGCAGGCGCGCGCCTCCTTCAATGCCCCGGTTTCCACCAGCGCCGCTCCCAGCACTTCATAAGCGTAAGGCAGGTTCACGGCGTTGCGATGCTCCAGGGCATCTTCCAGGCACGCCTTTGCCGCTTCGACGGCTGCCTCGGGACTGCCACAGCGCAATTCGGTGCGCGATAGGGTTTGCAGGATGTGTGAACGCTCGTAAACAAGGCCCAGCCGATCGGCGATGTCCATGGCTTCCTGAAGCTTGGACTGTGCCTTTTCGTAGTCATGATAATAGGCGCACATGTTGGCGAGCACGGTCAGCGGCTCGATACCGGCGCGTCCGTGAGTTGCCGCCCCGAGGATCTCCAGGCTTTCTCCCAGAATGGCATCGGCCTGGCTGAGTTCACCGAGGCTGTAGACGCAAACCGACTTGATAACCAGAAGCTCGGACCAGCCTTCGGGATCCTGCCTGGGATCCATCATCGAGAAGGCTTTGTCTGCAAGCTTTGCCGCCGCATCGAAATGACCGGACCAACGCTCCAGCCATGCAAGATTGAACTGAAGGGGACGGTTGCCGGGATCCGGTTCCGGCTGCCGTTTCAGCGCGTCATACAAAAGGCGTTTGCAGAACGCCGGATTGCGCCATCGCAAGGCCCAGCTTCGCTCTTGCAGTTCCTTCAGGTGCGCCTCCCTTGACGGCAGTTATTAAAAAATACCACTGGTGATCATAGCCATAATTCCGGAAACGCAACGTAAATTCATTTGGATAAGACATAGATTTGTTGCGTTGCGAAAAACATCAGCGCAATATATTGGCGAAATTCTGGAGGTTTAGGCATGTCCGGGCGGATTCTGACGGTTGCACAGCAAAAAGGCGGGTCGGGGAAGACAACCCTTGCGGCCCATCTTGCCGTTGCGCTTGCCAAAAAGTCCGGCGAACCGGTGGCAATCCTCGACGTGGATCCGCAAGGCTCTTTGGGGACCTGGTTCGAGGCACGCGAAGACAACTTTGGTGAAGACAATACCGGTCTTGAATTCCGCACCGCGTCAGGCTGGGGCGCAAGGCGTGAGGCGCGTTCGCTCGCAAAGTCCCATGGGTACGTTGTCATCGATACACCGCCCAAGACCGACAGTGATGCCAAGCCGGCAATCGACGCCGCTGACTTCGTGATCGTTCCGATTCAGCCGACGCCGGTCGATCTCTGGGCTACCTCGCAGACGATCGAGATGGCTGCGCGTGAAGATACACCCGCACTTCTGGTGCTCAACCGCGTGCCGCCCCGCGCGTCCCTGACAGGCGAGATGGCGGACGCCATTGCCGCTTCGGGATATGACGCGCTCAATGCCCGCCTGGGCAACCGGACCGTCTTTGCCTCTGCAATGGGCAGAGGCCGCGCCGTGACCGAGGACGCACCATCCAGCAAGGCGGCCCAGGAAGTTGCGTTGCTGATCGAGGAACTGGTCAGCAGGATCGGCTGAGCTCTCAGACCATCTCGTCTGCATTTGCGAGACCACGCCCTTGTGTCAGGAGAGTTCACTCTAAAAACTATTTTGCCTTGTCCTTGTCACGATCCAGTGACTTGATAGGGGAAATTATAGGCCCCGGAGGATTGGCCATGTTCGTTTTTTCGTTTGTTTCCCAAAAGCTTTCCCTCAATTTCAAGCATCGTTTCAAGAAGGTTGCCAAAAGCACGCTGCTTCTTGTGGCAAGCGCCGGTTTCGCCGGTGTCATGGCCACCGCAGCAGTCGCGCAGGACCGGCGTATTGTCACCATCGATGATGCGGATTTCTTCGGTGGTGACTATCGCACCGTGAAAGACGTGGATCTGGACGGGTGCAAATCCGTCTGCCTCAGCGACAATCAGTGCCGCGCCTTCACCTTCAACACCTCTGCGGGCTGGTGTTTCCTGAAGACCGACTATGGCGAACTGCAGAGTTTTGCCGGTGCGATCGCCGGACGGGTCGTTGAAGTCAAGGCGCCACGCGCCGACCAGAGCGCAGACCGAAAGGCAGAGCTGGTTTTTATTCCCAAATCCCAGCTGGAAAGCGCACAGACCTATTCCCTCAGCATTGCAAATTCGGTGCGCCCGAACGGGCAGACTGCGGATCAGCTGCGCCGGAACGGTCAGGACGCACTCGGCGAGCGTAACGGCGCACTTGCAGAAGCCGACTTCCTGCAGCTGATCAAGCTGGAACCGGGAGAATTTGATGCCTGGACCCAGCTCACCACCGCCCTGCTGCTGCAGGATCCAGACAACTGGCAGGACAGGGAAACCAAGCGCAAGAACGCGATATCAGCTTCGATCAATGCCTATCTGCGGTCGGTCAGCGCACCTGAGCGTGCCTTGGCGCTTGAACTTGTGGGCCGCGCGATGACCCGCAGCAGCGAATACAAGACCGCGATCAAGGCCTTGCGGGCATCGTTGGCGGTCGAGGAAAATTCCAGCGTCCGTCGGCAATACGCGGATCTGGTTGCCGAGCACGGCTTCCGGATCGTTGATCACGAAGTCGATTCCGACAGCGCGTCGCCACGGATCTGTCTGGTCTTCTCGCAAAAACTGCCGCTTGGCGAAGACATGAGCCCTTATGTCAGCGTAAGCGGCGAGGGTACTTTCGCGATCGAGGCGGAAGGCAGCCAAATCTGTGCGGACGGTCTCAAGCATGGCGGCCGCTATCAGATCACCGCACGCAGCGGCTTGCCGGCAGCCGATGGCGAGAAGCTGGAAAAGACCGCGGACCTGACTGTCTATGTGAAGGACCGGTCTCCTTCCGTCAGCTTTTTGAGCCGTTCCTACGTTCTTCCTGCTGGTGGCGACCCCACCATTCCGATCGTTTCCGTGAACACCTCCGAAGTCGAGACCTCGATCTACCGCATCGGCAACCGCTCCATCGCCGACATTCTGCGTGACAACCGCTTCCTGCGGCAGCTCGACAGTTGGCGGGCAGACCAGATCGAGGACGAACTGGGTCAGAAGGTCTGGTCCGGAATCGTCGAGACCGGCAACGACCTGAACCAGGACATCACGACCGCCATACCGATTTCGGAAACCGGCATCGAGCTGAAACCGGGCGTCTATGCCATGACTGCACGGTCCAAGCTCGATCAGAAGAACCGCTGGGGCACGCTGGCAACGCAATGGTTCCTGGTGTCCGATCTGGGCCTGACGGCCCTTTCAGGCGATAACGGCATTGCCGCCAATATCCGGTCTCTCACAAGCGCTGAGGCACTGGAGGGCGTGACCGTACGCCTGTTGGCCGTCAACAATGACATTCTCGGTGAAGCTGTCAGTAACGCGGAAGGCTTTGCGGAATTTGCCGTCGGCCTCACCCGTGGCAGAGGCGGTCAGGCCCCCGGTATTCTCGTGGCTGAAACGTCCGAGGGCGACTATTCCTTCCTCGACCTGCGCAAACCGGCGTTCGATCTGTCCGACCGTGGTGTTGAAGGACGTGCAGCACCGGGACCGCTAGACGTTTTTGCCTGGACCGATCGTGGTATCTACAAGGCTGGCGAAACCGTTCACGCACAGGCTCTGCTGCGCAATGCAAGCGCAACCGCTCAGGAAGACTTTCCGCTCACCTTCATCTTCAACCGGCCTGACGGTGTGGAGCACGCCCGCTTTACCGTGAACGACGGCGGGCTTGGTGGCCACCTTCAGGATGTGACGCTGGCAGCGTCGGCTCAGCAGGGTATCTGGTCCTGGCAGGTTTTTGCCGATCCGAAGGGCAGGGCGCTCACCGAGCAGACCTTCCTGGTGGAAGATTATCAGCCCGAGCGAGTCGATTTCGAACTTGAAACAGATGCAAAGGCCTTCAACCGTACCGGACCGACAGCAGTATCGCTGGACGCCAAGTATCTCTACGGCTCTCCGGCCAGCGGCCAGACGCTGGAAGGTGATGTCATCGTGCGGCCCATCCGCACGCTTGAAGCCCACCCAGGCTATCAGTTCGGCATTGCCGATGCGGATGCCTATACACAGCGTGGCTCCCTGTCGTCGGGCCTGAAGACCGATGAAGATGGCAAGCTTACCTTCGACGTCTTCATGCCCGAACTTCCCGAGACGACCATGCTTTATACTGGCGAGCTGATCGCACGCCTGGTGGAGGCGGGGGGCCGCTACGTTGAACGGGACATGGACCTGCCTGTTGCCATCGACGGACCACGCATTGGCGTGAAACCCGCCTTCGACGGCGGTGTCGATGAAGGCGGTCCGGCCGATTTCTCCGTAATCGTCATCGATGAAGACGGCAAGGAAGTCGACGGAACGGACATCGGCTGGACCCTGTCCAAGGTCGATCGCCGGTATCAATGGTACCGCTATGACGGCAACTGGTCCTATGAGCCGATCACCACCACCCGCCGTGTTGCCACCGGCACCGTGCAGGTGACCGCCGGACAGCCGGCACAGCTTTCCCTTCCGGTCGAATGGGGTGAGTACCGTCTCGACGTTGAAGGCAGCGGAACGCTGCAGACCTCGACGCGGGTCACCTTCAATGCCGGCTGGTATTCTGCCGATGCCTCCTCCGATACGCCTGATTATCTGGACGTTGGCCTCGACAAGACCAGCTACCGGCCCGGCGACACCGCCAAGCTGCGCCTCAAGCCGCAGATAGCCGGTATTGCCGTGGTCAATGTTGTTTCCGGCGGATTGCTGGCCAGCAAGACCGTTGAAGTGACTGCCGAGGAAACCGAGGTCGAGATTCCTGTCAGCGACGATTGGGGGGCAGGGGCCTATATCACGGCCAGCCTCTACCGACCGATGGACCTGGACCAGAAGCGAATGCCGTCACGGGCAGTCGGTCTGTCCTGGCTGCAGGTCGACCCGGGTGACCGGGCGCTTGACGTGCAGTTGTCTGCGCCTGACCGGATCCTGCCCGAGACGACACTGGACGTTCCGGTGAAACTCGCGAACCTGAAAGCAGGAGACCAGGCGTATCTGACGATTGCCGCGGTTGACGTCGGCATTTTGAACCTGACCGGCTTCAAGACACCGGATCCGGAGAAATGGTACTTCGGCCAGCGGCGTCTCGGCACCGACTTCCGTGATCTTTACGGCCAGTTGATCGACCGGATGGCTGGAACCCGCGGGCGCGTCCGTTCCGGAGGAGATGCCGCAGGCATGCGGCTCGATGCACCTCCGCCGGATGAAGAACCGCTTGCCCTGTTCTCGGGACTTGTAACCGTGGGCGATACTGGCGAAGCAACTGTCTCCTTCGATATCCCGGCCTTCAACGGCGCCGTCAAACTGATGGTGGTTGCCTGGACAAAGGATGGCGTCGGTCATGCCGACCAGGAAGTGGAAGTGCGTTCACCAGTCGTGATGACGGCAAGCGCACCCGCCTTCCTTGCACCGGGAGACCAGTCGCGAATTTCCCTGGAAATCGACAACGTCGATGGCCCTTCCGGTTCTTATGCGCTCGAAGTCTCGGTCGCTGACGGCCTTCGACTGGAAGGCGGCAGCACGGATCAGTCGCGTACGCTGGATCTGGAAAACGGCAAGAAAGCCCTGGTGCTGCTTTCGGTTTCGGCAGAAGACATGCTGACGAAGTCGGAAGTCGTGGCGTCGCTGACCGGGCCGCAGGGCGAAGTTTTCGTCAAGCGTTTCAGCCTCGAGGTTGAAGATACCCAGCCTGAAGTTGTCCGTCAGTCCAGCTTCTCACTGGCATCCGGAGACAGCCTCTCGCTGGATGCGGACACCTTCGACGGCCTGCGGGCGGATACGGTTGACATCACCTTGTCTGCCGGTGGTGCAGCAAGCATCGATGTCGCCGGCCTGCTGGCGGCACTTGACCGCTATCCTTATGGCTGCACCGAGCAGACGACCAGTCGTGCCTTGCCGCTGCTTTACCTCAGTGAAGTTGCCGAGGCTGCGGGGCTTGGTGGCGATAGTGCCATTCGGGAACGGGTGGTCAAGGCCATTGCCAAGATCCTGTCGAACCAGTCCTCTTCCGGCGATTTCGGTCTCTGGAACAGCTATGGCGGCGGTGATACCTGGTTGGATGCCTATGTCACCGACTTCCTGACCCGTGCACGCGAAAAGGGATATCTGGTGCCTGATCTTGCGTTCACTTCGGCACTGGACAATCTGGAAAACAGGTTGGCCTATTCCTCCGACTTCCAGGATGGCGGCGAAGACATCGCCTATGCGCTCTACGTGCTGGCCCGCAACGGCCGCGCCTCCATGGGCGATCTTCGCTACTACCTGGATGCCAAGCTGCAGAACTTCGCAACACCGCTTGCCAAGGCACAGGTTGCTGCCGGGCTTGCCCTTTATGGCGAGCGTGACCGGGCGGCCACCGGTTTCCGGGCGGCTCTTGCCGCTCTGCCGAAGGAGGCTCCGAAGTACTATCGCGACGACTACGGCTCCGTCCTGCGCGACAGCGCGGGCGTGACGGACTATGTCGTTTCGGCGTCCATGGAAGACAGTCTGAAGACGGAAGCCATCGACTTCCTGAAAACTGCCCAGGCCAACAAGCCATACCGGTCGACACAGGATATGGCCTGGATGCTCCTGGCAGCGAATGCGCTCAACGAATCCGCGCAAGACGCCCGGATCTCCGTTCGTGGTGAAGTAACGCCCGGACGGCTCGCCTGGTCGCTGGCTGGCCGCGAGGTTGCCGACTTCCCGGTGGAGGTGAAGAACAACGGTGACGCTGGAACGGAGCTTCTTGTTTCGGTGGCGGGCCAGCCGCTGGTTCCCGAGCCCGCAGGTGGCAAGGACTATGCGGTTGAACGCACGGTCTACGACCTTGACGGCAATCCGATCGATCCGGCCGCGGTTCCGGTCAACACCCGGCTTGCTGTGGTCGTCACAGTACGGGCCCTGACGGATCATCCGGGCCGGTTGATGGTCGTTGACCGCCTGCCTGCCGGCCTGGTGATCGACAATCCGCGGCTTGTGCGTTCCGGCGATATCGGTGGCCTGTCGTTCCTCGATACGGTTGATCAGCCGGAATATTCGGCGTTCTACAGGGACCGTTTCGAAGTGGCCGTGGACCAGACCCGTTGGAGCAGCAAGGAACTGACCTTTGCCTATCTTGCAAGGGCTGCAACCCCGGGCGACTATTCGCACCCGCCGGCGTCGGTAGAGGATATGTATCGTCCGGACCGTCGCGCCATCACGGCAACCGGCAGGTTGGTTGTTCTCGGCCCGACACGGTAAGGCGACCGTACGATGAAAACGTTGGCGCGGCGGAATTGGCTCATGATCCGGCGGTGGTTCGCTGCCGCCGGTCTTGGTGCCGCCGCGCTGTCTGTCTGCCTGATTACAAAGGTCGGGCATGACTATGCGTCGCTGTCCGCGCCGCCCCGTGTCGGCGACCTGCCTCTGTCTGTCGTCGTTCTGGACCGGAACGACCGCCTTCTGCGGGCTTTCACCAGCCAGGACGACAAATGGCGCTTGCCGGTGGAATTGCCAGAAATAGATCCGCTTTATTTCCGGATGCTGCTGGCGTTCGAGGACAAGCGGTTTTACGAACACGGCGGGTTTGACGCGCTGGCGCTTGCTCGCTCTGCCCTGCAAAGTCTCAGGAACGGCCGCATAGTTTCCGGCGGTTCTACGCTGACCATGCAGGTTGCGCGGTTGCTGGAAGAGCAGCCGACGAAGTCGCTTGAGCGTAAATACGAGCAGCTACTCAGGGCCGTTCAGCTGGAAGCGGAGTTTTCGAAAGAAGATATCTTGCGGCTTTATGCTCTCAGGGCGCCGTTTGGCGGCAACCTGGAGGGGGTTCGGGCGGCAAGCCTTACCTGGTTCGGCAAGGAACCTGGGCGTCTCACGCCGGCGGAAGCTGCGCTGCTGGTGGCATTGCCGCAAAGCCCGGAGGCGCGGCGGCCGGACCGTTTTCCAGAGCAGGCGCGCAAGGCCCGCAACCGTGTCTTGCACCGCGCAGCAGTGGCTGGTGTCCTCGGCAAAGAGGATGCGGCGTCGGCTGCGAATGAACCGGTCCGGACGATACGTTATGCAATGCCATTCCTGGCGCCGCACGAAAGCCGGCAGGCGCGTGCCGATGCGCCTCTCTTGCCTGTCCACCGGCTGACGATCGACCTTGAGCTTCAGCGTGCGATCGAATCCCTGGCGAGACGGAAGAGCGAGACGATGCCATCGCCAGTTTCCCTGGCCATTCTGGTCGCCGATCACCAGAGCGGAGAAATTCTGGCAAGCGTTGGCGCGCCGAACCTTCTGGACACGCGCCGCCAGGGGCATGTCGACATGACCCGCGCCACACGTTCGCCCGGATCAACGCTGAAGCCGTTCATCTATGGCCTTGCCTTTGAAGAAGGTGTCGGTCTGCCGGAAAGTTTCATTGAAGACCGGGCGACCAACATTGGTGGCTACCAGCCGACGAACTTCGACCAGTCCTACCAGGGCACGGTCACCCTGCGCGAAGCCCTTCAGTTGTCGCTCAATACACCGGCCGTGAAGTTGCTGGAAGCGGTCGGGCCGGCACGGCTGATTGCCCGACTGAAACGTGCCGGTGCCAATCCCGTCATGGAGAAAGGCATCGCACCGGGGCTTGCCATCAGCCTTGGCGGTCTCGGCATGACCTTGCGGGACCTGACCCAGGCCTACGCCGCAATGGCTCGAGGTGGCGAACCGGTAGCCCTGTCCGTGTGCCGCAAAGACTGCGAAGAGGGTACGGCGCCGGTGTCTTCAGCCCGTGTCCTTTCGGAAAAGGCCTCCTGGATGGTGGGCGATATTCTTTCCGGATTGCCGCAGCCGCAAAGTGCAGAAACACACCACGTCGCCTACAAGACGGGCACAGCCTACGGCTATCGTGACGCTTGGGCTGTCGGTTATGACGGTCATCATGTGGTGGCGATCTGGTCGGGGCGCCCGGATGGCACGCCAGTGCCCGGGGCGACGGGAGCTTCGGTCGCCGTACCTATTCTCTTCGAGGCGTTTCAGATACTGGGACCCGACAGGGTTCCGCTTCCGGACGGTCCGGCGGAAGCCATGAGTGTCGCCGGGCAACAGGTTCCCGAACCGCTTCGCTTTGCCCGCTTGCCACAAAACCGCGGCACGGTTCGCACGGGTGACACCTTGCAGATATCCTATCCGCCGGACGGAGCCGAGCTGGATCTTGGGTTCGCACGGGACAGTTCGTTGGAACAGTCGGCGCAGCCTCTGGTCGTCAAGTTCAAGGGCGGTGCAGGGCCGTTCTCCTTCCTTGTCAACGGACGCCCCCTCCACACAGGGCAGCGGGAAAGGCAACTTGTCTGGCAGCCGGACACGCCTGGTTTTGCGGATGTGACGGTGCTCGATGCCAACGGCAACAGTGCAGGAATAACGGTACTCTTGCGCTAATCGCACAACAGCGCTCCAAATCGAACCCTTTCATTGTCGGCATCACATAAAGGCCTGCCGACCGGTCTGCATCAAAGATGCGGATCGACACGCCCCGCCTGCGCATCCGCTTGTTTTGCGAGAGTTCGCATGGAATGAGCGAATCTTCCGAAAAACATGCGGTTTTCATCGCCGTGGGGCGAATCTTTCAGCATCGAATCCCGCGACAAAGTATGTGGAAGACAAGAAACACCTACCTTGGCGAGGTTTTAGCGGATTTTCTCTACTCGTCTGAGTGGTGTCGTATTTTCCTTAAGGGAAGGGTGTTCAAATTCTCCATTGAACTTGTTTTCAGGTGTTAATAAAGTATAAATTAAGAAAATATCTTAAATAAGAAAGACATGTATATTCTATTTTAGAAGTATGATCTATTTTTTGATTGAGTATTATCTTTTTAGATAGAAGTTCTTTGTTTTTCTGTGTTGTGTTTCGGAGGGATGGGGTTGGGGTGTCTCATCGCGAAATAGTGATTTTCCCGGGATTTTCCGCGAATTTTTGTTTGATGGTTCCCTTGGGTAATGGAAAACTGGTTGCAAAACAGCATGTTGCAGAAAAAACACACAGCTGCCTGACAGTGCTGCCAGTCAGCAGTTTGGACTTGCTGTGCCAACTCGAGTTTGGTTCTTAAGCCCTGCGACGGCGAGTAATCGCCAGAAAAAATAGTTCGGACTTTTTCGACTGAATTGTTTTTGTACGAAATCGCGGGGATGGAGCCCGCCAGGTCCTTGAGGGTCAGGTTCGGTTCCAATGAAAATTGACTTTTGGAGGTCAGATATGAAACTCAAGAGCTTGATGCTCGGCGCTGCAGCTGCTGCTGCTGCCACCACCGCACAGGCAGCCGATCTTCCGGTTGCTCCGGAGCCGGTTGATTACGTTCGCGTCTGTGACGCTTACGGCGCACGCTTCTACTACATCCCGGGCACCGAAACCTGCCTCCGCGTTGGCGGCCGTGTTCGTACCCAGGTAATCGTCAACAACACGCTGGACAACGGCGCTTGGGGCAACCGTGATTCTGACGGCTACTCCTGGCTGTCTCGCGGCTACCTGTACCTGGACGCTCGCACTGCAACCGAATTCGGTACCCTGCGTGCATACGTCTCCATGTACTCCACCGTCACTAACGGTGCGAACTCTGCCAGCCTCGATAACGCCTACATCCAGTGGGGCGGCCTGACCGCAGGTCTTCTGACCTCGAACTTCGACATCTTCACCGGTCAGACCTTCATGGGTGTTGTTAGCCGTAACTGGTCCGACCAGACGGTCAACCAGATCGCTTACACCGCAGCTTTCGGCAACGGCTTCTCCGCTACGATCGCTCTGGAAGATCGTTCGCATCGTGAAGTTGGCACCTACGGCGGCACTCGTGCACCGGACCTGGTCGCTGCTCTCGGCGTTTCCCAGGGCTGGGGTTCTGCACAGCTGTCCGGTGCTCTGCACCAGGTTTACCCGGATCGTGCAAACGCACACCAGACCGGCGCAACCAACAACGGTGCTGACGATTCCCTCGGTTGGGCAATCGGCGGTGGTGTTGCTGTCAACATCCCGATGGCTTCCCCGGGCTCCAACATCTTCTTCCAGGGCTTCTACGCAGACGGCGCTCTGTCCTACATCGGCGCAGGCAGCACCGTTGGCGGCGTAGCAGTCTCCGATTACGGCCCGACCAGCGGCACCTCCACCGGCTACTCCCTGTCGGCTGGTGCTTACATCCAGGCAACTTCCACGATCGGTCTTGCTCTCGACGGTTCTTACATGGACATCGATCAGCCGAACGGCGCAACCGACCTGTCCCGTTGGGCAATCGACGGTTCCGTACAGTGGGAGCCGGTCTCTGGCTTCGTAATGGGTGCTGACGTTGGTTACGCCAACACCGACCCGGACAACGCATCTGACGTTGACGAACTCCTCTTCGGTGTTCGTATGCAGCGCACTTTCTAATCATCTGATTAGATTTCTGGCTGTGATCCTCTGAACTCCAGTCAGTCACGCGGCCCGGCAGGCTTCAATCTGCCGGGCCGTCCCCATTTTGATTCCCCGAGAATCCGCATGGGGCGAGGCCTCTAGCCTCCCGGTCAAGTACCGGTCAAACCGGCGATTTTGCCGAGTTTCCTAACAGTTTCTAAATTTCCGATCTGATTTTGTGACATTCGCGCAACACCGGTTTTTGAAAACAGCCGCTGCGGTAGGTGCAAACCGTATTCTGTATTGAACCGGGAAATTGGATGCGTATGGTCATCCTTGCGAGCGGCTTCGAGCCGCACTGATTTGTCTGCCTCGGACGTCCAACCTCCGGTCGGTGGCAAACTCAGAAACAATTCGCGGGGACAATGGCGCTTTTCTTTGGTGCCAATTGAAATGACTGATTGGAGGTCAGATATGAAACTCAAGAGCTTGATGCTCGGCGCTGCAGCTGCTGCTGCTGCCACCACCGCACAGGCAGCCGATCTTCCGGTTGCTCCGGAGCCGGTTGATTACGTTCGCGTCTGTGACGCTTACGGCGCACGCTTCTACTACATCCCGGGCACCGAAACCTGCCTCCGCGTTGGCGGCCGTGTTCGTACCCAGGTAATCGTCAACAACACGCTGGACAACGGCGCTTGGGGCAACCGTGATTCTGACGGCTACTCCTGGCTGTCTCGCGGCTACCTGTACCTGGACGCTCGCACTGCAACCGAATTCGGTACCCTGCGTGCATACGTCTCCATGTACTCGACCGTTACGAACGCAGTTAACTCTGCCAGCCTCGATAACGCCTACATCCAGTGGGGCGGCCTGACCGCAGGTCTTCTGACCTCGAACTTCGACATCTTCACCGGTCAGACCTTCATGGGTGTTGTTAGCCGTAACTGGTCCGACCAGACGGTCAACCAGATCGCTTACACCGCAGCTTTCGGCAACGGCTTCTCCGCTACGATCGCTCTGGAAGATCGTTCGCATCGTGAAGTTGGCACCTACGGCGGCACTCGTGCACCGGACCTGGTCGCTGCTCTCGGCGTTTCCCAGGGCTGGGGTTCTGCACAGCTGTCCGGTGCTCTGCACCAGGTTTACCCGGATCGTGCAAACGCACACCAGACCGGCGCAACCAACAACGGTGCTGACGATTCCTTCGGTTGGGCAATCGGCGGTGGTGTTGCTGTCAACATCCCGATGGCTTCCCCGGGCTCCAACATCTTCTTCCAGGGCTTCTACGCAGACGGCGCTCTGTCCTACATCGGCGCAGGCAGCACCGTTGGCGGCGTAGCAGTCTCCGATTACGGCCCGACCAGCGGCACCTCCACCGGCTACTCCCTGTCGGCTGGTGCTTACATCCAGGCAACTTCCACGATCGGTCTTGCTCTCGACGGTTCTTACATGGACATCGATCAGCCGAACGGCGCAACCGACCTGTCCCGTTGGGCAATCGACGGTTCCGTACAGTGGGAGCCGGTCTCTGGCTTCGTAATGGGTGCTGACGTTGGTTACGCCAACACCGACCCGGACAACGCATCTGACGTTGACGAACTCCTCTTCGGTGTTCGTATGCAGCGCACCTTCTAATCAATCCTCACTCGAGGTTTGATGGGAAACCCGGCGGAAACGCCGGGTTTTCTTTTGTCTTGTCTGGCAAAAAGAACTGTAAAATGCGACGTACAGAGTGTCGCATCAGCTCAGCAGCTCAGCAGCTCAGCAGCTCAGCAGCTCAGCAGCTCAGCAGCTCAGAAGCTCAGAAGAGCTAAGCGGAACAAGGCCAGGTGGCCGCCAGATTCAAACGCTTTTCAGAAAATCCGAAATCGTCTTGTGCGTCTCACCATCCCACAGGACAGGGGCATGCCCTTGGCCGGGAATGGTTTTTGCTGTGGCGTTCGGGTGGTTGTCCGTCATCCGCTGACATGTTTCCGGGCTCAGCAGATCCGAATGTTCGCCGCGAAGCACCAGAACCGGTCTGTCGGTCAGCTTTTCGTAAAGAGGCCAGAGGTCGGGTGTGGGCGTGGCATCATCGAGACTTGCCAATTGATGGGCGAGGGCGGGGTCGTAGTCCATCATCACATGTCCGTCCTGCTCGCTCGAAAGCTGGCCGGCCAGCTTGAGCCAGTCAGCCTTTCCGAAGGCAGGGAATTGATATCCGAGCGTGTGTTCCAGGTTGGCTGCGACGTCTTCATGGGAGGCGCATTTCATGTGGTGGCCGAGTGTTGCGGCGATCCGGTGGATCGCGCGCATCTCGATATGCGGACCAATGTCATTGAAGATCACGGCCGCCATTCGGGATGCGGGATAACGTAAGCCCATTGCCAGGGCATGCAAGCCACCCCGTGAAGTTCCAAGAACGGCAAAACGGTCCAGTCCAAGTTCTGTAATGGCAGCATCGATGTCCTTGTCTTCAACGGTCAAGGCGTAATTGCGCCAATCGGGATCCCAGTCGCTCTTGCCTCGTCCCCTGTAGTCGAGGGCGATGACCCTGTGGCCGCAAGTTTGAAGGAAACGCGCGATCTCATTGAAATCTCGCGTATTTCTGGAAAGTCCCGGCAGGCAGAGAACGGGAATTGGGGACGCTGCCTCGTCTGATGCCGGTTTGGCAGACGGCCACTCGCAGCCTGACAAAGTAAGGCCATCCGGGCTCTTCCAGGTAAAGTCTACTACTGGCGGCATCGGGGCGGTGCTGGAGCTGACAAGCGCTTCTTGCGGCGCAGAAGTCATGGGTGTCTCCCGTAACGTTTCCATCCAAAAGTTGTTTTTTTCAAAGATAGAGTGGATTGCGGGCGGGTGCCAATAGGAAGACTTCGTATCAGGCATTGAAAAGATGAGGCCAGGTGTCGCTGGAAGAGCGCAGTTAAGGCAAGAAAAGTCGAAAAGCAGCAGTTCTATAGCATTGGAACCATTGCTCCTTGTTCGGCAGATGAGTATGTTGCGCCTCCATCTGAAACAGATGCCCTTCCGCCCGTCGGAACCACGACAGTCATCCAAGAGGAAACCGAGATGTTTAAAGGTTCAATTCCAGCGCTGATTACCCCGTTTAAGGACGGAGCGCTCGATGAGAAACGGTTTCAGGAGTTCGTGGACTGGCAGATCGCTGAAGGTTCCTCCGGTCTCGTGCCAGTGGGCACGACCGGCGAAAGCCCGACGCTGACCCATGATGAACACAAGCGCGTTGTCGAACTGTGTGTAGAAGCGGCCGCGGGCCGCGTTCCCGTCATGGCGGGCGCAGGTTCCAACAATACGATCGAAGCAATCGACTTCGCGCAACACGCCGAAAAGGCCGGTGCCAATGCGCTGCTGGTCGTGACGCCTTACTACAACAAGCCGAACCAGGCTGGCATGAAGGCCCATTTCAAGGCCGTCAACGATGCCGTTGGCATCCCGATCTTCATCTACAACATTCCTGGCCGGTCGATTGTCGACATGCTGCCGGAAACGATGGCAGAGCTGTTTGAAACCTGCGAGAACATCAAGGGTGTCAAGGATGCAACGGCTGACATGGCAAAGGCCAGCCGTCAGCGCCATCTGTGTGGACCGGATTTCGTCCAGCTGTCCGGTGAAGATATCTCCGCACTTGCTTTCAATGCTCACGGCGGTGTCGGGTGCATTTCGGTAACCGCAAACGTGGCACCGCGCCTGTGTGCCGAGTTCCAGGCTGCCACGCTTGCTGGTGACTACAAGAAGGCGCTGGAATATCAGGACCGCCTCGCGCCGCTACACCGGGCCATGTTCCTGGAACCGAGCCCGGGCGGTGCAAAATATGCGCTTTCCCTGCTTGGCAAGGTGGACGAAGAGTTGCGGCTGCCTCTTCTGCCGGTGACGGAAGAAGCACAAGCCGAGATCCGAGCTGCAATGGCACACGCAGGGCTGATCAACTGACCGGAAAAGGAATGGCACTGGCTGCCGGGAACTGACGTTCGTCTCGATTGTTTGCCCTTTCGAGACGAACCGAACTTCAAGGCGCTGGCGCCGGAAGGAAAAAAATGGCTCCGAGAAAAGGGGGCGATCCGGGGCGGACAATCATTTCCGACAACCGGAAAGCCCGGTTCAATTTCGAAATCGAAGATACGCTGGAAGCAGGTATCGAGTTGAAGGGCACCGAGGTCAAATCGCTGCGCAACGGCAAGGCGAATATTGCAGAATCCTACGCCGCCGAACATAAGGGCGAGATCTGGATCTACAACGTCTATATTCCGGAATACCTGCAGGCCAATCGGTTCAATCACGAACCCCGCCGTCCGCGAAAATTGCTGTTGCACAAGCGCGAGATCGGCAAGTTGGCTGGTGCCGTCCAGAAGGACGGCAAGACGATTGTCCCACTCAAGCTCTATTTCAATGAGCAGGGCCGGGCAAAGCTGGAATTGGCCCTTGCCCGGGGTAAAAAGCTGCATGACAAGCGCGAGACTGAGAAGAAACGCGATTGGCAGCGCGAAAAGTCCCGCTTGATGAAGAACTTCAGCTGATTTTCGCTATCCACAGCGTCGCTGCGTGACAATTCCATGACTGTGCGTAACCTGTTGAAAGCTTGCGCATAACGTGTGGAAGAGCTGTGCAGTGCCTGTGGGTAGTGGAAACGCCCATCCCGGACTTTTCCCGTGGATTGCCTGTGAGCATTCGCAGTGTAACCGTCTCGACGGACTTGTCCGGTATCTAAGCCGTCAAACCTTCCAGGATTCCCCGTTTCCAGTCGGGAATAGGGCAGGGTCTGCGAGTTTCACGGGCCACGTGGACATGGACAAAGCGGCCGTGAGCTGCTGTCGTCTCGCTTTCGCCGGCAAACAATCCAACCCTGAAAATTACAGAAGTTGAGCCAAGTTTTTCAACCTTCAGTCCTGCGGATATGATGGCGGGAAAGGTTAGTTCGGCGAAGTAATGGCAGCCGGTTTCCACCACCAGAAAGATCTCGGGGCTCTTTAGCGGGTCGAGCAGTTTCTTATCAACGTACCAGCTGTTAACAGCCGTATCGAAAAAGCTCAAATACTGAACGTTGTTGACGTGCCCGTAGATGTCCACATCCATCCACCTTGTGGGGATATGTTGAAAAGCTTTGAATTCGAACCTGTTTAAAGGTTCCGGCCTCGCCGCTTGTGGATGAGCTGTGATGTTCATAGCGCCGCCCTGTAGATTTCAAGCGCGTCCGTTTCGCCAAGCTCCCGCGGGTTGTTGACCAGCAGGCGGGTTTGCTTCATGGCGTCGCTCGCCATTTTGGGCAGATCAGTCTCGCTGATTCCGACATCGCGCAGGCGTGTTTGAAGGCCCAGTTTTGCAGCCAGGTCTGCCAGGTTATCTGCAAACAGGTCAGAGCGCGCCCTGGCATCGTTTACCTCGGCAAGTCCTGGGAAAACAATTGGCGCAATCTCGGCATAGGTTTCTGAAGCAACAGCGTTATTGAACTTCAGGACATGTGGCAGAACCAGCGCGTTGGATAGCCCGTGAGGGACGTGAAACGTGCCGCCGATGGGATAGGCAAGCGCATGAACCGCGGCCACCGGTGAATTGGCAAAGGCCATGCCGGCAAGCATGGAGCCGAGCAACATCGCGCCACGTGCGTCCCTGTCGTCCGGTGTGAACACGGCCTTTTCAATGTTGGCGCCAAGCAGTTTCAAGGCTTCAACGGCAAGCGTTCGGGAGACGGGGTTGTTGTTCACGGATTTCGAGGCGTATCCCTCGATCGCGTGGACCATGGCATCTATCCCCGTTGCCGCAGTGACAGGGCCTGGCAGGCCAAGTGTGAGCAGCGGGTCGAGGATCGCAAGATCGGGAAGAAGGAAGGGAGACACGACGCCGCGCTTTTCCTCATCCCCCACTGTAATGATCGAGATCGGAGTGACCTCGGAGCCGGTTCCTGCTGTGGTCGGAACGAGGATGAGCGGCAGCCGTGGCCCCTTGGCGTTTCCTATGCCCCAGGCTTCGTCCAGGTCCTCGTTGCTGCCCAGCAGCAGCGCGACAAGCTTTGCGACATCCAGGGAGGAACCTCCGCCGTATCCGATGATCGACGTTGCGCCGTGCGAGCGAGCCGCGTCCACGGCGGCATCGACCAGGGACCGCGGCGGATCGGCGACGACGTCACTGAACCGGGCGATGTCATGCCCCGCTCCGACCAGGGATGCCTCGCAGGACGCCTGCAGGCCGAGGGAAACAATGCCGGGATCCGTTACCAGAAAGGGGCGCGGCCCCAGAAAGGAAGCCGCGTGGTTTGCCAGGTTCGCAGCGGCTCCATTTTCGAAGACGATGCGCTGACTGGTGTTGAACGTGAACGCCCCTATCATAAGTCCTCCCGGGTTTTCTTTGCCCCACAGTGCCCGGAAAAGACATGCGCAGTCGAGTGAAGATTGATCCGACTTTTGAAGAAGGCGGGAGGGGGGTAATTTTCGAGGCCAGTAAAGTCTGGAGTTGTTCAGGCATGCATCTTCGCGCCCTTGGAAATTTTGTCTGCGACCTTCTTGTCCGCATGAAAGGCAATGCCGACCACTTTCGCATCATCCGGGCCAAAGCGCGAAAAGACCTCCCGGTTCGCACTGTCATGGCCCGTGGTGAACATTTCCTCGATGTAAAGACTTGCCGGAACCGAACGGTCCAGCGTCCGCTTGTGGATCTTGCCGAGTGTTTCTGCGTCGGCACTCAGGACGATGATCGGCTGGACACTCATCGGGTGATAGACATTGGTCGCCGCATCGCTATAGGGTTCGCCGATTATGCCGGGCTTTGCAGCAGCAACGCCGGTTGACAGGAAAGCAGTCACATTCAGCTTCTGCCAGACAGCGAGATCTTCTCGGACAACAACGACGAACTTGGTTTCGAACATGACTTTCAACTCCACGCGGGGATTTCATCTTGAAGGCGAAAGCAAGGAACTAGCGGAGCCGAAGCCGAGTCGTCTTGAACGTTTGTGCGAAGTGGAAGCGGACAGGATCCAGGTAGCGCCACCGGAAGAAGGGATCGAGCGCATTGACGCCCGGTTTCACGGCAACGGCTTTACACCTCACCGGCACGACACCTACGCCATCGGTTTGACCATGAGTGGCGTACAGACCTTCAGTTATCGCGGTGAGAGACGTGCTTCGCTGCCGGGGCAGGTGATCGTCATTCATCCGGACGAGCTGCATGATGGTGGTGCAGGGACTGAACGCGGGCTCCGCTACCGCATGATCTACATTCCGCCGGAGCTGATTTGTGAAGCCCTGGCTGCCTCGGGCAACGCGCGCCTGCCGTTTATCGGCTCACCCGTCATCTCCGACGCAGGCTTCAGGAAAGATCTGGCGGACGCCCTGACCGATATCGATCACGAAATGGGTCCTTTCCGGCGCGACTGCCTGATTGCGGATCTGGCAGCTTGCCTGGCTCGTCATGCCGATGACCGCATGGCGGGTGTCTCCTCATTGAACTGGCCGTCCCTCAAGGCCTGCGCCGAGTACCTGAGGGAGGGCTGTGCAGACCGTATAGCCATGGAGGAACTGGAGGACCTGGCGCAGATGGACAGGTTTTCCTTGTCGCGGCAGTTTCGAAAGGTCTTTGGAACGAGCCCGCACCGGTATCTCGTCATGCGGCGTCTTGAGAAGGCCAAGACCGAGCTGCATCAGGGAGCGTCACTTGCCGACGCGGCCTTTGCCAGCGGCTTTGCGGATCAAAGTCATCTGACACGTCACTTCAAGCGCACATTCGGGATGACACCTGGTCACTGGCGGCAGCTTTGCGCCGCCAGTATGGTTTAGCCCGATCGGAAAACGACCGGGGGCTTTGCCTTAAAGCTTGCTCGGCCCGAACTTGTTCGACCGGGGGAAGCCCGTGGGCGGCAGGCGACCGGCCTGACCGCGTTCGCCGCGCCAGTCCGCAAGCTCTTCCATTGTCCGGGTAAAACTGCGGCCGGAACTGTCGGTCCAGGTCAGGCCGTCTTCGCCCTTGAAGACCCGAATGTCCGAGATGTTGCCGTCCCGGTAGCGCTGCAGGCGGACGCCGCGGCCGCGACCCATTTGCGGGATCTGTGCCATCGGGAATACCAGCAGTTTCCGGTTTTCACCGATGATGGCCACCTGGTCACCCGATGCCTCGACACAGATCGAGGCTTCCGCCGGAGCGCTGAGGTTGAGAACCTGCTTGCCCTTGCGCGTGTTGGCAACGACGTCGTCCTCGCTGACGACAAAACCACGCGCTTCGGTGGTTGCCAGGAGCAGGTTTCGGCCAGGTTTGTGAACGAAGGCGTTGACCACGTCCTGTGCTTCGTCCATTTCCACCATCAGACGTATCGGCTCGCCATGGCCGCGTCCGCCAGGCAGGCGGTCGGCACCAAGCGTGAAGAACTTGCCTCCGGTGGAGAACAGCAGGATCTTGTCCGTCGTCTCGGCGTGGAGTGACAGTTTCAGTTTGTCGCCTTGCTTGAACGCAACACCGGAAAGGTCCGTCTGGTGACCTTTCATCGCCCGGATCCAGCCCTTTTCGGAAATGATGACGGTGATCGGTTCCTTTTCGATCATCGCCTGCTGGATGTCGATCAGGTCCGTTTCCGGAGCTTCGGACTTGTCGGTTCGCCGCTTGCCGATTTCGGTTTCAGGGCCATAGACCTTGGAGATTTCCGCAATTTCCTTGGAGATCTTGGTCCACTGACGCGCATCGGAACCGAGCAGTTTGGTCAGGTCGTCCTTCTCGGCCGACAGCTTGTCGTGTTCCTTGCGGATTTCCATTTCTTCAAGCTTGCGCAAGGAGCGCAGGCGCATGTTGAGGATGGCTTCCGCCTGAACGTCCGACAGCTCGAAAGTCTGCATCAGTTCGGCTTTGGGTTCGTCCTCTTCGCGGATGATGCGGATGACCTCGTCCAGGTTCAGATAGGCAACAAGATAGCCTTCCAGAACTTCCAGACGGTGGTTGATCTGGCCGAGACGGTACTCGGAACGGCGGATCAGCACTTCCTTGCGGTGATCCAGCCATTCGCGCAGGACCTGTTTCAGGCCCATGACCATCGGCACCTTGCCCATGGAAAGGACGTTCATGTTCAAGGAGAACCGGTTTTCCAGGTCCGTCAGCTTGAACAGGGATTCCATGAGGATATTTGCGTCGACATTGCGCGAACGCGGTACCAGGACGATGCGGATATCTTCGGCAGATTCATCGCGGATATCGTCCAGAAGCGGCAGCTTACGCGCCGTCAGCAGTTCGGCGATCTTTTCGATCAGGCGCGACTTCTGCACCTGGTAGGGGATCTCGGTGACGACGATCGCCCATTGCCCGCGGCCGAGATCTTCCACTTCCCAGCGGGCACGAACGCGGAAACTGCCGCGTCCGGTTTCATAGGCCTCGCGAATGGACCCCTGGTCCGACACCAGAAGGCCGCCGGTCGGGAAATCCGGGCCCTTGATGTACTCCAGCAGCTCGCCGGTTTCCGCATTCGGGTTCTTGATCAGGTGTTGGCAGGCTTCACAGAGCTCGAACGCATTGTGCGGCGGAATGGAGGTCGCCATGCCAACGGCAATGCCCGACGAACCGTTGCCGAGAAGGTTCGGGAAACCGCCCGGCAGAACGATCGGCTCCTTGTCCTCACCGTCATAGGTCTCGCGAAAATCGACGGCATTCTCGTCCAGGCCGTCCAGCAGTCGTTTGGCGGTGTCGGTCATGCGCGCTTCGGTGTAACGCATGGCAGCCGCGTTATCGCCGTCAACGTTGCCGAAGTTGCCCTGTCCGTCGATCAGCGGATAGCGCTGCGCGAAGTCCTGGGCGAGACGAACGAGGGCATCGTAAACTGCCTGGTCGCCGTGCGGGTGGTATTTACCGATCACGTCACCAACAACACGGGCACATTTCTTGAAGCCGGACCCAGGGTCCAGTTTCAAAAGGCGCATTGCGTAAAGCAGGCGCCTGTGCACCGGTTTCAAACCGTCGCGCACATCCGGCAAGGCCCGGTGCATGATGGTCGACAGTGCATAGGCAAGATAGCGCTCTTCCAGCGCATTCTTGAGATTGATGCTCTCAATGCCGCTTGGCGGCGGTGTCGTCTCTTTTCCCATACTTGCTTGCTAGCTGTTTCAGGCACGAGGTGCAATTCGCTAACTGCCTCGAATGGCCGGGAACAGCGGATTTTCAACGGATTTCACACGTCTGTGGGTGAATTTCTATCCGCTACAGGCGAGGGCAGGAGAGTACGGAAGGCGTGCGAGCAAGAAGTCCATTCAAAGAAAAACTCGAAGTAAAATATCGAAAACTGCGAAGCTTCCTTAATGTCATGTCAAGGAGAGAGCGGTATTAATCCAAGAAAGGCTGCGGATTTTACCGATGCCGGGTTAAACTTTGGAACATGCCTGAATGGGTTCAAACTGGTTGACGTCGGCCGTGACGGCTTTCAAAACGTGGGTTGCTGGTGATAGTGGCGACCCGGACGTTGCCCTTGCGCAATATCAGTTCATCCAGCGCCAGACACCGTTCCTCTACATGATGAGCCTGGCTGGCGGTTGGGGTTTGTCGGTGACGCACTGGTCGGTTGCTCCGATCGCTCTGACGCTTGTGGTGCCGCTACTCGTGACCGCCTTCGCCGTGCAGCGGATCGTGACGGTTCGCAGGCGCCAGAAAGAAACGCCGAGCCACGCTGAAATTCTTGCCTGGCAGAAGCAGGCCAAGGTCCTGGCGGTGGTTTCGCCTGCGATTTTCTCGATCTGGGTTCTGTCGCTTTTTCCCTATGGCGGGCCATACCTGCAGGTTCAGGTGGTCTTCACGATTGCCGTCGCCAATCTGGTGCTGCTTTTCTGCCTGATCCATTTTCGCGCGGTTGCCCTCATCAACGCCTTCTGCGCCAACACCTTGTATTTTATATACTTTGCCATCGCAGGCGAGCATGTCTTCACCTATTTCGCGCTCTATGGAATAGCGGCTTCCATGGGGGCCTTCTTCATCCTGAACAACCACTATCGCGGCTTCATCAAACTGATCCGCACGGGTAGGGATCTGAAACGTCATTCCGAGGAACTGGAACACAAGCAGGATGAAACCCAGAAACTGAGTGATCTGAACTACTACATCGCGAACCACGATCACATGACCGGTCTGCCCAACCGGCGTTGCTTTCTTCTGGAACTGGACCAAAGCTTCAGGTCGGCTCGCCAGTCGGGAGAACCGCTGTCGTTATGTGTATTCGATCTGGGAGGCCTCAGGGCCATCAACAACATCTATGGGCTCAATACCGGAGATCAGATCCTTCTTGAGGTCGTGCGGCGGCTGAAATCCAAGCTCGCACCGCAAATGTTCGTGGCCCGGATTGCCGGTGACGAGTTCGCATTATTAGCCGTTGGGGACGAAGCAGCCTTTTCGGATGTCAGCAGTTTCTTTGACGAATTGTTTGCGGAGAGTTGCCAACTGCCGGAAGCCAGCATGAAGCTGAACTATGCCGCCGGCATAGCTCATCTGGATGAAAGCGTTCTGTCACCGACGGACCTGCTGGAACACGCCGTCTACGTTCTCCAGGAAGCAAAGCTTAATCGGAACGAGCCGGTTGCCGTGTTCGGACCGCGCCACAGCGAACAGATGCTGTCCCACGCCAGAGTTACCCAGGCGCTGCAGTCGGCGGACATTGAAGCCGAATTGTCGGTTGCCTTTCAACCGATCGTGGATGTGGCACACAACCGGATTACGGGTGTGGAATGTCTTGCCCGTTGGAACAGTCCGTTGCTGGGCAATGTGCCGCCAGGTGAGTTCATCCCCATTGCCGAACGTTGCGGAGTGATCAACAGGCTGACGCTGGTCTTGTTGCGCAAGGCGCTTGAAGCCGCTCGTCACTGGCCAGCCGATCTGAAGCTGTCTTTCAACCTGTCGGCAAGCAACCTGTCGTCCCGTGGTTTCGTGCAGGAGATACTCGACCTGTTGGAGAGCTTCGGATTTGAGCCAGGGCGACTGCATTGCGAAGTGACGGAAACTTCCGTGATGTGGGATTTCAAGGAAGCTAGCCGGGCGATCCTCGCCTTGAAGGAAACCGGGATCCGTCTGTCACTCGACGATTTCGGCACCGGTTATTCGAGCCTTTCCCATGTTCACAAGCTGCCCCTCGACTGCATCAAGGTCGATCGAAGTTTCGTCCACGGTATTCGGCCGGATACAGCCGGATATGGCATCGTCAAGTCGCTGTTGGCCCTCAGCCGCGACATGGGCATTGCCTGCGTTGTCGAAGGCGTTGAAACGGAAGAAGAACTGTCCGTTCTAAAAAGTCTCGGCACAAGCGAAGTGCAGGGCTACCTGTTTTCCAGGCCGCTTTCCGAAGCGGATCTTGGACGCCTGTTTACCAAAGGCATGACCCTTTCCAGCGGCACAATGCAATCGGACGACCCTCCGGTTGCTTTGGAGGCTGCCCAGGCAGGATGAAGGCGCGTCGTCTAAATACCTTTGGTTGCAGGAAAGGATTGTAGGAATCAGCACCGTCCCTTAGGCCGTTGAAAGGTTTATTCAGCCGCACTGCCAATCGTGTGGTTCCTTTGCTGGGGGGGGGCATGGCTTCCAAACGCAAATCTTTTCGCTGGCTCTTGGTCGGTTTGGTAGCGCTGGTTCTGGTCGCGGTCGCGGTGTCCTGGAACGATTTTTACCTGCTGCGCCTGAAAACCTATTCCAATCTTTCAAGCAACATGCGTCCGACCCTGGAGGTCGATGAAGTTGTTCTTGCGACAAAAATCTTCCCCTCAATGGGCGAGCACTATGAGCCAGTCCGCGGAGACGTAATCGTTTTCACTATCGCCGCCAAAAGAGCGAACGATTATATGAAAAGGGTCATCGGCTTGCCTGGCGAGCGCATACGGCTTCAGGACGGCGTGGTGCTGATCAATGATGTGCCTGTTCCACGTCAGGCCCTTGCAGACTATCGCTACGAGCATCGAGACGGCTCAGAGATCTCTGCTCCGCGATTTAGGGAAACTTTGCCGAACGGCAGAAGTTACGAAGTTCTGGATCTCGATCCGCAAGGAGAAATGGACACGACAAGAGAATATGTCGTGCCCGACGGTCATCTGTTTGTAATGGGCGACAATCGAGACAACTCCGTCGATAGTCGTTTTACAGACTACATCGGGTATGTACCGCTGAGTGGGGTCTTCGGTGTCGTTGAGATGATCCTTCTTCCGAAAGGCGAGGGCAGTTCGCTGTGGCAGCCGCAGCAGCCGGAAGCAAATTAGGGCGTGTTTCTGGAGTTTCAGAAATTCCAGGGAAATTCGGTTCGGTAACGCTTCTCAAGGGCGGAGAGTACCTGGCTTCGCGTGCCGCCGTCCCTGGTGCCATGTTCCTGCAGGTATCTGTTCAGAAAAAAGCTTGTCAGGTCGAACCCCTGGGTAACATCGGCCCAGGTTAGCTCACTGCCGGCCTGTCGTTGCCCCTCAAGAAGAAAGCCGGGCAGGGGCAGCAGGCGGTCATGGTAGGGCGTGCCGGCTTCCCGGCAGACCGCACGGGCGGATTTTGGTGAGACATAGGCAAGGTCTTCGTTGCTGCCGGTGGCGGCGCAGGACGAAAGATCGAGACCGATGCCGAGGTCGCGCAACACCTCAAGCTCGAAACGGATCAGAAGCGCGGCTGCCGCGTCCGAAGCCTCCAGATGGTCCAGAACCACGGTCAGCGCATTGAACAGTCTCGGGTAGGCATGTCTTTCGGGCAGGAGGCGAAGCAGAAAGGCCAGATGCTGAAGCGCGGCCAGACCGAGACTGCTGGTCATGAGGTCACCCGCTCGCAGGGTTTCCGGCTCTATGTGATACTGACCAAGATGGTCGGAAAGGCGCGCCTTCCAGGTGAGGGTTAGCTCGTTGCCGGGCTGCAGGACAGGCCGGTGCCGCCGGGAACGACCACCACGCACAAGGCCGAGGTGGCGGCCATGATCCAGCGTCATGGTCTCCAGAATGACATCGTTTTCGCCGTGTTTGCGGGTGGTCAGCACCACGCCGCGTCCGCTCCATTCCAAGGGCCGTTTCCCGTTTCATGTCAGGCCGGGAGTTTGACGGATTCGGCGATCCGCGCAAATTATTTCGGAAATTCCAGTCCCATTTCCCGGTAACGCTCCGGATCGTCCGCCCAGTTCTCCCGAACCTTCACGAACAGGAACAGATGAACGGGAGCTTCGATGATTTCCGAGAGCTCTTTGCGCGCTGACTGTGAAATCGCCTTGATCGTCTGTCCGCGTTTACCGAGCACGATGGACTTCTGGCTGTCCCGCTCCACGTAGATGGTCTGTTCGATCCGGGCCGACCCGTCCTTGCGGGCCTGCCACTGTTCCGTCTCCACGGTGGAGATATAGGGCAGTTCCTCATGCAGGCGCTCGAACAGCTTTTCGCGGGTGATTTCGGCCGCAAGAATGCGCAGGGGCAGGTCCGACGGCTGGTCTTCCGGAAAGAGCCAGGGGCCGTCCGGAACCTTGGACGCGAAATAGTCCAGGATGGTCTCGGTGCCGTCGCCGGTCAGAGCCGATACCATGAAGGTTTCTTCAAAAGAGACGAATTCGTTGATCTTCTGCGCCAGCTGAAGAAGTTTTTCACGCTTGGCGACATCGGTCTTGTTGAGGATCAGAACCTTCGGTGCCTGCTGGCTGGACAGGCGCTTGAGGATGTTCTCCACTTCCTCGGTCAGGCCTTTGCGGGCATCGACCAGAAGCGCGATCAGGTCGGCATCGCGCGCACCGCCCCAGGCGGTGTCGACCATGGCGCGATCGAGCCGGCGCTTGGGCTTGAAAATGCCCGGCGTGTCGATGAACACCAGCTGTGCCGCGCCGTGCATGGCCACGCCGCGCACAATGGTGCGTGTTGTCTGCACCTTGTGCGTAACGATGGAGACCTTGGTGCCGACAAGCTGATTGATCAGCGTCGATTTGCCGGCATTGGGCGCGCCTATCAGGGCAATGAAACCCGCCTTGGTATCAGCGGGCATCTCCGGCAGCGGCTCAGGCAGCGGCATGTCAAATCGGCCGGTGGGGGCCTGAAAGCCGTTGTCGTCATCTTCGTCCATCGGACCATCGTTGGTCGTGTTATCGTTCAAGCTGTCTTATTCCTTCCAGACGCCTTCCCGGCGCAATACGGCCTCTGCCGCATTCTGTTCCGCAATCCGTTTGGAGCCACCCTTGCCTTCGCCTGGCGGCAGTCCCTGAACGGTCACCGACACGGTGAAATTCGGTGCGTGGTCCGGTCCGTCCCGGCCTGTTACATCATATCGCGGTGTCGGCAGGCTCTTCGATTGTGCCCATTCCTGCAGCGTTGTCTTGGCGTCGCGCAGTGGACCCGACCAGGATAGCATACGCGGCTCCCAAAGGCGCGTAATGAAGCTTTCGGCCGCCTCAAACCCGCCGTCCAGGTAAATCGCGGCAATGACCGACTCGCAAATATCGGCGAGCAGGGCAGTTTTCTTCCTGCCCCCGGTCTGTGCTTCTGCAAGCCCGATGCGCATCGCATCGCCGACACCAAGTTCCTGGGCGATTTCCGCGCAGGTTTCGCGCTTGACCATATGGTTGAAGCGCCGCGCCAACTCACCTTCGTCAGCCTTGGGAAAATGCTTGTGCAGCATGGAAGCTATCACGAGGCCGAGAACCCGGTCGCCAAGGAACTCCAGACGCTGATAACTGCCCGCTACTGTTTCAGACGGTGCAAGGGCACTGGCATGGGTCAGCGCGACCCGCAGGAGTTCCAGGTCCCGAAACTCGTATTGCAGTGCCGTTTTCAGGGCCGAAATCGGACCTGGTTGATGCAGTTGTCTTTTCATGCAGCCTGCTTCGGCGGCGTTCCGCCAAAGCCCCGGTTAGAGTGTCCGGCCAATCCGTTCCCATCGAACGCTCCACGGCCAGGACCAGATATGCCAGGCAGGAGTTCCGTCCTTGACGGAGAAGAACAGGATTTCGGCACGGCCCATGAAGTTTTCGAACGGAACGTAGCCGACCCTGTTCAGATAACGGCTGTCGATGGAGTTGTCGCGGTTGTCGCCCATCATGAAGTAATGGCCTTCGGGCACCTTGTACTCGCGGGTGTTGTCCACCTCTCCGCGCGTGGTCAGGTCCAGGGTTTCATAAGAAACGCCGTTTGGCAGGGTTTCCCGATAGCGCGGCACCCGACGTACGAGACCAGAGGGCGATTGTTCGATGTAGTCGTCGATCCGCTCGCGTTTGACCGGTTCGCCGTTGATATGCACCACGCCCTCGATGACCTGGATGGTATCGCCCGGCAGGCCGATCACGCGCTTGATGTAGTCAATGGACGTATCGGTCGGCAGCTTGAAAACGGCGACATCTCCCCGCTCTGGCTCGGCGGACCAGATCCGGCCGCTGAACGGGCCCAGGCCGAAAGGGAAGGAAAAGCGGGAATATCCGTAGCTGTATTTGGAGACGAACAGATAGTCGCCAACCAGCAAGGTGTCCTTCATCGAGCCGGACGGAATGTTGAACGGCTGGAACAGGAATGTTCGCACGATCAGGGCAAGCAACAGCGCCTGGACAATAACCTTGATGGTTTCGGCGAGGCCGCTGTCCTTATCCTTCTTGTTTTCCGTCACGCTCATCTTGTCCCTTGATCAAAATCGTCCGGCGTTCTGTTCGGCAGCGCCTTTCACAGCCGGACTCTTATCCGCTAGCGCCTGCCGACGCAATGAGAGGAAGGCCCTTAAGGCAGGGCTTTCAGGGGGAATCCGCCTTTTGCGGCTCGGGCCAGTCGGTCGGCCACGCCGAAATCACGACAAATGCCTGCGCAAGCGGATAATCATCCGTAATGGTCAGATCAATGGTGGTCCTGAAACCGGCAGGCGCCATTGCCTGCAATCGTTCGGCAGCGCCACCGGTCAGGGCAATGGTGGGTTTGCCGGAAGGAAGGTTCACCACGCCCATTTCCCGCCAGGCGACTCCCATGCGAATGCCGCTGCCAAGTGCCTTCGAGCAGGCTTCCTTGGCCGCAAACCGTTTTGCATAGGATGCAGCGCGCTCGGCGCGCTTGTCAGATTTTGTCCGCTCGATTTCGGTGAAGACCCGGTTGGTAAAGCGCTCGCCGAATCTTTCGAGTGTTTTCTCGATCCGGCGGATATCGATCAGATCGCTGCCAATTCCAAGGATCATGGCCTTGCTTTCCAGGTTGCGGCGGGATGGGTTCTTGGTCCCGGTCTTAGTTGGACAGGTGGTCCTCGAAAATCAAGCGCTGCCGTCTTCTTCGACAGTGTTGCCCGGGGCAGGGAACAAACGGCCATGTTTGCCGGCGCCCTTGTCGGCCAGCTTGTTTCTGCGGCGGCGCTGGTAGACCTCGACGCTCTTGTAAACGACCACATAGGAGACCGTTCCAACGATCAATCCAAGAGGAACCGCACCGATGAACATCGGTTTGAGCATTGGCCAGAGCGCGTCGAGAGATTTTTCGAAAAGACCTTGCTGAAACTGCTGGTGAACCTGATGCGGGTCCGCCTTTGGAGCGCGCCCGTGGATGATCCACTGTCCGATTTTGAAGGTGAAGGCCCAAATGAACGGGAACGTCAGTGGATTGCCGACGGAAGTTCCAAGCGCTGCTGCTATCATGTTGCCGCGCACCAGGTAGGCAAGTGCGAAAGCGGTCAGGAAATGGAAGCCGACAAGAGGTGTGCATGAAGCGAAGGCGCCCGCGGCAAAGCCAAGGGCAATCGCGTGGGGTGTCGCCGTGAGGCGCAAGACGCGCTTGCCGAAATAGCGGGTCGACCGCGCCCAGCTGTTCCGGGGCCAGACGGCAACGCGCAGTCGCTCAATCCGTGTTGGCCTATTTCTCCGGCGAAACAGCATGGTCTAAGGTTCGTTCCCGTCTTTTATCGTTCAGCTCAGTCCGCGGCTGCCAGGTTTGACAGCTGGCAAGGCGGCAAGTTCCGGCGGCAGGTTGTCAGGTTCATAGGCCGGAACCTTGTATTCTGCCAGAGCAATCACCGGAACCGAGGCGTCAGCCTCGCCGCCGGAGCGGTCGATCAGGCAGGCAACACCGAGGACTTCAGCACCAAGAGCTTTCAACGAGGTTACCGTTTCCCGACTCGATAGGCCGGTCGTGACAATATCCTCTACAACAATGACACGGGCGCCTTGCGGCATTTCGAAGCGGCGCAGCCGAAACTCCCCGTCCTCGCGCTCCACCCACATGGCGGGAACGCCAAGATGGCGGGCGGTTTCGTAGCCCGGAATAAGACCACCGAGCGCCGGAGATACGATGTAGTCGATCTGGCCCAGGCCGGAGGCGCGGATCTTGTCGGCGAGTGCCTTGCAGAGCTTTTCCGTCTTGTCCGGATACATGAACACGCGGGCCTTCTGCAGAAATACCGGGCTGCGCAGACCGGAGGTCAGAATGAAGTGCCCCTCCAGAAAGGCGCCGGCCTCGCGGAATACGGCCAGAACTTCATCGCGTGTCATTATCAGATCCCCTCAAATTCTTTGGCGGCGGCGGGTCTTCCATGGTCAAGCGGCTGTGTCACTCACCGGCAAGCCGCCTTGTCCTTATGTGCCTGCTACCGTTTGTAATCTAGCCGTTCACACGGCTGACGCTGGAAACATTAGGCTTGGTTCGCAGCTGATTTATGATCCTGTTCAGGTGTTTCAGGTCCCAGACTTCAAGATCGATGATCATCTGATGGAAGTCCGAGGCTCGCTGCATCATCTTGACGTTGTCGATGTTGCCGCTGTTTTCGCCGATCACCTGCGCGATGGTTGCCAGGGAACCAGGTTCGTTTGCAGCCGAAATGTCCAGACGTGCTGGGAACCGTTCCGGATTGTTGACGTCGATGTCCCAGCGAACGTCGACCCAGCGCTCCGTCTGGTCGTCGAATTCCTTCAGGGACGGCGATTGTATTGGATAGATGGTCAGTCCTTCGGACGGGGTCAAGATGCCGACGATACGGTCGCCGGGAACAGCACCGCCATCGGGAGCAAAAGTAACCGGGATGTCGCCGGACAGACCACGAATGGGAAGGGCAGGACCTTCTTCAGGCTCGCCACTCTCGCCGGCAGCTGCCTTGTCTGCATCCAGTTCGCCGGGCGGAATGCGGAACTTCAGTCCGTGGCCCTGTTTCAGGCCGAACCAGCCTTCTTCCAGTGGCGGGCCGGAAATGGCAACGCGCTCGTCCTGATAGTCCGGGTGAGCCGATTTCAGAACCAGTTGGGCGGAAAGATCCCCGCGTCCGACGGCCGCCAGCAAGTCGGCGACGCTGGCCTGGTGCAGGAGATCGAGGATCGCTTCCAGCAGGTCTTCCGAATAGGCTTTTTCAGCTCTGGCGAATGCACGCTTCAGAATATGTTCGCCAAGGGCTCCATATTGCTTGCGCACGGATTCCCTGGTGGCGCGGCGGATCGCGGCGCGGGCCTTGCCGGTAACGGCAATCGCTTCCCAGGCCGGTGGCGGGGTCTGCGCGGGCGAACGGATGATTTCGACCTCGTCGCCGTTATGCAGCTCGGTCACCAGCGGCATGATCTTGCCGTTGATCTTGCAGCCGACACATGTGTTGCCGATACCGGTATGAACCGCATAGGCGAAATCGATCGGCGTCGCACCTCGGGGGAGGGCGATCAGACGGCCCTTTGGGCTGAAGCAGAAGACCTGGTCATGGAAAAGTTCCAGCTTGGTGTTTTCCAGGAATTCTTCCGGCGTGTCGCCCTGAGCCAGCAGTTCGGTCGTGCGGCGCAGCCATTCGAAGGCGCGGCAGTCTTCCGTATGCCGGGCGATATTGCGTCCGCCGAATTCGCCGTCCTTGTAAAGCGCGTGTGCGGCGATACCGTATTCCGCCACCCGGTCCATGGAAATGGTCCGGATCTGCAGTTCCACACGCTGGCGGGACGGTCCGACAATCGTGGTGTGGATCGACTTGTAGTCGTTCTGCTTGGGCGTGGAGATATAGTCCTTGAACCGGCCGGGAACGGTCGGCCAGGTCGTGTGAATGACACCCAGCACGCGGTAGCAGGCTTCCACGGTGCCGACAGTGACGCGGAACCCGTAGATATCGGACAGCTGTTCGAAGCCGATAGCCTTTCGCTGCATCTTGCGAAAGATGGAGTAGGGACGTTTTTCACGGCCCTTCACGAGGGCGGCCATTCCCCGTTCGCTAAGGCGTTCGGTCAGCGTTGTCTCGATGTCCAGGATCAGATCGCGGTTGCGTTCGCGCAGATCGACCAGACGGTCGGTGATGGTTTCATAAGCTTCGGGGTTGAGCGTATGGAAGGCAATGTCTTCCAGCTCTTCGCGCATGTCGTGCATGCCCATGCGTCCGGCGAGCGGCGCATAGATTTCCATCGTTTCTTCCGCGATCCGCCCACGCTTGTGCTCCGGCATGTGGTGGAGCGTGCGCATGTTGTGCAGACGGTCAGCCAGCTTGACCAGAAGCACGCGGACGTCATCGGCAATCGCAAGCAGAAGCTTGCGGAAGTTTTCTGCCTGCTTGGCCTTCTGTGAAACCAGGTCCAGGCGCTTGATCTTTGTCAGGCCTTCGACCAGCTTGCCGATTTCCTCGCCGAACAGGGAGTCGATCTCGGCCCGGGTCGCGTCGGTGTCCTCGATCGTGTCATGCAGCAAGGCAACGGCAATGGTGGCGTCGTCCAGGCGCAGGTCCGTGAGGATCGCGGCAACTTCAAGCGGATGGGAGAAGTAGGGGTCGCCAGACGCACGCGTCTGGGTACCATGCTTTTGCATGGCATAGACGTAAGCCTTGTTGAGCAAGGCTTCGTCGGCGTCCGGATTGTAGCGCGTAACTCGTTCAACGAGTTCGTATTGACGCATCATGGCCGCAACCGACCCTGGCAAACGGCTGAGACATCAGCGGGACAGACAAAAATCGCCCGAAGCGCCGGGGAAACCCCGTCGCGCTTCAGACGAACTTGTGAACTCAAATCAGACGTCGTCGGTCCGCTCCGGCGGAACGAGGCCTTCGAGGCCGCGCAGAAGGTCTTCTTCCGACATGCGGTCGAATTCGACCGCGCTGTCGTCAACGTTGTTGACCTGCGTCATCTGATGCTGGTTCGAGGACGGAACCATCGGCACGGCTTCGGCCTCGGGCTCATCCACTTCCACATATTTCTGCAGCGAGTGGATCAGGTCCTCTTTCATGTCTTCCGGGCTGACGGTCTGCTCGGCAATCTCGCGAAGCGCAACAACGGGGTTTTTGTCGTTGTCACGGTCAATGGTCAGCGGCGAGCCGCTCGAGATCATGCGAGCGCGATGCGCAGCAAGCAGCACCAGCTCAAACCGGTTTTCGACCTTGTCGATGCAGTCCTCGACGGTCACGCGCGCCATTCGACGTCTCCATAGGCTTAAGGAACTTGAAGAAACAGCGTATAGTGTTCACGTTTCCAAAAAGCAACCCCTTGTCAAATTTGAGAGGAGGAGGTCAGATACCGGAACGCATAGGCAAAGAATCCGCGGTTTTTTTGCCTGATTTGGCGCACGCTACTCGCTTTTGCATTGCGGCACTCCAATATTATGGTGTAGGCCACTAGTAACGGCCCTTTTCAGAATCAGAAGGCCGTTGACAAAACAAAACGATAAGCTGTGTGACGCCACGGAATACGCGGTAAACTTACAGCAAAATATGCGTCGCCTTATAGAGTGCGCCTGGAATTGGTCGCGGGAAGCCGGTTCCTTCTACGCCAAATTGCAAGAGCGACGTGTATGACTCGGAAAGGTTTCAAATAAGATGTTTGACGCTCGAGAAAAAGTTGCTTTGTTCATTGATGGAGCGAACTTGTACTCAACGGCCAAGGCAATTGGTTTTGACATCGACTACAAACGTTTGCTGAAAGAGTTCCAGGGACAGGCGTATCTCCTGCGGGCGTACTATTACACCGCGCTGATCGAAGATCAGGAGTATTCCTCCATCCGTCCGCTGATCGATTGGCTTGACTATAACGGCTACAAGGTCATCACCAAACCGGTGAAGGAATTTGTCGACAGTGCCGGCCGCCGCAAGGTGAAAGGCAACATGGACATTGAACTTGCCGTCGATGCCATGGAACTGGTCGAGTCCGTTGATCACGTGGTGCTGTTCTCGGGCGACGGCGATTTCCGCTCCCTGGTTGAGGCGCTGCAGCGCAAGGGCCGCAAGGTGAGCGTGGTTTCGACCTTGAAGACCCAGCCGCCGATGATCGCTGACGACCTGCGTCGCCAAGCCGACCATTTCATCGATCTGGCCAGCCTTGCCAACAAGATCGGCCGCGATCCGTCCGAACGTCCTGCCCGTCCGCAGACCCCCGCGCAAGTCGATGAAGACGACGAGGACGACGACTACTGAGGCTTGATCGGGCAATGTCCGATTATATCGCAGACCATGGGCCAGTCGATCCCCCATCAGATTGTCCGGCCTGTCCCCGCCTTGTTGCCCTGCGTGAAGAGCTGAAAGCTGCCTATCCCGACTGGCACAACGCGCCGGTTCCGTCATTCGGAGCCGACGCGCCGCGTCTTCTGATCATCGGCCTGGCCCCGGGCATGAAAGGGGCCAACTGCACGGGCCGCCCCTTTACAGGGGACTATGCGGGAGATCTCCTCTACCAGACCATGATCGAATTCGGTTTTGCCGAAGGGACCTATAAGGCCCGGCCGGACGACGGTCTGCAGTTGAAGGATGCGATGATCACCAACGCGGTGCGCTGCCTGCCGCCGCAGAACAAGCCAACCGGCGCGGAAATCAAGACCTGCCGCCCGTATCTTTTGTCGACGCTGGATGCCAATCCGTCGATCAAGGCTGTGCTTGCTCTCGGCCGGATCGCGCATGAGACATTTCTGTCGGCCCTGGATCAGCGTCGGGCATCTTTCGCCTTTGCCCACGGCGCAAGGCATGAGCTTCCCGGAACTGGACTGACGCTTTTCGACAGTTATCACTGCTCTCGCTACAACACCAACACAGGCCGCCTCACCGAGGAAATGTTCCACTCGGTCTTCAGGCAGATCCGCTCGTTTATTCCTTAGGAACACGACGGTTTAACGCTCTCGTCGCAGTTCGGTGATGTCGATAAAATTATAAGCCGTTTCCCGAGCGCAGCACCCCCTTCCAACCTCATCCTGAGGAGGACCGTCAGGTCCGTCTCGAAGGATGGGCCACTTGCTCAAGAGTGTGTCGCCCATCCTTCGAGAAAGCGCTGACGCGCTTCCTCAGGATGTGGTGTTGGGGTGGGAGCTGCCGCAATCTAGAGGAGAGGGCAGGCGTGCGCCGCCTTCCACACGGTCATTCCTCCGAGTGCGGTTCCGTTTGATAGGCCTCAGCGTCGACAACGAGCCAGCCGTTGGGGCCAAGATGTTCCTGCGGTTTGAAGCGGGCCTTGTAGGCCATCTTCTGGGAGCCGTTGACCCAATAGCCAAGATAAACGTAGGGCAGATTCATTTTCCGGGCCCGCTCTATGTGATCCAGGATCATGTAGGTGCCGAGCGGGGTCTTGGTGTAGTCGGGGTCGTAGAAGGAATAAACCATCGACAGCCCGTCCGAGAGCTGGTCGGAAAGGGCAACGCCCAACAACGGGCCTTCGCCGGCTCCGGTGATGAAGCTGTTCGGACCGCGTTGGCGATACTCCAGGACAATCGTTTCGACATGTGTGTCTTCGACCATCATTGCGTAGTCGAGGACACTCATTTCCGTCATGCCGCCGTTCTCGTGTCGGGCCTGAAGATAATCGCGGAAGAGATCGTATTGTTCGGCAGACGGGCTGGGCGGCAGACGGGCGCCGACGATGTCTGATCCGGATTTCCAGACCCGCTTGAACGACTTGCTCCACTTGAAATCGTCGACGCGGACGCGAACCGAGATGCAGGCCTGGCACCGTTCGCAGGCCGGGCGGTAGGCGATATTCTGACTGCGCCGGAAACCGCCCTGCGTCAGCACCTCGTTGAGAGCGGGAGCGCCATGGCCGACAAGATGGGTAAAGACCTTGCGCTCTTGTTTTCCCTCAAGATAAGGGCAAGGCGCTGGCGCCGTAAGGTAGAACTGCGGATGATCTGTGGGGTGCCGTGTCACCGTTTTGTCCCGCGAAACCTTTAGATTTGTTCTCTATTCCCGGTCCTATAGTCCGTAATACCATGGCGCGACCAGAGAGAAGGTCAACCATAAAATGAGCGCAAGCGGTGTGCCAGCCCGCACAAAGTCGTTGAACTTGTAGTGACCCGGACCCATCACGATCAGGTTGGTCTGATAGCCGATCGGCGTCGCAAACGACGAGTTGGCCGCGATAATCAGGCAGACGACGAAGGCTTCGGGGCTCGCACCGATCTGATTTGCCAGATTGATCGCAATCGGTGTGAACAGGACAGCCGCCGCGTTGTTCGACAGGAAGTTCGTCAGGATCATCACGATGAAGAACAGGGCCGACAGCATCACGGTCGGTGAAGCCCCGGCGAGCAAATGAACCAGTCCGGTGGCAATCGCATTCGCACCGCCGGTTCCCTCCAGTGCAACGGCAGCCGCAAGCGAGGCGCCCACCAGCATGAAGATGCGGCTGTCGATGGCGCGCATGGCCTGGCGGATGTTGAGACATCCCGACACAATCATGGCGAAGGTCCCGGCCACGGCGGTGGTGACAATGGGAATAAGACCGCTGGCAGCCAGCGCGACAACAAGAGCGAAGATGACAAGCGCCCGTGGTGCGTAGCGTTTGCGCGGCACTTCGGCCATTGACCAGTCCAGCAGCAGCACGTCGCGATTACCGCGCAGGCGCGCGATCGCCTCTTCGCTGCCGGCCACAAGGAGCACGTCACCCGCTTCCAGGCGAATGTCGTTCATCGCCATGCGCGGCATGCGGCTGCGGCGCTGGATGCCCATCACAAGACAGCCGGTGTCGGTGTAAAAGCCCGACTGGGGCAAGGTGCGTCCCATCAGGCGGGACGCAGGGGCCACCACCACTTCCGCCAGGCTGATCGTACCAGCAGGTGCCTGAGCCTCGCGGCCGGAGTTGCTGGTATCTGAATCAGCTTCCATCAGTGGCTGCCGGCGAGCCAGAGCATTGGCAAGGGCTGCACGCGTTGCCGCCACGATCACCGTATCGCCGGGAGAGAGCACCACGTTTTCAAACGGGGGCAGGATTGGCTTCTGGCCTCGTTGAACCAGTCTTACCGTCATGTCCTTCAATTGCGGGAACATGCCGGATACGGATTCCACGCCCACCAGCGGATGACCATAGGTGATTTCGATCTGGGCGATGAACTGCTTGCCGGAGGAACTCTGGAACTCTTCCGCCATGGTTTTGCGCACCGGAAGCAGCTTCGGCATGATGAACAGCACATAGATCGAGCCGACACCGGCGATGATCAGTCCGATTGGGGTGAAGCTGAAAAAGGTCAGTTTGAGATCGGAACTTTGCGCCGCGAAATTTGCTACCAGCAGGTTGGTTGACGAGCCGATCAACGTCGTCATGCCGCCAAGGATCGCGAGGAAAGACAGGGGCATCAGAACACGGGCCGGCGACTGGCCGACCGTGGCGGCAACAGCTGTCAGGATCGGCAGAAACATCACCACAACAGGGGTGTTGTTCAAGAATGCGCTGAGCGCCGCGACAGTCAGGAGAACAGGGATCGCAGCCCGCAGCGACCGGCCGCGCGTCATCTTGACGATCGCCTTTGCCGGTGCTTCCAGCGCATCGGTCTGGAACAGTCCCTGACCAATGATCAGGAGGCAGATGACTGTTATCAGCGCCGGATTTGAGAAGCCGGACAGGAAGTCGCCGGTGGTGATAAGCGAACCGTCCGGCCTCTCGACCGGAAAAACCGAAAAGATGACAATGAAGGCGGAAACGGACCCGAGAGCTATTGTTTCAATCGCGTACCGCTCGACGGCGTACAGGACGACAGTGGACGCGATCACCACGAAGGTCAGCGCCATTGCAATATCAACTGAGTCCATTCACCTGCCCAAAGCCACCTTGGCCAATTTCACGAACCTGCACTTTAAAGCAGGCGGTCCCGGCAATGGAAGAGCCTTAAGATAATATTGCCGTTGATATATTCCTTTGAGGCAATGACACTGTCAAAGTTCATGTGCCGTTACCGCGATTTGATCCGATTAATGGGAACCCGGACTGGCGATCCGCGTTGAAGAAGTCATGAAATCAGATAACCCAATTTCGCCTTCGTTCCCGAAAGACCTGCCCTCGCTCGTCTTGTTTCTGGCAGTTGTTTTGGGTGTCGGCATCACGATCGGCGTTTTGAACACCCCTGGTGCCTGGTACGAGGGCTTGCAGAAGCCGCCGTTCAATCCACCCAACTGGGTGTTCGCGCCTGCCTGGACCATTCTTTACATTCTGATAGCGATTGCCGGCTGGCGGACATTCCTTCGGGCACCCGATAGCCGCGTGATGAAAATCTGGTACGGGCAGATGGTTCTCAACTGGATCTGGTCGCCACTCTTCTTCACGCTCCACTTCATGTGGACGGCTTTTGCCGTGATCGCGGCGATGCTCTACCTGATCCTGAACTTTATCGGTGGAAGCTGGCAAACCGATCGTTTGTCCGCGCAGCTGTTCATTCCCTATGCGCTCTGGACCTGCTTTGCTGGAGTATTGAACCTGTCGCTGGCTCTCTTGAACTGACCTTACGCCTGGCCGCGCACATAGCCTTGATGGGAGGCCGAGTTGATCACTACCGTTCCCAGTACGAGGTCGTGCAGCAGGCGTTTACGGTCGGAAAACAGTGACACGAGCAAAACAAGCGGCGTCAGCAAAGAGACCGAAAACCAGAACAGGATGACATGGACGGCTGCCAGAAGCGGGTAGGGCTTTGCGCCATACCAGAGGCGCATTTCCAGTCCCATCGCACGCATGCCCAGGGTTGACGCCTGCGGTCCGCCAAGGGTGAAGGCGACATAGAGCAGCGCAACCGCCGTCGGCAGGATGCCGTAAAGCAGGAAGCCGAGACCCAGCGTAAAGACACCCAGGAAAAACACCACGATACCGGCACCGAAGGTGAACAACGTGATCACGATCAGATCGATGAAGAAGGCAAAGATGCGCCGGCTGCGCACGCCGGAAAACAGCTCCGGATTGCTCACAGGATCGAAAACGTCCTGACGGGCATAATCGGAGGTGGTTTCAGCTGACATGGTTCGGCTCCCTTGGGTTCGATGCCCCTGATGTGGGGATTGAGGCCGGGTTTCGCAAATCATTTGCCGGGTGAAACCGAACCGTTCCGCGGGTAATCCACACCAACCCCTCATCCTGAGGAAGCGCGGAGCGCTGTCTCGAAGGATGGGCGGCATACTCCGGAGCAAGGAGCCCATCCTTCGAGACGGTCCCCCGGTCCTCCCTAGGATGAGGTCGGTGTGTGAAGTGTCCGCATCAATAGCCGTGTAATGAAGGACTGAGGTGGCAGCCCTTCAGTCCATCCGCTCGCCGATTTCCAGGTAACGCACCACGAAGGCACGTTCGCGCAGAGCGGCGACGATACGCTCGCCATGCGGGCGGTCAAAGGCCTCGAAGGTGACGTCCAGCGTTGCGCCTTTTGCGGGAACATTGAGGAACAGGCGATGGTGTTCGACGTCGACCACGTTGCCCTGCATGTCACCGATCACGGTTGCGATTTCACCCAGAACGCCGGGGCGGTCAGGCGTGTCGATCCGGATCGAGACCAGTTTGCCATCGCGTGCAAGTTCGCGGACCACGATCTTGGAGAGCAGTCTCGGATCGATATTGCCACCGCAAAGAACCAGGCCAACCCTCTTGCCGGCAAATCGCTCAGGTTCGGTCAGCAAGGCCGCGAGACCGGCAGCGCCTGCGCCTTCCGCAATGGTCCGTTGCAAGGTCAGATAGGCGTTTATCGCCCGCTCGATGCTGCTTTCCGAAACAAGCAGGATGTCATCGACGACCTTTTTGACGACTTCGGTCGTCAGGACGCCGATGTCGCGCACAGCGATACCTTCTGCGATGGTCGCGCCTTCGCAGCGCACGTCCTTGCCATAGAAGGCGCCCCACATGCCGGGGTAAAGCGTCGTTTCAACGCCAATCACTTCGACGGAAGGCTTGAGAGCCTTTGCCGCCGTGGCGATGCCGGCGATAAGGCCACCGCCGCCGATCGGCACGACGAGCACATCGAGATCCGGCTGCTGAGCCAGCATCTCGATGCCGATGGTACCCTGACCGTGAATGACATGGGCATCGTCATAGGGATGCACCCAGACGAGATTGTTCTGTTCGGCCAGCCTGTCGGCTTCTTCCTTCGCCTCGGCCAGCGTGTTTCCCGCCAGGATCACCTCTGCACCATGGTTGCGGGTCGCGGAGATCTTCACGAATGGCGTCAGAACCGGCATGACGATGGTTGCCGGTATGCCAAGCCGTCCGGCATGATAGGCAACGCCCTGGGCATGGTTGCCGGCCGAAACCGCAATCACGCCGCGCTTCTTTTCATCCGCCGTCAGGCTGGAGAGCTTCACCAGTGCGCCACGTTCCTTGAAGGCGCCGGTGACCTGCATGTTTTCGTATTTTACAAAGACATCCGCCCCTGTGAGCTGCGAAAGCCGCGGAGCGGGCAGGCACGGGGTCTCGATTACGGCGCCCTTCAAAAGTGCAGCCGCTTCCTGAACCTTGTCGAATGTGACGTTGTCAGCGGTGGTGGCCCCGGCGGAGGTCATTTCCCGGCTGCCAGCATTTCGGCCACCTTCGGTGCGAAATAGGTCAGGATGCCGTCGGCGCCGGCGCGCTTGAAGGCGAGCAGACTTTCCAGCATCGCCTTGTCACCGTCCAGCCAGCCGTTTCCGGCCGCGGCCTTGATCATCGCGTATTCGCCTGACACCTGATACGCGTAGGTCGGAACCTGGAACTCGTCCTTAATCCGCCGGACAATGTCGAGGTAGGGCATGCCCGGCTTGACCATCACCATGTCGGCGCCTTCAGCAATGTCCAGTTCGGCTTCCCGCAGGGCTTCGTCCGTATTGGCCGGATCCATCTGGTAAGTGCGCTTGTCGCCAACCAGGGTCCCCGATGAGCCGACGGCGTCCCGGAACGGACCATAGAAGGCGGAGGCGTATTTCGCCGAATAGGCCATGATCTGGGTTCCGCGATGACCTTGAGAATCGAGTGCCTGTCGAATGGCGCCGATACGTCCGTCCATCATGTCGGACGGGGCGATCACGTCTGATCCGGCTTCCGCCTGCACCAGGGCCTGCCGGCAGAGCTGATCTACGGTTTCGTCGTTCAGGATCGTCTCGCCTTCCATCAATCCGTCATGACCGTGGCTGGTGTAGGGATCAAGGGCGACGTCCGTCATCAGGCCCAGGTTCAGGCCCTCCGCCTTGATGGCGCGCAAGGCGCGACAGGTCAGGTTTTCAGGATTGAGAGCCTCGGAACCTGTTTCATCGCGAAGACCGGGATCGGTGTAGGGAAACAGTGCCAGTGCCGGAATGTTCAACTTCGCCGCCTTCTCGGCGTCGCGGACGGCTTCATCCACGGACAGGCGCACAACATCCGGCATGGAAGGAACGGACTGACGGATATTCTCGCCGTCCACCAGAAAAATCGGCCAGATCAGGTCATCGACCGTGAGATTGTTTTCGCGCACCAGGCGGCGCGACCAGTCGCTCTGGCGGTTGCGGCGCATGCGCGTGCCGGCCAGCAGTGTGTCCATGTGGTCGGAGGTTATCGGCGGGAGGGGAGAATTTGACGGCATCGGCCCTGACTGTTCGCTAGGAGATGTTGGAAAGCGTATTCTGATCGAAGTGAGCCGCCAATCTATCACGCAGATTGACGCAATCCAACATTCTGTAAAATAACTGAATTTAATAAAGAAAAAGAGATTGTTTGACGTTCGCGTCAAATGTGCTTTAGTGCTGCCGCGAAGACAGGGCGCAGACCTTTCCGGAGGAGGAAGTGCGCCGCCACCGCTTGAGGGAGGATAACCCGTGGACTTTTCACTGAACGAAGATCAGCGCGCCTTTCAGGACATGGCGGCAAGTTTCTCGCGGGATGAACTGGCGCCATTTGCCAAGGAATGGGACGAGGAAAGCCACTTCCCGATTCCCACCCTGCGCAAGGCAGCCGAGCTTGGGTTCGGTGGCATCTACGTGAAGGAAGATGTCGGTGGTTCCGCGCTCACCCGGCTGGATGCAACGCTGATCTTCGAGGAACTGTCCAAGGGCTGTACGTCGACGGCGGCCTATATATCCATTCACAACATGGTCGCCTGGATCATCGATACATATGGCTCGGAGGACCTACGCCAGAAGTATCTGCCCAGGCTCTGCACCATGGACCTGCTCACCAGCTACTGTCTCACCGAACCGGGCTCGGGTTCTGATGCAGCGAGCCTGCGTACCAGCGCCAAGGATGATGGTGACCATTATGTCCTCAACGGCTCCAAGGCATTCATCTCCGGCGGCGGCGTAAGCGATCTGTATGCGGTAATGGTCCGCACAGGTGGTGAGGGACCTTCCGGCGTTTCCTGTATCCTGGTCGAAAAAGGGACTCCTGGTCTCAGCTTCGGTGCCAACGAGGTGAAGCTCGGCTGGAAGAGCCAGCCGACGGCCCAGGTCAATTTTCAGGATTGCCGGGTGCCGAAGTCGAATCTGATCGGATCGGAAGGGCAGGGCTTCAAGATCGCGATGGCGGCGCTCGATGGCGGTCGGCTTAACATCGGCGCCTGCTCGATGGGGGCTGCACAGGCCTGTCTCGATCATGCCCTGGCCTATGTGCAGGAACGCAAGCAGTTTGGTCGACCGATTGCCGACTTCCAGGCACTTCAGTTCCGCCTGGCGGATATGGCAACCGAATTGGAAGCAGCCCGGCTGCTCTTGCACAAGGCCGCTTCGGCGGTGGATGCGAAATCGCATGACGCCACCAAGCTTGCGGCCATGGCCAAGCGGCTTGCTACCGACACCGGCTTCAAGGTGGTCAACGAAGCACTGCAGCTTCACGGCGGCTACGGCTATCTGCGCGACTATCCTATCGAGCGTTATTTCCGCGATGTGCGGGTGCATCAGATCCTGGAAGGCACCAACGAGATCATGCGGCTGATCATTGCGCGGCAGCTGCTAAAGGACTGATCGAGTTTTCCGTCCCATTCCGTTGAAACGACTCTTCTTTTTGCGAGGCGCCAGTGAGCGACGAGATTCTTTTCCAGAAGCGCGGCAAGGCCGGGTTTGTCATCTTGAACCGGCCGAAGGCACTGAACGCGATCAACCACGCAATGGTTCTGGCAATGGCCGAGCAATTGTCGCGCTGGGCGGAAGATCCGGAAATCGCACACATCGTCGTTACGGGTGCTGGCGACAAGGCGTTCTGCGCAGGTGGCGACATTCGCAGCATCTATGATGCCCGAATGAGCGGGCGGACAGACGGCCTGAGCGCCTTCTTCCGTGACGAGTACATGCTCAATGCACAGATCAAGGCCTATCCGAAGCCATACATCGCTCTCGTCAACGGGATTGTCATGGGCGGCGGTGTCGGGGTGTCGGTTCATGGCAGCTATCGCATCGGCACGGAAAAGACGTTGTTTGCGATGCCTGAGACCGGAATTGGCTTCTTTCCGGATGTCGGCGGGACATTCTTCCTGCCGCGCATGCCCAGGAACAGCGGCGTCTACTGTGCACTTAGCTCCGGCAGGCTGAAACAGGGCGATGCTCTGGCTACCGGCGTTCTGACCCACGCCGTTTTGGAAGAAAGCCTTGCTGACCTGGAACAGGACCTTGAAACAGCAGACGATATCGGCGCAGTGCTTGCGCCGTATCTGATGACGCCGGAGAAGGGGCCCGTCTGCGAAAGTCTTGACGTTATCGACGAGATCTTTTCGGCTGCATCGGTGGAAGACATTCTGTCGCGCCTGGATGCCTCGCAGAGTGAATTTGCGGGGAAGGCCGCGGCCGCCATCCGGCAAAAATCACCAACAAGCGTTCTGGTTGCTTTCGAGCAAATGAAGCGAGGCCGCAAGCTTTCCTTCAATGAATGCATGAAGCTTGAATATCGCATCGTCTCGCGCATTTTGAAGGGGACGGAGTTCTACGAAGGCATTCGTGCTGTGCTGGTCGACAAGGATCAGGCGCCAAAATGGTCGCCTGCCCAGTTTGGCCAAGTGGACAGCGCCGAGCTGGCGTCGTATTTCGAGGAACCTGCTGACGGAGATCTGCCGCTCAGCTGAGCTCAACCTGACCCGGACAGCACATGATTACCAGCTTTCAGGACCTGATCGATTCCCGCCCACCCTGGAGCACGCTGCTGATCTGGTATCTGCGCGGCATTGCGATCATTCTCATCGGCGGCGGCGTCATCTACTGGGCCCGCATTATCGGCATCGTCGAATGGCGTGGATTATGGTTCTGGGACATGCCCGTGGCGCTGCAGGGAGCCATCGTCTTTTTTGCCGTCCTGGATTTGGTGGCCGCGACCGGCCTCTGGCTGACCGTGTCCTGGGGCACGGTGATGTGGATTTTCCGCTGCTTCTGCCAGATCGTCATGCACACAGCCTTTTCCGATCTCTACGGCCGCCGGCCATATGAAATCGCCTTCTACCTGCTGACAATCGCAATTTATGCCGGACTAGCCTTCCTGATGGACAGGGAAAATAAGGCCAATGCCGGCTGACAGCGGTTGAATCAGTTTTTGAAGTGCCTGGAAAGGCAGTTCAAGACGGCCAGCCAACAGATTCAAAATCAACATGAAATCTCTTTGGGAGGAAACCATCATGAGCACTATCGGATTTATCGGTCTTGGCAACATGGGCGGACCGATGGCGATCAATCTCGTCAAGGCAGGGCACAAGGTACTCGGCTTTGATCTGTCCGATGCGGCCATGGCAGCACACGAAGCGGAGGGTGGTGAAAAGGCAGCTAGTGTCGCTGACCTGGCTGCTGCTGCCGACGTGATCGTCACCATGCTGCCCGCCGGAAAGCATGTCCGCCAGATCTATGAAGGCGAGGGCGGTATTCTCGACAACGCCAAGCCCGGCACTCTCATGATCGATTCCTCGACTATCGACGTCGACAGCGCCCGTGCGGTCAGCGCTGCGGCAGAGGCCAGGGGCATGAAAATGGTCGACGCGCCGGTCTCCGGCGGTGTTGCCGGCGCAGCGGGTGGAACGCTGACCTTCATGGTCGGTGGATCCGCCGAGGCATTCGAAGCGGCGAAAACCTATCTCGACATCATGGGCAAGACCATCGTGCATGCAGGCGACGCCGGAACCGGTCAGGCGGCGAAGATCTGCAACAACATGATCCTCGGCATTTCCATGATCGCCGTATCGGAGGCATTTGTGCTCGCCGAGAAGCTTGGTCTGGACAAGCAGAAGTTGTTTGACATCTCCTCGACGGCGTCTGGTCAGTGCTGGTCCCTGACATCCTACTGCCCGGTGCCGGGACCGCTGCCGTCGTCTCCTGCGAACCGGGATTATCAACCTGGGTTTGCAGCCGCGATGATGCTCAAGGATCTGAAACTTGCTCAGGAAGCAGCAAATTCGGCCGGCGCGGCAACGCCGTTGGGCGCGGAAGCGGCAGCTCTCTACTCGCTGTTCTGCAATTCAGGTGGCGAAGCCCAGGATTTCTCAGGGATTGTGAAGTTCCTCCGCGGAACATCGTAAACAACTTGTTAAAGGGAAGTCTAAAACGCCCCTTGGAAGTTAACGGATGATTCAGCGTGTCTCTTAAGCGGATTTTAGAATCGCTCGGTTAGATTGCGAAACAAGGCGGGAAAAATATCCGTCCAACGACAGGTACTAAAAGAGGCGCAATCACATGATCACCGCAAGTAGGGCAGTCGACGCTGTTGCACAGAGTGAAGGGGAAGAGCTTGAGATCAAGCCGCTTTACCTAGAGGCTCTTACGCTCGTTGAGCGACTGCATCGGCGTCTGCTCGACGTCATCAAGGACGAATTCGACCGCATGGGCCGGTCCGACGTAAACAGCGTGCAGGCACTGCTGCTGTTCAACATCGGCGACAGCGAACTGACCGCCGGTGAACTGCGGACACGCGGTTACTACCTGGGGTCGAATGTCTCCTACAACCTGAAGAAGCTGGTCGAGACCGGTTACATCCACCATCAGCGTTCGCGTATGGACCGCAGGTCTGTCCGTGTCAGCCTGACGGAAAAGGGACGGGAAGTGGCCAAGATCGTGAACGATCTTTACGAGCGTCACATGCTGTCCGTGGAACAGGTCGGCGAAATCGGTCCGCAGGACTTTGTGGCACTGAACAAGTCCCTGCGCCGTCTGGAGCGGTTCTGGACCGACCAGATCCTTTACCGCCTGTAAGACATTCGCAGAACATTCAGATGACAAGGCACCGCCCATTGGGCGGTGCTTTCTGTTTTTCAGCCTCAAGTTGCCGACCTCACGCAAATTTGCACAGCCAGAATTCTCGAACGGCGGAGAAACAAAGCTATGGTGCAGGCAGTTTTAACTGCTGAGGCAAAGTTGACATCTTGTGGTCACATTGGAATGGCTTTGTGCAGTGCTCCTGAATCCGAGATGGTTAAAAAATCAAGCGATTTGTTAACTCCCTTCCGTTAGGACTGGGAGCAGGAACCGCCGGGGTGGCCTGTTTTGTTGGTCTCAACCCCGCGTATTTGAAGAACATTTGCGCCGAATGGCGCTGCAACATGGGGTCGGCGATGAACCTTTTATCCGGACCGTTCGGGATAAAGCGTCACTGGAAGTGGACTGCTGGAAAAACGCTCAAGAGCATGATGATGCTGGGCGTGGTGACTCCAGTCATGATCGCATCCGGTGCGCAGGCACAGACGGCCCCGATGACATTCGCACAGAACCAGCAGGTTGAATGGGCGGATAACTTTGACATCGCGACGGATCACATCACGGAAGTGAAATCCTCTGCTCCGACGTTGTCACCGCAGACGGCCGACTATATCGCAGCAGCGATCGATCGTTATCAGCGCATTGTCCAGGCCGGTGGCTGGGGAACAGTGTCTGCTGGTGGCAAGGCGCTTCGCATCGGTGCCAAGGATCCGCGCGTCGTGGAACTTCGCCGCCGCTTGATCGTTTCCGGCGATCTTGAACAGCAGGCAGGCCTCTCCGACACCTTCGATTCTTACGTGGATGCAGGTCTGCGTCGTTTTCAGCTTCGTCACGGTCTTATTCCGGACGGTGTGATGGGCGACGGCACCGTGACTGCGCTGAACATTTCGGCCGACGTACGTCTGCGCCAGCTCGAAACCAACATGATCCGTATGCGGTCCATGTCCGGTTTCCTAGGCGACCGCTATGTGATGGTCAACATTCCGGCAGCAGAGATCGAGGCTGTTGAAAACGGCATGGTCCGTTCGCGCCACACGGCCGTTGTGGGCAAGATCGACCGCCAGACGCCGATTCTCAACAGCAAGATCTACGAGTTGAACTTCAATCCGTACTGGACGGTGCCGAAGTCGATCATCCGCAAGGACCTGATCCCGAAGATGAAAGAGGATCCGCAGTATCTTGCGAAAAACAATATCCGCATCTTCGACTGGAGCAACAACGAGCTGAACTGGCAACAGATCGACTGGAACACGGATGAGGCGACCCAGTATCGCTTCACCCAGGATCCGGGCTCGGAAAACTCGCTCGGGTCGGTGCGCATCAACTTCCACAACAAACACCAGGTCTATCTGCACGATACGCCGTCCAAGACCCTGTTTGGCGAAGCCAACCGGTTCCATTCTTCGGGCTGCGTGCGCGTACAGAATGTGCGAGAGCTGGTGACCTGGCTGTTGCAGTCGACAACTCCTGACTGGGATCGGGGGCGCGTCGATGGTGTCATCCGCACCGGTGATCGTGAAGACGTGAAACTGAAGTCGCAGATTCCGCTTTATCTCACCTACATCACCGCCTGGGCAAATGCCGACGGTGTGGTGCATTTCCGCGATGATATCTACGACCGCGACGATCTCTACGGAACGGGTGAGCAAGCACGCCTGTAGGTGTCGCCAAGCGTCAAACAATTGTTTCCTGTCCAGAAACGTCGGCCTTGATCAGGCCGGCGTTTCATGGATTCTAGCTCCATTCGCATGCTTGTTCGACAACGGGGTGCTGGATCAGGAGAACGGCAATGAGTCGCGAAGAGCGGCCTGGTGAAATTTATCTTGAGTTTCGGCCGATCGGTCAGCAGGTCAAGGTCACTGCCATTGACGCGGCGACCGGTTTTGAAGTGTCGGTCTTCGGGCCAGCTTCTGCAGCTCAGGAAGATCTGAAGCGGATTGCCGTTCGAAAACTTCGCCGCCGCCTTGAACAGGAAGGCTTGGCTGCGCAGAACAGACCTGACCCGACCCTTTATTGATGGTTTGTCTTAAGTCTCTGCTTCCGCAACAGGTTTCGATAAAACAACAAGCAATTTAAATCGTTTTGAGAAGAACGGCGCACCAGATCGGTTTGCGAGAGCAGATTTGAATTGTGCCCGGGTATTGTTTTGGTGCCGGTCAAATGATCGGCGCTGAAGGTCGGATCTGTTGCAAGTGTAACTTGTTGGGTTGTCAGTTTAGATTTGGCCCAAGGTTGCGAAAACTTGTTTCGTTCAAGATTTGGCAGCTGTGTCGTTTTCCAAACTGGACGCGTCGGTATGCCCCTTGGTTCTGGTCGGGGGGTGTGTTAATTCCTCGCCTCACACAGGCATGACGGTCGAAAGCGTCCTTCCGGACATTGGCCGCCGATGCTCCTGATCTATCAAAAGAACACAAGGATGGCGCTATGTCTTTGATGGAAAGCTCCGATCAGTCCCTGCAGTCCGGTTTCTTCACCCGCAGCCTTGCTGAAGCCGATCCGGATATCTTCGACACGATCGGCAAGGAACTCGGCCGTCAGCAGCATGAAATCGAGCTGATTGCTTCGGAAAACATCGTTTCCCGCGCAGTGCTGGAAGCACAGGGCTCGATCTTCACCAACAAATATGCCGAAGGTTATCCGGGCAAGCGCTACTATGGCGGTTGTGAGTTCGCCGACATTGCCGAAACGCTGGCAATCGAGCGCGCGAAGGAACTGTTCGGCTGCCAGTTTGCCAACGTTCAGCCGAACTCCGGCAGCCAGATGAACCAGGCAGTGTTCCTGGCTCTTCTGCAGCCTGGTGACACCTTCATGGGCCTGGATCTCAACTCCGGTGGTCACCTGACCCACGGTTCTCCGGTGAACATGTCCGGCAAGTGGTTCAACGTCGTCTCCTATGGCGTGCGTGAGGACGACCATCTTCTCGACATGGATGAGGTCGAGCGCCTTGCCAACGAACACAAGCCCAAGCTGATCCTGGCCGGCGGCACCGCCTATTCCCGTATCTGGGACTGGAAGCGGTTCCGCGAAATCGCCGACAGCATTGGTGCCTATCTCATGGTCGACATGGCGCATATCGCCGGTCTGGTTGCAGGTGGGGTCCACCCGTCGCCGGTTCCGCACGCCCATGTCGTCACCACCACCACCCACAAGTCCCTGCGCGGTCCGCGCGGCGGCATGATCCTGAGCAACGACGAAGCGATCGCCAAGAAGATCAATTCGGCCGTCTTCCCGGGTCTTCAGGGTGGCCCGCTGATGCACGTCATTGCTGCCAAGGCCGTTGCCTTCAAGGAAGCACTGCAGCCGGAATTCAAGGCTTATGCCCGCGCCGTTCAGGAAAATGCCAAGGTTCTGGCTGAAGTCCTGAAGGAGCAGGGTCTGGATATCGTTTCCGGCGGCACCGACAACCACCTGATGCTGGTGGATCTGCGTCCGAAAAACGCCACCGGCAAGGTGGCTGAAAAATCTCTCGGCCGCGCCAACATCACCTGCAACAAGAACGGTATCCCGTTCGACCCGGAAAAGCCGTTTGTCACGTCTGGCGTTCGTCTCGGCACCCCGGCAGCGACCACACGCGGCTTCGGTGTTGCGGAATTCCGCGAAGTCGGTCTGCTGATCACGGAAGTGTTGGACGGTTTGAAGGCCGCAAACAGTGAAGAGGGCAACGCGGCAGTTGAAGCGGCGGTCAAAGCCAAGGTAGAAGCACTGACGGCCCGGTTCCCGATCTACGGGGGCTAATCGCGGGCTCGCTCAGGAGCTTTAAGACATGAGATGTCCGTTTTGCGGGGGTGAGGAAACCCAGGTCAAGGATTCCCGCCCGACCGAGGACAATACAGCCATCCGCCGCCGCAGGATCTGCAATACCTGCGGCGGCCGGTTCACCACCTTCGAGCGCGTGCAGCTTCGCGAACTCCTGGTGCTCAAACGCTCCGGGCGCCGCGTTCCCTTCGACAGGGAAAAACTGATGCGGTCCGTGCAGATCGCGGTGCGCAAGCGTCCCGTGGATCCTGACAAGATCGAACGCATGGTCTCCGGCATCGTTCGCCAGCTCGAAAGTTCGGGCGAAACCGAAATCACCGCGGAAACCATCGGCAACCACGTCATGGAAGGCCTGAAGGGCATCGATGACGTTGCCTATGTCCGCTTTGCCTCCGTTTACAAGAACTTCCGCGAGGCAAAGGATTTCGAAGCCCTTCTGGATGAGCTGAGCGATCCGGACGGACAGCCGCTCAAAAACTCCTGACCTGCAGTATCCGGTTCTTGATGTCCGAGCTTTCCAATCTTGATGCCCGTTTCATGGCGGCCGCCGAACGCCTTGCCCGTCGTGGTCTCGGCCGTGTGTGGCCCAATCCTTCCGTGGCTGCGCTCATCGTCCGTTTCGACGCAGGTGCCGCTGTTCTCGTGGGCAGAGGCGTCACGTCCCGTCCCGGCATGGCGCATGCGGAAGTCAATGCCTTGAACCAGGCAGGGGACAGGGCGAAAGGGGCGACCTGTTACGTCACCCTGGAGCCATGTTCTCACTACGGCCGAACCCCGCCTTGCGCCAAGGCTCTGATCGAGGCGGGCGTGAAACGCGTGGTCGTCGGCATGCTGGACCCGAACCCGCGTGTCGCTGGTCGTGGTGTCGCCATGCTGCGCGATGCGGGCATCGAGGTGGAAGTGGGTGTGCGCGAAAAGGCCATGCATGCGCTGTACCGAGGGTTCACCTACAGGCAACTGAAACAGCGTCCGGTGGTGTTCCTGAAGCTAGCTGTTTCCAGGGATGGATTTATCGGCCGGGTAGGCGAAGGTCAGGTCAAGATCTCCGGTGCCCTGTCGATGCGCAAGGTCCATGGGTTTCGCGCCGAATGCGACGCCATCCTGGTCGGTTCAGGTACGGCGCTTGCCGATGACCCGCAACTGACCTGCAGACTTCCAGGCCTCGCTGGTCGCTCTCCTGTGCGGGTCATCATCGACCGGTGTGCCCGGCTGCCATTGACTTCCAAACTGGTGCAAACCTGCGTTGACGTGCCTGTCTGGCTTGTGTGTGGCAATGCGGCGGATGCTGACAAGCTGGCGGACCTGGCGGCTGCTGGTGTCAATGTCATCCGGGTGCCCGCTGAAGAAACCGGCATCAAGCCCTCTGTCATCCTGAGTGCGCTGGCAACACGCGGCATAACGCGGGTGATGGTTGAAGGTGGTTCCCGTCTGGCGTCGTCTTTCCTGGCGGCGGACCTTGTGGATGATCTTTGTGTCGTTACCGGGGATATCGTAATCGGCGAAGGCGGCATACCTGCTCTGCACGGTCTTGACCTTGCAGATGTTCTCAAAGACCCCAAATTCGAGCGGGTCGATGCGGGCCGTTTCGGTCCGGACAGTTTTGTTTATCTCAGACGGCGCGGAGCCTGACATGTTCACCGGAATTGTGACCGACCTCGGCGAGATCCTCGCTATCGACAAGATCCCTGCCGGAATGCGGACGCGGATCCGCACCGCCTACGATACGAATGGCTTCGACATCGGGGCTTCGATTTCCTGTTCTGGCGTCTGCCACACGGTGACAGCCAAGGACAACGGCTCCAATGGCAACTGGTTTGAAGTGGAATCGGCCGCCGAAACCCTGGCGCTGACCAACGTCGCATCCTGGAAAGTGGGGCAGAAACTCAATCTGGAACGCTCGCTGACGATGGGTGCGGAGCTGGGCGGGCACCTGGTGCTTGGCCATGTCGATGGACTTGCAACGGTGACAAAGCGTGAAGACCATCCGGATTCGGTCTATTTCCAGTTCGAAGCACCGGCGGAAGCAGCCCCCTTTATTGCCAAGAAAGGTTCGGTTGCGCTCGATGGCACGTCCCTGACGGTGAACGAGGTCGACGGGTTGCTCTTCTCCGTCTTCCTGATCCCGCATACGCTCGAAGTCACGACCTGGTCTGATCGGCAGGTCGGTGACAAGATCAACCTGGAAGTGGATATGATGGCCCGCTACGCCGCCCGTCTTGCGGAATTCTCCAAGACCGGGTAGGGGACGGTCCCAACACCTTCGAAAAGAGCTAATATCATTTACCGCCTTAACCACGGGACGAACTCGTCACCGGGATATCGTGGTCCTTTACGAATGAGACTGGACAAACCGGGGCAGACGTGGTTCCTGTCGCGGCCTTACATAGGAACGAAAACCCATGAGCGCTGCACCGAAACTTCTGATCATCGAAGCCCGTTTCTACGAAGATCTGGCCGATGCTCTCGCAGAAGGCGCGATCAAGACCATTGAGGCTGCCGGCGCAAGCTATGACCGGATCGCTGTTCCGGGTGTCCTGGAAATTCCGGCTGCCCTGTCCATGGCTCTGACGGCAATGGAAAACGACGGCGAGCTTTACGACGGCTTCGTTCTGCTGGGTGTCGTCATTCGCGGCGAGACCACCCATTACGATATTGTTGCCAATGAATCGAACCGGGTGATCATGGATTTGATCGTCGATGCGGATCTGGCTGTCGGAAATGGTATCCTGACCGTTGAAAACGGTGAGCAGGCATGGGCCCGCGCGAAGGTGGACGACAAGGACAAAGGCGGCGCGGCTGCCCGTGCTGCCCTCGACATGATCGCCCTGCGCGAGCGGCTTGGAGTATAAGAAGAATGACCGGAAAGGCCGACCCGGAAAAACCGGCTGGAAAAACTGTGCGCCCTGCAAACAAACGCGGCGTGGCTCGCCTTGCTGCTGTTCAGGCCCTTTATCAGATGGACGTCGGCGGTGCGCCGCTGACCAGTGTCGTCAGCGAATTCACTGCCTTTCGCCTCGGCAAGGAAATCGACGGTGCGCAGTACCGCGAAGCCGACGAACAATGGTTCAAGCAGATCCTTGCCGGCGTTGTGGAGGACCAGAAGTTTCTGGATCCCTACATTCACACTGCGTTGGCCGAAGACTGGCCCCTGAAGCGTATCGACAGCCTGCTGCGGGCTATCCTCCGCTCCGGCTCCTATGAGCTGCTGCGCCGCAAGGATGTTCCGGCCAAGGTGATCATTTCCGAGTATATCGACGTCACCAAGGCCTTCTTCGATGATGATGAGCCCGGCCTTGTCAACGGCGTGCTCGACCGTCTTGCGCATGAACTGCGCAGCGGCGAACTCGAGGAAAAGAAAACGGACGGCGCCTCCTGATCATGGGCGCTGACCGGCCAGGCGAATTCGAGCTGATCCGGCGTTTCTTTGCCCCTTTGGCAAAAGACCCGGGCAGCCTCGGTCTGACCGACGATGCCGCGGTGCTGACACCACGGGAAGGCCATGACCTCGTTCTGACCAAGGACGTGCTGGCGGCCGATATACATTTCTTTGCTGAAGATGCACCGGAAGCGATAGCCGCCAAGGCACTGAGGGTCAACCTCTCCGACCTTGCGGCGAAGGGCGCACGTCCGCGTGGCTATCTGATGGGCCTGTCGTTGCCGTCCGACTGGACGGTCGACTGGCTTGAGCGGTTCTGCAACGGCCTGGCGGCTGACCAAGCGGCCTATGATTTCCATCTTCTGGGCGGTGACACGGTTCGTTCCGGCAATGGTCTGCAGGTGTCGATTACGGCAATAGGCGAGGTTGAAACCGGCAGCGCAGTTCGGCGGTCCGGGGCACGGCCGGGCGATCTTCTGTTTGTTACCGGAACCATTGGCGACGCCGCTGCCGGTCTTCAGGCGCGCCTCAATCCCGACTTCTGCCGCGATCATGATCTGACAGAGAGCGAAGAAGCCCATATTCTCGACCGTTACCTGCTGCCGAGGCCGCGCACGAGGCTTGCCGGGGCAGTGACCGATTATGCTTCGGCTGCCATGGACGTGTCAGATGGCCTGTTTGCCGACTGCGCGCATATGGCCAGCGCTTCGGCGTTGGACCTCACGATTGACCTGGATCAGGTGCCGCTTTCACAGGCGCTCGCCCATCTCAAGATCAAGTCACCAGAGGACTTTGCCCGGTGCCTGAACGGTGGCGACGATTACGAAATCCTGATGGCGGTGCCGGAAGACGTTTCTGGTACCTTCTGCCGGGTTGCTCATCTTGCCGGCTGTGCCGTCACGCAAATCGGTCATGCCCGGGCAGGTGAGGGCCGAATTCGGCTTGAGGAAGCCGGGCAACCTGTCGACTACGGTCGCTTTGCGGGCTTCAGTCACTTCTAGCTGTCGCAAAGGGCAGGTGCCGGAATTTTACCAGGCCGGATCCATCGCCCGAATGCCCGCCTCCGATGGTGTTGCGCTTTCTTGCCGCTTGGCCGTGACGTGTCGCACGTTACAGCTCTCGGCTGGTCTCCAGTTGCAAATGAAACTTCTGGTCTTTCGCGGTCGGCTGTTGGCGTGTTATGTGCCATGCAAACTTCTGCCTTCCTGAAAGTATCCAAATGACCGTGACGACCCCCGATAGCTTTGTCGACGACAGTCTGGCAAAACGAAACGCGCTGCTATTGGCTCTGGCTCAGGCAATTGGTGGGGCTTCGGCGTCGATCGTGATCGCAACGGCGCCGCTGGTCGGGTATTCGATGCTGGATACGGACAAGTCTCTGGCGACCTTGCCCGTGTCGGCGATGGTCCTGGGAACAGCTTTCGGGACCATTCCCGCCGGCATGATCATGCGCCGATACGGCCGCAGGACCGGTTTCATGGGGGCAGCTTTGCTTGGGGCCATCGCCGGGCTGCTGGCGGCATTCGCGGTTTTCCAGGACGAGTTTCTGATGTTTGCCCTCGGGTGCTGCATCAGCGGTTTTGCAGGCGCATTCGTGCAGCAATATCGCTTTGCTGCAGCAGACACGGCAAGTGACGCCTTTAAGCCGAAGGCCATCTCATGGGTGCTTGCCGGTGGTGTTCTGGCAGGGGTGGTTGGTCCGCAAACGGTTATCGCCACCAAGGACCTGTTCTCGCCAATCCTGTTCGCCGGAACCTATCTGGCGCAGGCGGGCTTGTCCCTGATTGCCTTTTTCCTCGTGGCTTTTCTCCGAATTCCAAAGCCGCAGCGGCACAGCCATACCCAGGCGGGTGGACGTCCACTGCGCCAGATCATGTCGCAACGCCGTTTCATCGTCGCGGCAGCCTGCGGTATCTGCTCCTATGCACTCATGAGCATGGTGATGACGGCCACGCCGCTGGCCATGATCGGCTGCGGCCTGTCGCAGAATGACGCCACGCTTGGCATTCAGTGGCATGTGCTTGCCATGTTCGGTCCGAGTTTCTTCACGGGTAATCTCATCGGTCGCTTCGGCAAGGAGCGGATCGTCTCGATTGGCCTGCTGCTGCTGGCCGGATGTTCCGTGGTCGCGTTGATGGGGGTCGACCTTGCCAACTTCTGGATCGCGCTGATCCTGCTCGGCCTTGGCTGGAACTTCGGCTTCATCGGAGCCACCGCCATGCTGACGGATACCTACCGGCCCGAAGAACGGAACCTGGTGCAGGCGGTCAACGATTTCCTGGTGTTCGGCTTTGTTGCTGCCGCATCGTTCTCGTCCGGTGCTTTGCTGAATGTCTACGGCTGGAACACGGTCACCCTTCTGGTGTTTCCGTTTGTGGTGCTCTGCATCGGCTTGCTTATCTGGCTTGCAGTTGCGGAAAGAAGAGCGGATACAACCGCTTAAAGTACCTTCGAAATTCCATTTCGTCAGCGCAGCATAATTACTGCGCTGCATCAAACAATACCGTAACGGAAGTTTTGAATTAAACAATGTGAGAGCTTGACGAGGCGCGCCGCTTTGCTGCTATCGTTACCCTCCCTCACGTCGAGGAATTGATGTGAAGGGCCGTCAGGCGGCAAAAAACGACAAGAAAATCAGTCCGCCGCAGCTTTGGGAGGAAGTATGATCGAGCTTGTCGTCATCATTTGTGGCCTCTTGTCCATTGCCTATGGGGCGTGGGCCATCCAGTCCGTTATGGCAGCGGATGCAGGGAACGCGCGCATGCAGGAGATCGCCGAGGCGATCCAGGAAGGGGCTAGCGCTTATCTCAATCGTCAATATACGACTATTGCCATTGTGGGGGCCGTTGTTTTCGTGCTCGCCTGGCTATTGCTTTCCGGCACCGCGGCAATCGGATTTGCCATCGGCGCCGTCCTCTCGGGAGCTGCCGGTTACATCGGCATGATGGTTTCCGTCCGGGCCAATGTGCGCACCGCCCAGGCGGCCAGCCAAAGCCTCGGGGCAGGGCTGGAAATCGCGTTCAAGGCCGGTGCCGTCACCGGCCTTTTGGTTGCCGGGCTCGCGTTGCTTGGCGTGGCAGTCTATTTCGCCATCCTCACCGGAATGATGGGGTACGACCCGACGGACCGTACAGTGATCGACGCGCTGGTCGCGCTCGGCTTCGGTGCCTCCCTGATATCTATCTTCGCCCGTCTCGGCGGCGGTATCTTCACCAAGGGGGCTGACGTCGGCGGTGATCTGGTCGGCAAGGTTGAAGCCGGAATTCCGGAGGATGATCCACGCAACCCGGCGACTATCGCCGACAACGTCGGCGACAATGTCGGCGACTGTGCGGGCATGGCGGCCGATTTGTTCGAAACCTACGCGGTGACGGTCGTTGCCACGATGGTTCTGGCCTCGATCTTCTTCACGAGCAGCCAGGCCATCGACCTGATGCACCTGCCGTTGCTGATCGGAGCTAGCTGCGTGGTGACGTCCATCATCGGCACGTTCTTCGTCAAGCTCGGCAGCAACAACTCGATCATGGGGGCGCTCTACAAGGGCTTCATTGCCACGGCAGTTCTGTCCGCGGTTGCCCTCGCGATCATCATCTTCGGCTGGATCGGTGCCGGCACCGAGTTCACTACATCGGGCGGCACGACCTTTACCGGGTTCGATCTGTTCGTCTGTGGTCTCGTAGGTCTCGTGGTGACCGGGCTGATCATCTGGGTGACCGAATATTACACCGGCACGGAGTATCGTCCGGTGAGATCCATCGCCCAGGCGTCGGTGACCGGTCATGGCACCAACGTGATCCAGGGTCTGGCCGTGTCACTGGAAGCAACGGCCCTGCCGGCGCTGATCATCATCGCGGGCATTCTGGTCACCTACGCTTTCGCGGGCCTCTTCGGGATTGCGATTGCCGTAACGACCATGCTGGCGCTCGCAGGCATGGTGGTAGCGCTCGACGCCTTTGGTCCGGTGACCGATAACGCCGGGGGGATTGCCGAAATGGCGGATCTTCCGGCGGAAGTGCGTACCACGACGGACGCCCTCGATGCGGTGGGGAACACCACCAAGGCGGTCACCAAGGGCTATGCCATCGGCTCCGCAGGGCTAGGTGCGCTGGTGCTCTTTGCTGCCTATACGGAAGACCTGAAGTTCTTCTCCAGCAATGCTGCGGAAGGGTCGATCTTCTATGGCATCGACGTCGGCACCCTGTTCACATTGTCCAATCCCTATGTGGTTGCAGGTCTCCTGTTCGGCGGTCTGTTGCCCTATCTCTTCGGCGGCATTTCAATGACCGCCGTCGGCAGGGCTGCCGGTGCGGTGGTGGAGGAAGTCCGCCGCCAGTTCAAGGAAAAGCCGGGCATCATGCAGGGCACGGAACGGCCGGATTACGGCCGTGCGGTGGACATGCTAACAAAGGCGGCGATCCGGGAGATGATCATCCCCTCGCTGCTGCCGGTGCTGTCGCCCATCGTGGTGTTCTTTCTGGTCAAGGCCGTGGCAACTCCGGCCGACGCCTTCGCAGCGCTTGGTGCGATGCTGCTGGGCGTGATCGTGACTGGGCTCTTCGTGGCCATTTCCATGACCGCCGGTGGCGGTGCCTGGGATAACGCCAAGAAGTCCTTCGAGGACGGTTTCACCGACAAGGACGGTGTGACCCACCAGAAAGGCAGCGAGGCGCACAAGGCCTCGGTGACAGGCGATACGGTTGGAGATCCCTACAAGGATACCGCCGGTCCGGCCGTGAACCCGATGATCAAGATCACCAACATCGTGGCCTTGCTGCTGTTGGCGATCCTGGCGCACTGACGCCCCGGAAAAAGAAAGCCCCGGCCGATGGCCGGGGCTTTTTGCATAGGGTTGAGACTTTTGCCTCAGAGACCAAGGCTCGGGTTGGTCGCACCGCGCAGGATCTGCGTCAGGAAGCCATAGTCGGCACCGCCCGTACGGGTCTTGCGGGTGACGATGTCGACGATTTTGCCGTCTTCAAGCGAGTAGTTGCCGAGGTCCTGGACGTAGCCGTCCTTATCGAAGTAAACCGCGACGACGCGCTGCTCGACGATATCCGGAGCCATGAAGGCGGTCGTGGCGGTTTTCTGCGAAATGTAATAGTAGGCATCGCCGTTGAGGCTGGACGTTGTCGACGGGGTTCCCAGGACCAGCTCAACCTGTTCGCGGCTGGAGCCGACCTGAACCTGGTTCAGCATGTCGCTGGTGATCACGTGCCCGTGCGTATAGGTGGAGGTAAAACAGCCGCCGAGCGGTAAGGTGACCAGAAGCGGAAGGATCAGGGCGCTTGCCTTGAAGTTCATCTAAGAATTCCCGTTTCGCCAGACCGGTCTGGCTGCTCTTGAATTTCGTTGCTTGGCAAAGTCACTATCGTGGGATAGGGCACAAGGCAACACCTGACTTAAAAGGAGATGCCATGCTGTTTGGCCTGTTCCGCCGTCGGACCCGCGATGCCGAGCACAAGGTCTATTGTGAAATCGTGGCTCAAGCACGGCAGCCAGTCTTTTACACCGACTTTCACGTGCCCGATAGTGTCGACGGCCGTTTTGACATGATCGTGGCCCATGCAGTGCTGTATTTCCGCCGAATGCGCGGGGAGGGGAAGTCGGTCTCGGAGTTTACGCAGAACGTCTTTGACCTGTTCTTTCTGGACATGGATGCATCGCTGCGTGAAATGGGTGTCAGCGACACGCGCGTGCCCAAGAAGGTGAAAGTCATGGGCGAAGCCTTTTATGGTCGTGCCGATGCCTATATTCCGGCGATTGAAACAAAAAACGTTGAGGAGCTGGCAGAGGCGCTCGGCCGCAACATCTATCCGGATGCACCGGAGCCGGTCGCACAGAAGCGTTTGGCGTACTATATGCTGGAAGTTGCCGAAAGCCTCGAGGGGCAGACGGTGGAAGCACTGATGAACGGGAGCATCGTCTGGTCCGACCCTGAAAAATTCAAGGCATTGCCGGTCTGAGAGCCAAGCCGGCGGTGCAAGAGACCGCGACAAAGGTGCCAAGGTAAAAACAAAAATGACAAAAGAAACTTTCCCCTATTCGTACAAGTTCAACGCCGCCCGCGTTGTCGACAAGGACGAACGCGTCACTGTCAGTCCGGACGAAGCCGCGCTCAAGGCCATAGCCAAGACCTATGAGCTCGATGGCATTCGCGACCTCAAGGCGGATTTCCTTCTGAAACCGTATCGCAAGGCGGGACTGCGCGTGGTCGGTCCGCTGACGGCAACGCTGGAACAGACCTGTGTGGTTTCACTGGAACCATTCGAAAGCCAGCTGAAGATCGATGTCGATCGCACCTTCGAGCCCCAGTCCAGCCGGCCGCGCAAGGTCAGCGATCTCAATGAGGACGGCGAGATTGAAATCGACCTGGAAACGCTCGACCCGCCCGATGTCATTCTGGACGGTGTTCTCGACCTTGGTGCCGTGATCTGCGAGGAACTTGCACTTACGCTCGACCCGTTCCCCCGCAAGCCGGGAGTGGAGTTCGAGGGTGGCGATGGCGACGACGACAGCGCCGATGAAGAGCCTGAGGCTAAACCGTCCCCCTTCGCCGCCTTGAAGGCACTCAAGGAACAGCCGGATAACTGATATCCATTGTATTCACAGGTGCCGGAACGATTTGGACTGGGTCTTCATGCAGGTTTTCAACGTCAGAACTCTCCGCGATCAGGAAAACGGTTGTCAGTCTTGCCAAAACCGTTATGTTCGCGCCCGTTCTAGGCCCTTGCCGGACCTGCAGGACTTTGTCTGGAAGCACCACTCGGTGCTGTTCTTGGTAGCGAAACGTCAAAAGACCTTCTAGATGGCGAAAACTATTCCGATTTCTCTGGATGCCATGGGCGGCGATCATGGGGCTGACGTCGTCATTCCCGGGGCGGAAATTGCGCTTGTCCGCCATCCTGACATCCGTTTCCTGCTGTTCGGCAATGAAAAGGTCGTGCTGCCACTCCTGGAAAAGTATCCAAGGGTTCGCGATGCTTCGACGTTCCATCATTGCGACGTCTCCATTGCGATGGACACCAAGCCCAGTCAGGCCCTGCGTCAGGGTCGCTGGCGCTCGTCCATGTGGCGGTCCATCGAGGCGGTAAAGACAGGCGATGCATCCGTTGCGGTCTCTGCCGGCAACACGGGCGCGCTCATGGCCATGTCCAAGTTCTGCCTGCGGACAATGGCCAATATCGAACGTCCGGCGATCGCGGCCATCTGGCCGACCATGCGCGGCGAGTCCGTGGTGCTTGATGTCGGTGCAACGATTGGCGCCGACGCACAGCAGCTTATCGATTTCGCCATTCTCGGTGGCGCCATGGCGCGGGCCCTGTTCGGTGTCCAGAAGCCGAGCGTCGGCCTGCTGAACATCGGCGTGGAAGAGGTCAAGGGACTGGAAGAGGTTCGCACCGCCGGCCGGCTTCTGCGCGAAACGCCGCTGCGCTCGCTGCATTACGCCGGTTTCGTCGAGGGTGACGACCTTGGAAAAGGCACTGTCGATGTCGTCGTGACCGAAGGCTTTGCCGGTAACATCGCGCTCAAAACCGCGGAAGGCACAGCCAAGCAGATCGGCAGTTACTTGCGTTCGGCCATGAATCGGACCTTTATGTCCAAAATCGGCTATCTCTTCGCCAAAGGCGCCTTTGATCTGCTGCGCGAGAAAATGGATCCGCGCAAGGTCAACGGCGGCGTGTTCCTGGGACTGAATGGCATTGTGATCAAAAGTCACGGCGGGACGGATGCCGAGGGTTATGCCTCGGCGGTCGACCTTGCCTACGACATGGTCAAAAACGAACTGACACACAAGATCGCCCAGGATCTTGTGCATTATCATCGTGGCCGCTTCGCTGAAGCCGCGCCGACATCGGAAGGTGATTTGTGAGCGTAATCCGTTCGACCGTAACCGGCTGCGGAAGTTTCCTGCCGGAAAAAATCCTGACCAACGACGATCTCTCCAAGATGGTCGACACGTCTGACGAATGGATCGTTCAGCGCACCGGCATCCAGCAGCGCCATGTTGCTGCCGAAGGCCAGATGACCTCGGATCTTGCTCTGGAAGCTGCCAAGCGGGCGCTGCAAAGCGCCGGCCGGGATGCTCAGGAGATCGACACAATCATTCTGGCAACCGCCACACCGGACAACACCTTTCCGGCAACGGCTGTCACCGTCCAGGCCAACCTGGGCATCTATCACGGTGCCGCATTCGATGTGCACGCCGTTTGCTCGGGCTTTGTCTATGCCCTTACGACGGCCGATGCCTATATTCGGGCAGGCTTGGCGAAGCGTTGCCTGGTTATCGGTGCAGAGACGTTCTCACGCATTCTGGACTGGACCGACCGGACGACCTGCGTTCTCTTCGGCGACGGCGCTGGTGCTGTCGTGGTGGAAGCAGCGGAAGGCGAAGGCACGACGGCCGACCGGGGTGTCCTTACATCGCACCTTCGCTCCGACGGCCGACACAAGGAAAAGCTCTTCGTCGACGGTGGACCGTCCTCGACCGGGACCGTTGGGCATCTCCGGATGGAAGGCCGTGAAGTCTACAAGCATGCGGTCGGCATGATCACCGACGTGATTGAAGATGCCTACAAGGCAACGGGCACCACATCGGAAGATCTCGACTGGTTCATTCCGCATCAGGCCAACAAGCGCATCATCGATGCCAGCGCCAAGAAACTCGGTATCGCACCTGAGAAGGTCGTGACCACGGTCCAGCATCACGGCAACACCTCTGCCGCGTCCATTCCGCTTGCGCTGGATACGGCCGTCAGGGACGGACGTGTCAAAAAGAACGATCTCGTGATGCTGGAAGCAATGGGCGGCGGATTCACCTGGGGCTCCGTTCTGCTGCGCTGGTAAGTCCTGTCTAACTTCCTACGACAAATCTGATTTCCACCAAGAGTTCCGGTTGACCGGCTCGCCGCAAGGCCGTACCGTATGGCCTTGCATCGGAGTTCTTGTGCAAAATCAGCCAGATGATGGCGTCGTTGAGGAGGGGTTATGGGCAATCGGACTATTACCCGCGCTGATCTGTGTGAGGCCGTTTATCAGAAAGTTGGTCTGTCCCGGACCGAGTCTTCTGAATTGGTCGAACGCGTACTTTCTGAAATTTCCGACTGTCTTGTGACCGGAGAATCAGTAAAATTATCAAGCTTCGGGTCTTTCGTGGTCCGCTCCAAGGGGGAGCGCATCGGCCGCAATCCGAAGACCGGCGAGGAAGTACCTATTTCACCGCGCCGGGTGATGGTGTTCAAACCGTCTAACGTATTGAAACAGCGGATCAATGATGCGCTGACAGGACAGGCCAGCAAATAGCCAGAAAATTATAAGACCGGATGAGCTCGCAGGAAAAAAGCCCCGACGCCTTTCGTACTATCAGCGAAGTCGCAGAAGATCTTGACCTGCCGCAGCACGTGCTGCGGTTCTGGGAAACACGCTTCTCGCAGATCAAGCCGCTGAAGCGTGGGGGAGGCCGCCGGTACTACCGACCGGACGATGTCGAGCTTCTGAAGGGCATCCGTCATCTGCTCTACGGTGAAGGCTACACGATCAAGGGTGTACAGCGGATCCTGAAAGAGCAGGGGCCACGCTTCGTCATGCAGATCCGGCATGAAGACATGTCGGCCCTGCAGGCCGTTGCCACTGCAGAACCTGCACAGGCGGAGCCTGCGCCTGCCCCTGCGATGATTTCCCAAAATGGCCAGCATGAAATCCATAACGGCCCGTTGCCAAGCGGCGTTCTGGCGGACAATGCACCGGAACCGGCACCAGCCCAGGGTCACGGGCATTTCAGTATTCTTGGTCGCCTGCGCGGTGAGAAACCGGCTCAGGGCACAGGGTCCCATTCGTCTGTGACGAAGGAGGATATCCGCCGCCTGCAGGCAACCCTCTTTGAGTTGCTGGAATGCAAGCGAACGCTGGATCAGGCGCGCTGACCTTCATACCTCGCCTTACTGGTCTGCCTTGCGTTTGAAAAGTTTCGCCAGGAAGCCAGGTTTTTTGCCGGCCTTTTCCGAAGTTTCGTTCGAAACCTGAGCCTGCTTGACGAAGTCTCGCAATTCGGCAACCGACATCCTTTTTGATGACGGGGAAGTCTTTCCAGCAATGCGGGTGTCATCCAGCTGCCCGGCTGCGGTGGCGATCGTCTGATGAACTTGCGATGCGGTTGGCGGTGAAACGGGTTTAGCAGTTTCAGGGTAAGCTGGTTTAACTGGCTGGTCTGGCCGGTCCAGTGCCGACATCTCCTGCTCGAATGCCTCCTCGCTCCGAACGTCTGAAGGCTCTTGAGAGGAAGGCTCGCCTTTCAGCTCCTGTAAACGTTCCAGGATGGCTGCGTCCACGGGGTCGTGCGGGTCCAGTTCTGTGTCCTCGCTCCCGTCTGTATAGCTCCCGGATTCATTCAGGTCTTCATCGTAGCGAACGTATTTTGTCGGCACATCTTCACGGAGGATGCCGAATTTGGGATTGTGGACGACCTTGAGTTCAATCGTACCCAACCCGTCATCGTCTTCCTCATGGTAGATCACCTGGATCTTTTCGTTTTCATCACGGCCAAAAACGTCTCCATCATCGATCAGGCGATTACTCTCGTTCATGAACTTTGAAAACGCGACGAGGATCTCGGCAAGGTACTCTAGCGGCAACCTGCAGGGCAGCACTTCCACCCTGTACCCGGTTAGCCACTGGGAGCCGATACCCATCATGCCGATCAATTGCTCGCCGGTTTCGGGATCCTGTTGTCCGTAAGGATTGGGCAAGAGGTACAGGTCGTCGTGGTTTGAGGCGCGAGCCAGCGCCGAGAAGGCATCCGGCTTCAGCAGGAAGCTGCTTGGAGCCCAAAAGACGGCGTCCGGCTGGGATCTTTCCACGATGATCGCCGTGATCAACCTTGCGATCTCCATGGCTTGCAAGGTTTCCTCAGCCTCGCAGAAAGCCAGACTTTCCACTCCGGAAAGTGTCTTAAGGTTCTCTGGCAGCGAATCCGTGGGGATGAGGCTTTTTCTGACTGAAATCTGCGTGCAGGCCGCAATCTCGTTCAAAAGGTCGGCCGCTTCCGGAAAAGCGGTCCGGGCATAGATCGTTTCAAGCGCAGCATCTATCAATGGCGTGTGTTCGAAGAGGCCTGATTGTGTGACAAGAACATGGAACTTGCCGCACAGAAAACGCTTGTTGATCTCGTCGGACGTGTTCAACAGCTGGCAGGCGCTGCGCGGAACGCCCGCCTTTTCCACAACAGCTACAATGACAGCCATGATCGCGTCTCCGTCAAGCGGCTGATAGCGCTTGTAGAGGATCTGGGAATCGACGCTTGGAAGCGGATGCGTTTTCAACGGTAAGACCACACCTGATTTGCGGAATGATGCGGGAGGTTAGGCAACTTTGGTGAAAAAGGCCTTATCGCCTCTCACCTTGGTTGCCAAACCGGCTCCTGCACGTCACTCCAGTCCGAGGCAGGAGGCGTAAAAGCTCGTGGTTGCCGGCCAGTCCGAAAAGATGCCCTTGACGCCAACCTGGCGCGCCAGAACATCCACAACCTCATAAAGCTTGCCGTCGCCGTCGATGGCATCGTTGACGGTCTGATAGTACCAGCCGCCGCCGGACGACAGCGGTCCCGACCTTTCAAGCGTCCAGGCAATCAGTTCGATACCGGCTTCCTTTGCTGCAACCGCATAAGCTGAGGGAACGATCTTGCCGTCTTCCTCAGCAAGAAGGACAAACAGCGGCGGTGCGAGGTAGTTGACGCCCATGTCCTTCAGTTCGGTCATGGAAGGGGAGAATGTTTCCGGATCCATGGGATCAACATCGCGGCGGCTTTCAAGGAAGACTGCCTGCTTGCCGAAGTCCGGTTCGTTTTCGATCCAGTAGAGAACGTCATCAAGGTTGAAGGATTGCGGGTACACGTCTTCTGCCGGAATGCCTGCCGCCTTGTATTCGTCAATCAGTTTCTGGGCGTAGTCGGCCTGGGTAAAGCCATCAAAAGGCATTTCGACTTCAGGGGCCTTCAACTCCGGAGTGAATTTCACGCCGAGGTCCTTGAAGAGGCGGATCGAGGCGTCGTGTGTCAGCAGCGTTCCCGTGCCCGCGTAAAGATCCGTGCGCCAGGGCGCGGTTCCATTCTGGTAAGCTTCAGGCGTTGTTGCCGTTTTGTCTGCACTGTCCATCTTGCCCTGCAAGGACGAGAACTCAGCCAGGGTCAGATCACTCGTCCGGCATTCGGCCGCAGCCGGGGTCTCACCCGAGGCCGGAGTGAAGCCCGTGGTGCATTTGTCGGCGAGATCGGTCGTCAGAATGTTCGTGGTCGTGTGCAGATCGTTCTGGGAATGCCGGCATACCAGTTCCTTGTCCTTGGTAAAGGTGACGTCGCATTCCAGGATGCCCGCTCCCATGAGTGCCGCGGCCCGGTAGCCTTCCTCCGTGTGCTCTGGAAACTGCAAGGGGGCACCACGATGGCTGATGGAAAACAGGGTGCGTTTTGCCGGCTTGCCGATGCAGGCTTCCAAGGTCTCCTTCAGCTGGCCGTCAACCATCTGGGACACAAGGTAGGCGGGGCGGGGCCCAAGCTCGACAGTGCCTGCTTGTGCAGGCAAGACGGCACACAGCCCGGTCAGGCAAAGAACAACTTGTTTGAGGTGCATGAGGTATCCAATGGCTTTCGTGGCAAGAAGGGCAATAATTAGCGGCACGCATGCCGGGAGCAAGTGCAATAGCTGCAACTAGGCAGGTTGCCAGGCAAGTCTGAGTGCTTCCGGGCCTCTCACGGACAGGCCACGCTTGTAGGTGACGTTGTCGTCAACCAGCTCAATCGTGCTGAACCTTTTCAGCAGTGTTGAAAAGATGATGTCCATGTCCAGACGTGCAAGATGATTGCCCAGGCAGAAATGTGCGCCCCGGCCAAAGGCAATGTGCCAATTCGGCGTTCGGCCAACATCGAAGCGGTCAGCGTCGGGGAATTGGCCCGGGTCGCGGTTGGCTGCTCCATAGAGGACGCCGAACTTCGTCCCGCGCGGATACGTGTCGCCGCAAACCGTCATGTCCTCGGTGGAATAGCGGTGGAAGAACGGCAAGGGAGATTCATAGCGGAACATTTCCTGCACGGCCGTTTTCATCAGCGACGGATCTTCACGCAGACGCTGCAGCTCTTTCGGAAACTTCAGCAGCGCATGCATGCCGCTGCCGAGAACGTCGATGGTTGAACCGTGACCGGCCATCAGGATCAGCATGGCGGTCGAGATGAATTCGTCCTCGTTCATCTGGCCGGCCCGTTCAGCTTCGATCATGAGCGACAGAAGGTCGTCCTGTGGTGCGCGTTCGCGCTCTGCCTTCAGCGTTTGCAGATAGTGATAGAATTCGGTCGTGTTGCGTTCGGCCAGTTCCTTGCGCTCATCCGTCCGGTCGATGTCGAAGTACTGAACAACGTTTTCCGACCAGATGCGCAGCTGCGGGCAGTCCTCATCGGGAACGCCGAGAACGCGGCCGATGATGTGACCTGGAACATGGGCGGCCAGATCTTCGATAAAGTCGATTTCGGTGCGGTCTGACAGACTGTCGAAAAGGCGGTCGACATAGGCCTGTATGTCATCGCGCAGCTTGCCGACCATCACCGGCGTGAACAGTCTGAACACCTGCTTGCGCAGCCGGTCGTGAATGTCCCCGTCGCTGTCCAGCAGCGAGAACTGCACGAACCGGGAATGATGCGGCATGTCGTGCCAGTTCTGGGCACGTTTCATGTCCGCGATTTCTTCCGCGCTCGCGATGTGGTCCATGGATCGCACCATCTTGCCGTTCTGCACGATTTCCGAAACGTCATCGAACTTCGCTGCCAGCCAGATATCGAAATCCTCGAAGTAAGTCAGACCCTTGCGTTCACGCAGTGCGGCGTAGAACGGGTAGGGGTCTTGTGCAAAGGCATCGGACAAAGGCGCGAAGGAAAGGTCTGTGGACGGGCTCATGAAGGGCTCTTGAGGTCGGGTTGGATGGGGTAGAATTGTGATTCTTGGCAGGGTCGAAGATTTGGCTGGCCAAGTGCAAGCGAAAAGCGGGAGCTATGGGCCATTTTTGACGTGTTTGGGCGAGTTATCCCAAGCCAGGCCTTCAGCTCTTGGGGATTGTGAGGAAATGACATTTCTGACGATATCGGCAGAGGTTTGGAAATCTTAACAATTCCTAAACGCGGGCTGGGAGGCCTGCTTGCACAGACCAGCAGAACCGTGAGTGCGTGAGGCCGAAATGCGTGTGCCAAAGGCTTTCAGTGACGAGTACCGGACCTTCTTGCGGGAGACGGGCTTGGACAACCCCAATCCGCAAGCCCTCCTCATGGAACTTGCCTCGCTCTCCATGGAAGTCTACCTGAAGGAAATTGCCTGGCTTTCCGAGTTCATCGGCAAGATCGAGCGCGCGAAAAAGGCTGCGGCCTGACGGTAAGCTTTTGACTGGATTACGTCATTTCTGGCGGAAGAAATGTTTCCCTGGAATTTGGTGTCGTGCCTATCGACGATTGTGAGCCAAGTCGTTGCAATTGAGATGACGAACGCCGCGAGGTGAAGCATACTCGGACGATATAACGTCCGGAGCAGCTGTATCATGTCCATCAGTCAGTTCTCCACCACCAAGGAAATTCTGAGGTTCGAGGGCGCCGACAAGGCTGCCTATTGGCGCAAGTTCGCTTTGCTGCTGTCGCTTGCCGTGATCATCGCGACGATGGGCCTGCTGCGAAACTCGGGTGCTGTCGTGATTGCGGCCATGCTGGTGGCCCCGCTTATGACCCCCATCCTGGGCATCGCCTCATCGATCGTCATGGGGTGGGTTGGAAGAGCGCTCGTCCTGATGCTGACTGTCTGGATCGCCGCCGGCTGCAGCATCGTGATCTCGTGGCTGATTGTCTGGATAGCGGATGCGCCTTCAACGCTGCTGCTGCCGGATGAAGTCCTCAGCCGGAGCAATCCCGGGGCGGAAGATATGGTCGTTGCGCTCGCCGCGGGCATTGCCGGTGCCTATGTGCAGATCAGGAAATCGGAAATCAGCCTTTTGCCTGGAGCAGCCATCGGCGTGTCCCTGGTTCCGCCGCTCGCGGCAGCAGGGATCCTGTTGTACTTCGGAGAACAGGAGGCGGCTTATGAGGCCACATTGCTCTTTGCCACCAATTTCGGGGCGATCATCTTCTCTGCAAGCCTGGTCTACATCATCCTGGGCCCACGGGAGCGGCTCTTCCGCAAAGCGCATCGGGGCGTCAAGTTCACGCTCGGCATGACGGTCACGCTTGCCTTCCTGTCGGTCGTTCTGGTCCAGCTTCTGGCGGCAACCTACCTGCGCTACATAGAAACCGGGACAGAGGCCGTTCTGGCACAGCGCACCAAGGAGTGGGCGGGCGACACGCCTGTCGAGATCATAAGGGTCGACGTTCACGCCCGCACCAGGATTGCGGAAATCTGGGTACTTCTCGATCTGCCATCGGACGCGCAGTACAAGATCGGCTCACTCGACGATTTTCTGCCGGTCGCCATGAAGGAACATCCGTTCAGAGAGGCCGCCCGTGAAGTTCTGGGAGAGGATTACAAGGTGGTCGTCAGATACCAGACACGCATTGCCTGGCTTCTGGATCTTGCCACGGAAACGATCGATGTAGCTCCTTCTGTCGATACCGTGAGGGAGGACTGACATGTCAGGCAAAAACAAACCCCGCCAGAGCGGCGGGGTTACGAGAGACTGCGTGTGCTATTCCGTCCTAGAGGGCGGTCGACAGTGACTGGCTTGCCAGATAGGCGGCCTTGGCCGGAACCGAAAGCCAGGCCTGCGCCTGAGCGACGCGTTCCGGCGTGTAGTGATGTTCTTCGTGAAGCATGTTGACGGTACCAACCAGCGTATCGCCGAGAACAACGGGCAGGTTGATGACTGAGCCGCAGCCAAGCCGGCCTATCAGCTCGTAATCGGGAAAGACGGTCGCAATATCGGCAAGCGTGTTTGCGATAAAGCTTTTCCGGTCCTTGTGTACGGTTTCAAACCAGCGGTCAAAAGTGATCGGTTTGGTTCCGGAGACCGGGTAGTCTTCCGGATGCGAAGTGTAGGAGCGCTGCGCAAGCTCGGTTTTCATGTCGGCTGTCATGAAGGTGAACAGCTTCACGCCAATGGTTTCCTGCGTCAGCTTCAGAAGGGCATCAAAAGGCGCATCCGGTGTGGTCGCGGTGGAAAGGGCAAGGTCAAACGTGGCCAAAGGGCCGGTGAAATCGGTCATGTATCGAAATCTCGAGCAATTCTGGTTGACGTTAGGCAGGGTGCAAGATGCCGCCGCTGGCGGCATAGAGTTCGCGGGAATAAGGATCTGAGAGCTGGCCCGACTTGAGAGCGTCGACACCGGCAATTTCAACCACGCGGCCATAGCGCATGACGGCCAGGCGCTCGCATAGGAAGGAGACAACCGGAAGGTTATGTGTGACCATCAGATAGGTCAGCCCCTGTTCCCGCCGCAGCTTTTTCAGAAGGTTCAGGATTTCCGCCTGTACCGAAACGTCCAGTGCGGACGTTGGCTCGTCCAGCAGTAGAACGCGCGGTTCCAGCATCAACGCGCGGGCGATCGCGACCCTCTGGCGCTGACCACCGGAAAGCTGATGCGGAAAGCGGAAGCGGAATCGCTGGTCCAGACCGACGGCGGCAAGCATGTCTTTCACGCGGCCGTCCCGACCGCCAATACCATGAATGGCGAGCGGCTCTGCAAGGCAGGTATCGATGGTCTTGCGTGGGTGAAGCGAGCCGTAAGGGTCCTGAAACACCATCTGGCAGGTTTCCGCAAAGGTCCTGTCCGGTGAATGTCCGCGAGGCTTTCCTTCAACGGCGATGGTGCCGGTCCAGTCCGGCGCCAGTCCGGAGATTGCCTTCAGGATTGTCGATTTGCCGGAGCCGGATTCCCCGACGAGCGCAAAACTTTCCCCTTCAGCAACATCGAAGGTGACGTCGTGAACGACAGCCGTGTCGCCATAGCTGATGGTGAGGTTTTCAAGATGGATGGCGGCGTCGGTCATGTTCCGGCTCCCGTGGTCCAGGTACTGCGGTCGAGAACGGGCAGCTCATCACGGTCTTCATTCATGCGCGGCATCGCGGCAATCAGGCCACGGGTGTAGGGATGCTGCGCGTTGTGCAGATCGCTCGCCTTGCACTGCTCAACGATCTCGCCGCTATTCATCACCAGGATGCGGTCGCAATAGCGGGACACCAGATTGAGGTCATGACTGATCAGGATCAGACCCATGCCCTTGCCGGTGACCAGATCGTCGATAATGTCCAGAACCTGTGCCTGCACGGAAACATCAAGCGCGGAGGTTGGTTCGTCTGCGATCAGGAGATCAGGTTCCGGGATCAGCATCATGGCGATCATGATACGCTGGCCCATGCCGCCGGAAACCTCGTGAGGATAAAGACCCGCAACCCGTGCCGGATCGTTGATGCGCACAGCTTCCAGCATGGCAAGCACCCGTTCCTTCAGTTCCCGGCGTGGCAGCTTCTTGTGGGTGACGAGGGCTTCGGCAATCTGCTCGCCTACGGTCATCACCGGGTTGAGCGAGAATTTGGGGTCCTGCATGACCATGGAAATGCGGGCGCCGCGCAGATCGCGCATCTGGCGTTCACTTCGGCTGAGGAGGTCTATGCCGTCAAAGGCCATGCGCCGGGCGGTGACCTTGCCGGGTTTCCGGATCAGGCGCAGAATCGACCGGCCGGTCATGGATTTGCCGGAACCGGATTCGCCGACAATTCCGAGCCGTTCCCGCCCAAGCGTGAACGAAATACCCTTGACGACATCGACCGGGCCACGGGCCGTCGGGAAGGTGACGGTGAGGCCGTCAACCTCGAGAAGAAGCGGGGCGCTCATTGCTTGTCTCCCTGCTTGGGATCGAGCACGTCGCGCAGGCCGTCACCGAGGAAACAGAAACCGAGGCTCACCAGGATGATGGCAAAGCCCGGCATGGTGGCGACCCACCACTGGTCGAGGATGAAATTTCGTCCACGCGAGATCATCGCCCCCCATTCCGGCAGAGGCGGCTGGGCGCCGAGACCGAGAAAGCCGAGACCGGCGGCCGTCAGGATGATGCCGGCCATATCCAGCGTCACGCGAATGATCGTGGAAGAAGCGCAAAGCGGCAGAACGTGACGGAGAATAACGCGGGTGGAAGACGCACCCTGCAGGCGCACTGCCGCGATAAACTCGGCATCGCGGAAGGTAATCGTTTCCGCACGGGCGATACGCGCATAGGCGGGCCAGGCGGTGATCGCAATGGCGATGATGGCGTTCTCGATGCCGGGACCGAGGGCCGCCACAAAGGCAAGCGCGAGGATCAGCTTCGGCATGGACAGGAAGATATCCGTCACGCCCATCAGCACCCGATCGGTCCAGCCGCCGAAATATCCGGAGACTGCACCGACGATGAGGCCGATTGGAGCGGCGATGACGGCCACCATGGTAACGATCATCAGCGTGATGCGCGCACCGTAGACAACGCGGGAGTAGATGTCCCGGCCAAGCTCGTCGGTTCCCATCCAGTGGGCCGCGGACGGCGGCATCAGGCGGTTTGCGAGATCCTGGCCGATGGGAGAATAAGGGGCGATCAGCGGAGCGAAGATCGCCATCACGATCAGGACCAGGATGATGAAGCCGCCCACCACGGCAAGCGGATTGCGCAGGAGCGCTGCAAAGACACGCCAGGCGCGGCCAAGATTGGCCTGCAGGCGCGAGGCGGGGCTATCGTCGAGAAGCCAGTCGATCATTTGCGGGCCCTCGGATCGAGAATGCGGTAGAGCACGTCGGAAATCTTGTTGATGAGGATGAAGACGGCGCCGATGACGAGCGTCGCGCCCAGCACGGCGTTCATGTCGGCATTGAGAAGGGCACTGGTCAGGTAGTTGCCGATACCGGGCCAGGAGAACACGGTCTCGATCATCACGGAGCCTTCCAGAAGAGCGGCATAGGACAGGCCGATCACGGTGATCAGCTGGATGCGGATCGGGTAGAACGCGTGGCGCCAGATGACGCGGCGCTCGGGCACACCTTTCACTCGTGCGGTCGTCACATATTCGTGCCCAAGCTGATCCAGCATGAACGACCGGGTCATGCGGGCGATGTAGGCAAGGCTGAAGAAACCGAGGATCGACGCCGGCAGCATGAGGTGATCGAGCGCGTTCCAGAAGATGTCCCATTCGCCTGCGACAACACTGTCGATCAGGTAAAGCCCGGTTATGGGATCAACGATGCCGTCGTAGAAGATGTCGATACGGCCCGGACCGGCAACCCAGCCGAGGCCCGCGTAGAAGACCGCAAGACCAACCAGCCCAAGCCAGAAAGCGGGGACGGAATAGCCGAGAAGGCCGAGGACGCGGATCAACTGGTCGATCCAGGTTCCCTGGCGGGTGGCGGCCAATACGCCCATAGGTACGCCGAGCAGCACACCGATCAGGATGCCGATCGTGGCCATTTCCAGGGTGGCGGGGAAGAACCGCCCCAGGTCTTCAGCGACCGGCCGACCGGTGGAAATCGACATGCCGAGATTGCCGGTGAAGACGTCGCCCACGTAGGAGAAAAACTGGATGACCAGTGGCCTGTCCAGTCCCATCGCCTGACGGGCAGCTTCATAGACTTCGTTCGATGCCCTGTCGCCGACTACTGCCAGAACCGGATCGATCGGCACCACGCGGCCGATGAAAAACGTGATTGCAAGCAGGCCAAGGAACGTTCCGGCCGTTACAAGACAGAAGCGCAACAGCGCCGCCGCACTGCCCAGCAGTTGGCTCGTCAACAGGCCCTCTCTTGCGTCGGTTACGCTCTCGGAAGGCTCAAAAGACATGCCGGTAGCGGCTTGTCGCCGTTCCCTGTTCAACCGGATTCTTCAAGTCCGTTCTCCACACTCATGTGACTCAATTTCTGAATTAGAGTCTTCAGGTTGTTGTTTTTAAACAGCTTTCAGAAAGCGCTCGTAAGGCGCTTTTTTAAAAGCTGTCTAAAAAAGTTCTTGGAGCATACAAAAAAATCTGGTTACATCAAAAAAATTTTGATGGGAGTAAAAATCTTTGAGCAGTTCGACAGCACGTGCCGCTTCCGATGTCGATACAAAGGTTGGCGCGCTGATCCGTGCGCGGCGCCGGCAGCTGGGGTTCACCCTGCAACAGCTGAGCGACGCTTCGAACCTCTCGGTCGGGTATCTCAGTCAGGTCGAGCGCGATCACGCGACACCGACACTCGGATCTCTGGCGGGAATCGCCCGGGCACTCGGCGTCGGGCTGGATTATTTCGTGGCCCAGCCACGGGCCCAGGATGCTCTGACCCGTGCCGCCACCCGGCCCAATTTCTCCATTTCCGGTTCCGCCGTAAGCTATGAGCGGCTGGCAACCGAGTTTCCAGGCAATCAGCTTTCCTCGTTCATTCTCACCGTGCCGCCCGGATATGCCTCGGAAACGGTGAGCCACGAGGGCGAGGAGCTGATCTACATTCTGGAAGGGTCCATCACCCAGTACCTCGACGGGGAGGCGATGGTGATGACAGCTGGCGACAGCCTGCATTATCGGGGCAATACCCCGCATGCCTGGTCGAACCCGAACGATGCGCCGGCAAAGATCCTGTGGACCGGCACCCTAACGATTTTCAACGCCGGCGACGAGAAAACCAGCCGCATCGAGCTGGTGTCGCCAGACAAGAGCGCGGTGAAGCCGAGCCGCGCCAAAAACAAGAACAAATCCTAACCCCCTGACAGACGGAGACGAAGAAATGAAGCTTTTAAGGACCGCGCTTCTGGCGGCCGCCCTGGCAATGCCGATGGCAATGCCTGCTGGTGCCGCGACACCGGACAACATTCTGGTGGTGGCGCAGAACATCGACGATATCGTCGCGATCGACCCCGCCCAGGCTTACGAGTTTTCCTCCGGCGAGCTCGTGACCAATGTCTACGACCGCCTTGTGCAATATGACGCCGAAGACCCGACAGTTCTGGCACCGGGCCTTGCTGCCGAATGGCAGGCTGACGCTGATGCAAAGACCATCACCTTCACCCTGCGCGACGGTGCAACGTTCCATTCCGGCAATCCGGTCCGCGCTGAAGACGTGGTGTTCTCCTTTGCCCGTGTCATCAAGCTGAACCTCACACCGGCCTTTATCCTTGCCCAGCTTGGCTGGACGGCGGAAAATGTCGAGGACATGGTCACGGCCGACGGCAACAAGGTCGTTGTCAAATACGAAGGTGACTTCTCTCCGGCGTTCGCCCTCAACGTCCTGGCTGCCCGTCCGGCTTCCATCGTCGACGAAAAGACGGTGATGGAGCACGAGGAAGATGGCGACATGGGCAACAAGTGGCTCAATGCCAATTCCGCCGGTTCCGGTCCGTTCGAACTGCAAACCTACCGCGCCGGCGAACTGGTGCGTTACAAGTCCAACGCCGACTACTTCAAGGGCGCGCCGAAGGTTGAAGGCGTGATCATCCGTCACGTGGCCGAAGCCGCAACCCAGCAGCTGCTGCTGCAGTCCGGTGATGTCGACATGGCCCGCAATCTGACGCCGGACCAGATTGCCGGCATGGAAGGCGACACCATCAAGGTGGAAACCTATCCGCAGGCAGCCGTGCACTTCCTATCCTTCAACCAGAAGAAGGACGTGCTGCAGCCTGAAGCGGTGTGGGATGCTGCTCGTTACCTTGTCAACTACAAAGGCATGACCGACAGCTTCCTGAAAGGCCAGATGGAAATCCATCAGGCATTCTGGCCGAAGGGTTTCCCTGGATCCTACGACGAGACGCCTTACACCTACGACCCGGAAAAGGCGAAGCAGATCCTGGCGGATGCCGGCATCGAAACGCCGATCACGGTAACCCTCGACGTGATCAACTCCACCCCGTTCACGGACATGGCCCAGTCGCTGCAGGCAAGCTTTGCCGAAGCCGGCATCAACTTCGACATCATCCCGGGGACCGGTTCGCAGGTCATCACCAAATACCGCGAGCGCAGCCATGAAGCGATGTTGCTCTATTGGGGCCCGGACTTCATGGACCCGCACTCCAACGCAAAGGCCTTTGCCTATAACAGCGACAACTCCGACGACAACTACCAGGCAACCACCACGTGGCGGAATGCCTGGGCTGTTCCGGCCGAGATGAACGACATGACCAAGGCTGCCTTGGCTGAGAGCGATGCGGAAAAACGCAACGGGATGTATGTCGAACTGCAGAAGGAAGTTCAGGCCAAGTCGCCGATCGTGATCATGTTCCAGGCAGCCTATCAGGTCGCCATGGACCAGAAGGTCGAAGGTTACGTCAACGGTGCGACGTCCGACTTCGTCTACTATCGTCTGGTAACGAAAAACTGACGCCAGATACCAGGCCGTCCCGGTTTCCGGGGCGGCTTTTTTGTTCGCTGACACAGCACACTGACTGACCAACCCCTCCGGAGTTTCCTGAAATGTCTTCCCTTTCCGATCAGCGCCTTGCCGCTTTGCGCGAGCGGATGTCTGCGACCGGGACCGACCTTGTGGCCATCGGTCCGTCCAGTCACATGATGTATCTGGCTGGTCTCGACCCCCATGGCGACGAACGGCCGGTGATGCTTCTGGTTTCCAGGAGCCATGCGGGCTTTCTGATGCCGGCGCTCAATGTCGACAGCTCGCGCCAGAAGACGCACTTGCCCTTCTTCCCCTGGCGTGACGACGATGGACCGGATGCCGCGCTTGCAACTTTGCTGGAAGCCTCCGGACTTCCGCAATCGCCAAGTGTCGTCATCGACGAAACCATGCGTGCCGATTTTGCGCTTCTGTTGCTGGACGCGCTCCCGGGGGCTTCGCGCCGGTTTACGGATGACACGGTCGGCTTCCTGCGCGCTCGAAAGGAAGAGGACGAATACCGCCGCCTTAAAGCCAGTGCCGTTCTGAACGACACTGCCGCCATGGCGGGCTTCGACGCCCTGACACCCGGCATCACGGAACTTGAGATCGCTGCCGTCATCCGGGACGTCTACAAGCAGGCAGGCGCGACCCCGGTTTTCACCTCGGTCTGTTTCGGTGGAAACGGTGCCTTTCCGCACCACCACACCGGCGAAACACAGCTGAAATCCGGCGATGCCGTGCTGATCGACACAGGTGGCCGACTGGACGGTTACCCGTCCGACATGACCCGTGTTGGCTTCTTCGGAACGCCTACGGCGGAATTTGAGAAGGTCCACGCCATCGTCAACAAGGCTGTGGAAGCAGCGCTTGCCGCTGCAAAGCCTGGGGTCTTGGCAAAATCAATCGACAAGGCGGCTCGGGATGTCATTTCAGATGCGGGCTATGGTGACTTTTTCACACACCGGACCGGCCATGGCCTCGGAATAGACATACATGAACCGCCATATCTGACGGCGACCTCCGAAACCGTACTGGACGAGGGCATGGTGTTCTCGATCGAACCTGGCATCTATCTCCCCGGCCAATTCGGCCTGCGTCTTGAGGAAATCGTCATCTTGCGGAAAGACGGCGCGGAAATCCTCTCCGACCTGCCGCGTTCGGCGGTTGTAAGGTGAGGGTACTCCAGTAAACAGACACGAAGCCGTTTTGGGAAACGAGGTCGGATTGTGGTTCCTTCGCCCTTGAAGGAACCTGAAAATCTTATACAGATTCGCGGCAAGACCTGCCTTGAAGCGGGGCTTGCCACGAAACGTGACCGCGAGACCCGAAACGGATTCATGCTCGAAGTAATTGAACTGGACATTCCCGAGGTCAAGATTCTCCGGCCGAAGAGGCATGGTGACAGCCGTGGTTTCTTCTCTGAAACCTACAACAAAGCGCTTCTTTCCGACGTCGGAATAGACATCGATTTCGTCCAGGACAATCATGCCTACTCTGCGGAAAAGGGAACGGTCCGCGGCCTGCATTACCAGACGCCGCCGTTCGCGCAGGACAAGCTGGTGCGTGTCGTGCGCGGAGCGATTCTGGATATCGCTGTGGATCTGCGGCAAGGGTCTCCGACTTACGGCAAACACGTCTCGTCTGTCATCTCCGCGGAAAACGGCAATCAGATTCTGGTGCCAATCGGATTTGCCCACGGGCTGGTGACCCTGGAGGCGCACACGGAGGTTCTCTACAAGGTCTCGCGTTACTATGCGCCGGAGCATGACCGGGGCATCGTGTGGAACGATCCCGATCTGGACATAGATTGGCGAATACCTGAAGCCGATGCCATCTTGTCGCAAAAGGATCAGAAGCTCCCACGCCTTGCCGATGCTGACAGCTGTTTCACATACCCGGAGGCCAGAGAACGATGAAGGTTCTTGTCACGGGAGGCGCCGGCTTTATCGGTTCGGCGGTCGTGCGAAAGCTGGTGTTGCAAGGCCTTGCAGAAGTCGTCACCGTGGATGCCCTGACTTATGCCGGTAACCTGGCGTCCCTGGCTCCGGTCATGGAAGATCGCCGCCACCGGTTCGTGCAGGCAGACATCCGGGACGGGGAGGCAATGGCCAGTCTGCTGGAGACAGAGGCACCCGACGCTGTCATGCATCTGGCGGCAGAAAGTCACGTCGACCGGTCGATCGATGGCCCGGCTGCCTTTATCGATACAAATATCGTGGGCACTTACACCTTGCTGGAGGCGGTGAGGGGGTATTGGTCCGGCTTGCCAGTGTCTCGAAAGGAAGCCTTTCGCTTTCATCATGTGTCCACCGATGAAGTCTATGGCAGTCTCGGTCCGACAGGGGCCTTCAAGGAAACGACCGCATACGCGCCGAATTCTCCTTATTCCGCATCAAAGGCGGCGTCGGATCACTTGGTCAGGGCTTGGCACCATACGTATGGGGTGCCGGTGGTCACCACCAATTGTTCCAACAATTACGGGCCTTACCAGTTTCCGGAAAAACTGATCCCGTTGATGATCCTGAACGGCCTGGAGGAAAAGCCACTGCCGGTCTACGGCGCGGGAGCAAATATCCGTGACTGGCTGCATGTCGAAGATCATGCGGATGCGTTGTGGCTGGTCTTGACGCGCGGCACACCGGGCCAAGTTTACAACATCGGCGGTGACGCAGAGCGTCGAAACATCGATGTAGTCCATCTGATCTGCGATCTGCTGGACGAAACGGTGCCCGCAGTAAAACCCCGCCGAGAATTGATCGCGTTCGTGACAGACCGTCCTGGCCACGATGCGCGCTATGCGATGGACATTTCGCGGATCGCTGCCGAACTCGACTGGCGACCCAGTCATTCATTCGAAAGCGGGTTGCGCCAGACGTTGGACTGGTACCTTGCCAATCGCAGCTGGTGGGAGGCAATCCGTAGCGGTCAATATAGAGGCGACAGGCTGGGACTGGGTGCAAATGGTGTTTCAAGTGCATCTGCCGGTGTTCCATGACCCGTGTTCTGCTTACGGGAGCGAACGGTCAACTCGGTTATGAAGTCATTCGGCAAGCCCGGGCGCTGGCTCTTGATGTTGTGGCTCTCGACAGATCGACACTCGACATAACCGATCGCAAAGCCGTCGCGGAAATCGTCCAGAACTTGGCACCCGACCTGATCATCAATGCGGCTGCATACACTGCCGTTGACCGTGCCGAGACCGACCGGCAGGCCGCCTTTGCGGTCAACCGCGACGGAGCGCGCAATCTTGCGGAAGTGGCCGAACGGCGCGGTGCCGTCTTGATACATTTCTCCACGGACTACGTGTTCGACGGGGCAAAGCCGCAGCCTTATGTGGAAGAAGATACAGTCGGCCCGTTAGGCGTATATGGCGAAAGCAAGGAGGCCGGGGAGGCTGCCGTCCGCACAGTCTCAGAACGTCACCTGATCCTGCGCACATCCTGGGTGTACGGCGTGCATGGTGCGAATTTTGTTCGGACGATGCTGAGGCTCGCACGGGAGAAGGATGTAATTCGGGTGGTCACCGACCAGACAGGATGCCCGACATATGCCGCCGACCTGGCTGAAATCGCATTGCAGTTATCCGTGCCGGTCCTGAAGGGCGATTTTCCGAAGGGTGGATACGGAACATTTCATTGTGCCGGACAGGGGCAGGTGAGCTGGCATGGGTTTGCATCCAAAATATTCGAACTGGCCGGGGAACGATTATGCAAACAGCCGGAGCTGATTGGCATTCCGGCGTCGGAATTTCCAACGCTTTCAAATCGGCCCGCGAACTCGGCGCTTGATTGCTCTAAACTGTCACGTGTCCATGGCTTTTCCGCCAGGGACTGGCCAGTGGCACTGTCCGACATGCTTGACCGCCTGTATCTAAACGCCTGATATCTTGCGGGCAAGCAATTGGAATTGGAGTTGGACAATGAAAGGCATCGTGCTGGCGGGCGGAAGCGGAACGCGTCTCTTCCCGGTAACAAGGTGTATTTCCAAGCAATTGCTGCCTGTCTACGACAAGCCGATGATCTACTATCCGTTGAGTGTTCTGATGCTTGCCGGGATAAGAGATCTCCTGATCATCACAACACCACGCGATGCCATGGCTTTTCAGAGCCTTCTGGAAGACGGCGCGCGCTGGGGCATCAATATCAGCTATGCAGTTCAACCTGAACCGGCCGGCATCGCGCAGGCGTTTCTGATCGGAGAGGAGTTCCTTGCTGGACAGGAATGTGCGCTGATCCTGGGTGACAACCTTTATTACGGACATGGTCTGACGGAAATTCTTGCGAGAGCTTCAGCGCGCAAGTCCGGAGCGACCCTGCTCGGATACGAGGTGGCGGAGCCGGAACGATATGGTGTCATCTCGTTCGACCCGTCAGGCGCACCGGCTTCAATCGAAGAGAAGCCAAAGTCCCCCCGGTCGTCCTGGGCGGTGACAGGGCTTTACTTTTATGACAAGGACGTCGCCGCCATCGCTTCCGATATCCGTCCGAGTGCGCGCGGTGAACTTGAAATCACGGATGTGAACGCCCGGTATCTTGAGCGCGGAGACCTGCATGTTGAACAACTGGGGCGGGGATTTGCCTGGTTCGACATGGGGACACATGACAGTCTCATAGAATCCGCGACCTTCGTGCAGGCCATCGAGAAAAGACAGGGCCACCGCATCGCCGTTCCGGAAGAAATTGCGTTCAAGAACGGTTGGATTACTGTGAATGATCTGGAACGGCTGAGCGAAGAATATTCCAGCAGTGGATATGGGAAATACTTGGGAAAAATAGTCTCTGGGTACTCTAACGCATAAATAAATATATCCGTTCGGAGGAAAATTGAAAATCTCGTCTAATAATAATTTAATTGATTTACAGGCTAATAAATTCTGTCGAAGGCTATACGAAGCTTTTCTCTCGCCACGAATATTTGTAGCTGCTTGCTGGTGGTACGTCGTTGGTAAAAGGCAGCGTTCCCGAAACCGATTCCGATTGGTTTTCAGCGCCACAAGTATTCAAGGTAAGAATCTTCGTGTCGGACCACATATCTGCTTTGCACAAGCAAACCCGTCTATATCAGAACGAGAAGAGATGCTGCAGGAAGTTGCCGGTTGGCATAATCCTCCAGTAATCTCAATTGTAATGCCGGTCTATAATACAGATCTGGCTCAGCTACGAGATGCCATCCAATCCGTGAAGAAGCAGATATATCCGCATTGGGAGTTGTGCATTGCTGACGACTGCTCAACGGATCCAGCCGTTCAAGAGGCTCTCAAGGAATTTGAAGAAAGTGATGGGCGCATCAAGGTCGTTTACCGGAGTGAAAACGGACATATCTGCAGAGCTTCAAACTCTGCCATAGATATTGCGACCGGTCCCTACATTGCGTTCATGGACCATGATGACCTGCTACCAGTTCATGCCCTTTATTATGTTGCCAGAGAAATTCGGCAATATCCTGAGGCAGATTTCATCTACTCGGATGAAGATAAAATTCGGAAGGAGGGCTGGCTTACCGATCCACACTTCAAACCGGACTGGAATCTGGAACTTTTTCTAACCCAGAACTACATCAATCACCTCAGCGTATACAGGGCTTCAATCGTCAGGGATGTCGGAGGGTTTCGACCAGGTTTCGAGGGAAGTCAGGATCATGATCTAGCACTCCGGGTGGTTGCTCGGATTGACGAGAAAAATATTCGTCATATTCCGAAAATTCTCTACCATTGGCGATGCTTCTCCGGTTCGGGATCTTTTTCCGATCGCTGGATCCAGCAAGCCATAGAAGCGCGTCAGCGCGCCGTGCGTGAATACTTTAAGGACAATTACCCGGACGCGCCGGTATCGGTAACGAATGGCCCTTCAGCGTGCAACAGGATCGTTAGGGAGCTCCCAAGCCCTGTTCCGCACGTAACCATCATTATTCCAACCCGTGACTGCACAGAATTTGTAAAGGCCTGTGTCTTCAGTCTGTTTGATAAAACAGACTATCCAAGTTTTGACGTTATCATCGTGGACAATGACAGTGTGGAAGTGGAGTTAAAAGAATATCTGGCTGGAATAACAGAAAAACACCCTGTAACTGTATTGCCATATTCTGGTGAATTTAATTATTCAGCCATGAATAATTTTGCCGTTGAGCATGCTTCAGGTTCAGTTGTTGTGCTCTTGAACAATGACACTCAAGTTATTTCTTCTGAATGGCTTCGGGAGATGGTGTCCTATGCGGTACTGCCTCATATCGGGGCTGTTGGGGCGAAACTCCTATATGCCAACGGTTTGGTTCAACATGCTGGTGTGATCGTGGGTGTGGGAGGTATCGCAAATCACGCTTTTCAATTTTATCAAGGCGGCGATATCGGCTACCAGCACAGGTTACAACTTCCACAATATTTTCTCGCAGTTACTGCCGCTTGCATGGTAGTTGAAAAGGATAAATACCTAAAATGTGGAGGTCTGGACGATAAAGATCTAAAGGTTGCGTATAACGACGTTGATTTTTGCTTAAGGCTATCAAGAGATTTTGGGTTAAAGAATGTATACACTCCATATGCCCAATTATTTCATCATGAGTCTGTCTCGCGTGGCCAAGATACTTCACCGGAGAAAATAGCAAGGTTCGAGCATGAGTCGATGACCATGAGGCAGCGCTGGGGTGATATCATGCAACGGGACCCTTATTATAATGAAAACTTCTCGCATCATAATGCGTATTTTCAGTATAAATATGAATAATTACATAGTTCTTCTGGAGGGTGTTTGTGAGAGGTGAAGAGAGCAATCTAAAGAATGACGGGTTTACTGTTTTAAATGGTTCTCAGTCACACTCGGATGAGTACGCAACGCTAATCTGCGTTGGTGTGGCCCGCAGTGGCACTTCTCTTATTGGAGCTGTTTTGCGACAGTTCGGCATTTTTCTTGGTGAGAAAGCAGATCCGGCTGTTTTTGAAGACACTGTATTGTCAAATGCTTTGGAAGCTGGCGACTGGGTTCGTTTCGATCAAATTATTGAGAACTACAATAAAGAGCACAAGGTATGGGGGTTCAAGCGGCCCGAAGCGTTTGGTCTGCTTGCGCAGAAGTTGAACAAATTCAGGAACCCTCGCCTGATTGTAATACTGAGAGATCCTGCATCGATTGCAAAACGCAACGAAATCTCCATGCATACCGACTTTCTGGAGCAACTGAAAAGAGCGGCTGAACGGACGTTGGATCTCGTACACTTCGTCGAGTCAATCGAAGTGCCGATACTTGTAATTAGCTATGAAAAAGCTCTATCGGACCCTGATTGTCTTGTAGAGAAACTTGCCAAGTTTTGTGGAATTAAACTCGATGAAGGTTTAAGGACTGAGGCGCTTGCTGTAATTGAAAACGGGCCAGAGCTTTATTTGCAGAGTTCTCGGGTCCGGTACGAAGGTCAATTTTTCGGAGTTATTGACGGGGTAGCTCAAGGTTGGGCCCGAAGGCTTCCTGGTGATTTTGCATGTTCGATCGAGATTCGCTCTGGAGGCGAGATAATCGGGGCAGGGACATCCAGCCATTTCAAGGTAGATCTTCCCGAAGAAATTAGGGCGAGAGCGTTCTCCATTCCGTTGGAAAAATTGGGCGACGGTACAGAGATCGAGGCTCGAATATCAGGGACTACTGTAAAACTATAGTGGAAAGGATCGCGAATTAATCACTTTGTTTCATGTCGATACCAAAGCGGTATCCTCACTTAAGGAAGTTCTCGTTGAAGTATCCAAACACGCCGACCAGAAGGCTTTCTGTTCTCTTCCGGCAATTTCATTTCGCTCATGAACGGGTGTGAGTGATCCGACGAGATCCTGAAAGTTCCGTTCAATCGATAGCGACAGCAGGTTGTCCACCCAGGTTCGAACGCTGTTTTTCCAGACCAGGCCCACGCGGTTGACACGAACGAAGTCAGCATAGGCCCAGCTGTCGCTGTACACACCAACGCCTCCACAAACGGCATGTTCTGCCAGCTTGTTCGCGGATCGGGCATCGTTGAAGCTCGAAGGTATTACCGGGTAGAGAAGAACGTCAAACCTGTGTTTGAAAAGGCGCTTGCGATAGAAATACCAGTCGAGGTGCCTCAAAACCCGTAGCTTGGGGTGCGTTGATAGCTGCGGCGGTACATCGTGATCTCCAACGATTGTCAGTTCGACATTTGCGCCTGTCGCCAACAGGTTTTCAAATACCTCAAGGACGAATTTTCGATCGGCGGCGTGGCTGGCAGTTCCCAGGTAGCCGATCCTGAGCGGTGCATCTGCCGGCAGGTCTTGAAAACACCAGTCCGTCGAAAGTGCTTCTGACCAAAACGGATCGAGCATTTTGACCTGAAATCCTTGTTGCTCGTAGACCTCGAACAAGGCAGGCGAAGGGACAACAATCGTGTCGGCTGCAGTTGCCAGCTTGTTGTGCTGTCCATTGCGAAGGCTCAGCAAACGTTGCCGGTAAATTTCAGGCAGTGACACATCGTGGTCGGCTGCCCATAAATTGTCATCGATCACGTAATAGAGCCGTTTTGTCTTTTCATTCAAAAGACGCTCGATGACGCCCGGATGATCACGACGGCAGACGACAACGGCATCACGGGTGGAAAACGAATTGACACCTTCGCGCTGCAAGCTCCGCTCGCGGTTGGAATTCAGAAAATAGATGTCTGTCGTTGGAATGGTTTTGAACGAAGAACACAGATTACGCGCGAGGACGCTGTAGCAATAGTAAAAATCATCAGACGACTTTCTCGAAAATTTTGTCGCTATTCTCATCAAAAAAATACTCGGAATATTCGAATACGCATTGGTAGCTATGATTACTCGGAATACAGCATAATCAGGTGCCAGTTCCGTGCCGTGGCCGCAAGCTGCCATACGTTGTCACGGTAGGTAAGTTTACGCATAGCGTGCATCCGACGGCAAGCAACTGCGGGAAGCGAAAACGGCAGACTGTGATACTTCTGGGTGAAACGTTGGAATGCTGAACGGCAAACGCAATGCGGCGCTGGATGGAGTTCCAGCCGCATACTCGTTCAAAATCTGCAAAATATTTGGGGAAGTTTGTGTTGGTCGGGCAGGCCGGATTTGAACCGACGACCCCTTCACCCCCAGTGGGTGGGGCTTGGTTAGAAACGGCAGAATACTGCAGTTTTTGTATTCAGAAGTTCTATAAATGTTCCGATCTGTTCGCGGGTTTCATTGCGGTTTCATTGCGACGCTAAAAAACTTCCACTCGCATGGTCGAACTCTATGCGTCCTTGGTTTCCGCTGCGATGACTGCGACGGCGCGATCTAGCTCAGCCTCCACCTTCGCTTTTTGATCAGCTTCATACCTCTGTTCCAGCATCATTATCACGGCGGCACGCACCACAGGAAAGTAACGTTTGCAATCATCCTCTGTCAGCTCATGCAGGCCCTTTGAAAGTATTCCATAGGTATCCTTGTACTTGACTAGCGCTGGCGGAAGGTATGTTGCGAGTGCATTTATCCGCTCCGCCATTCGCATCCGCATGAACTCTGTCTCACGTTGCCCCTCTGGGTCAGCCGCTGATCTCGCGGATTCAACGAGGTTCTCAAAAATGCGTCGAAGATAGACAAACGAGCCGATACCGATGCCGTGAGCAAATAAGCCAGTGGCCCTGCGCAACTCCGCAAAATCGTCGCCAAGTATCTTTCGGTAGCGCTCTATATCTGCCCCAGCGACATCTTCAAGTGATGGTGTTTGTCCAATTTTTTCTAGAACACCCTCTTTCTCGTTGTAAGCGAAGAAATAGCTATACAGGTGAACAGGATGCCTAGAGCACCCCAAATGCAGCGCAAACTGGCCGTCTGCCAAATTGAGGCGCTTCAATCGGTCCGTCGCTGGCCGATTGAATGCGTCCACTCTCGCTTTTTCTGCTGCGACGTCAGAAGGCATGCGGTCGGTTAATGTTCTAAAAGTTGATTGCTTGCCGCAGTAGACGCAGTGCGCATCAAACTGCTGCTTCTCGAACTTTAGAGAGTAAAGGAACTTGTCGTCGCGTTCTGGATTTAATTGGATCGGAGTATAAAGCGTTTGGTTGAGGCAAAGTGACGACACTGCAGGCGGGTAAGGTGCTGACTCATGTCGTGCTCGCAGTGCGGCAGCACGCTCTTTTTTCTCTCTTTGTATCCGTTCAATGATCGTTTCAGTCTCGGTCATCTGTTCCTATGCCTTCTGAAAGCTATATCGTACCCGTCATATTGCTCCTGGTCGTTTACTGATCGCAGAAGAGGCAGATTTCTGATGCACCGGGTTCTGGTGCCCATAGACCTCCAGCAGCATTTTCAGTGACATCCCCAGGAAGTCGGCCAGTGATTGCAATTCTTGCGTTGTTTGGACGTTTTGGATCCCCCAACTTGCAGCCGTGTGGCGCAGGGTATGAGGGATAACGTCGAGCCCCAATTGGGCGTCTTCTCGGCTTTTCCGCCACGCGCGTTTCACAGAAACGACAGATCCGCCATCGTAATGGATGACCCATGGCAGGTTCCTGTCCAACGTCTTCCAGCGTTTTAGGTGAGGTAGTAGCCGGTCAGGAATATGAACACTTGGCCGACGTTTCGTCGTGCTGCTTTCTTCCCAACCTTTCCGGTACATCACGCCTTGCTTTAGGTCGAAATATCCACTTGCCGGGTTGGGGTGCCATTGCATGCGCTTTATGGCGTCAATCCGTGTGCCGGTGTAGATCCCTATAAGGATGATCCGGGCAACGTGGTGATTGCCACGTCTGCGGGCCGCGTGCACGAACGCGGCGGCCTCGTTTCGAGTGAGCCAGCGCAAACGACTCTCACCAGCTTTAGGCATCTCCAGTCGACACACGAACGGTATTTCTCGGTCTTCGGTGTACATATTGAGGGCGCTTTGAAGCGCCTTCAATTCCCTGCGAACGGTGCCTGGCTTAACGCCCTGAGAGTAGCGCAATGTCGCGTAGCGTTTGCTGTTCGATCGGGCGACGTCGCCGATATTGAGCTCACCCCAGAATGGTACCAGGGCCTTGAGTATCGTCGCTTCGTTCCTGGGGTTGGCTAGCGTTGGAATGTGGTGTGTGGCGTAGAAATTCAGCGCGTCGGCGACCGGGATAATTCGTGGATCGAGGCTGTTGGTCGGTTGGTGTTTTTCGGCAAGGTATTCCTGCAGCCTTTGCTCAGCCCCTCGAGTGTCTTCAAGAGTGCAGCCTGTGCGGGTTTGTTTTGACCCGTCGAGGATGATCCATTGTCCGCCACCGCCTTTGTCTTTGCGGAACCAGAGCCTTGGAGCTTTTCTTGGACGCGGCATTGCTCTCTCATTTCACGAATTGCCTTAGGCGTAGTGAAATACGAGCGGCCGATTTTTTCCAGCACAAGTTTTCCACGTTCCGCCTCTGCCTTCAAAGTTGCAGGTTTTATGGTGTTCCGAAAAAGCACCTTGCACGCTTCGGAAAGCGTTATGGGCGTATCGTCATTCCATCCATCTGGAAGGTTCATCAGCTTGCCTTCCTTATCTCTTCGGGTGTCACAGGCACGCGGAAGTCTTCGGCAATATGCTCGTCCGTCGGGTGCTCTCGGCGCACGGGAAGGCTGCCAATCTGGTAGCCCTTGGCGCCTGTCTTGATCAGTAGCCGGATTACTCTTTGCCTCCGGCTTCCTGTCATAAACTGCACGTCGTCAAACAGGATTTCGAATGCCTCGGCAACGTCAGTCGTTGTCAGCTTGAACCCGTTCCCAAGTGGCAGGCGTCGGCGGTAGTCCTCGACGCATTCGCGCAAGGTGTCTTCCTCGGCCGCCGTCAGCAAGTCGCCTTCGACGGCCTTTTGAAGCACTGCTATTTTTGCGGCTGCAAGCAATGGCGTCCCTCACTCAGCGGCTTCATCAAATTCGCCGACAATGGCGAGATTGATATTTCGGGCAAAGGTCGCCTCGACCAGTTCCCCAAAGCGCGGGTCCCGCTGTTTCGCATCGGCGATTGTGATGTTGACGGCGGTTGCAAGTGCTCCAATCACGACGGCCCGGCGTTCTACCTCGGGAAGTGGGCCAGTCACTAAGAGCATGTCGGCAAGCGTGTTCTTGGCAAGCTGCTCAATGCGGTCCCGGTGTTTCTCGACTATGGCGCTCATTTTGTTGCCCTCCTGGCGTTCATGATGATTTCGCGGCCTGCCTTCACGTCTCCGGAAACCGCATAGAGTTGGTGCGCTACTTCCAGCGGATCGATGCCGATGTGATCCCAAAAGGCTTTTTCGTTGCCGCTGTGCTGCAGGCGGTGTTCCTCCGGCAACATGGGAACGGTCCAAGCGTCATCCGGCTTCCGCCCCTTGGCGGTCTTCGCCTTCTTATGGCGTGGGTCGCCGTAGCGGACGTGGCAGGCCTCGCAGCCTTGGCCGCCTGAAACCAGGCTCGGCAGTTTCCGGATGAATGCTAGGTGCGTTTCATCCGTCATCCGCTGCTGACCTTTGCCACTCGGGTCGAGCGAAAAAGCGGTTGTGGCGTGTGGGTTGTGCCAAAGGTGAGACATTAAACGGCCTCCTTTTCCAGCGACGGGAGGGAGGGCAGGGTGACTTTCACCAAGCGCGTTCCTTGCGGCCCGGTCAGCTTCTTCCCCGAATAACGATGATCGACAAGCGAAACGCTTTTCGTCTTGATGATGATCGGGCGAAGGCCTTTGCGGCCCGGGCAAACGACGATTTCCGATTTCATGCTGCAGCCTCCTTAACCGCGGACTTTTCCGCCTTCGCCGTTCTCTCGGCTTTTAGTTTTGCCTGGGCTTCGTAATTCCATTTGATGAGGCGCATAGGCCCGCCGTCTGGCTCGTAAAGCATGTAGTCAGCCCACTCCCGCAACGGCCGTTCACCGAAGACGGTCACCCCGTCGCGCTGAACAATTACGGGCGCTTCCCGGTTGTGCCCGGCTTCCTGCAGAAGTCGTGCAAGCTCGTGGATAACTCCGCCTTTGGACTTGGCGGCCGATAGGCCCTCGCATTCCGCGATGCTGAAAGATCGGGTGCCGTCTTTGCCCGGTCGGCTTTCGTTCCGAATGGTGATGATCAGGGTCACGCCGCTTGCTCCATGTCAGAAATGATGTTCTCGGCGCAAAGGGCGGTGAAGATGGCCCGGCAGGCTTCTGCCTTGGTGTGCAGGTTGTCCGGATAGATCCTGGCGTCTGGGGCTATTGCATTGAGCGCTTCGATTATCGTTGGTGCGACTGCCTCGCCGTTGTCATCCTGGCCGCCCACAATCGTTGCGCAGATGCCGGCAAGGCTCGTTGTCCGGAGTTGCGGCCGGATAAGGGTTGCCGGGTTGGCGTCGTGCCGGATCAAGGCGGCCCGGATCACGTCAAGGTCAAAATCCAAATCCCAGCCGATAAGGTGGGTTGAGGTCCTGAGCGAGTTGGTGAGCCATGAAATGGCGGTCCGTTCCGGTAGCCCACGGCTCCGGGCAACACGGTCGCAGATCCCGTGGGAATTCTCCGCGCTCGCCGACACACTCTTTTCCTGACGGATGAAACTGCGATACTCGGCGAACACACCAGCCGCGTCCCACTGCACGGCACCCATTGCGACGGGGCGCGGGTACTGCTGATCATCGAGCGCGGCCGGGCGCTGTATGCCTGTGTTGGCAAGGCATAGGGCAAGAGTGATCATTTGCCCGCCTCGATCTGCTCTTTCCGCTCACTGATCGCCAAGCGAGCTTGTTTCTTGTCCTCGGGGCGAAGCTGATTAAGGCCTGCGGCAAAGTCAGCCTTTACCGCGTCGACAGCTTCCAGCGTCTGGGTTTTGGACAACTCAGCCTTGAAGGACGCCAGCGGGTCGGTTGCGCGCTGTTCCGCCGGGACTTTCTCGGCCGGTGCTGGGTTCTCGCTTTCATGATGCAATGGCGCGTTGTCTACGGGCGCAAGGTCGAGCGTGCGGGTGTTGTCGCTGTGATCCGGCTTGTCCTGTTGAGCCGCAGCCTGTGCGGTAGTTGCGTTGACGTGATCGAGGTTGAAGCCTTCTTGAGGTAGAAAGCTCTGTTCCGGCTGTTCCTGGCCCCGCTTCGCGGCCGCAAGCCGTTCCGCGCCGGTCGCACGGGCCGGTGTTACGTCGCGGGCATTATCTGCGCCTTGGAAGCTTGCAGCTTCTTCCTTGTCGTAGACGCCCAACAGAACTTCGGGGGTATAGCGGCGCGCCCAGGCCCGGGCCGAGTAATAGCCGAGCTGCTGTTGGGGGTCTGTCTTCCAGAGTGGTGAATTCTTGGTGGTGATCGCGCCAAAAGGGGGCGAAGTGTAGCTGTATTCTTCGCCGTCGATTGTGCCGCGCAAGGTGCAGGTGAGGCTATCGCCTTCGCCCGCGAACTCATAGCGAAGCCGCCCTTGAATGCCTGAGCGCGTGTTGACCACTGCGGCAATGAGCTGAGCCTCATAGGCGATTTGCCCGTTGACCGCAAAGGACTTGGACGCGACCGCAAACGGGCTCATGTCCCACTCCAATGCTTGAAGCGCGACAGCCATACAGGCGCCCGGATTGTTCCGAAGGTGTTTTGGCAGAGCGATATCCGCCCGGCTCATGATGTCAGCGAAGCGCAGAACTTCGCCAAGGGACTGCGGAGCAAGCTTTGCGCCCTTCACGTGGTCAATCGAAACGGACTGTCCGTGGTGAACCGCCAATTCAAGCGCGTCTTGGGGTGCTGGTGCCTGGTTCATGCTGCTTGCTCCAATGCGGGGGTCTTAAGGTCTTGCTCAATAGCTTCGCGGTCCCAATCGCCAATGCGAACGGCGCGGGCCTCATAGGGGCGGGCGCCGGGCCAGATGCCGGACGCCATACATTCGGCGATGGTGTCCAGGCCGTGACGGATTACGCGCTCGCCTAGGTCGAGGTCTTCCGGATCCAGTTCAATGGCCTGAGTGTCGGGGGTGTCGCCGGTTGAAACGTAGACGTTCCAAAAGCTGTCAAAGGGCAGATCGAGTTCCCGGGCTGCGCGACGAACTCCACCGGCTTGAATGAAATAGCCGTTGTCTTTGATCTGCCGCCGAATGAAGCTTTCGCTCATGCTGGACGTGGTTTTCAGATCGGCAAAGAAGCCGTCTACCGCGTCGTTGTCCGGTCGGGACTTGAACCAAAGACCTGTCCGCTCGTCCTTGATGAAAAAGGATCGCTCAACGGCGCCGTTTAAGATGCCCTGTTGCACCATGGGGTCGCGGGCAGCGTCTTCCGCAATGCGGCGGATCTTCTCGATATCGTCGGGAGAGACGATAACCTTACCCGCCTTCTCTTGTGCTTCTTCCCACTCGCTGCAGTAGGTGAGTAATCGGCATAGTCTTCGCCGTCGTCTTCAAGCTCGGGGAAGGATGCCGCCATCACGTCGGCGGTAACGTCGTTGCACCAACCCTCTGCCGGGTTGAACTCGAAAACCGCTTTCACGTTCTCAAGCTGGCCGCTCTGAATGTCCGCGACGATCTGCGAAAAGCGCAAATCTTCAAACTCCATTTCCGGGGAGTAGGTGGTTCCGCTCAACTCGCAGAGGACGGAAAAGAAGGAGGTGTCGGTATTGAGGGACATTGACTTTTTCCTCTTGAAACCCGTGGCGGAAGATCTGGCCGGTTGCCGTCTTCGTTCCGCCTTCGATGAGCAAACCGTACAAAACGTACGTTTGGAGGTCAAGTACAAAATGTACGATTTTTTTATTGACGGTCGTACAAGAGGGTGGCTAACGTCGCCGCTCGCAGTGACAGGGTGCAATTCCCTGCTGGATGAAAACTGCAGGCGCGGGGGTCGAAAGTCCTACGGTGCCGCCAGAAACAGAGGACGAGTTAGCTGTAAGGCGCTCTGGCGTTTGTGTCCCATTCCCGGCTCCGGTCGACAAGACACAGGTCATGGATTTCCCGCCTTCTGGGTTTCCCCAGGGGGTAGGGGGGGCTATGGCTTGGAACCCTTCCCCCTCCTATCGACAAGAAATTTTCTTACTGATGTTAGAGAGTGAGGATAGATCAGCAGGAGAGCGGGTTAGATCTTCCGTCCCAATCGATAAGACAATCTGTTCCAATGGGGCTTCCGTCCCAAAGCAGAAAGCTGGCAATCGCAAAAACGATCCCGCCAAAAAGCAAAAACGCCGGAAGCTTTTCCAGCGCAAATTCAAACGGTGCCCCGAATTTGTAAGGGATGTGGCCCGTTTCGCTAAGTCGCCCGACGATTAAAACAACTGCAACTGCGACTATAAAAACGATTGCGGGCGCTAACATTCCAGCCTCTACACCTCCCGAAACACGCCCAAAACCTTAGCGACTACGCGCACTTCGGTAGCCTCTTCGCCGTGCTCGTTGTAGATAACCGGCTCTTGAAAGCGCGGGTCGTCACTCTCCGGCCTGAGTTCAATTTCACCGTTGTGGCGAACAATTCTCTTGGCGGTCCGCTCGAAGGTCAGGCCGCCGTCTCTAGAGCGTTCCGCAACCACCAAGTCACCCGACTTCAACTCAATTCCCGCCTGTGCATAGTCCAGGCACAAGATGAGGTCGCCATGCCGGGCGATTTTGTTAAGGCTCTCGCCGTTGACTCTCATAAGGTATTGCATACTTGGCAAATATCGGGCGTCACCGCCGGCAAGGTTGGAATTCTCGGTCTTCTCGTGTTCGAAAAGATCGCTCTCAAGCCAATGGCCTGCAGCCACCTCGCCGATGATTTGTAGGGCTGGGCGCCTGGTCGGCTTTGGTTCTTGCTCTGGCTCGCCGCTGTCGCCGTAAAGAAGCCATCCAGCCGAAACCCCGAAAGCTTCCGCATAGACCTGCGCCATCTTCTTGGAAATCGGCCTGTTGCCATTCTCGTTGCTGATGATGGTGTTGACGTTGATAGTGCGAAGCACGCGCGATGCCTCCGTTGGGGAGTCATATCCCGCGCGCTCTCTTGCTGCTTTCAAACGGTCTTTCGGTTCCATTTGAACTGTTTCGCACGAAATTATCGTCCGAAGTGTACGATTTTTTCTTGCGCTTTTGTCGTACGAAATGTACGTTTCAATCATGGCTGACACACCTAAAACCATTGACGCTTTGTTTGAAGCCTTCGGCTCAATCAAGCATTTCGCTGAGTTGGTGGGCTGCGGATATGAGGCGGCCCGCCAAATGAAACGCCGCGGTTCAATCCCTGTTCAGTATTGGCCGGCTGTCGTGGTCGCCTGTGAAATGACGGACGTTTCCGCGGTCGACTATGGGGCACTTGCCCGCATGACGCTCGGCGAAGAGCACCCGGCGAACATGGCGGCCGCCTAGAACGGCACAAGGTCAACACCGCTCGCCTTCTTATGGGGTGAGCGATCGGACCCGGAAAGTATCTCGTCCCGGGTCCAAACCAATCTTATCCGGCGTTTCCGCAATCTCTCGGCCAGGCTGTCGGCTCTGCGGGTGCCCGAGGCAACGAGCCTCAAACAGTGTGGGTGTGGGGTCTGTTTCGTTTCCATGTCCAAAGAGGTGGGAACGCCCTCTGAAGTCTTCACGGTTGCAAAAATTGGAAGAGAGTAACCATGGATTATCTGAGCCGCGACGAATACGACCGGTTGTCAATCGCAAGCAAAGACCTCGTGCGCGCCGCTGGCGGTGCCGAGAGAGCCAGGGAAATCACCGGATATAAGCAGCTCGCGCAAATTCAGCGCTGCACTACGATCGACGGCCAGGACCGCCGATTTTTCCCAATCAAGGCAATTGCCGAGCTTGAGGCCGACGTGGTGGAGAGCGGTTGCCTTCCCCCTGTTACCAAGTGCCTCGCTGATATGGCGGGATTTGATCTGGTGAGGCGCGGGACCTGCAAAGGCGACGGCTGTGCGCTCACGTCTCTCTCCGAACTAATGAAGGTCTTCGCGGAAGCAAGTTCAACCGTCGCCGATGCCTATGCGGATGCAAAGCTAACCAGCGAAGAGCAGGCGGCGTGCATTGAGCGTTTGGAAGCGCTGTTGGATCAGACGGCAAGAACGCTGGCCATCCTCCGCGGCGAGAAAGTTTCTGCGAACGCAGGGGAGATGGCTTGATGCGGATATGCGGGCTCGACGTAGCAACTAAAACCGGCTGGTGCATCGCGGACGGCAATGCCTACCAAACAGGCCTTTTCGATGCCGGCAAGATCGGCAAACGGAAGGTGTCTTGCGAGGCAGAGCGCAATGCGAACTTTCGGCAATGGCTTTGGTCCCTGATCAAGACAGGTGATGTGCAGGCAGTTGCCATTGAGCGCCGAGCAGTCGCGAACATGAAAAAGAAGGTCAAGGACCCTGTCACCGGCAAGGTCGTGGTTAAAGAGGTCACGAACGACGCGACTGCCGCAACGCTCAGCTACCTCAACAACTGTGCCCAAGAGGTTTGTTTCTCGCTGAACGTTCCTTTCCAAATTGTCGCGGTGCAATCCTGGCGCAAATCCTTCCTCGGTGATCTGAAGCCGGATCCCAAAAAGGAAGAAGATTGGAAAGACGTGGCAAAGCGCGTCTGCCAGATGATGAAGATCCAAGCCAAATCCAAGGACGCTGCCGAAGCCGCAGGGGTAGCCTTCTGGCTCCAAACTCAAATGAAGCTGCAACGCGCACAAGCGCCAGCTGGTGGCCTCTTCGATATGGGGGAAGCCTTATGAACCATCATGTTTTCCCAGACGGCAATGTGCAGGATGCGCTCAGCGGCATCAGTGCAAGCGCTTACCTACATCAGCTAGTCCCAGGTCGTCGGGAAAGGCAATTAAAGACAGGCTATTGGGGGGGCATGATCCTTAGAAGCCATTCTTTCCTCTGCCATACGCATCTTGAATGCGTCCCAATTTTCACCAACCCGTCTGTAAGAAATGGTCTTCGCGATAATTTGGGGCATGTTCTTTGGAGGCAGGTCTTCGTACGCCCAGATGCCAGTAAGGTTCTCCAATTCATTTGGTTCGCTCGAGACAAACGCATCATTCAGGTCTGCACCACTAAGGTTGGCGTAGCGAAGGTCTGCGGCGGTGAAGATCCGGCCGAGGCCGTCTTTTGCTGTTCCGAAGTTGGCACTGGTGAGATCAGCTCGCGAAAGGTCAGCACAGACGAGTGTCGCGCTGTCGAATTTCGCGCCTTGAAGCCAAGCGGTCGACAAGTCGGCATTTTCGAGGTTGGTAAAACCCAATTCGGCATTACCAAGGTTTGCATTTGCCAAGACTGCGTTTCTCAAATTTGCACTCACCAGGAACGCATTCTCCAAGTTTGCATAACGAAGGTTGGCACCAACGAGTGTGGCATCGCCGAGATATACGCCAGCACTGAGGTTTGCAAAATGGAGATTTGCACCGGAAAGGTCTGCGGAGTTCATATTGGCACCGCTCAGATCCACAGAGAGCAAATTAGCATTCTTGAAATTGGCCTCAGCCAATTGTGCCCCACTGAAATCAGCTTTTACGAGGTCGGCATTGGGCAACTGGAGACCGACGAGATAGACACCTTGCTTAAGACCGGTGGACGACAGATTGACGCCCGTCAGGGACGTGCGATGCTTCCAGCATTGACCAACGGTCGGAAATTCCCAGCCGGCAGGCAAGCATCCGTATTGAGCGTTCAAAAACTCAAGTGCATGGATCTTTCCACTGTTGCCAGACGCCGCTGTCGTCAGCAATTGCCATGCCCTTGCGACGCGCTCATCTTGCTTTTCTCGGAGTTCAAGAACGAAGAGCGCAACCGCAAAAATCAATCCAATAAGACCTGCGGTTTCCATCATGACAACGAACGGGTGATTTCGCAGCCATCGAGCTCTGCGGTGCCATTTGCTCAGAGGGTCAATTTCCGCGGCGTTGGTACTGGTTTCTCTAAGGGCCCTACGTTCTGCCAAAGTGTTAGGGCGAGGGGATTTGTCTCGCTTCATAAATCCAATTTCCAAAAAGACTTAAGCAACGGACGAATAAAAACAGAGCTAACGCGCGCAGGCAATTGTCGAGGTGCAGCATGAGCGTCCTAGATCAAGCATGGACAGACTACAAGCTGAGAGCCAACAAGGTTTCGCTTCTGGACGCGGCAAAGAAGTGCGGCGCAACGCTGAAGCCTGCCGGGGGTAAGGAATACGTCGGCCCGTGCCCCGCCTGCGGTGGGAAAGATCGCTTTGCGGTGAACACATCTAAAAACAAGTGGGTTTGCCGGGGTGCCGGTGGTGGCGGTGACACCATCGGCTTGGTAATGCATTGCGACGGGCTGACCTTCGCACAGGCTTGCGAAAAGCTGACCGGGGAAGCTCCCCCCAGCGGGAGCACCGAATACACGCCCGAACAGCGCGCCGCCTGGGCGAAGCGACAGGCAGAAGCGGAAGAGCGGGACCGGCATAGGCAGGAAGAAGAAGAGCGGGACGAACTTGCCCGACTTGATGTCGCCAAGGAACTTTGGGGCGAGGCCCGAATAATTGAAGGCTCGATGGCAGAAGACTATCTGCGTAGGCGTGTCAAAGGCCTTGAAGGGAAGCTGCCCGGTGTTCTCCGGTTCCACCCGAAATGCTTCCTCTCGAAAGGGCAATATCATCCCGCTCTTGTCGCGCTCGTCCAGGGCGCAGAAGGCCAGCAAGTCGGAACGTGGCGCATATACTTGGATGCGCATGGCGACAATCTCCGCGCGGAAGACGGCAGCAAGATTAAAAAGGGCCTTGGCCCCTGTGGTGGCGGTGCTGTTCGCCTGCATCCTCCTAAAGACGGCAGTTATATTGCTGTTTGCGAGGGGATAGAAACAGGCTTCGGCGTCCACCTTCTTTCAGGTCTGCCGGTCTGGGCATGCAGAACCGCTAACGGGCTTTCCGGCCTCGCTCTCCCTTGGGAAATTGAACGGCTCGCTGCTCGCCTCGGAAGCTCTTGACCTCGACAAGCGGGAATATTTCCGGGTTGATCCGGAATATAACCCTTTCACCAACGGCGACTTGAAGGGCTATGAAGAGCATTCCGACCGCTTCCTTGAAGCCCAAAACGCAACCGTCGTGGAAGCCATCAAGGCCGATATTGACCGGGAAAAGCGTGACCGGGAAACCATTGAGGCGGCCGGTTGGGGCGGTACAGGTGCCGAGATTTTCGCCAGTGTTGCCAGCCCTACGCTATTGCTTCCAGGCGGCGCATTGGCGAAGGCTGTCCGGAAGCTGCGCAGTGCCGGTTCTGCGGCAACCGATGATCTTGATACGGTCGATTGGGAAAAAGAACTGCAGATTGGTGGCGGCCGTGCGACCAAGGCGATTGCGAACGCAACAGCGGCCGTACGCCTAAACCCGGGGCTTGAGCTTCTAACCTCTCCTTCCATGAAGTCCCGAAGCACGTTCCTGAAGCTGGCTGAAAACCATGTCGGTACGGCGGGCGAGCTGGAAGGTCGAACGCTCGGCCCGGCAGTGGAAAGCACGATGAAGCGTTACCAAGGAAACCTTGCAACGTTCATTGTGAAGCGGCGGCAAGGCTATAAGGCAGCGCGGAATGCAGGGTTCAACAGGAGGCAGGCGGACTTTGACGCGGCCGTAGCCCGTGCCACTCGGCGCGGTGACAAAGACGTTGACGGCAATGAGTTCGTTGAAGCTGTCGCCCGGTCTTGGCGCGAAGACGTAGCGGATCCACTCAAGGACGAGGCTGTGGGCGTTCGCCTATTGCCGGAAGGCGTGAAAGTGACCACCGCACCAAGCTATCTTTACCGGATGTATGACCGGGGAAAGATCCTTGCGGGCGAGTGGCAGTTTCGGGGCATCCTCAAACAGTACATTCGCGGCGAGGTCGACAGGGCGATTGCACGGCAAGAGGAAATCGAGATTGCCAAGAACATCAACCGGGCATCTGACGTTGACGAACAGCTAAGCCGTGCGCTCGGGCGTGTCGAGAACGTTGACGAGCGCCTGGCCAATCGCAGGAAGGTCCGTGAGGGCAAACTATCAGCGATCCGCCGGAAGGAAGGCCAGCGCTTTGACGTGCTCCGGGGCCGCGTTCCTGAAACGGTTCTTGCTGCGGCAAAGCAAGCGGCTGATGACGATGTCATGGTGCGGTCAGTGGCAGAGGCTTCCCAGTCTGCGAAGGTCGGGCAAAAGCGTCCTGTGCTGTCTCTACTGTCGCAGAAAGGCGGGGTTAAGATCGGCTCTGCGCTGGACCAAGAGCTTAGGCATATGGGGGTCAACCCGAAGACTGCCCCGGGCTTGTTCCGAAAGGAAGGCGGCCTGTCGGCGGTCGACAACTTGGTTGCGCGGGAAGACCCGTTGCTTGCCCGGATGCACACAGACCAGAACGGCTACGCTGACCCGGATGAAATCTTGGCGGCGATCCGTGATGAAATGGCCGGCGCACCACTTCGTACTGAAGACGAGTTGGCGGCCGAAGCCGCGCGCGAAGCTCTTGAGGCAAACGCGGAACAATGGTTGGAAAGCATCGGCTTGCCTTCAAACGCAACGGTTAAACAGGTGCGCGAGCGACTGAGCCGGGCCTTGAAGCAAGAAGACAAGCTGTCGGATCTTGACCAGGCTATCGGCCGGATGACGGGTGAGCTGGAAGAGTTCGACAGACTTACCGACGAAATCTCGGCCGAACGTCTCATTGCCGAAGCAGAAGCCAACCGCTTTGCGGATGAGCTGAATGACTTGGAGGCGAAAATCAACGAGGTGCGCCAGCAGGCCAATGCCTCGCCAACGGTCAAAATCTTGGTCGACTTTGCCGACGCCCGAAAGGCTTTTGCAAAGGGCCGGTATGATCAAGCTCGGATCGGAAACCGAATCGAGGCCATTGAACGTGTTGAAGCCGAAGGGCGGATGACACCGGACATGGATGCAGAGTTGCGAGCGCTCCGGGCCGACAAGAACAAGGCCGACGAACGGGTGATAAAGGCAAAGGCGAAAGTTGATAAACTCAAGCCAATGCTGCCGAAGGATCGGGGCGAAGAGCTGGACTTTGCCGACGACTTAGACATTGACGGCTACGTTGACGAAATCGTGGGAAGCACCTTCGACAAAATCACCGGCCGACAGGTCGAGGACGTGCCCGACTGGATGGTGCCTGTTAACGGTGGCTGATCCCTCGGCGACGCTGACAACTGCCATTCTCAAACAAAAAAACGAATTGGCATACCTGTAGTTGCAAAATTTGCGAATGATTAAGCTGGTCTCAGGTAAGGGTCTGTAATCTATCGGATACGCTGCTCACATCGGTTGTGATGGCGACTGCATTTCAGATGACGACGAGGCTGTAAATTGTTCCGGAACGTTTTTGAGAACTATTTTGACGACAAGGCGATTGGTAAGGTTCCAGGGGTCATTCCGGAAGGAGCGCTTGCCATCCGGGCTGTCTGCAACGACCTGCCGAACTTCTTTGCTCAAAGAGTCGAACAACTGCGTGAGCGGCCGCTCGATTACAAAAGCTATGGAAGCTGCGGTCAAACCAATTTCAGTTTTAGCAAAGTGCCTTGGGTTGCTTGTTGTCGAAGGAATATCACAAGATCGGTTCAACGATCTTATTTCATTGTTCTTCTTTTCAAAGAGGACATGACTGGCTGCTATCTGACGCTCAACCAGGGCTTCACCCAATACAGAAATATCTTCCCTACAGCGGATTTGTCGCGGCAATACGCCATGGTCGGCGCTCGTTTGATCAATCAACTCGTTGACACTCCGCACGACTTCGAGGTCGGTCCCATCGATCTCGCTACAACATCGGGCCTTGGCAAGGGATACGAAGCAGGATCGGTACTAAGCCGATATTACGACAGGAATAATCCCCGAATTGAGGGTGACGTCCTTAATGATTTTGGGCAGCTTTTGGAGATCTATGATCGTCTAGCGGAAGTTGTCCCAGCGGATGTTACCGATCTGCTCACAGGCGACGAAGCTGCCTACCAAGCGGCAACGAATATGCTGGCGAATGAGCCTGATGAAGGTGAACAAGACGAGAGGCCGGCGGCTCTACCCCAAAGGAATCCGGCTGGCCAAGGAGGAGGTTGGCGGAGAGATGCCGCCCAGGCAGCAAGGGCTCTCCGAAATGCCGGGCACCGCTGTGAGATTGATCCAGAGCACGATACCTTCATTTCAGAGGCAACTAGGCTCAACTATGTAGAAGCGCACCATTTGGTGCCCATGGCGCACCAGGGTGACTTTCAGCACAGTTTGGATGTGCCGGAAAACATCATTGCACTGTGCCCCACCTGTCACCGGAAGATCCACTTTGGACCAGTCGCGGAGCGCTCTGATATGTCGGCTAGGCTCCTGGCCGAGCGTGCTGAAAGGCTGCAACGAAGAGGTGTTGAAGTCACCGAACGGCATCTGAGAGCCATTTATCGTCGTGAGACAGTACAGGACTGATTTTTATAATCTATTGATATTGAATGGTCCCGTTTCCAAATTGACTTTGCTTTTACGTGCAATACCCATGAGGGAAGAATGGATCCTGAAAAAAGAAAAGAGTTGATAGAACAAACGCGTGAAGAAGCGCTGTTGTTCGTCGAAGATTTGGAGCACCTCAAGTCTGTCTCTGAAAAGACAAAGACGAGTCCAGTAGACTTAAGGCATGCAAGTGCAATACTTCGAAGATGGCTTGTTGAAGATCTTTTGAAACGCATCGCCGGACCGCGGATAGGGAAGCTCCTGGTCATTTCGGTTGATAACAACCCGATCTACCAGTCTATGCGTAAGAAACCAGCTAATATTTTTGTTTCCGGTGGCGCGAGTGTTCACGGAATTCAACTGGCTGCGGTTGTGCGGCAAGAAGGCAATGTCACGTTTGATTTTCGAGACTACAGCCCAGACAAGACGATCGAATTGAACATTGATAGTTTTAAAAAGCAAAAAGTAATCTTTTCAGATGGGGAATGGATTACACGGCACCAAGTAATAAAGTTTGTGGCGAACGTAGGCAGCGGTGTCCATGCAGGGAAAATAAACGAAACTTGGGAGAAAATATTAGGGGATTTTAGGGGGCAGATTTCAATCAGGCTTGAGCAAATTGAGGGTGGAGAAAATCAGCCAACTATCACTTGGGCCGTTGGAGCGCCTGGCGCTAAGATAACGCCCGGGAAATATGATCCTACAATGATCAATGGAGTTCTATTGGAAATAATTTCTACAGTTCACTTTTTGATCAATTCTCCCGATATGGAACGTTTGAAAGAAGCCGTAGTGAGTGAGTGAGTTCAATTTTCGGAGTGTGTTTTGTCGTCGCGTCACAAAATGTCGTGGGGCACACCCGTGCTAACGCCTTGATTTCCAAAAGGCGTGATCTCAGCTACGCGCGGCAACTCACGACTTTTTTACAAGCAAAATCGAGATTTGGCTGGTCCCTCCGGACCTATCAGGTGCCCACATCATGAAACTAAAAGCCGCCGGCTACTTAGCATTTCATTGCAGTTTCATTGCAAAGAAATCTGGCAAACTTTTATAAGTCTTTGAAATTGTTGGTCGGGCAGGCCGGATTTGAACCGACGACCCCTTCACCCCCAGTTATGTGATCCATGCCTAAGTTATTGATTTCTGCCTATCGGAGCACTTAACGCGGGCCGGATTTACCTATTCAAACGCTTCAAAATCGTCTCTCATGGTTCACTTGAACCATGGCGCACTTAACTTGATCTAGAAATCCAAAGCCTTGGCCGTCTTTCTCAGATGCTCTGAGCTATAGCGGGCATACACCTTGCGCGTGACCGACACGTCACGGTGTCCAAGAAACTGCGCTATCTCTTCCATGCTTTCATCCGCTTCCGCCATCCATACCGCTGCTGTGTGCCTGAACACGTGCGGCGAAACATCTTCAACGCCTGCGCGCTCTGCTGCATTGGCTATGCCCTTGCGAATTGACTTGACTGGACCGCTGGCGTACTCGACCACATATTCACACGTCCGCACTTGGTGGGCTTCCTCAAGCACTCTCCTGATACGGTCTGACATCGCCACGATGGCCCGCCCTTTGCCGCGCTCGCTGTTCTTCAGCCGGATCTTGCCGCGTTCGAAGTCAACTCGGTCCCAGGTTAGTTCCAGAACAGCGCCAACGCGACCGGCTGTTGCCAAGAGCAGTTCCATGGCAATGCCGATATGCGGGCTTTTCACGTTGTCAATGAGCTTGCGCATTTCCGCCTTGGTAAGATAGCGGTCACGCGCATCTGAATCGGCTGGCACCTCGATAAATGGTGCTTTGGTTAAATGCCGGTTCTTCTCAGCCCAATTCAGGCTAAGTCTAAGGTGCTTCAGTTCCGTTGATATCGTGCTTTCAGCGCGGCCTTGTGCTCTGCGCTTTTCGGCATAGTCTCGGCAGTCATGGACGGTTATTGCCTCGGCTTCCATCTTGCCGAAGTATGGGCCGATTGCCTTCCAATGGAAGTGCATATTCTGGCCGATAACTTTGCCTTGTGCCTTCTTGTCTTTTTCGCACGCCGCCCAAATATCAGAGACTAGCTTGGACGGCGGCTTGTCCAAGGTCGCAATGATACGCTTTGAAACGCGCTCTGCTAATTCCCGATCATCCGTGCCAGTCGAAATCCTGCGCGTGCTTCCTGATTCCGTCCATGCGACGGCATAGTTCCCCCGGTATTTGACAAGCCTGTACCGCACTCTTTCGCCTCCACTGCTGAAGCAGGGATACGATACAAGCGACCAACGCGGAAGTGGTCAAGCTCATTGCGGTTGCACATAGACCTGATGGCGTTTGAAGTTACGCCCCATCTGGCGGCGAGCTGATCAGGAGTGTAGTTCACGTTACTCTCCTTTCAGAGATCGGATGGACGCGGAAAGAACCGAATTGGCATTCTCAAGCCAGTCAAGAAGAAACTCTCTTTCGGTCGGCCTCACCCTGATCACATCTAAATCGACAAGCTCTGTTGCTGTTTTCAACGCTCTCTCCAGCTCTGCATTACGTTCCTGTAGGGCTTGGATGGCGTAGGCGGCTTTAATGGCAGAAATATCCAAAACGTCCTTTACTACGCCGGGTTCAGTCTCGGCGTACAACCGCAACCTCCTCACCAGTTCGTCATACTCACTCATCCCTATTCACCCCGCGCCTTTGCCAACGCTGCCTGCGCTCTCTGGATAGGATCAAGAAACGTAGCCAGACCCTCTTCATCATCGATGATGATTGTCGATACCAGTTCGTCTAAGGCTTTGTAGAGCGCGTCTTTCTCTTCAAGCAGCCGCTCGACATCGACAGCCGGTATAGGCAGTCTTTGCTTTGACATGTGCCGAAGCTGACAGTCTGTTTTGACGGCTACCATGTTAGTCTCCTGTCTTGAGGAAGATTTGCCGGCCGTCTTTCGTCCAGCATTTCCGACCGTCGTGTGATGTATACTCAGCGACAAAACCACCATTGCCGAGGCAGTGTTTTTCATATTTCTGGAAGTTGATATTGTCCGCTGTCATCAACATCGCGACACCTGACACCCACATCACGCTGCCAACAAGCACCGTCACTTCAGCGCTTATCCCGATGTATGTAAGCAACAAAAATGCCGCGAAAGCACCGAAGAAAAGAAAGAGGCCAAATCCCATAAGCATCTCACTCTTCCTCCTGACTGGCGCGGATCATTTCGGAAATGCGGCGGTCGATGTCTTCGGCGTCATTTGAGCTTACGCCCTTGAAATATTCGCCTGCCCAATGGTTCCCGATGATCTTGACGGTATCGACAGGCACCATGACCACGCCTGCCTTCTCGCAGTACACATCCAGGATCTGCTCTGGACTTGCGCCAAAGTTGAAGCTGTCAATCATGGCTTCCAGTGCTTTTGGGTCGTACTTCATCACACGTCCTCCGCGAACAGAATGCTTTCCTTGCGATCCATCCGCCGCGCATCAGCAAGCGCCGCAATCATCAGCGCAAACACAACAAACACAATCGCAAAGCTGAAAAGAACCGCCCAGATCGTCCCGACAAAAACCGCGATTGCGGATACCAGCACAGACGCAAAGCCAAGCAGCGACAGACCGAACACAGGACCGTTGAGACGATCAAACCAGCGAGCAGACAGTGTATCGCCAGCAGGCACGTAACAGACCTTCACCGGACACATGACGAAACCTCCATACGCTCACCGACAAGCGGCAGGCTGATATTGATGTAAGGCTTTGGCGCGCTACGTTCGCCGCTTGCCAGATGGCCGAAGTCGGTAATGTTCGGAAACACGACAGACTGTGTTTTGATGACGATTGGCGGCAGTCCGCTTTCGTCTTCCAGAAGGATTTCAGGCTTGCACATGTCGCGTCCTTTCAATCGAACATGCCGCAATTGGTCGGCTTGCTTTCCGTTGATGATGCATGGATGACTTGAGGCTGGATTCCGGCAACTTCCGTCACCAGCTTGCGTTTTACCGCCTGCGGAAATTCATCCTTAGACCTGACCGGCTCCGCAAAAGAGCCTGGCCCGCCGATCACGCAATCTCGGTAATAGTTCACGATGTTGAACGTTGCCGCCCACGCCGTCTTGTCCTGCTTCAACTTCAATGGCAGGCCATTGATCGTAATGCCGGCGGAAACAAGCATGTCGCGGGCTTCCGTGACTGCGCCGCCCTGGTTGTTTGGGCCATCGCCGGAAATGTCGATCACACTGCGCAATCCCTGATACTGATTGTTTTCCAGCATGGTTTTTGAGAACCGGAGAGCATCAGCGATTGACGTGCGTTGAGATTTGTTTTCTGGCGCGGTCAGAATTTCTTCGGCGAGGTGTGCGGCGCTGTCTGGCCCGTCGATGATTTGCCAATCAGCAACAACGTATTGCTCGCCAATCCCGCCCCATTCGACGTAGGAGACAGCTATACGCTGCAATGGCCCCGCTTCGATGGCGTCAAGAAATTCTCGGGATAGCAGCGCGGCAGCATAACCGGCGCGCTGCAGATCCTTTTCGTCTGATTCCATCGATTGCGAGATATCGACGGCAAGCACGAGTTCAACATCAACTTCGTTGGCGGGATCGTAGCTTGCTGGCAATGCGGCCATGATTGCCGCGATGATTGGGGCGGTTTTCATGGTTTATCTACCTCCAGCAGTAGGAGATATTTCAGGCGGTTTTTAGCATCATGATAATTATCAACTCCAAGTAGCTCGTAAAAATCAGAAATGATGTTAGCGCTGGCCTGCGCTGCCATGCTGTCGCTCGACCATCCCTCGGCCCAGACAGGGCGTAACTGTTCAAGACCAGCGTTTGCACGCCGCGCCCATTCAAGCTCGCTGTTTAGTTCCTCGACGTATTCAGCCGGGTAAAATGAAATAGCCTTGTCACGATCCAACATCACGCCGCGTCCTCCACCTGGATCGGAGCGGGCTTCACACGAATGGTCGTGGTTTCCGTCTCGTTGTAATAGTCCGCAAGCGTGTCCTTGCCGATGTCATCCGCCAGCCGCTTGGTATCCAGCCGCTTGGATGTCGAATGCGAAACCGTCAGGATGAACTTGGAACAGCGAACGGCGTTGACTTCCCGGCGCTTGATTTCGTTCTTGAGCGTGTCGGCTTCTTCCTTCGCGCCCTTCATGACCAGATCCAGTTCACCAAGGCGATCCGCGATCTGTTCGGCGGAATAGTTATGCATTGCATTCACGTTCATGGCTGTTTGCTCCTGCTTGCTTTTTCTTCCAGTTTTGCGGCCGAACGCATCAGGCTGTCCGCATGACGGAAGGCGCGGTTGACTTGTTTTGAAATCCGGTTCGCGGCCATCTTCTGACCGGCGTACGAAAGCTCATGGATGGACGGCAGTTGCCCTTCAGCTTCCCGGCGAAGGCAGGCAGCACGCTTTCTGTTACGCTCGGCCATGCCGGCCAGCGCGTTGGCGCTGGCTTCTGTGATGGAGGCGGTCATGCTGCATCCACTCCGGGCCAAGAAGGATGCTCACCAGCAGCCAGCGCCCGCGACTGAATGTTGAACTCGCGAATGATTTTCGCGATATTCGGGGCGCGGTTCTGTTCGGTGCAGGCTTCGCACCAATGCTCAATGCCGACCTGCACCATGTCGTGATAGTCAGTATCAATATACCGCTCGCACTTATCGCAAATCATGATACTCATGCGACTTCTCCATCCTTAATGGCAACGGCCTCATCGGTGAGGATCGCCCTTACGAGGTCCGCAAGCTCAAGTGCGGCTTGCATGGCTGCGTCGTCGGTTGACGCATGCTCAATGGTTTCGCAAAGCTCAAGGAGCTTCTGCCTGTCTTCTGGGTAGGTGCTGAAGGGTTTCATGCCGCCTCCTGCATCGCATCGCGCCACTGATTGGCGGCGAATTCATCAATCAGTGGATCGGAAAGAGCCGCAGCGAAGAACGCGCCGCCAAGCTTGGCGCGGAAACCATCGCCGCGCGTGTCTTTGTAGTCCCAACGCAGCCAGCCAGTACCGGCAAGGTTCTCGACCTCGACGCGCTCGACATGCCAAGCAAGATCGCCGCAGCCATCGTCCTCAAGGCTGATAGTCACTTCAGCCTCACGCTCGCAAAAAGCGATGCCGTCGCATGTGACAGTCAGTTCAAAGGTTTCGGTGATTTGCATGTGATCTGTCCTCCGTTGGCGTTGAGAACAGAAAATAGCATATTTGATATACTGTCAATCAAAAAATATCGGATACGGCACATTTTAACGAAATGTGGCCGGTTGCGGATAACGTTCATTCTCGTTTTGAGAAGTTGCGCGGCGCAAAAATGATATTTATTTCACGCCAGATCATGCAGAACAGACCCATTGACAAAGCGCTCGTTATCGAGCTTTCCAAGGTCGTGTTCGAAAATATCCATAATGCTAAAATTTATTTGAAATTAGAGAGTTACGATGCGGCAGCTATCGTTCTGCGCATTGCCGCAGCGTCAAACGGTGACGGCGGAATATCAGAAGCGCAACTAGTGCGTGAATTGGGGTTTTCGCGCGCAACCATGAACAGGGTTATAAATCGTTTGATCGATACCCATCACATCAAGGTCATACCTAACGAAACGCCGCGACGGTTCGTCTACAACTTCGATTTCGTTGTTTCAACCTATGGTAAAGATTGGATGGAAAAAAGGGCGGAATTGCACCGATCCTTGATAGACAGATGCGTTGCATCATTGAATGCAGTGTTTGCCCTTTTGCGGGATTCTCATTTTGAGAAGCGGAAATAAAACCGTCTTGCCACCTAATTTTTGCGGGGTAAGATTCCCGCATTGGTGGAGGGCCAAATGAATACCAATCAAGAAATAATCGAAGAGATTGCGAAGCTGTGCAAAGCTGACCAGGCGCTAGTCCTGCAATTCATCGCTCGACTGTCTAAGGCTGTCGATCATACGCATCACGGCGTCTCTCTGTGCCGGCGTGAGCGTGTTCAACTTCCTGGCAAGCATGGCGGTGTCTAAATCAGCGCCGGGACCTTCAAGCAAATCAGCTACTGAGAGATCAAGCTCTTTCGCGATCATGGCCATCTTGTTGATGGACGGCACGTGATCGCGTTTGAGGATCTGCGAAATATAATGCTGGTTTTTGCCCATCCGCAAGGACAGCTCATGCATTGTCAAGCCTTTGGCTTTCAACGCTTTTCGTAACACTTCTTTCCACATTTCACTCATGTCGCGCACAATACCGAACTTGATACAAATTCGGTACGCTTAAATTTGATATAATTTTCCTCTTGCCTCGAATGTATCATTTATGATATTTCTTCCGGCATGGCTGAGAAACAAAACACACCTGAACCCATCCCGACATACTATGTCGTAAGGGATTTTCTGAACGAGTTCGGCATGCCGGCAAGCGCTTTTGGCTTGTCTGTAATTGGCAATCCGAACCTGTTTCGTCGTCTTCGTGATGGTAACGACATCACGACGCGCACGGATCAGAAAATCAGGACTTTCATTTCTCAGTATCGACAGCGCGAGCAGGCGCTTTCTCGTGACAAAATGGAGGCGGCGGAATGATTTCCTTTGCCTTCACTTCTTGCCGGAACATCTCAGTTTTTGCGTGTTGTTCCGGCGCGCCCTGGTGGGCCTCTTATTTCGTCTTGTTTCCGCATGTCGTTGCTCCCTTTCGATGGTTGTATCTAGCCATAAAGGGTTTCCGAGATGCGGGAAAAGTCTTCCGAAAAACAAGAAAGCTCTAATGCCATGCACGCGATTGAAGCCGACTTCAGATCGGCAATCGAGCGCCTTGGTTATATGCCGGGGTGTCGAAATCAGGAAGCCATGATCAGCCGTGCTGCTCGTGCTGCAAACATCAGTTTCAGCATGGCAAAGCGTCTTTTCTACGGCGAAACAACAGACCCTAAAACCTCGGTATCCATGAAGATCGCCAATGCATTGGCGAAAAGACAAGAGGAAAAGGCAAGTGCAGCAGCAGCAGACGCATTCGGACAGCTCGCCATCCTCGCGAAGCAGTTTCAGCAGACTAACCCGGAGCTTTCTCGGTCGCTTCTTGATGTGGCGCTCGGAGGTTCTGGGGCAGAAATCGGCGCGATACTTCAATCGCGCCTTGAGAGTCGCGCCTTGGCTGGCGGAAGAAATCAGGAGCCGGTTTAAATGACAGCAGAACTCGCAACGGCAACGCAGCCAACAAATGTGCTTGCACTCGACCTTGGCACCACGACCGGCTTTGCACTCAAGCAAGGCGAGATGCCAACGCTCACAGGAAGCGTGCAGTTCAAGAACAGCCGATACGAAGGCGGCGGAATGCGCTTCCTGCGCTTTCGCAAATGGCTGGAAACGCTGAATGACCGTAACGGCGTTGATGTCGTCTATTTCGAGGAAGTCAGACGGCACCTCGGAACAGATGCGGCACACGTTTATGGCGGACTTCTGGCAATGCTGACGGCGTGGTGCGAAGTCAACCGCATTCCATACCAGGGAGTTCCGGTCGGCACGATCAAACGGCACGCGACCGGCAAAGGGAACGCGAACAAGGGCGCGATGATCAACGCTGCCAAGGGTTACGGCTTCGACCCATCAGACGACAACGAAGCCGACGCAATTTGTCTTTTGAAGCTTGCTTGCGAGGAAATCGGCGCGAGCTTCTAACATAACGCCGCCCGGCGTCCGGTTTATCCGGTGCGGTTTCGTTCATTCCCGTTCTCCTGCGCCGGGCGGCGTGACCTTTAGGAAACGGGACGAACACGAAAGGAAAACGAATGGCAATTTCACTCGCATCGCTCAGGCGAACAACGGCAACACAGCCGCCGCGCCTGCTCATTTATGGCCCGCCCGGTCAGGGTAAGACAACGCTTGCAAGCGAGTTCCCTGCGCCGGTCTTTATCCAGGTTGAAGACGGCACGCCGGCCGGTCTGGAAATCGACACATTCGGCCATCTCACTGACTTTCCGTCCGTCATGGAAGCGCTTGTCTCACTGGACGAAGAAGAACACGACTTTCAAACGGTCGTCGTTGACAGCGTGGACAAGCTGGAAGCTTTGGTCTGGGCGCAGACATGTGCCGACAACAAGTGGTCTTCCATCGAAGATCCTGGATATGGCAAGGGCTACATCGCAACCGAGGCAGTTTGGCGCGAGTTCATGGAGCTTTGCAATGTTCTGCGCACCAAGGGCATGAATGTCGTCTTTCTGGCGCATTCCAGCATCGAGCGCTTTGATGATCCGACAACGGCCAGCTACAGCCGATACGATATTCGGCTGCACAAGCGCGCCCTTGCGCTCTTCCAGGACGAAGTGGATGCAATCCTGTTTCTCAATCAGGACGTGACCACGAAGGAAGAAAAGCAGGGCTTCGGCAAGGAAGTCAAAGCGACTGGCGGCGGCAAACGCTGGATCTACACGGAAGGCCGTCCGTCTTTCGTGGCGAAGAACCGCTACGGCTTGCCGCACAAGCTTTTCTATGAGCTTGGCAACGGCTTTGCGCAAATGGCCCCGTATTTCCCCAACACCCAAGCGCCTGCGATGCAGGCCGAAGCAGCGGAGTAACGCACATGGCAAATCTCGGAATGACGTTCGATCCGGCACAGGTGCCGCAGGATGAATACGAAAACCCGCCCGATGGCCGGTATCTGTCGCAGGCTATTGAAACCGGTCGGATCGACAAGGACAACGGCATTCGGACCATTTGGGCACAAATGGAAATCATGGAAGGCCCGTTTGAGCGTCGGCAGTATCGTCTTTGGATGGACATTGTGAACCCTGGAAGTCCGATTAAAGAAAAGATCGGGAATCAGGATCTTGGAAAGCTGACGATGGCGGCTGGCAAGAACACAATCGAAGACAGCTCGGAAATCGAGTTTATCCCGATGTACATCACCCTGAAGTCAAAAGACGGCTTCCAAAACATGAAAAAGGCGGAACCCTACAGCGCAGCGCCGCAGGGTCATCAGCCGCAGCATGGCTATCAGCAGCAGCCCGCAAATAACGGCTACCAGCAGCCGGCGCAGAATGGCGGACCTGCCGCTAACAACGGCAATCAGCGCCGCTGGGGCAATCGAGCAAGCGCGTAGCCAAGCCGGGCGGGCGGTTCTCTAATTCCACTCAGAAACCGCCCGCCGCTTCCAATCACATAACGCTTTCAACATCACGCGAAAGGAACGCGGAATGATGAACGACAAGCCGTGTCTTGACAAGCGGGGTGCCTGACAATGGCCGCTATCCCGCAACGCAGATCACCCACAATCGACGCAATCTATCAGGTCTATGAACAGCGTGAGGCTGAGCGCGAAGGCGAGCGCGATTTTATCGGCATCTATGATATCGGTCACGTTTGCCGCCGCCGCCCCTGGTACGCTTTCAGATGGGCGCACGAACCGGAGCGCAAGACCGGCGAACGGCTTCGCGAGTTCCGCCTTATCCAGCTTCACAGAAAGCAGGTTATTGCAGATCTGAAAGCCCTTGGCCTCGACGTGACAGATGTTACCTATGACGGCTTCTACCTGAAGTTCGATTTGGTCGGCGATCACGTCAGAACGGAAAACCTGATCACGGCGACCGGCGTTATTGAAGCGCCGAAAGCGCGCCATGTGGTCGAAATCCATTCACTACGGTCGAAAGACTATAAGACTGTCATTTCCAAGGGCCTGAAGGAAGGAAAGCCTGACCGATACGTCAAGCTACAGCTTTCCATGCACGGCGCGGCCATCGACCGTGGGCTTTATGTCGCTGAAGAACGCGAAACAGGACAGATCCACATTGAGCGCGTTCACTATGACCCGGTGTTTTCGGGTGAGCGAATGGCACAAGCGGAAAACATCGTCCGCAACAATCATGCGCCGCCGAAGCTGCACGAAGACCCTATGCACAAGATGGCGTTCAAGTGTGGCAGTTGCCCCGCTTACGGCGTCTGCCACGGCGGCGCATGGCCGCGCACGAATTGCCGGACTTGCTTGCACAGTACGCCTTCAATGGACGGCGACGGCGGGTGGCATTGCGGACGGCACGGTCATTTCCTGACGACAGAAGACCAAAAGACCGGCTGTCCAAATCACCTGTTTATTCCGGACCTGGTGCCTGGAAAGCAGATCGACGCGGACCCGGAAGCGGAAACGGTGACATATCTGCTGCCGTCCGGTCAGGAGTGGACTGACGGAACCGGAAAGGCGGTGAGGTGATGAGCAAGAATTATGAGCGCCTGAACACGACCAGCAACATGACGCAAGTGCCACCATCCTGCGGCGGCGAGCCTGCTGAAACATATGTAGGCATGGCCCATTTCGCGGGGGGCACTCCTGGAAAATTCTGCCGTCAATGCCGTTTCCACGGGATGTCAAAAGGTAAAAACATGAGCCGCGTAGGAGACGTGAGAGCCTTCCCGTGCGCCAAAGCCAAGCAGATGGGGTGCAAAACGCCAATGAAAGTTCCGGCGAATGCCCACGCCTGCAAATACTTCGAACCGAAGTGAGGACGGCCGCATGAAAAAAACCGTCAAAATCGAGCCATCCAAAACGGGCGGCGTCACTATCAACGATCCTGACAACGGCAAGACGGAAATCGCCTTCAACGAAGTGCCGTTTCTAGTGTCCGGACTGCTGAAGCGTGGCGACAATCGCGGCGCACGCGAGGTCTGGAACGCTGCCTTCAAGGCGCAGGAGGCTTGCCACAAATGAGACTCCGGCCATACCAGCAGGAGGCCAAGGACGCTTTCAATGCCTTCTGGGACAACGGCGGCAATCACGGTCTTGCGGACTTGGCAACCGGATGCCATGCGTCAGGAACGAAAATCTTGATGCATGACGGATCGGTCAAGCGTGTCGAGGATATCAAGGTAGGCGATACCTTGATGGGTCCCGACAGCAGCCCAAGGGCTGTCTTGGCGTTAGCTCGCGGCCGCGAAGAGATGGCTAGAATAAAGCCGCTCAGAGGTGGGGAGCCTTTCGTCGTTAACCTCGGCCATATTCTGCCTCTCGTCAGAACACAAAGGTGCGCTGATGCAGACACATACCCTTCCTATCGTGGTGGGGTGGTAAGAAATGTAACTGTCAGAGAATGGCTAGGCGCGACCAAAACCTTTCGCCATATGCACAAACTGCAAAGATGCGGTGTAACATTTCCGACTCGCGCCAAGCCGTTGGTGGACCCATGGATTGTAGGCGCACTTCTCGGTGACGGTAGTGTTAGAAGGTCAGTAAATATTACGACTATGGATCTAGAAATAGACCATCGTTTTCGTAAGTGGGCTGAAGAAATAGGGTGTGAAGTTAGGCGGGCGCAAAAGGCAAAGCCAAACAAGGCTTGGACCTTATTCGCAAAATCCCCAGGTCCGAAGAATAAGCATCAAAACGAGGCGCAAAAGATCATCAAGAAAATTGGGATCTACGGGAAGTCGTGCGCGGATAAAAGTATCCCTGAAGAATATAAGACAGGCTCCCTAGAGACTAGGCGTCAGGTTCTGGCAGGACTTATAGACACTGATGGGCATTTAACATGCTGCGGTTATGAGCTTGTATCAAAATCAAGAAAGCTTGCAGAGGACGCTATATTTGTCGCTAGGTCTTTGGGCCTTTCAGCCTCTGGGCCGAAAAGTAAATTCGTGAATGGCGATGAATATTTTCGGCTTCATATTAACGGTGACGTTAATCAAATACCTGTCGTCCTTGAGCGAAAGAAAGCGAAACCTCGCAAGAAAAAAAAGAACCCGTTGAGGTCAGGATTTACGGTCGAGATACTGCCTGAAGATGATTACTACGGGTTCTCGCTTGATGGCGACCACTTGTATTTAACTGCCGATTTTACCGTGCATCATAACACGGGCAAATCAGCCTTGATAGCCAGCCAGTGCGCAGACATCCATCGGGAATACAGCGGCGTTGGCTCGCTGATCATCGCGCCGCGCAAAGAGCTGATCGCGCAAAACTCGCAAACCATGCTCCGCATATGGCCCTGTGCGCCTATCGGGATCAACTGTTCCAAGCTCGGACGGCGCGACACGCGGCAACCGATCATCTTTGCAACGGTCAATTCCATTTATCGCAATCCTGGCATTCTCGGAACCCGCGATCACATCCAGATTGACGAAGCGCATCTTCTGCCGCCCGGCGAGGAAGGGATGTATCATGACGTGATACAGCACATGCTGTCCGTCAATCCATATCTGCGCGTGTCCGGCTATACCGCAACGCCATACCGCACCGATATGGGCCGCTTGGACGGCAAGGGCGGGCTCTATGAGAAGACCGTTTATGAATACGGCATAGGCGAGGGCATCCGCGATGGCTGGCTTTGTCCGCTCGCATCCCCGCCTGGCAAGCGATCCGCTGAAATCGACGTGTCCAACGTTCCGCGTTCTGGCGGTGATTTTCAGATCGGAGCCATGGGGCGCGCTGCCGATGAAATCACGGAACAGGCCGTTGAAGAAATCATCGAACTAGGCGCAAACCGGCGTAAATGGCTGGTTTTTTCGTCCGGCGTACAGCACGCAATGAGCGTTTGTGAAGCCTTCAGACGGCGCGGTATTTCCGCCGAGGTCATTTATGGCGACATGAACGATGGCGAGCGCGATAGCATCCTTAAGCGCTTCAAATCTAAAGCTTTTCGGGTTTTGGTCAACGCCGATATTTTGACGACCGGCTTCGATGACCCGGAAGTTGACCTTATTGGCGTGCTTCGCTCGGTGCTGTCCACTTCGCTGATTGTCCAGATCTGGGGGCGTGGAACGCGCGTTGTCTGGCCGCAAGGCTTTGACCCGAATGAAGCAACCGTAGAAGAACGGCGCGAAGCCATCGAGGAAAGCTCCAAACCTAACTGCCTTGCGGTCGATTTCGGCGGAAACATTCGCCGTCATGGCCCGGTCGATCAGATCGAAGTGGAATCCCGTGACAGTCGAGGCAACGAGGTTGTCGGCAAGGTATCGGTAAATTCCGTTCGCTCAAAGCACTGTCCGGTGTGCGAAACGGAAGTTGGCCTTGCAACGATGCAATGCCCGACATGCGATCACGAATGGCCGAAGCGCGAGCCGAAGCATGACGCTGTTGCGGAGCGTGAGGCGAAAATCCTGTCAGACGGTCAGGCGGTCGCAAAGTCCAAATGGCTGGAAGTGAAAGACACGAGCTTTCATCTTCACCACAAGATCGGCGCACCGACCAGCTTGCGAATTGAATACGAGGCTGGACTTGGCGCTCCTTACAAAGACTACCTGGCGTTCGAACAGAAGGGCAAGCCGCGTCAACGGGCTGGCGAGGTCTGGCGGCGCATGGGCGGCGATCTGCCGATACCAAAGACGGCTGAAGACGCATTGGCGCGTGTTGGCGAGCTGAAGATTGTCACGGCAATCAGCGTGCGTCGTCCGAAACCGAAATCCAAATATTTCAACGTGGTTGATCGGCAGTATGCCGAGCATAGAGCCTTGGAGGCAGCGGAATGATTACGATCAAGTCAATTGCAGAGTTTGTTGAACGCGAATTTCTGCTTAACCCGAAGTGCATCACGACCGGTCAATCGCACGCGCGGCACATTTCCAAGCCACGGCAAATCGCCCATTGGCTCGCCCGCAAACTGACCGGTCACAGCTACCCAATGATCGGGCATCACATGAAGCGCGACCATACGACAATTGTTTACAGCTATGCGGTCGTTGAGCGCGAGATTGCCAACGGGACAGACATGGGGATGCGTGCAATCGAAATCATGCAGAAGATCCAGGCTCAGGAGCAAGCGCAAAGGCAAGCAGCATGAGCGCGCTATCTGGCGGGCCATGCGTCGTTTGCCGGCGACGTGATGACGGCGTTGCAATCCGCATCGGCAAGGATCTGCATTGGTCCTGCATGGATCACATTCACCTGACAAAGAAGGCGCTGGAAATGCCACGACAGCAATTCGACGTTTACGAACACGAGGCCATGGAAGAGGCCATGAACAAGGCCGCTGATCGGCTTGAAGGCTTCGGTACGTCCGATCTGTTTCAGATGGACGAAATGCAGGCGCATGCATTCTTTCGCGGTGTTCTGGACGACTTTGGCGACACGTTAGAGGACAAGCTGGAAAAGTTCGAGCCGCAGTTTTAGCGGTGGCTAAAAAATATCGTATATGATATTGTTTAGGCTTTCGGAAATAGCGGGGTGGAGTTTGATATGAACTGGACGAAGAAGAAAAAGGGCTGTGCGATTGTGTATACCTCGCCGGAAAATGATCATGCGATTGTTGATCGTCGTGGATTCGGCGCGTCGGCAGCTATGGGCGAAAACATAACCTATCGTGGTATCGCTTTTGATAGCGCAGAAGCCGCCAAGAAGTACGCAGAGACGAGTGCAAAATAATGGTTGTCATAGATTATCTTGGTGGAAATTGCCCCGTTCAGGCTGAAGGTAAAATCGACGGCGAACCATTTTACTTTCGAGCGCGCGGCAATTCATGGTCTCTGTCTATCGGCAGTGAAGAAAACGACAACAGCAGCGTTGGAATTTACGGCAAAGACGTTGTTGGAAATCCGTCTTGGTACTACGAAGAAGAATACGGAACCGGGCCTTATGATGCTGGGTGGATGAACATGGATGTTGCAAGGCAAATGATCGAAAAGGCCGCAAAATTGTGGCGAGAAATAATATAGCCCCCAGATCATAACCCCGCTTTATGTCGCTCAGATCATAAAAGGCCACAATGGCAAATCTCGGCTTTACCTTCGACCCATCCGTCACGCGCGCGCTGTCCAATTACGAGCTTGCCATTTCCCTCTTTGAGCATGGTTTGCATGTGTTCCCGTGCCAGCACGAAGGCGAGGGCGCTAAGCAGCCTTGTCCCGGCGTCATGTGGCGGCGTAAGTCATCCCGCCAAATGATTGACCAGCAATGGCAGCGCTGGCCGGACGCCATGCCGGGGCTTAATCTCGGGGAAAGCGGTCTGCTTGTCGTGGATGCGGACGGTACGGCCGGTATCGCTGCATGGGAAGCCATCGCAGCAGAGCACGGAGGATGCGATGCGCCAACCGTAGACACACCCGGCAACGGACGGCATTACTATTTCCGCCAGACAGAAGGATTGAACCACGGCAACGCACGCGGCGCGCTTCCAAAGAAGGACGTTTGCCCGGTCGATATTCGCGGCGCTGGCGGCTACATTATCGCGCCAGGTGCCGAGCGTGAAGATGGCGTCTATGAACCCGGAGACGGCGATCCGCTGGCCATTCTCGACGCGCCAATCATGCCGCCTTGGCTGGTGGATCTGCTGACGAAAGCGCCACCACAAGAGACGCCAAAACCGTCAACGCCAATCGCGCCATCAATCGACGTTGAACACCCGCGTTTGCGCGCGTACGTACAGCAGACGTACAACGACGAAATCCGCGCCCTTGCAACATGCGGGGCAGGCGGCAGAAACAACCAGCTCAACACCTCTGGCTTTTCGCTGTTTCAGCTTGCGGCCGCAAAGTGGTCCGGCGTTAGCGCGTCCGAAGTCGAAGCTGCTCTATTTCAAGCCGCCGAAGAATGCGGACTTGTTGCAGACGATGGCGCGGCATCCGTGCGCAAGACCATCAGAAGCGCCCGCCGTGGCGGTATGGCAAGCCCGCGACCGCTGCCGGAACACATTGCCTCGGAAATCGATGAGGAAGGCCGTGCGCTCGAATATGGCCGTCAATGCGCTGCTGCCATCGTTCGCCAGGATGACGGCACGCTGATCGATCAGGACACGGGCGAAATCATCGAGGACGAAGAACGGCCAATTGAGCTTCTGGACGGTATCAAGCTTGGATCCGGCGTTGATTGGCAAAAGCCTGGCGGTCTGATCGAAGAAATCGCCAACTGGATCATGGCAACGTCACGATGGCCAAACAAGCCTCTTGCCATTGCGGGGGCTTTGGCGACAGTCGCCGCTCCATGCATGCGTCACCTTTATTCCCCGTCCGGCGCGTCTCTCAATCCATATCTGATCATGCTGGCAGGAACAGGAATCGGCAAGGGCAGTCCATTGGCTGCGCCACCAAAGATCCTCAAAGCCGCCGATATGGACAGCCTGCACACGGTTATGAAAGTGTTCTCAGTATCCGGCCTTGAGGAAATGATTGTCGATCATCCAGGCTGCATTGCGACAACGGATGAAATCGGGCCGAACCTATTGCGAAAGATGTTTCATCGCCGGGCATCGTCTCATGAAATCGGATTGAAAACGCCGCTTATGGAGCTTTGGAGCCGCGAGATCGGCCGCGAGGACTGGTATCCAACCAAGCGCGCGCAAGGCACGCAAACGCCAGTGCCATCGCCGGGCCTGTCCATTCTTGGTGCATCGACGCATGAAGAGTTCTTCGAAGCCGTTGGCGGCAACTCCATTACAGACGGCTTTCTCAATCGCTTTCTGATCGTTCAGGCAGCGCCACGAGGCGAGCTGAATGACAACGCCCCGCCAGAGGTGCGCAAGGTGCCGGCAAACATCGTCAGGCGCATGAAACTGCTTATGCCGGACGGTGACGGCAACCTGGCGGGCGGATTGAATACGTACACGCTTTACGGATCGGTCACGGAAACAAGTGTGCCGTGGGCATCGGATGACGTAAGGCTGGCAATGCGGGCCTTTACCATCGAGATGGCGGATAGGCTTGACAGTGATCCGCAATACGGCGGCTGCGTGGCGCGTGCTGCGGAATACACCGAACGGCTTGCAACGCTTCATGCGGTCAGCCGTGACGGTCTGCGTGCGAAGGTCAAGATGGAGGATCTGGAATGGGGTGCGGCGTTCGTTCTGGCAAGCGCACGGGCTGTCATTGAAGGCGCGCAAGACATCATGGCGAAGAACGATCAGGAAGAGAAGGTCAATTCGATCCGCAAGATAATCCGCAAGGCGAAGGAAATCAGCGAGCGGGATTTGCTGCGCCGGTTGCCGCATATCACGTCACGGGACCGGGAATCGATTATTCGGGACATGGAAACAAGCGGAATGGTCTACAAATGGAACAAGAACGAAGGCGGGAAGGGGCGACCATCCTGGATGCTGCGTTGGATTGGATAAAGAAAAAGCCCCGTGAGGGGCTTATTTTTAGGCTATATATCTGCCTTTTTCGTCAACCCAAGACCCAAATTTCCTGACGGCGCGAATCTTGTTTATGTAAATTTTGTGGTGTTTCGGTAAATGTCTGTGATTGGCTGCATGCTGAAGCAATGAAGCGATGGAAGCTGGCGCAATGGGCGTTCCGTTGTTCTGAAGTCTCGTGAACCCATTGTGATACGAAAAGCCCGGCAAAGTGTGATTTCGCCGGGCTCTAAATGGGTGGTTAAATCTTTCGTGCACGGGCCAAAGCCTCACGATTTTTGCGATTGCGAATACGGCAAGCTTTAATCTCGACGGTGCGGCCGGCCTTGTAGTCACGAATGACTGAAGCAGACGGGGACTGAGCCCAATATTGAGAAAAAGTATCAGCCGGATCGATAGAAGCCAGTTCGGCTTTAAGTTCTGCTGCGCGTTCTGCGTTGATCTGTTCCATGGTCATTTCCGTGTTCCTTTCGTTTCCCTATGAAAAGAACATACAAATTATTTGGATATGTGTCAATGGATAAATATCAAAAACGCTATTTTTTTTGATACTCATCCAAGCCGGCCAAAAGCGCGGAACATGCAAGCCCAGTCGCTTTGTCTGCGCCCTTGTTTTTCATATTCACGATCTGGTTAGCAGAGCGGCCAAGCAAACGGCCACAATGCGCGTCTGACGTGGCAAGGCCAGCCTCTTTCATGTCGGCCAGCCATGCTTTGAAATCGTCGGAGGTCATAGCGTCGATCCGTGTTTGCAAATCGGGCAATCTGCCCTGTTGTGGTTGTCTGCCATCCTGTGGGCCATAGATTCGAGGGAGCTAGAGAGTAGGCGAATCCGTCTGGCGACCTGTTTCACTAGGTGAGGGTCTTCGCTTTCTGCCAAAGCTTCTATAAGTTCGCGGATGATTGGGCCAACCCGGTTGTCACCGATATCGGCCCAATACATGGCGTCTTTTGTTAGGTCACTCATTGATAGTGACGAAATCAGGATCGGCGTAGAAGGTGTATTTCATATCAGGCTGCTTGCATGCAACGTAGCGAAGATCGCCATAGCAATTTTCTTCCATCTGCCCGACAAAAATTTCAATTTCTTTTCCATTCTTTTTGAGTGTTGCGGATTTAACGTCGGTCATTTCTCTATCTCCTATGCTCTTGATGTCTCTAACGTACAAATAATTTGTATGCGTGTCAATGGGGAAAATAGCAAAAACGATATTTTTTTATGCGTCCTGGCACATCAAAAGAAAGGACCGATATGCGCGAGCATATCAGTCCGTAAGTTGGGGAGGATCTGGGAGGTGTTAGCGCTGTTTGGCAGGCTCATATTTGAACGGCTTGCACATCCAGCCGGTGCGCGTCTTGTTATGGACCTGGCTCTTGAGCTGTTCAATGCAGGCCGGCTTGTCGTCGTGCACGCGCTCGATCTGAAACGCGCCGGACAACGTGACGATAATCAGGAGATATTGCATCAGGCGGTCTTCCTCTTGTTCGCATATTCACGCGGATCCGGGTATTTGTTCCACGTGCTTTTGATCAGGTCGGAAAGGTCATCCCATTGCGGGCGTGGCTTTCCATTGTGGGGATAGAGCGGGCATCTGCGCACGTCTTCCTCGTAGGCTTCCTGTCCGGTCATCGGGTTGTCCTTTCTTTCAGTTTTTGCGGCATTCGATGCGCCAAGATGGCTTCTTGTACCAGCAGCGCTTCCAGTCAAAGCACTTGGTCAGCCATTCAATTGCCTCCTGCCTACTTTTGAGGCCGTGCATTCCAATGCTTCCAATTCGCCCTTCGTCGTATTCCTCATACGCGGACCATCGTTCGTCTTTCATCTGGTGTCCTTTCAGTCCGACAAAACAGACCGCTCCGGTCTAAAGGTCCGCCGACCGGCCAAGTTCGGGAGGGGTTAGGCGACGGCCTTTTCTACGCCGCCAATCTCGGGGTAAGACCCGTATTCCGCGAAGTGATCGATGATCGTCTGGCGGTGGATGTGGCGCTCTGCTTCGAACGCCTCGCGCTCATTTTCGGGGAGGCTGTCGCGAAGCCTGTCCAAGTCGCGCTTCATCGCTTGTTCCATGCTTTCGGGTATGATCACGAGTCCTGCCATCGTTCATTCCTTTCTTTCAGTCCGACACAAAGCACCGCACGGATGCTTTCTGTGGGGCTGGCGGCAATTGCGATGTGCGCCGCCTTATGTTTGCCCGTCGCACTACATGGCCGGCTCCTGGATGTATCGTTCAAGCTATAGAAAATAGCATAATTGATATTATGACGGCCAGTCAAGAGATAAAAATATCATTTTTGATATTATTTAGGATTGGCGGAAATCGGCCAGCTTGCGCAATCATCGCGCGCCGTTTAGCATCGCACCTCTTTAGGGGGTGAACATGATTTCCAGATTTGTTCCAATTGCAGCGCTTGCCATATTGGCAGGCTGTCAGAGCGTTTCCGACGCGATGAAGTATGAAGGCACGCCGGTCATGCGCTTTGAGTACGATGGCGATAATTGGCGCATCTTTGACAAGCCGGCAGAAGGCAAGATGATGACAACGCCGTCTATCGGCAAAGGCGCGTCAGCAGGAGCGGCAAGCGGCCTTACGCTTGGTATTGCTCAAACGTTGCCGGAAGGCTTGCAGCATCAGGAAATGGCAAAAGCCTATATCGCATCGACCGGTCGCACGTGCACGATCACAGACACGCGCAAGGTGATCTATGGGCAGTATGAGCACGTTTATTCGTGTGAGAATTAATCGACGGTTCTTTCTACCGTCACTTCCTTACCGCGCGTCAGGGCAACAATCAAACCCAGGATAAGGCTTCCTGTCAGCCACGCGCTTATCATGATGCTAACGCCAATCCCGGTGCCGATAACGGCTCCGGCTTGCTCTGCTGCGTCTTGCGTATTGGTAACGGCAGATCCGCCGCCATAAACAATCAATCCGGTAAAAATCAGCATGATTGCGTTGAAGGCTAGAAACAGCCACCACATGATAGTGCCGAAGATTCCGCGCTTGCGCTTTGTGGTTCTGATAACGGTAGCCATATGTCAATCCTGACAACGTTGAATTGAATTATTTCAATCAGACAATTTGAAATATGTCCAGATACTTAGATCGGAACGCATACCATCCCGGTCTCGAATTTTGCTCCACCAGCTTCAAGCGCTGATTTTAAAGCAAGTTTTGTTGCGTTTATTGGTTCACGCGCACCGTTTTCGAAGTCAACGATGGTGCGCTTTCCAACGCCTGATTTTTCCGCAAGCTCATCACGCGACCAATCAAGGCCGGCTCTTGCTGCCTTACATTCTCTTGGTGATAGCACTTTTTTTGCCTATATCGCACTAATGATGTTGACATGCAATGTTGCACCATTTATGTATATTTCATCGCAAGACGGAAAGTCAACACGGGAAATATCAAAAATGGCATACCAGGCACAATCTCTTTCCTCGATGTTCAAAAACCCGGCGCTGCGTGCAGCTTTCGAGCGCGCAGAGCGCGACAACGGCAACGCTTATGCAATCCCTGCACCAAAGCTGCCAAAGTTGTCTGGCGGCGCTGCTGTCAAGGTATTGGAGGACGCATGATGAACCGTCGAGATTTCACACGCGGCAGTATGCTTGCCATGACTGCTGGCTTTACATCAACGCAGGCAACAGCAACGGCGTTGCAGGCACTCAAGAACCGCGCTGACGCTGCATGGTCGCAGATCATGGCTGATTATAACGCAGGCATGGAAAGCCCGGATCAAACCGCGCTCAAAGCCGTATTTGATGAAGCGATCAGCACGCCGGCTGAAGACGCCAGAGACATCGCAATCAAGGTCTACATCGGCACAATCGAGTTTGATGACCTGATGAATGAAGAAGTTTTGTTGTCCGCAGCCAAGGACGCAAAACGCCTTCTGTCTCTGCCTGAATTTGCCTAACAGGAGATACGGTATGAATGATCTGATGAAATACCTTGCAGAAAATGAACATATTAGGACAGCCGTCCATGACGGGCAGATATGGGCAGTCGCGAAGGATGTTTGCGAGGCGACTGGATATGGCAATCATGTATATATTGCCTCGCTCTTTAATGAAAAAGACAAGATGCGGTTGAAAAACAAGACGGGTAATGGTGTGCATAGTCTCACCCATTTAAGCCCTCATGCTGTTGTATTATCTGCTGCCGATGGGAAATCTGAGAAGTTCAGAAAATTCAATGAGTGGTTTTATTCGAATGGCGCACCAACTGAGGACCTGCACAAGTACCCGGAAGGCATGAGCCTTTTGATAGACGCATTTTCGGATTATGAGAGAAAGCAAAAAACGCCGGAGCAGGATCGTCGTAGACGTAAGCTTGCTGGCATTGTTGAGCCAGAAGATGCGCATGACCCCGTAAGGCGTATTAGAAATGTCATCAGCGAAGCTGGCGCGATACATGAACGGGAGCTGTTCAAAATGTTTCCGGAATTGGATGCGGAAGAAAGACGCGCCATCGTGCGAGGTGAGGTTCTGAAGGGAACAATTAACCGCTTCAAAGGGAAGGGGCCGATTGGCTTCAAAAGGCCGAATGACGTCACATGGCTCGTCTGGAAAGGCACGAGACTGAAGCGAGCAGAGAAGAGCGTTGTGGTTACTTCAGACATACAAAGAGAACTCGTCAAGAGCTTTCTAATCCGGCGCAGTCCATGCTCTGAGCGTGAGCTATCACGTGGTATGCAAGGTCTTACTGCCGAAGAACGAAACATCATTCTTTCTGATCTGGAATCTGAAAACCTGATCAAAAGAGAGAACAGGAACGAAGGTAAGAAGGGTAGACCATCAATTGTCTTGACCTGGATTGGATAGATATCAGGCACCAATATCGGACTTTTGAACCCGCCTTGAGCGGGTTTTCTTTTGCGTGATGCACATTTTTTAGGCGTATTTAATTTTTAGGCAGCGCCAAACAAAGTGGAGTTTTTCACTCAAGAAAGGGCTTCGGAGGGTATTTATTGAAAATAAAATAAAACCGAAATTTGTTATAAAAATCAATAAGATACAATATATTCAAATAATTGAATGTTCAATAAATCCAGATGAAATAACTTAATAATATCAATAACTTATAATATATATTTTATTATATTTTAGTTCTGTCTTTTTTTCGAAGGGGGTCTCTTTGATTATTGTAGGGGTAATTTTACCCTACAAAAAGCACTTTCCGCCTATTCACTATACTGAAAACAGGTCAAAACTAATCTATCAGTAATAAGTTATTGGAGATACTTATAAAATTGGAATTATTTAGTTCCTGAGTTTTTTTGCCGCCTGTTTCTGTGATCAATCACGCTCAATCAATCAATTTCTGTGATGTATTAAATATCGTATTTGATACAGTCGAGCCGTTGCATCCAAAATGCCGTTTATGCTATATTCACCAAATTGAATGATTTGGAGGGTGTGGCGGGATGAACCGTATCCCAGATGACATAGTCGAGCGTCTTCTCGCAGTCGGTCCAGTTGAATGGGGTGAGACTGCAACGCAATCAGATGAAGAGCATATCAATCAGTTCAGAAACACGCTCAACCTGACGCGAGATAATTTCGACCTTCCAGATGAGACAGCACTACAAGGCGTTTACCTGGAAGGATCTGAAACGATCATCTGCCACACGGGGCCAAGTCCGAACTCAGCCGCGCACGCTCGTATAATTGTAGCGACATGGAACCATCTTCTTGAGCTTGCGAAGGCGCAGCTTGCGGCAGAAGCAAAGCCATGACCCGCACGCTCGCCGTCCTTCTCGCTCTCACCTCGCCAGCAATGGCCAGCAACGAACGCCCGCCAAGCACGAACGAAACCACGTGCCTGTCACCGGCTGAGCTGGCGCAGTTTCTCAGAACTGCTCGGCTGCAACATGAATGGGTAGCTGAGCACGTGATTGTGCGTGTGAAGGCGAAGCAAGGCGACGTGCTTTGGATACGCAACAAGGCCGGCGCTTATTGCCGGTCAGGTCAGGAGGTTTGAGTGGCGAAGATGTGCAGACCGTTGTTCGGTTCAGATAAAGAAATTCGACCAGGTTCGGTTCATGTATACGTCACAGGCGGCGAGCATTTCTTTGGTGGCTTGTGGGATAGTCGCAGAGATGCCGACATATTTCTTGATAGCTGCGGGTTGGGTGGACGCAAAGAAACTTACCGCATCAACGTCAAGCCAAAGGCGGTGGAATGAAGCAGCCCGCCAATCTCACCTTTCGCGTTGCGCTGTTTCGCTGTCCATCGACAGGCAAGCACATCTGTCAAGGCATGTATCGCGATATCTGCACGCAAGGCAACACGCGAGACGAGGCAATAACCCGCTGGCAGATCGCTTGCAGGGCCGAGATTGAAGCGGTGCCGACGATCATTCCCAAGGATACCCCGCCAGGCGTTCGGCTGATGGCGGAAGTGCTGCACAAGGCAGAGTTTGCAACGTTGGAGGTGATGGTTTGACTTGGTTCCTCATTGCATGGGCGATTGTTGCCATGTTTACGGCCGGGCATGCGATTGTTCAAAAGAAAATGAACGACATCCTCGGCGTCGTCATTGCGTGCGTCATGTCTTTTCTCGTTTGGCCGATGTATTGGGGCCAGTATGCAGCGAGGCGCTGGAAATGATCATCAAGCTTGAAATGATTGGTGATGTGCAAGATCAGAACAAGATCATGGATGCAATCACCGACACGCTCAGGAAGTCTTCTGCTGAAAGTCTTCGAATTGACTTCACAGCTGTTGGGTCAATCGCAAAGGCGGAAATCTCAACTGAGACTTATGAAATTGTGCGCGGGGAAAAGTCATGATCATCGGACTTGCCGGCCGCATTGGATGCGGAAAATCAACCGTTGCCGAGTACTTGGAAAGCAAGAACGGCTTCAAGCGCCATCGCATGGCTGATCCGCTCAAGAACATGCTGCGGACCTTGGGGCTGTCCGATCTGCATATTGAAGGCAATCTGAAGCAAGTTCCAACGTCGCTGCTCGGCGGCAAGACGCCACGCTTTGCCATGCAGACGCTCGGCACGGAATGGGGTCGTGAAATGATCTCTCCTGACATCTGGACGAACGCTTGGAAGGAAAACCTTCCGGCTGGTGATGTCGTTTGCGAGGACGTGCGCTTTTCGAATGAGGCAGACGCGGTGCGCTCAGTCGGCGGAATTGTGGTGCGAATCCTGCGCGGCGAGGACGATGAGGCAATCTTGCATCCGTCTGAGCTGATGGATTTCAAGGCGGATTTCATCGTCGTTAATCACGATACGATTGATAATTTGTGCGCCCAAGTGATGAGCTTCATTGATCATGTGCAGAGCGGTGCGCATACCGAGACGTTCGGGAGTTTGCGGGCTTGAACAGCGCTCCATACACGCCAGCAGACCGCGCCCGATGGCTCGCCCAATCGCAGGCCAAGAAACGCCGCGTTGAACCATACCGCGCGCCATCCCTGCCGCTTCACATGCTGCGATGGGTAGCAGTGCGCACCAGACCAAAGATGGAAGCGCGCGCCATCGAGGATCTGCTAGAGCTGAACATTCGCGCATATTGCCCGCATGGCCTGTATGAACGCAGGGTTGGCAAGGCGCGGCGCAGGGAGGACTTCACGCGGCCGCTGTTCACGTCCTACGTTCTGGCCGGCCTTGATCCAGCAGAGCCACCATTAGGCGTTGTCGTCGGGCTTGACAGCGTTGTTGCGATTGTCAGCATCGATCAGGAGCAACCGGCCTGGGTGAGCTGGTCGCATGTGGAACGGATTTTCCTCGCACGTTTTCATCTCGTGCTTGCCGTCGGTTTCGACGCACTGAAGGCACCAAGGACAGGTGCGCGTCATGCCCCAGCGCTTAAGCCTGCGGTCATGCAGTTTGCTGCTTGTCCAGTCGTGTAGGCGTTTCACCAGATCCATGACGGGCCTTTCAAGTCTGATTAATCGGGACGCTTGCACCACGGCGAATTCTCGCCAGCGCGTGGGATCATTTCGCGGATCTCGGCAGCCCATTCCGGGTCATCTTTTTCGGCCGCATCTGCGTAGGCCTCCAGGGCTGCTGCCGCGTATTTATCCTTGAGACGGATCACCATGAATTCCGCTTCGGTGCCGACAAGGCCGCGATCCAAAATTCCGTTCTCTTCGAGCAGTTCCAGCGCGTCGGCGATGTCCTTGTTGACCTTCTGAAACGGGTCACTCGGATCAATGAAATCGGTTAGTTTGCGCAGCTTGATCAGCGCATACTTGCCGTAGCCACCTTCGTTGATATTGCGGTCCATTTTCATAGTTAGGGGCCTTTCTTCACACAGCTTCCCAGAACGCCGGATTGGTCAGTTCTGCATAGATTTCAGGCTCAAAGCTGATCGCATTGTGTTTGTTGAAGCGGCCAGAGCGCTCGTCGCGGCCAAAGTGCACCATTTCGCGGTTTTCCGCGCTGATCTGCACATGAGCAGGCCAGGGCTTAGGTGATGTGCGATAGCGGCCAACGAAGCCATAAACACTGACGCCGTACTTGTTACGAACGGCTTTCAATTCACCAAACTTCTCAGACTGCACAACGCCGACGTCATAGCCGTATTCGGTCTTGCCGTTTGCGGAAAAAGTTGCGGGGTCGAACAACATTTTGGCTCTCCGGTGCTTGAGTGTGAGAAATCATTAACATGCATATCCAAATTATTCAAGAAACATTGACATGCATTTTTAAAAATTGTAGAAACATGACACGGTTTGCCGTAAACAGGTTTCATGAATGATCGCGCACCAATGAAAATCGCCTACATCCGCCCGCTGAAACGGCTGTCCGCTGAGACGCAGAAAGCCGCGGCCATCCGAGAGGGCTACAGCCCGGATCGATGGATCATCGAAGGGCGTGGCGGAATGGGTATCAAAGACCTGATCGGCACCACGGAAGAAGGCGCGCCGCCTATACTCCGCAAGGGCTATTGGCTCGGCGTTTACCGATACGAGCTTGTCGCAGACCGGAAGCGGAAGAAGGGCGACCGAGCGCCGCGTGAGACGCTGAACGAAGTCACGGACGCACTGCGCAAAATCGGCGTGGTTGTTCAGGAATTTGAGACTGGCCGGAACTGCAAGAGCGGTGATGACATGCTGGACATGTACAAGGATGCAATCAGCGCCCTTGCCGGTGATAAGCGCCAGCAGGCAGGTCCAGGACGCCCGAAAGAGCACAATTATTCAGACGCAGATTGTCAGCTTATCCAAGCCGCGTGGCATGGGTCTGAGGTTAGAAACCCGGCAGGCCGCACAGCTTCAGTGCGGGCGCTTCTCGGGGAAGATGGCAATCCGCGTTTTCCGAAGTTCAAACAATCGACCTGGTACAGCCTTCGGGAACATGGCCGGGTGAAATAGAGGAGCGGAGGATGCGATACAGCGCGCGTTTCACGAACCTGCCGGGCAGACTGCGCAACGGTTCTGAACTCATCAGTCTAGGCGGAAACATTGAAATTGGTGAGGCTTTGGCCATCTCTGGAACCATGCGAGATGCAGCCCTGAAAATAGAGGCGCTTGAGCGCGAACTGGAAAACGCTCAATCGAAAACCAACCGTGACTCATAAGGAGCCGAGGCCGTGGTTTATGACCCGGATGAAGAGCAGGAAGCTGCGTATCGTCTGTGTGCCGGGCTCTACGGGGAATGCCTCTGCCAATCGCGTCGAGATCGTCCCTGTGACTGGATGACTAATGAAGTCATGAACGGAACGACAGTGGCGGACGCTGAGCGAGAAATGAGTGTCTGTCGAGACGTGATGAACGAAGAGCCATGGTGAAACGAAGGAGTTGCAGTCGTGAAAAGCATCTGGAACCCAAACAGGTTTTTGCGTTCGGTGAAGCCTTGGTATTGGGGCAATGCTCAGCCAACAAAGACACAAGCGCGCGTTTGGCAGGCAAGGCTTTTCAAGCCGTGGCCCAAACAACGAAAGATCAAGCCGCGCGCATTTTTTATTCCGCGTTCTTCGGGAATGATGCGGAGTCAATAAAGGAGCGGACGCGTGAAATACGGCAAAGTCTACGTCTCAACAGGCTTCAAGCAGAAGTCGTCGGGCGGGTTCTGGCATCTGCTCTTTGCCCTGCATCGCCGCTGGCGTCTTGCCTTTGTCAGACCGGATGGCAAGCCGGAATATCGCAGGCTCTACGTTGGGCCTTTGGAAATTGAATGGTCGAACTGAGGAGCGGACGCATGGCGGGTGTGCCTCGTGCAAGAGAAGGTCAGATCAAAGCTCAATGGGGTAAGCTTGCCGACAGCAATCCTGATCTTTGTTATGTGTGGGGGAAAGGCACGTCTCGTGCTGATGCTCGCTTGCTCCACAACACCTTGTCCTTGAAACCATACATACCGCTGACCAAAGAGTTCGGCCCGAGCTTCCTGGAAGAGTTAGAGGCTCGCGGTTACGACATCACAACGCTGAAAATCAGCATTGAAAAGAAACGTGACTCATAAGGAGCGGAGGCCATGAGCGAGAAGTGTGCAAAGCCCGGATGCGGAGCGCTGAAGCTTGTCGGTAAACCATGTTCCGATTTCGACTGCCCGCAGCATTGGCTTGCCAACATGGAAGCGCTCGTAAAGGCAGGCTGGACACCTCCACAAGATGGGGAAATGCGGAAATTCTACGAAAAGTGAAGGAGCCGAGTTGAGGGAAAGTAGAGGGCACGATCAGGCGGGGTCTGCGTTATGCGGGCTTCGTGAGGTGCGAATGACGCGGGGCCTGATCACTGTAACAAGGAAGGAGCGGATACCGTGGGAAAGCTGATGAAAGCCGCCGCCGACCGGATGCGGGAAGACATTGACCGGATGTTCACGCAGGCTCTTTATGGAACTACGGTTGCTGAGCCGCAGGAACAAGAGCCGTTTACGCTCGACAAGCTCAATCGGATCATAGATGACCTTACCCGTGGTCTGCCGCCCGCGCCGCCGAAAATTCAATTCGCGCCGGACTACATCTTCCCGCAAGATCACTATGCAGACGGCGTCGCAATCATCCCGCACCACCCACTGCATCGGAAGGTGTCGAAGTTCCTGGACCCGGAAGCTGACACGGCTACTGTCATGCGCGACGGCGCGATGACACGGCCAGACGGAACGTGCTTCCAGTTTGAGGATACGGTCTACGTGCCGAATTCATTCAGAAACAAGTTCGAGAAATAACGGAGCCGAGGCCGTGTCGAGCCAAGACGAAAAGAGCGAGTTCCTGGACGCTTTCTATATGGAGCATGGGCCTTGCTGCGCTGGCTGCGATTGGTGGCGGTTCATTGATAGCCATACCGGGGAATGCACGCGCAACGCTCCGGTTTCTGGGACGGAGCGTATCGGCATGTTGGGGATTGAAAGTTGCTCTCTGAGCATACCGGCAGGCCATATCATGACGCCGAAGGACTATCACTGCGGCGACTTCAAAGACGAATTTGACTGGTCGACGCTATCGCTTTCCTACCGGGTGCGGATCAAGGATCGGTCGCTCGGCTTGGAAATCAAAGACGTGTGAACAAGGGAGCCGAGACGATGGCATGGGACTTTCAGCAACTTGTAAAAGCGGACCCGCATGTTGAAGAGGCTGTCGAAGCCCTGGGTAACATTGGTCCAACTGCAAACCCTGATCACAAGCAGGTCAAGGGCTATTACGTAGACCCAGAAGATGGCGGTGGATGCAGCGTCTACTACTCTGCCGATGATCTAAAACGCATAGCGACCGGTGCGGTTCAAATCGCACATTTTCTTGAAAGTCGGGCGCTCAGTTCGAAAAATGACGGATAAACTGAGGAGCCGAGACGATGGCAGACAGGTATCAGGTGCGAAATTGCTCAGTATCAGCGCATTGTTGTTTTGAGGCGACTGTTGTCGATACTCACATACCGGAATTAAACGGTGATGGGAAGCACATGGATCTTGGCCACGATTACGGTCCTGAATACCGATCTATTTGCGAGACGTTCAGCGTCGAGGATGCTGAGATAGTAGCTTCAGCGCTGAATTTATTGGCAGAGCACAAAGAACTCGACAAATGAAGATCCACCCCGTGAACCGCTACAACTGGACGCTATGGTACTTCTCGTTTGCTGTTCTGGTAGGGGTTGGGTTGTGGGTGTTTGGTTCACTTGAACCATGGAACACTTCATTTTAAGAAGCTAAGTCTTTGAAATTGTTGGTCGGGCAGGCCGGATTTGAACCGACGACCCCTTCACCCCCAGTGAAGTGCGCTACCAGGCTGCGCTACTGCCCGAACGGACCCTACCTAGCTTGTTCGCATGCCAAGCGCAAGCAGGTTGTTGCGCTTCTTTGGAGGCTTTTCCAGACATCTGTTACTTGCGGTAGGGGAAGGCGGGAACCGGTCGTGCAGGGCAGCCATGCCCGAGCTTTTCAGCGGCAATCAGGCCCCAGGCCAGACCGTACAGCATATACATGTGCCGCCAGTGGTCGGTGTCGATGATCACCGACAGGATAAGATGCGCGGTAAACACCGCGAAGACGGATTGGGTAAAGGCGGTCCACGGGCGGGCTTTGAACAGGAGCGGCACCAGCGCGCAGAACGTCCATAGCGCCATCAGAATGTAGATCGAGCCGCCGAGCCAGCCGTAGGTCGTGTAGCCTTTCAGATAAACGTTGTGTTCGTCTTCAGGGAAATACTTGTTGAACTCCAGCGGGCCGAGCCCGAGCGGGTGTTCCATCACCAGCTGAAAGCCGAGCGAGTAGCGGGCGAAACGGCCAAGGCGGGCGCCGTCGTAGGCTTGTACGAGCTTTGCCCGTTCTGCGAACATGTCGGCGACCGTATCGACCGAAAGTGCCGCGCCGATCAGCGCGAAGACCGCAAGAATGCCGATTACGCCGAGCAGCACCAGGCGCGCCCGGCGGGCAGCGGCCTTTTCGGTGACGAGCGCCAGGAAATAGACCAGCAGCACCGATGCAGACAGCACACCCCAGGCGCCACGTGAAAAACTCAGGAAGACACCGAGCAGCAGGATGGCAAGCGGTACCAATAGGTGCAGGTTACGCAGCACCGATTGCCGGAGCAGCTTCTGGATCAGAAGCACCGTCGGCAGCACAAGGAACGGACCGAACACGTTGGGGTCCTGGAAAGTGCCACGAGCTCGATCGTAGAGCGTGAAATAGGACGCGCCGGGGAAAAGCTGAAAGTAACCGGCAACGCCTATGGCAGCCACAAGCACGGCGCTTGCGATATAGCCGCTCTGGATGACCCTGAACCTGCCGGGGTCTTCCGCGATAATCGCAGCATAGAAGATTGCAGTGATTGCCAGAAAGCCGGAAACGGCGATGTACATGATGGCATCGCCCATCTCCTTGGCCATGGGAATGGAAGCGACGCCGCCTGCAATGTAAAGCATCAGGCAGATGATCAGCGGACCGAATTCACGGCGAAGTTTCAGGCCGCAGGCAAGCCAGACGACCGAAAGCAGTGCCATGTAGAGTTCGTAAGGTGCAGGCTCCTCGATAACGAACCCGGACAGAAAGGCTGCAAGCCACAGTGCGCCGTTGCCCAGGCTCCTGGCCTGAAGACCGATAGGCGCGCGTGCATGAGGCGTGCCGCCAAAATGGTCGGTCGCAAGGCTCAATAGGCGTTCTCCGTATTGAGCAACCGGAAGGGCGTCTGGATCAGGATTTTCAGGTCGAACAGGATCGACCAGTTCTCGATGTAGTAGACATCGCACTCCACGCGCTTCTGGATCTTTTCCGGTGTATCGACTTCACCGCGCCAGCCGTTGATCTGCGCATAGCCGGTCACGCCCGGCTTGACCTTGTGCCGAGCGAAGTAACCGTCAACGACGTCGTCCCAGGTCTTGTTGTTGGTATGGGCGTTGACAGCATGCGGGCGGGGCCCGACGAGTGACAGGCTGCCGCCGAGAACGTTGAAAAGCTGCGGTAACTCATCGATCGAAGTCTTGCGGATGAAGCGTCCGACCCTGGTCACGCGGGGATCGCCCTTGGTCACCACCTTCTTGGCGTCCGGATCGGCCATTTCCGTGTACATGGACCGGAATTTCAGAACTTCGATGATCTCGTTGTTGAAGCCGTAGCGTTTCTGCCTGAACAGGATCGGCCCCTTGCTGTCCAGCTTCACGGCGATGGCAGCGGCGATCATGACCGGCAGCAGCGTGATGATGGCGAGCGAAGCGAAGACAAGATCAAAGATCCGCTTGGCCACCATGTCCCAATCGGCTATCGGCTTTTCGACCACGTCGACAAATGGGACCGTACCGATGAAGCTCGATCCGCGGTTACGAAAGCGAACCTTGTCGGTGTGGGCAGAAAGCCGGATGTCGACCGGCAGAACCCAGAGTTTTTTCAAAAGCTCCAGCACCCTTTGCTCTGCGCGCAAGGGAATGCACACAATGAGCATGTCGATGCGTGCCAGACGGGCGAATTCGACCAGCGCGCTGATGTTGCCGAGCTTCGGATAGCCGGCTACCACTGGCGGCGAACGTTCGTTGTTCCGGTCATCGAAGATACCGCAAATGCGGATGTCGTTGTCCGGTTGGGCTTCCAGGTCGTGGATCAGTTCCTGGGCGGCCGTGCCGCCGCCGACGATGATCGCGCGCCGTTCCAGGCGACCGGACTTCATCCAGTGACGCACCAGCCGATAGACAATGAAGCGTGACAGGCAAAGGCCGGTCAGGCTTATCGCGAACCAGGCGCCGATCCAGGCATCTGACAGTTCCGTGCCGATGCCTGTTGTAGTGCGCAGAAGCGCGAACATGGCGAACACGAGCGTCCAGCCGGCGGCAACGCGTCCGATCTGCGACAGACCCTGGCGCATGACCGGAACCTGATAGACGTCTGCGGCCTGGAAAAAGGCGAGCGCAAACAGGATGGCGGCGCCAGTGACAAACAGGTTGCCAAGTCCGAAACCAGCCGCTTCGGGACTGGTAAAGACTGCGAACAGGGCCGTGCCAGCGATCAGAAGTACATCCGTGAGACGCACCATACCGGTGAGAACGGTAACGGAAACGCCTTTGCCGCCTAAGCCTTGAGCAATTTCAAAGGCGTCGGCCGAAAGGCTGGTGTTGGCGGCGGACAGAACCTCGACGTTGCTTTGGCCCGTCGCGCCATGAACGGTATGTCTGAAATGCTTTTCCAATCTGTGCCCCAAAGCGGATGTCCCGCCCGCAACAGGCTTCGGTTCGACCGCACCAGAGGGTTTAAAAACTGGGGTATTCATTATCGGTTGCTCGATCTGGCAAGAACAGTCTGCGCACGCGGCACGGCTGAAACACTATCAGCTTGGGCCGGTGTCGAGCTATCGGTCGGGGCGATGCCCTGGATTTCCTGGTAGAGGGTGGTGATTCTGTCGTTCATGAGGTCGACCGAGAAAGTCTCTGCAAGGCAGCTGCGCAGGTTTTTTGCCTGCTGAGCCATCTTGGCGGGATCTGCGAGTGCTTCTTCCATGGCCGTGGTCAGTTTGCCGATATGGCCTGGTTCCACCAGCCGATTGGCATAACGGCCAAATATTTCCGGAATGCCGCCGACGCGTGTTGCAATCAGCGGACGTTCTGCCGCCACGGTCTCCAGGATGATATAGGGCATGGCTTCGGCGCGTGATGGAACAACGACGTTCCTGGCAAGCTTGAAGGCTTCACGAGCGGGAAGGGCACCATGGAACGTGATTGCGCGGTCAAGCCCCAGCTTCCTCACCATGTTACGATACCGCTCTTCGTCCGGGCCTTCACCAACGATGTGAGCCTTGGGCGCGGTGCCGTTCTTCAGGCGAATGTTGTAAAGCGCTTCAATGAAAAGGTCCGGTCCCTTCAGGTCTCGCAGCATTCCGATATAAAGGAAATCGGCGGCTGCTTCATCCACCGGAACGGGGGTGAATTCGTCCGGTGTCAGCCCGTTGTAGACAATGCGCGATCGGGCTTTCGTGTGACCGACCTTGCTTTCGTAGGCTGCGGCTTCATAGTCGGACACAAAGATCAGCCCGTCGGTCAGGCGGCCAAGAAGCCGTTCCAGCGTGTGGTAGACCCGGCCTTCGAAGCGATTGGGATCATAGTGCAGGCTGCCGCCATGAGGGCAATAGACGCGGGCGGCTTTCTGGCCGCGCAGGCGTAGAACGCTGCCAATCAGGCGCGCATAGGCGCCACCTTTTGCCCCGTGTCCATGCAGGATGTCGGGTTTCAGGTCCCGGATGTGCTTGTAAAGGGAAACAGTTGCCGTCAGATCCTGTACGGTCAGCTGACGTTGCATGGGAAAGCGTGCAATACCAAGAGCTAGCCTCGGCTTCAGCTCTTCAAGAAGCCGATTGTCGAAAGCACTGCCCGTGTTGCTGTCACATACGAGGCCGACATCGTGTCCCGCTTCCGACTGGCACATGGCCAGATCCCGGATATGGCGGAAAATGCCGCCAATGGGCGAGCGCACGCAATGCACGATCCGCATGGGGGTCGTTGTCATGATGCAGTATCCCTGTTGCTACCCCCAGGTTTCTTGTCGAACCTGTGGGGCACTGAAACTGCACCCTAACAAAGGGAGGTGAGTCCACAGTTAACTTGGCGGGACCCTAAAAATAACGCTCACGGACGTAAATTGTATCACCAGGACGCACCGGGTCCGAAATGGGCACACGGCCGTTTAGAATTTCACCGTTGAGCTGTCGGGTGATATCCACATCTGACTGCAGCGCCCGCGAACTGAAACCACCCGCTGTTGCGATGGCGTTTTGAACGGTCATGCCGGCAACGTAATTATATTGGCCTGCATTTTGCACTTCACCCATGACGAAGATCGGGCGATAGGTATCGACCTCCACCGAGACGTCCGGATCGCGGATATAGCCCTGACGCAGCTTGGCCGAAATTTCGGATGCCAGGCCTTGCTGGGTCTTGCCGCGCGCGGCGACGCTGCCGACCAGCGGAAAGGAAATATATCCTGCTTGATCAACGACATAAGTATTGGACAGGTCATCCTGTCCGAACACGATAATGCGCAGCTTATCGCTTGAGTCCAAGCGATAAGGCTGGGTCAGTGTTTCGTGAAACGCTGTCGGCGGCTGTCTGTACCCGCTGCATGCAGCAAGGCCCAGGCACAAGCCCAGGACAACAAGCGCTCTCGTTCGCATCAACGACTCTCCTACAATTCGGAGACAGGATCGCGCTTTATGGTTAATTGAGGGTGAAGAGGAAAAAAGACCTGTCCGGCACCCTGTCAAATTTGCGCATGCATTAATTAACAGGGCGACCCCGGAGACTGTAACCAGCTTAACCGAACGCTTACCATAATTCGACATAGTTTGCCGGTATCTTGGAGTTTCAAAAGATGAATGCTGAGCGGCAGACACATTCCGAAGACGATATGGCGCTGGATCTGGGTGGTCTGTTGCGGACGATCGGCCGATCCCTGGGCTGGCTTGTTCCACTCACGCTCTTCGTCACCGTTGTCGTCTTTCTGGGGCTCCAGTTCGTAGCACCCAAATACAAGGGCGAAGCGCGCCTCATCATCGAGAGCACGGACAATCTGCCCGGTGCATCGCGAGGGCAGGAAGAAGAGCGAGCCCTGCTCGACAGCGAAGGTGTTGTTAGCCAGGTTCAACTGCTCAAGTCCGCTGATCTGGCGCGTCGTGTCGCGAACAAGCTCAACCTTGCTGCGATCCCGGAGTTCGATGCCAACGACGATGGCAGCCTCGTCAATCTCCTGCTGTCTCTGGTCGGGTTCGGAAACGAGACCGAAGGCAATAGCGAGGAAGAGCGGGTCCTCAAGCATTATTACGAGAACCTGGAAATCTACCGGCTGGAAGGATCCCGCGTGATCGCGGTGGACTACACCGCCGAAAGTCCGGTTCTGGCGGCCAAGGTCGCCAATACGATTGTTGATGAGTATCTGTCGGTTCAATCCAGCGCAAAACGGCAGACGACCGAGCAGGCCTCCGCGGCGCTGGAGCCTCAGATTGTCGAATTGCGCCGGGAAGTTCAGGCAGCCCGGCAGGCGGTATCGGATTTTCGCGCCCGGGCCGACCTTTTGATCGGCGCTGACAATATCCCGCTCAACCAGCAGCAACTTGCCGAAACGAGTACCGCTTACTCCGACGCCCAGTCCTCCAAGGCCGAGGCGCAGGCCAAAGCCGACCTCATTCGCGAGTTGCTGAATTCTGGCGGTTCTCTCGAGACTGCCAGCGATGTGCTGAATTCCGCACTCATTCAGCGTCTGCGGGAGCGTCAGGTCGAAATTCAGTCCAACATTGCCGAACTCTCAATCACACTGTTGCCCAACCACCCGCAACTGAAGGCGCTTCAATCTCAGCTTGGTGATTACGACCGGCAAATCCGATCGGAAGCACGCAAGATCCTGCAGGGACTGGAAAATGATGCGAAGGTGCAAGACCAGCGCGCAAAAGCACTTGGGGCACGCCTTGAGGAGCTGAAGACGGCTGCGGCAAAATCCAACGCCGATCAGGCAAGGCTCGCGGAACTGGAGCGCGAAGCCAATGCCAAGGCGGCGCAACTTGACCAGCTTCTGCTGAGTTTCCAGGAAGCTGATTCCCGCTTGCGTGCACAGGTTCTGCCTGCCGATGCCAGGATCATTTCCCGTGCCAGTGTGCCGGTAGAACCGGATTCGCCCAAAATCATTGCCAGCACCATCATTGCTGCGCTTGTCACCTTTATTCTCGGATGTGCCTTTGTGCTCATGCGCGAATTTCTGAACGGCAATGCGCTCTATCGGATGCAGGATGGTTCGTCCGAAGGGCCGCGCGTTGCACCGCGCATGGATGAGCGGCCGCAATCAGGTCCTCAGGATACCGTGCGGGCTGAAAACCCAGGCTGGGGCGGGGGCTACGGTCAGACCGTTGCCAGCTACAGGATCGATCCCGGCGAGTGGAGCAAAGCCGACACGCTTCGCGACACGGAACCAAGCGTCCCTGAAACAGCCGCTAGCGTTGATGAACCTACCGAAGAAACGGTTCCTGAGCAGACCCTGGAACCACAACCCCAACCCCAACCCCAGGCCTCGGAAAAGACACAGCGGCCAAAGGGACGCATCGGGATCCTGTCCGGCAAGCTTCGTGGTCGCAAAATGAAGACCGGTTACGATCACGATGTCAGCCCGGACTGGGTGGGGGACATGCGGGGTTCGAACGAAGCCGAAACAGAGGTTCCAGGCGCGGAAGTCGCTCCTGTTCCTGTGGTTTCAGCCAGCAAGACAAGCAGACAAGCAAAGCGGGAAGAGCAGCTCAAGACAACGCACGCGGACGATGTCGAAGCGGCGGGACGCGTTGTCGTTCTCAGCGTCGATGATGAGGCCCTGTCTCACGAGCTCGCTTTCGACCTGATCCGGAAGGCGGCCGGACGTGGCAAGTCTTCTCTCATCATGGAAGTCTTTCCCGATCAGACCAACCTGAAGGGGGCCGAAGGGTTCTCCGACATCGTCGCCGGAACGGCGCCTTTCGCCAAGGTGGTCTATCGCGATGCCGGATCAAAGGCGCATATCATTGAGGCCGGGCGGGTTGAGATCACGGACGAAATGGTGAACTCGGAACGTTTCAAGCTCGCTCTTGAGGCAATCAAGTCGACCTATGAAACCGTCGTTGTCGATCTTGGCGCCATCGATGGGTCACTGGCGAGTGCCCGTATGTTGAGTTTCGCGGACAGGGTATTGATTGCAGCATCGGCGCCAGACCACGGCCACGAACTGCAAAGTGCGGCCAACCTTCTGGCACATAACACCGGCGCGAAGGTCGAAGTCGTGATTTCTGGTGGAACCGGACCGGGGCCGCGCAGAAACGGTGACGGGCACGCCGCCTGAGGAAGATGTTGGCGACAGTTGGGTGCCAACTGTCTAACTGTTGCCGGAAAAACCAGCTTTCATCTTGCGCAAACGCCGGATCAGCGGCCACAGGATCGATGAATTGCGGACGTGGGTTTTGGCTTTCAGCCTTGCGGCCTCCAGGCGCATGCGGAGAGCCCCTTTCCAGGTCATCGCCAAAAGGCTGTCCTTCAAAGGCACTGGTTCCGCCCACGTGGTCTTGTAGCGTTCCTCGCCAAGGCCGAGGTCCAGTGTGTCGATGGTCGGATCACCGCACGCCCGTTCGATGATTTCCTTGATCAGGACCAGCCCTGGACTGTTGGGCAGCATGTCGTCATGAGCAACGCTGTTGCTGTAGGCATAAAGCGTCTTGCCATGCTGGGCGCACAGATAGGTGGCCCTGATCCGGTCTCCAGTTTCCAGGTACCAGAGATCCAGGGGATGAGCGCCGTGATCTTGCGCGCTGCCCGTTGCATCCAGTCCAACCACGCTGGACAGGAACGTCTTCGCTGGGGGCGCCGAAAAAACATTCGGAATGCCCGCTTCCCTTGTCCTGACAGAGCGTTGTTCAAGAAAGGCATCAAAGCCACGTTGCCTGTCGACAGGGGAGGTGGCTTTGGCAATCGTGTAATTACCGGCTGCCTGAAGATGTCGTTCCTTGCGAAGCAGGTTCTTGCGTGAGGACTTGCTGTGTGTGTCGTTGAACAACTGTCCGAAATCGGAGGGCAGAGCGCGGGCGAAAACAGGGCTCGGGCTTGATGTCGCTCCTTTGAAAACCAGCGGATGGTCTCGCCCTAGCCAGGTCTCCGGAACGTTTTCAAGCTTGAGGAGATCAGCACCGACCTGCTTGCAGACGGCAGACAGGTGGCTTTTCATCTCGTCTGCCGTGGCTCCTCGATAGAAATCTGCATGCCAGAGGCCCGTATTCTGGTTGCCGTTCTGGTGGCCGAGAAACGTCAGCGCAGAGATTCCAGCAGACCGTTCAAGTTGCAGTGGCAGCAGAAAAACCACCTGACTGCGACACCGTCCGACAACGATCACCGGCGTGCAATTCAGGCTCTGGCCGACTGTCTCGAACCAGCTGCAAAGCCAGCCAGGAGACTGGTATGGATTACTGTGCGGCACATCCTTTAGTTGTTGCCAGTCAGCCTGTGCTTCGCTAAGCCTCGTGAATATGGACAATTCAAGGTCTGTTGAGGACACGGTGCTCACCTCGCACCAGGGCGCGTGAAAGACAGGCTGAAACGGTTATTGAAAATCGGATAAACCATTTTGAACGAACATGAAGGAAAGACAGGACGTCGCGCTGGCAGATCAAGCTAAGTCTCGATAGATTTAGCAATAATTGTTAAAGAAACCGTGCCTAACTGGCACATTCTAGCAAGGTGGGCATTTCGGCCACATGGGCATGCGGCACAAGACGGTAACACGCGCATTCAGTGTACTTAAGGGAACGGGGCTTGGCCGTATGCTGGCACCGTTTACCCAGGGCTGTGGTGCCGTGTTTATGATGCACCATGTCCGGTCGGCCCGCTCCGATGCTTTCCAGCCGAACCGTCACCTGGAAATCACGCCCGAATTTCTGAAGCTCGCGGTCGAGCGGATTAGGGCAAACGGCTATGAAATCATATCGATGGATGAAGCCGTCGACCTGCTCAAGTCCGGTTACGGGCACCGCCGTTATGCAGTGCTGACCTTCGATGACGGGTACCGGGACAATCTGTCTGTCGCCTATCCGATTCTGAAGGAACTGGAAGCTCCTTTCACCGTGTTCGTCACAACCGGGCTGATCGACCGGACCAGCGAACTGTGGTGGCTGGCCCTTGAGAAGATCATCGCAGACAACGATGAAGTGGTCTTTACTGCGGCAGGCAATTCAGCCGGCATCCCGTGCAGAACACTTGTAGAAAAAAACGCGTGTTTCGAAAAGATCGTCGATCATCTGACACTGGAGGTCGGCGAAGGAGATCAGCGCAAGATCATCCGGGCGCTTGCTGAAAGATACGGCGTCGACCTTAAAGCCCTGGCGGACCGGCAGATGATGACGTGGGACGAGACCCGCCAACTGGCTGGTGATCCGCTGGTTACCATCGGTGCCCACACCCACGATCATTTTGCCATGGCGCGGTTGAACGCAGATGCCGCCTGTGAAGATGTGACCAGGGGCCTTGAGCGGCTGGAGAAAGAACTCGGCCGCAGGCCGAAGCACTTTGCCTATCCGTATGGAAAATCACACGCGGTTACACCGCGCGATGCGGATATCTTGCGGGAGATCGGCTTCGCCTCGTCTGTGACGACGCTTCCCGGTGTGCTTCAATCCGTCAACGCGCGCGACCCGATGATGCTGCCACGCGTCTCCCTGAACGGCCGGTTTCAAGACCCGGCTGTTGTCGACCAGTATCTGACGGGGGCGCCCTTTGCGCTTTACCGGGTTGCCCGGTGGGCCGCCAACGGGTTTGGTGTCAGGTCCGGCTTTTCCCGCCTCTTTCCATCCACCAGATAATCGCGCCTGCCGGGATGACCCAGGCCAGACCTGCGATGCCGAAGTAGATGAAGCGGATCAGGTTCGAGGACTGCTGCAATGTCAGGTCGCCGATCACCATCGCGGTGAGGGCGTAGACCACCACAAAAACAACCAGCAGCACCATGCCGATAAACTTGCGAAACGAGGGAACCATTGTCGGGCGTGTCCGTTGACCGTGTGTGAATCCGCGCGATGAGGGACCTTTTGCCGCAAAACGTCCCGGACCGCTTGCCGTCTTGCTCCTGCACCTATATCTCCGCAAGCCAAAGGTCAAACTCACGATAAGAATTTCCGGAAGCGGCTCATGATTGCGATTGCAGAAGGTGTGAAGAACGAACAGATGCTTCCGGCCAAATTGCAGAGATTGCGACAGAACAGGGCCCTGATCCGATGGTGGCTCTACTTCGTTTGTGCGCTGATCCTGGCCATGGTCGTCGTCGGCGGAGCGACGCGTCTGACCGAATCCGGGCTGTCTATCACCGAGTGGAAACCCATCCACGGCGTCATTCCCCCGCTCAGCGAAGCCGAGTGGGAAGAGGAGCTGGAAAAATATCGCCAGATCCCGGAATATCAGCTCATCAACAAAGGCATGAGCCTTGACGAGTTCAAGTTCATCTTCTGGTGGGAATGGGCGCACCGGCTGCTGGGGCGCTTCATTGGTGTTGCGTTTTTTGTTCCCATGGTGGCGTTCTGGGCAACCGGCAGGATAGAGCCCTGGCTGAAGCCGAGATTGCTTGTCGGCCTGGCACTTGGCGGTTTGCAGGGCTTTGTCGGCTGGTGGATGGTGGCTTCCGGTCTGGTGGACCGGGTGGATGTCAGTCAGTACCGGCTGGCCACACACCTGACGCTCGCACTTTTCATTTTTGCCTATCTTTTCTGGATTGCCCGGCGGCTGAGCCCCTTGCCCGAACCCGAAATTCAGGAGCAGGAGCGGCTCGCAGGGCTGGGCAAGCTGGTTCTTTTCCTTGTCTTTGTTCAGATGTTCCTGGGAGGTCTCGTCGCCGGCCTGAACGCCGGCTTGACCTTCAACACATGGCCACTCATGGATGGCCAGTTCATTCCGCGCGGCATGCTTGCCATCCAGCCTATCTGGCTGAATTTCTTTGAAAACGTGATGACGGTTCAATTCCAGCATCGCATGACGGCCTACGTGCTGGTGTTCACCGGTGTGGCGCTGGCCTGGAGTACCTTCCGCGTGAGCCGGCGCAAGGAGCTGCGCCGGGCAGGCGCCCATGTTGGGGGCTTCCTGTTGCTGCAGGCGATCTTCGGTATCCTGACGTTGCTGTGGCACGTTCCGCTGTCCATCGCTCTGGTGCATCAGGGGTTCGCGGTTATCGTCCTGGCGGCTGCGGTTGACTATGTGGCCATGCTGAAAGGGCCTTTCGCCATTCGCAACTAGGTTCCGGAAATCTCAACTGTTGGGGAAACGGGCAGCCGCGTGGAAGCACCTTGCTCCGAACGCCGCGGCTCTCCGATCCAGGATTTCCGCTGCGCTTACGGCCTCGGGCCCGATCGGGTGTACAGGCAAAAAAAGCCCGCCAATCGGCGGGCTTTTCGTTTGTTCAGCTGGTGCCTCTTAGCCGGAAAGGGCTTGATCGAGATCGGCGATGATGTCATCGACATCTTCCAGGCCGACCGAAATACGCACCACATCCGGGCCCGCGCCGGCCGCGGTCTTCTGTTCATCCGAAAGCTGGCGGTGTGTTGTGGATGCGGGATGGATGATCAGACTGCGGGTGTCACCGATGTTGGCCAGGTGCGAGAACAGTTCCACCTTGCTCACCAGGGCGACACCTGTGTCATAACCGCCTTCAACGCCGAAGGTGAACACGGCGCCGGCGCCTTTTGGCATGTACTTCTGTTGCAGGGCGTGGTGCTTGTCTTCCGGCAGGGCTGCGTAGGACACCCATTTGACCTTATCGTGGGCTGCGAGGTGAAGCGCGACTTTCTTGGCATTGTCCGAGTGTCGCTGCATGCGCAGCGGCAGGGTTTCGATGCCGGTCAGGATCATGAAAGCGTTGAAGGGCGAGATGGCCGGTCCGAGGTCGCGCAGACCAAGCACACGGCAGGCAATCGCAAAGGCGAAGTTGCCGAAGGTCTCGTGCAGGACGATACCCTGGTATTCCGGCCGGGGCTGGGACAGCAGCGGATAGTTGCCGCTGGCAGACCAGTCAAAGCTGCCGCCGTCGACGATGATGCCGCCCATGGAATTGCCGTGACCGCCCATGAATTTGGTCAGCGAGTGCAGAACGATATCAGCACCGTGTTCGATCGGCCGGCACAGGTATGGCGTTGCCATGGTGTTATCGACCACCAGCGGCACACCCTTTGCCTTTGCAATTGCCGCAATCGCCTCGATGTCGACAACGATTCCGCCAGGATTGGCCAGGCTTTCGATGAAGATCGCGCGTGTGCGGTCGTCAATCGCCGCTTCGAAGGACGACATGTCCGCAGGGTCGGCCCACTTCACGCCCCAACCGAAGCTCTTGAAGGAGTGGTTCAGCTGGTTGATGGAACCGCCATAGAGCTTGTTTGCTGCGACGATGTTGTCGCCGGGCTGCATCAAGGTATGGAAGCACAGAAGCTGAGCCGAATGACCGGAAGCTGTCGCAAGTGCGGCGGTACCGCCTTCAAGCGCCGCAACGCGCTCCTCCAGAACAGCCGTCGTCGGATTGGTGATGCGTGTGTAAATGTTGCCGAAGGCCTGCAGCCCGAACAGGGAAGCAGCATGATCGACATCGTCGAAAACGAACGAGGTCGTCTGGTAAATCGGTGTCGCCCGCGCGCCTGTCGAAGGATCCGGCGCTGCGCCAGCGTGAATCGCGAGAGTGGAAAAACCTGGAATATTTTCGCTCATTAAAAGACCTCCCTGTTGGATTGGCGGCCAGTTTGACCGAAGGAGCAGGGCAGGTCAAAGAACGATTTTGCGGTTTTGTGATCTAAAGGAAATTATGTATGTCAAAGCGTTAGGCAGGATTGGTGGCCATTGCCTCCTGCCAGGGTGGGGCATGTCTGCCTATTGGTCGGACGGGTCCTTCCGGTTCTCCAGCTTCACACCGAAATAGACACCAAAAAGCAGTGCCGCCGCCAGCAGTGGCAGGCTCCATGCCAGAAATGTCGTATCTCCGAAGACTGCAAACACAGCGGCCTTCCTCCCGGTTCGAAAACTTGGATGCGAGGCAAAAGGTTAACGATCTCTTATGGAGAAAGTGGAAAGAAATTCATCTGCATTCGGAGCAAATTGAGCGAAAGCTCTTATAAATTGAACTTAAAATTGTCAGCTTTTGTCGGTTGCATCATCTTTTGTGCGCCTGGTTGCGCGCGGGCCGTTTGCAGATGGTTTCTGCAGATGAATCAGTACCGCGATACAGACGACGAACGCGACAGTCGCGAGCGCGAATATCATTAGTATTGCCCCCATGTATCTGTCGTTAAAGGCGCAAATTCGCCTGAACGCAGATCAAAACCCCATCCCTGAAGTCCCGGAGTATAGCAGAAACACGCAGGGGTAGAAGTGGGGGTGTATACATTGATTTCGGTTCAGCCGCCCTTCTGCTCCCGCTCGCCGGACTGTGCCTGCTCTCGCGCCCAGGTTTCGTCACGGTGGGCGAAGGGGGATCCGTGTTCGGCCTTGTGCACGAATGCGAACAGCAGCAAGGCAACCAGAGCTGCCATAGCCATGAGAACCCATTCAAATGCGGTAAACAGGGTCGGGTCCTGGGTCATGCTGCCTCACGCTACTGATGGCATCCGGTTGGCTTCCGGACGGCGGTATCTCGACTAACGAGCTATCCGGCGAGCATTGTGCGAAGCTGATGCAATGGGGAAAATTAGCTGTCTTTTTCCCCAGAAAGCCCGCGATGCTGAAACCCTGCTTTCAGAGCAGGGCGCTTGGAGGAAAGCGTGCGCGAGTTGACACCTGCCCATCCGATTTCACCTGACAGTCGACCATACTCTATCTTGGGGCAGCGGTTCATCACCATCTTGATACCGGCAGCTTCGGCTCTTGCTGCCGCTTCGTCGTGTCGCACGGTCAATTGCATCCAGATGACTTTGGGCAACTTGCCGCTGGCAATAACGTCGTCGACGATAACGCCTGCCGCTTCGGAATTGCGAAAGATGTCGATCATGTCGGGAACCGCAGGCAGTTCGTCGAGCGAGGAATAGACCTTCTGTCCCAGGATCTCCTTGCCCGCCTGACCGGGATTGATGGGCCAGACCTCGTATCCCTTGGACAAAAGGTATTTCAGCACGAAATAGGACGGCCGGACATTGTTGGCACTCGCGCCGATCATGGCGACGGTTTTCACCTCGTCGAGAATACCCTTGATGTAGGCGTCCGGATAAGTGTCGTGATTCATGGAACGGAGATCCTCAGATTTGTCGCGCTATCCAATGCGAAATGACACCCGCCTGCAAGGGGCCTTCTGCCGCAGACCGGTCCGCCTCGAAGAATTGTGAAACCGCGCAGGGACGGTCAGGCGCGATAAGCGGCAAACCGGTAAACGGGAGAGGCTAAACAGGCATATGGAAGGCGGCGTTTTATGAGTGAGTTGGAAAAGCGGTTTCAAAAGGTGCTGGAAACGATCGACCGGTCGCTGGACGGTCCGCTTGACGTTCCTGCGCTTGCGGGGGTGGCCGCCTATTCGAAGTTTCACTTTCAGCGCCAGTTCTCGGCTTTCTTTGGCCTCGGAGTTGCAGAATACCGGCGGCTCCTGAAGCTGAAACGCGCAGGACAGCAGCTCGCTTTCAGGGGGGAACTGCCGGTCACTGAGATTGCCTACGATGCGGGCTACGAAAATCTCGAGAGCTTCTCACGTGCGTTCAAACGAGATTTTGGGCAAAGCCCGTCGGCTTTCCGATCAACGCCCGACTGGTCTGTCTGGCACAGAACCTATGACCCATTGCTGAATTTGAAAGGACAGTTCATGTCGGATCAGCACCTTGATGTCTCGGCCGTCCGGATCATCGATTTTCCTGAAACACCCGTCGCCCTGCTTGAGCATCGCGGGTCACCGCAAGAGGTGCCCGCATCCGTCAGACGCTTCATTGCCTGGCGCAAGGCAAATGCAAGCCCTCCCTCCAGAAGCGCGACGTTCAATATACTCTTTGACGATCCCAGAACGGCGCTGCCTGAAGAATACCGATTCGGCATTTGCTGCGCTGTAGCAGGACAGTTCAAAGAGAATGCGGAGGGCGTGATAGCCGCAACGTTGCCCGCAGGACGCTGCGCCGTAATCAGGCATTCCGGTCCGCTCGACTTAGCTGAGGAAACAATCCGCGCCCTTTATCGCGACTGGCTGCCACGAAGTGGCGAGGAGCTGCGGGACTTTCCGCTGTTCGTTCAACGCCTCAGCTTCTTTCCGGATGTTCCGGAGCATGAAGCGCAAACCGATATTTTCCTGCCGCTGAAATGATATGGAACCGCAGTGATAATACGGTGAGTTGACAGGAGAGACTCAGGCCAGCTTTGCCGCCTGTTCTTTCCTGAATTCCTTGCGGATCATCAGTTTTAAACCGGACCAGATGCCGTCAACGGCACAAACCTTTACGTCCACAAGCCCCATCGGCAGGCAAAGCTCGCGGATGGTGTCTTCGGTGACGTCGGTCGGTAGCTTGCTGGCCTTCTTGGGCCAGGAAACCCAGATCATGCCGTCCGGGGCCAGCAGGACCCGCAAGGTTTCCAGGAGTCCAGTCAGCTCAACCCGTTCGGTGACAAACACATGAGCGCATTCAACACCCGGTTCCGGCGCGGCACGAATGACCGCGCCAGGGGCCTGTGTCTGCAGCAAGGCGGAAATGTCTTCCGGCATCCGGTGACGCCAGCAGATCATTCCCGGTTTCAGCCCCAGTTTTGCGGACAGCGGACGTCCGGAATAACCGGCTTCAGGCATGTCTTATCCTTGTTGCCTCCAAACGGCAGGGGGGATCAGCTGTCCGTCCATTCTGGTTTGCGTTTTTGCAGAAAGGCGTTGATGCCTTCTTCCGCATCCCGGGCCATCATGTTCTCGACCATTGTTTGTGCCGCGAAATCATAGGCTTCCGACAACGGCATTTCCAGCTGACGGTAAAAGGCTTCCTTGCCGATCTTCACGGTCTTGGCAGACTTGGAGGCAATCGATTCCGCGTATTTCTGGACGACCTGCTCCAGGTAGTCACGCGGGACGATGCGGTTGATTAGGCCGAAATCCTTCGCGGTGGATGCGTCGATGCTTTCACCGGTCAGAAGCATCTCCATGGCCTGTTTAGGCGCAACATTGCGCGAGAGCGCAACCATTGGTGTGGAGCAGAAGAGGCCGATATTGACGCCTGGCGTGCAGAAGGTGGCCGTGTCGGTAGCGATGGCAAGGTCGCAGGAGGCAACCAGTTGGCAACCGGCTGCGGTCGCAACACCTGTTACCACGGCGATCACAGGCTTGGGCAGGCGCACAATCTGCTGCATCAGGTCCGAACACTGGCGCATGATCCGCTCGTAGGTGGCCCTGCCACCATCCGCTTCACCGCGCGCTGCGGTTAGTTCCTTCAGGTCGTGGCCAGCGCAGAAGACCTTGCCTTCTGCACCGAGCAGGACAACACGCACTGCAGGATCCTCGGCCGCCTTCCGAAGTTCACCGGCTAGAGCGGTCATCATCTCGCTCGAAAGAGCGTTCATCCGCTCCGGCCGCTGCATTACGATCCGGTAAACGCCTTCATGAAGAAGCGTTGCGAGCATCGGTTTCTGGATCTCGTCATTTGCGGCGGTTTCAGACATGGAACGCTCCCTGAAGATTTGCTTTGCCGATGTTATAGCCGACGCGGGCAGGGCGGCGAAAGTGTCCGATCGGCTGGTGGCTGCCGCCGATCACAGATGGTTTATCTGACGATGCGTCAAGTCGCTGGCGGTTCTTTCGGTTTCGGTTATCCTTTCGGCATGTGGAGGCTTTCCGAAGTCCGCTCACTTGCAGGTGCAGTCGCCTTGCTGCTGGCACCTCTCGGTCCCGCGCTTGCGCAGGAACAGGTCGATGTCGCTCTGGTCCTTGCTGTCGATGTCTCCCGCTCCATGTCGCCTGAAGAACTCCAGATCCAGCGCCGCGGATATGCTGCCGCCATCGCCAGCCCGGAAGTGGTGCGGGCGATCGGGTACGGGGCTCACGGCCGGATCGCTCTCATGATGTTCGAATGGGCCAACGAAAGCCATGCGCGCGAAATTGTCGGGTGGTCGGTGATCGAGGGCGTGGAAGATGCCCAGGAGTTCGCCGACAAGGTTCTGGCAGACAGCACCTACGGTCAGCGCCGAACCTCGATTTCCGGCGCAATCTGGCATGCTTCGGCCCTCCTCGCCGATGCACCTTTCAAGGCAGACCGCCGCGTGATCGACATTTCAGGGGATGGTCCCAACAACCAGGGAGCACCTGTGGTTCAGGCACGCGATGCCGCCGTGGAGGCCGGTCTGGTGATCAATGGATTGCCGCTGATGACTACTGGTGGCATGGGCTTCCAGTTCAACATTCCGGACCTGGACGTCTATTATCAGCGCTGCGTCATCGGCGGGCCCGCCAGCTTCGTCATACCGGTGAACGACTGGGAACAGTTTCCCGAAGCCGTTCGTCGCAAGCTGATCCTCGAGATCGGAGGCGTCAAGCCGCCCGAGCCACAAGTCATCCCGGCCCAATTCACCTTCGAAGAGCCATATGACTGCCTCGTGGGAGAAAAGATCTGGCGGCGTATGCGTGAGCAGTATTTCTGGGATCAGTAGCGGCAGTGCAAATCTGCCGCCCGTTCATGCTTGCTAGCCGAAGGAACGACACCGTCAACCCCGGCGGCGTCTCCGCCTGCGCTCTCCGCCGGCTGCATCCGACCCCGCGTCAGCCTCCTTGCGTACCGGCAATTCGACGGCAGCTCGAAGGTGGGGGAATTGATCGACCTTGTTTGGCAAGGCCATTGCATTGACGAAATGCTCCTGGAACTTGGGTTCCAGAGCTGTCTCGATCTTTTCGATATCGCGCACCGTCTGCTCGATTTCGCGCCTGTAGCCGCGGTTGAGCAAAGCCATCCGGGCGCCTGTCCCGGCAGCGTTGCCGACGCCGGAGACACCCTCCAGCGGGCAATCGGGAATAAGGCCAAGGATCATCGCGTACTTTGGGTCGATGTAGCTGCCGAAGGCCCCCGCAAGGCGAATGCGGTCCAGATCATAGGTGCCGAGTTTGTCCTGCAGAAGTTTGACACCGGCATAAAGCGCACCCTTGGCGAGCTGGATCGCGCGAATGTCCGTCTGCAGGATCGATATTTCGACCCCGTCGTCTGCAATCAGATAGGAGAAGGTCCGGCCGGTGGATTTCACGCGCGATGTCCGTTCCGCCATCGAGCCGTCGATAACACCGTCTTCCGTGATGAGGCCCGCCAGATACATCTCGGCAACGGCCTCGATAATGCCGGAGCCGCAAATGCCGGTAACGCCGACAGTGTCGACCTTTTCGGCAAAGCCTTCTTCATCCGACCATTCGTCGACACCAATCACCTTGAAGCGAGGCTCAAGCGTTTCCTTGTCGATGCGGATGCGTTCGATTGCACCTGGTGCCGCGCGCTGGCCGGACGAGATTTCGGCGCCTTCGAACGCAGGGCCGGTCGGAGAGGACGCTGCCAACAGCCGGTTCCGGTTACCCAGCACGATTTCCGCATTGGTACCGACATCGACAAGCAGCGTTATCTCGTCGAGCTTGTAAGGGCTTTCTGCAAGCGTTGCAGCAGCTGCATCGGCACCCACATGGCCGGCGATGCAGGGCAGCATGTAGACACGTGCTCCCGGGTTCAGTTCCAGATCCAGATCGCGCGCGTTCAAAATCATGGCGTCGGAGGCTGCGAGCGCGAAGGGAGCGCCGCCAAGTTCCACCGGATCGATACCGAGGAACAGATGATGCATGACCGGGTTACCGACAAAGGTCGCATCAAGCACATCCGTGCGTTCTGCGCCGACATCGCCGACCAGTTTGCCGATCAGCGCGTTGATGGCATCGCGCACGGCCTTTGTCAGATCCGGCAGCTTGGACGGGTTCATCTGGACATAGGACACCCGCGACATCAGATCCTCGCCAAAGCGGATCTGCGGGTTGGAGGTGCCTGCGGACGAGACTGTGCGCCCGTTCTGAAGATTGCAAAGGTGGGCTGCGATGGTGGTGGAGCCAATGTCGACGGCAAGGCCGTAGACGGCAGGTTTTTCTCCGGGCCAGAGCGCCACGAGTGTCGGCAGCACGCCTCTGTCTTCGTGGATTGCCGCAGTTACCTGCCAATTGCCCTTGCGCAGGATCGTCTGGACCCGTGGCAGCAGCACCGGGTCGATCGTGAGGTCGGCAATGCCGGTCTCGGCAATCAGCGCCTCTCGCAGCCGGTCGATATCGCCGCGCGGCGTTTCCATGTCCGGTTCGGCGATCGAGACGGATACCAGCGAGATCGGGCTGTCGGCTTCGATGTTGCGGGCTTCCGCGCGCTTGCGCACAACCTGACGGTTGGTCTGGGCATCGGTCGGGACATCGATAACCAGATCGCCCAGGATTTTTGCCTGACAGGAAAGGCGCCGGTCGGCGGGCAGTTTGCGCAAGGTCGCGTAGCGGGTTTCCGCTTCGGTGGCACCTTCCAGGTTTTCAGCTGCGCTGGTCAGGTTTTCCTTGGTGAAAGTGCCTTCCGAGATCGAAATTTGGCAGCGCCCGCAAATGCCGCGCCCGCCACATACCGACTCCACATAGACACCGAGCGAGCGGGCAGCGTCGAGCAGGGGCGTGCCGACAGGAAAGGTTCCACGGCGCCCGCTGGGTTGGAAAACGACTTTGGCTTGTTTGACGGTCTCGGTCATGTCTGCGATCTGCCACTACCGGTTTTGAAACACTACGGGGACGAAGCCCACCCTTGACCCTTCACTCACAAGGAGGAGGGAGTTTTTATCTAAACTGCGAAAGCCGGAGCCATCGTGAAAATGACGCGGATCCCGCGATTTGAAACGTGTCCCTCGACACGCAAAACCCCTCCCCAGTAAGGGGAGGGGATTGGGGTGGAGATTCCATCCTGAAACTGGTGAAAGCCACCCTGTTTGCGGAAGGGGAGAGAACCGCAAACGTGTTATGACATCTGGGCTCAGCCGGCGGACCGACGCGCCGCGCGTCCACCGCGGCGGCGACCGCCAGCAGACGCACCACCTTCACCAGGTGCTGCAACCGCACCTGCAGCGGCAGGCTGGTGATCACGGTAGGTCATGATCCATTCCGAGCAGTTCGGATCAGTGCCGTTGAGTACGTTCGCCGCACGTACGGCTTCCATTTCCTGCGGGCGGCACGGGTTCATGATCGCGGAGGTCATGCCGGCACCGATGACCATCGGAATGAAACCGGCATTGATGCCGTGGCGATGCGGCAGGCCGAAGGATATGTTGGAAAGGCCGCAGGTCGTGTTGACCTTCAGCTCTTCACGCAGACGGCGCAGCAACCGGAACACCTGCTGACCTGCGGTGCCCATGGCGCCGATCGGCATCACCAGCGGGTCCACGACAATGTCGTGTGCGGGAATGCCATAGTCGGCAGCATGCTGAACGATCTTCCTGGCGACCTCGAAACGAACGTCCGGATCTTCGGAGATACCGGTCTCATCGTTGGAGATCGCCACCACCGGCACGTTGTATTTCTTGATCAGCGGAAGGATCGCTTCCAGCTTCTCTTCTTCACCGGTCACGGAGTTGACCAGCGGACGGCCCTTGGCAACAGCAAGGCCGGCCTCGATGGCGGCGGTCACGGATGAATCGATAGACAAGGGAACGTCTACAAGCTCTTGAACTATCTCAAGAGTTTTGACGAGGAGCGGCGGTTCGGTCTCGTTCGGGTTGACCGCTGTCACGCCTGCGTTGACGTCTAGCATGGTCGCGCCTGCAGCCACTTGGGCCAGCGCATCGGCCTTGACGGTTTCGAAGTTGCCTTCGGCCATTTCCGCCGCCAGCTTCTTGCGGCCGGTCGGGTTGATCCGCTCGCCGATCACGCAGAACGGCTGATCGAAACCGATAACGATTTCCTTGGTGGCGGACGCGACAACAGTGCGGGTCATTTATGCGCTCTCATTGGCAGTCAGGATTGAAGATGAGGTTTGAAAAGACCAGCTCCCGCGGCTGTGCAGCCACTCGGCGGTTTTCTGGATACCGCCGAAGGGATAGGCGTGAATCTGGGCCAATTGGGTGTTCGGCTGGCTGGTGACGCGGGTCTCCAGCGGATCGACCATCGTGTCAGGATCGTAGCCCGACAGCATGGAGACGACGGCACCGCCGCGCTTCTTCAGGAAGTTGAAGGAATTTTCGACACCTGCAAAAGCGGCATATTTCAGCAGGGTCGTCATCTTTGCCGGGCCGGCAACGCCGACATGGACCGGGAACGCGTTGCCCCATTCGCGCAGCTCGTCCAGCCACAGGCTGACGCGGTGCGGATCGAACCCGAACTGGGTGACAATGCGGAATTCCGCATCGCTTTCGCGGGCAAGTTCGTGCTTGCGCTGCAGGAAGCTCTTGATGACGTCCGGCTTGATGTCCGGTGCGCCTTCCGGGTGACCTGCAACGGCGATCTTCTTGATACCGAGCTTGTCGAAGAGGCCCGTCTCCAGAAGAGCGACGGATGAGGTGAGGGGGCCGGCTTTTTCTGCTTCACCGGCAATGGCCAGAACCTCGGTCGCACCTGCTTCCTGGGTCAGACGCGTGATGCGGCGCTCGAAGTCCTCGCGGCTGGCGTACCGGCGGGCCGCCATATGCGGAACGGCGGTCAGCTTGTTGTCGCGCAGGATGCGGGCGGCATCAACGATCATGTCTTCCGAGCAGTTGCCCAGATCCGTGACATAGACCTGCGTGCCCGCCGGAATAAATTCCAGAAGCTCGGTCTTTTCGACCACCTGCTTGGGAGACATTTCGGTAGAGGCGGGAAGCCGCCCATTGGCCAACAGGCGCTGATCAGTCATGTTCCGAGCCTCCATTTGCGAGCAGGGTTTTCAGTCTCTCTTTCGGATAGGCCGAGACCAGGTCGGTCAGGGCCGCGTCCGCTTCCGTTTCCAGGTCGTCCGTGACGGAGACCGGGTCTGTCCGGCGCCACTCCGCCATGTAGGCGTCGCTGTCCTTCGCTCCGATCCGCATCGCGCAGGCATCAATGGCTTCCATGAACATGGCCGGCAGTTCCCGTCGGGCGGATTTGCGCCCCTGTTTCACCAGGATCTGTGCCGGGATGTCCCGCCAATAAACGATGATTTTCTGCGCCATTCTCGGACTTTCCTCCTGAGAAACATGTTTGCCGGAAGCTGGCTGATCCAGGACGCCTGATAGCGGCATCATCACGTGAAAAACCGACTTGTCCGGATGCTATTTTGCGACGCTCAGTCCGCCTGACCCTTGTCCAGAAACGGCTGAAGCAATCCATACCCGGTTCGGCGCATTTCAAACGGCAGACCCAGCCGGTCTGCCGCGCGCCGCGCCGCATCCTCAAGGGCAGGGTCATCGGTCTGCGCAAGGTAAAGAACACGGGTGTAATGAGCGAAATACATGTCCCGCAAATGCAGGTGCCAGTCGAGGCCGAGCGGTTCGATGACCATGGTCTGGAAGTGACGGGCCAGGAAGTCGGTCAGGTAGAAGGTGCCGAGCTGGTCGTCTTCCATCTGGTCGAATTCGTCTATCCCCGTGAAGAAGGCATAGCAGTGTGCGCCATCGATGCGTCTCGCGCCGGTTTCTTCCAGCACCTTGTCGAGCAGGCCACCGGTTCCGCAATCGCCGTAGGCAATCAGAATGTCGGAATAGGTGTCCGCATTCTTGAGGATGGCCCGGCGGACTTCATCAGGGATCTTTTCCGGCGAGTTGTGAAGCTTCGCCGGAAGGCAGGTGATGTCGAGATGATCGAGGCGGTTCTTTTCGCGGATGGCGACGATTTCGCGTGCCAGAGCCCCGCAGGCAATAACAAGAACGCGGCCGGCCTTGTCGTCCGCGCTCCCATCCGTTTCAACCGGAAAGAGAGGCTCGCCCACCAACATTTCGGCAGCCTCCTTGAACATTGCCGTCAGCCCTTGTTGGCCAGCATGTTGTGGCGGCGGGCGATCAGATCTTTCGCCATTTCCACAGCAACGGCCGCGTCGCGGCAATAACCGTCAGCACCGACGGCTTCGCCGAATTCCTCGTTCAGCGGTGCACCGCCAACGAGCACGATATAATCGTCCCGGATGCCCTTGGCCTTCATTTCGTCGATCACGACTTTCATGTAGGGCATGGTGGTGGTCAGAAGAGCCGACATGCCGAGAATGTCCGGCTGATGCTCTTCAATGGCCGCAAGGTAGTTTTCGACAGGGTTGTTGATGCCGATGTCGATCACTTCAAAGCCGGCGCCTTCCATCATCATCGAGACAAGGTTCTTGCCGATGTCGTGGATGTCGCCCTTCACTGTGCCAATGACCATCTTGCCAACCTTCGGTGCACCGGTTTCCGCCAGCAGCGGACGCAGGATGCCCATACCGGCTTTCATGGCGTTGGCGGAAAGCAGCACTTCGGGAACGAACAGGATGCCATCGCGGAAGTCGACGCCGACGATCCGCATGCCTTCGACAAGGGCCTTGGTCAGGATGTCGTAAGGTACCCAGCCGCGTTCCAGAAGGATGTTCACCGCATCCGTGATTTCTTCCTGAAGACCGTCGTAGAGGTCGTCATGCATCTGCTCGACAAGTTCGTCGTCAGAAAGGGAGGCGAGATCAATATCGTCTTCGTCAGACATGGGCAGCTCCAACCAGGCACAACGGCCATCAACTTAGTGCAAAACCTTATGCCTCAAGCCGGATTCGCCGATATCTCCAAAGCGACACGGCTAGTCGTTTACGCGACAGGGAAATCAAGCCAGGCCGTTCAATGTCAATTTTGTACGGTGACGGGAAATGTTTGTAGCTGTCTAAACTTACGAGAAGGCAGTGGCGCTGCCTGCCGAAAGAAGCTTCACGCCCTGCCAGGCGGTTTCCGCACGGGCGTCGATGTCGTTTTCCGACCATTCAGCCACGGCGCGTGTCACCAGCCGGATTTGAAGATCGCCGATCAGCAGGGACAGATAGATTTCCGCCGCGGTTTCCGTTTCAAGGCCTGTCAGCAGTCCGTCGCCCTGAACCTTCGCGACAAGGTCGGTTACGAGCGGCCTGATCGCGTCGCGACCGCTTTGCGCGAGGGCAGTTCCAAGCGTGCCGGTCGTGTCGGCGGCAGCTGCACGGTTGAGAGCGATTGCGGCCGGGTTCGAAAGAACGCCCAGGAGACGTCGGCCGAAGTTCCGCAGTGCTTCGGTGGGAGACGGGGTGTTTTCGATACACTCTCGAAGTGACTGGCGAATGTTTTCTGCATTGCGATCCACCAGGGCGCTGAACAACCCGGTCTTGTCTCCATACCAACGGTAGAGCGTTTCGTTGGAGGCCTTTGCTTTTTTTGCGACTGCCAGCATCGACAGGTTGTCATAGCCCTGATCCAGCAGCAATTCGATCGCCGCCGCTTCTATGGATGCTTTCCGTCGTTCCCTGGCTTCCGCCCGCATGTCGTTCTCTCCGTCGCTTGCTCAAAACCGTAATCGATGTTACGGAAATTACAATCCGTACACTTAATTACGGTTTTGAGGGGGTGGGATGTATCGACTTGCGCTTGGAACCGGTCTCCTAGGGCTTGTTTTTGCCGGAGCCATCTTCGGTTTCTTCTATGCCTGGGTCTGCTCAACCATGTGGGGCCTGGATGCCACTGACCCTCGCATTGCGATAGCAGCCATGCAGGCCATGAACGCGTCTGTCCGCAACGCCGTTTTTGCGCCCGCTTTCTTCGGCACGCCTTTCGTTCTTGCTCTTGCCGGGGTCTTCAGCCTGTTGTCTGGCTGGCGCGCAGCCGGGGTCGCCTTTGTAGGTGGAGCAATCGTCTATGTGCTGGGTGGCATCATGCTGACGTTCCTGGTGAACGTGCCGATGAACCTCGAGCTTGCTGAGGCAGCGATCCCGGAAAACCTGAATGAAGCGGCAATGCTCTGGCGGTCCTACTCCGAGCCTTGGCAGGTGTGGAACCAGACACGGACTGTCTTCTCTGGCCTTTCCCTGTTGTTGGCTGCAATCGGTCTCGTTCTGCTCGGCCGACATCCACACCGCGCTGCCTAGCCAAAATCTCAACTTTCTTCATGCGTGGCTCGACCATGGCATCCGTGCCGTTTCAGTTCCTCTTGTATAACGTTTGAAGCGATGTCATTCCGGCGCGGGCTGAGAGACCGTTGACCGCACGCCACACAAAAAAAGGCAGGTCCTGAGACCCGCCTTTTCTGGTATTCGGCATCGATCCTGAATGATCAGAACAGACCTTCGATCTGACCTTTTTCGTCCAGTTTGATGTGGTTGGCTGACGGCACGCGCGGCAGGCCGGGCATGGTCATGATTTCACCGCAGATCACCACGATGAAACCGGCCCCTGCCGACAAGCGAACTTCGCGGACCGGCAGGCTGTGGCCGGTCGGTGCGCCTCGGCGCTGCGGGTCGGTCGTGAAGGAATACTGGGTCTTGGCCATGCAGACCGGAAGATGACCGAACCCGTCGGCTTCCCAACGCTTGAGCTGGTCGCGCACAGACTTGTCTGCCAGAATTTCGTCTGCCCGGTAGATCCGTTTTGCGATGGTTTCGATCTTTTCGAACAGGGACAGGCTGTCGTCGTAGAGCGGTGCGAACTGCGCCGCGCCGCTTTCGGCAAGGGCTGCCACACGGGTGGCAAGTTCTTCGGTGCCTGCAGAGCCGTTGGCCCAATGAGTCGCCAGGATCGCTTCAACGCCGAATTCGGCGCAGTAATCCCGCACGGCCTGAACTTCCGCTTCCGTGTCTGCTGTGAAGTGGTTGATGGCCACAACTGCCGGAACACCGAACTGCTTGACGTTCTCGATGTGGCGGCCAAGGTTGGCGCAGCCTTTTTTCACGGCCTCGACGTTCTCGCTGCCCAGGTCTTCCTTGGCAACGCCGCCATTCATCTTCAAGGCCTTGATGGTGGCGACGATGACAACCGCATCCGGGCTGAGGCCTGCCTTGCGGCATTTGATGTCGAAGAACTTCTCGGCACCGAGATCTGCGCCAAAGCCTGCTTCCGTCACCACATAGTCGGCCAGCTTCAAGGCTGTCTGGGTAGCTACCACGGAGTTGCAGCCGTGTGCGATGTTGGCGAAGGGGCCACCGTGAATGAATGCGGGATTGTTTTCCAGCGTCTGCACCAGGTTCGGCTGCATTGCTTCTTTCAGCAGCACGGTCATGGCGCCGTCTGCTTCCAATTCGCGCGCGGTGATCGCCGTGCGGTCGCGCCGGTAGGCAACGATGATGTCGCCGAGCCGCTTCTGCAGATCTTCGAGATCGGTGGCCAGGCAGAGGATGGCCATGATTTCGGAGGCGACGGTGATGTCGAACCCTGCTTCACGGGGGAAGCCGTTGGCAATGCCACCAAGCGAACAGACGATGGAGCGCAGTGCGCGATCGTTCATGTCCATAACCCGGCGCCAGACCACGCGGCGAATGTCGATGCCCAGTTCATTGCCCCAGTAGATATGGTTCTCGATCAGGGCGGCGAGCAGGTTGTGGGCCGAGGTGATGGCGTGGAAGTCGCCGGTGAAATGCAGGTTGATGTCTTCCATCGGGACGACCTGCGCATAGCCGCCGCCGGCTGCGCCGCCTTTCATGCCGAAACAGGGGCCGAGCGAAGGTTCGCGCAGGCAGATCATCGCGTTCTTGCCGATCCTGTTGAGACCATCGCCAAGACCGACCGTTGTGGTCGTCTTGCCTTCGCCGGCAGGGGTCGGGTTGATCGCCGTCACCAGAATCAGCTTGCCGTTCTTGCGGCCATTGAGGTTGGCAATGTAGTCGGCGGAAATCTTGGCCTTGGTGCGCCCATAGGGCAGGAGAGAGTCTTCGGGAATATTCAGCCGTGTGCCGATCTCCTGAATGGGTTTCATCTTGGCTGCACGGGCAATTTCAATATCGCTGGCCATGTGTTCTCTCTCTCCGAAGCGTTTCCGATTTCTTGTTTTCCGGATGCGGTTTTGCACCGCCCCGACTTGTGCCGGAACGCTATGGGAGAGGGCGGTGCAGCAAATGTTCCGAAAGCGACAGGATGCGCCCCGGAAGCGACGGCAACTCAATCGGCGCGGTTGCGCAGCACTGTTGCGAGAAAAACCAGCATGGTCAGAACCGCCAGAACAGAGCCGGCCTTGGCCATGATTTCCCCTTCGGCGTTGATCGCAAATACGATCCCGGGCACCAGCACGATGACGGTGAGAACCGACAATCCGTAGTGGATGAGCGCAAGGCGCGAGGCGGCTGCCTTTGGTGCCAGGGCGTAGTAGGCACCAAAGACGGCCATCATCACGAAGCCGATCAGGTTGAGATGCCCATGCGCTGGCGCAAGTGTGTGATCAGTGGTCGCGGACATGTGGATGCCCCAGGCCATGCCGATCAGGGCAAAGAGTGCGGCCGTGGCAAAATATAGACGTGGTATCGCTTTCATGTGTTCCCCCCGGAAGACGATGGCCATTCCTGTTTTCAGGTCCTGGCCGAGAGAAAGCTTACATGATTTGTGACAGTTGGATGACGGGAAAAGTAAATTGCAATATCTGGCGAAACGGATTTTAGTTCCGTAATGACAGATTCAGACATTCTCTCCCGTTTGCCGGCCCGCCTCAAGAAAGCGCGGCGTGCCCAGGGGCTCTCGCTTGAGGCCGTTGAAAAGCTTTCCGGCGTTTCCCGCTCCATGGTCAGCCAGATCGAGCGCGGGGAGTCCAACCCGACTGTCGCGACCCTGCTCAATCTGACCAGGGCCCTGAATGTCGACTTTGCAGGTCTTCTGGGGGAGGAGGCAGCCGAGGATCGGGTCGAGATCGTGCACGAACATCAGACCCCGGCGCTCGACAGGGCGGGAGACGGCTGCAAGATCCGCATCCTGTCACCGCCGCAGGACACAGGCCGGTTCGAAATCTATGAGCTGATATTCGCGGCAGATGGAAAGCTCGACAGCAAGCCGCACGAACGTGGAACGCGGGAGCAACTGATAGCCGAAGACGGCCGGCTTGAAGTCACGTCCGGTGTGGCCAAAGGTGTCATCGGAAAAGGGGACACGGCTCGCTACGCCGCCGACGTGCCCCATTGCATTGCAGCCGTTGGCGGCCCGGCTCGGGCGATCCTGATGGTGATTAAGTTCTGAAGGCCGCGAGCGCTTCCTTGACCTTCACACAGCCGGCAGCGGCACATCAGGCCAGGTTTCCGTGACTTCCGCCTGCACCGGCCGGTCGAGATACGTCGTCAGCACCACATAACTTCTGGTCGCCCTTACGCCCGGCAGGGCATAGACCTGTGCAAGGAAGCGTTCCATCGCGTCGGCGTTGGCCGTCCGCACCTTCAGGATGACACAACAGTCGCCCGTGACGGAATGGAGCTCTTCCACTTCCGGAAAGTCCCGCAGCTTCATCATCCGCTCGCTCTTGCCCCATCCGCTGGCATCCACATGCACGAAAGCCAGAAACGGTTTGCCGACAGACATGGGATCAATGGCGGCGTTGGTGGAGGAGATGGTGCCGGACGCGATCATCCGCTTTACCCGGTCATGCACCGCCGGTGCGGACAGCCCGACCTTGGTCCCGATCTCGGCATAGGTCTGCCGGGCATTGCGCACCAGCTCGCCTAATATTCTTCGGTCGAATGCGTCCACGGGGCGGCTGGGAGTGCTGTTTTTCTGAATGGTCTCTTTATTTGATTTCATTCGGCCAGATCCTTGTTGCGGTGAATCGTGTTCGTCTGAACAGTCATATCCGAAACAGACTTCGGAAGAAGGATCTTCGACTTGATGGAGCGGACAATCAACCCGGACAAGGGCATTTACCCGGCAACACCGGATTATGTGCATGCCCTGGAAGTGACCGGTGCAGGGCGGTTGCTCTTCGTCAGCGGCACCATGGGGCTTGATGTAATCGGCCGGGCTCCAGAGAGCCTGGAAGAGCAGCTCGATCTGGTTTGGGTGAACCTGCGCCGGATCCTGACTGAAGCGGATATGACGACCGACAATATCGTCCGCGTCACCAGTTATCTTTCAGATCCCGGCCATGCCGAAAAGAACCAGGCCGCACGACTGGAGGCGCTGGGCACCCGACGCGTCCCGACCACGGCCATTGTGGTTCGAACGCTGACACCCGAGTGGATGATCGAAATCGAAATTGTCGCGGCCGCTTAGGCGAAGCAGCAGTTCTCGGCAAATCTGGCGAGCGCAGGAGAAAGCAATGCAGTTCGAGACCTATCTGATCTTTCTTGTCACGACAGCTGTCGTGGTTTTCTCTCCCGGTGCGGCGGCCGTGGCCGTTGCGTCGCAAGGGGCGGCCAATGGTGGGCGTCGGGCACTTGGTGGCGTTTTTGGTATTGCGTCTGCCAATGCCGTTTATTTTGCGCTTTCGGCAACCGGCATTGCCTCACTGATCATTGCCTCCAACCTGGTGTTCTCGGTAATCAAATGGGCCGGTGTAGGATATCTCGTCTGGCTGGGTCTGACCGCACTCTTCACGCCGGCAGGCGCAATCCGCGTCAAACGGTCCGGGCGGCAGTCCAGCCTGAAGGCGTTGTTCGCCCAGGGCTTTGTGATCGAGTTCGCCAATCCGAAGGCATTGCTCTATTTCGCAGCCATTTTGCCCCAGTTTCTCGACATCAATGCACCCATTGTTCCGCAGATCCTCATCATGGGCATGACGACTTTCCTGATCGACCTGACATCCTACACGGCATATGCCTTTCTGGGGGATCGCCTGACCCGTGGCGAGATGAAGAACTGGGTTGTAGGTCTCGTCAACAAATGCGCCGGGGTTGCCTTGCTCTATGCAGGTTTTCGAATGGCGGGTGTCACTGTAATGCGTTAGTATCTGCGGATATTTCCTGGCCGGAAAGGCTGACGCGATCGCCTGGATCTTACAGAAGGGCAGTTGCAAGAATCCGTGATACCGGAAATCAAATCTTTTATTCCGGACAAATATCCGGCATAGTGGAGGAAATATCCATTTTGCCGGAGGAAGCCCTGTGTCCGATGCCTTTCTGTCGCATATTTCCGAGACGCTTAGAGAAATCGAGGCCGAAGGGCTCTACAAACGCGAGCGGTTGATCACCTCGCCGCAGGGCGGTGTGATCGCGGTTGGCGGGCGCGAGGTTATAAACCTTTGCGCAAACAATTACCTGGGTCTGGCCGATCATCCGGCTCTTGAGGAAGCTGCTCGCAAGGCACTTGAGCCAAAGGGTTACGGCATGGCGTCCGTGCGCTTCATTTGCGGAACGCAGGACATTCACCGCCAGCTTGAACAGCGTCTGGCCGAGTTTCTAGGCAAGGACGATTCCATTCTGTTTGCGGCCTGTTTTGACGCAAATGGCGGCTTGTTCGAGCCTTTGCTTGGCCCTGAGGACGCGATCATATCGGACGCGCTCAATCACGCATCGATCATAGACGGTATTCGCCTGTGCAAGGCCCGGCGCTATCGCTACGCCAATTCCGATATGGCGGATCTGGAAGAGAAGCTGAAGGAAGCCCGAGCCGCCGGAGCCCGCCATATCATGATCGCGACCGACGGTGTCTTCTCGATGGACGGCTATCTGGCCAACTTGCCTGGCGTGACCGAACTCGCCAGGCAATATGATGCCGTGGTGATGGTCGACGATTGCCACGCGACCGGCTTCATGGGGCCGAAGGGCAAGGGCACCCCGGCGCATTTCGGGGTCGATGTCGATATTTTGACGGGAACACTCGGCAAGGCGCTGGGCGGCGGCATTGGTGGTTACATTGCCGGGCCTCAGCCGGTTATTGACCTGCTGCGCCAGCGGGCAAGGCCCTATCTCTTCTCCAACTCCCTGCCACCGGCAGTGGTCATGAGCGGTCTTGAGGCCATCCGCCTTGTGGAAAAGGGGGACGATCTGCGCAAGAACCTTTTCGACAATGCCGGCTATTGGCGTGCAGGCCTTGAAGCGCTCGGCTTCACGCTTCTGCCGGGCGAGCATCCCATCATTCCGGTGATGCTGGGCGAGGCAAAGTTGGCCCAGGAAATGGCGGCAAAGTTGTTTGAGGAAGGCGTCTATGTCTCCGGTTTCTTCTTTCCTGTGGTGCCGCGCGGTCAGGCCCGCATTCGCACGCAGATGAACGCGGCCTTGACCCGGTCCGACCTGGACCGCGCACTGGAAGCCTTCGAAAAGGCCGGCAAGGCGACGGGGGTTCTGTCATGACCAGCAACCAGATGAAGGCGCTGTCCAAGTCCGAACCGAAGGAGGGCCTCTGGATGACCCGCGCGCCGGTGCCGGAAATCGGTCCGGACGACGTTCTGATCAAGATCCATAAAACCGGCATTTGCGGCACGGATATTCACATCTGGAACTGGGACGACTGGGCGTCGAAGACCGTGCCGGTGCCGATGATCACCGGTCACGAATTCGCCGGCGAAATTGTCGAACTCGGCAAGAACGTCACCGACCTTGAAATCGGACAGCGATGCTCAGGCGAGGGGCACCTGATCGGACGGCACTCACGCCAGTCTCGCGCGGGCAAGTTTCATCTGGATCCGGAAACCCGCGGCATAGGCGTCAACGAGCAGGGTGCCTTTGCAGAATATCTGCGCTTGCCGGCTTTCAATGTTGTGCCTTTGCCGGACGAGATCGACGATGAGATCGGCGCCATTCTCGACCCGCTCGGCAATGCGGTTCATACCGCACTCAGTTTCGATCTGGTTGGAGAGGATGTTCTGATCACCGGAGCCGGTCCGATCGGCATCATGGCCGCTGCTGTTGCCCGTCATGTCGGGGCGCGCAATGTCGTTATCACCGATATCAATCAGGCGCGTCTCGACCTTGCAACGAAGGTGGCCGACGTGGTGCCGGTCAATGTCGCCCGGGAAGATCTGAAAGGCATCGAGAAGAAACTCGGCATGAAGGAAGGCTTCGACGTCGGCCTGGAAATGTCCGGCAGTCAGGTAGCGCTCGATCAGATGGTCGAGAACCTCGTGATGGGCGGGCGGATCGCACTGCTTGGTATCCCACCCGGAAAGTCGCCCGTCGACTGGTCACGCATCGTGTTCAAGGCCATCACGATCAAGGGCGTTTACGGCCGGGAAATTTTCGAGACCTGGTACAAGATGATTGCCATGCTGCAGAACGGTCTGGACGTGCGCAATGTCATCACGCACCGGTTTGGTGTCGATGATTTCGAAAAAGGTTTTGCTGCCATGAAGTCCGGCGAAGCCGGCAAGGTAGTACTCAGTTGGACATGAGCCGGCTGAATGGCGAAGGGAACTTCAGCAGCTACGTCAACAATCAAGTGACGCAAGATCGCTCTCGATCAGATCGAGGGCGATCTTTTCGCGCGCGTTTCTTTCCTGGTGGCGTTGCACCGTTTCAGGCAAAGCCGGATTTCTGCGGCAATCCCAGCTTTTTCAGGACCATCACCACCGGGCAAAGTCCGGTAAAGGAAGCCTGGACGAGATGGGCGCCGAGAATTCCGGTGAGCCAAAGCCAGTTGAGATTGACGTAGACAGCCAGCAATACCGACGCAAGTATCAGCAGGCCGACCACGAGAAGAATGGCGCGTTCGACGGTCATCGTATTCTCCCAAGTTTCATTCATTCGAAACAGAGAAATTATGCGCCCATTTTACCGCGTTGAACAGGTCCCTGGTTCCGGGGTGACATATCGCCAAGCAGGGATCTCACCGGCGTAATTGCGGCAAATTCCGGATCGACAAGAGAATAATACTCATTTTGAGCATTATTCTCTTGCTAATGCTCAAAATGAGTATTAGATGAGATGCAGCCGAGGAGTTCGGCTGCATTCCATAAATTCGAGGGAGGCTCGAATGTCCAAATTTCACTACGGTGTTTTTGTCGGCCGCTTTCAGCCGTTGCATGCCGGCCATGAGGCCGTCATCAGATCTGCTCTGGAACAAGTCGATACGCTGATCGTGCTGATCGGGTCTTCCGGTCAGGCGCGCAGCCCGCGAAATCCCTTCACTTGCGCCGAACGCGAAGAAATGTTCGCAAAGGTGTTCAAGCACGAGCTGACCACCGGCCGTCTGATCCTGAAGCCTGTTTCGGATCATCCCTATTCGGATGCTGCCTGGTGCGCCGAGGTTCAGCGAGCCGTCAATGAAACCGTGCTTGCCGATTACAACAAGGGCGGTGTCGTTCTGCATGGCTTGCAGGATATCGAGATCGCGCTTGCAGGCTATGGCAAGGACCGCACGAGTTACTATCTCAAGCTGTTTCCCGAATGGGGCAATGTGCAGTTGGCGAGCCAATACGGCACCTTCTCGTCGACAGACGTGCGCAGGCAGTTGTTCCAGCGCATCCCGGTCATATCGCGGTCGGTTCTGTCGGCCGGCGTGGTGGAGTGGCTGGAAGCCTTTGTTCTGACGGAGACCTTTCGTGCACTTCTGGAAGAGGCCGAGTACCTGGATGCCTATCCCGGGCAATGGGGAAGGGGACCGTTCGTGACGGTGGATGCCGTCGTCATCCAGTCCGGAAACATTCTTCTGGTCGAGCGCGGCCAGGCTCCCGGCAAGGGATTGCTGGCTCTGCCCGGCGGTTTCCTTGATCCCAGTGAAAGCATAAAGGATGCCGCGATCCGCGAGTTGAAGGAAGAAACCGCCATCAGCGACCACAAGGGAGAAATCCCCCCGGCGATGCTGGCGTCTTTCATAGACGGAACCAAGACAAGGGTCTTCGACCATCCTGACCGGTCGTTGCGTGGCCGCATCATCACCCACGCGTTTCTGTTTCGCCTGCCTGAACGGCGCGAACTGTTTTCAGTCACGGGTGGCGACGATGCCAGGTCAGCCAATTGGCATCGCCTTGGCGACCTGAAGTCCGAGCAGTTCTTCGAAGATCACTGGTCCATCATCCAGCTGATGGCGGACCTGTAACAGCGCCCGCGGGGGAGGCCCGCAGGCAATCGCACCTGTCACGTGAGGAGTTCACAATGACAAATCCACTTCTGGCGACTGACAGCTACAAGCAGTCGCATTTCAAGCAATACCCTCCGGAGGCCCGCAGGATTTCTGCTTACCTGGAAGCAAGGCCAAATCCGTTTTCGGACAGCGTCCTGTTCTTCGGGCTGCAAACTTACCTGAAGGACGTGCTTCTCAAGCCGATCACGGCATCGGACATTGCGGCGGCTGATCGGATCTGTGCCGCCCATGGCGTTCCCTTCAACCGGGAAGGTTGGGAACAGATCCTGACAGATCATGGTGGCCTGTTTCCGCTGGAGATCAAGGCGCTGCCGGAAGGAACACTGGCACCGAGTGGTGTGCCGTTGGTTCAGGTGGAAAACACCGACGAGCGCATGCCCTGGCTGACGACCTGGGTGGAAACCGCCTTGTTGCGGTCGGTCTGGTACCCGTCGACGGTTGCGACGTTGTCTTTCAAGTGCAAGGAGATCCTGTATCGCGGTCTTCTGGAAACGTCCGACGATCCGGACAGCCAGATCCCGTTCAAGCTGCACGATTTTGGCGCGCGCGGTGTATCTTCTGCCGAAAGCGCCGCTCTTGGCGGCATGGCCCATCTGGTCAACTTTGCAGGCACCGACACCATGGAAGCTCTGGAAGCGGCCATGACCTGGTACGGCGCGGATGTGGCGGGCTTTTCCATCCCGGCTGCTGAACACTCGACTATGACGAGTTGGGGCCGTGAGCGGGAAGTCGACGCGTACCGGAACATGCTGGTGCAGTTTGGCCGTCCCAATGCTCTGGTGGCGGTCGTTTCAGACAGCTACGATCTCGGCAATGCTGTCGAGAACCTGTGGTGCGGCCGGTTGAAGGACGAGGTGCGGAAATCGGGGGCAACGGTCGTCATCCGCCCGGATTCCGGCGACCCTGTCGAAATGCCGTTGAAGGTTATGGAAACCCTTTGGCAGCACTACGGCGGCTCGGAAAACAGCAAGGGTGCGCGCGTGTTGCATCCGTCGGTTCGCGTCATTCAGGGTGACGGCATGAAGCTCGACACCATCAGGCAACTGGTGGAAGAGCTGGTGCGTCGCAATTGGTCGGTCGACAACATCGCCGTCGGAATGGGCGGGGGACTGTTGCAGCAGGTCAACCGGGACACGATGCGCTTTGCCATGAAGGCAAATGCGATGAAAACCGCTGATGGCACCTGGCGCGATGTCTCCAAGAACCCGGCGACCGATCCCGGCAAGGCCTCCAAGGCCGGTCGGCAGGCGACGGTCCTGGAAAACGGCGTGCTGAGCGCGGTTCGTCTCGAAGTGGTTGGCGGCAGAACCGATCAGTTGCAGACGGTCTACCGTAATGGCATGCTGGTGAAGGACTGGACTTTCGAAGAGGTACGCGCTCTGGCCCGTAAGCACCTGTTGGAAAGGGTAGCGAGCTGACCACATGATTGACCCATGGTGTTGGCCGGATGACGGCCAGCACTGGAAACAGTGGTGCGGACGGCTAAAGGGCCGTCCGTTGCCAATCCGGTTCGTAGGTAATGTCGGAAACGCCGGCAAAGCGGGCGGTGCGTTCCAGCTCCGCCTGTAGTTTGGCCTCCCGGCCCTTTGAGGCTCTGATGCCTTGTTCCGGCCAGTAGGCCCGCACATGAAGCCTGTTCTCGCTCCTGAGTGCCTTCATGTCGATGCGGCCGATCAAACGGTCGCCTTCCAGGACAGGGAAGACGTAGTAGCCGTATTGGCGCTTCGGCTCGGGAACGAAGATCTCGATCCGGTAGTAGAAACCGAACAGGCGCTCGGCCCTTTTGCGGTCGCGAAGTGCAGGATCGAACGGCGACAGGATCCGCACCCGCGAAGGCGGTTCGGGAAGCTCGGAAACGGTATCCAGCGTCTCCGGATAGGCGAACACCTTCCGCCAGGATCCATCGACACACTCAACTTCAATTTCGGTAATCGTGCCCGCAGCCTTTGCTGCCGTGCACCAGTCCTTGGCTTCCTGAGGCGTGATCAGGTCCCAGAAGGCAGCAATCTCGCCGGAGGTCGCAAAGCCCAGCCTGTCGAGCGCGGAGCGGGCTGCCCAATCTGTCGTTTCTTCAAAGTCATGAGCAGCATTGAGATGTTGCGCCGGAATGACCCGTTCCGTCAGGTCGTAGACTTTCTGAAACCCGTTCCGGCCGGTTACCGACAATTCGCCGGTGCGCCACAGGAACTCGAGTGCTGCCTTTGAGGGGTGCCATTCCCACCAGCCGCCATTGCTGCGTTGCTCGTCTTCACCAACAGATGCCGACGTGACCGGACCATGGTCGCTGATCCTGTTCAAAATCTCGTCGAATTTCCGTTCGAACTCGTTCTGGTGCCAGTTGCGCCATCTGTTGATGAGGTTTTCCTTGTCCCGGCTGAAGCGTAGGCGCCAATGCCGGAAGAACTCTGTCGGTATGACCGACGCATCGTGCGTCCAATGCTCGAACAGATGCCGGTCACGCTCGGCAAGAAGCTTGAGGTTCTTTTCCTTGTAGGCTGGTCGCCGGGTAGCCAGGATCATGTGGTGCGCGCGGGCGACAGTGTTGATGCTGTCGAGCTGCACGAAGCCGATCTGGTCTATGACCGCAGCAAGATCATCGCCTTTTCCGGTTCCCTTGGGGGCGGATGCAAGGCCGTGTCTTTCGAGGAAGAGCTGCCGAGCGATACGATTCGGCAGCCGGGGCAGGGGGGAGGCACTCATGCGGCAAGGCTAGCATCTTCCAGGTTTCAAAGAAAATGACCGCAGGGATCTTATTGTGAATTTTTGCAAGAGCCGTAGATGCCGTTGTCAAAATGAAACCGCAAATACAACGCATGCACACGTAAAACGTGTTTTTTTGATTGACCGATTAGTCAAAAGAAGTTTCACTGATTTGCCTGACTTCATTCATGGCTTTGTTTGAGCGGTATAAAATGAGTGTTTTCAATCATTTGAGAAAGAGAATACTGGTTTCGGGTCTTGCTTGCCTGGCTTTGACACTGTCCTCTGCTGCCCGTGCCGACACGAATGACTGTTCCTCCGTCAAGTTGAACGGTTCCAGTGTCTGGTACCCGATTTCCATGCGCCAGGAAGCCGATGTCGGCCTCAATGGTGTGCTTCCTGACCTCGCAATTGAAATCTTTTCAGCATTGGATTTGCCTTTGGTCATGGGGCCGGATCTGCCGTGGAAACGGCTTTTGACATTGCTTGAGCATGGGCAGATCGACGTCCTGGCGGGGGCCTATCTGACTGACGAAAGGCTCGCCAAGTTCGGCGTCAGTCTGCCGGTCATGCACGAAGATGTCGGTGTCTTTGTCCGCACCAGCCTGGATATTCGCCCTGCATCTCTTGAAGACCTTGCGGGACTGAGGGGCGTTGCACCGTTCGGGGCATCGTTTGGCGAAGAATTCGAGACCTATGCGGCTGCCAAACTGTCCATCGATCGGCAACCCTTCGACGACTTCAAGACCAACATGTACCTGCTGGCAGAGGATAAGGCCGACTATCTGGTCATTGCCCGCCGGGACGGCGAGATGATGATCCAGGAAGCCGGGGTCGAAGGAAAGGTCGAGGTCCTGCCGTGGTCTGCGGCTGTCAACACGGTTCATTTCCTGTTCTCCCGCGCGACACCGTGTATAAGAATGCTGGAGTCCTTTGATGAGGAACTGCAGCGTCGCCGTGAATCCGGTGAGCTGAACAAGCTGATCGAAGGCTACACTCTGCCCACGGGCGACGGATAGAAGAAGCAAGAGACCCCATGCAGCAACAGGTGAAGGCGTGACGGATTTAGGCGCAGCCGGTCCGGGACTGATACTGATTGCCGTGCTGGTGTTTCTGAGCGCAGGGTTCATCAAGGGGCTTGTGGGCTTCGGATTGCCGACAATCGGGCTTGGCCTGATGACTGTGTTTGTCGGTGTCGAAAAGGCGATGGTCCTTATCCTCTGGCCGGCATTCCTGACCAACCTCTGGCAAAGCCTGTCAGGTGGTTACCTGCGCGTTCTCTTGCCCCGTCTCTGGCCGTTTCTGGTGTCAGCCGTGGTGATGCTCGCCGCCGGAACCTTCATCCTCACCCAGTTGCCGGAAGGTGCTGCCGATCTGCTTCTGGGGATACTGATGGTTTCCTACGCGGTGCCGATGCTTGCAGGGCTGGTGCTGCATATTCCGGAAAACCGGGTCGTCCCGGTTGGAGTGGTCGTCGGGCTGGTCAACGGTGTCCTTTCGGGACTGACGGGGTCCTACACGGTGCCCGGTGTCATGTATCTGCAGGCGCTGGGGCTCACGCGAGACGAACTTATCCAGGCAATGGGTCTCCTATTCCTGCTGTCGACGACGGCGCTCGGCATTTCACTTGGCGGTTTCGGACTGATGGGAGGCCAGGAAGCGGTGGCCTCTGCTGCGCTGGTCGTACCGGCCCTGTCCGGCGTCTGGTTTGGACAGCACACGCGCAAGAAAGTGTCGGAGGCCGGTTTCCGCCGGCTCGTGCTGGCAGCAATCCTCGCCCTTGGCCTTTACCTCATTCCACTGGGTCTCTGGCGCCTGCTCTAGCTTTTTCCAGCAGAATTCGTGGCGCTTTGGACCACGGTCAAGGACTTGCGTTTCCAATGTCATTCCGGCCAAGCAAAGCGCGAGCCGGGACAGTGGAAACGTTGTGTTCGCTGTCGTCTTCGGCTTGTTTCGCCAGATCTCGGCTCACCGATCACGGATCTTCGCTACTCTACGTCCTGGTTGACCATGGCGGGCTACAAAAAAACGCCGCGAAGACCGCGGCGTTCGAGAACTGGTTTTTCAGGTCGTGTCTTACTTGGCGATCAGCCGCATGGGGGTGGCGGTGCCGACCCCGGATGTCGTCTTGGTGTTGGCCCACTGGTAGGACTGACGTTCCTCCGTCGGTGTGCACAAGAAGCGCTCGCGGTAGCATTTGGTGAAATGCGAGGTGGAGGCAAAGCCGCAGGCCAAAGCGACATCCAGCACCGGGCGGCTGGTCCGGCGCAACAGGTCGCGCGCGGTTTCAAGGCGCAGGCGCAAGTAGTACTGGCCGGGCGTGCAGTTGAAATGACGCCGGAACAGGCGCTCCAGCTGGCGCGGCGACAGGTTGACCGTCATCGCAAGTTGCTGGCAGCTCAGCGGGTCTTCGATATGCAAATCCATGATCCGGATCGCGTCGAGGATCTTGGCATTCGAAATGCCGGTCCGGGCCTCGATGTCATGGCGCTGCGCAGATTCGCCGGAACGCATGTTCTGGTAGAGCGCGACTTCGGCAACTTCATGGGCAAGATAGGCACCATGCTGGATCGCGATCAGGCGCAGCATCATGTCGAGCGACGCCATGCCGCCGGCACAGGTGATACAGTTGCGGTCGATCGCAAAGATATCGGACGTTACTTCGACATCCGGAAATTCTTCCCGCAGGGATCTCAGGTTTTCCCAATGGATGGTGCAGCGGCGACCGTCGAGAAGATGATACCGGGCAAGCAGATAGGCACCGGTGCAGATGGCGCCAAAGGTGCGGCCCATTGCGTTCAGACGGCGCAGCTTGTTGCCGAGTTCCGTGTCCAGCGGCAGGCGCTCGACGTCGATGCCGGTGCACAAAAGTGTAATGTCGGCATCGTGCAGGTCGCGAATAGATTTTTTGACCGCGACTTCGCAGCCGTTGCTCGCCGTGACGGGATTCCCGTCAAGCGAATAAGTTGTCCATTGGTAGTACTCTCTTCCCAAAAGGCGATTTGCTATTCTGACAGGTTCGATAACGCTGGCGAAAGCGTTCATGGAAAATCGCTCCATGAGCACGAATGCTATCTTCTGGCCTGATTCATCGTGCGCGCGTCCGGACATTTACTGTGCCTCTATGGAAGGTATTATTGCCATTTGTCTTTGGCTTTCAGCAAGTTTTGCAGTTTGTATTTATCTGTCAAATAAAAAACGCTTACAGACCTGATATTCTCGTAAATGTCACAAACGAATTGGCAGCGTTGCCCAGCCCGTCATCCAGGTGCGGAACATTTCATCGGCAAATGCTGTCTTTTTCACCGCGATGCCGACGCTGCGCCGCTCCAGGCCTTCATGGTCGAGCGGGACGCCCGTCAAAGTATCCTTCATCTTCAAATGACCGGCTGGAAGGATGGCAGCGCCAAAGCCTAATCCGGCCAATTCCAGTACCTGCTGATCGTTGACAGCTTCAGCTGAAACGTTCAACGGCAGGCCCGCCAGGGCGAATTCAGCCAGCAGGGCATCATAATTCGGGCAATACCTGCGGGAGATCAGGGAAACGGACTGAAGGTCGTTCATGGAAATCCTGTTGCGTCCGGCCAGCGGATGAGACCTTGCAACGGCAAGTACATAAGGCTCGCTGTAGAGTTCCCGGTACTTGTGGCTCCTGGGGGAACAGGCCTTGTCGACCAGAGAAAGTTCCGCGTCCGCCGCTGCCTGCTCGAAACGCATTTCCAGTGTCGGATAAGTGGTGCGCAGGGCATGGAACGCCCCCTGAAACGCGGGAAGCAGAATATCGGGCGCCGTATAGAGGCTCAGGCGAAGTGGGGGTTCTTTCAGGAAGCGGTTCTCGGCCTCTCCGACAGCCCGCAGGATAGACTGGGCATGGTGATACAAATCGCGGCCAGCCGGTGTCGGGCGTAACCCGGTGCGGGAACGGACAAACAGCGACGTTCCAATCGCGTCTTCAAGTTTCTGCAAGGCCTGGGACAAGGACGGTTGGGAAATACCGTGTCCCATCGCTGCTGCGCTGATCGTTCCCAATTCGAAGGCGCTGACGAAATAGCGAAGCGGGGTCACTTCAAGCATAGGAATTGCCTATATCAACGATAGAAATCATAGGAGTATACTGCGAAACAAGCTGAGGGCACAACTCGGGCGGTCAATTGCAACGCCGTACCGAAGGAACTCCCGAATGAATTCCGCAATACCCCTGTCTCCGTCAGAAACCTTTCCGCTGCCTCGAACCGAACCGATCGCCATTCATCGTGTGCTTGATCTGTTTGAAAAAGGGTCACCGGAACTCTTCGGCGAACTGTCGGAACAACTGGACTTCCGTATCGACCACTACCGCGATGAAACCGACGTTGCCTGGCAGGTGGCCTCCGGGCTGGAGGAAATGGCTGGTGTCCTGCAGCGCCTTGCACAGGACGTTTTTCCGAAGGGAACACATATTCTCGCTCTCGCCTCCCAGGCATTGGGGCAGGGATGGTTCCTGACCCGTTTCGAGCAACGGTTCTTCTATCCTGTCAGGAACTGCGAATGTGAAAGCATCACCTATATCCTCAGCCACGAAGACAACGGAAAGCTCGATTTCTTTCGGGAAACCGTGACGACAATTGAAGAAAGACGCTGACGTGTAATGCAGGTGGCGTGGCCGTCCGGCATCGCCGGATGGCCCGTCAGGGTAGGCCTGCGAATGCCTGTAGGACGGAATCTTGAACATTTTTAGAATGATTTTTTTGAACTAAGTGCGTTTAGTGGATCGCAGTTGCTTCAAGTCAAGGCTGGACTAGTGCTACATGAGGCACAATCTAATACGAGCGCTGACATACGGACCAAGATTGACATGAACGTACTTGCCAAACCCGCCGACCTCGAAGCTGCCGCCCCGGCTGGCGCTTTCGTCGAGGAAGTGAAATCCGTCCAGCATTACACGGACCGCCTGTTCCGCTTTCGCATGACACGCCCGGCGAGCTTCCGCTTCCGCTCCGGGGAATTCGTGATGATCGGTCTGATGATCGACGGCAAGCCGCTCTATCGCGCTTATTCCATCGCCAGCCCGGCATGGGACGAAGAGCTCGAGTTCTTCTCCATCAAGGTTCCGGACGGCCCGCTGACGTCTCATCTTCAGAAGATCCAGCCGGGTGATGCCGTGCTGATGAAGAAGAAGCCGACCGGCACGCTGGTGAACGATGCGCTCATCCCCGGCAAGCGCGTCTACATGTTCTCCACCGGAACCGGCATCGCACCTTTTGCGAGCCTGATCCGTGACCCGGACACCTACGAAAAATTCGACCAGGTGATCCTGACCCATACCTGCCGTGAAGTTTCCGAGCTGAAATACGGCGAGGACCTTGTGCAGGAAACCATCAACGATCCGCTGATCGGTGAGTTCGCAAAGGACAAGCTGGTCCATTACACCTCCGTGACCCGGGAAGACTTTCCGCGTCAGGGCCGTATCACCGATCTGATCAAGTCCGGCAAACTGTTTGAAGACCTCGGCGTGCCGCCGCTCGATCCCGCCGTTGACCGCGGCATGATCTGCGGTTCCATGGACATGTTGAAGGACACCAAGGCGCTTCTGGAAGAAGCAGGCCTCACCGAAGGTGCAAACAACAAGCCGGCAGAGTTCGTTGTCGAGCGTGCGTTTGTCGGCTGAGTCGGCAACGGCTTAATCTGTTATTAATGCTTAGATCTTTGGCCGGGGGCGCGTGTTTAACACGTGCCCCCGCGGCTTTATTAATGATCTATTTTGGGTTTTCCAAAGAAAGCAGGGTCAATACACCCTAATATGGGGTTCGCGGGTGGACAGACATTGCCTGCAGTGGCAAGAATCTGTCTTAAAAATGGCAAGTCAGCAGGGCCACTTGAACGCTGCAGGCCAAACATCAAGGTACTGAGCCATGATCTCCGACAGTCGAACCTATGTGATTGCCGAAATCGGTATCAACCATAATGGCGATATCGACCAGGCCCTCGAAATGATCCGCAAGTCGAAGGAGGCCGGGTGCGACGCAGTCAAGTTTCAAAAGCGTACGATCGACGTCGTCTATTCCGCTGAAGAGCTGGCACGTCCCCGTGAAAACGTCTTCGGCGCAACGAACGGCGATCTGAAGCGCGGTCTGGAATTCGGCAAGGCCGACTACGACCGCATCGACAAGCTGTCGAAGGAACTGGGCATCGACTGGTTTGCCTCGCCATGGGACGAAGGGTCAGTCGATTTCCTGCTGGACTACGACACCCCCTATATCAAGGTCGCTTCCGCGATGGTGACCGATCGGGATTTCCTGGAGTATTGCGCTCGCAGTGGCCGGCCCTTGCTGGTTTCCACCGGCATGAGCGACATGGCAATGGTGAAGAGCTTCGTTGACGTGATCGAGCGCTCCGGCGGCGAGATCGCCTGCCTGTACCACTGCACCTCCACCTATCCGACGCGCGATGACGAGATCAATCTGCTTGGCATTTCGACCCTGAAGGACGCTTTCCCCCATCTGAAGATCGGTTTTTCCGGTCACGAAGAAGGTATCCTGCCAAGCGTCTGTGCCGCCGCTCTTGGGGCGTGTTCCATTGAACGGCATGTCACGCTGGATCGCTCGGACTGGGGGTCCGACCAGAAGGCGTCGCTTGAAATGCCGGAAGTCGCTGAGCTGGTTTCGCAGGTGCGCCGGGTGGAAGTGGTCCGGGGCGACGGGGTTCTGCGCTTCTATGAAGACGAGAAGCCGATCGCGGAAAAGCTTCGCCGGAAAGTCACGCTGCAGGCGGCGTGAGACGATTGAGGTATTGGTGGGCTGACCGGAACCGGTCGGCCCTTTTTTTGTTCAAGAGCCATTTATGTCCATCATTGACCGCTGCCTGAATCTTTACCGGGGGGAGAGCTATTATGTGGCTTATCCAGCCCGGCCGCTCCCGCAGGACTATTGGGAAGCAAAGACGGATCCGGACGGCAAGGTCAGGGACATTGAAGCCGAGCGTGATCAGCGCAAGGAAGATGTTCGCTATATCGCGGACTACGTCAACGCACGGTCGCCGGGACGAGTGCTTGATATCGGCTTCGGCCTTGGCGAATTGCTTGAGCAACTCACGGGCAAGAACGAGTGTTTCGGCCTGGATCCTTCCGAGAAGGCGGTAGAGGTCGCTCGCCAATGGTGTTCGGCAGAGCTTCGGCACGGTGTTCTGGAGAAGGGTACGTTTCCTTCAAGCACGTTCGATGTGGTGACCGCCAACCATGTTATCGAGCATGTCGACGAGCCGATCCCCTTTGTTGAAACCATCTTCGAGATCCTGAAACCGGGTGGTGACTTCATTTGTGGCACGCCGAATTTCGCTTCTGCGGCCGCCCGGGTCTACGGTGATCGTTTCCGGTTGCTGCATGACCCAACTCATGTGAGCCTGTTCTCTGACGATTCTCTTGTCAGGCTGCTGCGTGACACGGGATTCCGCATCGAAATGGTCGAATATCCCTATTTCGGAACGCGTTTTGCCACGCGCGAAACGTTCGACAGCATGGCACGGGCCGACGCGGATGTGTCGCCGGCGTTCTGGGGATCTTTCGTAACCGTGTTCGCGCGCAAACCAGAGTGACCCCAGCTTCTCCGAGGTGGTTGAGCAGAAAATGAAAATAGTAGCGGCCATTCCTGCCAGAGGCGGTTCCGTCGGTCTTCCGGGCAAAAACATCCGGCCCTTGAACGGCATTCCGCTTGTCGGCCGGACTGTGCGTGCTGCACGCGGGTCGCGTTTCGTGTCTGAAGTATTCGTTTCGAGCGATTCAGCGGAAATTCTGACAGTCGGTGAGAAATACGGGGCAAAATCCGTTTTGCGCCCGACCGAACTTTCCGGACCGACCGCGAGCTCGGAGTCCGCGTTGATCCATCTTCTGCAGAACGAGCCAAGCCTTGTCAGCGAACCGCCGGACATTCTGGTTTTCCTGCAGTGCACGGCCCCTTTCACGCAGGCACATCATGTCGATCATGTTGTGGAAGCGTTGCTGGCCAAGAACGCGACCAGCGCGATCTCGGTGGTCGATGACCATGGCTTCTACTGGGAAGTCGGCCCCAGCGGCGAAGGCGTCGGTCTCAACCATGATCCGAGCAAACAACGCGTTCGCCGGCAGGATATCTCTGCAAGATACAGGGAAAACGGTGCCGTCTACGCCATGCGTGTTCCCGAATTCCTGGAAGCGGGCAACCGTTACTGCGGAAAGACGATCCTGGTTCCGGTGGATTCGACCTGGATCGAGATCGATACTTCACAGGACTGGGACATGGCCGAGGCTTTCATCCGGTCAGAACCCTTCACCGGCTTCCTGACCGAGACTGAGACCCAGCCCTTGCGGGCGGTTGTGACCGCCTTTGCCGGTGTGCACACGGACAATACGGTTTTCGTCAATCGAGACGGCACGGAGTCAATCGTCTGCAACCGGTATGATGAAATCGGTCTCGACCGTCTGCTTGGCCGCGGCATGATGTTGCTGATGCTGGATCGGGAAGAGGACAGTCTCGCTGTCCAGCGCGCCCGCAAGCTTGCCATGGATTACAAGCATCATCTGTTCGACAAGATGGAAACCCTTTCGGACTGGCGCACCAAAAAGGGGCTGGAGTGGTCCGAGATTGCCTATATCGGCGCAGACATTGCGGATCTCGACTGCATGAAGGCTTGCGGTCTGAGCATCGCGCCGCGCAATGCGCCTGCTGAAGTGAAGGCAACGGCAACGGTGGTTCTGGAAAGTGCCGGCGGTGCCGGTGTGCTGAATGAAGTCTCCGAGCTGCTGATTGCACGGGGCATGATTGCCAACTGACAGGACCGTCATCACTCCAGGTGGTGACATGGAAGAATTTGGGTTCGGGGTTCGCGATACGTGCAATCTGCAAACGTCTTCGCTCCCCGGGCACCTTGCGACTGAGAAGGTGAAATATGGCCGTAGACCCACTGCAAAAGAACCTTTCGGTGTTCGATACGCTGCAGCAGCTCGGCCTTGCATCCCTTGAAACCCAGAGTGTTTTTGCACCCCGTACCCGCGACAAGGAGGGTTTGACCGTCTATCGCGACACGGTTTCAGGTGTTGTCTATATCAATGATTACTATGTCGGCGACGAGACCTACGAAGGCGCTGAACACCGCAAGGACGACTTCTACAAGCGCATCGACTGGGACTACGAATACCAACAGGATCAGTACCGGCGTCTGGATGCCTACAAGCAGTTTTATACGGGCAAGACAGTCACCGAGTTTGGATGCTGGAAAGGGCTTTTCCTGAGAGAGGCCGCCAGTCGTGGTGCCGATGTCACGGGGATCGAGCTGCACAGGGGTTACATCGAGGCGCTGGTTGCCGATGGCTATCGCTGCGTGGACAATCCAAACCAGATCTCTCCGGCAACGCAGGATGCGGTCTTTGCCTTTCATGTGCTGGAGCATCTTCCCGACCCGCTTTCAACCTTGCGAGAGTTGCGCGCACTGCTGACGGACACCGGAACACTGATTGTCGAGGTTCCGCATGCTTCCGATTTCCTGTTGTCCAATCTTCAGAACGAAGCTTTCAAGAATTTCACCCTCTGGAGCCAGCACCTTATTCTCCACACACGCGAAAGCCTGAGGCGGCTGCTTGTCGCTGCCGGCTTTGCGGATGTCGTGATTGAAGGGGTGCAGCGGTATCCGCTTTCCAACCATCTCGGCTGGCTTGCCAACGGCAAGCCCGGTGGCCACAAGTCAAGCCTGTCCGCATTGGAAACACCGGAACTCAGGTCGGCTTACGAGGCTGCGCTCCGCAAGATCGACGCGACCGATACGCTTGTTGCGATTGCCAGAAAGGCTCGCTAAGGCGGAGCGGCCAGTTCAACAAACGTTCGCACTGCTTTGCCGCAGGTTCACTGGCAGCGCCTGCAAAGCTTTCTACAGGCCCAGCCGTTCGTTCCGTTTGCCAGGATAACCGGCTGCCAGTTCTTCACGCATGACCTGAATGACCTGCGGTACCATCTCCACCGTCGGATGCGTCTCGTCGATGTAGATGTACTTCATGCTTGGATACCAGGGAGGATTGGCCTGGCCGAGCAACAGGGCGGGTTCCACCGGGCCGAAGCGCACGCAGGGAACGCCAAGAATGCCCGCCATGTCTGCAACACTGGTATTTGCCGAAACCACAACATCGCAAATGGCGGTCAGGTCGGCGGCCGCCATCAGGTCGTTGAAGAGATCGACGTCCGGGAAATAGGTGAACTTTCCTTCCGAGCGGGCCACCAGGAAGTCGAGCTCCTTTTGCAGGGCCATGTACTGAAGATTGACGTAGATCGCGTCTTCAGCATCAAGGATCGGCGCAAAATCAGGCGCGGACAGGTAATAGCGCGCGCGGTATTTTTCCAGGTTCCGTGAGCGCCAGGAGACGCCGATAATCGGTTTCTTGTCGGCGTCCGGCAGCCTGCCGAGATATTCGCGGGCCTTTTCCTGGTTGAATTTGTAAACCGGGTAGGGGGCCTTCTTGAAGCTCTCGAAATCCCGCCGGAAATAGCGCGCTAGATCGACCATGTTGGCCGTTATGTCGTAATCCGCATCCTCCGGGGCCTGGTCGTCCTTTGGCGTGCCGGGCCTGACAAGGATCTCCGGAAACGAATTCTGGAAGAAGGGAACCGACTTCGCCGACACTTCGAGAATGAGCTTTTTCGCTCGCGCCTGGATATCGAGAAACATCGTGCCGCACTTGAGCGCGTCACCAAGCCCCTGATCGCCCCACAGCAACACCGTTTTGTCCGAGATATCCTCGCCTTCCCATTCCGGCTTTGGAAACTCACGTCGTTGGGAGGTTGCTTTCTTGTCTTCAAAGCGGGCCGCGTGAATGTCCCAACCCGTTTCGAGGTTGCCCATCGACAGATAGGCGAGCGACAGGTTCCAGTCGAGGCCGGAAATCACGCCGCCAGGTGCTTCCTCCTTTGCCTTCTGGAGAATGTCGATACTGTCCTGTCCGCGGCCGAGCATGAGGTAGTGAACCCCGAGCGTAACCTTGCAGTGATAGTTGCCCGGTGTGCCTCTGACGGCCTCTTCGGCGTATTTCAAGCCCTCGTGTGCCCTGGAAATCGAGAACAGGATACGGGCCTTTTCGTGGAGCAGGAGCGGGTTGTTCTTGAAGCGCTCCAAGGCCTTGTCGATCGCCTCGAGCGAGGCGTCGAACTGTTTCAGTTCAAGGCGACAACGGGCCTGTTCGATACAGTTTTCCACGTTGTCCGGTGCAAGCATTTCCGCGCGTTTGAAGAAGGTGAGCGCTTCTTCAAATCGGTTGTTCTTGCGCAGAAGCAGGCCATAGTTCGTGTAGACTTCACCATGGTTCGGATTGGAGACAAGCAAGCTCTTGAAGATTGCTTCCGCTTCTTCAAACTGTTGCAGCCCGGTCAGCGCAATTGCCTTGATGTTGAGTGCCTCGCGCTCTTTCGGGTTGAGCGACAGGGCTTTTTCCGAAACGGCGAGCATGCTTTCCGAATCCGTTCCGATGTCCATCATCGCTCGGGCGAGGTTGGCATAGAACGACGCCTGGTTCGGGTTCTGGGCAATCGCCTTCTGGATGTATTCAACGGCCTTTTTGGGCGATCCCAATTGCCTGTAGGTCACGCCTAGCAGATTGAGCGCATCCGGATTGGTCGGCGCCTTTTTCAATACCAGCTTGTAGCACCGCTGCGCCTTTTCAATCTCACCTGACTGATGATAGGACAGCCCCTTGACGAGCTTTTCGCGTAAAGGATTTGGAGCGGTTTGCGTGGCCATCTTCTATCTGCTCTTCGGGAATCACTTGAAGAACAATAGCAGGAAGGGGTCTCAAAGGCAGGCCGACAAGCCAAACTGTCCGGATTACCTTGGGGATTGAACCTGAATTTCTTGCTCGAAAGAGCTTATTGCCGTCGGAACTGCTGTGACTGGAATTGCTGGCGTTGGTATTGTTGTGGCTGGCCCCGCTGCGGCCGGTAGTCTTCGCGCTGGTATTGCTGGCGCCGATAGTAAGACCTGTTTTGCGGCTGGCCCAGCCGGCGTTGTCTTTCCAGTTGTAAAAGGCGAACTCTTTCTTCGCGCAATTGCTGAACGCGCTGCGCTTCTTCCAGTTCAAGCCTTTCCTGCGCCAGTCGTTGTCGCTCGAGTTCCAGAATCAACATCTGCTGCTGCAGAAGCGATTGATTGAGCCGCTGTTGCTCGTCGGTGAGCAGAGGAGCTGACGGCAGTTGGATGTTCTGCGAGGACTGCGCGCGAGCGACCGTTGCGGGCGCAAGGACCGCAAACAACAGGAAAAGTGCCGCAGCTTTTTTGGTCGCGGAGCGAAACATGTCATCCATGCCCAGTGCCGGAGCCAGGGCTTTGCTGGCGGGCAACACGAAACCGGATCACTTCCGGTTCGCCCGATCATCAGGATCCGCTCAACGGAACGGATCTGACCAATATACACGCTCACCTTTTGCAGGGCTGGTTTTCAGGAGAATTTGCCCAGATTTCTGGCAAGAGTTGCAATTGTGGTGAATCGGATCACGGCAAAGTAGTGAAAATTGCGGAAACCGGATCTGGAGGTAATCAAAGGAAAATGGTGGGCGATACTGGGATTGAACCAGTGACCCCTCCCGTGTGAAGGGAGTGCTCTCCCGCTGAGCTAATCGCCCATGCCTTGGCGGCTGGTGGCGCGTATCTAGGGCAAATCAACGGCTTGCGCAACACCCTTTTTCTGGAGCCGACGTCTGCTTACTGTGTTCGCCGGTCGTCGCTAATTGCTTTTTGTGTTGATGCGACGGAAAGAGGTGACCCGCTGTCCCGGGCGAAAATATTTGTCGTCTGACCGGCAATGTCTGGAAAATCGGGGGTGCCGTCATGTGGGGCGGTTTCCTGTCGGCGCGGTCTTCCGTTTGGTGAGGTATTCATCAAGCGGTCGGATCCGGAAGGCTGTCGTATCGCGTGACAGATTATGTCAGGAGCCGTTATCAGTCTTCGCGAAAAGGCCGTATTTAAAGCAGACGATCGTTTCCGCTGACTGTTTTTTGGAGTGTTTTTAAATGATTGCACGCGTTTCTTCTCTCGCACTCGTGGGCCTTTTCCTGCCTGCCGGGGCGTTTGGCGCCGACAATGGGCCCATTACCAGCATCACGCTGTCTTCGGGTGGTCTCGCCGAAGTGGTGCGCAAGGCGGATATTGACAGCAGCGGTCTGATCAACATGACGGTCCCGCTCGAACAGGTGAACGATGTGCTGAAGAGCATTGTCGTGTTCGACGAGGCAGGCGTTGTCGAGGGCATTACTCTTCCCGGCCCGAACCCGCTGGCGGAAACCTTCAAGAACCTGCCATTCACCGTTGAGGACCTGCAGTCGCCCGCACGCCTTCTGGCAAAACTGCAAGGGACCCGCGTGCGTCTGGAAAAGGCCGGGTCCACGGTCGAGGGGCTCGTTCTCGGCGTGTCGGCGCAGGATGACGGCGACAGGGGGCAGTCCTTTGTCATTTCGGTTCTCAGTGATGGTCGCATCACCGGTGTCGGCCTGTCCGCAGATACCGAAGTCACGTTTCTCGATGAAGACATTCAGCAGAAGGTTGCAAAGGCCTTGTCGGCCGTTGGCAACGGCAAGTCGGACGGCGCGCGAACCGTTGCCTTGAAAGTGGCAGGCGAGGGCGAACGCGAGGTTGCGGTTTCCTACGTCGTGCCGGCGCCCATCTGGAAGACGGCTTACCGCGTGGTGACGATGGCTGATGACAAGGCCCGGCTGCAGGCCTGGGCCGTACTTGAAAACGCCAGCGGCGAGGACTGGGACGATGTCAGGATAACGCTGTCTTCCGGCGCTCCGGTAACGCTGAAACAGCGGCTCCACGATCTTTACTGGAAGCAACGGCAGGAAGTGCCGGTGGATGTGTCCAGTGGCTACGTGCCTCCTGTCGACATGGGGGCGGAACCGCAGTTTGATGTTGCCGAGAGCGAGGCCCGCATGCCGGGCGCGGCGCGTTCCAGCTTCATTGGCTCGGCGGTTGCGCCGGAAATGGTTCTCAACATGGCCGCTGCCAATGTCGGCGAGGTGAGCGAAGGCGCGGTCACCGCGTCCTTCACAATTCCATGGCCTGTCGACCTTGAAAGCGGGGAAACCCTGTCGGCGCCGATCGTCGACAAGGTCGTATCCGCCGAAACGGTTTCCGTATTCCAGCCGGAAAGCGGCCTGCAGCATCCCATTGCTGCAATTCTGATCAAGAACGAGACCGAAACCAGCCTGCCGCAGGGCATCCTGACGGTTTATGACGAAAAGGAAGGATATGTCGGCGACGCGCAGATCAGCGGCATGCCTTCGGGCGAAAGCCGCATGGCAAGCTTTGCGACCGACAAGAAGGTCAGGATTGCACAGTCAACATCTGCAGACAGCCAGATCGTCTCGATCAAGGTCAATGACGGGGTTCTGAACGCGATGGTGCGCGAGCGATCCTCGACGCAATATGCGATCAAGGGAGCCCCGGACGGTGACCGCACGATCGTCATCGAGCATGCCAAACGTCCCGGGTGGCAGTTTTCCTCCGAACAGGAATTGGACAGCACCGCAACGCACCACCGTTTGAAGGTGGAAGTGCCAGCGGGAGCAACGGAAACGGTTTCCGCCCTGCAGGAGCGGACCTTGTCGGAGACTTATTCACTGATCTCCACCGATGCGAACCAGCTGCTTTATCTCTCCAGGCGCTCGCCGGACAAGGAAACCGCTGCAAAGCTGAAGGAACTGTCTGAGCTGCAGAACGAGATCGCCCAGATCGAGCGCCAGATCCAGCGCTTGCGGCTGGAAAAGGATGAGGAGAGCCGGGACCAGGAACGCCACCGGGCCAACCTGGCGGCTCTGGAGCCGGGGGCCGATCTCTACAAGCGTGCCGCCCGAAAGCTGGAGGAAAGCGAAACCCGGATCGAGGATGTCGATACGGAAATTGCGGCACTATCCGTGCGCCGGGAAGAAATCCGTGAAACCCTGGGCGATGCCATCAGGACATTCTGATGTCTGACAGAACCAGCCTCAGGACTTGAGCGAAGCGACGGCACCAGCCAGCTCGTCGAAGTGCGAAATGACCCGGTCCGGGGAAAGGTCCCGGACCGGCACGACCGTATAGCCGAAATCGACCGCGATGACCGGAATGCCGGCGTTACGGGCGGCATCGATGTCGGTGCCGCTGTCACCGATCATGATGGAACCGCCGATTTCTCCACCCGCCCGGTGGATGGCACCATGCACGGGTTCGGCATGCGGCTTAGCCACGGAAAACGTATCGCCGCCGACGACGGCGTCGAAATGCCTGGCGAGATCGAGTGCAGCCAACAGCGGATGCGTCAGCCGCTCGGCCTTGTTGGTGCAGACCGCCAGTTTCCATCCGTCTTTACGGAAGTTTTCCAGCGCTGCGACAACGCCGTCGAACGGTTTGGTGTGAACCGCGATGTTGGCGGCATAATGCTCCAGAAAATGCACATAGAGCGGCGCCACGGTTTCATCGGTCCAGGAAATGCCGTTGAATTCCAGGCCGCGCTGGATCAGCACCTTTGCACCAAGGCCGACCATGTTGGCGACGTTGTCCTGGGGAATGGCCGAATGTCCTGCGGAGGTCATGACGACGTTCAAGGTGGCGACGAGATCTTCCATGGACGACACCAGCGTGCCATCCAGATCGAAAACCAGAACGGACATGAGACCCTCTGAAATGCAGGAGCGGGACGGCAAGAACGCATTCATGCTGAAAGGCATGATTGCGGGCAGGTAAACCGGCCCCGGAATGTGGGAAAGGCCTGCATTCACCCGAACGCAGGCCGCCTTAAATGCCTAGCTGCATAGCCGCTCCGCCGCAAGGGGCGTGATGGGCAGAGCTGGAAAGTTAAATGGCATTGACCCATAAACGACGCGAAATGGCTTCACCTTATACAGTGAGCGTGTGGCTGGGTATGCAGCCAATCCGCGCATTTTTCCTGACATAGTTTTGCGGTTTGTCACGCCGGTAACTTCGCATTTTTAATGCCAGTGAAAGACTACCCGCAGGATGATTTACTCGCTAACAATGCCAATAGTCTTGCGCGGTCGCTGGTTTATGAAAGAGAGAAAGAACATGAAATATCCGATGTTGATAGCCGCAATCTTGGCGTCAACTTTAGCTATCGGGTCAGCACGAGCTGATTGCTACGGAATGTTGGACAGTGATCATGAAGACGTAAAAAGAAGCAGTGAAAAGCTTTTGGCTGGTAGTTATGAAGATTTTATAGGCGTAATTGACAATATTATTTCGGCGCCTAAAGATAATTTCGATGCTGTGGTCGAACCATTTTTGCGGTATTTTCCAGAAGGTTTCGATAAGTGTAGAATATTGGCACGAAAGAATTACTCAGAAAGCATGTCGTCGTACCTTTTTGAGTTCTCGAAATCTGGATCAATTGTATATCTTTATGAAGTCGCTCTTAATGGTGCGGGAGGTTTTGATAGTGGAGTAATACAGGTTCAAGTAACTACAAATTTCAATGAAATTTTTGACTATTTTGATTAATTATTATTTTAATTCTTTAGAGGTTCATGCAGTCAATTCTGATGTATGCCCAAGTCAGTAAGGTGCCGATGACAAGGCAGGCTCAAACACAAAAATGGCAGGGCTTCCATACTGGCTCCCTAAGTCGACATTGCGAAGTGTGGTAGCTGCTTCGCAATAGATAGAGAAAATATTCGAACGGGTCCTGCGCCTGATCGGCACTATTTTATCGATAGTGCAAGACGTGTTTATTCTCTCGTTTGGACGATCTCATTTAATGTTGGCCCATAGTGCCATGTCCGTTCTTGTGAGGAAACTGGACCATCATACTCCGCGATCAAAACGCTAGAGTTTGTACGCGGTCCGGAAGCCACCCCAGTGACGGCCCTGAACGATGATCGGCGCGTCGATCTCCTTCATCCAGACGATATTGCCGCCGCCCATGTCCCGGGCATAGGACTGGATCAGGAAGGGGCGCGTGTTGCGCGCCGCGCTGAGGCCGGCCCGGTCATCGAAGATGCGCTTGTTGCGGCAGTTGGCCGTGTTCCAGGCAACATCATCCGGTTTTTGCGGCTTCGAGTAGATCAGATTGTGTACCGGCAGATAGCCGTTGCGATCGACCGAGGCACAAAAGGCCATACCTTTGCATTTGCCAAGGATTTCTTCCTGGATCGTTGGCAGGATCTTTTCCAGATGAGCCAACGCGCGCGTCGACACTTGCGGCGGGTTGGTGCCGGCTATGTGCTGGTAATTGGTATCGAACAGGTCGTCCATGGTCAGCTGACGCTGCGCGATGAGATCTTCCATCGCGTTGGATATGCGTGAAGCCCCTGTCTGGACGCGTTCCACTTCGGCAGCGTGGCTTTCATGAATGGATGCGATCTTGCGCTCCAGGGCCGCCTGGAACCCGGCATCCTTGTTGACGAAGCAACCGTGGCAACCATGTTCGGAAACGGCGACGATGCGGACTTCCACCTGGCCGATCCCGGTGAGATCAAGACGGGCATTCATGCCCTGTTTCAAGTTGGAGCCACCTTCGGGCCGGAACAGCGTGCCGCCTTCCGAAATGTCGTGGGTCTCGATCTGTGCGGATGTTCCGCCTGCTGTCACCGATCCGGAAATCTTGATCGGCAATCGGTCGTGCTGACGACGATCGCCGATTTCGGTCTGCCGGATCATCATGGTGAAGCGGGACTGCAGCGCTTTGGAAGCCGTGCTCATTTCCGCACCGGTTTCGCGCGCCAGCATGCCTCCTTCTTCTGCTGCCGCAGCAGACTCCGTAATTGTCTGCGCGGTGCGCAGCACTTCCTGAACGAAGTCCGCCGTCTGCTGTGCCTGGTCACCGATCCGGTTCGTGGTCTCAACCTGGGTCTGAACCGCATCTTCGACAGCGGCAAAGCTGGGCCGTATCCTGCCGATAACATCGATGATCTGGTTGACCGAGCCGAGGCTGAGTTCCGCGGACTGGTTGAGGCGGTCGATGTTGGCGACAATCTGTTCCGTTGCCGACTGGGTTTCCACCGACAGCGCCTTCACCTCACTCGCGACAACGGAAAAGCCACGGCCGGCTTCGCCTGCGCGGGCAGCTTCGATGGTGGCGTTCAGGGCCAGCAGGTTTGTTTGCTTGGCAATGTCCGAAATCAGGCTGACGACATTGGCAATGTCATCGATCGCGTTCTTGAGCTCCAGAACACCCTGGTTGACCTGGGCCGCGACGTCGCGGGCCTCTTGTGCCAACTGGTTGGACACACCGACCTGCTGTCCGATTTCGCTGCTGGAGGTGGTGAGATCCTGAATGGACGTGGCCAGTCCCGAAGCGTTCTCATTGGCAACGGCCGATTGGTCCGCAAGAGACTGACTGTCGCTGCGGATGGTCTCCAGCTTGTCCATCTGACTGACGAGCCGGTCCTGCACCTTCTCCGCCGCGGCGTTGATGGTCTTGGCCGCGACTTGCAGATCGTCTTCCAGGCTGTCCAGAACGAAGCTCATCTGGCTGGCCGCCAGCTGCGCTTCCGGCTGGTTTCCGGAAGTATTGTCAGTTTCCTCAGGGGCAGGTATCTTGTTGTTTAAATTATTGTATTCGTCTTTCTGCCTTGGTCTAAGTCGAAGAATGTTCATTTGATTCTGTGCTTTCCAAACCCTAGACAATTGAAAGCATTATCTATTGTTGGTCTGAAATGATGGTTAATAAACCGCGGATATGGGCACTATGGCGGTGTTTCCCCGTTGAAGAGGGGGAATGTCACTGGACCGGCGGACGCCGGCCATGTTAAGCACCCGGCGGCCGGATGGAGATGATTGCTTGGTCTTCTCCGCCGACAGGTTGGCCCTAGGAACGGTAAATGAGCGACCAGTACAAGAAACTGGCGGCGGAGCGCGCTGCCGACGATGTCACATCCGGAATGCGTCTTGGAATTGGGACCGGTTCGACCGCGGAATTCTTCGTCCATGCACTTGCCCGTCGGGTACAGGATGGCCTGGACGTTATCGGTGTGCCGACTTCGGAGCGCACTCGGGAACTGGCGTCGAGCCTCGGCATTCGCCTGACCACGCTTGATGAATTGCCGGAACTTGATCTGACCGTCGATGGCGCCGATGAACTGGACCCGCACCTGTCGCTCATCAAGGGTGGTGGAGGAGCCTTGCTGCGCGAGAAGATCGTGGCATCAGCGTCGGCCAACATGATCGTCATTGCAGACGGCAGCAAGGAAGTTGCGACGCTTGGCCGCTTTCCCCTGCCGATCGAAGTCGTTCCCTTCGGTCTGGAAGCAACGCGGCGCGCGATCCTGAAAGTGTTTGGGGATCTTGGACTGCCGTTGAACATGGCTTTGCGCGGCGGATCGGCTCAGCCTTTCGTCACGGATGGAGGTCACTTCATCCTGGATGCGCAGCTTGAAAGCATACCCGAGGTCCAGACCCTGGGCGACCGGCTGGTTGCCATCCCGGGGGTTGTCGAACACGGCCTCTTCATTGAACTTGCAACAAAAGCTTACGTGGCCGGCACAGATGGGGTAAAGACCGTCTTGCCCATCTAAGTGGTGTGGATTTGGCTTTCCAGACTAAAGATGAAAGCCGCCTAGGAGTAGAAAAATGAAGCTTATCAAATCTTTCCCGCGGGCAGCTGTATTGGGCGCAGCCATGATGGCCGCTGGTTTTGTCGCCTCGGGCGCAGCCGCACAGGATGCCGTTTCTGAAAGCCACCTTGCCGCAGCCAAGCAGGTTGCCGTTGTTACCAAGGTCCTGGAACCATTTGACGATATTCTTCCGATCCTTGCTGAACAGACCCGGACGGCTTTCATTCAGTCCGACCCGACCCGTGCGGAAGAAATCGCCGAAGTCGTTCAGAATGTCGCGCTGACGCTGGCGCCGAAGCGGACCGAGCTCAACAATCTGGTTTACAAGGCCTGGGCAGACGCCTTCACCGAAGAAGAGCTGAACCAGCTGGCTGAATTCTACAGCACGGAACTCGGCCAGAAGCTGACCGAAAAGATCCCGACCATCACGCAGTATTCCGTTGGTGCTGCCCGTGAATGGCAGGACAAGGTTTCCACCGAAATGGTGACCATGGTTCAGGAAGAACTGGCCAAGCTGAACGCAGCTCAGTAAGGGCAGGGCTCCCGCGTCGGCCATGCCGATGGCAGGGAACACGCCTTTCACACGAATAAGTGAGGCCGGGGTCATGTCCGGCTTTCGGGCCGCGCAAGCGGCCCAATTCTTTTGGAAATGGCCCGTTTTGGCTGTCCCTGATGGCCTGGCCCGACCGGGCATCCGGACTTGTACCGCAGCTTCGGTTGCCTATCTGCGGGGCTGGCAAGGCTCTGCCGGACGGCAGCCGGCGGACTTTTGATCACGATGAGGCACTGATGACCGACTACGATTACGATCTCTTTGTTATTGGCGGCGGCTCCGGCGGCGTACGCGCTGCCAGAATTGCCGCGACACACGGCGCCCGGGTCGGTATCGCCGAGGAGTACCGTTACGGCGGTACCTGCGTCATTCGCGGCTGTGTGCCCAAGAAGCTGTTTGTCTACGCCTCGAAGTTTTCCGAAGAATTCGAAGATGCGGAAGGCTTCGGCTGGACGGTCGGCGAACGCGCCTTCTCGTGGGACAAGCTTGTTGCGGCAAAGGATCAGGAGATCACGCGCCTCGAAGGGATCTACCGGCGCAATCTCGAGCGGACCGACGTGGAAGTCCACGACAGCCGCGCGGTGATCGAAGATGCCCACACCGTCCGCCTGCTGTCCACCGGACAGACCTTGAGCGCGAAATATATTCTCGTGGCTGTCGGCGCGTCTCCGAACGTGGACGAAGGTCTGCCGGGTGGCGAGCATGTCATCACCTCGAACGAAGCCTTTCACCTTGCCGAACTGCCGAGCAAGATCGTGGTTGCCGGTGGTGGTTACATCGCGGTCGAGTTTGCCGGTATCTTCAACGGGCTGGGGGTCGATACGACGCTGATCTATCGCGGAGAGGAAATTCTGCGCGGCTTCGACGGTGAGCTTCGGACCGCGGTTCGCCAGGAAATGGAGAAGAAGGGCATCAAGGTGGTGCTCAACGACACGTTCTCCAGGATCGAGAAGGCGGCAGACGGCACTCTGACAGGTCACACCAAGGGTGGGCTTGCGCTGGACGCAGGTCAGATCATGTTCGCCATCGGCCGCAACCCGCATACCCGTGACCTCGGTCTTGAGAAGGCCGGTGTCGAGATGGATGCGGCGGGTGCGATCAAGGTTGGTGCGGACTCCCGCACCAATGTGGCATCCATCTATGCCGTTGGCGACGTCACCAACCGGGCTAACCTGACGCCGGTTGCGATCCGGGAAGGCCATGCCTTTGCAGACACGGTCTTCGGCAACAAGCCCTGGACGGTCGACCACAGCCTGATTGCCACTGCCGTGTTCTCGCAGCCGGAAATGGGCACGGTCGGTCTCACACAGGAAGAAGCACTGCAGCGGACGCCCAATCTGGATATCTACAAGTCCAGCTTCCGTCCGATGAAGCACACCTTGTCGGGCCGCGATGAAAAGATGCTCATGAAAATGATCGTCGATGCAGATACGCAGAAAGTGCTCGGTGTCCACATCATGGGACCGGACGCCGGCGAACTGGCTCAGATCCTCGGCATAACCTTGCAGATGGGCGCGACCAAGGCCGACTTCGACAGGACGATCGCCGTTCATCCGACCGCTGCTGAAGAACTCGTCACGATGCGTGAACCGACCGAGCGTCTGCGCGGGTAGTTCGGCGGCAATTCAGAAAGTCAGGAGCCGCTGCGGGGCAACTTGTCCCGCAGCGGTTTCATTCTGCAGGCCCTGACGCTGCCCGGCGCAGCAGCTCGTCTTCAGGGTCAGTCAACACGCCGTCCGGTCCGACTTCCAGATCGAGTGAATCGGAATAGAAGGAATACCGGCCCCGGCCGAGTTTCTTCGACTGGTATAGCGCGGCGTCCGATCGGGTGACGAGTTGTTCGGAAGTCGTTCCGTCCTCCGGGGCGATCGCGATGCCGACACTAAGGCCGATCTGCGCAATATCGCCACTTGAGATCGGTACGGGCAATTCGCCGGCAGCAACAAGAGCTCGGCAAAGTGTGTTCAAGGTTTCCCGCACAACACTGCCACGATAGATCACCATGAATTCGTCGCCGCCGATACGGCAAACCAGATCGGGTTTGCCGACGGCTTTGCTCAGGCGCTCCGCCATGGTCTTGATGACGATATCGCCCGCGGCATGCCCGAAGGTGTCGTTCACCGCCTTGAACTTGTCCAGATCGCAGTGAATGACGGCAAAGGGCTTGTCCGGCAAGGTTTTGACCGAGGATTCCAGGACACGGTTGAACTGCAGGCGGTTAGCGAGCCCCGTTAACGTATCGTGCAGAGCGAGGTACCTGTTCTGGTGTTCGCTCGCCTGAAGGGATGTGGTCAGCTGGCCGATCCGCCAGGCAATGCCGAAGGCGAGGGCGCCAAGGGCAACACTCAGAACCACGATGACAGGGACGATGGTTGGCCAGATAGATTCGCCGACGGTCTGGCTGTCCCAGCGAAAGGTTCCGAGCGGGTTGTCATTCTGATCCTTGACAAGATGGCGCGGCCCTTTGCCGGGCACGCCTGCATCTTCCTCAAAACCGAAATTGGCGAAATTCAGCTGCGCGTTGAGCTGGCCGAGCAAGTAGGCGTCAACATAATGGGCTGACAGCAGCACGGTGGGAGGCCCGTCGGGCAAAGTCTCTTCATAGTCGTCCGGAATGATCGGCATTGCGCCGAATATGGCCGGTTTGCCGTCGATATGGACAAAACCCATGACGGCATATTCCCCGGGATCTGCTCCTTGCAGGGACTTGTGACCGAAACCGCCAGGCACCCGCACGCGGTTTTGCAGGTATAGCGCCTTCAGTTTTTCATGAACAATTTCAAGCTCCGGCGTTTCGGAAACCGGACGCCGGATGATGTGGGTATAGTCGGCGAAGGATTCAGCCAGAACATCTCCGTTTCCGGAAATCAGCATAACCTTGCTGTGACGATAGGTTGACCAGAGGGTGTCGAAGCTGCTTCGAACGTAGTCGGGATCGAAATTGCGCACCAGCTTGAGCACCGACTGGTCCGACGACGCGATGCCGATCTGCTCGCGAACGATGGTGCGAAGGTGATCTGCCAGCGCGCTTTGGAACAGACGTTGCTCGTTGGCGATGGCCTGCTGCCGGGAAGCTTGAGAGGCAACGAAACCGACGAACAGCAACGAAACAGACGTGACGGCAATCAGCAATCCGGCAAGCAGAAACGCCAGCCGGGAAATATGCTGCCGGGGAATTTTCGCGGCCTGGTCGCTATATCTACGCCGAAACTCGGTCAAGTTGCGATCCCGATTGGGTCTTTGCCTGTTATTCTGAATTCTTGCCACTAAAGAGTAAAGTGATTGTATCAACGAATACCTTAACAGGAAGTGGGAGTACTAAAAAACTTGAGAGTTTTAGTAAGGTATATTCCCGGTGGGCTCAGCGTTTTATAGTATTAATGACAATGTAATTTGATGATTCCGGCAGTGCGCGTTAGCGTTACGCCGGAAATGCTTGCAGGTCCATCTGCTTGCGGGCCTTGGCAGCCTCGAGACTGTGCGGGCCCGCAAATTCATAAGCATTGCGGCCCTTTTCCTTCGCCCGGTAAAGCGCCATGTCGGCCATGCGGATCAGATCTTTCTCACTTGTGCCGGACTCTGGCGCGCTGGCAATGCCGATGCTGACACCGATGTCGACCTGTTGACCTCCACCAATGTCTATCGGCTCGGCAATCGACCGGCGGATTTCCTCGGCCAGTGCTGCAAGCCTGTCCCTGTCTGTATGCTTGGTGAAGAGGACAATGAATTCGTCTCCTCCAATCCGGCTGACGACACCATCCTTGCCGACCAGAAGCCGCATACGGTCGGCAACAGTGCAGATGACCCGGTCACCGGCTTCATGCCCATATGTGTCGTTCACCGGTTTGAAGCGGTCGAGATCACAAGCAAATATCGCAAATCCACGATCCGGCAGGCCATCCAGCGAGAAAGTGAGGCAGTCGGAAAAATGATGCCGGTTCGGCAGCCCTGTCAGAGCGTCGTGTCGCGCAAAGTGGCGGTTCTTCCGTTCGCTTTCTTCAAGCGAGGCCGACAGACGGCTGATCTTCGTTGCAAGCGCGAAGGCGACGATTGCGATGATGGATGCCAACAGGACGATCAGCGGCAGGGCCATGATCCAGATTTCGCGACCCGGTTTGGAATGGTCCCATTTGAAATAGCCGAACGTGGACCCGTCTGCCGCCTGCACAAGGTAATTCGTTGGGTGCTTGCGTTCAGGTTCACCTGGGAAAAACCGGAAATCCCTGTAGCCGAGTTGTTCGTTCAGTCCGGTCAGCCAGTCCTGATCTATGTAGACGGCATTGACCAGGATTGCCGGATAGTCGCCTTCCAGCCGGACATGACCTTCATCGGGTAGAACCGGTATGGCGCTGAGGAATGCTCGGGATCCGTCGATCAGGGCAAAGGCGGATTGAGACGTTTCCAGCAACGCGGACTGCGGCATGTACCATTCGGCAAAAACGGAGTTGGAACCGTCCTGCCGCTTCCCGAAAGCCGCAGCCGTCTGTTCGGCAAGCTTCCGAACAAGATTTTCGGCCGGCAATTGCCGATTTTCAATCAGGACATCGTCCCTTATTGCCTGCGCGATCAAGGTCCCGTCCGGCATCACGACGAAAGTCCGGTCGAGGTTGAAATCTTCCCAAAGGTCGCCGATCAGCTCGTCTTCGATGAACTCGCGGTCCAGAGGGGCCTGAAGGGCGTTGAAGGTATCGTCCCACTGAGCCATCGTCACCTGGTCTCGCGCGACCTGGCGGTGGATGTCCTTCAAGGTGTTGGTCAGGCGCATCTGCTCGGCTTCAAGGGCGCGCCTGTCGGCTTCGCCCCAGGCCATGTGGGCAATGAAGGTGAGGGAAGCGGTCGACAGGAAAATCACGAGCGCGGCAAGGCTGTAGATCCACACCGTGATCTGCCGGCCGGCTTCTGGAGCCTCCAGCCCTGGATGTGTTGCTTCAGACGTCTTTTTCTTTAAACGGAACAAGAAACCGCCATCCCCTCTTACCCGGATGCGACAGCTGTTTAGCCGAAGAACTTTAACACCGGGTGGGGGAGACGCTTTTCTGGGGTGCTCACCTAGCGAAAACTACCGAGACACTTAACAAAGCGTTCAATTTCCTCTTCGCAATTGAACGCATGGACCGACGCCCGCACCACGGCATCAAGACCCCGGAGCGGCAAGTCGATCCGGGCTGAGCTGGCCTGGCTGACCGAAACGTTGATACCGGCTTGCCCGAGCCGTAGCTTGGTCTGTGCCGGGCTTTCACCGGCCAGCGAGAACGTGACGATGCCGCCCTTGCGCTGGCCCTTGTCGTGAAGGGTTACCTCGGGAAGTGCAGATAGCTCAGACCGGAGCTGAGCGCCAAGCCCGCAGATCCTGTTGCCGATCCGCTCCATGCCGAAGCCGATGGCATAGCTGACGGCAACACCCAGGCCGATCTGCCCCGCGACATAGCGTTCCCAGGTTTCGAAACGGCGTGCGTGGGGAACAAGTTCATAACGATCCTCGTCGATCCACTCCGTTGCCTGAAGATCGACAAACGGCGGTTCTACCTGGTCAAGCACGGCGTCGCTGACGTAGAGAAATCCGGTGCCGCGCGGACCGCGCAGATATTTGCGCCCGGTGCCGGACAGGATATGGCAACCGATTTCGTTGACATTCAGCGGGATCTGCCCTGCGGACTGACACGCGTCGAGAAGATAAAGGACACCCGTTTGCCGCGCGATCTCTCCAACCTCTTCAGCAGGATTGATCAGTCCGGAAAAGGTCGGGACGTGCGTAAGGGCGATGAGCCGCGTTTTCGGACCAATCGCGGCTTTCAGGGCCTTCAGGTCGATTTGCCCGAATTCGTCGTCCTCGACAATATCGATCTCGATCCCCTTGCGGCGTTTCATCTGCAGCAGGGCAACGTAGTTGGAGACGTATTCGGCGCGGCCGGTGACAACCCGGTCTCCTTCGCGGAAGTCGATGCCGTAAAAAGCCATGTCCCAGGCCCGGGTGGCATTTTCGATATAGGCTATTTCCTGCGGTTTGCTGCCGATCAAAGCTGCCAGAGACGTATAAAAGGTGTCCATTGCGGTCTTGGCGGCCGCTGCGGCTTCATATCCGCCGAGGGTCGCTTCAAGATCAAGATGCTGCTTAACTGCTTCAAGAACAGGAGTGGGGGCCAGCCCCGTTCCCGCATTGTTAAAGTGAATGAGCTGACGTACACCCGGAGTATCGTCCCTCATGAGGTCGATATCCTGCTGGGTAAGAGACGGAACGATCATGAAACCCTCGGAAACAATCTAAGAAAAACATACAAGCGCTAGACAAGCACCAGATGACGATCACATATTTTGGTTATGGTTCCCTAGTCAATATTGACACTATTCCCGCTGGCGTTGAAGTGACGCCCGGAACCCTCCACGGTTGGGTGCGGGAATGGAAGGTGTGCGGCGAGAGCCCGGACGGCCAGGGGCGCTGCGCCCTGACTGTACGGGAAAAGGAAGGATCACGCATCTTGGGGGTGATGGCGCGTGAACCCAAGACCCGCCTTGCCGAGCTGGAACTGCGCGAGAAACGATACCTGAAGGTCGAAGCTGTCGGCGGCGCATTTCGTTGCGACGCGTCAATGCGGCCGGGGCCTGACGAACTGTTTCTATTCAGAGCTGCGCCAGAACATTGCCGCTGGGGCACGGACAAACATCCGATCCTGCAAAGTTACCTGGATTGTGTTCTGGCCGGGTTCCACCGTTTCTGGGGCGAAGCAGGGATCGACCATTTTCTGGAAACGACTGACGGCTGGCATGTGCCTGTACTGCCGGACCGGGCAAATCCGCTCTATCCGCGCAAGATTGTGCTCGATCCGGAAGTGGCGAAGCTGATCGACGGCAAGCTGAAAGACCTCGGGGTCAACTTTCTTTCCCCGGCCACTTAGGCATTATCGAACCGTCAGCCGAGCAGCGTTTGCAGGCCGTATCCGACTGCAAAGGCAATGCCCGCGGCCAGGGTGCCGATTGCGCTTGTTTCCAGCCCGCAGGAAAACCAATGCCGCTGCGACCAGCGCGCCCTCAGGGAGCCGATGGTAAAAAAGGCGAGTATCGTGAGGATTGTCGCGGTTTCTGCACTGGCTGGCACCGGAATGACGAACGGCAGCAGTGGGATCGAGCCGAACAGAACGAAGGCGGCGAAGGTGTAAAGCGCTGCCCTCATTGGCGATCGCGCCGTGTTCGACAGACCGTATTCGGCCTGCATCATGGTTTCGATCCAGATGGATTTGTTGGAGGAAACCAGCTCGACCAGGGTTTCCAGGTCTGGTCCGTCATAACCCTTGGCGCGGAAAATCTGCCGGATTTCCTCTCGTTCGCCATCTGGCGCCACGGCGATGTGCTTTTCCTCGACCGCCTTGAGGCGGGCGTAATCCTCGATTTCGGATTTGGAACCGGTGTAGTTGGCTGCCGCCATGGAAAACCCGTCGGCAAACAGGTTGGCAGCTCCCAGGATGAGGATAATCGTTGGAGAGAGATCCGCGCCGACGGACCCTGCAACAATGGCAAAGGTGGTGACGGCGCCGTCTATGCCGCCGTAGACCCAGTCTCTCAGGTAGCTTGCGTCCGGTCCTGAAGCGAGCCGGTTCGCGATGTCATCGGGCCTGTGGCTATGCTCCAGACGAGGTGTCGGCATGAGGTCATCCTGTGTGATTTCGCACACGATGCATCCCCGGATCACCACCCGCAATGATCCGCCTCAAAGGCAAGGATTTCGTGTCCACGCAGAAGTGGCGAAAATGATCCTTGAAACAGGGTATATTTTGGGGGATTGCCCTGTGGCCTTGGCGGCCCATGAAGTGTATAAGGCCGCACGTTTGCCTTCAATTGGCAGGCCCAAACGAACGAAAATGTCGCGGACCGCGTGATCTAGGGTGTGAAACGAACCTGCGGGTCCAGTGAGGAGTAGGAAGTATGGCGGAGAAGTGGAGCCCGGACAGCTGGAGATCGAAGCCGATCTTGCAGGTTCCGGAATACCCGGATCAAGAGGCTTTGGCGGATGTTGAACAGCGCCTGTCGACTTATCCGCCGCTGGTTTTTGCAGGTGAGGCACGTGCGCTGAAGAGCCAGCTGGCAAATGTCGCGCAGGGCAACGGTTTTCTGCTCCAGGGCGGTGACTGCGCCGAAAGCTTTGCCGAGCATCATCCCGACCACATCCGTGATTTCTTCCGCGTCTTCCTGCAAATGGCTGTCGTGCTGACTTATGCCGCCAGCCAGCCGGTTGTGAAAGTCGGCCGGATCGCTGGTCAGTTCGCCAAGCCGCGTTCTTCCAATTTCGAGAAGAAGGGTGACGTCGAGCTGCCGAGCTACCGCGGCGACATCATCAACGACATCAATTTCACCCCGGAAAGCCGTATCCCGGATCCGGGCCGCATGGCCATGGCTTACCGTCAGTCGGCAGCCACGCTGAACCTTTTGCGCGCTTTCGCGCAGGGCGGTTTCGCAAACCTCGACCAGGTTCATCGCTGGATGCTCGGCTTCATTTCCGATAGCCCGCAAGGCCATCGCTACAAGGAACTGGCCGACCGCATTTCGGAGTCACTGAACTTCATGAAGGCCTGCGGCATCAACGCCGATAGCGTTCCGCAGCTTCGGTCAACCGATTTCTTCACCAGCCATGAAGCTCTGCTGCTTGGCTACGAAGAAGCCCTGACGCGCGTCGATTCCACCTCGGGTGACTGGTATGCGACTTCCGGCCACATGATCTGGATCGGCGACCGGACGCGTCAGCCGGACCACGCCCATGTGGAATTCTTCCGCGGTATCAAGAACCCGATCGGCCTCAAGTGTGGCCCGTCCATGTCACCGGATGGCCTGCTGGAGCTGATCGACATCCTGAACCCGGAAAACGAACCGGGCCGCTTGACGCTGATCGCCCGCTTCGGCGCCGACAAGGTGTTCGACCACCTGCCGCAGCTCGTTCGCGCTGTCGAGCGGGAAGGCAAGACGGTTGTCTGGTCCTGCGATCCGATGCATGGCAACACCATTTCCGCTGGCGGTTACAAGACCCGTCCGTTCGACCGGATCCTGAAAGAAGTTGAAGCCTTCTTTGCGGTTCATCGGGCGGAAGGCACGCATGCCGGTGGTGTTCACATCGAAATGACCGGCCGGAATGTGACCGAGTGCACGGGCGGGGCGCGCGCCCTGACCGAAGACCAGCTCGGCGACCGGTACCACACCCATTGCGATCCGCGCCTCAATGCGGATCAGGCGCTGGAGCTTGCATTCCTGATCGCGGAAAACCTGAAGAAGGAACGCGACGGCCGGCAGGTTGAGCCGCTTGCGGCAAGCGCATAAAGAGGATTGCCTCTTCCGTAACGTTATCTGAAAGGGCGGCATTTGCCGCCCTTTTGCGTTTTTTCCGGAATTTTCCGGATGAACGTGCCCTGAGGTAAGCCTCGCTTAACGCTCGACGCGCATACCTTCTTTTTAGGGAAACGGGTGTAGTGGGGAGTTTGAGTTGTGCGCGATAAGTGGGATCTGACGAAGGTTTCCTGCCTGATTGCGGAAGACAATCCCCATATGCGCTCGATCCTCCGCTCCGTGCTGGCGGGCTTCGGCATCCGTTCGGCCTATGAAGCCAGCGATGGTGCGGAAGCCCTGGAAATGGTCGTTGACCGCAAGCCGGACATTGTGCTTTGCGACTGGGTGATGAGCCCCTTTGGCGGCAATGAGTTTCTCCGCATCCTTCGTGCCGACAGGGACCTTGTGGTCAGCACCACGCCGGTTCTGATCGTGACTGCCCATGCCAAGCGCGCGACAATCCTGGAAGGCATCGAGATCGGTATTCACGGGTTCGTCGCCAAACCGATCGCTCCTGCCATATTGTATCGTCACATCGGCGAAATCCTTGAACGGCAGGAGATGCATGGGCGCTCGAAAGGTCTTCTCGGCCCCGGGCATCAGCAGCCGCTGCGCAAACTGAATGTCACGGACATCTCGTCCACGGCAGCATCGGACCCTTCAGCCGATCAAGCCGGGCTCGCCTTGCTCTGACGATGCCTACGGGCATGGCCCATCACGACCGGGCTTTTGACAGGTGCCGGCAAATCTACTTCTGGACGTATGCAAATTCAGATTGGACGTTCGCCGATCTAGCGGCTACACCAGAAAGCAATGTCACTTCCTGGTAATTTTCCGATGATTTCAGACCGTTTCAGACTGGCTGTCGCGCAGCTAAACCCGACTGTTGGCGATGTGGCCGGCAACGCAGAGCTCGTTCGCAAGGCCCGTCAGGAAGCCGTCTCTCAAGGGGCCGACCTTGTCTTGACCTCCGAACTGATGCTCGCCGGGTATTTGCCGGAAGACCTTGTTCTGAAACCGGCTTTCGTCAGGCGCTGCATGGAGGCGGCCGAAACCCTTGCCGGTGAAACCGCGGATGGCGGTCCGGGCATCGTGCTGGGGTCTCCCTGGCGTAGCGAGGAAGGCAAAGTCTATAACGCAGCCCTGCTGCTGGACCAGGGTGAGATCAAGGCCGTTCGCTACAAGTACGACCTGCCCAACTATAGCGTCTTTGACGAGAAGCGGGTTTTTGCTGCCGGCCCCTTGCCCGGGCCTGTCGACTTCCGCGGTGTGCGCATCGGCTTGCCGATCTGCGAGGATATCTGGAACGACGAGGTTTGCGAGTGTCTGGAGGAAACCGGCGCGGAGCTGCTGCTGGTTCCCAATGGCTCTCCCTACTGGGAACACCGGGCGGAGCACCGTCTGCAGGTGGTTGTTTCGCGTGTGGTCCAGACCGGATTGCCGCTGATCTACTGCAACCAGCTTGGCGGGCAGGACGAGCTTGTTTTCGACGGCGGATCTTTCGCGCTTCATGCTGATCGCTCGCTGGCATTCCAGATGCCCCAGTTTGAAGCTGCTCTTGGTATCAGTGACTGGAAGCGCGAGGGCGAGACCTGGGTTTGCGAGAACGGCACTTTTGCAAGGCTTCCGGAACTCGATGAAGCGAATTGGCGGGCCTGCGTCATGGGCCTTGGAGACTACGTCACCAAGAATGGCTTTCCGGGGGTCGTACTGGGTCTTTCCGGTGGTATCGACTCGGCCATTTGCGCGGCAATGGCGGTTGATGCGCTCGGCGCCGACAAGGTCCATGCGATCATGTTGCCCTATCGCTATACCTCGGAAGAAAGCATCACCGATGCGGCCGCCTGCGCCAACGCGCTGGGTATCCGCTATGACACTGTGCCGATTTCCGAACCGGTCGAAGGCTTCAGGTCGGCGCTGAGCGATCTGTTTGCCGGCACGAACGAAGACACGACCGAAGAAAACCTTCAATCGCGTGCGCGTGGTGTCATCCTGATGGCAGTTTCCAACAAGTTCGGGCGCATGGTCATGACCACCGGCAACAAGTCGGAAATGTCGGTCGGCTACGCCACGCTTTATGGCGACATGAACGGTGGCTACAATCCGATCAAGGATCTCTACAAGACGCAGGTCTATCACCTGGCCGCATGGCGCAATGCCAACCTGCCGGAAGGGCTGCTTGGTCCGGGTGGAGAGGTTATTCCGTCCAATATCATCACCAAGGTGCCGACTGCCGAACTGCGTGAAAACCAGACCGACCAGGATTCCCTGCCACCTTACGATGTTCTCGACGACATCCTGGAATGTCTGGTGGAAGACGAGATGTCGGTGGGCGACATTGAAAAACGCGGTCACGACCGGGCACTGATCCACCGGATCGAACATCTTCTTTATATTGCCGAATACAAACGCCGGCAGGCGCCTCCGGGGGTGAAGATCACCGAGCGCAACTTCGGCAAGGACCGGCGATATCCCATCACCAACAGGTTCCGCGATCGCTCTTGAGGGGCAGGGCATTCATAAGTGCTTGCCTGGCTGATGTTTCGCAGAATCTGATCGTTTGAATTTGAACGGGCGTGGCAGAAAGCTACCGCCTCACCCTTCGAGACAGTGCTTCGCGCTTCCGCGGGGTGGGTTGTTTTGTGGATCGTCAGTTGTTTGTTGAAAGTGGGCTTTTGCCTCGATGACCTATTTCTCCTTCCTGCGTGAAAACGCCCGCTGGCTTGCCGCCAGTTACCTTCTCGCGGTCTTTTCCGGCTTCGGGCAGACGTTTTTCATCTCGCTCTCGGCGGGGGACCTCAGGGCGGAGTTTGGTCTCAGTCACGGTGACATTGGCCTGCTTTACATGGTGGCGACCCTCGGCAGTGCCCTGACCCTGCCTTATGTCGGTCGCAGCCTTGATCACTTCCCGGTACAGAAGATCGCAGCGGTGGTGATGACCGGTCTCGCCCTGTTCTGCCTGGCGATGGCCAACACGTTTTCCGTATGGATGGTCGGACTTGCCTTTTATGGCCTCCGGCTGTGCGGGCAGGGCATGATGACCCACACGTCGGTGACCGCTGCCGGACGATGGTTCACGGCGCAGCGGGGCCGGGCGGTGTCGATCGCCGTTCTCGGTTTTCCGACGGCTGAAGCGTTGTTTCCGCTTTGCTTCGTCGTCCTGGCCAATGCCTTCGGATGGCGCGGTGCCTGGACGGTATCGGCCATCGTTCTGGCTGTTGTCGCTCTGCCGGTCTTGTTGACGCTCCTGGCAAAGGACCGCATCCCTTCCGCGCTCGAAACGGCCTCGGCCAAACCGGAAGGCCGCCAGTGGACACGAGGGGAAGCGCTGCGCGATGTCCGCTTCTGGCTGGTCAACTGCGGTGTCAACGCGCCGGCCTTTATCGGAACGGCAATCTTCTTCCACCAGGTCTATCTAGTGGAACTGAGAGGGTGGACGCTGGAATTGTTTGCAAGCGCCTTTCTGCTGATGGCATCCGGCGTGGTCTGTGCATCCCTGGTGATAGGCCCGTTGATCGACCGGTTTTCCGCGCGTCAGTTGCTGCCTTTCACCCTTGTTCCCCTGACGCTGGCCTGTTTCGTGCTGGCCAATTTCCACGCGCCAGCAGCTGCTTTCGTTTTCATGCTGCTTGTCGGCATCTCGAACGGTTTCAACAGCACGCTGGTGGGCGCGCTTTGGCCGGAGGTTTACGGCACGCGGCACATGGGGGCCATTCGGTCTGTCGCGTTTTCGGTGATGGTGTTTGCTTCCGCGGCAGGTCCGGGTCTCGTCGGCTGGCTGATCGACAAAGGTGTCTCGTTCGACCTGCAGGTCATGGCAATGGGGGGCTACTGCCTCGTTTTCTGCGGTGTGCTCGGGTTCGTGTCGCGCACCTACCGGTCTTCCGAACATTCTTCGTAAGGTCCGGTAGTTTGAGGTTGCCGTCCGGTTCAACCCCGGCTAACTCATCGCCATGACCGTCACTGTTCGCTTCGCGCCGTCGCCGACCGGCCATATCCACATCGGCAACATCCGTCCTGCGCTCTACAACTGGCTTTTTGCCAAGAAGATGGGCGGCAGGTTCATCCTGCGTTTCGATGACACGGACCTCGTCCGCTCGAAGCAGGAATATGCCGATTCCATCGAGACCGACCTTCACTGGCTCGGGATCGAACCGGATCTGAAGGAGCGGCAATCGGACCGGATCGCCAACTACGATGCAGCGGCGCAGAAGCTGAAAGATGCGGGCCTGCTTTACCCGTGTTACGAAACGCCGGATGAACTGGAACGCCGCCGATCGCGCCAGCGAGCGCTCGGCAGACCTCCGGTCTACGACCGTGCAGGCCTGAAGCAGACCGCGGAAGAGCGGGCGGCTTTCGAAGCCGAAGGCCGCAAGCCGCATTGGCGCTTTGTCCTGCCGAACCACGACGGCAACCCGTTTGAAACCAGACGTACGGATGTCGCCTGGTCGGATCTGTGCCGCGGCGACCAGACGATCGATCTGGCCTCCATGTCCGATCCGGTTCTGATCCGTGCGGACGGTTCGTATCTCTACACCTTCACCTCAATTGTCGATGACATCGACATGGATGTGACCCACATCATCCGCGGCGAAGATCACGTCTCCAACACAGGCGTCCAGATTGCCATCTTCGAGGCGATGGGGGCAAAGCCGCCGGTATTCGGTCATCACAACCTCCTGACGACGATCGATGGCGAAGGCCTTTCGAAGCGCAAGGGGGCATTGTCCATAGGTTCGCTGCGCGAGGCCGGGCTTGAGCCAATGGCGGTCGCTTCCCTGGCCGTTTTGACCGGAACCAGTCAGGCAGTCGAGCCGGTTGCATCCATGGATGCCCTGATCGAGAAATTCGACCTGACCAGCGTTTCGCGGTCCTCCGCTAAGTTCGATCCGGAAGAGCTGAAATCCCTCAACGCGCGCCTCGTACATGATCTGCCCTTCGAGGCGGTGGAGAGCCGTCTTGCAGCGATGGGCATCAGTGGGGGGGCTGACTTTTGGGATACCGTGCGTGGCAACTGTGAAACAGTTGACGACGCGCGTGCCTATTGGCAGGTCGTCACGGGTCCCGTGGAAAGCCGCATCGAGGACGAAGACCAGGAATTCGTTTCAGGTGCAAAGGCCTTGCTGCCCGAGGGCGACATCACCCTGGAGACCTGGGGAGAGTGGACGTCTGCTCTGAAGGCTGAAACCGGCCGTAAGGGTCGTGGCCTGTTCATGCCGTTGCGCAGGGTGCTGACCGGGATGGATCACGGTCCGGACATGAAGGCCTTGCTACCTCTTATTGGGCGACAAAATATTCTGGACCGACTACCCTGACAGGGGCCTTTCGGTCCGGCGCTGCGCTAAAACCGTCGTCTTCTGCCTTGAACACAGGCGAAAAAGCCGCCAGTTCCTCGTCATCCGTTTCCTTCGGGGAATGGATCGACAGGACCGGGAAACCGTCCTTGAAACCGGAACTCGAAGCAACCTTGTCCTCGTCGCGCTCAAGTCGTGTCGCGGCGAGATCAAGCCGCGCCGACACGTCGAAGCCCTTTTCCATGTTCATGAGCGTGTCGGGATCTTCAAAGCGCGGAAGCTGCGTTCTGGTCAGCGGAGTTCTGGTCAGCGGAGAGGGAAGGTCTTCTTCGTGTTCGTAGGTTCCACCGCGGCTTGGCTGAAGTGTCCGCCTGGGAAGGCCGGCGCTGATGTCGGTGAAGAATACCCTGTTTCCCGAGCCGGTGCTGAGATCCGTCCAGGCCGATTGTGCCTTCGATTGCCGGGTTGCCCGGCAACTGCAGCCTTCAACGAATTCGCTCTTGTAGCGATAGGCGAAGGGCTGTTCGGAGTAGAGGTTGCCAGCCAGAGACATCATCTGGGCCTGGTCGCCACCCGGGTTGCGATAGACGTATAGCTCGGTTTCCGCAGCCGGACAGATTTCCGAACATCTTGCTTCGTCATTGGCAAACTGGCTCTTGCCCGTCGAAAAACTTACCGGGAAGAAATAGCCGTCGCAGGTTCTGACACATACGGTCCGGAATGCGCCACCGGAAGGCAGGGAATATCGTTTGGTTTCGCTGCGGGCTTGCCGGCGCACCGAAGCGATTTCCCGGTCGCCCGTCGTTACGGAGGCAAGTTCGACGCGCGGCTGCGGGTTGAAGATGCGGGCCAGGAGAGACTGCGGCTTGTCCTCACCGCTGGCATTTTGTTGTCGTGCTTCGCGGGTCGAGGCATCGCATTTCTGTTTTGCCAGCGAGGCCCGGACCTGCCTTGCACGTTTTGCATTCTTCGACGATCCGCCACCGGACTTCGCAAGCTGACGTTCAATTGCAGAAAGGTTGGCCTTCATGCGCTTGATCTTGTCATTTAGACCACTGCATTTGGGGGATGCGTTTGATGCGCAGCCGAAGTAGTTTGCATCCCGTTCTGCGGCATTGATGGCCTTTTGCTGCTGGGATTTGGCGGTGGTCCATTTCTGGGCTGCGGGAGACTGTGCCGTCGAACGCGATTCCAGCCGCTGCAGTTCAGCCTTCAGGCTGGAGCAGGTGGCCGCGCTCACAGTATGTGCGCACAGCACAAGCCCGGCACCAAACGCGACAGCGCGTGCCATAACCTTGGACCCGGCAGACCAGCTACGTCTCATCACCCATCCCCTACAGCGTTTTTGCCACGCCGTATCGGCCTTAAACCGACCCCGGCACTATCGCTGCTGGACCTATCAATAGCAATGAAAGCTCTCACGTTAGGTTAATGGCGGAGCGGCAGGACCACGCAGGATTTCAGTCGTTTTCCCCGGATCGCGTGGCCTCGTGCAGACGGTCGAAAATCTCGTCCAGGACCGATTTCTGTTCCTCTGTCAGCGCGTCTTCCAGGCTCTTGCTGTAGGCGAGGGCTTGGGGGACAATTTCTTCGTACATGGCATTGCCCTGGTCAGAGAGGCACAGGGTCTGTTCCCGCTGATCGTCCCTGTTCTTGTCGCGCACAATAAGGTCGCGCTTTTCCAGGGCGGCGACAGCCCGACTGACCTTGGTCTTGTGCATGGAGGTTGCCTGGCTGATATCTCGTGCAGTCATGGCCTTGTATTCGCCAAGAGTGGCAAGCACCCGCCATTCGGGAATCCCGATGCCGTAGGTGTCGGCATAGATTCTGGAAAAGGACCTGCTGACGGTCTCGGCCAGATGGTTGAGCCTGTAAGGCAGGAATGCGCTCAGCTTCAGGACAGGTTTGGAAGGTACCTTGCCTGGGGAAACAGTGGATTTGGATCCTTGCTGATCGGACATGGATAAGTCGACGCCTTGGAGATTCGTTAAGCCTGATTGAGCAGGCAGATGAACAATGCCGTTATCCGGCCATTTTCTGTGACTAGCAAGTATATCCGGTTGAATAACCCCGGAAAGACACCCCGGGCAGCTACGAAAAAGTAGCAGGATTGAAAGCAAGTATGGCGAAGAGCTTTGTCAGGTGCAGTCAAAATACGGCGAAAGAGCTGACCTATCTGTTGATAAAGAGAGAATAGTTAAGGAATTGGCGCGTGAAAAATTGCGAATCAGACACCGAAACTGAGACGCTTCAGTCAACAGGAAAAAGCGCGGCAAAGTTCGCGCAGGCCGAAACAGGCAGTCAGACATCTGGCAGGAAAGCGAGACCGTTATGGTAGAGATGACAAACAGGTCCGAAGCCGTTCCGGGTGAAAACGAACGGTTCGAAGAGCTTGGACGCGGCTGTTATGCCTATAGCGCGGATGGCTGTTCCAACACCGGTGTGGTCATCGGCGAAAAAGGCGTTCTGATTGTCGATGCCCAGGCAACACCGGCCCTTGCGGAAAAGGTTCTGCAGAAGGTTCGCGAGCTCACGGACAAGCCGATCAAACAGGTCGTTCTGACGCACTTCCATTCAGACAACACACTTGGTGCCCTGGCATTCGAGCCGGGCGAGGTCATTGCTTCCGATCTGACCAGGCGGATGATGGAAACCCGCGGCGTCGAGGAAATCCGTGTGGCCCGGGAGCGGGATGCGGCACTGTTCGCCGGACTACCCGGCAACACCGGTGTTAGCATGCCGTCCATGACCATTGCATCTTCAATGACCATCGACCTTGGCGGGCTGGACGTCCGGCTGATGCATCTGGGCCGCGCCCATACGATGGGCGATCTGGTCGTATGGGTTCCGCAAAGTGGCGTGATCTTCGCAGGAGATCTGGTTCAGAAAGCCGCTGTTCCTTATTGCGGAGATGCCCATCTGGCCGACTGGCCGCGCGCGCTCGACCGCATCACGGCGTTTCGTCCGACTGCGCTGATGCCGGGACGCGGGAAATCCGCCATCGGTACGCAAGCCGTGGCAACGGCTGTTGAAACCACCCGCGATTTTGTCGTGACCTTGCGGGACGCAGCAGCTGCATGTGTCGAGCAGAGCCTTGGTCTGAAGGATACTTTCCAGGCTGTTCGTGACGCGCTTGCTGCCCGTTTCGGCTCGAAGGCCGACTTTGAATTTCATCTGCCCATAAGCGTTGCCCGGGCCTACGACGAAGCTCTTGGCCTCGACCAGCCCCAGATATGGACACGGGAACGGATCGCCGATCTTTACGATGCGCTGGACGGAACAGCCGGCCTGAGTGAGGGGGCACCGGAGCAGGTTGCGGCGGAAATGGCTGTCTCCGATGTGCCCGCGGCGGAAGTCTCGGAAGAGGCTTCGGCAACGGGCGGTGAAGCACAAGCATCCGATCTGGTCTCGGACAGCGATTTTGCTGCCTCGCTTGCACTCGGTTCTGAAGAGGAGCAGCCGGAAGACAGCGAAGAGATGGAGCTATCGGCCGAGGACATCGTCGAGGACGAAAAGCCGTCAGATACGCCGGCTCCTGAAGAAAAGGCGGCCGCAGACAAGGTTCTTGAAGACGCTCGCTAACATCGCGTCGAAAACCCGGTAAGATGAAGTTATGAGGCGCGCGCCTGATGGGCGCGCGCTTTGTTTTTCGTCTGACGCTTGATCGCGCTTTCGTGATCCCCACATGTTGGGCGGTTGAAAATCTGGAGGATTTCTAATGCGTTTTCTGGTCGCTGCCGCTCTTGGCGCATCTTTGCTGCTGCAAGGCGTGGGCGCTGCTCTTGCGGCGGATGAGCCTGATCTGATCTTCAAGAAATCAACCGTCTGGAAGTTCCTGACGCCCGACCACAAGTTGGCGACCTACGCCATAGACGACCCGATTGTCGACGGTGTCTCCTGCCACTTCACCGTTCCGGAGAAAGGCGGCGTTTCCGGTTGGCTCGGCGTTGCGGAAGAAGTCTCTGACGTATCGTTGGCGTGCCGTCAGGTTGGCCCGGTCACCATAAAGGAGAACTTCGAACAGGGCGAGGAAATGTTCCGCCAGCGCCGCTCGTTCATGTTCAAGAAAATGCGGATCGTCCGTGGCTGCGATGCCAAGCGAAATGTTCTTGTCTATCTGGTCTATTCCGACAAGCTGATTGAAGGCAGCCCTAAAAACTCGACCTCAACCGTGCCGTTGATGCCCTGGGGAGATCAGCAGCCTCCGAAATGCGGTGATTTCGTCCAGGACTAAGGCCGGGGAGTACTCGAAGGACGCGGATCAGTCCGCGTCCAGCGCTTCCAGCTGCTTTGGGCCGGGCAGTTCGGCATCCGCGCAGAAGTTCTTGTAAAGCACGGACATGATGTCCCTGACCGGTTCGCTGGCGAGCCGGTAATAGATGGTCGTGCCTTCGCGACGGGTCGAGACGAGACCCTGCGCGCGCAGAAGAGCGAGCTGCTGCGAGACGGTCGGCATGCGCATGCCGGTTTTTTCCGCAAGTTCGCCAACACTGCGTTCGTTGTCGAGGACAAGACACATCAACAGCAATCGCGGCGCGGATGCCATCATCTTCAAGAATTCCGCCGCGGATTCTGCTTTATCTTCAAGTGCTTTGTAGTCCATGGGACAACCTTGCCAAACATCGGAGTAAACTGCAAGCAAAGAGGCTGGAATGTCCTGTGTGCGACCAATCTCAGACAAGATTCCCACTCTTTTCAAGTGGAAACAACTTTGAAGGTACACGCGCTTTCAGGTGAACGTTCACCGGTTCCCGCAATGCCTGCGAGCGCGCTTTTATATCCGACTGGCCACCGTGACAATGATATTCCCGTTGCCGCAGCCGGTGCCGGTGGTCAGGCACATGCCCTTTTGCTGGGCTTCCTGGCCAAACGCCTTGGTGCCGTCGGTGATTGCGATGATGGCTGCAAACGGGCCACCCAGGATGAGGGCCAGGAAGAAGATGACGAAGAGGCGGTTCAGCATGGGTAACTCCAGATGGCAATCCGTTTCGATTGACTGGAGATTAGTGGGGCCGGCTTGAACCCATGCTGAGTGCCGCATTCAGCTACCGTTCAGATATCTAAACGGAAGTAAAGTTCAATTAGAACAGTATGTTATGCATCTAGAGGTTCTCTGTCATCGCTCTGCGAAGCGCTTCCAGCAGCACCTTGTCGCGGTCGTAGATGTCTTTTCTGAAATGTGTTGATCCGTCCTTGTTCATCCACGCGGTCAGGTAGGTGAGGTGCACGTCGATTTCGACCTTGGTTTTGACGACCGTACGCTCGCCGCTGTCGCGAATGGCTTCCCATTTACCCGGAGTGGCGTCGGAATCGACCAGAAGAACGTCCGCCAGGGCAAAAGGATCCGATACACGAATGCAGCCGTGGCTGAAGGCGCGCTCCGCTCTGGTGAACAGGGATTTCGACGGGGTGTCGTGAATGTAGATGTTGAACTGGTTGGGGAACATGAACTTGATGCGACCAAGCGCATTGTCCTCACCCGGGTCCTGGCGCAGCCGAAACGGGAAATTGCCACCGGAATAGCTGTTCCAGGCAACCTGTGTCGGCGCGACCTCGTTGCCTTCCTGGAAGATCCGGATGCTCTTGTTGCTGAGCGCCGTGGGGTTCTGCTTGAGTTTCGGCAAATACTCCTTCGTCGCGATGGAGTAGGGCACGTTCCAGTACGGGTTGATTTCCACATATTCCAGCCGGTCGGAAAACACCGGCGTTGCGTGGTAGGGCTTGCCTACAACGACCCGCGCCGTGTGAATGGTCTTTCCGTCCCGCACCACCTTCAGGTTCTGGTCTGCCAGATTGACGAAGACGTAGAACTGTCCCGGATCATCCGGCATCCAGCGCCGCCGCTCCATGTTGAGCTCCATCTGGATGAGCTTTTCCTGGATCGGAATGTTGAGCTGGGCAATTGTCGCCTTGCCGATGACACCGTCGGTTTCAAGGCCGTGGTACTCCTGGAACAGCTTGACGGCTTCCACCAGGGCGCCGTCATAGACATCACCGGTGTGATCTCCGGCAACGATAATGTCTTCTTCCATGAGCCGGGTTCGCAAAACCTCCAGGCGCGGATCGCTCATGCCTGGTTTCAGAACCTCACCATCCGGAACCTGGGTAAAGCCGCCGGCAGCAGCCTTCTCCCGGTATTGGGCAAGGCGCCGCTTCAGGCGGGCATAATTGTCGGTCTGGGGTGCGAGGCTTTCCAGAAAGGCCCCGAAGTCCACGGCCTGTTCGGCATTTTCAAAAAGCATTTTCGGATCAGGCCGATCCGGAAACACGTTCAGCGCCTTGTTGACCTTGTTGGGTTGAACGCGGCCGGAGGAGAGGTGGGTCGCATAGCGCAGGAACTGTACGGACAGGTCCAGATCGAACTGGGCCCATTCCTGCTCGCTCTGGGAGGTTTCCGAACGCTTTATGAAGCCGAGGGGATCGTAATTGTTGGGGTTGAGCGCATGGTCGTTCGCCGCCGCCATGGCCGCAATGGTCAGATGAGCGTCTTCCGTGAGGCCATTCTCGTTGAACCAGACCGGTGCGAAAGCGCGCTCGCCATAATAGAGTGCAAGACCTTCGGGCAGGTTCGTAGAAACTTGCGCCTGAATGGCCCTGGCGATCGGCGTCTGCGGTTCCTCGAAAACAGGGGGCGGAACGACCTGGGTCTCGCTGGTCGCCGGTGCCGCTGTTTGTGCCTGGACATATGGTGCCGAAAGTGGTCCGGACAAAAACGCTGCCAGCGTGAAAAGAAGACCAAGATGTCTGTTACGGCACGTGCAAAATATTCCCATCGGAAATACCCCCTCTGATTCCCAACGGGGAAAGTCTAGTGCATCTTGCGCATAATTGAACTGCGTTAAGCTTCCTTGCCATTGCAAAGCCGATCCCATTTGTTGCCGCTACAGGAAAAGCGCGCGATCCGATAACGCTCGTGGGAGTGACGCGTTGCGGCCACAAGGCACGGAATTTGGCGTTTCAGCGGCAACTGCAGCCTTGACCGGGTTCTGTTTTCCGGTCCATAAAGCGCTCCATGATGACGGCCACACGGAACATCATTTCGATCACCATTATTTGCAGCTAGCGACACCGCTGGCTGTGGCCGTTCCCTCTTGGCAAAATTTCCTTTGAGACGGACCGCCCGGCCAGCCGGCCAGGAGACCGTTTGACATGAGCGCCGCTGAGACAGAGAAATCCGGCACTTTCAAGGGCTTGAAGCTCACCAACACATTGACGCGCCAGAAGGAGGACTTCCGGGCGATCGATGACGGGAATGTGCGTCTCTACGTCTGCGGACCGACCGTCTATGACTTTGCCCACATCGGTAACGCGCGACCGGTCATCGTCTTCGATGTGCTCTTCCGGCTTCTGCGCCATCTTTATGGTGCCGACCACGTCACCTATGCGCGCAACATCACTGACGTTGACGACAAGATCAACGCACGCGCACTTCGTGACTTTCCCGATCTGCCGCTCAATGAAGCCATTGCCCGGGTGACGCAGAAGACTGCGGACCAGTTCCATAAGGACATCAGGTCTCTGGGTGTGCTGGAGCCGAGCATCGAGCCTCGGGCGACACAGCATATCAGCGGCATGGTCGAGATGATCGCGGCGCTGATCGAAAAAGGACACGCCTATCAGGCGGGCGGTGAAGTTCTATTCGACACCCAGTCCATGCCCGACTACGGCGGCCTGTCAAAGAGGAAGCTGGACGAGCAGCTGGCCGGGGCTCGCATTGCGGTTGATGCTCACAAGAAGAACCCCGGAGATTTCGTGCTCTGGAAACTGTCTTCTGAAGAAGAGCCCGGCTGGAACAGCCCGTGGGGCAGGGGGCGTCCGGGCTGGCACATCGAGTGCTCTGTCATGAGTGCGCACCATCTGGGTGAAGTGTTCGACATTCACGGCGGCGGGCTGGACCTTATCTTCCCGCACCACGAAAACGAAATCGCCCAGTCCCGCTGCGCCCATGGCACCAAGGTCATGGCCAACTACTGGATGCACAACGGCTTCCTGCAGGTGGAAGGCCGGAAGATGTCCAAGTCCGAGGGCAACTTCTTCACCATTCAGGAGCTTCTGGAAACGGACAGTTTCGGCGGCCGCATGTGGCCGGGCGAAGTGCTGCGCCTTGCCATGTTGATGACCAACTATCGAGAGCCGATCGATTTCTCCAAACGCAAGCTTGAAGAAGCGGAAAACCTTCTCGCCCGTTGGCCGGATCCGGTCGAAGCGGATGCAGCCCCTGCCGCCGAGGTGCTTGATGCCCTTTTGGACGACCTGAACACCGCAGGGGCCATTCAGGCGCTCCATGCGCTCGCCGTCGAGGCTTCCAAGGACCCTGCCAAGCTGGATGTTTACTCGGCATCTGCCGCGCTCCTCGGCGTTCATCCGGTCAAGGCGGATTTGTCTGGCGTTGATGAGGCCGGCATTTTGGCAGCCATCGAAAAACGCCTGGAGGCCCTCAATGCCAAGAACTGGGCCGAAGCTGACGCGATCCGCAATGAACTGACGTCTCAGGGAATTCTTCTAAAGGATTCAAAAGACTCAGAAACCGGTGCCCGCGTGACAACCTGGGAAGTCAAGCGGTGAGACGGAGCCAGGTGGAAAGACGGGATACCCCCCTCTGTCCCCTATGGGGACATCTCCCCCGCAAGGGGGGAGAGGGGCGTATGCCGCGCCGCCATGCATTTTTGAACCGGCTATGGCGCAAGACCGGAGTTCTGCTCAGGGAGGAGACCTCTCCAAAGCTGTATGAGTTTTCTCATATCAGCCCGCATGCTCCGGTCTCCCCCCTTGAGGGGGAGATGTCCGCGCAAGCGGACAGAGGGGGGGATACAGCTTGTGTAACAAACACTGGTTTCGGGCTATCGCTAAGAGGTCGCTACATGCCGCACCAGACTGTTCCCAAGCAACTCAGATACAACGCCAAACGCCTGCGCTCGCAAATGACGGACGCTGAAAAGAAGCTCTGGCAAGTGATCCGGGCGCATCGGTTGGAGGGGATTTCCTTTCGCAGGCAGATGCCGATCGAAGGGGTCATTGTCGATTTCGCGGCACCTGCTCATCGCTTGATCGTGGAACTGGACGGATCCCAGCACGCAGAACTGCAGGGCCAGGCGCGTGACATCGCGCGCGACCGCAAGCTTCAGGCTCTCGGCTGGACGACCTTGCGCTTCTGGAATGCGGAGGTGACGCACGACCTTGAAGGTGTCTGCCGCAAGATCCTGAACGCTTGTGGCAAGGAGAATTTCTGATGGGCGATAATGTTCAAAGGCTGAGCGGCGGTTGCCAGTGCGGCGCCGTGCGTTATCAGGTGACGGGAGAGGTCGGTCATCCGCATCTGTGTCATTGCCGCATGTGCCAGAAGGCATCGGAGAATTTCTTTCTGCCGTTGATCGGTGCTGCGAAGTCCGATTTTGAATGGACCCGCGGCGAACCCTCCTGGTTCCACTCTTCCAAGCCTGTCCGCCGGGGTTTCTGTGGAACCTGCGGCACGCCTCTGGCCTTTGATACGATTGGCGACGACCACATTTCCTTTACCCATGGCAGCCTGGACGATGTCGCCGCGGTCACGCCGGTTGAACAGTCCGGTGTCGAGGGGCGAGTGTCATTCTATGGGCATCTTTTCGAACTGAACGAAACGCAGTCAAATCGGGACGACCTGCCAGGTGGGATCAATGATGTCACGGCAACCAACAATCAGCACCCCGATCATGATACGGATCATTGGGAAGTGAGGGGCGGATGACGGAGATCCATTCCGGCGGCTGTCAGTGCGGTGCCTTGCGGTTCAGGGTGGAAGGGCCACTGGGCGAGGCTTCCATTTGTCATTGCCGCATGTGCCAGAAGGCCTTTGGTGGATTTTACGCGCCACTGGTCAGTGTTCCCGAAACATCCAGACTTGTCTGGACACGTGGATCGTTGAAGCACTTCCAGAGTTCCAATCACGCAAACCGGGGCTTTTGCGCCGATTGCGGTACGCCGCTGACCTATGAAGCGCCGGATGGCATTGCATTGGCCATCGGGACCTTTGACGATCCATCGCAAATCCCGCCCAGCATCCAGTTCGGCGTCGAGGCAAAGCTGCCTTATGCCGACAGCATGGCTCAAATTCCCGAAAGGGTGACGGAAGACGATATGGAGGCAGCGCCTTTTCTGGCGTCGCTCGTTTCGTTCCAGCACCCCGATCACGACACGGAAACCTGGCCACCGGTTCGCACCGGGGCAAATGACAACGAATAAAAGACAGCCCCGACGCTGCTCAGGATACGGATATGACCAAGGAACGGCTTTTTCTTTTCGACACGACATTGCGTGACGGCGCCCAGACCAGCGGGGTCGACTTCTCTGTCAACGAGAAGGTTGTGGTTGCCGAACTTCTGGAGCGGCTTGGCGTCGATTACATCGAAGGTGGCTATCCGGGTGCCAACCCGACCGACAGTGAGTTCTTCAGTGAAAAGCGGACGCGCAAGGCAACGTTCACAGCGTTTGGCATGACCAAGCGCGCAGGCCGCTCGGCTGCGAACGATCCGGGGCTTCAGGACGTGCTGTCCGCAAGTTCCGATGCCTGCTGCTTCGTGGCCAAGGCGTGGGACTACCATGTCCGGGTTGCGCTTGGTTGCAGCAACGAGGAAAACCTCGATTCGATCTACGAGACCGTTACCGCAGCCGTTGCTGCCGGCAAGGAAGCGATGATCGACTGCGAGCATTTCTTCGATGGCTTCAAGGCCAATCCGGAATACGCGCTCAATTGTGCCCGCACGGCATACCATGCAGGCGCGCGGTGGATCGTTCTGTGTGACACCAACGGCGGCACGCTGCCCGATGAGATCTTCGACATTGTCACCAAGGTGCAGGAGGTTGTTCCCGGAACGCATCTCGGCATCCATACCCACGATGACACCGGTCACGCGGTCGCCAACTCACTGGCGGCAGTGGATGCCGGCGTAAGGCAGATCCAGGGAACCTTGAACGGTCTGGGTGAGCGCTGCGGCAACGCCAACCTCATCACCTTGATCCCGACACTCAAGCTGAAACCGGCATTCTCCGATCGGTTCGAAATCGGTGTCAGCGACGCTCAGTTGAAAGAGATCACTTCAATCTCCCATGCGTTCGATGAAATCCTCAATCGGTCGCCGGACAGGCAGGCCCCCTACGTGGGCGAAACCGCCTTCGCCACAAAGGCCGGTATTCATGCCTCCGCGATCCTGAAGGATCCGCAGACCTATGAACACGTCGCACCGGAAAGTGTCGGCAACCAGCGGCGGGTGCTGGTGTCCGACCAGGCCGGCAAGAGCAACCTTCTGGGAGAGCTGGCCCGGGTGGGCATCGAAGTCGACAAGTCAGATCCGCGTCTTGACCTACTGTTGGCGAAGGTCAAGGAACGGGAAGCCGAAGGCTATGCCTACGAGGCTGCCGACGCGTCGTTCGAGCTGCTCGCGCGCCGGGCATTGGGCGAGGTGCCGCGTTACTTCGCAGTTGAATCCTTCCGCGTGATGGTGGAACGCCGGTTTAACGCAATCGGTGATCTGGTCACGGTTTCGGAAGCCGTGGTGAAGGTCGATATCGACGGCGAAACCCGAATGTCGGTTGCTGAAGGCAACGGCCCGGTCAATGCGCTGGACATGGCACTGCGAAAGGATCTGGGCAAATACCAGTCTGCCATCGACGGCCTGGAACTGATTGACTATAAGGTGCGCATCCTCAATGGTGGCACGGGCGCTGTCACGCGCGTTCTGATCGAAAGCCAGGACACAGTCACGCACCGGCGCTGGTTCACGATCGGGGTATCCTCCAACATCGTCGACGCCTCTTTCCAGGCCCTGGTCGACTCCATTACATTCGCGCTGATGAAAGCCAACGTGGCCTGATCCTGGTCACGCGCCTTTCGGGCGCCAGAAAGGCAATGCCATGTCGCAGACGGTGACCAGCACCGAAGCGAATGCCGAATTCCGTCAGGGCCTTCTGTTTGGCCTGGCGGCATACGGCATGTGGGGCTTCCTCCCGGCCTATTACAAACTGACCGATACCGTGCCAGCAGATCTTGTGGTGTCTCACCGGATCCTCTGGTCGGTGCTTTTTGTCGGTCTGTTTCTCTATTCGCGCGGCCGCTGGCAGGAAGTGCGCGAGGTTTTTCGCCAGCCGAAGGTGCTCATGGGGCTGACGGCGTCTGCCACTTTCATTGCCGTCAACTGGCTGACCTTCGTCTGGGCAATTTCCAACAATCACGTGCTCGATATTTCGCTCGGCTATTTCATCAATCCGCTGGTCAGCATTCTGGTTGGCCTGTTCGTGTTGAGGGAAAAGCTGACGACCTGGCAGGGGATTTCTGTCGGTGTTGCCGCCATTGCCGTGGTTCTGCAGGCGATCCTGGCAGGCGGTTTGCCGTGGGTGTCTCTGGTGCTGGCGTTTTCCTTTGCAGGCTACGGCTATGTGCGAAAAGTGACGCCCGTGAAGGCAACTCCGGGACTGTTCGTGGAAACGCTTGTGCTGTTTCCGCTCGCCGCCGGCTACATGCTGTTGAGCCTCAGCTGGGGTGTCGACGCAATGGTCTTGAACGATCCGCCGGTTCTGCTCGCCCTCGTGGGGACAGGCATTGTCACGGCCTTGCCGCTGATCTGTTTTTCTTCTGCTGCCCGGCGCCTGCCGCTCTTCATGCTGGGGCTTATGCAGTACATGGCGCCGTCCATGCACTTCCTGATGGCGATTTATATCTGGGGCGAACCGCTGGACCCGACCAAGCTGATGACGTTCGGCATGATCTGGGCTGCGCTGGTGGTGTTTACCTACGACAGCTGGCGGCGCTACCGGAGCTGAAACTGGGTTAGTCGCAGCCAGAGCACTGTGGAAGATGCGGTCAGTCCGAAGAAACCAGCTGGCCGCGGCCACTGCGTTTGGCGGCATAAAGCCTGTGGTCGGCGGTCTTCAGGGCGTCGCCAAACCTGCCGCTTTCGAGCGGGGCGACGCCGACGCTCGTCTTCATCAGATGTTCCTCGCCGTCGTGACGCACGGGCGAGGCCAGAACGTTGTCCAGAAGGTTTTGCAGTCCGTCGACAACCTCGGCTTCTTCCTTGTCCCGGAACACGATGCAGAATTCGTCGCCGCCGAGCCGCGAGACGATATCGTCTTCCTTTGCGAGCTTCATCATGTGGCGGGCAAAACTGATCAGAACCGCATCGCCGAAATCGTGGCCGAGTGAATCGTTGATTGCCTTGAAGGAGTCCAGGTCGAGGAGCGCGAGCCAATGCGCACGTCCTTCGGACACCGGCCAGGTCGCGATTGCCTTGGTGGCCTGTTCCAGAAGGTAACGGCGGTTGTAGAGACCCGTGAGGGAGTCCCTCATTGCCATGTTGTTGAGTTCCTCGATCCGGTAGATGTAGTCGAGGTTCTGCGACACGCGCAGCAGCAGCTCTTCCGGAGGGCAGTTCTTGTCGACGAAATCCGCTGCACCGTATTTCAGGAACCGCACCCGGTTGTCCGGATTGGCGTAGGACGACATGCCGATGACGCCGACTTTCTCCGGGTCATGCACTCTGCGGACGGCTTTCAGAAAGGCAAAGCCGTCCTTGTCCGGCATGAAATAGTCCGCCAGGACAAGTTTGATGTCCTTGTAATCCTTCAGGGTCTGGAGGGCTTCGTCCGTAGAGCTGGCCTGGTAGATCTTGTAAAGGTGCTTGCCGACGATCTTGGAGATCACGTCCCGCTCCACCGCGGAATCGTCCAGAATGAGAATGCCGATCTTGGGGTTCTGGGCCAGTTTCCGGATCAGGTCCGCAACATAGTTCAGGCTGCCGGGAGAATCCTTCAGGACGTAGTCAATAACGCCTTTTTCCAGGAACTTGCTTCGGGTTTTCGGGTCGAAGCGGCTGGTGAAGACGATCGTGGGAATATTCCACTTCTCGCAAAGATCGACGATTTCGCCGTCGGGGGCGTCTGGAAGGGTCAGGTCGACAAGAGCAAGGTCGGGTTCACCGATCGGCAGATTGAGGCAGTTCTCGGCCTCTTCGTAGCTACGTGCCACCATGATCTGGTGACGTCCGACCTCATGCAGTTTCTTGACGATTGCCTTCTCGAAAAACGCCGCATCTTCAACAAGAAGGGTAGTTTGCATTTAGTGGCCTGTTCTTCCTGCGTTTCGTGCGACGGTACTATTCAACTCCTCAGACTGCAAATCGATTTGGTTCCAATATTCACAGTCATGGGAACGTATTCCCAACCTCTATACACAGTAGAGTTTTAGAGATCTGTTACCGAGGCGCATGCTTCTTGTGCCGGCAGGGGTTCACCGTTGATCGCGCGGCGCAGCATGGGCAGGATATCGTCCACGGTTCGGGCAACAAGATAAGGAACTTCAGTGTCCGGACGGATGTATCCCTGTGCCCGCATATGATCCAGAAGTTCCAGCAAAGGCGACCAGAAGCCGTTGAGGTTGGCCAGTGCCACCGGCTTGCGGTGTTGTCCGAGTTGGGCCCAGGTCATCATTTCGACGGCTTCTTCCAGGGTGCCGATTCCGCCGGGCAACGCGATGAAGGCGTCAGCTTTCTCGAACATCAGGTGTTTGCGCTCGTGCATGTCCTGCGTGACGATCAGGTCTTCGAGGGTGTCCAGCATCACCTCGCGTTTTTCCAGGAAACGCGGAATGATTCCCGTCACCTTGCCGCCGGCTTCAAGGGCGGCATTGGCCACGGTTCCCATCAGACCGACAGAGCCGCCGCCATAGACAAGTCGAAGGCCAGCCTCGGCAATTAGCTGGCCCAGACGGGTGGCGGATGCCTCGTGTGCAGGGTCCGAACCGAAGCTGGACCCGCAGTAAACACAGACGCTTGTAAGCTGATTTTGAGAAACCGTATTCATGACGCAAAGATGTGGCATTCAGATTGCCACAAGGTCAAGCATTCTGTTTGAAAGGCCTTGGTTCTGAACCGGGTTTTCTTGCCGCGCCTGGAAAAGACGGCTATGCATGAACCACGATCTGAAGAAGAGCCGACGGCAAAGGAAACATGGCCATCAAGGTCAGGAGTTCGGCTGAGACAGGCAGCACCCGAAAGGGCGCAAACAGGGGAACGGATTTGGAAAGCGCCGCATCGCCTGGCTGCTTTCCCGGCAGGACACACAATGAATAACAAGACACTCATCTGGACTTTGATCGTAGCCGTGCCTGTTGGGCTGGCCGCTCTCGTGACGGGCTACATCTATCGCGATACGGGGCGTCTGCCTTTCCAGAGCGGTCCCGAAGTTGCCGCGACGCCATCGGTCTCCGGCGACAGTGCCACGACCGAACCGGCTGCAGGCTCTGATACAGGCACAAAGACGCAATCCGCGGAAACAGATAAGGCTGATGCGTCAGATGAGGCGCCTGCCGCGGAAACGGCAAGCGCAGGCCCAAGTTTTGACGTTGTCGGCGTTGAGCCGACCGGTGAAACGGTCGTTGCGGGCCGGTCTGTCGCAGGCGCTATCGTTGCCTTGACTGCCAACGGCAAGGTTGTCGGCAAGAGCATTGCCAATGAGGTCGGTGAATGGACCATCATTCTGGATGAGCCGTTGAAGCCGGGCGACTATGACGTTGGCCTGGAAGTTCATGACGATACCGGCAAAGCGATTGCCACGTCCGAAGAACGGCTTGCCGTTTCTCTGCCGGAAGGCGGCAAGGAACAGCCTCTTGTGGTTCTGAACACGCCTGACGGTCCGTCGGACGTCTTGCAAAAGCCTGAGGCCGAGCAGCAGGTGGCTTCCATCACTTCGACTGGCGAAGGTTCGCAAACAGCTGCGACAACGGATTCTGCAGAAGGCACCGCCGCGGAGGCCTCCGGGTCGACGTCCGCAACTGAAACTGCTTCTGCGGAACCTGCCGCAGGGACCTCTGCAAGCCAGCAGACGGCCTCCCGGGAGACGAGCGACCAGCCCGCCGGTACCTCTGAGCAGACCGCTGTTGCGTCTGCCGACACGACTTCATCTGCAACAGGCACCGCAGAGCCGGAAACGGCCGGCAACGGGGCCGCCGTTTCAACGGCTGAGGCATCGGGACAGGCGGCTTCAGCAGAAACCGAAGTTGCTTCCACGTCATCAGGGGCAGCGCCGGCAGCTGTAGCGACACAGGACAGTGGCGCAGACGTTGCGCAAGCCGGCCAGAATGAACCGGCTGATGTTCCCACAGCAGCACCGGATGCGCCGACGGTGACCGTGGAAGCCGTGGAATCCGAAAAGGACAAGGTCTTTGTCGCCGGTACCGGCGAACCTGGGTCATCGGTTCGTGTCTACGTTGGCGACGAGTTTCAGGGTGAGGCTAAGGTCGGTTCGGGCGGGAAGTGGCTGATTGAAGGCGGCAAGAATATTTCTGAAGGAAATGTCGAGGTTCGCGCCGATTTGATCGGTGAGGATGGCAGCTCGGTCGACGCCCGTGCAGCCGTTACCTTTGAAAAGGAACAGGACAAGCAGATTGTGCTGACCAAGGTCGTCGCAAGCGGTGAGGGTGCAGGAGCCGACGGCCAGGGCGCGGAAGTGAAAAAATCTCTTCCCGTCGTGATCATCCGCAAGGGGGATAACCTGTGGCGGATCTCCCGGCGTCTTTATGGAGAGGGCGTTCGCTATACGACGATCTACAAGGCCAACCAGCAACAGATCCGCAATCCTGATCTGATTTACCCGGGGCAAGTGTTCCTGACACCAGAAGGCGATCTGAGCTGGCCGAAACCTGACGAAAACAACGGCTGAGGTGACACCGGCCTCTGTCGGCACTTCGGGCGTTGTCGGCACGTCTGAAAACGGCCATGGGCATTTATAAAATTCTCGGCTGTTGTCGCTGCTTATCTCTGTCAGTTACCCCTTGGTCGAATGTCAAAAATGAAGGCAGGGGATCGGAATGATCCTCTGCCTTTTTGCATCAGCCCCTTGTTTTTTTGATGATTCATCGCATATCAACGATGAAACAAACAATCGTGAATGAGGAAACCGCCCCATGAGCGGGACGGATCTGCCGGCCGGTGGAAATTGCATGACCTCCAAGGAAGGTCTGGCAAGTTGCGAGGAACTCGCGGCTATCTTCCGTGCACTTGGACATCCGGCCCGGTTGGCAATCATCAAGCAGCTCGCAAGCCGTCAGGGCGCCTGCTGCGGTGAGATCGTCAGTCACCTGCCGTTGGCTCAGTCGACCGTGTCTCAGCATTTGCAGGTTTTGAAGGACGCCGGGCTCTTGTGCTGTGACACGCGGGGCAGGAATTGCCACTACGCGCTCAATTGGCAAGTGCTCAGTCTGGCGGAGTGCCGGACCAAGGACTTCTGGGAGCGCCTGAACGCGGCGCAGCCGGACCAGTCAGGACAGTCAGCCGGTGCGCAAGTGGTTTCCGCTTCAGACTAACCCAAGTGGCCGCCTTCCGCGGCCTGGAGATTTTGTGTGACCGATCAGACAGCGACCCCGCCGCAAAAGCCCTCGGCTGCGGCTGCCGGCAGCCATTCCGCTCAAGCGCACATCCGCAAGCCTGTCAATGCAGACGAAGGCAGCACCTTCACGACGCTGGCCAACCTGTGGCCCTACATCTGGCCGTCTAATCGGCCGGATCTCAAGCAGCGCGTGCTTCTGGCCATTTTCGCACTGATCATTGCCAAGATCGTGACGGTCCTGTCGCCGTATTTTTTCGCCTGGGCGACGGATGCACTGACGGGTGAAGGCTCCAACCTGCCTGCTTTCCTGGTAGCTCCGGTCATGCTGGTGCTTGCCTATAATGCAGCCCGTGTATTGGCAGTGGCTTTCAACCAGCTGCGCGACGCACTGTTCGCCCGGGTCGGCCAGCATGCCGTACGCCAGCTCGCAATCCTGACATTCCGCCACCTGCACCAGCTTTCCCTGCGTTTCCACCTCGCCCGGCGGACGGGTGGGCTCAGCCGGGTGATTGAGCGCGGGGTGAAGGGCATAGAGGCGATTGTCCGCTTCACCATCTTGAACGGCATTCCGACGGTTCTGGAATTTGCCATCATGGCAGCCGTGATCTGGTACCAGTTCGGTTTCCTTTATGTTGTCATCGTCGCAGTGATGATCGTTGCCTACGTCTGGTTCACCATCAAGACCTCGAATTGGCGGATCGGCATTCGCCGCGAAATGAACGACAGCGACACGGATGCCAACTCCAAGGCCATCGACAGTCTGCTCAACTTCGAAACGGTCAAGTATTTCGGCAATGAAAACATGGAAGCTGCGCGCTTCGATGTCTCCATGGCGAAATATGAGAGCGCTGCGACGAAAACCTGGACGTCCCTTTCCTGGCTCAACTTCGGTCAGGCGGTTATCCTCGGCATTGGCATGGCGGCCTGCATGGGGCTGTCTGCACAGGCTGTTCTGGCGGGCGAGCAGAACATCGGCGACTTTGTCCTTATCAACGCGCTGCTGATGCAGATTTCCATTCCGCTCAACTTCATCGGCTTCCTCTACCGGGAAATCCGTCAGGGTCTTGCGGATATCGAATCCATGTTCGACCTGCTGATGGTGCCCGCCGAAATCGAGGACAGGCCCGACGCCAGCCCGTTGAAGGCTGTTGAAGGAAAGATTGCGTTCAAGGACGTCCGCTTTCACTACGATCCCGACCGGCCGATCCTCAAGGGGATCGACTTTGAGGTTCCAGCAGGCAAGACCGTCGCCATCGTCGGTCCCTCCGGTGCGGGCAAATCGACGATCTCCCGTCTCCTGTTCCGGTTTTACGACGTCACCGACGGTTCAGTCGAGATCGATGGTCAGGATGTCCGAAACGTGACGCAGGAAAGCGTGCGTCAGGCCATTGGCATGGTTCCGCAGGATACGGTGCTCTTCAACGATACCATTGCCTACAACATTCGCTATGGCCGCCCGGACGCCAGCGACGAGGAAGTGCGGGAGGCTGCGCGCATGGCGCAGATCCACGACTTCATTGAAAGGCTACCTCAGGGCTATGACGCGGAAGTCGGCGAGCGCGGATTGAAACTGTCGGGCGGTGAAAAGCAGCGTGTTGCGATTGCACGCACCATTCTGAAATCTCCGCCGATCCTCATCCTCGATGAGGCGACATCGGCGCTCGACACACATACCGAACGCGAGATCCAGTCGGCGCTGGATGAGGTTTCGCAGGATCGGACGACGCTGGTGATTGCCCACCGCCTGTCGACCGTGGTCAACGCGGACCAGATCATCGTTCTGGAAGGTGGCGAGATTGCCGAGCGCGGCACCCATCAGGAGCTTCTGGCCAGAGACGGTCTTTACGCCTCCATGTGGGCGCGCCAGCGCGAAGCGGACGAGGCCGAGGAACGGCTGCGAGCCGCAAGGGAAAATGACGATCTTGGTATCGTCACACGTGGTCAGAGGGCTGATTACGTACCGGCGAAATAGGTCTAGCAACAGCTATTTCTGGTCATCCGGGCCTGGCCAAGCCCTGGCCGGGAGAGGGGATGCTCCTGTTCAAGGTATGACGCTGACCCTTGAAAGAGATCTGGGCTCACTGATCCCGGATCTCCACCACCGGTCTTCCTGTATGACAAAGAGGCAGAAACTTGCCGGAGGTCAGGCCGCACGAATTGTTTGCGGTGCCTGATCATTGTCGCAGGCCACATGGCCTGTTGTCGGCACATTGTTGTTTGGGGCAGCTTCACCCCTTTTGAACAACAGTCTTGAGAGTGCCTTGGCAAGGCGGCGCAGTTCCTGGTGGCGGGCAGCGCGGGCGCGGGCTTCGTAGTCGTCTCCTGTATGTGTCATGGTGCTCTCCATCGCTTGGGATGAGCATTTGTCTCATATTGCGTTCCTTCGAAGAATGAGGCTAGTGTAGAATTAATTCTTCGAAAGATTGGAATAATGAGACTGGAAGACCTGCAGTTTTTTGTCCGCATTGCGGAACTGGGCAGCATGGCTGCAGCCGGTCGGGAAATCGGCTTGTCGCCTTCAGCTGCCAGCACGCGGTTGACCGGCCTTGAGAAGTCCTTCGGATCCCAGCTTTTTGCCCGCACCACCAGACGCACGATGTTGACGGAAGCCGGTCGTGTTTTGCTGCAACACGCGCGCACCGCAGTTGGTGAGATCGAACAGGCCCGCTCGATCCTGGAAGCCTCCACAGAAGCGCCGCGCGGCTCGCTTCGGTTTTCCTGCAACACATTCTTCGGAAGAAAGCACATTCTGCCGTATCTGGTGGAGTTCCGCGAACTCTACCCGGATATCAGGCTGGAAATGGACTTTTCCGACAGGATCGTGGACGTGATCGAGGAAGGCTATGACATGGCGGTGAGGGGAGCGCCACTGACCGATTCCTCTCTGCTGTCCCGCAAGCTGGGCGGAAATCCAAGGGCCCTGTGTGCATCACCGGCCTACCTTGCTCGCAAGGGCGTGCCCCATACACCGGAAGACCTTGCCAACCACGACTGCATCGCCATGGCCTCCATGCCGTTCTGGTATTTCAACGGGCCGGAGGGGGAGGTCGCCTTCGAAATCCAGAAGCCGGTCATCAAGGGCGATAGCGGCGACCTGACTTACGACGCCGCGCTTCACGGCCTTGGCCTCAGCCTGAAGTCACTGGCACATGTCTGGGAAGACCTTCGCGACGGGCGACTGGTCGCCGTCATGGAAGACTATACGATTGCCCGCACCGGGGCGATCTGGGCCGTTTATCCGCCAAGCCAGTTCGTTCCGCCCAAGGTGACCGCCTTTGTCGATTTCCTGATTTCAAAGTACGGTCGACCGCCCTACTGGGAGAGCGACTATCGGACGGCTTCCACTGGCTCAAATGGGTCGCAAACCGTGTGATTTTCATGAAAAGCAGGTTCTCTTTGCCTTGAAAAGCCACTAGAAGCGGGGCAGAAGCTAAAGCGCAACGGGTGCGTTCAGTCCCGGGCCGGGAATACGCCTGCCGCCGGGCAGCAATGGAAAGCGAAGAAAAGAAGATGTCGATAGTCGATTCCGTCTCCAAGGCCATGGTGCCGATCCATCGTGAAGGCTGGCCCTTCATCGCGATTGCTCTGGTGGCGACCCTCGTTATCGGCTGGTTCATCGATCCGCTGTTCTGGATCGGCCTCTTCCTCACAGGGTGGGTCTGTTATTTCTTCCGCGATCCCAAGCGCGTGACGCCTGTCGGCGAAGGGCTGGTGATTTCTCCGGCAGATGGTGTCGTCAGCCTTGTTGGCCTGGCACGCCCGCCTGCCGAGCTGGAACTCGGCTCTGAACCGCTAATGCGGGTCTCCATCTTCATGAACGTGTTCAACTGCCATGTGAACCGGGCACCTGTCGGCGGGCGCATTGAGCGCGTCGCCTACCGTGCCGGCAAGTTTCTGAACGCGGAACTGGACAAGGCCAGTGAAGACAACGAGCGCAACGGACTGGTCATCGATACCGGCAACGGCCGGATTGGTGTCGTGCAGATCGCCGGTCTTGTTGCCCGCCGTATTGTCTGCTTCGTTCGTGAAGGAGAAAATCTCTCTGCCGGCGAGCGCTTTGGTCTGATCCGTTTCGGGTCGCGTCTTGATGTCTACTTTCCGGTCGGAACCAAGCCAAAGGTTGCCCTCGGCCAGACCATGATTGCCGGGGAGACCGTGCTGGCCGATCTGTCGGCACCGCAAAGCCCGGCTCAGTCCCTGACCCGTGTAAGCTGAGGCCACCGTGAACGAGACGCCCGATCAAGGACCGGCCGACACCCGCAGAACACCGCGCTTCCGGCGCGTACCCTTGCGCCTGATCATTCCGAACATGGTGACGTTGCTGGCGCTGTGCTCCGGTCTGACGGCTGTGCGCATGGCCTTCGAGGGCCGCTGGGAATTCGCGGTCGGTGCCGTTCTCGTGGCAGCCGTCTTGGACGGGCTCGATGGCCGTGTCGCCCGCATGATGAAGGGGACGTCGCGTTTCGGTGCGGAACTGGATTCCCTCTCGGATTTTGTCAATTTCGGCGTCACGCCGGCCTTGATGCTCTATCTCTGGATCCTCAAGGATGCAGGCAACATGGGGTGGATCGCAGGCCTTATCTTCGCGATTTCCGCCGCACTCCGTCTGGCGCGTTTCAATGTGGCCCTGGACGATCCGAACAAGCCTGCCTGGGCGTCACGTTTCTTCACAGGCGTGCCTGCACCGGCCGGAGCGCTGACCGTGCTGCTGCCGCTTTATCTCGATTTTCTCGGCCTGTTTCCGCACTGGTTCGCAGATTCAGCTTTTGTTGCAGCCTATACAATCGGAGTTGCCTTCCTGCTGATCAGCCGTTTGCCGACCTATTCCGGCAAGACGCTGGGCACGAGGGTGCGCCGCGACTTTGTATTGCCGTTGTTCCTGGTTGCGGTTCTGGTGGTGGCGCTGACCGTTTCCTATCCCTTCCGGATGTTGGCGGGAGGAGCGGTCCTTTACCTGCTGACCATTCCGTTGTCCTGGCGTGCGCACAGGAAACTGGTGCTCGCAGACGCCTCGCTGGGCCTCGATGACGACGGTGACGAATGCGATACCGATCTCGACAATATCGCGGACAGGGACAAGGACCACGGCGGCTGACGCGCGCCTGATCGCAAATCGGGTTTCAGCAGGCGCTTTTCTGGTTCAATTAGGCCTCCTCGACAAATGAGGAGCCTTCTCATGCTTGATGGAAAAACAATTCTGATCACCGGTGCCAGCAGTGGCATCGGAGCGGCTGCCGCGCGTCTTCTGGCTGACACCGGTGCGAACCTGATGCTGGCTGCCCGACGGGAAGAGCGACTGAAAGAGCTGCGGTCGTCATTGCCCCATGCATTCAACCGGATCGCACTGTTCGTTGGCGACGTCTGCGATACCACATTTTCCGAAGCTTCCGTGAAAGCGACGCTCGACGCCTTTGGTGGCCTCGACGGAGCCTTCAATAATGCAGGCACCCTTGGAGAGATGGGGCCGGTGCCGGACATGAGCATGGAAACCTGGAACCATGTTGTCGCCACCAATCTCAACAGCGCCTTTCTCGCGGCCAAATACCAGATCCCGGCCATGCGCGAACGGGGAGGCGGGTCGATTGTGTTCACCTCGTCGTTCGTTGGCCATACCATCGGTTTTCCGGGCATGGCCGCTTATGCGGCCGCGAAGGCGGGGCTTGTCGGCCTGACACAGGTTCTGGCCGTGGAACACGGACCGGAAAACATCCGGGTCAATGCGCTTCTTCCAGGTGGCACGAAGACCGAGATGGGGGGCGATGACCCGGCATTCCGCGAGTATATCGCCGGCCTCCACGCGTTGAAGCGGATGGCGGAACCCGAAGAGATCGCCAAGGCGGCTGCGTTTCTGCTGTCCGACGCCAGTTCTTTCGTTACCGGTTCCGCCATGCTCTGTGATGGCGGGAACTCCATCTCCAAGGGATGAGTCAACACAGGAACGGTTCTGGCGAAGACCCGAACCGTTCCTTTTGGGCTGAAAGGCTCATCTGGCTCAGTGATAGGGGGCCTGCGGGGCTACGAATTTATTTCGGGCGAATTCTAATGAATTTCTGTTCCGTGACGGCCTTGCCCCATTGGTCGCCGACATATTCCTCCGCAAGGGTGAACCCGTTCCTTTCGTAGAGCACGCGTGCGGCTTCAAGCCCCTTGAGCGTCCAAAGGTGGATTTCATCGAAGCCAAGCGCATCCGAGTGTTCCAGGGCTTTCTGGAGCAGCACTTTTCCCAGTCCTTTGCCTCGCAGGCGTTCGGACAAAATGAACCAGCGCAAATGTGCGATGTTGTTGCCAAGGTCTTCGCCATCGATGGTGATCGATCCGATAACGGCTCCGTTTTCGAGCACGCTCCAGCTGTTGTTCATCGGTTTGCCGATGCGCGGCATGAATTCGGCCATGGCGTTTGAGACCACACTTTCAAAGGTTGGCCCCATACCGACGATGTGGCCGTGTGTGCGGGCATGCATTCCGGCAATGTCGCCGATCATTCCGGTTTGATAACCTTCAGCGACCGTGAATTGTGGCTGGTAATCTGCCGGCGTTTCCTGCGGCATGGCGAGCGCTTCCGCATAGGCGGACATGGCATCGCAAATCTCTTGTGCCTTGTCCCCGTTGATCCGGTTGAGCGCCCTTCGGGCAAGGGCGTCGCCAAAGTTGTCGATCTTCGCAAAGGTGGCCTTACCGGTTCCGGTCAAAGTCAGTCCGAATGATCGGCCATCGCTGTCAGACCGGGTTTGCGTGATTTCCCCGCGGGCCTCGAGTGACTTCAGCAAACGGCTGATGGTCGATTTCTCGAGCTTCAGTCTCGTCGAGATTTCCTTGGCGGTAATGCCGGGGTTCAAACCGATTTCCATCATTGCATGGACACCTGAACCGGACAGATCCGTACCGGCGATGGTCTTGTCCAGAAAGCCGAATTCCCGGACCAGTTGGCGGGACGCTGCACGGATATCGTTGACGAGGGAGGGGGAATGCTGGGACATGCAAAAGCCTATATAGTTGTATATTGCAACTATATTGATTGATGGGCCGCAATTCAAGGGGCAGTGGTTGGAATTCGAGTGAAGACACGCTGCATGTTGCAAACAAAAAGGCCGCCGGATACCGGCGGCCTTTCTGCTTGGAGGTGCTTAGGATCACTCTGCCGCGTGCGGCAGTTCCTCCTGCGGGGGGATTTTCGGTTGCGACGGCTTCGGCATGGAAACCACCTTTGCAGCCGGGCGCTGTTCGGGCTGATCGCCAAGAGCCACAGGTTCCGGAGTTACCTCCTCGGTGGCAGTACCTGGCTTGCGCCGGACAGAGGACACCACCTTCCAGAAGGTGCTTGACCATACACTCGGCAGCGCGATCATGACCGGGATCATCAGCAGCGTCAGCAAGGTGGAGAAAGCAAGGCCGGATATGACCGCCGTTGCCAGCTGCACCCACCAAACCGCCGTGATGCCGCCATAGGTGATCACCTGATTGAAGAAATCGAAGTTGATCATGGTTGCCATGGGCACCAGGCCGGCGATGGTCGTGATGGTGGTCAGCAGGATCGGCCGGATACGCTGAGCGGATGTTTTCAGGATCGCGTCCAGCGGGGGAAGGCCGTCATGAAGGAACCTGTTGTAGGTATCGATCAGAACGATGGCATTGTTGACCACAATCCCGGCAAGCGCCACCACCCCGGTTCCGGTCATGATGATCGAGAACGGCTGATTGGTGACGAGCATTCCGAGCAGCACCCCGAACACTGACAGAACCACCGTCGAGAGCGTCAGGATCGTCTGGTAGAACGAGTTGAACTGGGTCAGCAGGATCAGGAACATCAGGAACAGCGATGCCACCATCGCCTTCATCAGGAACTCGCCTGACTCCTGCTGGTCCTCATCCGCGCCGCGGAATTTCAGAAACACGTTGGCAGGCCATTCCTGCGTATCCAGCCACTTCTGAAGAGCTGCAACCTGTTCTGTCGGCGTGGAACCGCTTTCCGGATTGACCGCCGCCTTCACGAACATGGAATAGAGCCCGTCACGACGCACGATTTCCGACACCTTCTGGGCCGGCTCGCGGCTGACGAAGTTCGCCAGCGGCACGAGTCCAAGCGAGGTCTGCAGCCGCAGCTGGTCGAACCGGTCGATGGTCCGCTCGTTCTCCGGCAGGCGCACGCGAATGTCCACCTCGTCCTCGCTGTCTCCGGGACGATAGGTACCGATCAGAACACCGTTAGTGACCAGCTGGACCATGTTGCCAACGGAAGCGATGCTTGCCTGGTAGCGGCCGGCCTGTTCCCGATCGATGGAGATCTGCCATTCGATGCCGGGCAGGGGACGGTCGTCCTCCTGGTTCATCAGCGTATCCATGCCGTTGATGTGCTCGCGAATGCGGGCGACAGCAGCAACCATGTCGTTGTAATCGGTGGACTTGATCTCCAGCTGAACGTCCTTGCCCGTTGGCGGACCGCCTTCGATCTTGCGGGTCTCCACCTTGATGCCGGGGATGTCACTGGTCGCGTTACGGATGTCGGCGAAGATCTCCTTCGCCACCCGGCGGCAGCAGAAGTCTGCAAGCTCGATATTGATCTCGCCCATCACGTCGGCAGGCTTGTCCTGGACGTCGCCGACGGAGGGGCCGCCGGACGAACCGCCGGGTGTGAACGCGTTGGTGATGACATTGTCGACGCCCGGAATGGACATGATCCTGTCTTCAACCTGCACAACGAGATCGCGCGCTTCCGAGGCAGACATGTTGCCACGGCCGGAAACAAGAACCACCGCTTGTTCCGGTTCTTCATCGATGAAGAACTGAACACCGGTCGGGTTCGCCATGAACGCGCCGACGATCGCAAAGCAACTGCCGATCAGCAGCACGATGGCGGCGATGTTGCCGATCGGGTTGCCTGCAAACATCTTCAGGATGCGAACATAGATGCCGGTGAACCCGCTTACTTTCTTGACATCGAAAGCTTCGGAACCGGAAAGGGCGGCAGCTTCCGCACGTTCCTTTTCGGCTCTCTTGGCAGCTCGTGCCTGAGACCAGCGCACAAACGGACGCAGCAGCTTGTAGGAAACAAAGCCGACAAGGGCGAGGGCCACCAGGCCGCACAGGATGGCGATGCCGGTTGCAGCCACCGCTGGCACGACGCCTTCGAGAGCCATCGGTACGAACGGGCCGAATCCGACAATGACGGCGGCCAGAACGCCAAATGTCAGTGCCAGAAGTCCAGCGGCATACCTGTTCAGGAAATGCGAGACCTGGGCCAGGATGCCCCCTGTCACCGGCAGGAACACCATGGCGGTGAACAGCGAGGCGGTCAGGACGATGATCACCATGATCGGCAGGTAGCTCATGAACTCGCCGGCAACACCCGGCCACAGCAGCATGGGCAGGAACGCTACAAGTGTGGTGGCCGTCGAGGAGACGATCGGCCAGAACATCAGCTTCGCGGCACGGATATAGGCCTCGCGGTCTTCCATGCCTTCCTGGATCTTGCGGTCGGCATATTCGGTCATCACGATGGCGCCGTCGACCAGCAGGCCAACGGTCAGAACGAGGCCGAACATGACCATGTTGTTGACCGTGTAGCCAACGCCGCCAAGGATCAGGAAGCCAACCATGAAGGAGGTCGGGATCGCCAGACCCACGAGCAGTGCGGAGCGCATGCCAAGCGCCGCCAGAACCAGGATCATCACCAGGAAGATCGCCGTCAGGATCGAAGATTGCAGCGAGCCAAGCACTTCGAAGATGTTGTTGGACTGGTCGAGCATCATGTCGACACGAACGGTTTCCGGCCAGTCCTTGGAGGCATGTTCGACAACTTCACGGACTGCCGCGTTGTTCTCGATGATGTTGGTGCCGATACGCTTGACGACCTGAAGAGCAATTGCCCGGTTGCCGTTGACGCGTGTGTAGGCGTTGGGATCCTTGAAGGTGCGCCGGATCTCGGCGACATCTGCAAGGGTCACCACACCTTCACCGCTCTGTTTCAGCGGAAGTGTGTAGACATCCTCTGCGGTCTCTACGAGGCCGGGTACCTTCACGTTGAAGCGACCCTTGCCGCCGTCGATAAAGCCCGCAGGAACAAGCTGGTTGTTGAGCTGCAGCGAGTTGAGGAGCTCTTGCTGGGTGATCGAGTAGGATTCCAGTTTCTGGGTGTCGATCAGGACTTCCAGCAGCTCTTCGCGGTGCCCGGTCAGATCCGCCGACCGGACGGTGTCGATAGCCTCGATCTCGTCCTTGAGACGCCGGGCGTGCTTGTAGAGCGTGCGCTCCGGCACGTTGCCCGACAAGGCGATGATCATGGTCGGCGCAAGTGCGAAGTTCATTTCCGTGATCGTCGGCTCTTCAGCCTCGTCCGGCAGCTTGCTCTTGGCCTGGTCGACCTTGTCGCGCACGTCCGCCAGCGCCTCGTCCTTGTTGAACGAGATGTCGAACTCCAGCACGATGCCGGCATGACTTTCCGACGCGATCGCGGTGATTTCCTTCAACCCGTCAAGGCCGCGCAACTCCGTTTCCATCGGCCGCACGAGCAGGCGCTCGGAGTCTTCCGGAGAAATGCCCTGCTGGGTGATCGAAATGTAGAAGATCGGCAGATCAATGTCCGGGCTGGCTTCTTTCGGGATCGAGATATAGGTGGCGACACCGGCAACGATCAGCGCCAGCATCATCACGAATACCGTCTTGGGGCGCCGAAGGACGCCTTCAAGCATGTCTATCATTGACTCACCTCTGCCGTCTCAAAGACCGGTTGCACGAGTTCTCCATCCGAGACGTATTCCTGCCCCACGGTGATGGCGACGACTTCGTCGGGAAGACCGCCGATCCACATTCCGTCCTGTTCTCCACCCAGCACCTTGACGGGGTAGAAGACAGTCTTGTTGTTTTCATCGACTGCACGAATGCCGACCTGGCCGGCGTCGTTCAACGTCAGAATTGCTGGCGAAATCTTATGTGCTTTCTCCGCAGCCAGCTCCAGCTTGGTGACTGCCGTCACGCCGTCCCTGGCCTTGCCATCAGGATTGGGAAGCTCGATCTCGATACGGAAGGTTTTCGTGTCCGGATTTGCCGTCGGCGAGATGTAACGCACCTTGCCGTTGAGCGATTCACCCGTCACGAGCGTGACCGTTGCCGGCATGTCCAGCGAGATCTCGGAGATATTCAGTTCCGACACTTCGCCGATGGCAATCATCGGATCCGCATCAACCACCGTCGCGCAGATGCCGCCTTGTTCAAGCTGTGCGCCGATTTCAGCCATGGGGCTCTGGATGACGCCGGCAATCGGCGACCGGATAACTGTGTGTTCCAGCTCCTGCTCGGCCTCTATCAGGCGTGCCTTTGCAGCATCGAGCTGGGCCTGCAGGGCAGCCACACGGGTTTGAGCGGTAAAGCCCTTGCTGTTCAACTGAGTTGCTGCCTCATGGTCCAGTTGCGCCTGAGCCAGGGCAGCCTTGGCTTCCAGAATGCGTGACTGTCTCGATCCCTTGTCGAGGACACAAAGCACATCGCCGGCGGCGACATGCGCGCCTTCCTGCGCCGGGCGCTCCACCACATCATCGGTTGTCTTGGATCTGACAGCCACCGTGGCTTCGGCTTCGGTGCGCCCGCGCACTTCCAGAACGGCTCGACGGTCTTGCGCCACAAGACGTTCCACCTGAACACGGAAGGTCTCCGTGGACGCCTGGCTGACCCTGAGCGCCGGGGGCGGGGTGGCATGTTCGCTGTCGCCGACACCACCGATCACCATCGTGCCGCTATACATCCAGAAACCGATACCGGCCGCGATGCCGGTCGCCAGGAGGTAGGAAAACTTCACTCGCATTGTCTAAAGCTCCGAAACGTCTTGCGCTTACTCTGCGGCTGCCGCAACCGGCTGCGCCGCTTCTTCAGCAATCCTGATCAGTGCCTCGCCATGTTCTTCCAGATAGGCGAGGGTGAAATTCATGCAGGCAATGCCGTATTCACGGGTCCAGTTTGACCCGGGGTGCGAACATTCCTGGTCTTTTTCGTTGTCTGTCAGCAGGCGCAACTCAGCGTGTACCTGCGCCTTGCGCCGTTCGACCGCGCGGCGGATGACCTCGGGAGGCAGTTGCGCGGCGTTGAGGGCGATCAGCAGAAAGGGTGATTTGAAAGTGTCCGGCGCCTGTGGATCACACAGGGACTGGATGAAGTCTTCCCGGCCGGCATCGGTGATGGAATAGACCTTGCGGGCAGGTTTGCCTGCCTGCGGCTCCTCGCGCACGGTTACAAGCCCTTCCGATTCCAGACGCGCCAGCGCCGGATAGATCGAGCCGAAGCTCGCATCATCGAAATAGCTGAACCGGCCTTCGGTCGACTCCTTCCGGATTTCGTATCCGGTGGCATCCCCGAAAGAAAGGATTGCGAGGCAGAGACTGCGTACACTCATTGACAACTCCGTGCCTGGGAGCGTCCTCCCGGCATGACGGCCTTCATACGAGCCCGGTTGCGATCCGGATGACGCTATAGGCATCGTAAGAAGTGTCATATGTTGGTTCGATATATCGAACAAATATATGCTCACGCATTTGTAATCAAGAGTGCGCTGCACAAATCTTGCGTCGAAGATGAATAAACTATGAGCTGATCTTCAAAATGATCTTAATCGGTCTATTTGACAGGTTGTTGGCAGGTATCGATCGGCGCTAGGCTGATCATGCATCGCAACAGCAATCGCAGAGCGAGGAGTGCGCGCCATGGCATTGTCGATGAAGGGGCCGGTTCGCTTGAAGCTTCCGAGAGATCCCTTGTTTCGTCTGCTTGCAGTCAACGGCCTGGCGGGAACGGCAATTGCCGGCCTCGTGCTCGGCGGCATTTTCCTCGGCAATATCGGTAATCTGAGAGTGCTTGTCATGTCGGCAGAGGACCCGGTGCTGCCGGTCATCATGCTGGCATTCGGCCTGTTCATCACGCTCGGGTCCGTGGTCATGGGCTCAGCCATCATGTTGTTGGGTGAAACCGGCCGAAGCGGAAAAGGCGGAGGTGGGGCCGCAAGGCGCAGACTGCCGATATCTTTCACCGGGCAAATGAAACCGGTGCCGGTTCCAGCCAGAGCAAATCGCGGGCACGATCTGCGCCGGTGAACCTTCTCGGTCAGTTCGGCACCTTGCGTAAACGGTCAATGAGCGAGTTGCTGGTAAACTGACTTGGCCTTGGCGGAAGTCGAGGGCTGTGGCCCCAAATCAGCAAACAAGGTCATGGCCGCAGCTGCTAAAAGTAGCAGCAATCCCAGGGATGAGAGCCTCATCTCACCGGTCCTTTCGATCATGACGTCCTCCGTTTTGATGCCGCGCTTATACAGTCGCAGGATCTAAAGTCCCGGTAATACCGCATGTAAAATTTTACGTACCTGCAAATACCTACAGGCAAATCTGACAGTGCCCCATTTCCGGTGCCGGGAAGGGGCGGCCAGGTCATGTAGCTGAAGGACTGTCAGTACGTCCGCAGTGGTCCGTTCCAGGATCGGGAAGCGAAGAAGGGTAGGTCTCCGAACAGCGCAGACCGCTGTTAACCATGGCGTTCGAAAAAAAGGGAGAACTGCAAGGACAGGTTGCAGATCTCACACGCGCCCTGTACGACCAATGGTAGATTAACGTTTTGTTAATTATTCATTGGGGTTGCAATGCGATTTCTTTTTAGAAACTTGCACGTTTTTGTTTTTGTTAGCCTTTCAGCGTCAATCGCCTTTTGGGTTGCTAGCCATTCCGACCAGGCGGTAGAGGTTGCGCAGCCACTGGTCGAAGACGCGGTCGAGCTTCATGTGATGGCGGAAAATGCCCTGCGCGAGATCGGTCAACTGGACCTGGAAAAAGCGGCAGATGAGGCGATTTCCTACTATGTCGCGACGCTGCGCATGCCCAGCCTGCTCTTCGAAAGGCTGTCGGATGAACTGGGCGAAGTCAGCGACACGATGGAAAAGAGGGTGCAGTCAGCGCCTTTTCCTCAGACAGCAACAACTGCCGCAAAAGATCGGCCGGTGCCGGTGGGGACTGGCCCGAGCCGGTATTGGCGCACTGGTGAAGACCGGCACGCCAAACTGTCGATCTGATCAGAAACGCCTTACGCTGATGCCAGAGCCAGCGCTATACCCTGGCCGACACCGATGCACATGGTGGCAAGCGCCAGGTTTCCATCCCGTTTTTTCAGTTCCAGGGCTGCTGTTCCCGTGATTCTGGCGCCAGACATCCCCAACGGATGGCCGAGTGCAATCGCACCGCCATTCGGATTGAGGATTTCGCTGTCTTCGGGCAGGCCAAGGTCTCGCATGACCGCAATGCCCTGGGCAGCGAAAGCTTCGTTGAGTTCGATCACGTCGAACTCCGGCAGCGCGATTCCGAGGCGCGCGCAGAGCTTGCGCGTCGCCGGCGCGGGGCCAATGCCCATGATCCGCGGCGGAACGCCGGCGGTGGCTCCACCGACGACGCGGGCGATCGGCGTGAGATTGTGCTTGGCCACCGCAGCTTCCGACGCGATCAGCAAAGCCGCAGCACCGTCGTTGACACCGGACGCGTTGCCGGCGGTCACCGAACCATTTTCACGGAACGGCGTCTTGAGTGCCGAAAGGGCCTCCAGGGTTGTGTTCCTGGGGTGTTCGTCCTTGTCCACCAGAATAGGGTCGCCCTTGCGTTGCGGGATCATGACGGGAACGATTTCTTCAGCGAACCGACCGGATTGCTGAGCGGCGGAGGCTCGCTGCTGGCTGCGCAGCGCGAAGGCATCCTGGTCCTGTCGCGAGATCTGGAATTGTTCGGCAACGTTTTCCGCCGTTTCCGGCATGGAATCGATACCATATTGGCGTTTGAGAAGCGGATTGACGAAGCGCCAGCCGATTGTCGTGTCGAAGATTTCAGCCGAGCGGGAAAAGGCGGTGTCTGCCTTTGGCATGACAAAAGGTGCGCGGGACATGCTTTCAACGCCGCCAGCGATGGCCAGATCGATTTCGCCGGCCTTGATCGCCCTGGCCGCAGTCATAACGGCGTCCATTCCCGAACCACAAAGCCGGTTGAGCGTCAGACCGGGAACTGTCTCCGGCAGGCCCGCCAGCAGTGCCGACATGCGCGCGACGTTTCGATTGTCTTCACCGGCCTGGTTGGCACAGCCATAAAAGACGTCATCTACCTCGGCCCAGTCCGTGTCCGGATTGCGCTCCATGAGGGCGCTGATGGGGATTGCACCTAGATCGTCAGCGCGGACAGAGGACAGCATGCCGCCATAGCGTCCGATGGGGGTGCGGACATAATCGCAAATGAAGACATGATGCATGAGCGTTTTCCTCTCCGTCGCGTGGCGTTGGCCTCTGGGGCATGGTCGCGAATTGACGTGAAGTCTTGCCGGAAATCATCTGGCAGGGCAAGAACGCATCACAGAGAAATCGATCTCGTCAGAGTTTTTGTGATGTTTCTGGATGGCGCCGGATATCGTCTTCCTGCAAGTAGGTTCCGGACTGCACCTCAATCATCCGCACCGGAATCTTGCCCGGGTTATGCAAAGTGTGCTGCGCTCCAAGCGGCACATATGCGGACTGGTTTTCGCTGAGCAGGCGCGTTTCGCCGTTGATCGTGATCTCGAGCGTACCGGACACCACCACCCAGTGCTCCGTCCGGTGAAGGTGGCTTTGCAGGCTGAGCCTCTTGCCCGGCTTGATCATCATCGACTGAACGGAAAAACGCTCGCCGGCGTTGATGCGTTCGGTATAGCCCCAGGGACGGTAGGACCTCGGGTGCCGATCCACCTCATGCCTGCCTTCTGCCTTCAGTTGCTCCACAACGGTCTTGACGTCTTGCGCCTTGTCCTTGTGGGCAACAAGAACGCTGTCGGTCGTGGCGATCACCATGACATCCTCAAGGCCGATAACGGATACGAGCCCGCGTTCAGCATAGGCCAGGCAGTTGTTGCTATCGAGAAAGCGGGCATCGCCCAATCCGGAATTGCCCTGGGCATCCTTGTCCAGGACCGTCCAGATCGCCGACCAGGAACCCAGGTCGTCCCATTCCGGTGCAACGGGCGCGCAGACGACGTTGTCCGCCTTTTCCATGATGGCGTAGTCGATGGAAATGTTGTCCAGTGCTTCGAAGGCTTCCTGGTTCAGTCGCGTAAAATCCAGATCCCCATGCCGTGTCTTCATGACGGCGACGATGGTCTCGTAAAGCTCCGGCTGGTGCTTCTTGAAAGCATCAATCATCGTGTTGGCGGCATAAAGAAAGATGCCGGCATTCCAGACATAGCTGCCGTCTTTCAGGAAGGCATCGGCACGGTCCTGGTCAGGCTTCTCGACAAAGGCTTCCACAGGCCGCACAGGCTCGCTGCCACTTGCAACCTTGATGTATCCGTATCCGGTATTGGCTTCGCTGGGTTCGATGCCGAAGGTCACGATCTTGCCTGCGCGAGCGGCTGTCTCCGCCTGATGGACGGCAGTCAGGAAAAGATCTTCCTTCCGGATCAGGTGGTCGGAGGGCAACAGCAGGATCAGGGAGTTCGGGTCGGTTTCAGCGGCAATCAACGCTGCCATCAGGGCAGGGGGCGCTGTATTTCGGCCGACAGGCTCAAGCAGGATCGATTGGGCTTCCAGCCCCAGTTCGTTGAGCTGCTCGCCGATCAGAAACCGGTGGGCATTGCTGCCGATCACGATCGGAGCGGCAAAGTCCGGCCGATTGACGCGCTTGCAGGTCTTCTGGAACAGACTTTCCCCGCCAAACAGTGGCAAAAACTGTTTTGGCCGGTCGGTGCGTGACAGCGGCCACAGCCGCGAACCGACACCACCGGACAAAATACAAGGGAAAATCATGCTTTGCTTCCTGTTCTGCTGGCACATTCGGGCGCTTGCGGGCGCGCCGGTGTTGCTTTGAGTGTTAATCAGCACCGGGACAAGTTGCAAGCAAGTGGCTTGAACGCTACATACGTAATAACGTAACGCCAGGGCGTTGGTTCCCAAAGAGCGCAACAGGCTTTCAGGACTATGACAAATTCGGATACCAGGCTTGTTCAGCTTGACCGCGCAGGCATCCGCAAGGGCGGTGAATGGCTGGTGCGCGGCGTAGATCTATCGGTTTCTCCGGGTGAAATCGTAACGCTTATCGGGCCCAACGGTTCCGGCAAGTCGACAACGGCCAAGATGGCGCTTGGTATCCTGAGCCCGAGCGAAGGCCGTGCCGAACGCAAGCCCGGCCTGAAGATTGGCTACGTGCCGCAGAAGCTCGCCATCGACTGGACGTTGCCGCTGACGGTCGCCAGGTTCATGCGGCTGACGAACCCCTTGTCCGATGCCGAATGCCGCGCTGCGCTGGCGCGCACCGGCGCTGAAAGGCTGATGACTTCTCAGATGCGCACGCTCTCCGGCGGTGAAATGCAGCGTGTCATGCTGGCGCGCGCGATTGCCCGCAATCCCGGGCTGCTGGTGTTGGACGAACCGGTGCAAGGCGTGGATTATGCCGGTGAGATCGCGATCTACGACCTCATTTCCGAAATCCGCAACACGATTGGCTGCGGCATCCTGATGATCTCTCACGATCTTCATGTCGTCATGGCCGCAGCAGATCAGGTGATTTGCCTCAATGGTCACGTTTGCTGCCGCGGAACCCCCTCTGACGTCAGCCGTGACGACCGGTATCATGCGCTGTTTGGCAACCGGCGCAATGCGGCGATTGCCGTCTATGAACATCACCATGACCACGTGCATCTGCCGGATGGAAAGGTGCGCCACGCGGACGGTTCGCTGTGTTCCTCCTGTTCCGGCGAGCATCATCACGCACCTGCGGAGAAAGAAGGCGGCATTCGAAATGCTGGATGATTTCTTCACCCGTGCACTCATTGCCGGCATAGGTGTGGCACTTGTTGCTGGACCGCTTGGCTGTTTCATCGTCTGGCGTCGCATGGCCTATTTCGGCGATACGCTGTCGCACGCAGCCTTGCTGGGCGTTGCCCTGTCGCTGCTCCTCAATGTCAACACCACGTTGGCCGTCGGGGTTGTTTCCATCCTTCTGGCGATCGTGCTGATGGCACTGAGGCGTAGCGACACGCTGTCTTCCGATGCGTTGCTTGGCTTGCTGTCCCATTCCGCGCTCGCCCTGGGATTGGTCTGTCTGGCCTTCATGACATGGGTCCGGGTCGATCTGCTGGGGCTGCTCTTCGGCGATATCCTGGCCGTCACACCCATGGACATTGCCATGATCTACGCTGGCGGTGCGATCGTGCTCGGTGTCCTCGTGGTCATCTGGCGCCGCCTGTTCGCAGCAACGGTCAGTCCGGACCTTGCTGCTGGCGAGGGGCTGAAGCCTGAGCGGACCGAGCTGATCTTCATGCTGCTGACGGCAATCGTCATTGCCATTTCTCTGAAGATCATCGGCGCGCTGCTGATCACCGCGCTGCTGATCATTCCCGCCGCCGCCGCCCGGCGCCTGTCGGCATCGCCGGAACAGATGGCGGTGATTGCAGCTCTGACCGGAGCCGCCGCCGTCGTCGGCGGGCTCTATAGTTCGCTGGCCTATGATACCCCGTCCGGCCCCTCCATCGTCGTTGCGGCGATGGCGCTGTTTGTCGTCAGTCTTGTCCCGGGCGTGCAAATCGTGAGAAGGGTGAGATCGAGCACGAAAGGAGATCGTCCGTGAGCGTTGAGACACATCCCGAACTGACCAAGAACCAGGCCCTGGTGTTCGGCTCGTTGTCGGACGCGGGTGGACCTTTGACGGCCTATGCGATTCTCGATCTGTTGCGCGACAGCGGTTTCCGTGCGCCGCTGCAGGTCTACCGGGCTCTCGACAAGCTGGTGGAATACGGAATGGTCCACCGGCTGGAAAGCCTCAATGCCTTTGTGGCCTGTTCCCACAAGGGCTGCTCCGGTCATGGCACGGCTGCCTTCGCCATCTGTGAAAAATGTGGTGTCGTCAGCGAGTTTACGCCGGACAAGGCCATTTCCCTCCTGAGGGAATGGACGCAGAGCGAAGGCTTCCAGTTGTCCCGGACGACCATCGAACTGCGCGGCACCTGCCGGCAGTGCACCATGCCGATGTAACCCTGGCGGTGTTTCCCGGCATCCATTTGATTTCCGAGACACTGTCTTTGTTCTAGGATGTCTGCATCGAATCCGCGGAGAGGTTCATGGCAGACAAACTGGGCATCGGCATCATCGGATGCGGCACCATCTCAAAGACTTATTTTGATCTGGCGCCAAAGTTCAATGGCCTTGAAATCAGGGCCTGTGCGGATCTGAACCGTCATGCTGCGGAAGAGCGCGCATCCGAATACGGCGTGCGTGCACTCACCGTGCACGACCTGCTTCTGGCGGATGATGTCGATCTGATTGTCAATCTGACTGTTCCCGATGCCCATTATCTCGTTTCCCATGAAATCCTGGCACACGGGAAGCATGTCTACTCGGAAAAACCTCTGGCTCTGTCGATCCGGGACGGGCAGGCGCTTGCCGATTTTGCACGCAAAAAACATCTGAGGGTCGGGTGTGCACCGGATACGTTTCTGGGAGGGGCACATCAGATTGCGCGCAAGGCAGTTGACGAAGGACTGATCGGAGAAATCGTTGGCGGCACGTGCCATGTCATGAGCCACGGTATGGAGCATTGGCATCCCAACCCGGACTTCTTCTTCAAGCCGGGAGGGGGCCCGGTTCTCGACCTCGGACCTTATTATATTGCCGCTCTGCTCAATCTGATCGGCTCGGTAAAGCGTGTGTGCGCCATGTCAGCCATGCCGTTCAAGACCCGGACGATCGGGAGCGGCACTCGAATTGGTGAAAAGATCGATGTCACCACCCTCACCACGATCCATGCGATTCTTGAGTTCGTGTCCGGTGCAAAAGTAACGCTGACGGCGAGCTGGGACGTCTGGGCACACAGGCACCAGCCTATGGAGCTTTACGGAACCCGGGGAACACTTTTTCTGGCTGATCCGAACTATTTCGGCGGAGACGTCAGCCTGGTCACCGAAGATGGAGCGACAAAAGCACTGGACGATGCGATGCACCCGTTCGGTTTGGCGAATGTCGACGACAACGGCCTGCCGCGTGCGAACTACCGCGCTGCCGGCCTGGCAGACATGGCCCAGTCGATCCTGAGTGGAGACGATACCGAGTTCCGCTGTTCGCTCGAACGGGCACTGCATGCGGTCGATGTCATGGTGTCGATTTTGAAATCCGCCGAAACGGGAACGTTCGTCGAAATCGAACACCAGGCCAGCCGTCCACAGGCGCTTGCTGCCGCTGAGGCAGTCAAATTGCTCGTCTGAAGCTGGTTGCAGGTGTACCGCCAGCCACCTATCTTCGCCGCAAGGGATGTCCGGGTCTGAGGGCACCCGGCCGCTTGCGGGCAAAAGAGGGAGAGCGGGAATGGCCTTGTTGATCGCCGGCCTTGTGCTGTTTTTGGGAATTCACACGTTGCCGATGTTTCCGGCAACGCGCAATGGGCTGGTCTCAAGGCTCGGCGAAACACCGTACAAGGGGCTATATACGCTCTTGTCGTTCGTCGGTCTGGGGCTGATCGTTTACGGTTATGGCGTGGCCCGTTTTGAAGGCCCGCCGGTGCTGTACGATCCGCCGTTCTGGCTGCGCCACGTCACCATGCTGTTCATGGTTCCTGTTTTCATTTTCCTTGTCGCTGCCTATGTGCCGTCGCGGATCAAGACAGTCCTGAAACATCCGATGCTGGTAGCCGTAAAGCTTTGGGCATTGGCTCACCTTCTGGCAAATGGCGATCTGGCTTCGGTGCTTTTGTTTGGCGGTTTTCTCGCCTGGGCAGTGGCAGACCGGATTTCGGTCAAGCGCCGCGGGCCCGGCGCCGGGCAGATAGGTGCACTGGCAACGGCCAAGCCCGGAAAATACTCCGATTTTGTCGTGATTCTGTTGGGCTTGGTTCTCTACGGACTGTTTGCGTGGAAGCTGCACGCCTTGTTGATCGGCGTTCCGGTGGCCTGATAGCGGTCGCGGAGCTTGAAATTACGTTAGAAATCCGGCATTCCGTGCCGGATTGCCCCACTTGCGCCATGAAGGACCGATTTAAGCCCCTTCAGGGAATTGCCCGAGCCGGATCAAGTGGATAATGTGCGCCACTCATGAAGGGGCCGTGCCCGGGCAGACGTGCCGGGCCGAAGAAGTGAATGCAGGAAATAGACACGCATGTCTGACATTTTTCGTGAAGTCGATGAAGATATCCGCCAGGAAAAATACCGTCGGCTTTGGGACCGCTTCGGTCCGTGGGTGCTTGGCGTTGCGGTCTTGATCATTGTCGGAACCGGCGGCTATCGCGGCTGGCTCTACTGGCAGGAACAGCAGTCCCAGAGCGCTGGCGACACGTTCTTTGAAGCCGTGAGGCTTTCCGAAGCCCAGAACTACGAAGAAGCAGCAGCTCTTTACGGTGAACTGGACAACGCCCTTGGCGGATACCCGGCCTTGGCGAAACTGCGTCAGGCAACCGATCTTTCCAATTCCGGCAAGACTGAAGAAGCCCTGGCCGAATTCGATGCCCTGTCGCGCGATACCAGCATCATGGATGCTCTGCGTGATGTTGCAGCGCTGCGTGCTGCTTATCTTGCCGTCGACACCCAAGGCTACGGCGATATTGCCGACCGGGTCGAGAAGCTGACCGGCGACACAGGTCCGTTCCGTGCAGCTGCACGCGAACTTCTTGCCCTAAGTGCATGGAAAGCCGGCGATATTGAAACAGCCCGTCAGTGGATTTCCGCTCTTGAAGACGACGCGGAAACACCGGCAGACGTGAGCCGACGCGTGTCGATCCTGAGTGACGTGATCCGGTCCAGCAACGGCGAAGCCAAGGCGGACAGTGAAGGAAACAACCAGTGAGTTTTGTAACCGTTTCTTTCCGCAGACGCGGTGTTTTTGGTGCCATTGCGCTTTCGCTCGTCCTCACCGGTTGCGGGTCGGTCAGCGAATTTACCGAGAACATAAACCCGTTTGCTCGCGAGAAAATCCTCAAGGGTGAGCGCCAGCCCGTTTTCGACGGTGCCGATCCGGCAGCCGAAGCGCTTGGCCAGGCAGCAAAGGTCGGTTCTGCGACCGGCGGGCAGTCCTGGTCAACAGCCGGTGGTGGCCTGACCAACGATCCGGGCAACGTCGCCATATCCGTCTCCGGCAATCGTGCCTGGCGCGCTCAGGTCGGCTCGTCCGGCGGCGGGCTGACAACATCCGCACTTCGGGTGTCTTCCCGTCCGGTCAGCGATGGCAACCGTATTTACGTCTACAAGCCGAATGGCGAAGTCGTAGCGTTGTCGACGGGCGGTGGACGCCAGTGGACCCAGAACCTGCGTCCGGAAGGCGAAAGGGATGTGGGGCCTGGTGGTGGTGTCGCCGTTGAAGGCGGCGTTGTCTACGCAGCCACCAGCTATCGTCAGGTGGCGGCTCTTGAAGCGGGCTCCGGCCGGGAAATCTGGAAAGTCGACATCGACACGCCGGCTCGCGGTGCGCCTGTTGCCGGTGCCGGTCATGTCATCGTTGTATCCCAGTCCAACGAAGTCTATGCCCTGAAGCAGTCTGACGGCAGCGTTGCCTGGACTTATGCAGGTATCGAGGAAACCGCTGGTCTGTTGTCTGCGGCCAATCCGGCCATTTCCGGCAACCGTGTCATCGTGCCGTTCTCCTCCGGTGAAATCATGGCAATCGACATCAAGTCGGGCGAACCGGCCTGGATCGATGGCGTGTCGCGCGGCTTCAGGACACTTGCCCTGTCAGGTCTCGCGGACGTTTCTGCGAGCCCGGTTGTCTCCGGCAGTACGGTTTATGCCACTGGTGTTGCCGGCCGCACGGTTGCGGTGGATGCCCGCACCGGCCAGCGTCGCTGGGAACAGGATCTCGGCAGCGTGCACACGCCGGTTGTCTCCGGCAGCGCGTTGTTCATGGTTGATCTCGACGACCGTATGGTCGCCCTCAATCTGAAAAACGGGGAAACCCTCTGGGCAACGGCCTTGCCGCGTCCGGAAAAGAAGAAGAAGCGCCGCAACTGGGCTGGCCCGATCCTGGCAAATGGGGCACTGGTTGCCTTTTCCAGCGACGGTCAGATCGCAATCGTGGATGCCGCTTCTGGAAAAACCATGTTGACGCAGCGGACCAATACGGATGTCTATGTGACACCGATTGTCGCCGGAGGCCGGATTATCGTGCTGACAGGCAATGACGGCGTCGCTGCCTTCAACTAGCATTTGAGGCAGGGCCCGAAGAGGCCCGCCTATCAGGAGAATCTGCTGTGGGCGCTACTGTCGCCATTATCGGACGGCCGAATGTCGGCAAGTCCACCCTGTTCAATCGCCTTGTGGGCAAGCGCCTGGCGCTGGTAGACGACACACCTGGTGTGACGCGAGACCGGCGGCCGGGCGATGCCCGTTTGGGCGACTTGCGCTTCACGATCATCGACACCGCCGGTCTCGAAGATGCGGACAAGGAATCCCTTGAGGGCCGCATGCGCCGGCAGACCGAGGAGGCGATCGAAACCGCCGACGCGGTTCTGTTCGTGATTGACGCTCGTGCTGGTGTAACGCCGCTTGATGCCCATTTTGCCGAAGTCGCACGCAAGACCACCCGTCCGGTGATCCTGCTGGCCAACAAGGCGGAAGGCCGGGCTGGAGAGAGCGGACTTTACGAATCCTATTCGCTTGGTCTTGGTGATCCGATTGCAATCTCCGCTGAACACGGCGAAGGGCTTGCTGATCTCTATGACGCTCTGAAACCTCATGTCGACCGGGTCACGGAAGAAGAAGAGGCAAAGCGCGAAGAGGCGATCACCAATGTGGATGTCGACGAGGACGGTGAATTCGTCGAGGACGAAGAGCCGGTTGGCACCATTGAAAGACCGCTGCGCGTCGCCATTGTCGGCCGCCCGAATGCGGGCAAGTCGACGCTGATCAACCGCATGCTGGGTGAAGACCGCATGCTGACCGGACCGGAAGCAGGCATCACGCGCGATTCCATCTCGGTAGATTGGGTCTGGCGCGACAGGCATATCAAGCTGTTCGATACGGCCGGTATCCGGAAAAAGGCGCGCGTTCAGGAAAAGCTCGAAAAGCTTTCCGTGGCTGACGCTCTGCGTGCGATCAAGTTCGCCGAAGTGGTCGTTGTCACGCTGGACGCCACCATGTCCTTCGAGAAGCAGGACCTGCAGATCATCGATCTGGTCGCGCGCGAAGGCCGCGCGCTGGTGATTGCGATCAACAAGTGGGACCTGATCGAAGACCGGGAAGAAGCCTGGAAGAAAATCAAGGATGCCAACGAGCGGTATTTCAACCAGATCCGCGGTGTTCAGATCGCGACTTTGTCCGGCCAGCAAGGGCAGGGCGTCGATCGCCTGATCGAAAGCGTCTTTACCGCCTACGAGGCCTGGAATTCGCGTGTCTCGACCGCCAAACTGAACCGTTGGCTGGACAAGGTTACCGCGAACCATCCGCCCCCCGCAGTTGCCGGACGCCGGGTGCGCCTGCGTTACATGACCCAGCCCAAGACGCGGCCGCCACATTTCGTGGTTTTTTGTTCGCGTCCCGAACAATTGCCGGAAAGCTACACGCGCTATCTGGTCAACTCGCTGCGCCAGACCTTCAACATACACGGAACTCCCATTCGCCTGTCCTATCGCAAAGGCGAAAACCCTTACGCCCCGAAGAGAAAACGGGGCTGAGTGGGGAGGGCAGCCTGCCATTTTGCCAGGCTGCCAGCCAGTATTCTTCTTTCCTGGCGGGAAAGCAGCTTCCCGCCGCGCTATCGACACTTAAGGGAGTTTGAACCATGTCCATCGACCGGCTGGAATTCGCCGTTGCCCTTGCCGAAAAGGCTGGCGAGCTCGGTCTCGACTATTTTCACAAGCTGGACACGCTGACGATTACGCAGAAGGGTCATCAGGACCTCGTCTCGGAAGCGGACCGCAATGTGGAAACGCTCATCCGCGCGGAACTCGCAAAGAGCTATCCGGACGACGGTATCCTGGGCGAAGAGCATGGCATGGAAGAAGGGTCTTCGGGCTACACCTGGGTTACCGACCCGATCGACGGTACGGCAAATTTCGTTGCCGGCATTCCGCAGTGGTGCGTCATCATCTCCTGCGTTCATCAGGGCCAGGTGATTGTCGGTGTGATCCATGATCCGGTGTCCAAGGAAACCTTCAAGGCTGCCGCCGGTCACGGTGCGTTCCTCAATGGCAAGCCGATCCGTGCCTCCGACAGCGAAAGCCTTTCTCACGGTTCAGTCGGTGTTGGTTTCAATGGCCGCACTGCCGTTACGGATGCGGTCAACGTCGTCGGTGCTCTGGTCTCCAAGGGCGGTGTGTTCTTCCGCAACGCCTCGGGCGGTCTGATGCTTGCCTACGCGGCTTCCGGGCGCCTAATCGGCTATGTAGAATCCCACATGAACGCCTGGGACTGCCTTGCAGGCATGCTGATCACCAAGGAAGCCGGTGGTGAAGTTCTGGAACAGGACATCAACCAGTCCCTTTACAACGGCGCACGTGTCGTTGTTGGCGCTCCCGGCGTCTTTGCCGATCTGAAGGAAATCGCCGAAAGTTCCTTTGCGCCTTTCGAAGCTGCTTAATCAGCCTCACACATGCTGGTCGACAAGAACCGGGTTTCCATCCGGGTCGACCAGCATGAAGCTGGCCCGACCACTGCCGGCCTCGTCAGCTTCGGATGCGAAAGTGTATCCCTTCGCCTTCAGCACCTTTTGGATGTCCCGTACATCCTGAAAATCTTCCAGTGTCCTGGCATCCTGATCCCAGCCGGGATTGAAGGTGAGTATGTTCTTGTCGAACATGCCCTGAAACAGCCCGATGATGGTATCGCCATTCTTCAGGACCGACCAGTTGTCCGCGTCCGAGATGCCGATATCCACGAAGCCAAGTCCTTCGTAGAACGCCTTCGATTTTTCGAGATCCTTGACGGCCAGACTGACCGAGAACGCGCCGAGTTTCATCTTCCTGGCTCCTCTGCAGCGACCGCCGCTGGATACCCTGCATGCTTTCAAAGTTCCAGAAAGGAAGCAAGTTCCAGGCGGGTCTTCTCGGTAAAATGAAAGCCCTTCCAGCCAAGCGCCTTCGCTACGCGAACGTTTGTGGCGCTGTCGTCGATCAGCAAGATCTCGGACGGGGCAACCTTGAGAGTGTCGCTGACATGGGCGAAGAACGCGGTGTCCGGCTTGGCTGACTTGATGCGGCCGGAAGAGAAAATCCGGCTAACCAGCGAGCCGAAGCCGGACTGGTGCTCGATGTAGCTGGAGCGGCGATCTTCATTGTTCGTCGCAATCACCTGAACGACGTCATGGCTTGTCAGATGTTCAAGCAGGCTGCAGGTGAAGGGATCCCGCAGATCATCCTTGGCAAACCAGTAGTCGAGAAGTTCTCCCGCATCCAGAAGGTAGCCGCTCCGGTCAAGCCAGTCTTGCAGGTGAGTTTTTATGTCCCGTTTCCCGGAGATGACTTGCAGGAAGGAGGCATCGAACACGCCGCGTTCGAATGCATCGAGTGCAATTCCGAGGTCGCTCTCCAGCGTGTCAGCCCAGATGAACCTGCCGTCGACGACATTGCGGTTTAGAACGCCGTCGAAATCCCAGGCGATGACACTGATATCTGACCGCATGGCATGCTTCCCTTCCGATCATCGACCGGAAGGCGTAAAGCGAATGAACGGGCTATGCAACCCTTGATTGGATCAGCCCAGCAGGATCCGCCTTAGGGCTGAATCCATTCTCCGCTGACGCGGTCGTACAGGCGGCCGGTTTCCAGAACGTCCGGCATCAGCAAGGGCAGAAGATCTGCCGCAACATAATCTGGCGTCGGAAGATTGGTGGCAAGCTCGCCCGGCATTGCCTTGGCACGCAGCCCTGTACGGGTAGGGCCCGGGTCGGCCAGGTTGATCTTCATGTTCGTCTTCAGGCTTTCATTCGCCCAGGTCCGCGCCATGGCTTCCACGGAAGCCTTGCTGATGGACTGAAGGCCCCAGAAAGGTGTGCAGGTGCTTGCATGAACGGAAGACAGGAACAGTGCACGGCCCGCGTCCGACTGGCGCAGGAGCGGGTCCAGAGAGCGGATCAGCCGCCAGTTGGCAACGACATTCACCGCTGTCACTTTCTCGAAGTCCTTCGGGCTGATGTGGCCGATCGGCGACAGAACACCCAGCATGCCGGCATTGGCAACGAAGATATCGAGCTTCTTCCAGCGTTCGTAGATCGCGGCGCCAAGCCGGTCGAGCGCGTCGAAGTCGGTCAGGTCAAGCGGGACGAGCGTTGTTTCCCCGCCTGCGGAGCGGATCTCGTCATCGAGGTCTTCCAGGCCGCCGACAGTCCGCGCAAGCGCAATGACATGTGCACCACGTTCGCCGAGCTGCTTTGCGATCTGATAGCCAATTCCGCGGGAGGCGCCGGTGACGAGAGCGACCCGGCCTTCAAAGTCTTTGATCATGCGTGATCTCTTAGATCAATTTGCCTTCCGGCGGTACCGCCGAAAGGCATAAATTGAAGCGGTCCAAAGAGTTTTGAGCGCTTTAGCCGACCTCGACCAGGCGAGGGGCGCTGACGAAGTCCTGATCCTCGGAAAGATCGGTCAGCGGTGTCGGGTAATCGCCGGTGAAACAATGATCCGTGAACTGCGGGTTGGCATCGTCGCGGCCATCGTAGCCCATGGCCTTGTAGATGCCATCGACGGACAGGAAGGCCAGGCTGTCGGCACCGATATAGGCGCGCATTTCCTCAAGACCGTATTTTGCAGCCAGCAGTTTTTCACGCACCGGCGTATCGATGCCGTAGTAGTCGGAATACTTGATCGGCGGGCTGGCCAGGCGGAAGTGAACTTCCTTCGCACCCGCTTCGCGGATCATCTGCACGATCTTGACCGATGTTGTTCCGCGCACAAGGCTGTCGTCCACAAGCACGACGCGCTTGCCTTCGATCTGAGCCCGGTTGGCGGAGTGTTTCATCTTCACGCCAAGTGCGCGGATCTGCTGGGTCGGTTCGATGAACGTGCGGCCGACATAGTGGTTGCGGATGATGCCGAGTTCGAACGGCACGCCGCTTTCCTGGCTGAAGCCGATGGCCGCCGGCACACCGCTGTCCGGCACCGGAACGATCACGTCGGCTTCGACGTTGGATTCCCGGGCCAGCTGGCGCCCCATTTCCCGGCGAACGTCGTAGACGCTGCGACCGCCGACAACGCTGTCGGGGCGGGAGAAGTAGATGTATTCGAAGATACACGGACGAGCCGGGCGTTTGCCGAACGGGAAGAAGGATTCAATCCCTGTTGACGTGCAAACGATAACTTCGCCGTTTTCCACTTCGCGGATGAACTTTGCCCCGATGATATCGAGAGCGCATGTCTCCGAGGCCAGGATCGGAGCACCGTTCAGGTCGCCCAGGACCAACGGGCGAATGCCGAGCGGGTCACGCGCGCCGATCAGTTTCTTCGACGTCAGAGCCACCAGAGAATAGGCACCTTCCATCTGGGTGATCGCATCGATGAAACGTTCGACGATCTTCCCCTTGCGCGAGCGGGCAACGAGCTGCAGGACCACCTCTGAATCGGAGGTCGACTGGCAGATTGCTCCGTCTCGGATCAACTGGCGGCGCAGGGTGAGGGCGTTGGTGAAGTTGCCGTTGTGGCAAACGGCAATGCCGCCACCGTCCAGCTCGGCAAAGAGCGGCTGCACGTTCCGCAGGATGGTTTCACCGGTCGTCGAGTACCGAACGTGGCCGACAGCGGCCTTTCCGCTCAGCCGTTCGATGGTGTCGGCGTCGGAGAAATGATCGCCCACAAGGCCGAGATGGCGTTCCGCACGGAACTGCTCGTTGTCAACGGTGACGATCCCCGCTGCTTCCTGCCCGCGGTGCTGGAGCGCATGAAGCCCGAGCGCGGTCAGCGCGCTGGCATCCTCATGACCCAGAATGCCGAAAACACCGCATTCTTCGCGCAAGGTATCTGCATTGATGTCGAACGGTTCGTGCACGTCGGTTCCGCCAGCCATGGCGAACACTCCTTCGTTCTGGCCGGTGGGAGGACCGGCCGGGTCTTGCGGTCAAAAGTCTGTCATCGTCACTCAGGTGGACGAAACATTGGCCGCTTTGCAAATGGTACATCGTCCCGCACATATTTGGGTGCGGGATGCCTCATTCAACGCTGCACCTCAAGCGGTGCCCGTTACTGCCCCAGTCTCGGTTAGTGTCCCTGGTTTATGCCCAAGGCCTGTTAGTTACTATCCGTCGTCAGCTGTTCAAGTCCCTGACGTTCTGAATCGCTGTAGGCCGGTTCATCAGTCGGGGTTGCTCCCCCTCCGGCCTGGTTGTTCTGCCGGATCTTGTCCAGGATCGCCTTTTCCGGGTCTTCTGGCAGCACAGCCACCAGCCGTTCACCGATGGACAGCAGGATCGGCCGCGACTTGGCGGTCTTGACCCAGTTCGGCTGCTGTTCCGGCTGGACGAACCAGTTGAAGAACATCATCGCGACGACGACCAGCAGCAGACCGCGCACAGCTCCGAACACGAACCCGAGGGTCCGGTCGAGGGCGCCGATCCGGCTGTCGAGCACGAAATCGGAAATCCGCATGGTGATATAGCTGACAACAAGCAGCGTGACCAGAAAGACTGCCGCGGCAGATACGCCCATGGCAACCAGGTCATGGTTGATATACTGCTTGGTGTAAGGAAGAACCCGTTCGTACAGCAGGAATGCCGCAGCTGCCGCAGCCACCCAGGAAACGATGGAAAGAACTTCCCTGACAAATCCGCGGATCATCGCAAGGACCGCCGAGATGAACATGATGACCAAGAGCAGTCCGTCCAGCAGCGTTATCGGCATGTTCCTGAAAAATCCTCTGTCTGGCGCTCTTTCAAGAGCTTAAACTTTTTGCCCAAACCCGTCACCATCTTGCGTCAGGTCTGCCCCGTAGCACTAGCCTCCGCCGAAAGTTTGGCAACAAAGTCCCCAAGTTCCGGCACGCCTGTCGTCCTGAACGAAGACACGGTGCCGTCCTTGAGATTGCCCTCCGGACAGTAAGCCTGATCGAAGCCGAGTTTCTCGGCTTCTTTCAGTCTGGAAGGGGCTTGGGCGACCGGCCTGATGGCCCCCGACAGGCTGACTTCGCCGAAATAGACGCAATTGGCCGGAAGGGCAAGTCCGCTGAGTGAGGAGATTAACGCTGCTGCCACGGCAAGATCGGCTCCAGGCTCGTTGATCTTGAGACCACCGGCGACGTTCAGATAGACATCATGTTGTGAAAAGCGGACGCCGCACCGCGCTTCAAGCACGGCCAGGATCATGGAAAGCCGCGCGCTGTCCCAGCCAATGACGGCCCTGCGCGGTGTTCCCAGCGAAGACTGCGCCACCAGTGCTTGGATCTCGATCAGGAGAGGTCTTGAGCCTTCCAGACCGGCGAAAACGGCTGCACCGGGCGCAGACGTGTTTCTGTCTCCCAGGAACAGGGCGGAAGGATTGGGGACTTCCTGCAGCCCCTTGCCGGTCATCTCGAAAACGCCGATTTCATCCGTCGCGCCGAAGCGGTTCTTGACCGAGCGCAGGATACGATACTGGTGAGCGCCGTCGCCCTCGAAATAGAGCACGGCGTCGACCATGTGCTCAACCACGCGCGGACCTGCAATCTGCCCGTCCTTGGTCACATGGCCGACAAGAACAAGGGTGGTGCCGTTCTTCTTGGCATAACGCACCATCGCCTGGGCGGACGCACGCACCTGCGTCACGGTGCCGGGAGGAGATTCCACCTGGTCTGTCCAGAGCGTCTGAATGGAGTCGAGGATGAGTAGGGCCGGCGCCGTGTCGGCTTCCAGCGTCGCCAGAATGTCTTCAACGCTCGTTTCCGCAGCCAGTGCCACGGGTGCCTGGGCGAGACCCAGCCTTTCGGCCCGGAGCCGAACCTGTCCAATGGCTTCTTCGCCCGAAATATAGACGGTCTTGTGCCCGAGGTTGGCCAGTTGCGCAGCCGCCTGGATCAGCAATGTGGACTTGCCGATGCCGGGGTCGCCGCCGACAAGCAGGGCAGACCCTCGTACGAAGCCGCCACCGGTCACCCGGTCAAGTTCAGGCACCTTCGTCTGGATGCGCGGGGCTTCCTTGGCATCGCCGGAAAGGCCGACAAGGGGAATGACACGGCCCTTGCTGCGGGAAGCCCTGCCGGGGCCGCCACCGACGCCGCCGCCGGTCTGCTCCTCCACGATGGTGTTCCATTCACCGCAGCTTTCACAACGGCCAACCCACTTGGCGGTAACCGCGCCGCAGGACTGGCAGACGAAGGATGTGGAGCGCCGTGCCATGCAAATTGCCTTTCGCTCTCGGCTCCGGTCAGGTCAGGGGCGCATAGACGCGCTCAAACCGACGTCCGAGGCTTGTCAGATATTCGTAGTCGATGGTTTCCGCATAAGCGGCAAGATCGGAAGCTGCAACACCTGGCCCCAGCATTTCCACAAACGCGCCGCGCTGAAGCAGGTGTTCAGGCACATCCGTCACGTCGAGCGTGATCATGTCCATTGAAATCCGGCCGAGGATCGGCGCCTTGTAACCGCCGATCAGCCCGAAGCCGCCCGGGTGGTCGTCCGTGGAGCCGGCACGGCGGATCATGCCATCGGCATAACCGGCGGCCACGACGGCATTGCGCAAGGGGCGCCTTGCGGTTTGTTTCGCGCCATAGCCGATCGTATCGCCCTGTGGAACGTCGCGCACGATCATGATGCGTGCTTCCACCTTGGCGACCGGTTTCATCGGGTTGGGCTCGGTTTCGATGGCCAGCCCGCCGTAAAGCGCGATCCCGGGACGGACAAGGTCGAAGTGGTAATCCGGACCAAGCAGCACCCCGGCGGAATTTGCCAGCGACCGCGGAATATGAGGGAAGGGGGCGGTTGTCTCTGTAAACAGCTTGAGCTGTCGCCGGTTCATTTCGTGGTCGGGCGTCGAGCCACAGGCAAGATGGCTCATCACCAGCGATGGCTGGAACGGCCCCAGAACGGCGTTGTCACCCAGAGCGCGGGTGAGTTCAGCCGGAGACAGGCCCAAACGGTGGATGCCGGTATCGACATGGACAGCGGCGGCATTGTTCTTGCCCGACGCCTTGCAGACTTCTGCCCATTCCAGGAGTTCTTCCAGACTGCCGAGGACGGGACGGATGTCATGGGTCAGAAAGTGGTCGGCCGTTCCCGGAAACAGCCCGTCGAGCACGTAGATGACGGCGTCCGGAAGACTTGCACGTAACGTCAGGGCCTCGGTCGGCACCGCGACGAAAAACGTCCTGCATCCCGCTTGGTAGAGGGCTGCAGCGGTTTTGTCCTGTCCGGTTCCATAGGCATCGGCCTTCAGAACGGCAGCGCAATCGGTGCTGTCGCTTACCTTGCCTTTCAGCAAGGACCAGTTCGACACGATCGCATCGAGGTCGATCGTCAGTCGTCCGCCGTAAAGATCAGATGGGAAGGCTTGTTCAATCGTCGCAGGCACGGTCCGGATATCTCTCCAGTCAGAATCAATGTCTGAAATTCGAGAGTGAGCTTAGCGCATCGAGGCGCATTTGCACCAACGGCCAAACCGCCAAAACCGTGACCAAGTGAAGCGCACTGCAGCGCTCCCCCCGGGAAGTGCGCTGAAGAGCGGAAGCTCAATCCATATAGAGGAATTCGACGCCGGCTTCGCCGGAGCGCACCCACCGAATTTCACCGTAAAACCGCAATTTCCGGCTTTCGATTTCGATGGTGATACGCTGATGCCGTTCAAGACCCTTGGTGTTGGTCGCAACGCGGCAACCACCGACGCTGATGTCTTCGACCACACAGGGGCGATGGGTCGCGTCCTGCTTCAAAAGGCCGGACCACTTGCATCTTTTGCGCGGAAAGATGCGAGCTTCTTCGAGGAGTTTTTGTGCCGACGAATACAAGATGCGGTCACCTGGAAAAGATTTTAGGCGAAATTCTTTCTACTTAAAGTAAGTGAGGAGTTTTAACAGTGGCTTAATCGTGAGCGACGGCGTGTCCATTGCCAAATGCCGCAAGTGAGCCGCAGACGAGAGCTTGAACGCAGCATCAGGCGGCTATCGGGGCATCTTGTCTCAAGGACCGTCCGAAATCGCGAAGACGCCTGTTATTCGTAGCGTTCGGGCAGGTGATCTTCTTCGGCAAGATCGGAGAAGCGGGTGTACTGGCCTTCAAAGTGCAGGTTCGCCGTACCGGTCGGGCCGTGACGCTGCTTGGCGATGATGACTTCTGCCTTGCCCTTGAGCCGCTCCATGTCCCGTTGCCAGTTTTCGTGTTCGACAGTTCCGAATTCCGGCTCGGTCTTGGACAGGTAATATTCTTCACGGAACACGAACAGGATCACGTCGGCGTCCTGCTCGATGGAGCCTGATTCACGCAGATCCGACATCATCGGTCGTTTGTCGTCACGCGATTCCACCTGACGGGAGAGCTGTGACAGCGCGATGATGGGGACGTGAAGTTCCTTCGCAAGCGCCTTCAGACCCGTTGTGATTTCGGTGATTTCCTGAACGCGGTTGCCGGAGTTCTTGTTCGAGCCCGACAATAGCTGGATATAGTCGACCACGAGCAGGTCGAGACCGCGCTGACGCTTCAGACGCCGCGCCTTGGCAACCAGCGAGGCGATGGAAATACCACCGGTCTGGTCCACATGAAGCGGGACGGCCTGCATGGTCTGGGCACAGGCGGCCAGCTTCTCGAATTCCGCTTCGGTGATATCGCCGCGGCGGATTTTCGAGGACGAGATTTCCGCCTGTTCGGAAATGATACGGGTGGCCAGCTGTTCGGCCGACATTTCCAGAGAGAAGAAGCCGACAACGCCGCCGTTGACGGTCTTGATCGAGCCGTCGGGCTGTTCTTCGGACTTGTAGGACTGGGCGATGTTGTAGGCGATGTTGGTTGCCAGGGAGGTCTTGCCCATCGCGGGACGACCGGCAAGCACGATCAAGTCCGAATGCTGCAGACCACCCATCAAACGGTCCAGTTCGCGCAGGCCTGTGGAAATACCGGAAAGGGCACCTTCGCGGTTATAGGCGGCGTGCGCCATCTCGATGGTTTCGGTCAGGGCGTCGCCAAACGCGACGAACCCGCCTTCGCTGCGGCCGGTTTCTGCAAGTTCGAACAGGCGGCGCTCGGCATCATCGATCTGCTGGGAGGGGGGCACATCGATCGGGGCGTCGAAGGCGATATTGACCATGTCCTCGCCGATGCGGATCAGATTGCGACGGATCGCCAGGTCGTAGATGGTCCGGCCGTAGTCTTCGGCGTTGATGATCGAGGCGGCATCACCGGCCAGTCGCAGAAGAAACTGGGTCGCGGACAGATCCGCAATCTTCGCGTTGGCGGGATAGAAGGTCTTCAGTGTGATTGGCGACGCGGTTTTGCCGGCGCGGATCAGATGGCTGATCTTCTCGTAGATATCCTGGTGAGCAGGCACGAAAAAATGATGTGGTTCCAGAAAGTCTGAGACCCGGTAGAACGTCTCGTTGTTAACGAGAATCGCTCCCAGAAGCTGACGTTCCGCTTCGGCATTGTGTGGTGCCAAGCGCTGGATGTCTTCTTCCGTTTCGACCTTCTGTAGCGTGCCCTTCATAACGACCCCCGTTGACCCAAGTTCATTGGGAATACTCTGTGACGGGGGAGGGCTCAAGGTTCAAAAATGGCTGATTTCGATTCCCACCGGCTTGGACAAATCAGCGGGGAAAGAATCGAATCCAGCTTGACTCTGAACTCGATTGAAGACTCAAGGGCCTACCTCTTAGTTATTGAAATTTATGATATTTTCGAGAAGATTAATAGCTGGTTAATGAATTTTCGAGCAGTTTCAAGGCCTTAAACCGGAAACTGAAAAGCCAGGATTAGGCGTGGCTTGCCATCATTCCAAAAAGTTGCCGGCAAACAAAAAAAACGGCGCTGAAGCCAGCGCCGTTTTCTAAAGTCCACAAGGGAAGCGAAGTGCTTAGGCTTCTTCTTCCGCTGCTTCTTCGGAAGCTTCTGCACCTTCTTCGGTGTCTTCTGCTTCTTCGTCTTCTTCGAATTCGAAGACGTCCATTTCCGGCGTGGAGAGATCTTCGCCGGCAGCCTGACGGACAGCTTCGTCTTCAGAACGGGCGACGTTGACGCTGATGGCGACTTCGACTTCCGGGTGCAGCTGGATCAGAACGCTGTGCAGACCGATCGTCTTGATCGGGTTGCGCAGTTCAACCTGGCTGCGGGAAACGGAGAAGCCGGCATTGGTCAGGCCGTCAGCAATATCGCGCGTGGAAACGGAACCGTAGAGCTGGCCGGTTTCACCAGCGGAACGGATCATCACCAGGGATTCGCCGTCGAGCTTGGAGGCAACGCCTTCAGCTTCGTTCTTGCGCTCAAGGTTACGAGCTTCGAGCTGAACGCGTTCACGCTCAAAACGCTCGAGGTTCGACTTGTTGGCGCGCAGTGCCTTGCCCTGCGGCAGCAGGAAGTTACGGGCATAGCCGTCGCGTACGCGAACGGTGTCGCCCATCTGGCCGAGCTTGGCGATGCGCTCAAGAAGGATAACTTGCATGTCATTTCTCCTACTGTCCCACCCGTTGAGGATGGTTAGAGGCCGTTTGCCCGCGGCCCCAATTCGGGTCTTCCGGGAAGCCCCGAAAGAAACGTCTCAAGATTTTCGAGAAACGCTTAGCTGATCACGAACGGCAGCAGGCCGAGCAGGCGGGCGCGCTTGATCGCACGGGCCAGTTCACGCTGCTTCTTCGCGGAAACCGCGGTGATGCGGCTCGGAACAATCTTGCCGCGCTCGGAAATGTAGCGCTGCAGCAGACGGATGTCCTTGTAGTCGATCTTCGGCGCGTTGGTGCCGGAGAACGGGCAGGTCTTCCGGCGACGGAAGAACGGACGGCGGCTCGGGAGCTGTGCAATATCAACCATCAATCTTACTCCCCTTCTGCGCGGCGCGGAGCGCGCTCACCGCGGTCGCCACCGCGTCCACCGCGGTCACCGCCGCGATCGCCACCACCAAAGCGGCCACCACGATCGCCACCACGGCGGTCGTCACGGTCGCGCTTCTGCATCATTGCAGACGGCTCTTCGTCGAGTTCATCGACCTTGAAGGTCATGAAACGCAGAACGTCTTCGCTCAGACCCATCTGACGCTCCATCTCGGCAACCGCGGCGTGCGGAGCGTTGATGTTCATGAGGGTGTAGTGAGCCTTGCGGTTCTTCTTGATGCGGTATGCGAGGGAACGCAGACCCCAGTTTTCCACCTTGCCGATAGTACCGCCAGCGCCTTCGATGAGGCCCTTGTACTGTTCGACGAGTTGTTCGACCTGCTGGGCCGAAACGTCCTGGCGAGCCAGGAATACGTGCTCGTAAAGAGGCATGGAAATAGCCTTTCTTCGTGTTGACAACGCGGGATCGGCGCAGAGCCTCCTCGTAGCCCCGGAAAGGCACGAGAATTCTAACGAGAGCGGGAACACGGGAAGTCGGATCCGATCAAGGATCCTGGCGTCATGCCCTTCCGTTCAGCCCCCGGCCAAACCCCGGATGAAGCGCGCTCTATACTCTGTTTTGCGGAAATTGCAAGCAGCATACGCCCGAAAGGATCGAAAATCGGAAGACGACACGAACGCTCCCGATTTGGAAGATTGCCTGACTGTCTATATATATCGAGTTCCCGAAGCAGGTAAGGGGAGGACCGGTTTCGCGCGCAAGACAACGCCCATCGGGTTGCCGGGCATTTCAGGGATAATCAGGACAAAGGAAAACCGGCAAAACCGCCCGAAAAGCGGAAATGATTGCCCTGTGGGCCTTGACAGTTTGGTCAAGACCGTATCATAGCCTCGCGCCAAGTTCGATTTCAGCCTGCACGGGCTGTCTTCTCCGCTTTCTAATAAGCCGTCGACCTTTCGCTATAAGAACAACAAGGTCCGCTCACGAGTCACGGAGGCGTTTCCAGATGACCATTGCATTCACATTTCCCGGCCAGGGCAGTCAAGGCGTTGGAATGGGCAAAGCCCTTGCCGATGCGTTCCCGGAGGCAAAAGCCGTTTTCGACGAAGTCGACGAGGCGCTTGGCCAGAAGCTGTCCGATGTCATGTGGACTGGTCCGGAAGAAACGCTGACGCTGACAGCAAATGCTCAGCCTGCACTTATGGCGGTCAGCCTTGCGACCATGCGCGTTCTGGAAGCCCGCGGCCTCGACCTTGCCGGCAGTGTTTCCTTTGTCGCAGGACATTCTCTTGGTGAATATTCCGCGCTGGCTGCTGCCGGCAGCCTGGATATTGCGACCGCTGCAAAGCTCCTGCGCGTGCGCGGAGATGCCATGCAGGATGCGGTTCCGGCCGGTCAGGGCGCAATGGCTGCGTTGCTCGGGCTGGAGTTTGATGTTGCCGCGGAAGTGGCCGAGGCTGCCGCACAGGGCGAAGTCTGCCAGGCCGCGAACGACAATGCGCCGGGGCAGGTGGTTGTTTCCGGGCATCTGGCCGCCGTCGAGCGCGCCGTCGAGATTGCCAAGGCCAGGGGCGCGCGCCGTGCGGTGATGCTGCCGGTCAGCGCGCCGTTCCATTGTTCCCTGATGGGCCCGGCTGCCGACAAGATGGCCGAAGCTCTGGCGAATGCCGAAATCCGTTCTCCTGTCGTGCCGCTGGTCGCAAACGTGCTGGCGCGCCCGATCACTGACGCAAATGAAATTCGCGATCGTCTTGTTCAGCAGGTGACCGGTACCGTGCGTTGGCGCGAAAGCATCACCTGGCTTGCCGACAACGGTGTCGACACCTTTGTCGAGGTTGGGACAGGCAAGGTGCTGACCGGCATGGTCAAGCGGATCGCCAAGGAAGCCACCGGCATGGCGGTCAATTCTCCGGAAGACATCGACGCCCTTATGGAAAAGATCTCCGGATAAGGCTTATATCGGCCGAGGCGACGATTTGGTCCGTCGCGGACCCAAACAGGAACAATGGAAGGATCCCAAATGTTCAGCTTGGAAGGGAAAAACGCGCTTGTCACCGGTGCCACCGGTGGGATCGGCGAAGCAATCGCCCGGTCGCTCCATGCACAGGGCGCAACCGTCTCCTTGTCCGGCACGCGGGCTGAAAAGCTGGAAGCGCTTGCTGCTGATCTCGGCGAACGCGCCTATGTGACGCCGGCCAATCTGTCCGACCGCGCGGCTGTTGATGCCTTGTTGCCGGCGGCTGAAGAGAAAATGGGCTCTGTCGACATCCTGGTGAACAATGCCGGGATCACGCGCGACAACATCTTCATGCGCATGAAGGATGAAGAGTGGGATCAGGTTCTGGAAGTGAACCTGTCGTCCGGCTTCCGTCTGTGCCGCGCCGCAATCAAGGGCATGATGAAGCGTCGGTCTGGCCGCATCGTCGGCATCACGTCCGTGGTTGGCGTCACCGGAAACCCCGGTCAGGTCAATTATGCGGCGGCCAAGGCCGGCATGATCGGCATGTACAAGTCGCTTGCCCGGGAAGTCGCCAGCCGCAACATCACGGTCAATACGATTGCGCCCGGTTTCATCGAAACGGCAATGACCGATGCGCTGAACGACAAGCAAAAAGAATCGATTTTGACGAGCGTGCCTGCAGGGCGTTTGGGCACTTCCGCAGAGATTGCCGCAGCCGCCGTCTACCTGGCCAGCGATGAAGCCGCTTACGTGACCGGGCAGACCCTGCACGTTAATGGCGGCATGGCTATGATTTAAAAGGAATTTTTGCCGAGCAGGCAAAAAGAATCCGGGCCGCTCACAAGCGGTCTGGATCGGCTGGTAAAGGTCAACAAAGTGTGTTACCAACCCGCCGATTGTTTCGAATTGCACAGTTGGCCAAATAAACTGGCCTGGTGTGCGGCGACATCTTAAAGACCGCGAGTTCGCGCCACCGCTTGTTTGCAAACCGGATGGGGGCAGTTTCGCGAGTGACGAATAGATGAAAACTAAGGAAGTGAAAGATGAGCGATATCGCGGATCGGGTAAAGAAAATCGTCGTTGAGCACCTCGGCGTAGATGCTGACAAAGTTGTTGAAGGTGCAAGCTTCATCGACGACCTGGGCGCAGACAGCCTTGACACGGTCGAGCTGGTCATGGCGTTCGAAGAAGAATTCGGCGTAGAAATCCCGGACACCGCAGCAGAAACCATCCTGACCGTTGGCGATGCTGTCAAATTCCTGGAAGCCAACAAGTAAGGGTAACCCCTTTCTTGTGAATGTTTGAAGATCGGGCCGGCGGGGCGAAACCCCGCCTGGCCCTTCCAACGTAAGTGCGGGTGTATGAGGCGAGTTGTCGTAACTGGGTTGGGCATGGTGACGCCGCTTGGCTGTGGTGTCGATGTCACTTGGAAAAAGATCCTTGAAGGACAGAGCGGGGCCAACAAGGTCACGAATTTCAAAGTTGACGATCTGGCCTGCCAGATCGCATGTCAGATCCCGCGTGACTCGTCCGTTGAAGGCGCGTTCAATCCGGATGACTGGATGGACGTCAAGGAACAACGCAAGGTCGATGATTTCATCGTCTACGCGATGGCGGCTGCCGATCAGGCAATGGCCGATTCCGGCTACAAGGCCGAGACTTACGAACAACAGGTGCGCTCTGGCGTTTTGATCGGCTCCGGCATCGGTGGTCTTCAGGGCATCGAGCAGGGCGCCAATCTGCTGGCCGAAAAAGGCCCGCGCCGCATTTCTCCGTTTTTCATTCCCGGCCGTCTGATCAACCTTGCCGGCGGGTATGTCTCGATCCGTCACAGCCTGAAGGGCCCGAACCACGCTGTCGTGACCGCGTGTTCGACCGGCGCGCACGCCATTGGCGATGCATCGCGGTTGATTGCCTTCGGTGATGCGGATGTCATGGTTGCCGGCGGTACGGAATCTCCGGTCTGTCGTCTTGCACTCGCGGGCTTTGCTGCCTGCCGTGCGCTTTCCACGGCTTTCAACGACACTCCCGAAAAAGGTTCCCGCCCTTACGACGTCGCCCGCGACGGCTTTGTGATGGGCGAAGGTGCCGGTGTCGTCGTGCTCGAAGAATACGAGCATGCAGTTCGCCGCGGCGCAAAGATCTACGGTGAGATCATCGGTTACGGCTTATCCGGCGATGCATATCACATCACCGCTCCGTCCTCTGATGGGGATGGTGCCTACCGTTGCATGGAAGCTGCGCTGAAGCGCGCCCAGGTCACGCCGGCCGACATCGACTATGTGAATGCTCATGGAACCTCGACGCCGCTTGGTGACGAGATCGAACTTGGCGCTGTCACCCGGCTTGCGGGAGAACATGCCGCCGATCTGACAATGTCATCGACCAAGTCCTCCATCGGTCACCTTCTCGGTGCTGCTGGTGCGGTCGAGGCCATTTTCTCGGTTCTGGCCATGCGTGACGGTATGGCTCCGCCGACGATCAACCTCGATAATCCGTCTGTCGAGACGGTTATCGACTTGGTGCCGCACAAGCCGAAGAAGCTGGATATCAATGTCGCCCTTTCGAACTCGTTCGGCTTCGGCGGCACAAATGCCTCGCTTGTCTTCCGCAAAGTTGCCGCATAACCCATTCAAGTTCTTCAGGCCGGTCCGATTCTCTCGGGCCGGCCTGAAACTTTGATTGTGACAACTGGTCCGTTTGAGCCTAAGTCAGGGATTTGGGGGCTCAATCTTGGAGGTGCGACCCAATATGCGCATTAAGCCCAAAAGCCCGCGTGAAGCCTTGCAGCCGGAACCGGCGCCTGCGCCTCCGCAACGCTCCAGGCACGTACGCAACCCCTTCGTCATTCTGATCAACATGGTCATCACATTGACCGTGTTCGGACTTGCCGCGTTCGGGGGCGCGCTTTATTTCGGCAAACAGAAATTCGAGGAAAAAGGCCCGCTGCAGAAGGACGCCACCGTGGTGATTTCTTCAGGTGCCGGGCTTTCCGGTATTACCGACAGGCTTTCAGGGCAGGGCGTCATCAGCGACAATCTGCTGGACGAGTGGATCTTCAACCTGGGCATCCGCTTCTACAAGAACGCCACCAAACTGAAAGCCGGTGAATACGCTTTTGCGCCCGGCGTCTCGATGCAGGAGATCATGACCGATCTGGTGGAAGGCAATGCCGTCACCCATTCGGTAACGATCCCGGAAGGCTGGACCACCGCCCAGATCATCGAGCGCGTGCGCGAGCACCCAGTGCTTGTAGGCGAGATTACCGAAGTTCCGGAAGAAGGTGCACTGCTTCCCGAAACCTATACCTTTGCACGCGGCGCCTCGCGCCAGGAAGTTCTCAACCAGATGAAAGCGGCGCAGTCCAAGCTGCTGAGCGAAATCTGGGGTCGCCGGACGGAAGGCCTGCCGGTCGAAACGCCGGAAGACCTGGTTATTCTCGCGTCGATCGTGGAAAAGGAAACAGCCCTGGCAGACGAGCGACCGCGTGTCGCCGGTGTTTTCGTGAACCGTCTCAACAAGAACATGCGCCTGCAGTCCGACCCTACGATCCTTTACGGTCTTTATGGCGGTGAAGCGTGGCTCAAGGACCGCTCGGCAATCAAGCAATCCGAGCTGAAGGCGGACAACAAATACAACACCTACCAGATCGACGGCTTGCCGCCAGGACCGATCGGTAATCCGGGCCGCGCAGCCATGGAAGCGGTCGCCAATCCTTCCCGCACGCAGGATCTCTATTTCGTGGCCGACGGAACCGGTGGCCACATCTTTGCCGAGACCTACGAGCAGCACCAGGCAAACGTCCGCAAGTGGCGTCAGGTGGAAAGAGACCGTCGTCAGGCGGAGCAGAACCAGGAAACGCAGCCAGCCACATCCAATTGACAGGAGCCCGCCTTTGCGGCGGGCCGGTGGCGGCACATTCGCAAAGGGGGGCACATGGCACTTGCCAGCATGACGGGCTTTGCACGGGCCCTTGGAGAATCCGGATCGGTTCGCTGGACCTGGGAACTGAGATCTGTCAACGGCAAGTCCCTTGACCTTCGTATCCGCATCCCGACGGGTTTGGAGACGCTCGAACCGAAGATCCGCGAGCGTTGCGGCAAGCTTCTTCGGCGCGGAAATGTTTCCGTTGGGCTCTCCATGCAGAGAGACCAGTCCGAACAGCAGCTCCAGGTCAATGAATCGGCTCTTGAAGCTGTCCTTGCGACAATCGATCTCCTCAAGAACCGGGTACCTGATCTTGCTCCGCCGTCGCTTGACGCCATTCTGGCGCAAAAAGGCGTCTTTGAGCTCAAGGAGCCCGAAGAAGACGAAGCGGTTCAGGCAGCGCTTCACAACACTCTTCTGACGACCCTGGATGCTGCGCTGATTGACCTTGTCGACATGCGCCACAGCGAGGGGCAGGCAATTGGCAGGGTGGTACGAGATCAGATCGACAGGATCGCCGAACTGACCCAGGCCGCCGAGGATCTGCCTGCGCGCAAACCGGACGCCATAAAGGCACGGCTGAAGCGACAGCTCGCAGAGCTGATGGATGCCTCGGACGGTCAACTGGATCCACAGCGCGTGCATCAGGAAGCTGTCTTCCTGGCAACCAAGGCTGACATCCGTGAGGAGCTGGATCGCCTGCATGCCCATGTGGCAGCCGTGCGTGAATTGATGGACACCGGTGGAGCAATCGGAAGGCGCCTGGATTTCCTGGCTCAGGAATTTAACCGGGAAGCCAACACTTTGTGTTCAAAGTCCAACGACGTGGACCTGACAGCCATTGGGCTGGACCTGAAGTCCGTTATCGATCAAATGCGTGAGCAGATACAGAATCTGGAGTGAGCCACATGACCGACGCACCTGCCGGTACCTCAACGGGAACCACTGTCAGTGCGGAACAGGCCGAGCAGCAGCGCCGTGGCCTGATGCTGGTGCTGTCGTCACCGTCCGGAGCCGGAAAGTCGACGATCGCGCGCCTCCTGCTGCAGAACGAAGACAATCTTGCCCTGTCGATCTCCGTGACCACGCGGCCACGCAGGTCCAGCGAAGTTGACGGCGTGCACTACCACTTCATTGATGCCGGCAGGTTCGAGCAGATGCGCGAGCACGATGAGCTTCTGGAGTGGGCCGAGGTGCATGGCAACTACTACGCCACACCGCGTGGACCGGTCGAAAATGCTATTGAAAATGGCAAGGACATCCTGTTCGACATCGATATTCAGGGAACCTTCCAGCTCTATGAAAAGATGCGTGACGATGTCGTTTCCATCTTCATTTTGCCGCCGTCCATCGCGGAAATGAAATCACGGCTGAAGCGGCGTGCTGAAGATGAGGACACTGTTATCCTCAAGCGGATGAAGACTGCGGTCGGTGAAATGCGCCACTGGTCGAAATACGATTATGTTGTGGTGAATGACGACCTGGAACGCGCTTACGAAAACGTTCGTGCAATCCTGAAAGCAGAAAGACTGAAGCAGTTCCGCTCGCCGAAAATCGGTCCGCTCATTCAGGGCATGGTCGATGATCTGGAAAACGAGCTGGCCGAAAAATCCTGACGTCTCAAGCGCTGTTTGGACTGGCCATTCAGCGTCAATAGAAGCTAGGAAGACGAAGAACCTGCACCTGCGACATGAGCTGTATCCCTTTGCTCTGCTCGAGAGGCTGTCTCTGAAAACCTCTGCCGAAAGAGCTTGGCGACGCGATCCTTGACCTCCGACAGCATCGGGTGGAAACGCAGTCTTTCGTGAAAGCTCATCCATGACTCTCCCTGAGCGAGTGGGGAAGCGGTCAGGCGTGTCAGCCCCTCCGTTTCCGCGATCCAGTCTGGTAGAACGCCCATGGCGTGCCCGGCGTTCAGAATATTGCAGAGCGATACGGAATTGTTGACGGCGTAGCGGCATGTCTTGCCCAGCAGAATGGCGTTGAGCAACTGCGAGGACTTGAGCCGCGCCCGGCTGCCGCAATATCCCGCCCAGATCTGTTCCTGCCAGGTCGAGGGGTCAACAGCGTCCGGCCGCTTTCGGCAGTAGTCCTTTGAGGCGTAGACGTGAAACTGGATCTCACCCAGTTTCTGGACAATCAGGTGCGGATGTTTAGGCTGTCTGTTCCCGATGGCGATGTCGGCGGAGTTCCGGCTGAGATCCCAGAAGGCATCGTCCGCGAAAAATTCTATCCGGACACCGTCAAGACCATCGGTTATCTGGTCGACGTGCCGTGTCAGATAATGCTGCCCCCATTCACCGAGCGTGATCCTGCAGACCTGCTCTTTTGAGCCGACCTTTTCCAGATCAACCGCGCGCCTGAAGTCCGCCGCTCCGCGTGCCATGGATCTGGCAATCTTGATCAAACGTCGGCCACCACCCGTCAGTTCGTAGCCGGTCTGGCGTCGATCGAACAATTGTACGTCCAACTGTTCTTCTAACCGCGCAATATGGCGGCCGACGGTTGGTTGGGACAGGCAAAGAACCTGGGCGGCTTTGCTGAGGCTCTGATTCTCGGCAACAGCAAGAAAGACGCGTACGGCATCCCAGTCAAAATCGATTTCATTCATTTTTGAATGATATCATGCAGCATCATTCAATTACATTCAGAAAAGGTTCTGACATCTTCTGCCCGTCATCAACGGGAGATGAGACAATGGTCAGCTTTTTAAGGGTCCTGTTTTCAAGAAAACGAAACGTTTGGTACACCGGTCCGGACAAGGCTGACCGAAGAAACCAAATGCCGGATTGGATGATGCGGGATCTCGGGTTGGATAACCCGGACAACCTGAAAGCCGTTCAGGCGGGCAAGTGCCGTAAACCGGAACTTTCCAGCATCCTGCCAGTCGTCAAACTGCCTGAGCGGCCCTGAACGTGTTGGCAAGTTCAACGAACCCTGCGATGTCGATTTCTTCGGCACGGGCCGTCGGCTTCAACCCGGCCTTCGTGACGAGGTCTTCTGCGTCCGGTGTCAGTGACCTGAGGCTGGCACGCAGCATCTTGCGTCTCTGGCCAAAGGCCGCAGCGGTAATCTTTTCAAGGGCTTTCAGGTCGCAGGGCAGGGGCGAAGGATTTGGCGTCAGATGAACCACAGCCGACGTCACTTTCGGGGGCGGCGTGAACGCCTTTGGGCTGATGTCGAACAGGATCCCGCCCTTGCAGCGCCAGCCTGCCAGAACTGCAAGCCTGCCATAGGCCTTGGACGCGGGGGGCGCGCTGATCCGTTCACCGACTTCCTTCTGGAACATCAGCGTCAGCGACGACCAGAATGGCGGCCACTGCGGTGTCGTGATCCAATTGATAAGCAGCTGGGTGCCAACGTTGTAAGGCAAGTTCGCGGCAATGCGGACCTTGTCTCCTCCAGTCAGAGCCACCGGATCGATTTCAAGGGCATCGCCTTCGATGACTTCCAGGCGCCCTGGATAGTGTGCCGAGATTTCGGCAAGAGCCGGCAGGCAGCGGCTGTCCTTTTCAATCGCGATCACCCGCTTCGCTCCGGCGGCCAGAAGGGCACGTGTCAGCCCACCGGGACCAGGGCCGACTTCCAGAACGGTGCAATCTTCAAGACTGCCGGCAGATCGGGCGATGCGAGAGGTGAGATTGAGATCGAGAAGGAAGTTCTGTCCCAGTGACTTTTTCGCATTGAGACCATGAGCGGCGATGACGTCGCGCAACGGGGGCAGGTCGTCTATCTGAGCCATTGATCGCTGTCGCCCTAGAACCGCTCGGGGTTGGCAAGCACATCCGCCATGCGCAAGGACGCAGCGAAACTGTCGACCCGGGCGGTGCCGGTTCCAGCCAGGTTGTATGCCGTGCCATGGTCGGGAGAGGTGCGCACGAAAGGCAGACCTAGCGTGACATTGACGCTCTCGTCGAAACCGATGGTCTTCGCCGGTATCAACACCTGATCGTGGTACATGCCAAGCACGCAGTCATAATGCTGCCGTGCGGGCGGGTGAAACAGAGTGTCGGCTGGATGCGGACCTGTCGCCTCGATGCCCATCGCTCGCAGGCGAGAAATGGCTGGCTCGATAATGTCGCGGTCTTCTGTTCCCATCGAGCCGTTTTCACCCGCATGAGGGTTCAGCCCGCAAATCGCCAATCGTGGCGACGTGTAGCCAAACCTGGTCTTGAGGTCGCGTGCGGTAATTTCCGCAGTCTCAACGATAAGTTCAGTCGTTAGAGATGTCGGAACATCGCGAATTGGAATGTGAATGGTGACCGGAACCACCATCAACTCCGGTCCGGCAATCATCATCACGGGTTTTGCCGGTTCTCCGGGCCAGTGCATCTCTGCAAGGGAGCCGAGATATTCCGTATGGCCGGGGAAGGCGAAGCCGGTTCGGTAAAGCGCAGCCTTGTTGATCGGACTGGTCACGAGGGCGCAGGCATGGCCGGACTTTATATCGTCGACACACCCTTCAATAGCAGCAACAACGGAAGCTGCCGTTTCAGGTGCTTCCACACCCGGCTGGTCGAGTAGGGCCGGCCCGGTCTGTACAACAGGCAAAGCTTTGGTGAAAGTCGCAACGGCTTCGTCCTGCGCCACCAGCCTGAGCCGCGCGTTCAGGCCCATTTTCTGTGCCCGTTCCTGCAGCAGGGCTTCGTCACCGCGAATGTAGAATGGCGGCAATCCGAGCGCTTTGCGATTAGCCCATGCAATCAGAGCCAGGTCCGGGCCGATCCCGGCAGGTTCTCCCATACTGACGGCGATCGGCTTCTGGTTGGAGCGCATGTAGGATCAGCGATAAATGATGGTGGAACGACGGCGGATTTCCAGGAGATACCGACGGGACTGGCTTTCGCCTTCCTTCTGTCGCAGCTCGTTTTCAAGTTCCGTGCGAACGGCTATGTCCGAGGCGATTTCGCGTTTTCCGCAAACCGCGATCATTTCGTAACCGACGGGCGTGGTGGACGGTTTCGTCAACTTGCCCGGTGTCATTTTTTCGATTTCGGCGCGCATGTTTTCCGGAAGCTCGGTTTCGAGCCGGCGTCCGATAGGCTGCACAACCACTTCGCTGTATTTGCCGAGAATGGCGCCGGATTCATCGCAGCCGTTGAAAGCAGCCCGGATCTGGTTGCTCTCGTTCTTGCGCTTGGACTTGAAGCCACCGGAAGAGTTCTTCGGTACCACGACAATGACCCTTTTGAGGTCATATTCCACGGACTTCTGACGGTCTTCCTCATCGGTCTTCTTCAGGGCCGCGATCACGTCGGATTCATCCACTTCGATCCGGCCACTGAAACGGGACCGCAACACCTGGTTCCAGGCAAGCTGCGCCTTGAGGCGCTCCTTCAAGGTATCCGGCTGAACACCGCCACTGCGAAGCGCCTTGGAAAGCTGGGCCGGAGACATCTTCACATTGCGGGCAATGTTGTTGAAAGCGTTGTCGACATCCGACTGGCTGACGTCAACGCCGACACGCTCGGCTTCGGCAAGTTTGACCTGGTCGTCGACCAGTTCTTCTTCCGCCTGTTTTTTGGCGATGGATGCGGACTTGCGCTGTGTCATTGTAATCAGCCGGGCGCGTTGGCTGATGTCGTAGTCGGTAATCGGCACATCGTTGACGATGATCTTGATCGCTGCATGTGAAGGCGTTGCCAGCGGCGCTGCCAGGATCAAAGCTAGTCCAAAGAATACCGGAACGATACGAAGTCGCATTGAATAACCATCCGTGCTGGCTTGAGGCCAAACCGAAGTTCGTTGTTTTATGACATGATGTTTCGCATATCATGCCCGAAATTTCAAAGGTTCCACGCATCATGCCTTTTTTCATGGCGGCATGATGACCTACGGTCAGTCAGATGGCCTAGTTGAGAGCGCCGCTTGAAACCTGTGTCGTGCCGATGGTCCTCAACCCGATGCGGAAATAAAGCGTCCGGTTGACGTCATCGCCATCGTTGCGGCTGCGGTCTTCAGCATAGGTGACGGACAGCGAAAAACCTTCGTCGTCATAACCGATCCCGAGACCGTCCTGCACGATGTTGCTGTTTTGCAGATCGTATCGCATGGAGCCGAAAATGCGCCAGTTTTCCTCAAGGCGAAGGCTTGCGGAGCCTAGCAGTTCCTCGCGCGGATCATCGATCCCGACATCCGGCTGAGCGTTCAGGAACGCATAGGCAAGGGAAGATACGACCGGGCCGTAGATACCGCTGGCCTGTGCCTGTATCCGGTTCACGGTGAAATCTTCCTTGTCGAGCCGGGCCTGGGCGCCGACCTTCACACCGTATTGCGTGTCCAGATAGAGGCTGCCGACGTAATCGGACAAGGAAGTTTCCAGACCGGAATCCTGCGTCGCACCGAGTATGTCCGGAATGGCATAGGAGTTGTCGCCGGCAAGCTGATAGGACCTGCCGAACAGGCCGCTGACATAGTAGCCACTGTCCAGTTGCAGCTTGTAGTTCAGGCCGACGTTAAGACGTGTGCCGCCTTCGGCGCGGTCAAAGCCCGAGAACTTGTCGTAGTCGAACAGGGTCGTCGTATCAAAGACGATGCTTTGCGCGTCGTCGTTCGGCAGTTCGCCGATCCGCTGCTCGTTCGGACGGGCCACAACCTGGGCGACAGGCTCCAGGATCTGGTTGCCGCCGTTGAAGGTTGCAATGAACGGATAGCGGTATTCCAGGCCGATTGCGGGCATTGCACGGCCGACGAAACTTTCGCCAGTGAGAGCGGTCACATCAGAATCGGGTGAGGCCAGAAAGAACAGGTCACCGCGCATATAGGCAAACGGCGTGAACGACTGTCCAAGCGGATCGATGAATGTGCGGCGCCAGTTCCCCTTGACGGATACGCGCGAGAAGGTGCCGTCGATACCACGGAATTTCGCGGTTGTGCCGCCATCAATGGAGAAAGCATCCGTTTCATCGCGTGTCAGCGAGGTGAAGTTGGCAGTCAGTGCCAACTCACCGGCGAGGATCGGATCCGCGAACACATAGTCATAGTCGATCACAGGCAGAACGAGCGGCTGCTTGTCCTGCAGGGAGCTGCCGACCGGAGAGAAGCCATTGGCGTTGAACTGGCTGTCCGTATAGTCCTCCTGGGAGATCTGATACGCATAGGCTTTGACAGACAGCGCGTTACGGTCGGTCTTGCCTTCCAGATAGATCGTGGAGGTCTCGCCGTTGTCGCCAAAACTGGTGAACGAGTAGTCCTTGAAGAACTGACGGTCACTCTTGTAGGTCAGGTTCCAGCCGAGGGTCCAGTCGCGCGCTATGCTGAAGGAGGCGGTCGAATTGACCGCACCGCGCCAGCGATCGTCAGCGCGGTCCGTCGTGAAATTGCTCGGCTGTGCCTGAAACAGGCCAGCCGCAGAAACACTCACTTCGCCAGCGGCAAACCGATGACGATATTCGACATCGCCGAACACGCCCTGCTTGGTGAGCGGCGTCAGAATGGTCGTCACATCGTAATAGGGGCTGAGCGCCCAGTAATAGGGAACGCTTACGCCATACCCGAGTTTGTCGGACACAATGCCGCTGGGCATCAGGAAACCGGACTTTCGGGTGACGGACGGATCCGGCATCGACAGATAGGGCAGGTAGGCAATCGGCTGACCGTAGACCTCGAAGGCTGCGTTCTCGAACCGGATGATCTTTTCCTGCTGATTGTGGATGATCTTCTCGGCCCGCACGCGCCAGAGCGGCGGCTTGTCCGGCGGGGTGGTCGGTTTGGTGTAGACCGTATAGACGCCGTTATCGATGGTCGTGATGTTGTTGCCTTCGCGCCGGGCTTGCTCGGCCAGGAAGCGTGTGCGCCGCGTCGTGTCGATCTGAAGGGCACGTGCGAAGCCTTCTGAAAAGTCCTCGGACAGGACCATTTCTTCCGTGCGCACGACATTGCCGTTGGATTCGATGAAGATCACATTGCCCGACGCCTTGAGCTGCTGGCTCTTGCGGTCGAAGACAACCTGATGCGCCTGCACGGTGCTGCCGTCGTAGTAGACCTGCACATCTCCGGTCGCGACGATGAGATCGCGGTCGAAATCGTAGGTGATCTCACTTGATTCAAGCAGGAGTTCGGCATCGGGATCGACTTGACCGGCCAGACCTGCTGTCAGGTCCTGTGCCGCGGCGGGTGATCCGTACCCATGGCAAAGGGTTGCTGCAATGGCGCACAAGCTCGCCGCAGCCAACAGTCTGCCTTTTTTGGCCCAAGTCTCTGTTGTCAGAAAAACCGGAAAAGTCATCGCTTTACCCGTCTTCCTGATTCAAGAGAATTGTCAAACCCATGAGTACTCCAAATATTCCCGGCGCCCAGGCCGCCACCAAGGGAGGGACAATACCCGCACCCCCGAAGTCCTTGGCAAGTTCGGTTAGAACGTAAAGCACGAACCCGGAAAGGATTCCACCCAGAATCATACTTCCCAAACCGCCAAACCTCGAAACTTTAAGGGAAACCGCCGCTGCGATCAAAATCATAGCGACCAAAAGAAGCGGGCGGGCGAGGAGAGTCTGATACTGCAAATTGTAGCGATAGGCAGGTAACCCAGCGTTTCTGGCCAGTTCGATGAAACGAGGCAGATTCCAGAACGAAATCGATTCGGGGGATCCGATGCTTTCACGAACTTCAGTCGCAGTCAGGAATGTGCTGATCTGATATTGCCCGTAAGGCTGTGGATCCTGTTCGGTCGTGTAGACGATGGCATTGTCCAGGTACCAGATCTGGTCTCCGAGCCGCGCTTCGTCAGCTTCGATCCGCTCGCGGAAGGTACCGTCCTTGTCGAACGTGAAAATGGTGACGCCCTGCAGCAGCGTGCCGCCTTCCAGCAATTGCTTGGCAAGCAACACCGATTCTCCGTCCAGGCCGTCCTGCCGAACCCAGACGTCGTTCGAGGACTGCAGAAGGAAACTTTGTTCCGAGCCGAACAAACCGGCAGCTGCCTCGTCCGATTTCTGCTGAAACCAGACAGCCGCAGGATTGTAGACAGTAATGGACAGGATACCGAGAACGATCCCGACAAGGATGGCGGGAAGAGAAAACTGCCAGACCGAGATGCCGGAAGCCCGTGCCACGACCAGTTCCAGGCCTCGGCTCAGCGTCACGAAGGCAGCAATTGCACCGAACAGGACGGTGAAGGGAATAACCTGTTCCAGCAGCAGAGGCACCCGCAAGGCCGAGATCATGGCAACGCGCAGGACGGAAAATCCTTCGCGGTCACCACCACGTCTAACCAGTTCCAGGACGTCGAACAGATAGATCAGGACGGCGGCAAACAGGAAGAGACCGAGGATAGCCTTCAGGAAACGCCCTGAAAAATACAGCGACAGGGTCCGTCCAAGGATCATGCGACGCCTCCCGGCTTGCGACCGTTCAAGCGATCACTCAGTGCATCAATCCTGTCCTGAACAGAATGTTGCAGATCGACCAGCCAGCGTGGCTGCGACCCGCCTTGTTCGCGGAAGATGGAGACGAGGGCGAACACCGCGCCCGCAACGGGAACAATGTAAAGCAGGCTGAGAAGCGCGGTGGAACCACCGGAAATGGCGGTTACGCCGAAGCCCGTGGTCCGCAACAGGACACAGGAACAGATTGCCCCGAGCACGGCGAACCCGCGCCCCTGGCGTGTCGTTCTGGCCTTGCCAAGAAACGCGAACACGATCAGGCCGAAGGAAAGGCAGTAAAGCGGCTGGCTGAAGCGTTCGTGGAGTTCCTGCGCCAACTTGTCCGGATTCTTCAGCGCATATTCGTCGTTCCTGCCTGGTGACATCAGGTTAAGGGTGGTCCGCTCACTGGCTTTGAACACTGGCTCGCCAGCTTCAGGAATAAGGTTCGACAAATCGAATGCATAGGACTGGAAGCGAACGATCGAAATATCGCCCTGCTGCTTTGGACGTCTCTGAATTGTTCCGTTCTGCATGACAAGAAGCGTGCGATCGGCAGCTTCGACGATCAGCCCGGTGTCTGCCTGATAGGTAAAGGCCGTCTCCGGGTCACGGGTGTCGTGCATCAAAAGACCGTCAAGAGTGCCCTTGCCTGAACGGTTGCGGATATGGAACGTCAATCCGTCCTCGACGGTGATGAAGCGGCCCGGCTTGACGATGTTGGCAACAAGGTCTGCGCGCACGCGGGTAATCTCGGTGCGTAGCTGAGCCAGTCCTGTCGGAGCCACATAAAGTGACATGCTCGCGGTCAGCAACATGACCACGAAGGCAAAGAGCATGACCGGTTTCAAGACAAGGAACCTGGAGCCGCCACTGGCATCGATCACGATCAGCTCACTGTCGCCGGACAAGGAGTTTAGAACCAGTATCAGCGCGATCATCAGGGCAAACGGAGCCACGATGACGATCAGGAAGGGCAGGGCAAGCATGGTTATGCCAATGAACTGGACGATGGTCTGACCTTTTGAGGTCACCAGGTCCAGTTGGCGCAAGGCCTGGGTTGCCCAAACCACACCCGTCATCGCTGCAATCGTGAGGGTGAAAGCGTAAACAGTCCGGCGGATGATGTAACGTTCAAGCGTTTTCATAACGGTGCCGGTACATGTCCCTGCAAAAATGACGATAATCGGCCTGAGACCGAATAACACGGAATGTGGTGAATGGCTCATGAATAAGAATGGTAAATATACATTAATTTTTGTCGCCCTTGCCGAAAAGCTGTTGAAACCCCATGATTTGACAGGAAAATCACAATCTACGGGTTAGGGCGCCTTTTCTTTCCACTGCCCAACCGCTCCAACCAGAAAAACCAACGGGACCGAAGCATGACCAAGCTTGCAAAACTGAACTTCTCCAAGGCCGAAACGCCGAAGGGTGGGGTGGCGGTAATCCTGGCCGGTAGCGACCTTAGCCTCGGGCCGGTTGCTGCAGAAGTTGTCTCGGGTCTCGAGGGAGGCTTGCAACGTTCGGCCGGTATCGCAGGTTTCACCGGGAAGAAGAAGGCAAGTCTTGATCTGGTCGCTCCTGCCGGATCGGGTCTCGACCGGCTGATCGTATTCGGCGTTGGCGATGCCGGCGAGCTGACTGGCGACGATTGGCGGGCTTTTGGCGGCGCGGTGTTTGCAGAATTGCAGAAGACCAAGGCAGACGCAGCAACGGTGCTTCTGGATGTCCCGGGCGATGCAGATCCGTCCGGTGTATTGGCGGCAGAGTTTGCAATGGGCGTGAAGCTACGGGCCTATGCCTTCGACACCTACAAGACTGCCAAGAAAGACGATGACAAACCCAAGAACATGAAGGTGACCTTGGCCGTTGCCGATCCCAAGGCATCAAAGAAGGCCTGGTCTTCTGCTGAAGCTATTGCCGACGGCGTGATTCTGGCCCGCGACCTTGTGAACGAACCGGCGAATGTGCTGGGTCCGGTGGAGTTTGCCGAGAAGGCCAAGGAACTGACGGCCCTTGGTGTCGAAGTCGAGGTTCTCGGCGAAAAGGAAATGAAGAAGCTTAAGATGGCTGCTTTGCTTGGCGTGTCCCAAGGCTCGACCCGCCCACCGCAGCTGGCCGTGATGCGCTGGAACGGAGGCAAGAAGGGTGACGCCCCGGTTGCGTTCGTCGGTAAGGGCGTTGTGTTCGACACTGGCGGTATCTCCATCAAGCCGGCCGCGGGCATGGAAGATATGAAAGGCGACATGGGCGGAGCTGCCGCAGTCATCGGCGCCATGCATGCGATCGCGGGGCGCAAGGCCAAGGCAAACGTGATCGGTGTCATCGGCCTCGTCGAAAACATGCCGGACGGTAACGCGCAACGACCAGGTGACATCGTCACGGCCATGTCCGGAACCACGATCGAGATCCTGAATACCGATGCGGAAGGCCGTTTGGTTCTTGCCGACGCGCTTTGGTACACGCAGGAAAAGTACAAACCGGCGATCATGATCGATCTGGCAACGCTCACAGGTGCCGTGCTTGTCGCTCTCGGCAACCTGAATGCCGGTCTCTTTTCCAACAACGACGCTCTGGCAGACAAGTTGTTGTCATCTGCCAAGTCGAGCGGTGAGCCGCTTTGGCGCCTGCCGCTGTCGAAGGAATACGACAAGATCATCGATACGCCCAACGCAGACGTCAAGAACACCGGTGGCCGCTGGGCTGGGTCCATCACCGCTGCCCAGTTCCTGCAGCGTTTCACGAATGACGTGCCTTGGGCGCATCTGGACATCGCTGGAACCGCATTCGGCGCTCCGAAGGACGATATCTGCCAGAGCTGGGCTTCGGGCTATGGCGTGCGTCTGCTCAACCAGCTTGTCGCAGATCACTACGAAGGCTGAGGTCCATCGTGGCGCCCTTCGCATTTTCTACTGGTGGAGGGCGCCAGGACTGGAATGCCGCTGGGCAAAGAAAAACCTGCCGGGAAGGCGGGTTTTTCGTAACTGACTGTCGACCTTGGATCAGCAGGTCTTGTAGGTCTGGCAGGCCGTTGCCGGTTCAACCAGAAGACCCATGCCAAGTGTCGCGCCTGCAACGACAGCAACCAATGCGAAAAACACAACGACACGCGCAAGCATTCACCAAATCCCCTTTTGCGCCGGCTCGGGAAAACCGCTCACCAGCCAAATTTTTTGATCCATGGCCAAATCAAATGATCATTGGATCGTCCCCGGGGACGAACCCTAGCCAATCGACATTTTCGAAGGGTTAATGATACGAGTCTTATGGCCTGTCCATGTCATGTTTGCCGTCGGGGGAATTTGAACAGGCAAGTGTTGCAGGCCTGCACCACATTCCGGCATGGCGGTGGAAAACGGAAAGCGAAGGTACAAGGATGTGTCTAGACAGGGTCCGGCATGAGCGTTGAAGTTGTATTCTATCACCTTTTGCACAAGCCGCTGGAGATGGCTTTGCCGCAGCTTCTGCAAAAGTGCCTGGAGCGGGATTGGAAAGTTGTCGTGCAAACGGGAACCGAGGAGCGATGCAGCGCCCTTGATGCCCATTTGTGGACTTTCACCGACGACGGTTTTCTGCCACATGGCACCAAGGCAGACGGTTACGCCGAACATCAGCCGATATATCTCACGTCCGAACAGGATAATCCGAACGAAGCCGACGTGCGCTTCCTGGTGGACAGGGCAGCGCCGCCACCGCTGAGCGCCTACAAGCGGGCGATCTACATGTTTGATGGCAACGATACCGAGGCTGTTCAGGAAGCGCGCAATCGCTGGAAGGAAGCCAAGGCGGAAGGGTTTGAAATCGCTTACTGGCAGCAGACCGAAGCCGGCGGTTGGGAACGCAAGGCCTAGGCCGGCACAGACCCTGAGATGGGCGAGCAATCTTTTAAAAAGTGAGACGCGCACCGGTGTGAGATGCCAATATTGGAGGAAAGCCTCATGAAGAAGCTGAAGATGTCATCGGCCGACATGGTCGCCAAAGCCAAGGCGCGGATTGAGGAAGTCGACACCGACGCTGCCATCGCCCTGGTAGGAGACCCGGATGTGGTGTTCGTGGACCTGCGAGACGTGCGTGAACGTCAGAAGCTCGGGTTCATTCCGGGCAGCATTCATTGTCCACGCGGCATGATCGAGTTCTGGGTGGATCCGGAGAGCCCCTATCACAAGGAGGTCTTCTCGCAGGAAAAACGCTTCATCTTCCATTGCGCCGCAGGGTGGCGCTCTGCACTCACTGTCGCGGCGCTTCAGGATATGGGCTTTGAAGCTGCCCATCTGACCGATGGGTTCGCAGACTGGGTCGAGAAGGGCGGTCCTGTCGAGCAAAAGGACTGAAACAGACCGCCCCGCCGTATTGGTGCTAGTTGGACGTCGAGATCAGGCGCAGTTCATCCGGACCGGCGTCCGAACCGTCCGTACCATCGTCGTTGACGGCGGTTTCTTCGGGATCAATCGGGTCCGTGCCGTCGTCCGGGGTCTCGGTTGCTTCGCGGATTTCATCGATCTTGCCGTCGTAATCGCCAACCCCGAGAACCTGCTTGGCCCAGTCGAGCATTTCCTCGTCGACGTAGTCGTCGCCATATTCCCGGACGCGGTTCTCGTTTGCCATCGCCAGAAGTGCTTCTTCCAGCGCTTCGTCAGAAACATCAGCGGCCAGCCCATCCAGGCCGGTCTTTTCCGTTTCGTAGTTGGTTTCAGCCGTTTTGAAATCCGAATAGGCGTCGCTCTGAAGAGCAGTTTCAAGCGCCAGTCTTTCAGTTTCGAGAGCGGTCAGCTCGTCATCTGACAATTCAGCCGTATCAAGGCTTTCAAGTTCGGCAAGCCGGTCTTCGAGCTGTTGCGAGGTCAGGCCTTCGTAGGCGAAGCCGTCATAGCTGTCCACGTCCTGAAGCAACCCGTCGAACAGCGTACGTGCGGTCAGGAGGTCCTGTTCGAGGCCTTCCAGATCTGCGGAAAGTCGCTCGTAGGCAAGGCTGTCATTTATGTAGGCCTGAATGGCAGCCAGATGCGGGTCGTTGGAATTGATATAGGCGTGGTAATTGCGATTGAGGGAATTCAACCGACCAAGCTTTGCATTGAAGTTCTTCGGTTTGCCTGCAGGGCTTGCCTGTGGGGTCACGGCAATGCTTGCCAGTGTCGCGCGTTCAGCCTTTGGTAGCCGGTGGCTCGCGGTGCCACTATTGCCTCTGGAGGCGGTCTGACGCTTGCCGGAGCTCTTTGAATTTTCGGTTCCGAATACGGAATTCAGAAAGCCACCGAGGCCTTTTCCATTTCCGTTGCCGTTGTTCGACTTGGCCTGCTTGGAACCATTGCCGCGGTTGAAGATCCCAAGGCCCTTGTTGCCGTTGCCGTTGCCGTTGGAAGCGGAGTTCCCACCGCGGTTGGAGTTGCCGCTATTGCCCTTGTTGCCGGAATTTCCCTTGTTGCCGCCACCATTGCCGCCGGAATTTCCGCCGCCGCCACCACCATTGCCGTTTCCGTTGCCATTCTTGGCGAACGCCTTGTCCACATGGAAGGAAAGCGAAGGCACATCCGGCGACAGGGAAGGGGCAACAACGAGCGCTGTTGCGCCAAGGAATAGGGTGACGGTTCTGGAGAGAGACATTACGTATCCTGGTCTGAAGCGTGCGAAAAATCGAGCTTTGCGAAAACGCCCGCGGTAACTCCGCAAACGTGCCCGCAGTGTCTGAATGTTCGCTTACGACAACCCGTCAGACTTTAATTGGTTTCACTTCCGACAGGAATTTTTCGGTCGAAAAACCGCAATTCAACTCAGACGAGCGAGCAGTTGCGGCACCTTGCCGATGTGGTCCAATCGGTAAAACCGGTCATGGCCACGTGGCTCGTCCGCCTCTTCCAGTGCCCAGGTCAGGTCATAGGGCACGTGAGCACCGTATGCTCCTGCGTCCAGCGCCGGCAGGATGTCCGATTTCAGTGAATTGCCGATCATAAGCGCTTCACCCGGGCCACTGCCGTGACGCGAAAACAGTGAGCGGTATGTCTCGTCGGTCATTTCAGAGACAATCTCGATTGCGTCGAAATAGACATCGAGGCCGGAGGCCGTCACCTTGCGTTCCTGGTCGAACAGGTCCCCCTTGGTGATCAGGACCAGCTTGAAAGACGCTTTCACCTTTTTCAGCGTTTCTTCGACGTAAGGGAGAGGCTCGACGGGATGGGACATCATCTCTCGCCCGGCTTCCAGGATTTCGGCGATGACATCGGCGGGCACCTGCCTGTCGGTGACCTCGATCGCTGTCTCGATCATGGAAAGGGTAAAGCCCTTAACGCCGTAGCCGTAATGCAGGACATTGCGTTTTTCCGCGGCCAGCAGCCGCTCGGCCAGGTGATCCTTGTCGGTGTAGTCGCCGAGCAATGAGGCGAACCGTTCTTCCGTCAGCCTGAACACCCGTTCGTTGTGCCAGAGCGTATCGTCTGCATCGAAGCCGAGTGTCGTGATCTTGGCCATCAGGAAGCCTCCTCGAATTCGGCGGAAAGCTCCAGCCATTCCTCTTCGGTGTTGATCAGCTTCTTCTCGCAGAAGGCTCGTTCCTTGGCGAATTTCGCAGCCCGTTCGGGTTCCCTCGTGAAGAATTCCGGATCGGAAAGGGCCTCGTCCAGCTTGATGATCTTTTCCTGCAGACGCTTCATTTCCTTTTCAGCGGCATCGATCTTCTGTTTCAACGGTTTCAGAAGTTCGCGTTTGACGGCAGCATCGCGGCGTTTTTCTTGCGCATTTGCCTTGTCGGCTTCCGCGGCGGCCTTGTCACGGGCTTTCTGAACCGCCTCGGGACCTTGCAGGATCAGTCGGCGATAGTCTTCCATGTCGCCGTCATAGGGTTCCACCTTGCCGTCTGCCACCAGCCAAAGCCGGTCGGCGCAAGCCTCGACGAGATGCCTGTCGTGGCTGATCAGAACGACGGCTCCCTGAAAGTCGTTCAGCGCCATCACGAGCGCTTCCCGGCTGTCGATGTCGAGGTGGTTGGTCGGTTCATCGAGGATCAGCAGATGCGGACCGTCAAATGTCGCCAGCCCCAGGAGCAGGCGGGCTTTTTCACCACCAGACAGATCTTTCGCGGGCGTGTCCATCCGGTCGGTCGGAAGACCCATGCGTGCAACACGAGCCCGAACCCTTGCCTCCGGCGCATCCAGCATGAGGGCACGCACATGCGCAACGGCGCTTTCAGCAGGCTTGAGCTCGTCAAGCTGGTGCTGCGCGAAGAAGGCGATTTTCAGTTTCGACGCCTTGGTGATCTCACCATCCATGGCGCCCAGGCGTCCGGAAATCAGTTTGGCGAATGTCGACTTGCCGTTGCCGTTGGCGCCCAGCAACGCAATCCGGTCGTCGGTGTCGATATTCAGCGTCAGCCGCGACAGGATCTTGGTATCGCCATAGCCGGTCGCCACACCTTCGAGTTTCAGGATGGGCGGCGCCAGCTGGCTGTCCGGATCGGGGAAATGGATCGGCTTGCTGCTCTCATCCGTGAGGGCGGCAATCGGCTGCATCTTTTCAAGCATTTTCAGGCGTGACTGCGCCTGCCGGGCCTTGCTGGCCTTGTAGCGGAACCGGTCGACAAACGCTTGCATGTGCTTGCGCTGGGCGTCCTGCTTTTCCTTTGCCTTTTCGGCAAGGATCATCGCTTCGCGACGTTGCCTGTCGAAACTGTCATAGCCACCGGAGTAGTAGGTCATCTTGCCCCGGTCGAGATGGACGATGCTGTCGACAGCCTTGTTCAGAAGGTCTCTGTCGTGGGAGATCAGAAGCACCTGATGCGGGTAGCGGGCAACATAGTTTTCCAGCCACATCGTGCCTTCAAGATCGAGATAGTTCGTCGGCTCGTCGAGCAGAAGAAGGTCGGGTTCGGAAAAAAGAACCGCAGCCAGGGCAACGCGCATGCGCCATCCGCCCGAAAACGACGAACACGGCCTTTGCTGCGCGGCGGCATCAAAGCCAAGGCCGGACAGGATCGAGCCTGCCCTGGCTTCAGCCGTGTGGGCGCCGATGTCGGCGAGCCGTGTGTGGATTTCGGCAATCCGGGCAGGGTCTGTCTGTGTTTCGGCTTCTGCCAGCAGCTGGCTGCGTTCCTTGTCCGCGGCCAGCACCACTTCCATCAGGGTTTCTTCCGTCCCCGGCGCTTCCTGTGCGACCTGACCGATGCGCGCACGCTTCGGGATCTGCACAGAGCCTGTCTCGGTGGAAAGATCACCGGTGATGATCTTGAAAAGTGTTGATTTGCCCGCACCGTTTCGACCGACAAGACCTGTCTTGGCCTTGCCGGGAAGCGTAACGCTGGCTCTGTCGATCAGGAGGCGGTCTCCGATCCGATATGTAAGGTCCGTAATCTGCAACATGAAGCGGATGTTTGGCGGAGCGCCCCTGCGGATGCAAGCGGAAACCGGAGCAAAACCTCGTTCGGGCAGCAGGCTGTGGCATTGCTGCACTTTTGAGCCCGCCGCGCCCTGTCTCAATGTTCCAGGAAGGCAAGAATTTCCGCGAGGATACGTTGATGTTGCTCTTCGCGTTCCTTGTTGCCTTTGATGCATACGATTTCGTCGCCCGGCTCATATTCTTCCAGGATGGCAAACCCTTCCGGCTTGCACACACCCATGAAGTCGAAATGCCCGGCATCAGACATTTCCACATGGTGGACCTTGTCGGCCGGCAGGGCAGCGGCCAGCGCTCGCGACTCGATCTCCTGGTTCAGCATGTCGGCACGCTGCGAACCCAGAACGAGAACCGGGATGTCGATGGCGCTCAGGCTGTCGCGGGAAAGGACCGGAGTTCCACCAAGATCCAGACTGATGACCTTGGTCAGCCGCGGGTCCTTTCTAGATTTTGCCATCTCGCTCCGGTCGGCCTCCGTTTTCGCGATAGACCAACCGGTCAGCACTTGGCAGGCAACCGGCAGTTTCTCACCCGAACACTCACGCTCATACCGGTCAGGTTCGAATTCAGCGCCAGCTAAAAGCAGGACTGTGAAGCCGCCGAGGGAATGGCCGGCCGCATAGATCCGTTCCGGGTCGATCCTGTCCTTGTAAGGGCTGTCCTCGATCAGGAAGCTGATAAGGCGAGACAGATCGACGGGCCTCTCCCAGAGCTTGCGGGTTTGGTCGGGATCGCGCAGGAAAGAGCTGGTGCCCGGATGATTGACCATGGCAACGAAATAGCCGCGCCGGGCAAGTTCGGAGCCGAGCCAGGCCTGGTTGAACGTGTTGCCGTACATACCGTGCGATACGACAACGAGCGGAAATATGCCTTCGGCGGCTTTGCCGTCAGGATCGGCCAGCGCCATTTGCCAGACTTTGCTCGTGTCTGCCCGGGGTAGAATGTCTGGCGTTGCGGTTGGATACCAGATGTCACCTTCAAGGGGCCGGTCTTTGCGCGCATCTTCGACGGTGATCTTGGTGACACCCGGCCCGTAGCGAAGTGTGTCCTCGGCAAGCGCACTTGACGCGAGCCCTAAGACACCGGCAAGTGACGCAGCAAACCAGCACAGCCGGATGGGCCAAAAGAGGCGGTTGGATGACGGATACATGGAACCTCCAGGGGTGTTAGCAGGAAGTCCTGGAGATGCTCTGCGCCAGACCAGTTGACAATTGCCTCGGAGGCGATGTCCTGTCCTCAATCGTGATAAAGGACAGAACCTACAGGTTGTTGTGTCTCCACAGTCGAGCGCGTTGGACCAAAGATGATCAGCATTCCGGTGTCTTTCCTGCTAGCCGCACTGTTCGGAGGGCTCGCCCTGGCGACTCTGGCCTGGCGGTCTCTGCCTGGACAGGCACGCGGAATGTTTGCCGGGGTGTTTTGCCTGATGGCGGTCGAGGCGTCCTTGGTCGGAATGCGTTTTGCCTATGGGCATTTCGAGTTTCTTGCGGTTCAACGGGTTCTGCCCGTGTGGATAGCGCCGCTCATTTATCTGGCCTTCATTTCCCTCACGGTACTCGCCGAAAGAGCCCGGCGACTGATTGCTTGGAACCTTGGGGCGGCAGCCATTTTGACGGTAGCGTTGAATTTGCCGGTGCCGGTGACCGGGTATGTCGATGGGGTGATCGGGATGAGCTATGCGGTCTATTCGCTGGCTCTCGCACGAATCTGGATCAACGGGCAGGACGTCTTTGCCGAGGCGCCGACCAACATGGGCGGTCTGCTGCACAAGCTGCTTCTCTTCTCCATATTGGTCATGGTGGCCACGCTCCTGATCGATGCTCTCGTCGCGTATCTGTTTGCGCAAGAAAAACAGGGCGCAGCAGCTCTGGCTATTTCCGGGGCAAGCCTGTTTTTCCTGGTGATCGCAGTGGGAGCCGCCATTGGATTTCTAGGCACTCGGTTCGGGCGATCCCGGAATACTGGGAAGGAGTTTGCTGCAAGCGAAGCGCGACAGGCAGAACTGGTTGAAGCTGCTAGAACGGTTCTGATCGACCAGGAGTTCTTCCGGGATCCATCGCTCACACTTACGCGGCTGGCCCGGCGGGTCGGGGTTCCTGATCGGGATCTATCCAGAGCCGTCAACGCAGTTGAAGGCGTCAATGTCAGCCAGTTCGTCAATCTGGTCCGCCTCACGGAAGCGGAACGACTGCTGGTCACGACGGATGAACCTGTCGGCCGGATACAGGAGCGGGCCGGATTTTTGACCCGTTCGAACTTCTACAGGGAATTCCAGAAGGCATATGGCGAAGCGCCAGGCGCTTATCGCAAGAATGCTCAGTCCTCGCTCTGAGCTTTTTCATCTTCTTCCGGAACACTCAGATAGATCTCGGCCAGGCCGGCGAGAAGTTCATGGCAGAGGATCACTTCCCGAGTCTCCGGATCCCAGAAGGCGTTTTCCTCGCCACAGGCGGTCGAGCGGAAGGTGACTGTCTTCGGCAGCTCGTAGAAAGTGTCGAATTCCTTGGCGACCATCTCCACCAGTCCGCTTTCCTTCAGGAAAACGGCCATGGCTTCCAGGTCTCTTGTTGCCGGATCGTGGACGACCTTGATCTTGCCCCCAGGCGTATCGCTGTCCCTCAGATAAGGATCGGTCACGATTTCCCACGAAGCCGAGGCCTGTTCATAGTCGAAGGCGCAACTTTCGATCCGCTCCTCCGACAACTCCAGGTCTCTTGCAAGATCCAGAAAGGCGTCTTCGTCGGCCCCTACCATCAGGCACAGCATCTTGTAGCCGCGTTGCTGGTCCAGATCGTGCTCATCGTAGAAAACCAGGTCGTCGTAGTCTTCCTCGGCAATCAGGAACCAACCGATCATCGCCTGTGTGAGATAAAGATCCATGTCGTCGGTGTCCGCGCCGAGCATGGAAACGGTGGCCAGATTGTCGACGGCATCTTCTTCCTGGGCCAGAACGGGCAGTTCCAGTTCCGAGACAAGCATATGTCCGCTTTCGTGGTAGAGCGTGAACAGCGTGTTGCCCGCAACGAAAACGAAGAGCTCTTCCAGCTGTTCGGGTGAAAGGGCGGCAAGTTGCCCTGCCAAAGTGGGGAAAGTTTGCGGGCTATCGGTCCCATGTGTATTGGCCGCCACCGAGGGTGCGGCAAGGCTGAGCCAGAGCGATGCGACGGCCGCATAAAGCAGCGTCGGCAGGATGGCGAAGAGTTCGACCATGGTGTCATTCCCGAAGAGGAGCGCCGCAAACCGTCCGCTCGACCTTTGCATTTGCGCGCAGACTAGGCAGCCGTTCGTATGTTGGCCAGCACCATATTGAGCCACAAACCGGTTACCGACATCAAAATGTCATGACCCGGCCCCCTTGCGGGCGTGACGGCACCCCGTTATTAAGGCCGCGAAATTTTTAAAAATCCGGAACCGGCACTCCGCCGGCCCGCTGCTGAAACGAGAAAGATGAAACCATGGCGATTGAACGCACGTTTTCCATGATCAAGCCGGACGCCACCAAGCGCAACCTGACCGGTGCCATCACCGCCAAGCTTGAAGAAGCCGGCCTGCGCGTCGTTGCTTCCAAGCGCGTTTGGATGTCCCTGCGCGAAGCTGAAGCTTTCTATGCGGTTCACAAGGAACGTCCGTTCTTCGGCGAACTGACTGAATTCATGTCCTCTGGCCCGACCGTCGTTCAGGTTCTGGAAGGCGAAAATGCCATTGCCAAGAACCGTGAAGTCATGGGTGCAACCAACCCGGCTGACGCTGCAGAAGGTACAATCCGCAAGTCCTATGCCCTGTCCATCGGCGAAAACTCCGTACACGGTTCCGATGCAGCTGAAACCGCTGCTGAAGAAATCGCGTTCTGGTTCTCCGGTGTTGAACTCGTCGGCTAACCTGCGGGCGATGAGTTGACTTGAAAGCCGGTCCCGACGGGGCCGGCTTTTTCTGTTTGTGCAGCCTCCCAACCGTTACATCGCGTTACACTTTGATGCGATTGTCTGACAGCGTTCTGCTTCCAAAGGCCTCATACTCAATTCGTGGGCGAAGAGATCGGGAGAGAGCGATGCGCATATCCATAGCGCTGGCCGGAGCGCTGATTGCAGCACCGGCCGCCGCGCATGACAGCAAGGCGCCACTGGAAGGTGAACAAGCCGTCGAGCAGCCGCATGTTTTGGAGGAAGTCTGGAACCTCTTGTTGCCGAAGGCCGAAGCGTCGGCAGACATTTCAGTCGACAGCAACTATCGCCATATTCATGCCGACGGCTATCCGGTGAAACCACCCGGAAAATTTCCCAACCGCGGGAACCCGCATTCCATTTCGAAAAAGAACTACAGTCTGAAGGTCCCTCTGGTGCCGCACAAGAACTCCAGCGCAACCAGGGCGCAGGGGGCGGTTTTTGGCATTGCGGTGAACGGTGTGGTCATGGACCCTGGCACGGCGGAGTTCTGGCAAAACGACCGTCGCTCGGGATGGAACTACGAGGCGCTGGGCGGTGCTTGCAAGCTGGGTCTTGATCGGTACAACGCCCATGTCCAACCGGATGGCACCTACCATTATCATGGCATTCCGACCGGGGTCATGGCCTCCAAGGATGGCAGGTCAGTGCCCGCCCTTCTGGGGTTTGCCGCGGACGGCTTTCCCATCTACGGCCCTTACGGCTATTCCGACCCCAAGCGGAATTCGGGTCTCAAGAAGCTGAACAGCAGCTACAGGGTGAAGAAAGGCAATCGGCCGGGCGGGCCGGGCGGGCGCTACAACGGCAAGTTCACAAAGGATTGGGCCTATGTTGCCGGCGCCGGCGATCTTGACCAGTGCAACGGGCGTTTTGCGGTTACGCCGGAATATCCGAACGGCACGTATCACTATGTGCTGACGGATGCATTTCCTTTCATTCCGCGCTGTTGGATGGGCAATCCCGACAGCAGCTTCATGCGCTTGAAACGCGGTGGCATGAGAGGCGAGATCCAGAACGAGAGCGATCTTCCCACGGTCGATTTTGCGGCGCTGTCGGACAATAGCGAGGCTGCCGTCGTGCTTGTTCAGGCGCAGGGCGGACACCCACCACGTTTTCTGCATGGAGGTCGCCCACCGCCCCCGGGCCTTGGCTCTGGCCATGGACCAGGCTTTGGCTCGCGCAACGGAGGTCCTCCACCCGGCGCAAGGCCGGAAGCCGGGCGTGGGGGGAGGTCTCCCTGCAGCGGCAGCTGAACGGAAAAGTGCGTGACATCCACGCACTTTTTTTGGAAATAAAACATTCAAAAATTCGAAACTTGGAAAGAAAGGAAATCACATGAAATCGATCACGCTCGGAGCCGCCCTCATTCTGGCAACCGTGGGCTCATGTTTTGCCGCAGAAGGGCCTGGGGCGCATTTCATCGAAAACTGGGATCTGAATGGTGACGGTGCAGTGACCGCTGAAGAAGCACGGGAACGGCGCGGCAATGTCTTTGCCAGTTTCGACGCCAACGACGATGGTTTTCTGGATGCAGAGGAATATGTCCTCTTCGATGAAGCAAGAGCCCAGGATCAGGCTGAGAATGAGCCCAAGGGAATGGGGAAAGGTGCAAGAAACCCGGCAAACGGCATGCGCCTTGAAGTCAATGATACCGACGGCGACGGCAAGGTTTCTGAAGTCGAGTTTCTCGACAACGCAGCCTCCTGGATCAAAATGATCGACCGCAACGGCGACGGGGTCGTAACAGTTGCGGATTTCGGCCCACGCGGGTGAAACGAACCACCCGGATAATGGGTAAAAGCGGCCATCCGACTTGACAGGTGGCCGCGCTGGGGGAACCTTGCCGGGCTCATGTTCGAGGAATTCAGTAAGGCATCATGACCCAGCAGCCGCCCAAGAGCACTTTTTCCGCCTGTCCGCACGATTGTCCGTCGACCTGCGCGCTGGAGGTGCATTTTTATCCGCATGGCGACGTACGCCGGCTGAATGGTGCCAAGGACAATGCCTATACCGCAGGCGTTATCTGCGCCAAGGTCGCGCGTTATCCCGAACGGCTTTACCACCCGGACCGGCTATTGAAGCCGCTGCGGCGCACCGGCAAGAAAGGTGAAGGCCGTTTCGAGGAAATCTCCTGGGATGCGGCGCTGGATCTGATCGCTGAAAAGTTCCTGGCTGCGGAAGCCGAATTCGGAGCCGAAAGCGTCTGGCCCTATCACTATGCCGGTACGATGGGGATGGTGCAGCGGGACAGTATCCACCGGCTGCGTCATACCAAGGGCTACTCGCGTCAGTTCGACAGTTTCTGCACCAACATGGCCTGGACAGGCTATGTTGCCGGCACCGGCAAGTTGGCAGGGCCTGATCCGCGTGAAATGGCGGTTTCCGACCAGATCGTCATCTGGGGCACAAATCCGGTCGCGACCCAGGTCAACGTGATGACCCATGCCATTGCCGCCCGCAAGAAACGCGGCGCGCGCATTATCGTTGTTGACGTCTATGAGACCGAGACGATGAAGCAGGCGGACATCGGCATCATCCTGAAACCCGGCACGGATGCCGCGCTTGCCTGCGCTGTCATGCATGTGCTCTTCCGCGACGGCCATGCCGACCGGGATTACCTGGAAACCTACACGGATAGTCCAGCCGAGCTGGAAGCGCATCTGAAAACGAAGACACCGGAGTGGGCTGCCTCGATCACGGGGTTGGACGTCTCAAGAATCGAGGAGCTGGCGCAGCTGATCGGTTCGGTCAAGAAGACCTATTTCCGGCTCGGCTACGGCTTCACCCGGTCCCGCAATGGTGCAGTCGGCATGCATGCTGCCAGTTCCATTGCCGCTGTCACCGGCTGCTGGAAGGAAGAGGGTGGCGGCGCCTTCCACAACAACGGTGCAATCTATCAGCTCAACAAGGAAATGATCGAAGCCGGCTCGCTGAAGGATCCGGCTGTGCGTGCCCTCGACCAGAGCCTGGTCGGCCGTATTCTCACGGGCGACGAAGCGGCGTTGCTTGGTGGTCCGCCGGTGAAAGCGATGCTGATTCAGAATACCAACCCGGTTTCCGTGGCACCGGAGCAGGACCTGATAAAGCAGGGGTTCGCGCGTGAGGACCTCTTCACCGTCGTCCATGAGCATTTCCTGACAGAGACAGCGCAGATGGCAGACATCGTGCTGCCGGCAACTCAGTTTCTGGAACATGACGACCTTTATAAAGGCGGCGGACATCAGTATCTGATGTTGGGTCCCAAAGCTGTTGAGCCGCCGGAAGGTCCTAGGGAAAATATATTTGTTATCAACGAGATAGCCAGACGCGTTGACTCAAAACCTCACCCCGGATTCGATATGAGCGCACGCGACCATATCGACTGGCTGTTGCGCAATTCCAACTATGGAACGCTCGCAGACCTGGAAGCTGGAAAGTGGATCGATCTGCAGCCTGATTTCGAAACGGCGCATTATCTCAACGGTTTCGGTCACGCAGACGGCAAGTTCCACTTCAAGGCTGACTGGGGTCGTTCCTCTGCTCCCAACAAGCCGGAAGATGGCACAATTTTCGGTCCCTGGCAGACGATGCCGGAGTTGCCGGACCAATGGGACAGCATCGAACTTGCAGACGAGCAGCATCCGTTCCGCTTGGTGACATCGCCAGCTCGCTCTTTCCTGAATTCCACGTTCAACGAGACCGACAGCTCGAAGAAGAAGGAAGGCCGACCGGAGGTCTGGTTGCGTCCGCAAGAGGCAGAGCGTTTCGGCATCGAAGACGGTGCCAAGGTGAAGATGGGCAACCGGCGCGGTGTCGTGACATTGCATGCGCGATATGTTGCGACCGTCGCGCCCGGAACCGTGATCTCGGAAGGGATCTGGCCGAACGATGCATTCGAGGATGGCCGCGGCATCAACACGCTCACCGGGGCCGACCCAGTGGCGCCCTATGGCGGCGCGGCGTTTCACGACACGGCCGTGTGGGTGAGGGCCGTCTGACGCTGACTGCCGGTTTGTCAGGTAATTGCGGCCCATCCTTCGAGATGCGAGCAAACTCGCTCCTCAGGATGAGGCGGACGTGCATTCAGACGCAAGCAGAGCAACACACTCATCCTCATTCTGAGGAGGTGTGAAGCACCGTCTCGAAGGATGGGCCACTTGCTCCATAGCCTCTCAATTTAAGAAAAGAAAAGGCGGTGCATCGCCCGTCCGATGTCACCGCCTGCCTCGGGAAAGTCTGGTCGTCGGTCCGGCTTGGGGCTTCCGAATGTCAGACCTGGCTTTCCGAGGATTGGGAAACCGGTGTGGCCAGCTTGCCTTCTTCCGCCTTGTAGAAATACTGGCTTGAGACCAGCCAGCCCTTGAGCGGTCGAAGCATAGGAATGCAAGTCACCAGGATCAGCGGCAGGGTCGTCACCAAATGCACCCAGTAAGGGGCTGTAAAGGCGATTTCGAGCCAGATCGCAAAGGCGACTGCGGGAATGCAGCCGAAGCAGATCACGAAAAACGCGGGCCCGTCCGCAGGGTCGGCAAAGCTGTAATCAAGTCCGCAGTGGTCGCATTTCGGCTTCAGCTTCAGGAAGCCGTCGAAGATGGAACCTTCGCCGCAACGCGGGCAGCGGCCCTTGATGCCGGTGCGGATCGGCGGAATTTGCGGCCAGCTTTGTGGAGTGGTCATGGAACACCTTTTCCTGCGCGAGGTCTTCCGGTTCGAGCCGGAGACGTTAATCCAGTCAATATTTGAATGAATGGATATGTTTGCAGTCAAAGATAAAGCAAATTGCTTGCATGGCAAGCCAATCGCCTGCGGCAGATTGGCAGAGGGATGTGTGCAGTCTTTGCCTTTTCGTTCAGAAGTAGGTGGAGGTCTTGTCCGGCGTTGACGCCAATGCCTCGGAAATGACCCTGAACGCGCTATCGATCTGAGCGCGATCATGTGGTCCGCCCAGACAGAGCCGCACGGATTCATCCGCCTTTCCGGCAATCGTGAAGGCGTCGCTTTCCACAACGCCGACAGCCTGGTTCCTCATCTGGCTGACAAAGGCCGGACGAGACCAGCCTTCAGGCAAGGCAAGCCAGATATGAAATCCGTCAGGGTCGGCTTCAAACTTCTGGCTTTTCAGATAGCGGGCGGCCAGCTCCTGCCGGGCCGAGCTTTCGCTTCGGATGTGCCGAAGCAGCGCTCTGGCAGTGCCATCTTCGATCCAGCGCGTGGCCAGGGCTGTCGTGAGCGGGGAAATCATGACGCTGGACGTGCGCTGTGAACGAGCGAACTGCCATGCAGCGCTCCGGTCCGGGGCAAGGACGTGGGCGAGCCGGAGACCGGCTCCAACGCTTTTCGAAAGAGAGCCGATGTACCAGGTGATATCCGGAGCAAGAGCGGCTATCGACGGGACCTGCTTGCGGCTGAGCTGGCCGTAGGGATCATCCTCCAGGATCGGCACGCCGTGGCGCTGCGCGACGGTTGCAAGGTCGCGGCGCCGCTGCTCGGAGAGGGTGCGAGTGGTTGGGTTGTGCAGAGTAGGATTGAGATAGAGTGCCTTCAGGCGACCGTCGAGACAGGCTTTGCGAAAGGCCTCCGGATCAATGCCTTCTTCGTCGCTCGGCAAGCCGAAAAGCTCCAGTCTGAGTTGTCCGCAGATGGATCGGATCCCGGGATAGGTGACGGCTTCGCATGCGATCCGGTCACCCGGCTCGCAAAGCGTTGCAAGAATGCCGGCAAGGGCTGCCTGAGCGCCGGGAGCAAACAGAATATCTTCCGGGTCGGGTTTGAGGCCAACCCCGGCAAGCCAGCGTGCTGCAGCCTGGCGGTCCGGGTCTTTTTCAGAAATTGTCTGGTATCGAAGCAGCGGAATGAGGTCGGCCGAAAGCGCCGCGAGCCCCTCTTTCATACGGGCAATCAGGCCAGGGTCACTGACTTCCGGCGGCAGGTTCATGGAAAAGTCCGGAGGTGACAGCCGCTTGGCATCACGTGTTGCAACGCCGCCGCCCAGCACGCTGTCGGGGCCGGTGACGAATGTGCCGCTGCCAACCATGGAGGAGATAGCGCCACGCCTGCGGGCTTCGGTGTAACCGCGTGCAACGGTGGTGAAGTCAAGCCCGAGCCGGGCTGCCAACTGGCGCTGCGCTGGAAGCCGGTCTCCAGGCGAAAGGCGTCCGGCGCGAATATCTTCTTCAATGGCGTCCGCGATCGCGGCATAGCGCGGAGCACTGCTGGCGGAAAGGTCCGGACACCATTCGGTCATGAAGAATTGCTTTCAAATTGACTGGATATTGACTGTATACAGAGCTCGTGCCGGAATGTCACCAATCATTCGCTTCAGGGTGGGGCACCCAGTGGAGCTTGCGAACAATGGACGGCTGGCGAACAGCGCGCGTGCTGAACGGTCTTTGTTTCCAGGAAGATGTGGTCGAGGCAAACGCACGCGTGGCAGCGAGTTGGCAGCAGGGCCTTCCCGATATCAGCTGGTTTTATGCTCGGTCCAAAACCTCGACGGCCAGCACAGTCGGCAAATGGCGGGCAATTTCCTGCCAGGTCTCACCTTCATCCAGGCTGGCGAAAACCGAGCCTGAGTTTGTGCCGAAGTAGAGCCCGGCGGGGTCTCGTGTGTCGCCGCCCATCGCCTGACGCAGAACCGTGAAGAAGCAGGCTTCCTGCGGAAGGCCCTCGCGCTTGTCCCGCCAGGTTCGGCCACCGTCATCGGACTTCCAGACGGCTGCCGCCGCACCGGGGGGAAACCGGCCTTCGGTGTCTCCGTTAAGCGGGAGCGTCCAGATGGTGTCAGGATCTCGCGGATGAACGCGGATCGGGAAGCCGAAGGTGGAGGGCAGGCCGTCGGTAATGTTGTCCCAGTTGAGCCCGCCGTCTGCGGATCGCCAGACGCCGTGGTGGTTCTGCTGATAAAGCAGGTCATTGTCGCCAGGTGCACGCATCATGTTGTGAACGCAATGGCCGGTCTCGCCGTCGCGCGGGGAGGCAGGGTGATCATGTCCCTCACAGGCGGCCGCGTTGGACAGCCGGTTGCGTCGCTCCCACGTCATGCCGCCATCTTCGCTGGCGAAAACGCCTGCGGCAGAAATGCCTATCCAGAGCTTTTTCGGATTGTCCGGGTCGGAAACGATCGTGTGCAGCACAAGGCCGGCCGCACCCGGGTTCCAGCTGTCTGCGGACGGATGATTGGCAAGCCCCTCCAGATGCGCGAAGCTCTTGCCGCCATCCCGGCTGGCGAGAAATCTTGCAGGCTTGGTGCCGGCGTAGAGCGTGCCGTGTGCATACCCGAGCGACCAGATTTGCGAGAAGTCGTCCGCAAAAGGCAGGTTCTGAGGTGTCCAATTCAGAAACTTGGCCGTCTCGGGGTCATTGGCTGCCCAGTCGTCGAGCGTCCCTTTGGTCAGTCGGGTGACCTCCCATGTCTCGCCGCCGTCGACAGAACGCCAGACGCCCGCGCCGGACCATTCGCCGCCGCCGCCGGCCCAGATCGTGCCGCTTTCCGGATCGCCGATCACGTGATTGATCGGCCAGCCATCGCAGAAAGGTCCCTTTACCTTCCAGCCTCCACGGTCACTTCCACCGTTCAGCAGAAACGCTCCCTTGGTGGTTCCGACAAGCACCGTTACACCCGAAGTCATGGTTTGCCTCCTCCAGAAACCGGTGGAGCTTAACACGAGTTTTGTTGGTTGCAGATGGGCTTCGTTGCTCCTTTACGGCGTGGTGTGGCCTAAAGGAAAAGAGACGTCTAACTGGTTCTGTTGGTCTCGAGGAACTGGATCTTCTCGCGGTACCAGTGAAACGGTAGACAGTGGGAGCCTGCCGGTAGCAAACTGCCGGCACATGCAAGCAAGCCATGCCCTTTCCGGAGATGATCATGCCTGAAAACCTTAGCCATTGGACCGCACGTCCCCGGCCGGAGCACAAGCCGATTGAGGGCCGTTACGTTGTTCTGGAGCCGCTTGACCCGGTGCATCATACGTCCGGGCTATTCGAAGCTTCCGATGTGCCGGACGGCGATCAGAAATTCCGCTGGCTTCCTGAGTGTCCGCCTGAGACGGAGACTGAATTCCGCGGGTGGGTGGAAAAGGCTGCAGCCAGCAAGGATCCGCTGTTTTTTGCAATCGTGGACAAGGAAACCGGTAAAGTTGCCGGGCGGCAGACGCTTATGCGGATCGACGAGGCCAACGGCGTCATCGAAATTGGAAATATCTATTGGGGGCCGCTGATCTCGCGCAGACGCGGGGCGACCGAAGCCCTCTATCTGTTCATGAAATATGTGTTCGATGATCTCGGTTATCGGCGCTTCGAATGGAAGTGCAACAACGACAACATACCGTCCAGACAGGCCGCCTTGCGTTTCGGTTTCAGCGAGGAGGGCGTCTTCCGGCAGCATCTTGTCGTCAAGGGTCTCAATCGCGATACGGCGTGGTTCTCCATGATCGACAAGGAATGGCCGGCGCTGAAAAAGGGCTATGAAGCCTGGTTGGCCGCGGAGAATTTCGAGCCATCCGGAGAGCAGAAGCGCAAACTTGGCGCGTGTCTTGCGGATGCTGCAAAGAGCGGTCAATCATGAGCGATCGGCGCCAGCCGGATTCGCCAGACGAGACCTATCGATGAACTCCAGACATATCGGCATCTTGCAGCCCGGGCATGCCCCCGACGAACTGGCACAGGAATTGGGCGACTACGACGCATGCTTCCGGCAGTTGCTGGCCGGTCGCGGGTTTTCCTTCACGACCTATGATGTCGAGGCAGGCCAGTTCCCCGATGGGCCGGAAGCAGCGGATTCCTGGTTGATAACCGGATCCCGCCACGGAGCTTACGAAGACCACGACTGGATTCCGCAGCTTGAGGAACTTATCCGCGCTATCCACCAGAGCGAGCGCCCTCTGATCGGTGTTTGCTTCGGTCACCAGATCATTGCTCAGGCCCTTGGTGGTAAAGTGGAGAGGTCGCCCAGGGGATTTACCGCCGGACCGGAAACCTATCGCGGTTTCGGTCACGAAAAACTGGTGCTCAATGCCTGGCATCAGGACCAGGTCACAATGGCGCCCAAGGGGCTTGAAGTTGTTGCAAGCAGTTCAGGTTGCCCGATTGCCGGGCTTCATCTGCCTGGTCAGATCCTGACATGCCAACCGCATCCGGAAATAGATCCGGACTATCTTGCGGGCATTGTGAAGCTGCGCGGATATGTTTTGAACGACACGCAGCGCGCTGATCTGCCGAAACGGATCGAGACCATGCCTCTTGATGCGAGCAAGGCGGCAGATCTCTTTGCAATGTTCCTGTCGGGCGAAGAACTCGGGATGCTGTTGCCCGGTAACGCCGAAGCCTGATCTGCAGAGCCAACCATGCCCGTTCAATCGCAATGCTCGAATTTGCGAAGGTAGAATTTTATTTGGATCTAAACGCTAATTTGAACTTCTCGCGCTTGCAGGTGTTTAAGGGCGTGGCGGATCGTTGACTGCGACAAGGACCCGTAGGTGCCCTATGACCGCACCTTCATGGCCTATGCCAATGTTATCATGAAGTCTGGCTTCGTCGGTACGGCACTTACCGTTGCGCCTTACACCACGTTTGCTCAACCAGAAGGCCCCTCAAGCTTCAATACGTTTTAGGAACTGACCTTGAGCGACTGGGAGCAGGCTGTCGGGCTGACATGTCCCGGTTTCGTCGGCGTACAGAAAATCCTACGCTTTGCTCTCTCACGAAAAAGGCAATCGACTGGCTCCTGTCGATTGCCTTTGTTTTTTCCGGGCCGACCGCTGGAACGTCAGTGGCTCTTCGCGGCTGACTTGCCTCTGACGAGCCGCCAGACCGGCAGGATCACCTTGCTGGTGACCGGGATCAGCAGCATGCCGAGTGCGAGGCCGAACAGACCGTCCAGGCTTGCCGTTACCACCCATGTGAGGAAGCCTTGAGCGACCTGTACCGAATGAGCCACGTTGTGGGCAATGTCGTGGATGATGCCGTAGATCTGCCCGAAGCCCAGAACGTCCATACCATGCAGCACGATGGAGCCACCGACCCAAAGCATGGCGGCGGTACCAACTGTCATCAGCAGTTTCATGAAGCCGGGCATGGCTTTCACAATGCCGTGGCCGATGGCGCGGGTCAGCGACAGGCGGCCTCTGCGCGTCAGCATCAGGCCAAAGTCGTCCGCCTTTACCAGCAAGGCAACGGAGCCATAAACGAGAACGGTGATGCCGATTGCGACCACTGCAAGCGTGGCGGCTTCCATCCAGATGGTGCTTTCAGGAATCTCGGCGAGGGCGATCGTCATGATTTCCGCCGACAGGATGAAGTCGGTCTTGATGGCGCCGGAAACCTTCTGTTCTTCCAGATGCAACGGGTCGGCAACGAAGCCTTCCGGCTCGTCGGCGTCATGATGATGGGGCTTGAAGATGTGATAGATCTTTTCCGCCCCCTCAAAACACAGGTAGGCGCCACCCAGCATCAGCAACGGTGTAATGATGCCTGGTAGAAACTCATTGAGTACGAGGCCGGCAGGAAGCAGGAAAATCAGCTTGTTCTTGATTGATCCCTTCGCGATCCGCCAGACGATCGGAATTTCGCGTGCAGGGGAAAATCCGGCGACATATTTCGGAGTGACGGCTGCGTCGTCGATCACGGCTCCGGCCGCTTTCGCGCCCGCCTTGGCCGCCTGGCCGATCACGTCATCCGCGGAGGCCGCGGCAATCTTGGCGATTGCGGCAACGTCATCGAGTAGGGCAAGCAATCCGCTCATGGCAGCTCCAGGTCTGTGTCCGTCCGGCGCAAGGATATAGCGTGTTGCCGGGTGAGGGGCCAGTAAAGAGACCCCATATTCCTGAAACAGATTGCACCGGAACGAATTGGCCCGATGTTGGTTAGGCCATCGCCACCAGTGTCGTGCTTTCCTGCGGAAATGCCGTGAAGGCCTCCGCAGACTTGCGGCGTTGCTTCGGCATCGGGTTTGGAACGGCAGACAACAGGCGCCGCGTGTACGGGTGCTGCGGGTTTTTCAGAATCTGTTCGGTTGGACCGGTTTCGACAATCTCGCCCTTGTACATCACCGCAATGCGGTGACTGACCCGCTCCACCACGCCGATGTCGTGTGAGATGAACAGGAACGACAGACCTTCCGTGCGTTGCAGTTCCAGCATCAGATCAGTGATCTGCCGGGCAATGGAAACATCCAGCGCGGAAACCGCTTCGTCCGCAATGATGAGTTTCGGTTCCACCGACAAGGCACGCGCAATGCACAGACGCTGACGTTGTCCGCCGGAGAATTGGTGCACGAAGCGATTGATGGCATCGCGCTCCAGTCCAACCCTTTCAACCAGATCCGCTGCGAGTTCCTTCTGGTCCTTCCGCGAGACAAGGCCGTGGATCCGCGCCGGCTCCGTGATCAGCTCATGTACCGGAAGCCGCGGATTGAGGCTCGCGTAAGGGTCCTGAAACACCATCTGCATGTCCTTCCGCGTTTCGCGGAGCGCCTGCCGGGAGGAGCTGTTCAGAACATTGCCGTCAAGCCTGACAGATCCGCTTTCAGGTTCGATCAGGTGCAGAATGGACCGCGCCAGGGTCGACTTGCCGCAACCGGACTCGCCTACCAGACCAAGTGTCTCACCACGCGCAACCTTCAGCGAAACGCGGTTCACGGCCAGAACGCCGCCGGATTTCCTTGAAAACAGGCCGGATTTGCCGGCAAATCGTGTCGACAGTTGCTCAACATCCAGCACTGTCTCGGTCCCGGCCTGCTGCGTGCTGGTTCCGGAACCCGGTTTCGGCGTTGCCGCCATCAGCGCCTTTGTGTAGGCAGCCTTCGGCCTTTCGAAAAGATCGTGAACGCTGGCTTCTTCCATCTTTTCGCCGTTGCGAAGCACGACGACTCGGTCGGCAATCTCGGCAACGACGCCCATGTCGTGGGTGATGAACAGAACGCCCATGCCGATTTCGGCCTGAAGGTTCCGGATCAGTGTCAGGATCTCTGCCTGGGTGGTGACATCCAGAGCCGTTGTCGGTTCATCGCAGATCAGCAGTTTGGGCCTGCAGGCGAGCGCCATTGCAATCATCACCCGTTGACGCAGGCCGCCGGAAAGTTCGTGCGGATATTGCTGCAGCCGCCGCGCCGGATCCGGAATGCGTACCTGATCGAGGGCTTCTTCTGCGGCTTGCATGGCCTTGCGCCTGTCGAACTTCCGGTGGCGGATGAAGACCTCGCCAACCTGGTCGCCGATTTTCAGAACCGGGTTGAGTGAGGTCATCGGCTCCTGAAAAACCATGGAAATGGCATTGCCCCGCAGAGCTGTCAGCTGTGCATCCGACAGGCTTCGCAAGTCATGGGAGCGATCACCATCGTTCAGGCGGATGCTGCCCCCGCCAATCGTTCCACCTTCTCGTTCGATCAGCCGCAGGATGGAAAGTGCCGTGGCTGATTTGCCGGAACCGGACTCTCCGACCAGCGCAAGTGTCTCGCGCGCATGAATTGCAAAGGAAATTCCCTTCACGGCTTCATGAGCACCGAAAGAAATCCTGAGGTCCTGAACGTCCAGTACCGGCTTGGTCATTTGAGGTCTCCGCGGCGTCTTGCGGCAAATTCCGGATGCTGCTTGAAGTCCGGTAGCGGCGGTGTCCAGCGGTCGGCATGAGGCTTGAACGAATGGGCAATCGGGTCGAGGCCCTGTACCTGCCAGGAGACGGTTTCGCCAAGCTCAAGCAAACCGAAGGCACCGGCAGGTTGGCCCTTGGTGGTGAAGCTTTCGGTGAGCGACTGCTGTGTCAGATGGGTAATGCCGTCCACCGTGGTGATTGTGTTCCAGTGAACGTGGCCGGACAGACAGACCACCGGCTGCCGGGACTGCGCCAGTGCCGCGCGGGCACGTTCTGCCATCGGGTAGGTCGAAGCTGACGGATTGCGTTCGAAGTAGTAGTTGCCGATCTGGCCATGACCGGAAACGGGAACGTGGCTGATAACCAGAAGAGGCTTGTCCGTGTTCTGTGCAACGCGTGACAGCCACAAGAGATCGGCCTCATGGAGAATGAACCCGGAATGCTCCGGCGTCCGATGGATCTTGCTGTCTGCGCGCCACAGCGCAATTCTCCAGTCTCCTGCATCAAAGGTCGCGTTGGCGAGGGACTGACCGAGGATTTCCTCGTTGTCCGAAACATCCAGGTGATCGCGGTCGTGATTGCCGTTGATGTGGTGGACCGGAGCATTGACGGCCTTGAAGGCCTCTGCGACTTCGCGTTCCAGCTGAAGGTCCGTGTCGCGGTCCATATCGGAAATCCGATCGCCCAGGTCGACGACGAAATCGGGGGCAACATCGTTGGCGAAACGGGCAAACTCGGCCATCAGCTCGAGGGCAGTGTCACCGCGCTTGGTCGCGGAAGGTTTGCCGTGGTGGATGTCGGCGACAACAGCAATGCGTACGGACACGTTGAAATTCCTGAATTGATCAAAGGGTAGGGAGAGCGCCGCCGGTGTACCGGCGGCGCTTTTTTTTGCTTAGTTGAACGAAATGGAGCCGGCGCGGAAGTCGAGCACGTAGGGAATGTGACCCGGCTTGGGAGCCCAGTTGACGTTGGTCTTCATCGCCCAGCTTTCATAGGGGCGATACAGCGGCAGCACCGGCGGATCCTGCTTGATGCGCTCCATCAGCTCCGCATAGGCTGCGCGACGCAACTCGACATCACCGTTAAAGCGGAACTGCTCCCAGCTCTTGGCGTAGTCTTCGTCGGTGTTGAAACGGCCTTCGGATTCAGACGGACCATTCGGAGCCCACATGACGCCGAAGCTGCCGAACGGGTCGGCGAAATACATCGGATTGGACCAGTTGCGGGTCATCATGTCCGGTGAGTTGCCGCTCCATTTGTCCTGGACGTTGACCTTGCCCTTGATACCGACTTCCGCCCACATCTCCATGATGGCCTGGGCCGCCAGAAGGCCGTTGGTGTAGTAGCCCGGCGCGGTGTCGTAGGTGATTTCGAAGCCGTCATAGCCTGCTTCCTTGAGCAGTTCCCTGGCTTTCTCCGGATTGTATTCGAAGGTGGTCAGCTCCGGCTGGTACAGTTCGCCGAATTCCGCAAGCGTGTGCGTGGATGGAACCACGGCCTTGCCACCCCACAGGGCTTCGTTCAGCGTGTCACGGTCGATGGCGAGCGACAGGGCCTGACGGATGCGGGCATCCTTCAGTTTCGGATGGTTCACATTCATGATCATGACGTGGAAGAGGGCAGTGGCGCTGCCGGCGGCCTTCATGTCCGGATCGTTCTCGATCAGCTGAAGCTGGTCAGGTGCGATGTTGGTGACGATGTCGGCTTCACCTGTTTTCAGGGCCGTGATGCGTGAAGCAGTCTCCGGCATATGCCGGACAGTGACCTTGTCGAGGGGTGCCTTTTTGCCCCAGAAGTCGTCAAAACGTTCCCAGACCACTGTTTCGCCCGGCACGAATTCGGCAACCTTGTATGGGCCTGTGCCGACCGGCTTCAGGGAAAAGGCTTCAAAGTCATCATGCTCAAGCTTGTCCGGGTCGCCTGCAAGGCTCTTGGTGTAAGCTTCCGGAATGATCATGACCTGCTGCAGGTTCAGCAGTGTTTCCCAAAGAGGCTCCGGGCGCTTTGCATGGATGCGTACGGTGAGATCATCGACCTTCTCGGCCTTCTCGAAGTTTTCAAGACGGTCCCGGGCACGCACCTGATAGGGTGGGAAGTCGGCCTGATACATCCGGTTCAGCGAGAACACGACGTCGTCGGCGGTCATGTCGGCGCCATTGTGGAACTTCACGCCTTCACGCAGTTTCAGTTCCATGATCGTCGGTTCGACAAGTTTCCACTCAGTCGCAAGGCCCGGCTGCCATTCAGTGTCGGTGGTGTCGTGGTTCTTTGCGATCAGCGTATCGAAGGCGTTGTAGTAGAACTGTGAGCCGACATTCGAGTGATCGCGGCCCGGATCCAGGTAGCTGGACACGTTGGCTGCACCAACGGTGAGTTCTGTTGCGAAGGCACTTGTCGCCATGAGCGAAGCAAGAGCGGTGGTTGCCAGTAGTTTGGTCATATCGAGCCTCCAAGGCTGCTAGGGTGGAGCGTCGGCCGTTCCGGCTTCTGTGGTTGGGTTCGGTCAGCGGGACCTGAGACGGACATCCGCCTTGTCGCGCAGCCAGTCGCCAAGGATCTGGACTGCGAATGTGAGGAGCAGGATCACCATCGCGGGGGCGAGAACGATCCAGGGGGCCGTCGGCAAGTAATCGCGGCCGATGCCGACCATCGATCCGAGCGTTGCGGTTGGCGGTTGAACGCCGAGACCGAGGAAAGACAGGGTCGATTCCAGGATGACGATGTTGGAAAAGTTCAGTGTGAACTGGACGACGATCGGCGAGACGACATTGGGCAGGATGTGCCTCACCGCAATCCGGAGCGGCGTTGCACCTGCTGCACGTGCCGCTTCGACAAAGGGCATCTGGATCAGCTTCTTCACTTCACCACGCACGATCCGCGTGTATTGCTCCCAGCCGTAGACACCGAGCACGAGGATCATCACGTCCAGGGATGAGCCCATGACTGCCAGAATGAGAAGGGCGATCAGGGTGAAGGGAATGGCGATCTGCGCGTCGACCAGGCCCATGATGACCTCTTCGAAAACACCGCCGATGATGCCGGCCATCAGACCCAATGTACCGCCGATCAGAAGACCTATGACGGCTCCCGCAAGGGCGAGTGCGAAGGTCAGCCGCAGGCCGTAGATGCAGCGGGAGAAGATGTCCCGGCCGAGTTCGTCGGTGCCGAAATAGAAGCCGTCCTTGTAGCGTTCGAACCCGATTGGCGGACGCAGCCGGGAAATGAGACTTTGGGCATTCGGGTCGAAGGGGGCTACCCAGGGTGCGGCGAGTGCCGTCACGATCAGGATCAGGCCGATGAGAAACGCGATCCGGACAATCCAGTTCGCATCCGACCAGATCGGCAGACGGTATGTTCTTGTGCCGGTATTACGCGGCGAAGACAGGTTGTGCGTTGCGTCGGTCATGCGCTTATCCCTTGGCAAGGCGGATGCGCGGATCCGCGAAGGCGTAGGCGATGTCGACCACTGCGTTGATCACGATGACCGCGACAGCGACGGACAGGACACCGAACTGGAGGACGGGGTAGTCACGCAGGATGGCGGACCGGACGAGGAGATCGCCGATACCGGGCCATGCGAAGATCGATTCCACGACAACGCTACCCGCCGCCGCGAGGCTGGCGATCTGTAGTCCGACCACGGAAAGCAGCGTGATCGACGCGTTGCGCAGTCCGTGCTTCAGAATGACGATCCACTCCGGCAGGCCCTTGGCACGGGCTGTGCGCATGTAGTCCTGGCCGAGCACGTCCAGCATGGCGTTGCGGGTGAAGCGGGTGATCGCAGCAACCAGCGTGCCGGAAATGGCAAGCGTCGGCATGATGAAATGCAGCGCAGTTCCATCACCGATGACGGGAAGCCAGTTGAGCGTGTAGGCAAAGATCAGCACCAGCAGGATGCCGATTATGAAGGACGGCACGGCATATCCGAGGAAGGCGACCACCATCACCACGCTGCCGACGATGCTGGTGCGATAGATGGCGGCCAAAATGCCAAGCGGTATGGAAACTATCAGTGTGAAGCACACCGCGCTCAGCAGCAGTTTCAAGGATGGCCAGGCACGTTCGAGAACGATTTCCGAAACCGGCCGCCTTTCCAGGAAGGACAGTCCGAACTCGCCGGAAAACACGGAGCTGAGATAGCGCCAGTATTGGGTGCCGATGGAGGAATCCAGACCGTAGTAAGCGATCAGGAGAGCCCGGTCTTCCTTGGTGATGCCTTCGCCGAGAACGAAATCGACCGGATTTCCGGAAAGCCTGGTCGCGAAGAAGACGAGCGTCACGATGAGGAACAGGGTGATCGCCATCCGCAAAAGGGTTCGCAGAACGTAGGTCAGCATGCGCTCGCCTCCACTGGCGATGGGTGAGCGGACGGTATCGGCTCTTTCACGGGAGCCCCGTTCACGATCGGCGAGGGCGTTGCGACGAGGTGAATGAAATCAAGACCGGCAAGGGTTGCCGCCGCGCCGTCGGTCGCGGCGTTGTCGCCCACAAAGACAGCCTCGCTCGCCGGAACGCCCGCAGCTTCAAGTGCCGCGCCGATGAGGAACGGCTGAGGTTTGCCGATAACCCTTGGTGCGATCTCCGGACAGCACGCCTTGAAAGCTGCAAGCAGGGAGCCGGTTTCCGGCACCGGGCGACCGTCCGCATTCGGGTGGGAAAGATCCGGATTGGTCACGACCAGCTCTGCGCCTTGCTCCAGCAGTCGCAACGCCTTTTCCAGTCCGGTCAGGGTGAACTTTGTATCGCGGGCAAGCAGGACGACGTCTGTCCGGTCGTTTGCGCGCTCAAGGCCGAGTTCCGCTGCAAGAGCGTGAAGCGGCTGTTCGGCAATTACGTGGATGCGCGCGCCCGGACGTTCCGCTGCGATCGTGCGCACAGCCAGCTCACCTGCAAGAAAGATGCTTTCCTGCGGCAACGACAGGCCGATTGCGTTCAGTTTTGCCGATAGCGTGACGCATGTGTCGGCCGAGTTGTTTGAAACGATCGATAGTCTTTTGCCGGCAGCCCGGACAAAATCTTCCGCGCCCGGCAATGCTCGTCCGGCGGCTATCAGGCAGCCGTCCAGATCGCACAGGATTGCGGCATAGCCGTCAATCTCCGCGGCGCCAAGCCATTGAATTGTTGTTGTTTTGCGAGCCCGCATTGCGAAGTCCATATCTGTCCGGTTGCCTTTCGGTACCACCGATCGGCATTGAGGATCCGCCGGTACGGCAGGCGGATTGTTCTGGTCAGGAAGGGCCGTGTTCCGTTGGCGTGGCCCGCTGAAGTCGCAATCAAATTGTCGTCACTCTGTGACGCTGCCGTAACAGAGCGAACCTATGGTTTGAGGTGATCAAACCTTTGGCTTTGCTAATCGGAGAAAACCTGGAATGACCCTTTCCCTGTCGCGCATTCGGGCCGTCAACGCGGTCGCGTCCGGAGGCTCATATGCTGCAGCGGCACGGGCGCTGAAGATTTCGCAGCCGGCCGTCGCGCGTCATGTGAAAGACCTTGAAGCGGAATTCGGCGTACGCCTGTTCGACCGGAAAAACGGTGTCTTGTCGCCAACACCGCTGTGCAACGAGCTATGTGACGTCGCCGAGCGCATGGCAGAAGCCGAACGCGCTGCAACACGGCTTTTGACCCGTCACAACACCTTGCTGAACGGTCGTTTGAAAATCGGGTTGGGAAATTCGATGCCGGGCATGGCATTGATCGCGCAGTTTCTCAAGCGGCACCCAGGCATCGAAATCGCGGTGGAAACAGGTTCGCATGAGCGGATCACGCGGGCAGTGCTGACCCGCGAAGTCGACATAGGTGTGCTGCCGGATGTGCCTGCGGATGGCCGCTTCCGGCGCGCCTTGCTTGCAAGGCAGAATGTCGTTGCCATCGTCCATCCCGACAGCCCGCTGTCCCGGGAGGCGGCCGTGACCTGCGAACGGCTGATGGCCGAACCCCTGATTTTCCGAACAAGGGGATCTTCCACCCAACGGGTGGTCGACAGGGCCTTTCGTTCCGCCGGGTTCGAGCCGTCGCCGCTGTTGACCCTGGACACACGTGACGCGGTCTATGAAGCAGTGGTCAATGGCCTTGGGGTCGGTTTCATGTGGCGGTTCGGAACCGGGCGAACCGATGTCGTTCACCGGGTTCCGGTCTCGGACATGCAGCGCCAATACGAGGAAGTGGTTTTCTCGCTCGGCGACGAGCGCAGTATGCTGTTCGACGTCTTCTTTTCGGCCGTGGAAAGTTTCCGCACGGAGGCGGACGTCATTCTGGACCACTAGCAGGCGAGGGGACGCCTAGGCGGTGATCGCCTCTGCAAGACGCACAGCGGACGCTACACCGTCGATGACGGGTACCTTGAATTGTGCCGTCAGGTCGGCGGCCAGATCCGCCATGCCCGCGCAACCGAGTGCGATTGCGCCGATGCCGTCCAGTCTGAGAGCGGCCTGGATTTCCGCTTCGATCTTGTGGCGGGCATCGCTCTCGGGGTTTTCCAGTTCCAGAACCGGCACGTCCGATGCACGCACCCTGACACATCGGGCGGCAAGGCCGGTGCGCTGCAGGTTCTCTTCCAGCACCGGTACGGAGACGGACAAGGTGGTAACCACCGAAAACCGTTCGGCCGCCACGGAGGCAACATGGTAGGCCGCCTCGCCGATGCCAACCACCGGGACACGGGATTTCGCCTTCAGTTCCCACAGGCCGGTATCGTCGAAACATGCGATGATGACCGCGCTGATGCTTGGGTCGGTTTTCAGCGAGCGCTCGAAGAGATCGAACAGGCCGGGCAGGGCAGCCTCGCCATCCGCTGGTCCCTGAATGGCTGCCGGTCCCTCCAGTGGATTGATGGCCGTAATCCGGCTGAAGGGACCGGCTGCGGCGCGAGCAGCCGCCGCGATCTTCTGCGTCATTGAAGCCGTGGAATTCGGATTGATGACGAGGATGTGTATGTCGCGCATGTAAGGCCCTAGACCATGCCCTTTCCGGCATCCGAGCCGTGCCGTGACCTGCGTTTGTTCAGGATGACGACAATGGCCAGGAACAGGCCGATGATGCCGAAGGAGAAGGCGGTTGTCAGAGTGCCGAGAGCAAAGATCACTGGCGTCGTGACGTTTGTTGTCATGCCGTAGATTTCCAGCGGCAGCGTGTTGTAGCTGCCTGCCGTCAGAAGCGTGCGGGCAAACTCGTCATAGGACAGGGTGAAACCGAACAGGGCGACCCCGATCAGCATCGGCGCGATTATCGGCAGCACGACATGACGGACAGTCTGCCAGGCGCTTGCGCCCTGGTCGCGCGCGGCTTCCTCGTAGGATTTGTCGAAACGGTTGAAAACCGCGAACATGATCAGCAGACCGAAGGGCAAGGTCCACGTCAGCTGCGCGCCGAAGCCCGAGGTCGACCAATGCACGGCAAGGCCTGACTGGGAGAAGATCAGGCCGACACCAAGAGAAACCAGGATCGACGGGATCACCAGCGAGGTGATGATCAGATAGAAGATCGCACCGGACCCGGGAAACCGCTTGCGGAAGGCAAGGCCGCCCATGACGGAGACAACGACCGTTGTCACCATGACCATGAGACCAAGCACGAGCGAGCGCGAGAAACTGCCCCAGATATCCCCGACGGCCTGTTGTTCGAACAGGTCGTGGAACCAGTGCAGCGAGACGCCGCGCATCGGGAAGGTCAGCCCGCCCTGCGGTCCCTGAAAACTCAGGATCGCGATGGTGACTGTCGGGCCATAGAGGAAAACCAGGAAAAGGCCAAAGAACGCGGCAAGCGCATAGAAGGAGCGGGAACGTTTTTCCATGATCAGAGCTCCTTCCGGATGTCGACGAAGCGCAGCAGGATCGAGATCACCAGAAGCACCGTGATCAGCAGGATGACCGCTGTTGCCGCGGCAGAGGGATATTGCAAAAGCGCGATGTCGTTGGAGATCAACCTGCCGACATTGGCCTTCTGGCTGCCGGACATGAAGCGCACGGTAATGAAGTCGCCCATCACCAGCGTGACGACAAAAATGGAACCGATCATGATGCCGGGTTTGGTCAGCGGAATGATGACGTTGGTGAGTGTTTGCAGACCGGTGGCGCCATTGTCATAGGCTGCCTCGATCAGCGAGCGGTCGATACGCATCATGGTGTTGAAGATCGGAACCACCATGAACAGCGTGTAGAGGTGGACAAAGGCCAGGATCACCGAAAAATCGGAAAAGAGCAGCCAATCCAGCGGCTCGTCTATGACGCCCATCGAGATCAACGTGGAATTGGCGATGCCGTTGCGGCCCAGGAACGGGATCCAGGAGATCATGCGGATGATGTTGGATGTCCAGAACGGGATCGTGCACAACAGAAACAGAACGATCTGCCAGGTCAGCGTGCGCACGTGAAAGGCGAGGAAATAGGCAACGGTAAATCCGATCACCAGTGTGATCGCCCAGGTGATCAACGCGTATTTCACCGTGTTGAAGAACACCTGGTAGGTCACTGGAGACGTCAGCAGGAATTCGTAGTTGTCGAACTGGAAGGCCGGGTAGATCGAGAATTCCGTCGCCCCCCAGAAACTCACCACGACGATCATGGCAATCGGCAGAACCAGGAAGAAGAACAGCACCAGCGCCAGAGGCAGCGACAGTAGCCAGCCGGTCATGGCATCGGGCAGGCGACTGAGGCTGAAGGGAGCCTTTGCACGAGCTTTCGCAGCCGGGGCCACGCTGGAAATGGACTGTGTCTGATCCGTCATGAAGGTCGGGTCCGGTAAGTAGAGAAGGCGGGTGTCATGCTAGCCCCGGGTGTCTTGAAGTGCCCGGGAAAAGTTTCCCGGGCACCAGTGTGTCGGCTCAGCCTCAGGCGGCGATGAACTCGTTCCACTTGCGAACCATGTACTGGTTCTCGTCCATGACAGCGTTCCAGCAGGCAACGGCACCCATGCGCTCGTAGAACGAGCCGCCGTCGCGGGTTTCGCCGGCTTTCGCCAGAACGTCACCGAACGGGTTGGTGATGTCGCCGGTGGCTTCCTTGCCTTCGAACCAGTAACCCCACTCGTTCTCGTCCATGTGGTTCTTGGAGGTTTCCGGCACGGCCGAGTAATAGCCCTGGCGCATCAGGAAGCCGCCGACCCAGCCGTCGAGATACCAGTTGATGTATTCGTAGGCTGCTTCCAGTTCGAGGCCGGTCAGGCTCTTGGAAAGACCAATGCCACCACCCCACGACCGGTAGCCTTCCTTGAGCGGCTGATAGACGCAATCGATACCGCGGGACTTCACGGCGGTGATCGCCGGAGACCACATGGACTGGATCACGACTTCGCCGGACGCCATCAGGTTGACGCTTTCGTCGAAGGTCTTCCAGAAGGCGCGGAACTGGCCGTTTTTCTTGGCTTCGGTGAAGATCGCCATGGTCTTGTCGATCTCTTCGCGGGTCATGTTGCCCTTGTCGCCATACTGGATTTCGCCCATGGCTTCGCAAACCATGGCCGCATCCATGATGCCGATGGAAGAGATGTCGAGGATCGATGCCTTGCCCTTGAATTCCGGGTTCAGCAGTTCGGTCCAGCTTTCGATCGGGCGGCCGATCAGGTCCGGACGGATGCCGAGTGTGTCGGCGTTGTAGATGGTCGGGATGAGTGTCATCCAGCCGGTTTCTTCGGTGGCGAACGCCTTGCCGTCCGGACCGTCGACAAAGCCGACCGTATGCGGCGCGGTGCCCTGTGCGATCACGGATTCCGGCGTCAGCTTGCCGCTTTTGAAGATGCCGACGATCTTGTCGTAGTTCTTGATCTTGGAGGTGTCCATAGCCTGCAGGTTGCCGGTCGGCCAGACCTTCTTGCAGATCCAGTATTCGATGTCCGCAATGTCGAAGCTGTCCGGCTGGGTCGCCGCACGCTGGGTGACGGCGTCACTGTCCAGAGCGGTCATTTCCAGGGTGAAGCCGAGATCTTCCTTCACCTTCTGCGCTACTTCGTTGAGGTTGGACACGCCGGTGCCGAACTGGCGCAGGGTCACGTCCTTGATGTTCTGTGCCCAGATGGTCGGGAAGCCGGTGATGGCTCCCGAACCCAGGGCCGCACCGGCAGCAGCAGCGCCGCCTTTCAGGATGCTGCGGCGGCTGACGCCTTTCTTGGTCATCTGTTCAGTTTTTCCCACTGTATCTGTCATGTTCTTACTCCTGTTCCCCTCTGGAGTTTGTTCGGCCTCGGGAGAAGGCCTGCGATCGGCAGCCTTCAGGCAGCCAGTTGGTGTGCGTCTTCCGGCTTCCATGTCAGGAAGACGGTTGCGCCGATTTCGATCGGGTCCTGGAAAAAGGCTTCGTCGGTGAGTGCGGCCGTCAGATCGCCGGCGCCCCCCGCATCAAGCGCGAGATTGACGGTGGAGCCGAGGTATTCGACGTCCTTGACGAAGGCCGTCAGAACGGCGCCGTCCTCTCCGGCCGCTTTTTTCACCCTCAACCTGTCTGCCCTCAGCGCGACCGCAGCGCCTTTCTGCTGCAGCACGTTGTGGCCGCCGATGAAGCGGGCGACGAACTCGGTTGTTGGCGTGTTGAACACGTCGCGCGGGCTGCCTGCCTGCTCGATCTTGCCGCCGTTCATGACGATGATGTCGTCTGCCAGCGCGAGGGCTTCGTCCTGGCTGTGCGTGACGTGGATGAAGGAAATGCCGAGCTCGCGCTGCAGCTTCTTCAACTCGAGCCGCATCTTGATACGCAGGAACGGATCGAGTGCCGACAGCGGTTCGTCAAGCAGAAGCACGGAAGGTTCAGTGATCAGGGCACGGGCCAGGGCAACACGTTGTTGCTGACCGCCGGAGAGCTGCGAAGGCAGCCGTTCCGCATAGGCTGCCATATCCACCAGTTCCAGCAACTGACGGGCCTTCTTCAGCCGGACAGGTTTTTCGACACCCTTCATCTTCTGGGAAAAGGCGACGTTATCGACCACGGACAGATGCGGAAACAGCGCATAGTTCTGGAACATCATCGCCGTGCCGCGCCGGGCGGGTGGAAGATCGGTGATGTTGGTGCCGCCCAGAACGATGTCGCCGATAGAGACGCTTTCATGGCCGGCGATCATTCGCAGGGTTGAAGACTTGCCGCAGCCCGATGGCCCCAGCAGGCAGGAATAGGTGCCGGCGGCAAATTTGTGATTGATCGCGTCGACCGCAATGGTCTCGCCATAGATCTTGGTGGTGGCTGCCAGTTCAAGGTCCAGGGACTTCGCCATGGCCGGACGTCTCCTTCAGAAAACCGTTTTCGGCTCCTGAGACAGCAAGTGCCGTGCCAACGCGAAAAACTGGCGGAATTCCGGAGATCCTGATGAGAAGGCGGAGCAATGAGCAAATTCTCATCGGTAAAAGTGCACAATATTTTGGCAAATTAAATACGATATGAACAAAAATTGTATACGATCCTAGATTGCCGCTTCGGGTGGAGGGGAGTAGGATCATGGCACCGCTCAACCCCCATTGGGCACTTCAAGAAAAATGACCAAACCTTTGACCACAGCCGATCTTGATCAACGCAGCAAGCTGCATGAAGTCTTTGCCCTACCTCAGGGCCGGGCCCTTGAAATCTGCCTGAAGCTTCAGACTGCCATTCTGCAACACAAACTGACACCGGGGCTGAAACTGTCTGAAGATGAGGTGGGCGAAATTTATGGCGTCAGCCGTACCGTCGTGCGCGCTGCGTTGCAGGCGCTCGCCCATTCCGGGCTTGTCGCCATGGAAAAGAACCGTGGTGCCTTCGTCGCAAAGCCGTCGATCCGCGAAGCCCACGAGGTGTTTCAGGCCCGTGCCCTGATCGAGCCTGCCGTGGCCAGGCTGGCAGCCGATGTCATCACCGACAGGCAGCTCGCGCAGTTGCACGCACATCTGGATGCGGAACATGCAGCTCTTCATGCCGGTGACATGGGCAAGGCACTGTTCCTGTCCGGAAGCTTTCATACGGAGATTGCCGATATCGCCGACCATCGGGTGTTCGCCGGCATGATCCGATCGCTGATCTCGCGCTCTTCGCTGATCATCGCTCTTTACTGGAAGCGCTCGGACACTGCCTGTGAAAGCCACTCTCATCACGCCCTGATGAATGCCTTTGAAAAGCGCGACGGCGCAGCAGCCGAGAAGATCCAGAAGAGCCACATCGTCGATCTGCATTCCGGTCTGGATTTGCGAGAGAAGTCAGCTCTCGGCCGCTCTCTTGGAGAAGCGCTCGGCAACGGCTGAAGAGCGGAACCCGGAAGAAGCGAGAGAAGGTTAGCGTCCGGCAGAAGCTCCGGCGCCACCGGCATTTGCGTTTGCGCCACCGTTTCCGGCGGATGCGCCTGCGCTGGCCCCGCCAGCTGACGCGCCGGCGCTTGCCCCGCCGCTGTTTGAAGCGCCTGCGGAACCGGCGTTACCAGAACCTGAGCCGGCGTTACCACCAGAGCTTCCGCTGGAATTTGCACCAGAGTTTCCGCCAGAATTTGCGCCCGAGTTCCCGCCCGAGTTCCCGCTTGAATTCTCATTGGCGTTGCCACTCGACCCGCGATTGCCTGAGTTGCCGGAGGAGGCATTTGCGTTGCCGTTACCGCTAGCGGCATTGTCACGCCCGCTGGTGGTGGTGTTCTGAGCTTTTGAGCCCGCAGGTGAGAGGCTTGCCGGGGTATCGCCGAAGCTGGGCTTGCCAGGTGTACCTTGCTGGATGGCGGCGCGGCTCTTGCCGACGGATTTGAGACCGTTGAACCTCCCCGGTGCGCTTTGGACGGTTTGGCCTGCACGCAGGTCGCTTTGCTGCCCGGATGCAAGATCCTGAACACCAACGACTCCGCGCTGAACCGAAACCCGGCTTTCGTTGCCGGTTACGGTTACCGAAAAGCGGGTTCCCTTGACGACGGCTGCAAGATAAGGCGTTTCAACCCTGAAAAACGGTCTGCCGCGCGTCTCGACATCGACATCGATTGTTCCCTTGCGTTGAAGCAGCGTGGTCTGGCTGTCGTTGCTGCGAAATTGCGAAAGCGCAAATTCCGTGTTCGGGCCGACTGTGATGCTGTCCTTGCCTCGTTGAAGCACGGCGCGTGCGCCCTTTCGCGTCGCAATGGTATGGCCCTTGTGAAGTGTCATCCCCTTGCTTGCCCGATGCGCTTGAATGCCTGGTGCTACGAGATAAACCGTTCCGGAAATCCGTGTGATCACCCATTCGGCTGCACAAGCTTTTGTCAGTCCTGCAGACAGGGGAATAAGCAGCAGAGCCAGCAGAACAGCTGCGGCACGAGTTTTCAGCGTCCTGCACAAAGCCGGAAGGCTGTTAAAAGGAAGGCAGTAAACAGCGTGGCCGGCGTGCATCGGCAATACTCGATAGTTGTGTTGTCATGCACTCTTATCGATACCGGCTTAACGTAGGGTGAAGAATAAAGGTTCAATTTATTCTTGCAATTGTAAGTTTAAATAGTTTGGCTTAGATTTTTTGAGTTGATTTTATTTCTTCTGCTGTACTGAAGGTAATAATTCTTTCATCATGTCAAGAATAGTTGGTTTGGTATTCAAATCGGCAACCCAGGTCGGGTGGTTCATTTCCTGGCACAGATTGCGTAGCGGTGCTGCGTTGCCCTTTCCAGACCCTTGAAGAAAGGCAGGTGACGCCGTTGTGCCCGGTGAACGGCTTTCAGGTCCGTATCGACAACGATTTGAGTGAAGCCGGCCTGTCGCAATAGTTCCACGACTGCTTCTGCCCTTGCTCCCCTCGAGAAATGAACGCGGGACAGGATGCTGCGATGTGTTTCCATCATGTCTGCCGGTTTTGCGTCCGGTTGCGCGAGCAATCCAAAGCGAGCACGAGTTTTTGAAAACGTTGCAAGCAACTTTGCGAACCAGCCAGGATTGACAAAGTCTCCGTCGACGACGAGCAGCTGTCCTCCCGGTTTCAGCACCCGGTGCCATTCCGCAAAGGCGGCCGCAGGATCGACCAGGGTCCAGACAAGGTGCCGGCACGTTATGGCATCGTAGCTTTCGGACGCTTCCATCGTGCGTTCGGCATCGCCAAGCAGAAAGCGGATCGTGCGCCCGCGTTTCATTGCCTTTTCTCGGGCCTTGGCAAGCATGGGTTCCGCCCAGTCCATGCCGGTCACCTCAAAGCCTAGGTCGTCGAGCAGGTGCGAGATAACGCCGGTTCCGGAAGCAAGGTCAAGAACGCGTCTGGAGCCGCCCGGGCCCAGATGCTTTTCGAACAGCCTTATCCAGGCGGTGTGCTCTTCGTCGGAAAAAATCTCGTGGCCCGGCTGGGTGTCGAAGGTCTCGGCCCGCTTGCCCCAGTATTCCTTGATTTCTTCACGCAGATCGAAATTCGAGAGTGTGTCTGCGTCGCTCATCAGGCGTATTGCTCCGGTTGCTTGGAACCATTCCAAAAGATAATTCTTGACTCATATACTCAGGAAAAATACGAAAAACAAGAATTTAAAACTCAACTTATAACCTCAATAAAAAATCGAGGCGGATGTGAGCAAAATCAGAAGCTTGGCAGCATCTTTGCTGGTAACGGCTACTTTTCTTCCGGCAATGGCACTTGCCGGCGACGTGGTAACGGTCACGGATATTACCGGCCGTGAGGTCGAGGTCGAAGTGCCGGTGGAAAAGGTCATCCTGGGCGAGGGGCGCCAGATCTATTTCACCGCCGCGCTGGATGGTGAAGACCCCTTCAAACGTGTCGTCGGCTGGCGAGACGATTTCGAGAAGGCGGACAACGACGGGTACCATCAGTATCTCGAGAAGTACCCGGAAATGGCCGATCTGCCGACTTTCGGCGGCATGAAGAACGGCACTTTCGATGTCGAGCAGGCCGTTGCACTCCAGCCTGACGTGATCATCCTGAACCTCGACGCCAAGGTTGCCACCGAAGAAGGCGGCTACATCGAGAAACTCGGCAAGGTCGGCATCCCGGTTGTCTATGTCGACTTCCGCGAAAAGCCGATGGAAAACACCGAGTCGTCCATGCGCCTGATCGGCAAGCTCTACGGCAAGGAAGACAAGGCCGAGGAATTCATCGAATTCCGGGCATCCGAGATCGCCAAGGTGACTGACAAGCTGGCGGCACAGTCAGACCTCGCCAAACCCGTTGTGTTCGTGGAGCGTGCAGGCGGCTATTCCGATGATTGCTGCATGTCGTTCGGCAACGAGAATTTCGGCAAGATGGTTGAAATGGCCGGTGGCATCAACATGGCTGCCGAGATCATTCCCGGCACCTTCGGCACCGTCAACCCGGAGCAGATCATCGCGTCCGATCCGGACCAGATCATCGTGACCGGTGCAAACTGGGAGCTGTATGTTCCCGGAGGGAATTGGGTTGGTGTCGGCGCCGGCGCGGATCCGGAAGTATCTGCAGACAAGCTGGCGGGCCTGATGGAACGTCCGGGCTTTACAGGCGTCAAGGCGGTCCGGGAAAACAATGTCCATGCCATCTGGCACCAGTTCTACAACAGCCCTTACCAGTTCGTCGCTGTTCAGCAGATCGCCAAATGGCTGCATCCGGAGCTCTTTGCTGACCTTGACCCGGAAGCGACTTTCCAGGAATTGCACGACCGCTTCCTGCCGATCGACTACCGGCCAGGCTACTTCGTTTCGCTGAACTCGAGTAAATAAGATGGCGGTTTCGGAAATCATTCCGGCTGAGGAGGGGCGCGGTCTTTACCGCGCCCTTGCGTTCAGGCGCATTCTGGTTATTTGCGGGCTGATCGTCGCTCTGGCGTTCAGCTTTTCTTTGGATCTGGCCCTCGGACCGGCCCGCTATCCGCTGTCGGAAGTGCTTTCCGCCCTGGTTAATCCGTCCGGCGCCGATCTTCAGACACGCGTCGTCCTATGGGACATTCGCATGCCGATCGCGCTGATGGCGATCACCGTTGGGGCCTGCCTGTCCCTTGCGGGTGCGCAGATGCAGACGATCCTTGCCAATCCGCTGGCCAGCCCCTTCACGCTAGGCATTTCCGCTGCTGCCAGCTTTGGCGCGGCCCTGGGACTTGTCGCCGGCGTCGCGATCTTTCCGGCCGCAGTGCAATACATGGTCCCGATCAATGCCTTCCTGATGGCCATGGCGGCTTCGCTGTTCATCTATCTGCTGTCCACGGTACGGGGCGTGACTGTTCAGACCATCGTTCTTCTGGGGATCGCGTTGGTGTTCACGTTCAACGCTCTGTTGTCGCTGCTGGAATATCTTGCTTCCGAACAGGCGCTGGCTGCGGTCGTCTTCTGGACCATGGGGTCGCTGACCAAGGCGACATGGGGCAAAGTTCTGGCGACCTTCATCATTCTTGTTGTCTGCGTTCCGTTCTTCGCACGGCATTCCTGGGCTCTGACAGCCCTTCGGCTCGGCGACGTCAAGGCGGCGAGTTTCGGCGTCAACATCAGGTCGCTTCGGCTGAAAACGCTGCTCGGCGTCAGCCTGCTGGCGGCGATCCCCGTGTCCTTTGTCGGGACGATCGGCTTTGTCGGGCTTGTCGGACCGCACATTGCCAGGATGCTGGTCGGAGAAGACCAGCGTTTCTTCCTGCCTGCGGCCATCTTGTGCGGTTCCTTGATGCTGTCGGCAACATCGGTCGTTTCCAAGATCATACTTCCGGGGGCGATCCTGCCCATCGGCGTCATCACCGCGCTTGTCGGGGTTCCATTCTTCTTCGCGCTCATTTTCGCCGACCGGAGGCAGTCATGGTAACGTTGCAGCTGAAAGGGGTTGGCGCACGCTATGGCTCCACTCTTGCGGTCGAAGGGGTCACGACGCCGGTCTTCTCCGGCGGTGAACTGACGGCGGTGATCGGTCCCAACGCGGCCGGCAAATCGACCTTGTTCAAGCGCATCTCCGGTCTATTGAAAGGCCCTGGCGATGTCGTGCTGGCCGGCAGCCGGGCAGCACCCCGGGATGCCATCCGCTACATGCCCCAGGATACCCACGCCAATGCCGTCCTGACGGTTTATGAATCCGTTCTGCTCGCTGCCAAACAGGGTGAGGGCTGGCGTGTAAAGGACTCTGAACTCGTCGAAATCGACCAGATCCTGAAGGCGCTTCAGATTGATAGCCTGGCGTTCCGGAACCTTGGCGAACTCTCCGGCGGTCAGCGTCAGCTGGTTTCGATTGCGCAGGCACTGGTACGCCGTCCGGAAGTTTTGATGATGGACGAACCGACCTCCGCGCTGGATCTCTACCGGCAGGTCGAGGTGCTGAACTTTATGCGCGATCTGGCACGCCGCCAGGGCACCCTGGTTCTGATTGCCTTGCACGATCTCAATCATGCCCTGCGGTTCTGCCGGAACACCATGGTGATTGCCGAAGGGCGTCTCGTTGCCGCCGGCCCGTCCGAAGATGTCATCACGTCAGCGATGCTGCGTGACATCTACCGTGTGGAGGCGCGCGTGGAGGCCTGTTCGCGCGGCGAAAATCACGTCATCATCGACCGGTCCGCTGCCTGACGGTGTGTGGATCGGCCGATGGCCAACGCCGATTAATCCTGGTCGACGTCTATGCGGGCTTCTTCGACGGTCGAGGCCAGATCCCGGTTCGCATCCAGAAGCACATTCTGGTGCAATCGGATCCGCCACAGGTGATAGGACACCCTGTGCAGCCAGCGTAGGGCATCCAGCTTCAGCCAGACTGTTTCCGCCGGGACTGCATCGGCAGCGGCCATTGCAATCAGCCGGTCACGATTGAGGCGGCGTTGTCGGCGCATCAGCAACCGCAACCGGTCCAGCGTCCTCTCCTGTGTCTTGGCGTCCTTCTGTCTGGTGGAAATGTCCGTGACGCCGAGAAGCAGGCCCGCCAGGCGCTTGAGCCGGTGATCCAAAGACAGCTCGTCGATCCTCTGCCGCTGGTCGCAACGGTAGAGAAGGCGGCTCAAATGGTCGAGAATGTGAAACAGGCCTTTCAGTTCCTCCTGAAAGGCCATGTCGTTCGGCGGAACGATGATCTTGTCCAGATATGTCCGTGTTTCTGCGATGGCCTTGGCCAGGTCCTCCCGATCCAGTTCTTCATAAGCAGATGACTTTGCGCCCAACCGACTGCGCAGGCGTTCGATGATCAAGGTTTCCAGATGTGCGACGGTCTGCCCCGCCAGGGACGCGGCTGCGTGCGGGTCCCGCAATACGAGCGGATCCAGACGGCTGGTCAGATCGGAGCCTTTTTCGGGAACGAGATGTTCGATCAGCCGGGCGAATGGCCGCGCAAGTGGAAGCACCAAGACGACGCCAAGCGCATTGAAGAAACTGTGAAAAGCGACAAGCGCAATCTGGCTGTCGCCGTTTCCGGTCAACGCCCCGGCCACAAGCTGAAACGGCCCTAAAAGGAAAAACGCCATGACACCGGTCATGACGTTGTAGATCACATGCGCATAGCCCGTACGTCGGGCCATGGTACCGCCGCCGATGGTCGCCAAAGCTGCCGTAAATGTGGTTCCGACGTCCATGCCGATTACCAGCGCCGCTGCTTGTGGAAAGTTGATCGCACCGGCACCAAGCGCAGCCAGCGCTGTTGCAACGCCTGCGCTGGAGGACTGTGTCACGACGGTGATCAGCATGCCGATCAACACCAGCTGCAGCCGGCCGAAGAGTGTGTCCGGCGGAAAGTCGGTCGGGGTTACCACGCCACTGAAGGCGTCCAGACCGTCTTTCATGTGTTCGATGCCGATAAAGATCAGGCAAAAGCCCGCGAGCGCCTGGCCTGCGAGTGCGATCCGGCCCCGGAATGCCAGCCGCGCAATCGCGCCAAAAAAAACGAAGGGCAGGGCGATCTGGCCAAGATCCAGCTTGAAGCCGAGAACCGCAACCAGCCACCCTGTCAGGGTTGTGCCGACGTTGGCACCGAAGATGACGCCGAGCGCCTGGGGAAAGGTGAGGAGGCCGGAAGCGACAAAGCCGACAGCGGCAACAGTGGTTGCACTGGATGACTGGATGACTGCAGTGGTGAGAGCACCCGTCACGGCGCCCGACAAGGGCGTTGAGGTAAACCTGGACAACACGTCGCGCATGCGCTGTGCCGCCAGGGCTTTCAGCCCGTCGGTCAGTAGCAGCATACCGATCAGAAACAACCCGACGCCACCAAGCGCGGACATGAAACTCAAAAACATGCAGGCACGTTATCCGACAGGTTAAGCGCCCACAATCAGTCAAGATACTATCGGCTTCGCATTTGCGATCCTTGAGCTTCAGATTGAAGCGAAGGGTGCTTCATGGAGCATCTGCAACTTGAGGCAGAAAGTCCTTTGCTCGCCGGCACGACTGTGGGAGCTTGAACCTGTCAGGCTTATCAAGCTTCTGCCGGATGACGCGCTACGAGGAAGAGAGAAATGAAGAAGTATGAGGCCCCGGGTGTTTATGTCACCGAGCTGAACTCCTTCCCAAACACCGTCGTGCAGGTCCCGACGAGCGTTGCGGTCTTTGTCGGCTACACGGAAACAGCAATTGTGGATGGCAAGGATGTGACCGGCATTCCGGTGCGGATCTCCTCGATGTCGGAATTCGAGGCCCGTTTCGGCGTGGGGCCCATGTTTCGTTTCGACTTCAGCCTGCAGGATGGCAAGCCGGCTCTGGACCTGGAGGAAGCAAGCCGCTTCAATTTGCATGCGGCCATGGGACTTTTCTTCGAAAATGGAGGACATGGTTGCTGGATCTTGTCGGTTGGATGTTACGGCGCGGGAGAGCCCGTTCTCGTCAAGTCCGTGGAGGATTTCGGTGAACCTGTCTGGCGAGAGCTCGCCAAGCTGCAGGAGCCGTCGGTCATCGTGATACCCGACGCGGTGTTGTTGTCGTCAGAAGATTACAAGACCGTCAGCAATAGATGCCTTGCCCATTGTACAGACTTGCAAAACCGTTTCGCCATTGTCGACGTGTTCGATGGGGAAAGGGAGCGAACTTTAGACGAGAATGACGTGATCTCGGGAAAAAGCGGCCTGCGCACCTTGGTCGCAGCGGAAGATATGAGCTTTGCTGCCGCCTATTATCCCTGGTTGAATACGTCTCACTTCGGTGCGGGATCGATAACCTTTGAAAATGTTTCGGCTGGTACGCGCAAGGCCTTCTTCGAACATGTTGGCCAGGAGACTGCCATTCAGGCCAATGAGGCCCGGAAAGCCGCTTTCGATAAGGCGGTGAAATCACTGGAGGGCGACGACATCTCCGAAGAGGAGAAATGCACTACTCACAAGATCATGCGGGGTCTTTCAAAGCGCTACAACGAGCTTCTCTCGCAAGCTGTAAAAGCAGTAAGTGCCATGCCTCCGTCAGGCGCGTTGGCAGGTGCATATGCAGCGACAGACGCCCAGGATGGTGTCTGGAAAGCGCCGGCAAATCTCAGCCTTAATTCAGTCGTGTCGCCTTGCGTATCTATTTCCGATGCTGAGCAGGAAGACCTGAACACTCCGTTGGACGGAAAAGCCGTGAACGCAATCCGGTCGTTTCCCGAGCGAGGTAATGTGGTTTGGGGAGCACGCACGCTGGACGGTAACAGCTCGGAATGGCGCTATGTGAATATCCGCCGAACCGCGATCATGCTGGAACAATCGATCAAGGCGGCGCTGGATCCTTTTGTCTTTGCGCCAAACGCCGCTCCGACCTGGCTTATGGTGAAATCGGTGATCGAAAATTTCCTGAACGGGCTATGGAAACAAGGGGCTCTCGCGGGCGCTTCGTCAGAAGATGCCTACGGTGTCGAAGTCGGCCTTGGGACGACGATGACGGGCGCCGATGTTCAGGCCGGTTGCATGAACGTCGTGGTGAAGGTTTCGCTCTTGCGGCCGGCGGAATTCATTGTCCTGTCGTTCCAGCAGAAGGTCCGGAAAGGCTAGCCAGAGGAAACCGATCCGTTAGGCGCGTCAGGATCGGTCTGAAAAATCTGCGATCGTTTTGCTGCAAGCGGAGAAAGCCGTCCGGGCTACGGCCAGATGAGCGTTTCCGTCTCGTTGGTGTTGCCGCTGCCGGTTACCCGTGCTCCCGACACCTTGGCCTTGCCGCTGGCAACCATGGAAAGAGCCTTGGGGTAGATCTGGTGTTCAACGTCCAGCACACGGGCAGCCAACGTGTCAGGGGTGTCATTGTCCAGAACCGGTACGGCTCCCTGCATGATGATCGGACCATCGTCCATTTCAGCAGACACATAATGCACGGTGGCACCATGCAACTTGACACCTTCCTGCAAGGCCCGCTCATGTGTGGCAAGGCCTTTGAAAGAGGGCAGGAGAGCCGGATGGATGTTGATCATCCTGCCCGCCCAGGCATTGACCAGATAGGGGGTCAGGATACGCATGAAACCGGCAAGGGCGACCAGGTCGATCTTGTGGTCCTTCAAAACGGCATCTACCGATTTTTCGAACGCTTCCCGATCACCCGCATGGTCCTTGTGGTCGACAACTGCCGTTGCAATGCCCAGCTCAGCGGCCCGTTCCAGTCCCTTGGCGTCAGGCCGGTTGGACAGGACAAGCGTGATTTCGGCGGGATAGTCGGGAGACATTGCCGCGGAAATCAGCGCGCCCATGTTGGAGCCGCGTCCCGAGATCAGGATGGCAGTCTTCTTGCGGCTCATGCGCCAAGGTCCAGGCTGCCGTCAAACAGCACCGGTGCAGCGCCTTCAGCTTCGATGACGCCGATCTTGCTGACCGTTTCACCGGCATTGCGCAGGACGTCGGCAACCGCATCGGCCTGGTCCGCAGACACGACAATCACCATCCCGGTGCCGCAGTTGAACGTGCGCAGCATTTCCTTCTCGGCAACGCCGCCCGATTTCGCGAGCCAGCCGAACACCGGCGGGACGCTGATCTGGCCAAGATCGATGCGAGCGGAGCAATTCTTCGGCAGAACGCGCGGCAGGTTTTCCGGCAGGCCGCCACCGGTGATGTGGGCAAGGGCCTTGATGCCGGAGGTTTCCTTCAGTGCGGCCAGCAGCGGTTTGACGTAAATCCTGGTCGGTTCCATCAGGGCTTCGCCCAGTGTCTTGCCGGCTGCAAACGGTGCCGCGTCCGACCAGTTCATGCCGGACAGTTCGATGATCTTGCGCACCATGGAATAGCCGTTGGAATGAACGCCGGAGGAGGCCAGAGCAAGCAGTACGTCGCCAGCGGCAACGTCCGGGCGCGGCAGGATCCCGCCACGCTCAACGGCGCCGACGGAGAAGCCTGCCAGATCGTAGTCGCCTTCCACATACATGCCCGGCATTTCAGCTGTCTCGCCGCCGATCAGCGCGGCGCCTGCCATCTTGCAGCCGTCTGCAATGCCGGCAACCACATCCGTTGCAGTGGTCACATCCAGCGCGCCGGTCGCGAAATAGTCGAGGAAGAACAGCGGTTCAGCGCCCTGGACCACCAGATCGTTGACACACATCGCAACAAGGTCGATGCCCACAGTGCGGTGCTGGCCGGTTTCAATCGCAATCTTCAACTTGGTACCGACGCCGTCATTGGCGGCAACAAGGATCGGATCCTGAAACCCTGCGCCCTTCAGGTCAAAAAGACCACCGAAACCGCCGATATCGCTGTCGGCCCCGGGGCGGGAAGTTGCCTTGACCAGCGGCTTGATGCGGTTCACCAGTTCGTTTCCGGCGTCGATATCGACACCAGCATCGGCATAGGTCAGGCCGTTGGGACCAGAGGATTCGCTCATGGGGCACTCCGAGACTGCGTGCGGTTGGCTGTGCCAGTGCGGATTACAGTCTGCCGCCAAGGAACACAAGAGGCGAGCGGTTCTGCGCAGGGCTTAAGAACAGATGGCAGGCCAACTTCCGCATTTTTCTTCAAAACCAGGCCAATTTGAATGGCTCAAAGTGTATTGCCGGCGAAAAAAGAGGTCATGGAGCATCTGGATCAACCTTCAGCGCAAGAGTGCTGCAGACAGCCTGTTGCCGGAAATCGGTCTTGCTGGCCTGTTTGAAAACGTGGTCATAGGCTTTGCCTCATGAGGCAGAAGTGGCTCCTTGATGGCCCAATGCCGCGAAAAGCCGACTTCTTCTGGACTTGACCGGAGGCGGGGTTTAATTCCATGTCCGGAAGAAAGCCATTCCTACGCACCGGCACAACCGAGGAGCGCCATACATGACCCTTCGCCGTCAGGTCCAGTTCTGGCTGATTTCCCTCGTTGTTCTTTGCCTGTTTCTGTATGTCTTCTCCAGCGTGCTTCTCCCTTTCGTTGCCGGCATGGCGGTGGCCTATCTGCTGGATCCGGTTTGCGACCGGCTGGAAAAGCTGGGCATGGGGCGGATGTGGGCGACGCTGACAATCCTGTTCGCCTTCGTCCTCATCCTCGTGATGTTCTTCATCCTGCTTCTGCCACTTTTGGGCAATCAGCTTGCCCTTTTCCTGGAAAAGTTCCCGGAGCTGATCCGCAAGCTGCAGGCATTGCTGTCGGATAACTTTCCGGCCGATCTTGCGTCCGTTGCGGGCATCAATGCGGAAGACCTCCAGTCCTCCATGTCCAATCTCATCGGGCAGGGGGCTTCTTTCGTCGGCAAGCTGGCACAGTCGCTCTGGAGCGGCGGTCAGGCGTTGCTGTCGATCCTGTCGCTCTTCGTCATTACGCCGGTCGTTGCATTCTATCTATTGCTCGACTGGGACCGTATGGTCGCGCGTATCGACAGCTGGCTGCCGCGTGATCATCTGGCAGAAATCCGCGGCCTTGCAAAGGAAATGGATCAGGCTGTTGCCGGTTTCGTGCGCGGGCAGGTGTCGGTCTGTCTTATCCTGGGATCGTTTTACGCTGTTTCTCTGGCCCTGATCGGGCTGAACTTCGGTCTCCTGATCGGAATGGTGGCTGGTCTCGTCAGTTTCATTCCCTTCGTCGGGGCCGGGTTGGGGCTTGTCCTGTCCATCGGTGTGGCGCTTGTCCAATTCTGGCCGGAATGGCCCTGGATTATCGCAGTTGCCGCGATCTTTGGCGTCGGTCAGTTTCTGGAGGGCAATATCCTGCAGCCCAAACTTGTTGGCGAAAGCACGGGCCTGCATCCTGTTACGCTTATGTTTGCGTTATTTGCCTTTGGATATCTCTTTGGATTTGTGGGGATGCTGATTGCGGTTCCAGCCGCCGCGATGATCGGCGTGCTTGCACGCTTTGCCCTGAAGCAGTATCTCGCAAGCCCGGTCTATCAGGGAACCGATCATCCCGTATCGGGGCAAGAAGAACAGGTATCAGAGTAGAAAATGGTGGAAACACCGCGCCAGTTGCCTTTGGAATTGCCGCATGAAGCGGCCTTGAGCCGTGACGACTATCTGGTTGGAGGCTCCAACCGGGCTGCGTTCGAATTGCTGGAACGCTGGCCGGATTGGCCTTCTCCGGTCGTTGTCCTTGCAGGCCCCGTCGGCGCGGGAAAAACCCATCTTGTCCAGGCCTTTCAGGATGAGACCGGCGCTGCCGTTCTGGCTGCTTCCAAGCTCGATCCGCAGTCCGTGGAAACCCTCGTTGCCGCACCCGCTGCCGTGATCGAGGATGCGCACCTGGGCATCGACAACACGGCTTTGTTCCACCTTCTCAACGCTGCACGTCAGGCGGGGAAGACGGTGCTCATCACCAGCCGCACCTGGCCTGCCAGCTGGAAAATTTCTCTTCCCGATCTGCAGTCCCGCCTGCGCGCGGCCACTCCTGTCGAAATTCTGGAGCCGGACGATGATCTCCTTCGCCGTGTTCTGGTGAAGTTGTTTGCCGACCGGCAGATTGCGGTCGATCAAGGTGTCGTCGACTATCTTGTGGTGCGAATGGAACGTTCGCTAGAGGTCGCCATGCGCGCTGTGGAGGCGATCGATCAGGAGGCTCTTGCCGGGCGGGTCAAGATCACGAAACCACTTGCCGGGCGGGTCTTGGAAAATGTGCATAAAGGCCAATAATCGCCGATGCTGCCACAGGACTGTCATTTGCCCGCTCAGAAGTTCATGTTAGTCACGGCGGCGTTGAGGCAGAATGGGCGTGCCCGGTTTTGCCGGATTGAAGCGGAAGCTGCGCGGAACAAGGGATGATGCCATGAACGAAGCCCCTGATCTTTCGGACATTCTGCCTGCCTCCACCGTTGCTTCCGATGCAAAGGGAGCCGTGCCGGAACTGACACCGGAAGGTGAGCTGGCTACATCTCCGGCCAGGTTCATGAACCGGGAGCTGTCCTGGCTCCAGTTCAATCTCCGGGTTCTGGAAGAAGCCATGAACCCGAACCATCCGCTGCTTGAGCGCGTTCGGTTCCTGTCGATCTCCGCCAACAATCTCGACGAATTTTTCATGGTGCGTGTGGCCGGCCTGCGTGGCCAGCAACGGGCCGACGTTACCAATCTGTCCGACGACGGCCTGACGCCGACCGAACAGCTTCAGAAGATCAGCGAAGCAGTGCGTGATCTCCAGGCGTCCCAGCAGAAGATCTGGGTGGAGCTGCGCCGGGAGATTGCCGACAAGGGTATCGAGATCCCGCAGGGCGACACGCTCGACCAGGCGGACAAGGCCTGGCTGCAAGACTATTTCCTTGCTTATGTCTTCCCGGTTCTGACGCCGCTTGCCATCGATCCGGCGCATCCGTTCCCGTTCATTCCGAACCTTGGCTTTTCCATCGTCTTTGAACTGGCGCCAACTTCCGGTGGGCGCGGCATGATTGCTCTGCTCAGAATTCCGAGCCAGGTTGATCGCTTCGTTCAATTGCCAAACGGCGAAGATGGCGCTGCCCGGTTCATCGCAATCGAGAAAGTCGTCAGCCTTTTCATCGGGCGCTTGTTTCCAGGCTACGAGATCCGGGGCAAGGGGGCGTTCCGCGTCATTCGTGACAGCGATCTTGAAATCGAAGAAGAAGCGGAAGACCTCGTGCGTCTGTTCGAAAGCGCTTTGCGCCGCCGCCGCCGGGGCTCGGTGATCCGTCTGGAAATCCAGGAAACCACACCGCCGGCGTTGCGTGAGTTCGTGGGGGAGGCGCTGCATGTCGGGCAAAGCGAGATCTTCCTTGCAAACGGGTTGCTTGCGCTCAACAACCTGTCCCAGATCGTAGACCTTGAGCGGCCTGACCTGAAGTTCCAGCCCTATACCGCCCGCTTTCCGGAGCGCATTCGCGAACATGGCGGCGACTGTCTGGCGGCGATCCACCAGAAGGACATCATCGTCCACCACCCGTATGAATCCTTCGACGTTGTGGTTCAGTATCTGCGGCAGGCTGCGCGTGATCCGGATGTGGTGGCGATCAAGCAGACGCTCTATCGTACCTCCAACGACAGCCCCATCGTGAAGGCTTTGGCTGAGGCGGCCGAAGCCGGCAAATCCGTTACCGCACTGGTGGAGCTCAAGGCCAGGTTCGACGAGGAAGCGAATATCAAGTGGGCGCGCGATCTGGAGCGGGCAGGGGTGCAGGTTGTCTTCGGCTTCATCGAGCTTAAAACGCACTCCAAGCTCTCCATGGTCATCAAGCGCGAGCACGGTCAGCTCAAGACCTATTGCCACATCGGGACAGGAAACTATCACCCGATCACGGCGCGGATTTATGAGGATCTTTCCTTCTTCACCGATGATCCCGGCATTGCCGAGGATGCGGCCCGGGTGTTCAACTTCATCACCGGTTACGCTCAACCGGCGGAATTGAACAACCTCATGGTGTCTCCGGTCAACCTGCGTCAGCGCATGCTGGAAATGACCGAGAACGAGATCGAGCACGCCCGCGCAGGCCGCCCCGCGCAGATCTGGTGGAAGATGAATTCCCTCGTGGATCCGGCGATCATCGATGCCCTTTATCGCGCAAGCCAGGCAGGTGTGCAGATCGATCTGATCATTCGCGGCATTTGCTGCCTGCGTCCGGGCATTCCGGGTCTGTCCGACAACATTCGGGTGAAATCCATTGTCGGACGTTTCCTGGAGCATTCTCGCATCTACTGCTTTGGCAACGGCCAGGGACTGCCGTCTCCCGAGGCTCACGTCTATATCGGTTCAGCCGATCTGATGCCGCGTAACATCGACCGGCGGGTCGAGGTCCTGGCACCGCTCAAGACACCGACCGTGCACGAACAGGTTCTGGACCAGATCATGGTGGCCAACCTGAAGGACAACCAGCAAAGCTGGCGCATTCTGTCGGACGGCAGCCATGAGCGCATCGTTCCGAACGCCAATGAGGAACCCTTCAATGCGCATCAGTATTTCATGACGAACCCCTCGCTTTCCGGCAGAGGCAAATCATTGAAGAGCGATCGGCCGAGGCCGTTCCTGGAACGGCAAAAACGAGGTTAGCATGACTGCTGAGTTTCATCCGGCACGTGGCCGGCTCAACGGGTCCGGACCTGTCGCAGTCGTGGACATCGGCTCCAACTCCGTGCGCCTCGTGATTTACGAGCGCAAGGCCCGCACACCGACCATGCTGTTCAACGAAAAGCTGCTGGCAGGGCTTGGCAAGGGCATTGCGGCGACCGGCCGTCTGGCCGACGATTCCGTCAGCCTGGCCCTCGGTGAACTGACCCGGTTCAAGACCCTCATCAAGCATACCGGCTGTCAGGACATCTATATCGTAGCGACGGCTGCGGCGCGCGATGCGGAAAACGGGCCTGATTTCGTGCGCGAGGTCGAACGGTTTCTGGAGGCACCGGTTCGCATCCTCGATGGCAATGAAGAGGCCTATTACTCCGCTCTTGGTGTGATTGCCGGGTTCTGGCAGCCGCGCGGCATTGTCGGCGACATGGGGGGCGGCAGTCTGGAGCTGGTGGAAATTGCCGACAACAAGCCCGGCACGGGAGCGACGTTCCCCCTTGGCGGGCTGCGGCTTTCGGAAGAGGCCGAAGGCAAGATTGCCAAGGCACAGAAGATCACTGAAGCGGCTCTCAAGGACTTTCAGTGGCCTGACCTGGCTCCCGGTGAACGGACATTCTATGCCGTTGGCGGCACGTGGCGTTCGCTGGGCCGTCTGCATCTGATGCAGAACAATTACCCACTGCACGTGATGCACAATTATGAAATCAGTGCGGAAGAGGCGATTGCCTTCTGCAAGCGTATCGCCATTCCCAACCTTGAAGGGGTGGAACTGGCGGAGATCGTTTCCAAACAGCGCCGTCCTCTGGTGCCGATCGGTGCAGTCGTGCTGGAACAGGTGCTGACGTCGATGAAGGCGGAGCGCCTGGTCTTTTCCGCAACCGGTGTTCGTGAAGGCCTGCTCCATGAAAAGCTGCCTTTGGAAATGCAGGCTCATGACCCGGTAATTGAAGCCGCGCGTGAACTGTGCACGCTGCGTGCGCGCTCACCTGCGCACGCGGAAGAGCTGATTGTCTGGACGGACAAGCTGTTCAAGGAACTTGGCATCGAGGAAACCGCCAACGAGACACGGCTTCGCCACGCGGCGTGTCTTCTCTCCGACATCGGCTGGCGCGCCCATCCCGACTATCGCGGCGAGCAGAGCCTCAATATCATTTCGAACGCATCTTTCGTCGGGCTGGATCATGCCAGTCGCGCTTATCTTGCAGCAGCCGTTTTCTATCGCCACCAGGGTCTGCGCGAGGGCGATCTTTCGCCGGTCATCCGGGAGCTGTTTACCGACCGTCTGCGCATCCGTGCCAAGGTTCTTGGCGCGACCATGCGGGTGGCGTCTCTTTTGAGTGCTTCCATTGCCGGCATGTTGCCGAAGGTCGGCATCACCAAATCGGAAACAGGGTTGTCACTGGATCTCGGCAAGGACCTTGCCGATCTCGACGGTGAACGTCTGCGCAAGCGTGCGAACCAGCTCAGCAAGGTCATCGATGTCGATGTTGCTGTAAACGCCGGCTAATTTCTGGGGTGCTGCGGAACTGAGACTGAGAAGGCAGGCGGCAGAGTTTACTCTGCCGCTTCCGATTCAACGTTCGCCTGCCGCGGCTGATCAATCGCGACGATCTGACGATCCTGGAAGGCGAGGGCGACTTCACCGCGCTTCAGCTTGAGCGCGGTTTCGCCGAAAAGCTCGCGCCGCCAGCCCTTCATGGCTGCCACATCGGCAGCATCATCCGCAGCGATCTTTTCAAGATCATCCACCGTGGCTATGACCTTGGCAGCAACGCCATGTGCTTCGCTGACAAGTTTCAGAAGAACCTTCAAGAGATCGACAGCGGCGGCTGAACCGTCCGGTGCCTGTCGACCTTTCGGCAGTTTCGGCATTTCGTTCTTGGGAAGCGAAACGGCCCGTCTGACGGCTTTCAGGATCTCGTCTGCGGACTTTGAACGCTCGAAGCCGCGCGGAATGGTCCTGAGGCGCGCGAGCGATTCTGCGTCCTGGGGCTGCTGAGCTGCGAGTTCGTAGATGGCATCGTCCTTGATGACGCGGCTGCGCGGAACGTCGCGTGATTGCGCTTCCCGTTCGCGCCAGGCTGCAACTTCCATCATCACGGCCAGTTCAACCGGCTTGCGCACTCGAAGCTTCAGCCGTTTCCAGGCCTGTTCGGGATCCGTACGGTAGGTGTTGATGGATGTCAGCACCTGCATTTCGTCCTGAACCCAGTGGCTGCGGTCCTGTTCGGCGAGATTCGCTTTCAGGAACTGATAGGCGTCGCGCAGATGCGTGACGTCCGCCAGCGCATAATCCAGTTGCTTTGCCGTCAGCGGCCTGCGGGCCCAGTCGGTGAAGCGGGACGACTTGTCGATCCGGGCACCGGTCACCTTGTAGACAAGCTGGTCGTAGGAAATGGAATCACCAAAGCCGCAAACCATGGCCGCGACTTGAGTGTCGAACAGCGGGGCTGGGATAAGTTCTCCCAGATGATAGATGATTTCAATGTCCTGGCGGGCAGCGTGAAAAACTTTTGTCACATTGCCGTCGCGCATAAGCTCGAAAAAGGGCTCAAGGTCCAGCCCTTCGGACAGGGCATCGACGATGAAGGCCATGTCAGGCCCTGCCATCTGGATGACGCAGAGCTTGGGCCAAAAGGTTGTCTCACGGAGAAACTCCGTGTCGACAGTCACGTAATCATGAGCGGCAAGACGCTGGCACGCAGCGGCGAGATCTTTTGTTTTTGTAATCACATGCATGGTGACGGACAGCTATACCCGAGTTCTGCCGCTTTGTCGCCACGAAATGGTAATTTTCGCGCTCGAAGCTCTTGAAAAGGCGCATTTTGTGCGCCTATGTTGAAGCTTAGGCGAGCGTCCGCAAAAGAACACACATGGGAGTGGAAATGCGCAAGATACTGGTGGTGAATTCAAAGGGCGGTTGCGGCAAGACGACCCTCGCCACGAATCTTGCCGTTGCGCTCGCCGCCCGTGGCGAAGATGTTGCCCTTGCCGATGCGGACCGGCAGAAGTCGAGCCTTTCCTGGGTCAAGCGCCGCCCAAAGGACCTGGCGCAGATCGAAGGTCTCAACTGGAGCAAGGAGGACGCTATCGGTGACAAGGACAAGCATCTGGACGCTATTGTCATCGACGGACCCGGCGGGCTTCGATCGGAGCTGGCCAAGAACCTGATCGCAGAGTCGTCCGATATCATCGTTCCGGTGCTTGCGTCCGCCTTCGACTGGGACGCCACCTTGAAGTTTCTCGACGGCATTTCCGATATAAAGCGCGTGCGCAAGGGCAAGGCCGATATTCACGTGGTTGCAAACCGGATCGATCGTCGGTCAAACCAGGTTGCCGATCTCGAGCAGTTGCTCGCCAAGAAGGGCTATCCGCTGCTTGCCCGGATTTCTGATCGGGTGATATATGCCCGCCATGCCGCAGCCGGGTCTGGCGTTTTCGACTATTCCGATGCCAGTTCCCACGAGATCCGCGGCCAGTGGCATCCACTGTTGCAAGCAGTCGACGCCTGAGAGAAATTCCCGAACCGTTTCGCGTTCAAAAGGGGAGAGGCAAGCCTACCGCAAGCCTTTCCCTTGACTTTCGTCCCGCAACATGGATTGTGCAGCCGGACTCGGCCTGCCTCCAGCGGGCCGTAACGATTTTCTATGCCAAGAAAAATGTCGAGGAATTAGAATGCACCCCTACCGTAGTCACACATGCGGTGACCTCCGTCTGTCCGACGAAGGCCAGACTATCCGTCTTTCCGGCTGGGTCCACAGGGTCCGCGATCATGGCGGGGTGCTGTTCATCGATCTGCGCGATCATTACGGTGTCACACAATGCGTGGTCGACCCCGACTCTGCGGCCTTCAAACTGGCCGAATCCGTGCGCTCCGAATGGTGTATCCGCATCGACGGCAACGTGAAGAAGCGCACCGACGAAACCATCAACGCCGAACTTCCGACCGGTGACATTGAAGTCTTCATCCGCGAGATGGAAATCCTGGGTGCGGCGAAGGAACTGCCGCTGCCGGTCTTCGGTGATCTGGACTATCCGGAAGAAGTTCGTCTGAAGTACCGTTTCCTGGATCTGCGCCGCGAGAAGCTGCACCAGAACATGATCCTGCGCTCCAATGTGGTGCGCGATCTGCGTGACCGCATGTGGAACATCGGCTTCAACGAATTCCAGACGCCGATCATCACGGCCTCTTCCCCTGAGGGCGCGCGTGACTTCCTGGTTCCCTCTCGTCTGCACCCCGGCAAGTTCTACGCCCTGCCGCAGGCACCGCAGCAGTTCAAGCAGCTGCTGATGGTCTCCGGCTTCGACAAGTACTTCCAGATCGCGCCGTGTTTCCGCGATGAAGACCCGCGTGCCGATCGTTCACCGACCGACTTCTACCAGCTCGACATGGAAATGTCCTTCGTCACCCAGCAGGACGTGTTCGATACCATCGAGCCAGTGATTGCAGGCTGCTTCGAGCGTTTCGGCAACGGCCGTCCGGTCAACCGCAACTGGCCGCAGATTTCCTACAAGGATTCAGCGCTCTGGTACGGCACCGACAAGCCGGACCTCAGAAACCCGATCAAGATGGAAATCGTCTCCGAGCATTTTGCAGGATCCGGTTTTGCAATCTTTGCCAAGCTACTGGAGCAGCCGGGCACCGAGATCCGCGCTATCCCGGCACCGAAGGGCGGAAGCCGCAAGTTCTGCGACCGCATGAACAAGTTCGCCCAGGAGCAGGGCCTGCCGGGTATGGGCTACATCTTCTGGCGCAAGGCTGAAGACGGTTCCATGGAAGCTGCCGGTCCGCTGGCCAAGAACATTGGTCCGGAACGCACCGAAGCGATCCGCACCCAGCTGGGTCTCGACGTCGGTGATGCGGCCTTCTTCCTCGGCGGCAAGCCGAAGCAGTTCGAGCCGGTCGCAGGCAAGGCCCGTGTCATCATCGGCGAAGAGCTCGGCCATACCGACAAGGACCGGTTCGAATTTGCCTGGATCGTGGATTTCCCGATCTACGAGCGCGACGAGGAAACCGGCGAGATCGATTTCGAACACAACCCGTTCTCCATGCCTCAGGGCGGAATGGAAGCTTTGGAAGGCGATCCTCTGGAGGTTCGCGGTTATCAGTACGATCTGGCCTGCAACGGTCACGAGCTGGTTTCCGGCGCGATCCGGAACCACAAGCCGGAGATCATGTACAAGGCTTTCGAAATTGCCGGCTATCCGGCTGAGGAAGTCGACAAGCGCTTCGGCGGCATGGTCAATGCATTCCAGTATGGCGCTCCTCCGCACGGCGGCTGCGCGGCCGGCATCGACCGCATGGTCATGCTGATGGCTGATGAAGCCAACATCCGTGAAGTCATGCTCTTCCCGATGAACCAGAAGGCGGAAGACCTGATGATGGGCGCACCGAGCGAAGCGACATCGGCTCAGCTTCGCGATCTGCATTTGCGTCTGAACTTGCCGGACGCCTGATAACAACCTACTTGCGGGTAACCGTTAAATAGGGATAACCCTCTGCAACAGAGGCTTGAGGCCGGCCTAGCCGGCCTCAGTCATGCTAAGCTTAGCGAGTTTTTGGAAAGGCGGCTTACAGTGCTCAACCCTGCAAAATGGGAGATCTGGAACGATCCGGATGGCACGGTCCAAGTCATCAAGCGCCTGTTGAGCGAAAATCTCCGGGCCTACATACCACGCTACATGGTGGCCTTCGTTTTCATGGGCATGGTAGCGGCGACGACCGCCGCAAGTGCCTGGATCATGAAGGATGTCATCAACGAGGTGTTCATCAACCGCGACAAGGCGATGATCTATGTCATCGCCGGAGCGGTCATCTGCATCTTCACCCTCAAGGGCGCTTCGACCTACGGTCAGATGGTTGTTCTCTCAAGGGTAGGCAATGCGATTGTTGCCGACCTTCAGAACCGCTTGTTCAAGCGGCTGACCATGCAGGACCAGGCCTATTACGACCGGATGTCCCTGCCGGAACTGGGCATTCGCGTGAACACGGGTGCGGGCAGTGCCCGTTCGGTCATCGACATGATCGTGCTCAGCCTTGGCCGGGATATTCTGACCCTGATCGGTCTCGTCGGCGTGATGATTGTCCAGGATCCCCTGATGAGCCTGCTCGCACTGGTGATCATGCCGCCGATCGTCGTCGGTGTCAGTTTTCTGGTCAAGCGGGTGAAGACCTACGCCAAGCGGCAGGTGGTTTCGAACGCCAAGATCGGCTCGACCCTGCAGGAAACCGTGCTGGGTATTCGCATCGTCAAGGCATTCCGAATGGAGCAGACGATGCAGCAGCGGATGGCGACATCCGTCTCTGAAGTCGAACGCCAGTCCAACAAGATTGCGGCGCTAACGGCGCGGACATCCCCGCTGATGGAATCCCTCGGCGGGTTCGCGATTGCACTGGTTATCTTCTACGGTGGATATTCGGTGGTGGAACTGGGCAAGGATCCCGGCGCGTTTTTCGCATTCATCACCGCCCTGTTGCTTGCGTATGATCCGGCGCGCCGTCTGGCCCGCCTGAATGTCAATCTCAGCAAGGCACTGGTCGGGGTTCGTCTGATGTACGAATTGATCGACGAGCAGCCGGACCTGGAGCAGGTCGAAAATGCACCGGACCTCAAGGTTGATAGCGGGCAGATCGAACTGAAGGACGTCAAGTTCTCCTATGGCGAAGGTGCTGCCCTGAACGGGCTGACCTTGACGGCTGAGGGCGGCAAGACAACGGCACTGGTTGGTGCATCCGGCGCCGGGAAATCAACGGTCTTTGCCTTGATCGAGCGTTTCTACGATCCGCAGCAAGGTACGATCTCCGTTGACGGTCAGCCGATCAAATCGGTGACGATGGGTTCCCTGCGCCGTAACATTGCCTACGTCAGTCAGGACTCCTACCTCTTCAACATCAGCATCCGCGACAACATCGCAATCGGCAGGCCCGATGCGACGCAGGAAGAGATCGAGGCGGCGGCAAAGGCGGCAAACGCCCATGACTTCATCCTCGAATTGCCTGAAGGCTACAACACGTTGGCAGGCGACGGTGGCGGCCGGTTGTCCGGCGGTCAGCGTCAGCGAGTTGCCATCGCGCGCGCCATGCTGCTTGATGCGCCGATCCTGTTGCTGGACGAGGCGACCTCCGCTCTCGACGCTGAATCCGAGGCCAAGATCCAATCCGCGCTCGAAACACTGATGGAAGGCCGCACAACGCTTGTGATCGCCCACCGGCTCAGCACGGTTCGCCACGCGCACAAGATACTCGTTCTGGACAGGGGGCGCGTCCTTGAAAGCGGCACGCATGACGAATTGTTCGAGCATGACGGCATATATCGGCGCCTGTGCGAACTGCAGTTCCAGAGCCGGAACGAGGCAGCCGAGTAAACCTACATTCTTGAACGCACAAACAAGAAAAGCCCGGACAAGGTCCGGGCTTTTTGCTGTTTGAAGGCAGAGTTACTGGTTGGCGGTGATGCCGACCGAAAGGATCTGCGGGATCATCTGGGGCGCGAACATCGCCGTTCCCATGATCTGGGACAGGGGAACCGGTGCACCAGGTGCCGCCGTCAGTTCCAGCGAACCTGGGGTGTTCAGGAACTGGGTCACAGCCTGAGCGACCTTGCCTTCCAGTTCCTTGTTCTGCAGCATGCCAAGCATCATCGGCAGGGTGCCGGTGAGGCCAGCTACATAGGTCGGCGTGTCAACACCGGCCTTTTTCGATTCCTGATCCAGAACGCGTCCGGTCAAAGAGGCGTCGTCCAGCCGGATCTTGGCATTTTCGATGGTCACGTTCTGCAGAAGCGCCATCGCTTCTTCCGGCTTCTCCGACTTTTCGTTGAGCTGGGTGACCACTTCGCGGGTAACCCCGCCCATGGAGAAGGAAAGCGACAGGCTGGCGGCTTCCTTGGCATCGATCTTGAGTTCCGGCACCACAAGCGTGGCTGCTTCCGGATCCCATTTGCCTGACCCGGCAACATCAACAGTCAGGGTTTCATAACCGAGATCCGTGAGCGACTTGGTTTCCTTCGATTCCAGTTCCTTCACATCAATCGTGGCGCCGGTCACGGCGAAACTGCCGGCCGTCGGAAGATCGCCGTCCATGGCATCGATCGAAGAGGAGATTTTTACGATGTCGGCAATCTGGTTGTCTTCATCGCGGATCTGGATGCTGTTGGCTTCAAACGTCTTGTAGCCGGGCCCTACCGGCGGCGTATCGGACGCAGCTTCTTCCGGTGTGGGCAGGAGAAGTTCCGTAACCTTGAGGTCTGCCAGCGACATGCCGCCGTCCTCCGCCGTGAGCTGAAGGTTGCTCATGTCGAGACTTGCCAGTTTGAGCCGGCCGTCAGCCTGGATTTCGCCGCCTGTCAGGACGGTGGAAGCGATGGTGACGCTGGCGCCTTCCTCGTCTTCCTTGCTGATGACGATGTCGCTGAGCGTGACGGCGCCACCTGCTTCGTCAACCGAACCGTAGCTCTCGACGGTGCCTTTTTCAGCGTCCAGCAGCGACAGGAACGCATCGGCAATCTCGTTCCCGGACGGATCGAAGGCAAGAGCCGGAGAGGCTTGTAGAGCGAGCAGACTGACAGCGGCTGTCAGACCGGCTGCGATCCGGGGCGAACGGGAAAACATCATTGAAAATCTCCACGAAATAGAGGTGATCCCACTCTGGGGTAAGTTCCACAGTGTGGCAAGGCGAAAGCCGGTTGAAGCAATAGCCGGGCTTATTCGAACAAAATATGTCCTGCGTCACACTTTCCCCGGTTGAAACGCGAAGGCCTTGTAGCCAGTGCTTTACCGGGGCTGATTGTGTCAGGCAGCTGCCTTTTCCAGGAAGGTGCTGTTGGCGCGTTCGATGTCTTCCAGTGTCGGCAGGCTGGCTTCGTTGCCCAGGTGCTGGATCGCATGGGTCGAGGCACCACGTGCAAAGCGGAAGTGTTGATCCCAGCTTCTTTCCGGCCATTGCAGGTAGGATGCAACATAGGCGCCGTGAAACACATCGCCGGCCCCATTGGAATCGACCACTTTCGACAAGGGTACATTCAAGGCCGGCATAACCTTGTCCGGACCGCCGGCTTCGTACCAGACCATGCCTTCGTCGCCGAGCGTGACAGCGCCGACAGGGCAGTTCTTGGTACGCAAATACGCCAGGGTCTCGCCGGTCGACATGCCAAGCTGTTGGCAGAACCGTTCGGAAACGACCGCAATGTCGATCTGGTTCAAAAGCTCGTCCGTGTTCTCGCGCACCGCACCTCCGTCGAGAGACGTCAGAATACCGAGGTTCTTGCATGTGGTCGCATAGTGGAGGGCTGCATCCGGCATGTGGCCATCCAGATGCAATGCCTTCATGCCGGTAAGCGTGAGGGGAGGGAAAGGATGCAGGAATTCGTTGTCGCGGCAGCGCACGATGGCACGCTTGCCTCCCTTCGGCATGATGAAGGAGAGCGAACTCTCGCGCACCTTGCGCCCGTGAATGGAAATGCCGTAGGCCGCGGCCATGTCCAGGAACATCCGCGCCAGCCAGTCATCCGCCTGCGAACATAACAGTTCCGGCTTGCCACCCAGTTTGGCGCAGCAGAACGCTGCTGTTACGGCATTGCCGCCGAAACTGATCGCGTAATCCCGGGCAATTGTCTTTTCGTCGCCCGTCGGCAGCTGGTCGGTCAAAAACGTAACGTCGATATAGGCTTGTCCAATAAACAATGCCTGCATGTACCCCTCCCGAAGTCCGGCTTTTTCTCGTCTGTCCTGCAGCTAACACGGCAATGAGGCAGGTCGCTTTGATCTGAATGAAACTGCTGAATCTTCAGTCCTTGTTTACCCAGATCAGCCATGGTCAGAAAGAGTTTATTCACGAACAGGCCTGCGACTTGTCTTTCCGCTATGTTGGTTTTGTAAAAACGGTGCTGATCGCCCTTGCGCTGGCGACTGCTCCGCTTTTTGCGATCAATGTCATCCTCAACCAATATGCGGAACGCCGCGCTGTCGTCGAAATGGAAGCCATGGGAAATGTGGCTATCCATCGCGCCGAAGAGGCAATTTCCACGACCGTCTCGCTGCTGCAGCGACTGGACCGTGACGACGTGCAAACCTGTAGCGCCGAAGACCGGGGTATCTACGAAAAACAGATCGTAGAGCACGGCATGATTGACGCCATCGGGCTGGCGGACGCGGCCGGTCAACGCATGTGCATCATTCCGGATCGAGATCTGGCCGGGAAGGTCGTTCTTCCTCCGATGCGCGAAGACGGCCCGCTGGTCGGTATCGGCATGCTGGACCGCAACTACCTCGGGGCTCGCGCAGCGGTAATCAGCTGGGATCTCAAGGACCAGACCCGTCTGTTCGCGGAAGTTACGCCCGCCGTCATTGCCATCGATCCCGGCCCGGAATATCTGCGCTCCTATCGCAGAGCCGAACTGCGCCTCGGCAACAATCTTCTCTGGTACAGTATCGGCGGTTATAACTCCGAGGCGACCGATCCTTCGCAAATCCTGTCTGTCGAGGTCTCCTCGCAGCTTTATCCGCTGGTCGCGACGATCACCGCACCGATTTCGGCCGCCGGCAATGTCGTGCAGGATCTGAAGGTTGTTGCGGCCGCCGCCTGTGCCGGCATTGCACTTCTGTTCGTTGCCATCGGCGTCTGGTTGTCTTGGCGTCCGGAGCGGGAGGCCGACGACGAATTCATCGCCGCGATCCGCAATGGCGAATTCATTCCCTATTATCAGCCTGTCATGGACATCGAGAGTGGCCGGTTGCGCGGCTGCGAAATCCTGATGCGCTGGCGCCGTCCAAACGGCATGATTGTTTCACCGGGCCAGTTCATGGCTTATGCCGAAAACAACGGCCATATCTTCGACATGACCCGCCACATGATGCGCGTATCGTCGGAGGAAATCGGCGATCTTTATGGCGACAATCCGGACCTGAAGCTGTCGATCAACCTTTTCGCGGGGCACTTCCTGGATCGCGAAATCATTTCCGACATCCGTTCGATCTTCGAAAAGTCCCGGATTTCCTTCCAGCAGATCGTCGTGGAAGTGACCGAACGCCATCCGCTGGAAGATATGGAACTCGCCCGCAAGATCATCGCGGAACTGCAGGCCCTGGGTGTACGTGTGGCGCTGGACGACGTTGGCACCGGCCACGGCGGCATGGCTTACCTGCAGAAACTGGGCGTCGATATCATCAAGATCGACAAGATGTTCATCGATACCATCGGGTCGGACGACAACTCGACGACCATTGTCGATTCCATGGTTGAACTGGCTGACAATCTGGGCATGGGCATCATTGCCGAAGGTGTCGAGATGGAGGAGCAGATCGACCGGTTGCTTGAACTTGGCGTTACCGCTGCCCAAGGGTACTTCTTCGCAGCCCCCATGCCGGCCGATGAATTCATCGCCTTCGCAGAACGTACCGATGAAGAAGCCAATGAGCGTTCGCGGCTTGCAGCGGAAGCTGCCGCCGCAGAACAGGCGGCAAACGAAGCTGCAATGCGCAAGAACGCTGCAGCCTGATCCTGCCTTCCGGCTGGCTCTTGTTTTTTACCTGGATCGATCTCGAAAAAAATCAGGTTCTGTCGGTTGGGACAGGCTCTTGCCCGTGCCAGTTTTTGGAGTGTCCGGCTGCCTGGACGCACTTTGAGTGTGAGCAGGATGAAAAAGCTGGCGAACTTATGCCAGTGTGCCCTCTTGTCTGTACCGGCTGGACGGTATAAATAGCGCGAAACTGTACTGACTGGACGGTATAGAAATGGCCGCGCGTTCGACACGCAACTCGCATGAATCGAAATCGGAAATACTGAAGGCTGCACTCGAAGTCGTGAGACGCTCGGGAGCGCAAAGCCTCACCATGGATGCCGTGGCCGAGGAAAGCGGCTTTTCGAAGGGTGGGGTGCTCTACAACTTTCCCACCAAGGACGCGCTGATTACAGGCATGGTGGAATTCCTTGCGGGCCAGTTCGAAGCCGAAGTGTCCGCTGCGCGGGAGCGGAACCTTTCTTCCGAATGCCCGACCTTGAGCGCCATGATCGAAGTCACCGAAGGCTGGCTGAGTGAGCAGCGGGATCTTGCGCAGGCCATGCTGGCCACGAAAGCAGACCGTCCCGACCTGAGTGAACCCTTCATGGGCGTGAAATCCCGTATGAAGGCGGCCATCGAAGCCGAACTTTCCGACCGCGGCAAAGCCTGGGCAATCTGGGCGTGCCTGGAAGGTCTGCATTTCTCCGAGGCGCATTGCGTCACGATTTTCACAGATGAAGAACGCGCGCTGGTTTTTCAGGAACTGCGCAAGCGTCTGACCCAACTCCAAGACTAGAACGGAAGACCAAATGCTGGCACTTCACAAAGCCCCAATCCGCCGTTGGGTCGCCCTCCTGTTTGCTGCGGGGATACTCGCGGCCTGCCAGGAAGACGCAGTTGATCCGGTTTCCGAAGCAGAAGCAAAGCTTCACGCCGCGCCGAGACCTGCGAAGATCTTTACGGTGACAGACCAGATAGGTCTGCTGGAGCGGCGGTTCGCGGGCCGGGTTGCGGCGGTAAAGACCGTCGACCTGTCCTTTCAGGTGCCGGGCAAGCTTGTGGCGCTTCCGGTTCTAGAAAGCCAGCGCGTGAAAGAGGGCGACCTGATCGCCACGCTGGACACGACTGACTACGACCGTGCCGTCCGCGAGGCGACGATCAATGCCGAGCAGGCAAAGAGGGAACTCGACCGGCTGGAAACCCTGCGCGAACGCTCCGTGATCTCGCAGTCCGCCTACGACGAACAGAAGAACAAGCACGACCTTGCGCTTGAGACGTTGAAGGAAGCCAAGCAGAACCTCGAATACACCACGTTGAAAGCACCTTTCGACGGGATCGTCTCTGTACGACTGGTCGACAATTTCACCACGGTCAGTGTCGGAACACCGGTTGTGCGGCTTCACGATGTGTCGGAAGTGCAGGTGGACATCAACGTTGCCGAGGCGCTGTTCGGACGGGTATCCGAGTCTGAAGTGGCCTCGATCGAGGCAAGGTTCCCGGCCTATGGCGACAAGCTGTTTCCGCTGACCTACCGCGAGCATTCCAGCCAGGTCGACGATGTGGCGCAAACCTATCGTATCACCCTTGCCATGCCTCGCGACGGCGCAGAGCAGCTGTCACCCGGCATGACGGCTTCTGTCACCGTGAAGTTTCTGCCGGAAGGTCTGGAACTGGGAGAACAGTTCCTGGTGCCCTCAAGTGCAATTGCCGTCGACGGTGATGGCAGCGCCTACGTCTGGAAATTCGATGCCGACACGGGCGCCGTGTCCAAGAACCCGGTCGAAATCGGCACGGTCATGGGCGACTTCATTCCGGTCCGCTCCGGCCTGGAAAAAGGCGATGACATCGTTTCCGCCGGCGTCGCCTATCTCAGCGACGGCCAGGTCGTACGGCGTTTGAACTGATCCGGTTCCGGACAGGCAAGAGGATCAGAAACCTTGGATATTGCACGCTACTCCATTCAAAAGCCGGTCAACACCTGGATGATCGTGATCATGTCGCTTCTGGGCGGGCTCTGGGGCCTGTCCACTGTGGGGCGGCTGGAAGATCCTGCGTTCACCATCAAACAGGCTCAGGTGATCACCAGCTATCCAGGCGCAACTGCGGCTGAAGTCGAAAACGAAATTACCGAAAACCTTGAAACGGCTATCCAGCAGATGCCGCAATTGGATCTGATCACATCCGTGTCGGAGCCCGGCTTGTCGCGCATCAGCGTCGAAATCAAGCCAACCTACGACGGCGAGGAATTACCTCAGGTCTGGGACGAATTGCGGCGCAAGGTCAATGACGAGGTCCGGAACCTGCCGACAGGGGCGGGAACGCCGCTGGTCTATGACGATTTCGGCGATGTTTATGGCCTTTTCTACGCCTTCACTGCTGACGGTTATACCAACCGGGACATTCGCGACACGGTCAAGCGTATCCGGCGCGAACTCCTGACGGTTCCCGGGGTCGGCAAGGTGGAAGTTGCCGGCGAACCGCAGGATGTCATCTACCTGAATGTCAATCAGGACAAGATGGCCGGGCTCGGCATCACCTTCACCGATGTGATCGGTGTGCTGGATGCGGAAAACCGTATTCAGACCAACGGGTCGGGTGTTTCAGGTGACAAACGCATTCGCCTCATGACGGCTTCCGCCTTTGACGACTTCCGCGGCATTCAGGATCTCGTCATCGGCAGGGCAGGGTCGACGGCAATGATCCGCCTGTCCGACATCGCGACGCTGGAGTTGGGCGAGCCGGAGAAGCCGGACAGGTTGATACGCCATGATGGCCACGCGGCAGTGACGATTGGCGTGTCTCAGGTCGATGGCACCAATATTGTCGAAGTCGGCGAACGGGTGATCGAGAAGCTTGCCGCCGTCGAAGCGCAATTGCCGGTCGGCATGCAGATCCATCCCATCTACGAGCAGAATATCGTGGTCGATGAATCCGTAAACGGCTTCATCATGAACCTTGCGGCCTCCGTCGTGATCGTGATCGGTGTTCTGGCGCTGTTCATGGGGTGGCGCGCGGCAATCGTGGTTGGCACTGTGCTTCTGTTGACCGTGATGGCCACCGTTCTGTTCATGCGCATCTTCGCTATCGAGATGGAGCGCATCTCGCTCGGTGCGCTTATCATTGCCATGGGCATGCTGGTGGACAACGCCATCGTGGTGGCGGAAGGCATGATGATCAACATGCAGCGTGGCCAGAAGGCGATTGAGGCGGCCAGCCGCGTCGTCGCTCAGACCATGTGGCCGTTGCTGGGGGCAACTGTCATCGGCATCATGGCATTTTCCGGCATCGGCCTGTCGCCGGATGCTACCGGTGAGTTTCTGTTCTCGTTGTTTGCCGTGATCGGGATATCGCTGCTGTTGTCGTGGGTCTTCGCGATCACTGTGACCCCGCTGTTCGGCAAGTACTTCTTCAGAACCGCCACCGGCAATCTGGACGATCATGATCCTTACAAGGGCATTCTCTACAAGGCCTATCGCGGGATTCTGATCGGTTCCCTGCATGTCCGGCTGCTGACCGTTGCCGCCCTTGTCGGGATAACGGTTGTCTGTGTCATGGCCTTCGGCAACGTGAAGCAGGCCTTCTTTCCGGACAGCAACACACCGATCTTCTATGTCCATTACTGGTCACCCCAGGGAACCGATATCCGGTCGACCGAGGCGGACCTGAAGGAGATGGAGAAAATCGTCCTTTCGGATGAGCGGGTCGCAACCGTCACAAGCTTTGCGGGCGGTGGTGCAACGCGTTTCATGCTGACCTACGCACCGGAAGACGCCAACCCGGCCTATGGCCACATGATCATCCGGACGCATGATCGTGAAGAGATCGACATGCTGGCGCTTGAGTTGAGGGAGCAGTTCGCCGAACGTTTCCCGTCTGCTCAGATCATCACCAAGCGCCTGGTGTTCGGTCCCGGTGGCGGTGCCAAGATCGAGGCACGGTTCTCCGGTCCGGATGCGGATGAGCTCAAGCGGCTCGGCAACGAGGCGCAGGCGATCTTCGCGATGCCTGACAACAAGCTTGCAGACGTCAACACGAACTGGCGCCAGCGCGAACTTGTCGTGCGGCCGATCTTCGATGAAGACCGTGCCCGTATTTCCGGTGTGACCCGCGAGGAGCTGTCGGTCGCCCTGCAGTTTTCGACCGAAGGCATTCGTGTCGGCTCCTACCGAGATGTCGACGAGAGCATTCCGATTGTCGCCCGCAAGGCCGAACAGAACGGCATCTCCGTCAACGAGAGCGTGTCGGACTCTTTGGTCCTGAGCAGCAATGAACGCCGCTATGTGCCAATCGAGCAGGTTGTGCGGGAATTCGTGATGGAGCCTCAGGATACGCTCATCCATCGCCGTGATCGCGTGCGCACGCTTACGGTGAAGGCTGAGACGACTGCGGGCGAAACCGCGACTGCTGCTCTTGCAAGGGTCCGTCCGCAAATCGAGGCAATTGAGCTGCCGCCGGGCTATGCGCTGGAGTGGGGCGGTGAATATGAAAGCACCAACGATGCGCAGGAATCTCTGGGTGCGCAGTTGCCGCTTGGGTTCCTGGTCATGCTGATCATCTCGATCCTGTTGTTCGGCTCCGTGCGGCAGCCACTGATCATCTGGCTGATGGTGCCCATGTCGATCAATGGTGTTGCCATTGCCTTGCTCGCCACGGACACAGCCTTCGGCTTCATGTCGCTGCTTGGCTTCCTGTCGCTTTCCGGCATGCTGATCAAGAATGCCATCGTGCTTCTGGAAGAGATCGATCTTCTGATTGGCGAGGGCAGGGACAAATACCAGGCAATCGTCGATGCAAGCGTCTCGCGTATGCGGCCGGTGATGCTGGCGGCGATCACTACCATCCTCGGCATGGCACCGCTCCTGTCGGATGCCTTCTTCCGGGGCATGGCAGTGACGATCATGGGCGGTCTGGCGTTTGCTACAGTGCTGACCCTGATTGCCGCACCCGTGCTCTATGCCCTGTTCTTCCGGGTTCGCCCGCCGAAGAAAAACAAGACGAAGGCGGAGCCGTCAGTTCCGGCGGATGCTGTTCCGGCGAAGTAACCCCGAACGCGTTCACTCACAAACTTGAAAGGCGGCCTTCGAGCCGCCTTTTGTCTTTCTCTCAAATGACATCCCAACGCCAACCAACACCGGCCCCCCATGGCTTGATCACGGGACCCAACCCGTTACGCCAGGGAGTGCAGGAAACACGGAAATGCAGTTCCGGGTTTCACTATGGCCTCTAGAGGCATCTAGTCTCGTGATATCAATATCTTGTCGACGTATCCGGACTCATTTTCTCAGTCTGCCTTTCAGCCACGACTGAGTTTCATGTGCCGGTTGACGTCCTTGTAGAGCAGATAGCGAAACTTGCCTGGCCCGCCGGCGTAACAGGCTTGCGGGCAGAATGCGCGCAGCCACATGTAGTCACCGGCTTCAACTTCGACCCAGTCCTGATTGAGCCTGTAGACGGCTTTGCCCTCCAGCACGTAAAGCCCGTGCTCCATCACATGGGTTTCGGCAAACGGGATAACGGCACCCGGTTCAAAGGTAACGATGGTCACATGCATGTCATGACGCAGGTCTTCCGGCGCGACGAAACGGGTGGTTGCCCACTTGCCGTCCGTCCCCGGCATTTCGGTCGGCTTGATCTGTTTTTCGTTCGTTACGAATGCATCCGGGGCAGCCAGTCCCTCGACTGCTTCATAGGCTTTTCGGATCCAGTGAAACCGGACTGGAGCATCGGCCGAATTTTCGACCGTCCAGGCACAACCGGCCGGTAGATAGGCGTATCCACCGTCTTCCAGTACGTGCACAGTCCCCTCGATTGTCAGTGTCAGTTTTCCTTGCACCACGAAGAGAACGGCTTCTGCATCGGCGTCCTGCTCCGGGTTCTTGCTGCCGCCGCCCGGCTGCACTTCCATGATGTATTGGGAGAAGGTCTCTGCAAATCCGGAGAGGGGGCGTGACAGCACCCAAAGCCGGGTCTTTTCCCAGAACGGCAGATAACTGGTGACGATGTCACGCATCGTTCCCTTCGGGATGACGGCATAAGCCTCCGTGAAGACGGCCCGGTCGGTCAGCAGCTGGGTTTGTGGCGGGTGACCGCCGCTTGGAGAGTAGTAGGGCGATGAGGTCATGCGGGTTTCCCTGAGCCGTTGCCGAAACACTGTTTCGAGCTGAATTAGAAAGCGCGGCTTACGGTAAGGCAACGAAAAAGAAAACCCGCCCGCGAGGCCTGCGGGCGGGATGTCCAGCTGGATGGTCAGCGTGGTCCGGATGGCGGAAATCCGGTTGGGGCCGAGAACCCGTCCTCTTTTCGGGACGTGGTTCTAACGTGCCGAGACCATCTCGCGCTGGACTGTGCTCCTTGCGGTCTTGACGTTGTCGAGCACCTTGGGGCAGGCGGCGCCCGACGTCTGTTTCTCGCGCAGGAACGAAGCCATGCGAGCATCGATATCCTTCAGGCGGGACTGTCTGGAAGGCGTGCGCTGCAGGGCTGCAAAGGGTGAAAAGAATGGCAGGAACGGATTCATTCAAAACCTCCCGATTGGCGTTGTGTTGCCGGTCAATAGACCAGCTGAGAGGAGCTCAGGTTGGTCTCGATCCGGGTAATCTCATCCCGTAACCGAAGCTTGAATTTCTTCAACGACCGTATGTGCTGCGTATCCGGATAAGGGTGCATTTCCTCTCTGCGGATCAGAGAATCCAGGGTGTTGTGCTGGCTGCGCAGCGACTTCAGTCTGTTGTACATCGCCTGCTCCTCTTTCGTGGGCTGTGTCTTCGACACCCTTGATATGGATACGAGGAGAGAATAGATGAAATACATTGTTTCGATTGAATTGATAGAATTTATCTATCATACAGGGAGGCGACATGCGGTTCCGGCCATCGTCACGGCAGCTGGACTATTTCGTTGCACTTGCAGAAACCTTGCACTTCGGCAGGGCTGCCTCTCGCTGCCACGTCTCGCAGCCGACGCTTTCGGCGCAATTCAAGCTGCTTGAAGAGCAACTTGGCTGCACCTTGCTGGAGCGCGGCAGTGGGGGGATCAGCCTGACGGCCTCCGGTGAGCGCCTGCTGCCGCTTGCACGGCGTACCCTCGAAAATCTCGACGAAATCGTGACTGTCGCCCAGGCAGGGCAATCCAATCTCGGCGGTCTGATCCGCCTTGGGGTCTCGCCCACATTCGGGCCGTATTTCATGCCCTACCTGTTGCCAATCCTGAAACGTGAATTTCCACTTCTCGAGCTCTACATCCGCGAAGACAGGCCCAATCTCCTGGAAGAGGGACTGATGTCCGGTGCGCTCGACTGCATTCTGACACCGGATTTTGCGTCATCGGATCAGTGGACGGCACAGGTGCTGTGCCGGGAAAGCGTTTCACTTGCCGTGCCGAAGTCGCACCCCTTGGCTGGCGTCGAAGTGATCCCGGTGGATATGTTGCGCGGCGAGAAGCTGCTTGCACTCGGTCAGGGGTTTCGCCTCCACAACGATGTTCAGGCGTTGGCACATGCCGCGGGAGCGGACTTCCGGCAGGACTATGAAGGCACAAGCCTTGATGCCTTGCGCCAGATGGCTTCGATCGGCATGGGGCTGGCTCTCTTTCCCGCCGCTTACATTGCGTCCGAGTTCGGAAAGGAGCCGGATCTTCTGTTGAAGAAGATCGAGGGCTTGCCGATGCGCCGGACGATGCATCTCGTCTGGCGATGCGGGTCTTCCCGAACCACCCATTTCGAAAACCTGCTGTCCCTTGCGCTCCAGGCGGTGAACAGCATGAAAGTTGAGGGGGTCGAGCCGGCCTGAAAGAGGCTCACAAAGGTAATTGGAAGCGTAAAGCCGTAAAGCAGGATGGATGATCCACCGTGCCACGTAATCCTCCCCATATTGCCGGTCCGCTAAAAACGTGCCAGCCTCGGAGGTACCGGCGGAGGAGGAGAGCCCCATGCCTGAAATTTCAAGCGACCGCGATTGCCAGACCGTCATTACCACTTTCGAAATGACACCGGGCACATGCTACGACCTTCTGGACGAACTGAAGGACGCCTACGAGAATTTCATTAGCCATCAGCCGGGCTTCATTGGTGCCGGGCTGCATGTCAACGATGCTCAAACCCGTATCGCCAATTATTCGCAGTGGCGGCGACGGGAGGATTTCCTGGCCATGTTGCGTTCACCGGAAATGCGTGAGCGCAACCGGCGTATCAGTTCATTGTGCAAGAGTTTCGAACCGGTGATGTACGACGTCGTGGACGCCTACGACTGACCTCACCTTCATGACAGAAATCGTGATGGCGCCGGTCATGAACGACCGACGTTGCACATTGCTCCGGGCTCCTGGAACAGGGACCGGAGGTTCCTTGCGACCTCCCGCATTTCTCGGAAACTTCCATGTCCTACCAGATTGTCGATTGCCGCTCGTTTGGTGCTGACCAGCTGTGCGAGGCCTTGAACACTGCTTTCTCGGATTACGTCACGCCACTGCATCTGAGCGAGAAGGATTTCCGTGAGTTTCAGCGCCAGCGCGGGTTTTCGGCAGAGCATTCCTTCGTGGCGATGGCAGGGGAAGAGATTGCAGCCTTCTGGCTTTCGAGCTTGCCAAACTCCAGATATGGCGACAGGGCCTATACGTTGTCCGTCGGGACCAGTCCTGCGCATCGTCGCAAAGGCCTGTCGAGAAAGCTTCTTGCAGCGGTCATCGAAAAGCAGCTTGAGGCCGGCGCGAAAGGTCTGCAGCTTGAGGTCATCACGACAAACGAAAAGGCGGTTGCTGCTTATGAAGCCTTTGGCTTTCGCCGCGAAAGGACACTTGGTGTCTTTCGGCTCGTGAACAGCAAGGCGCTCAAGGCGCATGTCGGAAAGTGGGTGCTGGAGCGGATCGGGTTGAACGATCTTCCCGATGATACCGGCCCCTATTTCGATACCTTGCCGACCCCCCAGAACAGTATTGCCGGGCTTCGTGGTTTGAGCCCGGATATCCATCTTCTGGCTGTTCGTCAGGACGATGAAATTCTGGGGTGGGGGGCGAGTTTTGCCGATGGCGCGGTCGCGCAGATCGCCGTTCACAAGAACCATCGTCGCCAAGGCATTGGCCGAGCCTTGTTGCAGGGGCTGATGGAGGCCCTGGGCGGATCCGAACTTCGGTTTGTCAACGTCGACACCGCTGCGCAAAGCGCCAACGCATTCCTGCGCCTGTCAGGTGCGGAAGAGCTGCTGCAACAATACGAAATGCGGCTTGATTGCTAAGTGCACACCAAGGTTCAGGTCTCTTGGTTGATCTTGCGGAATGGTGCGTGTTCGGCCAGCGCCTCGTTCTCGCGTTCGACGGCAAGGCGTTCGTGTTCCAGAAAATCGGCGACAGCCTGATGTAGCCCTTCATGGGCGATCCAGTGGGCGGAATAGGTTGTGGTCGGCAGATAGCCGCGCGCCAGCTTGTGGGCGCCTTGAGCGCCGGCTTCAACGCGCTTCAACTTGTTGGCGATGGCAAAGTCGATCGCCTGGTAGTAGCAGAGCTCGAAATGCAGGAACGGATGGTGCTCGGTGCAGCCCCAATGGCGCCCGAACAAGGTGTGCGAGCCGATGAAGTTGAGGGCCCCGGCAATGTATTGGCCATGCCGTTTGGCAAGAACCAGCAAGGTGCGGTCAGCCAGCCTCTCATTGATCAGCGAATAGAATTTTCTGTTCAGATAGGGGCGGCCCCACTTCCGTGAACCCGTGTCCATGTAGAATTTGTAGAAGGCGTCCCAATGGGCCTCGGTCAGATCGGACCCGGTGACCCATTCCACCTCAATGCCCTCTGCGCTCAGGGCTTCGCGCCGCTCTTTCTTGACGGCCTTGCGTTTGCGCGACGCCAGATCTGCCAGAAAGCCGTTGAAATTGTCGTAACCGTGGTTTTCCCAGTGAAACTGCTGATCGGTCCGCTGCAGATATCCTAGTTCACCCAGACTGTCCCATTCCGGTTTGGTCAGGAAAGTGGCATGCACGGATGAAGCCCCGGAGCGCTGACACACCTGTACCAGACCGGCGGCAAGCGCTTGCAGGCCCGCTTCACGGTTGACGCCGGCACCTGTCAGAAACCGGCGTCCGGTTGCCGGCGTGAAGGGCACGCTGATCTGAAGTTTGGGATAATAGTCACCGCCTGCACGGTAGAAGGCGTCGGCCCAACCGTGGTCGAACACATATTCGCCTTGCGAATGGCTCTTGAGATAGGCCGGCACGGCACCGAGGACCTCGCCGCCGCTATCTTCCAGCACCATGTGTCTGGGCAGCCAGCCTGTCGCTTCCGTTGCACATCCGGAAGCCTCCAGAGCCTCCAGAAAAGCGTGGGACAGAAACGGGTTGAAATCGATGTCCTCACCGGCAAATTCGGAACTGCCGCCAAGTGCCCCGGAAAGCTCGGCCAGCGCCTCGCATTTCGGGTCTTTCTTCAAGAGCCCCCGTCCGGAAAGCTGCCAGCCTGGATTGGCCACCTGATCCCAGTTGGAGGCAGTGACATCCTTCAAGGAAGACAGGATTCGCAAGGTCGCTGTCTGTCCGCCGTCATCTGTAGCCGGGGAGTTGCCGTCCGTGGACCGGGAGGAGGTCATGCGTCAGAAGAAACCAAAGTTTGAAACCATACTCTTGATGTAGCGCTGGCATTTTGCAGTGCAAGAGGTTGATGTCGTGTAATGGTTATTTCTAAAGGGAACGGGCTGCGCTCCTGTCCGGATCAAAGCCCTCGAAAACGATCTGGTCTGCGTAGCGATCAGCCTTTTCACGTTGTTCGGTGGTCCTCACCGTCCAGGACATCAGCGGCACCTTGAACACAGAGCGCAGCAGACTGGGTCCGGCCTTTGGCAGGTCCTTGACACCGTAGGAAATGAAATGCGGGCGCGTGCGCGGTGCATGCAGGATATGGCGCAGGATGAACCGGTCGACACGGCTGTAGCGGGCATAGTCAGGTCCGGGCTCGGCGCCGTCGGCGACGATACCGCGCAGCACCGAGGCGTTGCGTGCCTTTGCTATGGACAACATGTCCGGATCGAATGACTTGATGCATGCAGGGCCCTTATAGCCCGCCACCTGGTCCGTCACGTGCCGGACAAAGTCCATTTGCGCATCACGGCGCATCAACGACTTGATCTCGACCACCAGCGGGACGCGGCCGTCGACAAGATCGAACAGATCCTTCAGGAGCCAGAGCTTGTCTGTGCCGGTCTTCATGTGAATGCTGGTGAGCTCGGATGCGGCCAGATCGATAACCCTGCCGGTTCCCTCCGCAAGGCGCTCCAGCGTGTAGTCATGGAACACAAGAGCTTCGCCGTCTGCCGTTTCCTGAACATCCACCTCGATCGCGAAATTTTTGTCGATCGCATGCTGAATTGCGGTAGGCGTGTTCTCAATGACGCCGTTGTCGGCATCGTGATAACCCCGATGGGCGATCGGGCGGGCGAAGATGGCTTCGAGTTCCGGTGTCATGGCGGGGGCTCGTCAGGAAGGAAAATGCCTCACCGGCCGGTGTGGCTTCGGGAAGAGAGTGGGGGAGGCCAGGCTCCCCGCAAGTAGTCAGTCTTCGATTTCGAAAATCGCTTCGATCTCGACAGCAGCACCGAAGGGCAGGGACGCGGCGCTGACGGCGGAGCGCGCATGGCGGCCCTTTTCGCCCATCGCTTCTACCAGGAAGTCGGATGCGCCGTTGATGACCTGCGGCTGGTCGACGAATTCGGCCGTGGAGTTCACGAAGCCGACGATCTTCACCAGTCGGGCAACCTTGTCGAGATTTCCGGTGGCAGCCTTAGCCTGAGCAAGCAGGTTGATGGCGCACAGCTTGGCAGCGGCCTTGCCTTCATCGATGCCCAGACCGTCACCCAGCTTGCCGGAGATCTGAAGCTTGCCGCCTGCCATCGGCAACTGGCCGGAAACGAACAGCTGATTGCCGGTCTGCAGGAAAGGCACGTAGTTGGCCGCGGGTGCCGCCGCTTCCGGAAGGGTGATGCCAAGTTCGTTCAGCCGGGCTTCGATCGCGCTGCTCATGGGGGTCTCCAAGTTTGAGAGCTTTCAGCGTGTCTTGGCGTAATTCGTCACAGGTGACAAGGTCAAAATGGGGTGTGTACGGTAAAAGGAAACTGTGGAGGAGCTTGGTTTCGATTGCCACGGTCACCACTTGAGAAGGACGATTTGTGAAATAACAGGCCAGTGGGGCTTGGGGCATGGCTGCACATTCGCGGTGGCGGAATGTGCAGTTTGCCGCATAATGTGTGGAACCGGTCCAGGTGGCGTTTCCACCAGGACGAGAATGAGGTTTTTTTGATGCAATGCGTTCCGAAGTCCGTGTCCTCGACCGTTGGTGCGATCGTTTTGGCCACCGCAGCTTTTGCGGTGTCTGGCGCGACCGACGCCGATGCGAGCGGCACTGTCGGCTTTAAACTCGTGCCCCATCGCGCCGTTTACGACATGAACCTGGGAGACAGCGAGGAGCAAGCCGGGATCGCGGGCCTCAACGGACGCATGGTCTACGATTTCTCCGGAAGCGCCTGCGAGGGCTACAGCGTAAACTTCCGCTTTGTCACCGAGTTCCAGAATACCGACGGTGGTTCACAGATCACTGATCTGCAGACGACTTCCTTCGAAGAGCCACGCGCCGAGAGCTACCAGTTCCTCTCCAAGACCTTTGTCGATCAGAAACTGGTCGAAGCGACCCGTGGAACGGCACGGAGCGGAAAGAAAGCACGCACTGTCGAACTGAAGGAACCTTCGGAAAAATCGCTGGAGATTGGCCGGGAAGTGCTGTTTCCGACGGAGCATCTTCTGACGATCATGAAGTCGGCCGAGGCGGGCGTCCATTTTGTTGCAGCCGACATCTATGACGGCGCCGAAACCGGGGAAAAGGTTTATGCCACGACGACGGTGATCGGTGCCAAAGCCGTCAACGACGCAAAAACCGATGCTGACCACGTGGATGCACCGCTGTCCGGCAAGGGCTACTGGCCCGTTACCGTCGCCTACTTCGACCCGAGTGCCGAAGACGCAAGTGGAGAGCTTCTGCCGGTCTATCAGCTGTCATTCTGGCTGTATGAAAACGGCATCAGCGGACACCTGAAGCTCGACTACGGCGATTTCACCATCCAAGGCAAGATGGCATCGCTGGAGCTTTACGATGAGACCGAGTGCCCGCAGCAGTAACCGGGCAAGACCGCTTCTTGAAATAATCGGGTGACAGGCGGACTACTTGTCACCCTGCTTCTTGGCTTCCTTCGCCGCGCGCGCTGCGTGCGTGAGGCCGAGTTCGACAGCTGACGTTCCGAACTTGTCCCGAAGCCGATCCACGGCAAGTTCCGCATTCTTCCGTCGTTCGGCTGACTGGTCGAGCAGGTCTCTCGGATCGGCGCGGTCCGCATTTTCCAGATCGCTGACGCCTATGCCGATAAGCCGGAAACGGCGGCCATCGGCTTCGATCTGAAGAAGATTTTCACCCGCCGCGTAGATCTTGTCGGCCAATTGGGTCGGATCGGAAAAATGCCTGGCGCGGGTGATCGTCTTGAAGTCGGCGGTTTTCAGTTTCAAAGTCACACCGCGCCCTGAGAGTTCCGCCTTCTTGAGCCTCGCAGACACTTTCTCGGCCAGGTTTCTGAGAATGGGGCGCAGGGTATCGAAACTCGAGATGTCGGTGAAGAAGGTGGTTTCCGCAGAAACGCTTTTTGCACCCCGTTCAGGAGTGACTTCACGGCTGTCGTCTCCATGCGAAAGACGCGCCAGACGCAGGCCGATGGTGCCGTATCGGCGAGCGAGATCCGTCGCTTCCATTTCCTGCAGCTGTCCGATTGTCCGAATGCCGTCCCTCTCCAGTTTCTGCTGGAACACCTTGCCGACACCCCAGATGCGGCCCACAGGCATGGCCGCCAGCACGTCTTCGGCTTCCGCTGCGCCGATGACGGAGAAACCACGCGGCTTTTCGAGATCGGACGCAAGTTTTGCCAGAAACTTGTTGGGGGCAAGGCCGACAGACGCCGATATGCCGATATCGGCTTCCATGTCGCGTATGAAGCCGGCGAGTGTTTCCGCCGGAGACTTCTTGTGAAGGCGTTCGGTGCCCGTCAGATCAAGAAAGGCTTCGTCGATGGACAAAGGCTCCACCAGGGGTGTGAGCGCACGCATGCGTTCACGTATCTCCTTGCCGACGCTCGCGTATTTGGCCATGTCAGGCTTGATCACGATCGCTTGCGGGCAAGCCTCAAGCGCCTTGAACATGGGCATTGCGGACCGCACACCGTAGATGCGGGCGATGTAGCAGCATGTGGAAACCACACCGCGCTGACCTCCGCCAACGATTACCGGCTGGTCCTGCAGCTCCGGATTGTCGCGTTTTTCGATAGAAGCATAAAAGGCGTCGCAATCAATGTGGGCAATGGCCAGCGTGTCGAGTTCCGGATGCTTGACCAGCCTCGGGCTGCCGCAGCGGGTACACCTGGCTGCCGACGGGGCGAGGCGTGCACCGCAGTCTCGGCAAAGGGCACGTAAGGGCGGAACGGGTTGGGACACGGCGTTGGCAATCGGCTGCGGTGCGGATGGGCAATCAGCCGCTCTGCTGGTTTCGGTTCGAGCCCTGCAGAATAGCTCCGATAAAGGCGGCCGTCTCCTGCCAATCGCTGCTCAACAGATCGATGTAACCTGCCTTTTCAGTGGTCTGCAGAAATCTGGCGTCAGCGATGAACTGTATCTGGACAGCAGACGGCAGGGTCGCGTTTACGGAGGTGTGGTTGGTCGGACTGTCGTCAATGAAGACAACCGGCTCCGGACGTCCACGAGACAGAGCAGCAACCGCACCACCTTTGGGACCGGAATTCGTCAGCAACGGAAAGGTGATACCGAGCCCGGTGAGCAGCTTTTCCCGCACTGGCTTGTTGTGACCTCCGGGCAGATTGGTCAGCAGGATAACGTCCCATTGCTGTGCAAGTGCATTGAGCGCATCGCCTGCACCGGGGACCATGTCCTGACGATGGCTGACCTCGTCGAAGAACTCCAGAAGCAGTCTGCGAACGTCGTCGGACGACAGAGGTTCACCATTGTCCCGCCGACCAATATTGCCGGTCAGCCTGTACTCGTACTTCAGGAAAGCCAGGTCACGAGCGTGAAGATAGTCTTCCAGATGAGCGATCAGATGCAAAATCACTTCATCCACATCGCAGATGATCAAAGGGCGGTTCGAAAACGGCAGTGCCTGGATCTGCGCAAGAACTTCGGGCAGCACTTGCGTCGGTTCAGGCATGGTCTTCGTCTTCGCCGGCAATTGCGTAGCGTGCAGCGGCCATCATCGTTGGCCGTATCCCGGCATTTTCACAAAAGGCAAGCAGCAGCGCTTCGTCCATCATGTAGAACTCGAGCACACCGGCAAGAAACCCAGGTTCTCCCGCCGCTTCTCGAATCATTTCCGGTCCAATTCCAGAAAAAGCAAGAAACCTGCCGATCTGTTCCGGGTCACGGCTGAGCTGGAGAAGAGCTTCAGTAGCAATTCCTTGTGCTTCTTCAACGGACAATGACTTGCTCTGTATATTTTTCATTGTGTTTTTTTGCCTTTCTGAAACGATTCCGGGTTAGAAGAAATTTAATGCGGACCGGGGAAGGGTTCTACCGCGGACTAAAATGTGCTGCGAAGATAAAATGGGACCGGCAAGAGGCCGGGTAAAGGGCCGGACATATGGCAAAATCCGTGTTGATCGTCGAAGACAACGAGCTGAACATGAAGCTGTTTCATGATCTGCTCGAAGCGCACGGCTATAATACATTGCAGACCCGGACCGGCATCGAAGCCTTGCAGTTGGCCCGTGAGCATCATCCCGATCTGATCCTGATGGATATTCAGCTGCCGGAAGTGTCGGGGCTGGAAGTCACGAAATGGATCAAGGAAGACGAGGATATCGCTTCCATCCCGGTTATCGCCGTGACCGCTTTCGCGATGAAGGGCGATGAGGAGCGTATCCGGCAGGGCGGGTGCGAAGCTTACATATCCAAGCCGATCTCCGTAGCGAAATTCCTGGAAACAGTTCGGGCATATCTCGGCGAAGCGTAACGGGCCGCCGCCGGTAGAACTGCGGCGGATAAAGATTTCTGCAAGGTTTCACGGTTGTTTGGCATGGCTGCGTGCAACCAATTCCTGCGAATCGCAAAACCTCGCGTTCACGCGCTCTTCATATTAAGGTTACGGATTTACTAAAACGGCATTGTTTCTGTGCATATTTTGCGGAAAATATTGCAATCAGGCAACATTCAGGTAGTGTGACCGCAGATTAGTGTTTTTCCTGATCGCCTCAATGACGTGGTAAAGAATGCCGTAGCGTCAAAACGGGCAATACAGTTTCCCCTCGGAGTGCTCAGGTCCGCCGCATCTCCTGGGTCCGTGGGGCAGGTCGGCAGGGAACCGGCCGATGAGTGGCCTCCTCGAATGCCGTGTTCCCGCCGACCACTAATCTTTCAACCGAAAATCAAGAAGCAGCACCAGCAGCAATGCTGAAGCTGCGTCGTCGTGCCTCTGCGTCCGCACAGTAATCATTTGTGGAAACAGGTTTCACGACGCTGACCTGCGCCGACAAAATTTCAAAATCACATTCGGCCACGCATGAAAAAACCCGCCGTTTCCGGCGGGTTCTTTAAAAATCATCAGGAACCAGATCTTACTTGATCTTGGTTTCCTTGAACTCGACGTGCTTCTTGGCAACCGGGTCGTATTTCTTTTTGACCATCTTCTCGGTCATCGTACGGGAGTTCTTCTTGGTGACATAGAAGAAGCCGGTGTCAGCCGTGGAGAGGAGCTTGATCTTGATTGTTGTCGCCTTGGCCATGGCCTTGGATCCTGTTCTCTGTTGTCGGGCAAAGAGTTCTTGCGGCCAGATGGCTGGCGATGAATCTGCCCCAATGTCTGAAATCAGCGCGCAAACTACTCATCGCAGCGCGAAAGTCAAGCACTTGCTATGGTTCAGCCGCCTTTTCGAACCATGTCAGCCATTCTGCCGCAGTGCTGTCAAAGCCCTCGTTATCGTATCAACCGATTGGTCCACGCTCAGGCTGGAACTATCCAGCTGGAGACATGGTTCCGTCCACGGTTCGTATTCATGACTTCGTACCTCAGGCCACCGGGGCAGGGTCAGTCCGTCAATCTCGGTTTCCCTGCTTTCAACGCGCTTGCGGTGTTCGCGCTCATCCGAGCAGACAATCTCGACATTCAGCAGTGTCGCGCCGGTTGATTGAGCGGTTTCCCTCCACAATTGCCTGGATTCGGCAACCGGGTTGACCGTATCGGCAACGACGTTGTGACCAAGTTCCAGGTTTCCGGCAGCGATAGCAGCAAGGGCGAGGTAACCCGCGTCTTCAGCCGGATGAATGTGCAAGACACTGCGTTTGAGGGCAGCTTCAACCGCATCCACACGCAAAAGAAATGCGGGCAGCCGCCCGCTCAGATCCTTTGCTATCGTCGACTTGCCGACGCCGGGTAAACCGGAAAGGGCAATCAGGAAAGGCATAAGCCTGGACACACCTTTGTGTGTTACAATGGCCGGCAATCCGCCAGGTACAGGTAACTTCAGAGCTCCTGCTTCACGAAACCGCCCTTGCGAAAGAAATAGTAGGGGACAGGCGTCGTCGGTGAAAGCTCAGGGTCTTTCGCCAGCCTGTCTTCCAGGTCGGTCAGGATCTTGTTGGTGATCATCGGCAGATCCTTCTGCCTCGCCTCTTCGAAAGTCAGCCAGGCACAGTCTTCCAGTTCGCCGGACGGGCCGGTTCCATCGGGCAACCTGTCGGCAATGGCGTCCGCCCAGACGGCCAGAAAACGGGTGTCGAAGCGTCGCGGGCGTTGCGGTGGGGTGATGGCCCTCGCAATCATCCGAAGGCCGCTCAGGTCGGGCTGTATGCCGCGCTCGGCAAATGCCTCGAAGCCGGTACCAAGGTGCAGGTGGTTGTTGTGCGCCAGACGGCCGATAAACAGCCCGGCCTCTTCATAGGTTTCCCGAATGGCGGCCAGGGCCAGTGCACGAACGCGCGCGGCAGACTTGGCGTTCTTCAGGTCCTGCGTAAGCTTTGCCTCGACGTCCGGATGATAGGGAAGCACGTCGGTCACACGGGAATCGGAGACATCCACTCGGCCACCAGGGAACACGAATTTTCCCGGCATGAAGGCATGGCGCATGTGACGACGGCCCATCAGCAGCTTCACGGAACCCCGATCGTCGCGGTCCAGAATGAGCAGCGTTGCGGCATCCTTGGGACGGATATACGGATAGTTTCCGGCTTTTTCGTCTTTTGCCAGCTGCTTTTCGAACGAACCGCTCATGTAACCCTTTCGGAAGGCACCGGAATGGGAGGCGTGTCGTCTTCCGCATCCGGGTCAAAACCATGCATGTAGAGCGCCCACTGCAGACCGATCAGCGCACCTTTGATCGGTCGCAGAAGCGACAGCGACAGGATCAGCGTCAGCGGTACCCAGAGAGACATATGGATCCACAACGCGGGATGCCACAACACTTCCACGGCCAGAAGGCCAGGAACGATAATGTGGCCGACAATGGTGATTGTGAAATAGGGCGGGGCGTCGTCCGCGCGATGGTGATGAAACTCCTCGCCGCAGACAGAGCAGGCATAGTGTGGCTGAAGGAAGCCATCGAACACCTTGCCTTTTCCGCAGTTCATGCACCGGTTGCCGGCACCGCGCAGCATGGCCTGAAGAACGTTGCGCCGCGGTTTTTCGGATGCTGTATCCGGCGTTTCCAGTTTGTCGTGCAGTTCATACCGGACCGTCACGAAGATCTCCTTCGACCCTGTTTCTTCGGTGAGGCCTTGCCGCGTCCGCCCTTCGGCGGCCCGCGCCGCACCTTTGGCGCGGCTTTCCGGATGCGTTTGCCGGCAATGCTGCCGTGGCTCAGCAGCTCGAATGTCAGTGCACCGGCAAAGGGGGCTGCTTCCACCAGCCGGACCTCCACTTGATCGCCAAGTTGGTAGGTCTCGCCGGTTTTGTCACCTATCAGGGCGTGCGACCCTTCGTCATAGCGATAATAATCGAGGCCGATTGTGGAGGCCGGTACGAAGCCGTCGGCACCTGTGTCGGTCAGGCGAACAAACATGCCGGACTTGACCACCCCTGCAATTCTGCCCTGAAAACTCGCGCCGATCTGGTCGCTCATCCAAAGGGCAATCAGACGGTCGATGGTGTCGCGTTCGGCAAGCATTGCCCGCCGTTCAGCGGCCGAGATTTCAGCGCCGATGGCCTCCAGTTTCGTCTCGATACCTTCCGGCAAGCCATCCTTGCCAAGCCCGAGCGCGGATATCAGCCCACGGTGCACGATCAGATCGGCATACCGGCGGATCGGTGACGTGAAATGCGCGTACCGCCGCAGGTTCAAGCCGAAATGGCCGATGTTCTGCGGGGCGTATTCTGCCTGGGCCTGGCTGCGCAAGACCACCTCGTTGACGAGATTGGCCTGCGGTGTGTCCTTCACCTTGGCAAGTATGCCGTTGAAGGCGGAGGGGCGGAGACCACCGGAGGACGGCAGCTTGATGTTGATCGTCGACAGAAAGTCTTTCAGGCTTTCCAGCTTTTCCGGGGTCGAGGCATCGTGGATCCGGTAGAGCAGGGGCGTTTTCTTCTGCTCCAGCGTTTCGGCGGCTGCCACGTTCGCCTGGATCATGAATTCTTCGATCAGCTTGTGGGCGTCCAGACGCTCCGGAACATAGACATGATCGACAGTTCCATCCGGTTTCAGCTTGATCTTGCGTTCCGGCAGATCGAGTTCCAGCGGTTCGCGCGCCTCACGTCCCCTCTTCAGCACGGCGTAAGCGGCCCATAGCGGCTTCAGGACGCCGTCGAGCAGGGTTTCGGTCTTCTCGTCTGTCGTGCCGTCAATCGCCTTCTGGGCCTGCAGATAGGAGAGTTTTGCCGCCGAACGCATCAGCACCCTGTGAAAGGTGTGGCCGGTCTTGCGTCCGGTCTTGTCGAACACCATCCGCACGCCAAGCGCCGGCTTGTCTTCCTTTTCCCGGAGCGAGCAGAGCTGGTTGGAAATTCGCTCCGGCAGCATCGGGATCACCCGGTCGGGAAAATAGACCGAGTTGCCGCGCAGGTTCGCTTCCCGGTCCATCGGAGAGCCGGGGGTGACGTAGTATGCGACATCCGCAATCGCCACATAGCAAATATAGCCGCCTTCGTTGGAAGGGTCCTCGTCCGCTTCGGCGTAGACGGCGTCGTCGTGGTCTTTTGCGTCGGGCGGGTCGATGGTGATCAGCGGCACCTGCCGCCAGTCCTCGCGCTTGCCGAGTTTCTCCACCGGCTTTGCGCTCTCGGCCTGCGCTTCTACAGCTGCCGGAAAGACATGCGGAATGCCATGCGATTGCAGGGCGATCTCCGAAACCGCCTTTTCCGAATTCATCGAGCCGAAGCGCTCAACCACCGACGCGACGGGATGGCCGTAGCGGCCGGAGCGCGTCACCTGAACGCTGACAAGATCTCCGTCCTCTGAGTCCTTGAGGTCACGCGGATCGATGTCGAGTTCCCGCTGCTTGCGGTCAATCGGTTCGAGATAGGGCGGGCGGGTGCCGTCACGCTTCCGCAGAATTCCGAGGATTGCACCCTGACGCTTTTCCAAAACGCGGATGACGCGAGCGACATGTTCTGTTTCGGGGCCGCTCTCAGCTTCGGTCAGGCGCACGAGTGCGCGGTCACCCAGGCCGGGTTGCGTCGCCTTGGTCTTGCCGGTCAGCACCAGAATTTTCGGCGGAGTGCCAGCCTCGTCGTCCCAGTCGACAGGGGTCGCGATCAGCTCACCGTCCCGGTCGCGTGCAATGAGATTGGCCACGAAAACCGGCGGCAGATCGCCAGGACGGATCATGCGCTTGTTGCGCTTTTCCATCAGACCGTCGTCGGTCAGGTCCTTCAACATCTTTTTCAGATGGATGCGGGCCCCGCCTATAATACCGAAATGACGGGCAATCTCGCGCTTGCCCGCACGCCCCGGGTTATCTGCAACAAACGCGAGAATATCCTCGCGTGACGGCATTTCACCCGGAACCTTGGCGTGTTTTCGATTGGTGTGCTTGCGCGTGTTAATCCGTTTTGCGCTCAACTCGCATCATCCCAGGGCACCTCTTCGGACGACGCATCGACCTTTGCCTTTGCGGATGACTTTGCCGTCGTCTTCTTGGTGGCCGTCTTTTTGGTTGCTGTTTTCTTCGCAGCAGGTTTCTTGGCAGCCGCCTTCTTCTTGGTGCCGCCCTTGGAGGCCTTTGCCGCGATCAGCTCCAGCGCCTGTTCCATCGTCACGGCCTTGGGGTCGGTGTCCTTCGGTAGCGTGGCGTTGATCTTGCCGTGCTTGACGTAAGGCCCATAGCGCCCGTCATAAACATTGATCGGGCCACCTTCGGACGGATGATCGCCAAGCTCCTTCAGCGGCGTTGCCGCTGCACCGCCGCGTCCACCACCCTTGGCGCGTTTCTGCGCAAGAGCATCGACAGCACGGTTGATGCCGACGGAGAACACTTCGTCTGGTGTGGACAGGTTGGCATAGGTGCCTTCATGCAGCACGAAGGGCCCGTAGCGACCGATACCGGCCGAGATCATCTTGCCGTCTTCCGGGTGTGGCCCCACCTCGCGTGGCAGCGACAGAAGCTGTAGCGCCTTTTCCAGATCCATGTCCGGTGCGGACCAGCCACGGGGCAGGGAGGCTCGTTTCGGCTTGGCTTCCTCGCCCAGCTGAACATAGGGGCCGAAGCGGCCGTTGCGCAGGGAAACGTCAAGGCCGGTTTCCGGATCGGTGCCGAGAACCTTCGGGCCGTCGTCACCTTCGCCGTCTTCACCGCTCGGCTTGCCGAGCTGCCGTGTAAAGCCGCACTCGGGATAGTTGGAGCAGCCGATGAAAGCGCCCCAGCGGCTGACCTTGAGCGATAGCTGACCTGTGTCGCAGGACGGGCACTTGCGCGGATCGGTGCCATCCTCCTTCGGCGGGAAGATATGCGGCCCGAGCAGCTCGTTCAGCGCGTCGATGACATGGGCAACGCGCAGGTCCTTGATTTCATCGACCGCGCCGGAGAACCCGGTCCAGAAATCACGTAGCACGTCGAGCCAGGAAAGCTCGCCTGCGGAAATCTTGTCGAGCTGTTCTTCCAGGCTCGCTGTGAAGTCGAATTCGACATAGCGCTGGAAGAAGCTTTCCAGGAACGCGGTAACAATGCGGCCCTTGTCCATCGGAACAAGCTGCTTCTTGTCGAGTTCGACATAGTCACGGTCGCGCAGGGTCTGGAGCGTCGAGGCATAGGTGGACGGCCGGCCGATGCCAAGCTCTTCCATCTTCTTGACCAGGCTCGCTTCGGTGTAGCGCGGCGGCGGTGTCGTGAAATGCTGCGAGGCTTCGATGGCTTGTGCGGTCCCGTCGACAGAGGCAGCCGTCAGCGCGGCACCTTCATCGACCGCTGGTAGACGCTTGGAGTTCTCGTCTTCCTCGTCGTCCCGGCCTTCCTGGTAAAGCGCAAGAAAACCGTCAAAGCGGACGACGGAGCCAGTGGCACGCAGATTGGCGCGTTTACCGGAACCGTCGGCGAGAATCTCAATGGTGGTCCGTTCCAGAACGGCCGACTCCATCTGAGAGGCCATGGTCCGTTTCCACACAAGCTCATAAAGTTTGGCCTGGTCCGGATCCAGGAACCGGGCGACATCCTTCGGGCGACGCGAAAGGTCCGTTGGCCGGATCGCTTCGTGTGCTTCCTGGGCGTTCTTTGCCTTGGAGGTATAGACGCGCGGGCTTTCCGGAACGTAATTGTCACCGAAATCCTTGGCGATTACGGAGCGGGCGGCAGCGATCGCTTCGCCGGCAATCTGAACGCCGTCGGTACGCATATAGGTGATGAGACCGGAAGTCTCGCCACCGATTGAAATGCCCTCATAAAGCTTCTGCGCCACCTGCATGGTGCGCGATGCGGAAAACCCGAGTTTGCGTGAGGCTTCCTGCTGCAGGGTGGAGGTCGTGAACGGCGCCGCCGGATTGCGCTTCGCAGGCTTGGAAGCCACGCTGTCGACCTTGAAGCTGGCACTTTCCAGCATCGTCTTGATCGCGGTGGCTTCCGCTTCGTTGTTGATGTCGAGACGGCCGATTTTCTTGCCGTCAAAACCGGTCACGCCAGCCTGGAACATGTCCCCGGTCGGTGTCTTCATGTTGGCGAAGATCGACCAGTATTCTTGCGGCTTGAAGGTTTCGATTTCCATTTCCCGGTCGCAGATCAGCCGCAATGCGACAGACTGCACGCGCCCGGCGGAACGGGCACCGGGCAGCTTGCGCCACAGGACCGGAGACAGGGTGAAACCGACCAGGTAATCCAGTGCTCGGCGGGCGAGATAGGCATCGACCAGCGGCGTATCCAGCTGGCGCGGATTGTCCATCGCTTCCAGGATCGCCTTCTTGGTGATCGCGTTGAAAACCACGCGCTCGACCTGCTTGTCCTTCAGCACCTTCTTCTTTTGCAGCACTTCCAGAACGTGCCACGAAATTGCTTCCCCTTCGCGGTCAGGGTCAGTCGCGAGAATGAGGCGGTCGGCATCCTTGACCGCATTGGCGATTTCGCTCAGCCGTTTCTGCGCCTTCGCATCCACTTGCCAGCTCATGGCGAAATTGTCGTCCGGCAGCACCGAGCCGTCCTTGGCCGGCAGATCTCGCACATGGCCGTAGGAAGCCAGCACCGTATAGTCGGAACCGAGATATTTGTTGATCGTCTTGGCTTTCGCCGGCGATTCGACAATGACGACGTTCATTCTTACCCAAAATATTTTTGCCGGATACGGAGCCCCCGCCCGGTGGAGAAGGTGATCTGAGTGCTAATTCAGTGGCGCAGACGATCAAGGATCAAGCGCCGCCTGTCAAATGGACCTTTGATCCTTCCGGGTCAAGCGGTTCGGTCCAGATACGGGTTATCCACTGAGATTCAAGGAAAAACGGCCCCTTACATCAAAGCGGAGATTTTGTTGCCGCGGTGTCTTTCGAGGCGTCCGGCAAGTTCGAGTTCCAGCAGCACGACGTGAACCGACCTCGCATCACCATCCGCAAAGCGTATCAATTCATCCATGTCCACAGGGGTTGGACCAAGCGCCGCAAGGACGCGGTCACGCAGCTTTCCATCCGGTTCGGAGCGGGAAAGAGGGGCGGTTTCGCTCTCTTCGCGGAACTGCCTGCCAAAGGGAAGGGTTGGTGCCAGTCGACCACCAAGGCCTTCCAGCACATCGTCGGCGGTCGAGACAAGTGCCGCACCCTGCCGGATCAAGCCGTTGGCACCTTCCGAACGCGGATCCAGGGGGGAACCCGGTACGGCGAAAATGTCCCTGTTCTGCTCAAGAGCATAACGAGCGGTATGAAGAGAGCCGGAGGCCTTGGCGGCTTCGATAACGATGACCCCCAGAGACAGGCCTGAAATCAGCCGGTTGCGCCGGGGAAAATCCCGGCTGCGGGGTTTCCAGCCAAGAGGCATCTCGCTGATGACGGCGCCTCCTGTGTCGAGAACGGCAGCAAGCAACCTGTCGTGTTCCGGCGGGTAGAGCACATTTATGCCTCCCGCAAACACGGCGATGGTACCTGTTTGTAGTGAGGCTTCATGGGCGGCAGCATCGATCCCGCGGGCGAGGCCGGACACGATTGAAAAGCCTTCTGCCCCAAGCCCCTGTGCAAATCGTGTCGCAAGTTTTCTGCCAGAAAGCGAAGCGTTGCGGGCACCGACGATCGCAATCATCCGTTCCCGGGTCAGCGCGGAGGTGCCGCCCTTGACGGACAGGAGCGGCGGCGGACCGTCGATATGTCGAAGATGTTGCGGATAGTCGGGTTCATGCAGGCCAATCAAACGGGCCCCGATCCGCCCATGGGCATCCAGCTCGGCTTCAGCGTCTTCAAGCGGACAAATCCGGCTAGCCTTGCCGCCGCGCCTTGCAAGATCGGGAAGCAGCTCCAGCGCTCGTTGAGCGGAGCCAGCATGTTTCAGAAGTTCCGCGAATGTAACGGGACCGACGTTTTCCGATCGTATTAGGCGAAGCCACGCCAGACGTTCCGCCTCGGAGAGGTTTCCGGGAGTTATATTTTCAGAAACGCGGTTCACGCGCTTTCATCGCCGGGCGGAGACGAAGCATTGGCCGCCGGTTTGGATTTCGAGCCGATCTTGCTTTCTTCCCCGCGCAGAAGCCGCCCAATGTTTTCGTGATGCTTGGCCCATAGCAGCACCGACAGCAAGACGAACATCTGAGCTATCTGGACCTGATGGAAAACGAGATAGAGCACGATCGGGGTCAGCAGGGTAGCCGTCAGTGCCGACAGAGACGAATAACGGAACAGGAAGGCCATACCGATCCAGATGCCAGCCGCGAGCAGGAACATCGGCCAATAGAGGCCAAGCAGAATGCCGAGGTAGGTTGCTACACCCTTGCCGCCCTTGAACTTCAGCCACACCGGGAAGAGATGCCCGAGAAACGCCCCAAGGCCGGCGATAAGAGCCATTTCCTGGCCGTAGAAGTGATTGACGATCAGAACGGCAACGGTGCCCTTCAATCCATCCCCCAGCAACGTGGCAGCTGCCAGAGATTTGCGGCCGGTGCGCAGAACGTTGGTGGTGCCGATGTTGCCCGAGCCGATTTGGCGGATGTCTCCAAGCCCGGCCATGCGCGTGAACAGCAGGCCGAAGGGAATCGAACCGAGCAGATAGCCGAAGGCGAGGGCGGCGAGATAGTAGGGCCAGGCAAAGGCCCAGCTGATCGGTTCTGGCACGCGATACTCCAATGACGTGCATAATAAATAGCCATCGCAATGTAACTGCATGGCAGCCCGGATCAAGTCCGGCAACTGAGAAAAGAGTGTCTTTGCAGGGAAATAGCGCGGGGTCTATTCCGAGAGCTTGTATTTTTCCGCTTCCACCAGCAGCGATCCGAACGGAAGGGAAATACTGGCCCGGAGCGGGACGAGATACGGCTTGTCACCAACCGGTGCGAGCCAGACTTCCATGGACTTGTTTGCCGCGAGTTGCTGGATCGACTTGCGCTTAGGCCGGTGGCCGGAAATGGGTTCGTACCGGACACCGCAGACTATGACGTCGCCCTTGAACCGGCCATCAGACGTTCTGGTGGCCTTGCGGGATTTGTACTGCAGGTGAACGTCGTAACGTTCCTTGCCGTCGAAGATGCGCAATGTCCTGTTGCAGCTCTCCTTGGCAAGTCCCTGCGGGGCAGGAAGCACGGCGGCGGTCAGGGGATCGAGAACACTCTTAAGATGCTCGGCGGTTACCTTGACCCGTTCCTTCATCCGATCCTGCGGCGGCCGAACTTCGATAGCGTCGATACTGCCCTTACGCATCCGCATGGTGATGGTTCCGGTCTCGTCTTCACTCTTGAGGTCAAGAGCGTAGCGGGCTGGCTCCAGGTCGAGTTTTTGTGCGGTTCCAGCGACTTCAACTGTGCCTTTGCCGTCAGACACCAGCCGTCCGAAGGCGGCGGTCTGGCCGTTGGCACTGACGGAATAGGACTTGCTGTCGATATCCAGTGACAGGACGCCGGAGCCGATAGGCAGCCCAAGGGCGTAAAGCTTGTACTTAATGTAGAGATCAGCCGCCGAAGCGCTGCCGGTAAACAGCGCGGTTATCAGAAAGGCAAGGGCGATCAGGCGCATCAGCATGTTCCGTTGGAAGTTCCGTTCGCGCCAGATTCAGGGAGAATTGTGGCGCGAACAGGATCAACGTTGGAACGGAAACAAGGGCTTGTTCAGGTGTGGCTGAAAACCGTTTTCCCGCCGACAACCGTGCGCAGCACCCGCCCCGAGAACCGTGCATCCTCGAAGGGAGAATTTTTCGAACGTGACTTGATGGTACTTTTTTCCAGGACCCAGGGACGCTCGGGATCGAACACTGTCACATCCGCCGGAGCTCCCTTGGAGAGACGTCCGGTTTCCAGCCCCAGCCGGTCCGCCGGGCGGCAGGTCATCGCGCCAAGCAGGGTGACAAGGTCGACCTGCTCGGAATGATAAAGCCGCAAGGCCGCCGCCAGAAGGGTTTCAAGGCCGATGGCGCCGTCTTCTGCTTCCGCCCACGGATGACGTTTGGTTTCCACGTCCTGCGGGTCATGATTGGAGCAGATGATGTCGATTGTGCCGTCGGCAACAGCCGCGATCATCGCTTGCCGGTCGTCTTCATCGCGCAGTGGTGGCGACATCTTGAAGAACGTCCGATAGGCGCCGATGTCGTTTTCGTTGTGGGTCAGGTGATTGATCGATACCCCGGCGGTGATGTCCAGCCCTTTGGCCTTGCCTGCTCGAACCACGTCTGCGCTGTCGGAGGTGGAAATGAGGTTTGCGTGATACTTGCCCTTGGACATGGCAACCAGGCGCAGGTCCCGCTCCAGCATGATGATTTCCGCTTCACGCGGCACACCAGAAAGACCTTTCCAACTGGCGTTCAGCCCTGCGTTCATGACCCCGCCGGCGAGGTCCGGGTCTTCCGTGTGGTGGATGACCAGCGCATCGAAATCGCGGGCATAGGTCATCATGCGGCGCATGACCTGGGCATTCTTGACCGACTTGTGGCCGTTGGTGAAGGCAACGGCTCCTGCTTCCTTCAGCAAGCCGATTTCGGCCATTTCCTCGCCCTTGAGGCCTTTCGTCAAGGCGGCCAGTGGCAACACGTTGACGATGGCAGTGTCACGCGCCCGGCGCAGGATGAAATCGACCAGCGCGGGATCATCAATGACCGGATCCGTATCGGGCATGGTGCAAATTGTCGTCACGCCACCGCTTGCGGCAGCCTGGGAGGCACTGGCGAGCGTTTCCCGGTGTTCTGCACCCGGTTCTCCGACGGAGACGCAGAAGTCGATCAGGCCCGGACAGGCGATCGCGCCCTTGCAGTCGATAATTTCCGCTCCGTAGGGAGAGCCCTGGTTGGCAGCTTCCGGCCCGGCGGCGAGAATGGTGCCGTCCGCGATGATGACGGAACCTGGAGCATCCAGGCCGCGTGCCGGGTCAATCACTCTGGCGTTTGAAAGAACCAGAGGTTTGGGTGTGTCGTAAGCCACGTGTCTTGTCCCCTGGATCAATTGTTCGGCAGATTGGCGGCAAGGGCTTCAAGCACGGCCATGCGCACGGCAACGCCCATTTCCACCTGTTCGCGAATAAGGCTTTGGGCGCCATCGGCAATCGAGGCATCGATCTCGACACCGCGGTTCATCGGTCCCGGATGCATGACAAGGGCGTCTTCCTTGGCATAGGCGAGCTTTTCCGCGTCCAGTCCGTAGTAGCGGTAATATTCCCTTACAGATGGAATGAAGGCACCGTTCATGCGCTCGCGCTGCAGGCGCAGCATCATGACGATGTCGGCACCCTCGAGACCTTCCTTCATGCTGGTGAAGACCTCGACGCCCATCTTGGCGATGCCGGACGGCAGGAGGGTGGTGGGGGCAACAACACGGACGCGCGCTCCGAGCGCGTTCAAAAGAATGATATTGGACCGGGCAACGCGAGAATGGGCGATGTCACCGCAGATGGCCACGGTCAACCGCGCGATCTTTCCCTTGTGTCGCCGGATGGTAAGAGCGTCGAGCAGGGCCTGTGTCGGGTGTTCATGCGGGCCGTCACCGGCATTGACCACGGAGCAGCCGACCTTGCGCGCCAGAAGATGCACCGCACCGGCCGCGTGGTGGCGAACCACCAGAAGGTCGGGGTGCATGGCATTCAGCGTTGCCGCCGTATCGATCAGCGTCTCGCCCTTTTTCACAGACGACTGGGACACTGCCATGTTCATCACATCCGCCCCGAGCCGTTTTCCGGCCAGTTCAAAAGAACTTTGGGTGCGGGTTGAGTTCTCGAAAAAGAGGTTGATCTGGGTTCGTCCCTGCAAGACCAGCCGTCGTTTGCTGATCTGGCGGGAAACCTCTACGGCTTCCTCCGCCCGGTCCAGAAGGCCCAGAATTTCGTGGGGGTGAAGGCCCTCTATGCCCAGCAAATGACGATGGGGGTAAGGGCTGTCTCGATGGGTGTTGCTCGCGGTCATCGAGACCATTCCTATAAGGAGGAACGCCCGGTTCGACAAGTCAGGAAATCACATCATGCCCACTGTCCACATACCTGCTAAATATTTGATCGGCTGGACAAAATATGGCTGCGTGCGCGGCGGTAGACGGGAGAGGTTTCAAAGACGGCACGCGCAGGCGCTGCCAAAGGATTGAAACTATTGTGTTCCACTCAAGATCACGACCGAATCTCGGCGAGAATACTGTCGTAATAGTCGCAAAGAGCCTGCAGGTTTTCATCCGCTCGCAGCTTGCAGTCACACTGGTTGGGAACAGCTAACAAGTTCTTGGAAATTATAGACAACTGTCAGTTTCTGCCAGGCGTTGCACATGGCTTGGCAACTGTGCCGGTCTAAAGCGAATTGATGACAGGCACGATTTTGCGCAACTGGGCGAGCTTCTACTGCCAAAGGGCCCGATCAAGTGACCAGCAGCAGGGCCAGCGGGATCGTCAGGGTCGCTGCCAGGGTCTGAAGCGTGATGATCTCGGCCATCAGCTTTGCGTCGCCGCCCATCTGGCGGGCGAGCAGGTAGGAGTTGCTGGCACAGGGCACTGAACTGGCAATGATGACCACGATCAATGCGGGGCCGGTGACGCCGAAAAGACTGGCAAATCCAAAGGCAAGCAGCGGCATGAATATCGGCCGCAAAAAGGTGCCGAGGGCGAGTGCCGGTCCCGGTCTGCGGAGTGAGCCGAGGTCCAGCCCGGCTCCGACGCAGATGATGCCGATGGGGAGTGCGGCCCTGGAGAAAATCTCCAGGGTATCGTCGACCACAAAAGGCAGGGAGATGCCACCCGCGTTCATGATGCCGCCTGCGCCGATCGAGAGGATGAAGGGATTGGTGAACAGGTCTTTCAGGATCTTGGCGCCACTTGGTGACGTCCCACTTGCGTAATGCGACAGCACCAGGATGCTGGCGACGTTGAGCAAGGGGATCATGAACACCATTGCGACCGCAAGCATGGCCAGCCCTGTTTCACCGACCACATTGTCGGCAATCGCGAGTGCGATCATGGCGTTCCAGCGCAAGGTTCCCTGGAAAATGGAGGTAAAACGCGGCGCGGCGATGCCCCAGGCACGCTCGATGGTCGTGCGTGCCAGAAGCAGAAGCAGCGCCATGGACAAGATGGAGGCGAGCAGGGCACCGCCCATGTTGAGCGTCGGAAAACTGGCGAAATCCGCTTGCGAGATCGTGCGGAACAACACCGCCGGAAACAGGACATAATAGGCAAGCCGTTCGACACCACGCCATTGCTCGCCGGTAATCAGTCCGGTGCGGGCGATCAGGTAGCCGGAGGCAATCACGAGGATGACCGGCATCAGGGCGGCAAGTGTGGTCAGCATGTGTTCGGCTTTCGCGTTCGACAGGCCTTGAAACAAGGGCCTGTACCCGGCAGCGGTGGGATCAGCCGTTATCTAAGCCCATAAAGCCGAGTCGGTCCAGAAAGCCCTGCAAGATGTAGGCAGCGGCCATCTTGTCGACCACGTCGGCCCGTTTCGCACGGCTCGTATCGGCTTCCAGCAGCGTGCGCGTCACGGCCGCCGTCGACAGCCGTTCGTCCCAATAGGTGATCGGCAGGTCCGTTTTTTGCGAAAGGTTTCTCACGAAGGCACGGGTCGCCTGGACGCGGGGGCCTTCGGAGCCATCCATGTTGAGCGGCAGACCGAGCACCATGCCGCCGACGCCCTGCTTGGCGCAGATGGCCAGGAGTTGTTCCGCATCCAGCGTGAACTTCTTGCGCCGGATCGTTTCCATGGGAGAGGCGATGCCACGGCCGAGATCTGAAAGCGCCAGACCAATGGTCTTGGTGCCAAGATCCAGGCCGATCAGCCGGGTGCGGTCGGGCACGGCGGCCATGAAGTCTTCCAGGGAAAGTGCGGGGTCATTTGCCATTCGGCGGCTTTACCAGCGAGCCATGGAAAACGCCAGTTCGATTTTCACTCAGAACCCGATGGCAACACGAAGTTGCCCTTCCCAAACGTCCAGCCCGTTCTGGCCCAGGCTGAGATAGCCTCCCTTTGCATCAAGCGTCACGTTCTCCGCAATCAGGGTAGTCGCCCCGCCGCGCAGCGTAAAGCTCCAGGCCGATGCGGTGACAAAGTTCAATTCATCATCGAGTATCTTGCCGTCGTTCGGTCGCAAATATTCGTATACCGCGCCTGCTTCCACGTAGGGCTGGATCAGAAGCCCGTCCTGCAAGGTGAATTGACGGCTGAATTCGGTCGTAAGTTCAATTGTACCCAGAGAGGCGGCATTGCCCGAGATGGGAACGCTTACAGCCCGGTTGAGGATCGTCCCGTTCAGATCGTAACCATCGGAAAACACGCGGTTGAAGGTTACGGTCGCCTTGGGGCGTACCTGGATCTCGCTCAGCGAGTACTGACCGTGAACACTGAAAGTCGCGCCGAGTTCATGGGTATTGTATTCGCCGCTCAAAACAGAGATATCCGACTGGCTGTTTGAAAAGCCATAGCTCAGCGAGCCGTCAACTGCCCAGTGCTGAGAAATTCGTGCGGCAACATAGGGGCCGATTTCAAAGCCCTGGGTGTCGATTGTCAGGTGGGAATTGAAACCGTCGGTGTCGATGGTTTCAAAGGTCACGGATATACCGCCGACGATATCTTCAGTCAGCTTGCGGTCGGCACCGAATGCCGCGGTCCCGCTGAGTGTCTGAAAGTCCCTGCCGAAACGACGGTCGTCGCTGTAGACCCCGGTTACCGTGCTCCAGGCATTCCAGAGTGTCGGTTCGATCAGATCCCGGCCCGGTGTGATTGGAACTTCGTCCTGCGCCTGCAGACGTCCGGCGGCCAGCAGTTGTTCCCGGGTGCAGAACGTCTGTGCATTGTCAGTCCGTGTCTCCTCGGCTGATCGTGGATCGACGCAGTAGCTGATCACCTGACCATCAGCGCGCCTGACTGGCACAAAGCCAGCCGGAAGGCTCGGTTGATTTGGATTGCGGCTGCCGGGCGGCAGGGTTCCGATTGGTGGCGTGACAGTGCCTGGCCCTCCAGGAGAGCCGGGGAGTCCACCGGATGGGGGAAGCGTGCCGATGGGAGGTGTAACCGCTCCAGGTGCCCCTGGTAGAACGCCTGAAGGCCGCAAAATGCCGATTGGTGGTGAGGCTGTTCCGGGAAGTCCGGGAAGTCCGGGACGTCCGGGTGAAAGTCCGGCCGGTGGCAGTGTCCCTATTGGCGGAGTGACGCCGCTAGAGGGTGGCGAAATCGGGCCTGGCAGGCCGGGCAGCACTCCGCTTGGGGGCAGGGCCGCGATCGGAGGAACCGGCCGTCCGAAATCCGGAAACAGCCTTCCGATCGGAGGCTTTATCAGGCTTGGCGGCTTGATGTTGTCGGGAAGCTGGAAGTTGCGTTTCTGGTTTTGTGTGTCAATCAGGCAATCAGACCCGCCATCAACGCCAAAAAGCCTGTGTGTTCCACCGTTTCCGCTCGAAACGACCGGAGAAGTGGACAGATGGAGGCCCGTGCTGGAGCGGGACCATGTGTCGACGGTCTGATTGCCCTGGGCGGCCTCCAGCCGGTAATCCCCCGTGACTGTTCCGGAAACCCAGATCGAACGGCTATCAGACTTGTTGGTTCCCAGAAAAAGCAAGCCGCCATCATTTTTGCAATTGGCGGCAAGGGCGGATGTCGAAAGGCTGCTGAAGAGCAGAGCTGCCGGGCAGATGACTTGCAGCCAGGCACGTTTCGAACGCAATCGCATCGGCATAGCTCCAAAGTCTCGCGAATCCCCGACGTCATCTTGCGTTGAAGCAGAAGGGGAAGCCAGCTCTGGTTGTTGAAATAATTGAGGCGTTGCCATAATTGCACAGATGCACTGTCAAAAATATCGATAACGAGACCGTGCCCTGCAGGGCACATTGAACGCATTCAGCTTGTTGCGGACCGGCTGCCGCTGATAGGGTCCAGGCAATCTGTCGTCGAATTAGGAGACCGTGATGAAACTGACCTGGTATGGCCATTCCGCCTTCAAGATCGAGATTGAAGGAGCATCCATCCTGTTCGATCCGTTCTTTACCGGAAATCCGTCTTTTCCCGAGAGCCTGTCAGTCGATCAGGCATCAGATGGCGTAACGCATGTCATCCTGACCCATGGTCACAACGATCATATCGGTGATGCCGTCGACATCCTGAAAAAAAACGGCGCGCAGCTGACGTCCAATTTCGAAATCTGCATGTGGGCCAACCGGCAGGGGATCGAGAATATCAGTCCCATGAATTCCGGCGGCAAGGTGAACGTTGGACCGTTCAGCGTCGCGCTGACGCGCGCTGATCACTCGTCGTCCTTCCAGGCAGGCGGTGAGGCCGTCTATCTGGGCAATCCACATGGTGTCATCATCGAAGCCCCTGGGGAAAAGACGCTCTATCATCTGGGGGATACCGACATCTTTTCCGACATGGCCCTGATCGACGAGATCTACCAGCCGAAGATCGGGCTTGTTCCCATCGGTGACCGCTTCACGATGGGCGGCAAGTCGGCAGCGCTCGCCTGCACCCGTTTCTTCAACTTCGATACGATCATTCCCTGCCATTACGGCTCGTTCCCGATCATCGACCAGACGGCGGATACGTTCCTTGAGGCAATGGGCGGCGATCGCGACAAGGTGGTAAAGCCAAATCCCGGCGAACCGATTGACGTCTGACGGGTTCACTCAAGAGAAGCAATCTTTGCTTGTCTCACTTGGAGGCAGAGGTTTAGTCTTTTTCCGAGAAATTTAAGAAGTAGGGGTGGTTTTCTTGTTTTGTGACGCTGGGAGCTTTGGTTTCAGCGTCAAGCGGAGGATAATATGCCGACTGTAAAAGACGTTACCTTCGATCTGCTTCGCAAGCTCGGTTTGACAACTATCGTCGGCAATCCCGGGTCCACTGAAGAAACCTTTCTGAAGAATTTCCCGGATGACTTCCGTTACGTGCTTTCATTGCAGGAAGCCAGCGTCGTCGGCATCGCTGACGGCCTGGCGCAGGGACTGCGCAAACCTGTCATTGTGAATGTCCATACAGGAGCAGGCCTCGGTAACGCGATGGGCTGCATCCTGACCGCCTACCAGAACAAGACACCGCTCATTCTGACCGCCGGACAGCAGACCCGAGACATGCTGCTGCTCGAGCCGCTTCTTACCAACATCAATGCGACGCTTTTGCCCCAGCCATGGGTGAAGTGGAGTTATGAACCGGCAAGGGCCCAGGACGTGCCGGCCGCTTTTATGCGGGCCTACGCGGCAGCGATCCAGCAGCCGAGCGGGCCGGTGTTCCTGTCTCTCCCGCTGGACGACTGGGACAAGGAAATGGAGGGACCCGCAGAAGTTCGGTCCGTGTCTCTGCGTTCGGCCGCCGACCCTGCCAGAATCCAAGATTTCGCTGAGCGTATCAACGCATCAAAAACTCCGGTTCTGGTCTACGGCTCGGACATTGCCCGGTCAGAAGCCTGGGACGAAGGGATAGCGTTCGCAGAAACGCTGTCTGCCCCGGTTCTGACGGCGCCTTTCGCGGAGCGCACGCCATTTCCGGAAAGTCATCGGCTCCACGCCGGCACGTTGCCTTCGGCCATCGGCCCCATCTGCAAGCGGCTCGAGGGGCACGATCTGGTCATCGCCGTCGGAGCACCGGTCTTCCGCTACTATCCATATGTCGCGGGAGACTACCTTCCGGCAGGCACAAAGCTGCTGCAAATTACAGACGATCCGGACATGGCGGCCAAGGCCCCGGTTGGCGACAGCCTGGTCTCGGACAGCAGGCTTTTTCTTCAGGCAATCCTGCCTCAGCTGGATCGACGTGAGGAAAAGCCTAATCCCTACAAAAAGGATCCGGCGCCGGTACCCGACTACTCGGCCCTGCCATTGACGCCGGATGCAGTCTACAGCTTGATCCGGGAGGCTGCGCCGTCAGATTTCGTGCTGGTTGAGGAATCGCCATCCAACGTCATCGAGCTGGAGCGGCAAATTCCGATCGACAAGCCGGATACGTTCTACACCTTTGCTTCCGGAGGTCTCGGCTGGGACATGCCGGCCGCTGTCGGTCTTGCGATTGCCGAGGAAACGAGCGGACGCAACAGGCCGGTAATCGCCGTGATCGGTGACGGCTCGTTCCAGTATTCGGTGCAGAGCATCTACACCGGCGTGCAGGAGGAAGCGCATGTGGTTTTCGTTGCCATGCGCAACAGTCAATATGCGATCCTGAAGGAGTTTGCGATCCTGGAGGAAACGCCGAACGTTCCGGGTTTGGATCTGCCCGGTCTTGATATCGAGGCACTTGGGCGTGGATACGGCGCAAAGACTGCGAAGGCGAAAACCGCCGACGAATTCAAGGCCGCTCTTTCCGGAGCCCTGGCCTACAGGGGAACGACGGTGATCGAGGTGGAAATATCACCGAAGCTCAGATCGTTGCTTGGATAAACGGTTCAAAGCAGCACTCATCGTGCAATGCCATTTTTACCGGCGAGCGAGGGGATTTCGCCTCACGTAAAGTTCAAGAGTACCAAGCCGTACGCAAGGTCAGGCGATGCGCTGAAGCTTTAGGAGAGGCGATTTGGCTGACCGGCAGCTGACCTGCCGCCAGCCAACACGTTGCTGAAGCCATCAGGCTGCATCCAGGCGGGCGAGGAAGTCGTCCAGAGATTTCCTGAGATTGGTCGATTGATCCTGAACGGAGGAAGAAGACCCTCGGAGCTGGTCGGAGGATTGAACAAGCGCCTGAATGGCTTCCTGCATCTGCATCATGTTGCGGGAAACGACGCTGGTATCCGAAGACGTTTCCTGCGCGTTTGCGGCAATCTCGGTTGTTGCCGAGCCCTGCTGTGACACCGCGGCGGAAATCGTTGTCGTATGAGTGTCGACTTCTGTCATGGTCGTTGAAATTTGTTCGATTGCGAGCACAGCCTCCCTGGTTTCCGATTGAATGGCTGCAATCTGCCCGCCGATTTCCTCGGTCGCCTTTGAGGTTTGGGTCGCCAGCTCTTTCACTTCCGCCGCGACCACCGCAAATCCCTTGCCTGCTTCACCGGCCCGCGCCGCTTCGATGGTTGCGTTCAGTGCAAGCAGGTTCGTCTGCTCGGCGATAGCTTGGATAAGAACGACAACTTCACCAATCTTGTCGGCTGCGTCGGCCAGGTTTGAAATCTTCTCGTTGGTCAAGCTGGCCTGGCCGGTGGCCGAGGCAACCACGGACGCGGTCGCTTCCACCTGTCTGCTGATGTCCGCAATGGAGGCGGTAAGCTCTTCTGCGGCGGCGGCAACCGTATCGACCTTGCCGGATGCATTGTCCGCGGCGTGAGTGGTCGATTGCACGATTGAGCCGGAGTCCTCGGCGGCCTTGGTGGACATATCAACGGCAACCTGCAGACCCTCTGTGGCATTGTCGAGAGCCGCGAGGACCGCTTCGGTGCTGGCACGGAAATCTTCTGCAAGCCTGTGCATCAGCTTCTTGCGGTCTGCTGCCTGGACCTCGCGCTGCCGGTCGACTTCTTCTGCCAACTGGCGTTGTTCAACCAGAGAGCCCTGGAAGACGTCCAGCGTGTCGCGGAGCTGGCCCAGCTCATCTGCTGCCCGCCAGGTCGGTCGCTCGATTTCAAGCTGGCCTGATGCCAGCAGGTTGGCATTTTCGGAAAGCTGCCGTGCGCGGTGACCGATAGTGCGGCTGAAATAGAACCAGGCTGTTGCCGCAAATAGCGTAAGCACCAGCGTGCCGCCGACCTGAAGTGCATTGGACGTTTCTGCGGCCGAGCGCAGGGATGACAACCCATTATCCATTTCCTGGTGAATGAGCGTTTCGGCGTCATCCGCCAGGGCGATGAAACGTTCGAAGGTTTCGTCAAAGGCAACATCGGCTCCCGAGCCGGCTTTCTCGGTTGAAAGCATGGCCTGGTGTCGAACGTTCGCAAGGTCGATCAGTTCGCCGATCTGGGCGAGAACGTCCTTGCTCTTCTGAAGGTCCGGATGGGCTTCAAGCGCTTTCCGGGCGTTTTCGAAACTGCCCAGAGCTTCTGCGAATTCCTCACCGGCATCACCGCCCAGGATTTCCGCGACCAGCAAATGTCCATGCGCAAGACTGAACCTTGCTTCACCTGCCAGGGCTTGCGCCTTCGCATCATTTGTCAGCGGTGCGGAGATTGCAGCGATCTTCTGTTCCAGATCGTCGTAGATCGCATCGAACTTCTCGTCAGCCGAACTGCCGACACCCTGATCGCCTGCGAGGGAAGCGTACCGGCCTTGGGCGGAGGCAACAAACTCGTCGACTGCTGCCAGAACTTCCTTGATCTTTTCGCGGACTTCCGGGGAGCGGGAAGGGTAGAAGGTTCCTTCTTCGTTGCTCGCGCCGTTTAATATGGCGTTCGCGTAAAACCGTGTTTCGTCGAGGAGATTCCAGACTTCGTCGATGCTCTCGCCGTCGTCACCGGACATGATTTCCTCAAAGAGCAAATGCGCATGCGTCGCGGTGAGCTTGATCTCCATCGCGGCATCCCCAAGCGGCGCCAATTCTGCTCCCAGGTGTTCCCCTTCGCTCGCGACACTTTTCATGAGACTGTAGGAGAAGAACCCCATGGACAGGGAAACCAGAACCAGGGCACCAAATACCAGCGCCAGCTTGCGGGAAATTCCGAATCTCATGAGAGCCTCAACATGTCTGAAGTGAGTTTTCTGATGGTATGGGGCTTGGATTAAATAAGTATTTCGCCAGATGGTAGGAGAAAAGAACATTGATAGTTTTAAGTATATGTTTCAGAGAGCAGTAAAAATATTTGGTGTGTTTATCGTTGGGGTATGACGATGCTTCTATGCACCCGAATGGCTGAATGCACTTTGGTGTGTGATAAGTTGTTCAAGTCATTGTGAGAATATTGTTGTGCTTTCAATCGTCAGGCACAATGCAAGCACATTTTGATGGTAGCCAAGCCGTCGTTTTGGCCCAGCCACCCAAGCAAGTGAATAACCGGGGACTTATCATGAAGCTGTCCAGCTTTGCTTTCATTGCGGTACTGAGCGGCGCCCTTTGTGCGACGCCAGTCTTGTCGGCAGACAAGTCGATCACGCCTGACGGCAAGCCCGCGCCTTCCAAGCCGCATGCCAAGCCAGGGTCCAAAGCCGCGCAGGACGAAGAAGCTGCCGCCAAAACACCTTATGCGACGGTGCGGGACGTGTTTTCCGGAGATACGACAGTTGCCGGTGAAAAGGTCGCTTTTCCGCAATCGAACCCTTCCATAAAGGCCATCGAGATCACCATGGAGCCGGGCGAGGAAACACAATGGCACCAGCATCACGCGCCGCTCTTTGCCTACATTCTGGAAGGCGAGATTACCGTTACTTACGAGGAGCTTGGCAAGAAGGTCTACCGCACCGGTGACGGTCTTCTGGAAGCGATGGATATCACCCACAGAGGGCAGAACACCGGCGAAGGGCCGGCCAAGATCCTGGCTGTTTTCCTGCTCGGTGATGACGGTGTGGCAACGGTTGCCGAAGACAAGCCGGGTGCAAACAAGAACAAGGTCGAATAAGCGCGGGGCACCGCGCACTGCCTCTTTGTCCGATACACCCATTGATTGATGAAGCCTGGGCCGATTGTCAATACCTTTGGGAATGCGAACTTTATGTAAAATATTGAAAATTCCTTGCCAGATTGGAAGACTTACCTAAGGTAACTGTAGACTGCCTGTCAGATGGGGTGAAAATGCATCTGCAATCTGAACGCGCAGTCCAAGCAACCATTCAGGTGGGAGTTTTCATGAGCCATTTTCGCATGTTGCCGCGTCTGAGCGCGGTGGTTCTCGGACTTGCGGCAGCTTTTGCCGCAACATCCCAGACAAGTCTGGCGCAGGAAGCGCAGAAGCCGAATATTCTCGCTATTTGGGGGGACGATATCGGCACCTGGAACATCAGCCACAACAACCGTGGCATGATGGGCTACCGCACGCCCAACATCGACCGGATCGCACAGGAAGGCGTTGCCTTTACCGACTATTACGCCCAGCAAAGCTGTACGGCCGGCCGCGCCGCCTTTATCGGGGGCAATGTGCCTGTGCGCACAGGCATGACCAAGGTTGGCCTGCCGGGAGCAGAGCAAGGCTGGCAGGAAACCGACGTCACCATGGCGACCGTTCTGAAGGCACAAGGTTATAAGACCGGCCAATTCGGCAAGAACCACCAGGGTGACCTGGACGAACATCTGCCGACAAACCACGGTTTCGATGAGTTCTTCGGCAATCTCTATCATCTGAATGCCGAAGAAGAGCCGGAAAACCGGGACTATCCGGGTGATATGGTTCTGGCGAACGGCAAGACTTTCCGCGAACAGTTCGGTCCGCGTGGTGTCCTCCATACATGGGCCAATGCAGACGGAACGCAGAAGATCGAGGACACCGGTCCTCTTACGAAGAAGCGCATGGAAACTGTCGATGAGGAATCGCTTGCGGAAGCCAAGCGCTTCATCCGCGAAGCGGTGGAAGAGGGCGTTCCCTTCTTTGTCTGGTGGAACGGAACCCGCATGCATTTCCGCACACATGTGAAGGAGGAGCACACAGGGATTGCCGGTCCGAGCGGGGATACCTATCACGACGGCATGGTCGAGCATGACATGCATGTCGGCGAGCTGTTGGACCTGTTGGACGAACTCGGCATCGCCGATAACACGGTGGTGATGTATTCGACCGACAACGGCCCGCATTTCAACACCTGGCCGGATGCCGGCACGACGCCGTTTCGGAGCGAAAAGAATTCCAACTGGGAAGGCGCTTACCGTGTACCCGCCTTCATTCGTTGGCCTGGTGTCTTTCAGGAAAACGTGACGCTGAACGGTATTGTTGCCCACGAAGACTGGCTGCCGACCTTCGCTGCGATTGCAGGGGCGACGGATATCAAGGAACAGCTTCTTGAAGGTGTTGAACTCGGTGGCCGGACTTACCGCAACTACATCGACGGTTACGACCTCAACGCCTATCTGAAAGGCGAGACGGATGCCTCGCCGCGTCATGAATTCTGGTACGTGAATGACGATGGTCAGGTGGTTGCTGCCCGGTACGACGACTGGAAGGTCGTTTTCCTGGAAAACCGTGGTCAGGCCTTCGGCGTCTGGCAGGAGCCCTTCACCGAACTCCGTGTTCCGGCGATCTTCAACCTGCGCCGGGATCCTTTCGAAAAGGCGCAGCACAACGCCAACATCTACTTTGATTGGTTGCTTGACCGTGCGTTCGTGATCGTTCCGATCCAGGCCCTGGCCTCAAGGTTCCTGCAAACCATGCAGGACTATCCGCCGAGCCAGACACCTGGATCCTTCAATCTGATGGCGATTGAGGAAAAGCTGAAAGCCGGCATGAGCGGCAGCAACTGAGTTAAGCTTGTCACGACAATAAAAAGCCCGGAGCTTCGCAAGGCTCCGGGCTTTTTGCGCATTTGCCAATGTGTCGTCCAGAACCGCAGCAATTAGCGGTCTTCTGATTTTGGACCTCAGAGACGGTTCAGCAGTTCAGGTGTCGGCCAGGCATCGGCCGGCATGCCAAGCTTCTGCTGCACCTGTTGCACGGCATTTCGGGTGCCGGAACCGAGGATGCCGTCGATCTTGCCGACGTCATAACCCATGCTGGATAGCTTCGACTGGAGCTGCTTCATCTGGGCGTCGTCCAGGCCAAGGTCCGGGTTGCCTTCCGTGTAGACCGGTGCGCCGGCGAGCCTTGTCGCGAAATAGGCGGCAGTGGTCGTGTAGACGAACGACTGGTTCCATTCCAGATAGATGTTGTAATTCGGATAGGCGAGGAAGGCCGGCCCCTTGCGGCCCTGGGGCAGAAGCAGCGAAGCGGGCAGGTTGCCGGAAATCTGACCCCAGCGCGGCTGCACGCCTAGAGCCGCCCACTGGGCACCGGTCTTGGTCTTGTCGAGCCCGCTTTCGGCCCAGTTGAGGTTCTGCGGTACCTTAACCTCCTGCAGCCAGGGCTCTCCGCGGCGCCAGCCCAGATGCTGGATGAAGGCGCCGGCGGTCAGAATGGCATCGGCGGCGCTTTCCTTCAGCTTCACGTGCCCGTCACCATCGCCGTCGCGGCCGAACTTGATGATGTCTTCCGGCAGCATCTGAACCATACCGATCTCACCTGCCCAGGCGCCGGTGGTGCTGCGCGGGTCAAGATCACCGTGCTGGACCATCTCGATGGCAGCGATCAGTTGCGGCCGGAACAGTTCCGGGCGGCGGCAATCATGAGCAAGCGTGGCCAGCGCGTTGACGGTGTTGAAATCGCCCTGAACCGCGCCAAAATCCGTTTCAAGCGCCCAGAAAGCGGTAATGACAGGTGCCGGAACGCCGTATTCGGATTCGGTGCGCTGGAACACGCTCGCGTATTTCTTCATGTTCGCGGCGCCGTTTTTCATCCGGTAGCCGGAAATGACCCGCTTGGAAAAGTCCAGGAAGGTCATCTTGAAGACACCCTGCGCCCGATCACGCGACAGCACCTTGCGGTCGACCTGCGCGCCCGCCAGGGTCTGGTCTGCCGCATTCGCGGAAAGGCCCTTGGCAATCGCTTCCTGTTTCACGCCTGCAAGGAACTGCCGGAAGTCGCCGCCACACTGCTGCGCCTGAGCAGGCGCGGTGGCGAGCCAGAAACCGGCGAGGGCGGTGGCAGCGATTTTCGGGGAGAAGCGGAGTGTCATGAAAAATCCTGTCGTTGTGCGCAAAGGCAGGCCGGAGCCTTTAAAAATCGGCCATAGTTGACTGTGCTTCGCCTGTAACGTCAACCCGTCGGCAGGGCGAGCTGAAGGCTCTTCCACCAAGTCTTTGGCAGCAAGCTGCGGTGCTAGCGGCAATAGCCGAAATCAGAGCCGACCATGATGCCGCCGTTCGGGGATCTTTTCAGCGGCGCGTTGACGCTGGCCGAGGAACGACAGTCGGAGGAAGACGTTCCGACGCTGGGGGACTGGTAATAGGGGGCGTTTACCCCGGACGTCTGCTGCTGGCACATCTGGTAGGCCATGTCGTAAAGAGCCTGCCAACCGCCGGACATTGAGCCCATGTTGTCCAGGACGCCAAGCGCTGCACCGGCGCGGGCGCCACGATAAGCGCCCGAAGCCCCGCGCCATTCACCGCCAACAACCGCTCCGGCCATGCCGCCGGACACAGCATCTCCGACGACATCACCGCTGCCCATGCGGGCGTTGGCATAGTCGGTCGCATAGACTGTGCAATCGGTTCCATCCGCCTGAGCTTGTGTGATTGCGGCCGGGAAAGTGAAGAGAAGGGAAGCGCTGAGGTTGAGGGCTGCACGGTTTGCCATGGTCCGTCTCCTGTCTGCAGTGCCTGACTTGCACCGCGAAAGCGCAACAATCCAAATGCCGAGACCGGCCGGAAAAATGTTGCGACATATCGAGAGCAATCGAAACAGGCGCTGCTGATTGCGCCCGTCGATGCAACTGTCCCCGCGGTCCGCAGGGCAAACTTAAATCGACGGGATATTACGCTTCGACACTTAACAAGGCTCTACCTGGCAATCGCAGGTTTTACTCATGGCTGCTGCTGGGGTTCCAGGAAACTTTCACCTACGTAGCCGGTCTTGCCGTCATACTGAACGCCGCACCACCAGTTGCCACACGTGTTGAAGCGAACCTCGGCTCCAGCCGGGATGACGGCCAGAACCGTCGCATCCTTGTTCTGCGCTTCACGCAGGTTCACCGATGACTTGATTTTTGCCGAAAGAGGAAAGTCCGACGCAGCGGCGCTGGTTTCCGGAGTAGAGGCGGATGCAGTGTCGGTGTCAGGTGCCGTGACGGCCGGAATGTCAGCTCCCAGCGGCGATGCATCCGATACCGGATTTTCGTCGGTCTCCTGCACTGCTGCAGCAGCGCTGGCAACGAGCGTATTGGTGGTGCCACGTGCCGATTGGCTATTTGTTCTGACGGGGGCAGGCTGAGCTGGAGCAAGTCGCGACTGGATCTTGTCGTCGGCAACCTTGTTGGTGTCATGCCCCAGCGGGTTGGAATGGTCTTCAGGTGCAGTGGACGCGATCGACCTTGAGGCGAATACCTCGCGGATACGGTCCTTGGCCGACTTTACCTGCTCTGCGCTTGCGGTCGGTGTTGCGGTCAGATCCGTCCTGCCCTGGTATTCGGGATCTGCGCCGGCAATCAGGCTCTCGATCGTCGGTTCGGTATTGATCTGCTGGGTCTGGACCGTGCGGCTGTCTGCGTCTTTGCCGGCCAGCAGGTCGCTCAGGCTCAAATAGATTGCTCCTGTGCCGACGCCGACAATCACAAGTGTACTGATCAGCAGGGTTCTGAAACTCGGACCATGCCGGAAATTGGCTGCCGCTTTGTAAGCGGCTGCAGGTGCAGGGACTTGTTCAGGCTGAAGACCGATATTCCGGGATCCTCGTACCGGAGTGCGCAACACGCCTGGCATATCAAAGCCGGATTCGTCCGTTGCACCTGTCAGCGTTGGGCGGCGGGAGCCTGTCGGCTTCAGTTCGTCGGCGGTTGCATGCATCTGCAGGATCTTGGCGGCAAGTGTGCTGGCGTCAGAACCTGTGTCTGCCGCCACTGTGTGAACTTCGGTTTCGCTAAGAGGGACTTCATCGTCCTTGGACGGATCGTTGGGAACGACGAGCTTCAGCTCGTTCTTTTGAGGTGCATTGTCCGGATCGTGGCCTTCGGGGAAGTCGCAAGTGTTGGCTGGCGCGGTGACGGAATACATGTGGCCCTCCTGGTTTTGCGGTTCGGGCACGCTCGGAGCGATTGCCATATCTGGGTACCGGAGCATTAATCTTCGTTAATGCGTCGGCACGCAGGCCGGATTGCGGCGGCAGTAGGGAATTTTGCATGAAATGTGACGGGTCTGTGGTCTTGCGGGGCCAAATGGATGTGCGTTTGCAAAAGCCTAACCTGTCTCTGACAAACTGCGCGCAAACGGCCTGCCGGTAGAATGAACGGCAGGCATTTCGCCCGGGCAGGGCGAAAGGCGAAGCCAGAAACGACAGGCAAAAAGATCATGACGCGCTGGATCTCTCACCTCATCTCTCGAACGGTCGGATTGGCGGCGGGCGTTGCTGCTGGAATGGCGCTCACGTGCCACTCGGCGGCCGCGCAGGATGTGCAGGAATTGAAGATCGGCCTGTTGGCGACACTGTCCGGCCCGGCGGCCGTCTATGGTGAACACATGCGTGACGGTTTCATGCTGGCCGTCGAGCAATCCAATGGCGCGCTTGGTGGCTTGCCCACCAATGTAATCGTGGTCGATGACAAGCTGGATCCGGACAATGCGCTGGAGCAGGCAACGAAACTGATCGAGGAAAATGGCGTCGATCTCATCGTCGGCGTCAATTTCTCCAAGGTGATGCTTGCCGTGCACGATCCTATCGTGCGGTCGAAGACCTTGTTTATCGGAACGCATTCCGGGCCTGCGCCGATCGCCGGGCGCAATTGCAGCCGTTATTTCTTCTCAACTGCGTCACAGGACGATCAGGTCCACGAGACGATGGGGCGTTACGCCAGCCTCAAAGGGTACCAGGACGTCGTCACGATCGCTCCGGACTATGAAGCTGCCCGGGATGCCGTTGCCGCGTTCCGCCGCCATTTCAAGGGACAGATCGCCCGCGAATTGTTCCCGAAACTGGGTCAGACCGATTTCTCGGATGAATTCAAGCAGATCGAGGAAATAGAACCGGATGCGATTTTCACCTTCATGCCTGGTGGCATGGGGGTGGAACTGGTGAAACAGTTCCACACTTCCGGGCTGAAGGGTATTGTACCGTTCCTCTCGTCCGACACGGTCAATGCCGTCACGCTACCCTATACGGCGGAGATGGCTGAGGGACTTTACAGCGCATCTCATTGGGCGCCCAACCTTGATAATCCGGCCAACAAGAGGTTCGTGCGGGAGTTCAGCAAGGCCTACAAGTACGAGCCCTCGGTCTACGCTGCGCAAGGCTATGATGCTGCCAAGCTGATCCATTTTGCCCTGGAACTGACCGGGGGCATCAAGGACCAGGAAGCGTTGATTTCGGCTATCAGTGCGGCTCCCTTTGAAAGCGTTCGAGGCGACTTCCGCTTCAATTCCAACCAGTTTCCCATTCAGGATTTCTATATTGTGGAAGGGGTCCGGCGCACCAGCAAACTCTATGAGATGGAAGCCGTTGCCCGGGTCTTCGACGATGTCGGCGATGCCTATGCCGGTTCGTGCCGTATGTAATTTTATCTTGCACAGACCAGGCATCGGGATGATCTGAAACGATCAGTCCAGAAATCGGACTTGCTCCTCTTGCATTCTGGACTGCGTAGTCCATATCAGAGGCATGAGAAACGCAGAGGTCCATATTTCCGGCTCGGAAAAACGCACGGCAGGTCCGGGCAGGCCGCGCAGCTTCGATGAAGCGGCGGCGCTTGAGGCGGCCATGCATGTTTTCTGGCAGAAGGGCTTCGAAGCGACGTCTCTGGACGATCTTACCAAGGCAATGGGGCTTAGCCGTTCCAGTTTCTACGCCACTTTCGGCTGCAAGCAGACGCTGTTTCTGCGAGCGCTGGAGCATTATTCGAAAAACGGAATCCGTGGCCTGAAGGAAGTTGCCGAAACCGCTGAAGATGACGCGGTGGACGCGATGATGCAGGCTTTGTCCGATCCGAAAGGGGGGGCAAGGGGCTGCCTTCTGGTCAATTGCATCACCGAACTTGCGCCCCATGACGACAAGGTTGCCGAGATTGGCCGTCGTCACCTGGAAAACATCGAAGACCTCTTTGCCAGGGCGATCGACCCGGACAACCCGGACGCTGTCCGGGATAGGGCGAGCGCCTATTCATCGCTTGCCATTGGAACCCTGGCGCTGCGCAAGGCTGGAGTTCCGGCAGAGCGGATTGCCAGAACCCTGAAGCAGGCACGGACCGTCCTGATGCCATAATCGCCCGGGCGGTGTGGAAGCGTTCGTGAAGAACCACGGAGTTGTACGCATAATATTGGACTGTTTAGTCCAGAAATAGTGAAGCAGACAAACTTCAAAAGGAAAGAAGAACATGTCAGAAGCAAAACTGTTTTCGCCCGCAAAGGCAGGGGCAATCGAACTGAAGAACCGTATCGTGATGGCACCGTTGACCCGCAACCGGGCTCGGCACGAAGACGATGCACCGCATGATTTGACAGTGAAATATTACGATCAGCGTGCCGGAGCGGGGTTGATCATCACCGAGGCCTCGCAGATCTCGCCGCAGGGTAAGGGATATGCATGGACGCCTGGCATCTATTCAGATGCGCAAGTGGCGGGCTGGAAGAAGGTCACCGATGCGGTTCATGCAAAAGGTGGCAAGATTGTCATTCAGCTCTGGCATGTCGGCCGTATTTCGCATCCGGTTCTCCAGCCGGGTGGCGCGGATCCGGTGGCTCCTTCTGCAATTGCTGCCAAATCCAAGACGTTTGACGGGACGCAATTCGTTGATACGCCAACACCGCGTGCGTTGGACGCCAGCGAGATCCCGGGCATTGTCGAGGACTATAGAAAAGCCGCCGAAAACGCGAAGAAAGCTGGCTTCGACGGTGTCGAAGTGCACGCTGCCAACGGTTATCTGATCGACCAGTTCCTGCGCGACGGCTCCAACAAGCGTGACGATGCCTACGGCGGATCCATCGAGAACCGGACCCGCTTCCTGAAGGAAGTCATGGATGCCGTCGTTGGTGTGCTGGGTGGTGACCGGGTCGGCATCAGGCTGAGCCCGTTCTCCAGCGCCAACGACATTGCCGACAGCAATCCGCAAGCGACCTTCTCGCACGCGATCAAATTGCTCAACGGCTATGGTCTTGCCTACCTGCATCTGGTTGAAGGCCAGACCGGTGGTCCGCGCGATATCCCGAATGGTGGTGATTTGTCAGCTCTCTACGCACTCTTCGACGGCGCCCATATGGGCAACAACGGTTACGACCGTGCTTCCGCAATTGAGGCAGTGGAAACAGGCGTAGTCGATCTGGTCGCGTTCGGCCGTCCGTTCATCTCCAATCCGGATCTGGTCGAGAGGCTGGAGAAGAATGCTCCGCTGAACGCGCTGGATACCGATACGCTCTATGGCGGCAGCGAAAAAGGCTACACGGATTATCCCACCTTGGCAGAAGCGTCTGTCGCGGCGGAGTAATCCAGAAGGTTTCGGGCCGCCCGACATCCACCCCCTCCGGGGCGGTCTGAAGGATAGCCGGTGCAGGGTTTCGACCCGCACCGGCTTTCTTTTTATGCGTGCAAAGGGGGATTTGCCCTGCTGGCAAGCAGTTGAGCGGCACACCAGCAGCCAAGTCCCAACTCCACTGCGGCAGCGGCGACAAGTGGTGCAGGGGGCATGCCGTCGAGGGCCAGGCTGACAAGCCGGCCTGTGCCATAGCCAAGCAGCAAGGCGGCGGACACCAGCAATCCGATTGTCTCCCACGAACGATAGAAAAGACCCATCGAAGCGGCGAAACACGCCAGCAAGATGAGGACGCCGGGGGAGCGAACCTCGCTCATCATCGCCGCGGAGGGATTGAGGGTTATTCCGTTTGAAGAAAACAGAAGCTCCGGCGCAAAGACGATGAGGGAGCCGATCACCAGAAAGGTCAGGGCGGACAGGGCGAGGGCGGCTTTTTTGCTCAGGGTGTTCATTGGCTGTCTCCGGTTCGTTTGAACTGGAAACCAGGATCTGATACGAGCGCCAGATGATCTATGATATAAAGAATAAGAAAACTTGCAGATCGTCCATATTTCTGGGCAGGTGACCAGCGTTCAAGAGGGAGTTCCTGATGTCCTTGCCGAGCCCGGTCTTGCAAGCTGACCAATCCTCGCCTTCGCTGGATTTTGCCCCGCTTGGCGATGTGTTGCATCTTCTAAGGCTCACGGGAACCTTCTACTGCAATCCCGAACTGTCAGCTCCCTGGGCGATTGATGTTCCGGACATGGGTGGACAGATGGTTCTTCTGGTGGTGACCGAGGGGAGTTGTTTGCTGCAGACCGAGCACTGCGAGACGATTTCCTTGACCGCCGGGCAGCTTGTGCTGTTGCCGCATGGCAAGCCGGTTGTCATGAAAAGTGATGCCGAAGCTGTCGCGACGCCTCTGTTCGACATTCCTGCCATCCGCCACAGCCCGTCCTACGAAACCATGATTTTTGATGGGGGCGGGGCCGTCACCCGGATGACCTGTGGTGTGTTGAAGCTCGACCACGCGGCAGCCGAACGACTGCAGCAGCTGTTGCCCCCGCTCATAAGACTGGACACCTTCGCTCAGCACGCTGGCCCATGGATCTACAGCACGCTGAAATACCTGGCAGAAGAGGCGCGCAATCCGCAGCCGGGCGGAGAAACGGTGCTGACACGCCTGACGGATATTCTCGTCGTACAGGCGATCCGGGCGTGGCTGCAGAGCAACGAGGCACTTGAAACAGGTTGGCTTGCAGCCTTGCGCGATCCGAAGATCGGGCGGGCCCTGCAGGCCTTTCACCGGGCTCCGCAGGAAGGCTGGACCATTGCCAGATTGGCGGAAAGAGCTGGTATGTCACGTTCCGCGTTTGCCGCGCGCTTCAAGCAGCTGACCGGGGAAGGTGCCATGCAGTATGCCCTGCGTTGGCGCATGCAATTGGCACGAATGGATCTGAGGGACGGAAAGCGTACACTGGCGGAGATTGCCATCGGGCTCGGCTACGAGTCCGAAGCAGCATTTGCACGGGCCTTCAAACGAATTGTCGGGACGTCGCCGGGGGCGTATCGAAGGCAATAAACCGGAGTGATTTCAGCATCGGCCACAGCTGTGACTGGTAACCGTACCGGAGCGTACTCTTTTTTCCCATTCCGGCCTTTCGTTCGGCAAAAAAACCTGTCAAACCCATATCAGAGCTAAATCGGGCGCGGAAACCTGATCCGCTCCGGCAGCACGTCGCGCCGGAGGGACAAAGGCCTGCACACGTAGGGAGAAACGAAAATGCCCCCGTATCGTTCCAGAACATCCACTCACGGCCGCAACATGGCTGGTGCGCGCGGCCTTTGGCGCGCGACCGGCATGAAGGACGACGACTTCGGCAAGCCGATCATCGCCATCGCCAACTCCTTCACACAGTTTGTGCCGGGCCACGTCCATCTGAAGGACCTTGGCCAGCTGGTTGCCCGAGAAGTGGAAAAGGCTGGCGGTGTCGCCAAGGAATTCAACACCATCGCGGTCGATGACGGTATCGCCATGGGTCACGATGGCATGCTCTATTCGCTGCCCTCGCGCGAAGTGATTTCCGATGCGGTCGAATACATGGTCAACGGCCATTGCGCGGATGCGCTGGTCTGTATTTCCAACTGCGACAAGATTACACCGGGCATGCTGAACGCTGCCATGCGGCTCAACATTCCGGTTGTCTTCGTTTCCGGCGGGCCGATGGAAGCCGGCAAGGTGGTGCTGGAAAATGGCGTTGCCAAGTCTGTCGACCTGATCGACGCGATGATTGCCGCTGCCGACGACCGGATGTCCGATGCAGACGTTCTGACAATGGAACAGAATGCCTGCCCGACATGCGGATCCTGCTCGGGCATGTTCACGGCGAACTCCATGAACTGCCTGACGGAAGCCCTTGGTCTGGCCTTGCCGGGCAACGGCTCGACGCTGGCAACCCACGCAGATCGCGAACGGCTTTTCGTGGAAGCTGGGCATCTGATCGTCGATCTTGCTAAACGCTACTACGAGCAGGACGACGAAAGCGTGCTGCCGCGGAACATTGCGAACTTCAAGGCGTTCGAGAACGCCATGAGCCTCGATATCTCCATGGGTGGATCCACCAACACGATCCTGCACCTTCTGGCAGCGTCCCATGAAGGCGAAATCGGCTTCACGATCGATGACATCGACCGTCTGTCGAAACAGGTTCCGGTGCTCTGCAAGGTCGCGCCCGCGGTCGAAAACATCCACATGGAAGACGTCCACCGGGCGGGCGGCATCATGGGTATTCTCGGCGAACTGGACCGGGCAGGGCTGCTGCACACGGACCTTCCGACCGTCCACTCCGCAACGATGAAGGAAGCTCTTTCGCGTTGGGATATTCGCCAGACGAATTCCGAGAGCGTGCACAATTTCTTCCGGGCAGCGCCGGGCGGGGTGCCGACACAGGTTGCCTTCAGCCAGGAGCGTCGCTGGGACGATCTCGACATCGACCGCAAGGCCGGTGTCATCCGAGAAGCTGAACATGCCTACAGCAAGGACGGCGGCCTCGCCGTGCTTTACGGCAACATTGCCGAGGATGGCTGTGTGGTGAAGACTGCCGGTGTTGACGAAAGCATCCTGAAGTTTTCCGGTCCGGCTCGGATCTTCGAGAGCCAGGACAGTGCCGTCTCCGCGATCCTGACCAACAAGGTCAAGGAAGGCGACGTGGTGCTGATCCGCTACGAAGGTCCGCGCGGCGGTCCGGGCATGCAGGAAATGCTCTATCCGACCAGCTACCTGAAATCCAAGGGTCTCGGGAAAGCTTGCGCGTTGATCACCGATGGCCGTTTCTCGGGTGGGTCTTCGGGCCTGTCCATTGGCCACATTTCGCCGGAAGCTGCCGAAGGTGGTGCTATCGGACTGGTCGAGGAAGGCGATCCTATCGTGATCGATATTCCGAACCGTGTTCTGAAGGTCGATCTGCCGGATTCAGTCTTTGCCGAACGCCGCGCTGCAATGGAAGCAAAGGGCGATCAGGCCTGGAAGCCGGTCGAGATCCGCAAGCGCAAGGTTTCAACGGCACTTCGCGCCTACGCCAAATTGACCACCAGCGCTTCCAAGGGTGCCTTCCGGGTGGTCGACTGACGACGAGCTGAACTGAAATTCGGCACCGAAACTGCAACGCCCTGCGCCCGAAAGGCCGCGGGGCGTTTGTCATTTCAAGGTTATGACAAGGCAAGACAATCGCTTCAGACTGAAGGCTTGTAGGTGGTTCGGGAAATCAATTCGCCAAAGACCCTTGTCATTCGCATGCTTCCGCCGCACATATCCGGCTTACCTTCCGGTTCAGATCCAAGGCAGTAGATGGATTCTCTTACCCAGTTTGTTCTCGGCGCAGCCGTCTCCACAGCACTCCTTGGCAAAAAACTTGGCCCCAGAAAGGCTGCTCTTATCGGCGGTGTCCTCGGGACATTGCCGGACCTGGATGTCCTGATCCCCTATGACGATCCCATCGACAGTTTTGTCTACCATCGCGGCTGGACCCATTCGGTCTTTGTACATGCATTGGCGGCGCCATTGTTGGGTGAGGGGCTCATAAGGCTGTTCAAGGGCTTGAGGGACTGCCGCTGGCTGGCCTGGCTTACTGTCTTCCTGTGTCTTGCCACCCACGCCGGCATTGATGCGATGACGGTCTACGGCACGCGGCTGTTCTGGCCTTTTTATCCAGATCCCGTCGGCGTCGGGTCGGTGTTTATTATTGATCCGCTCTATACCCTGCCTCTTCTGGCCGTCGTGATCTGGGCTCTGTTCAGGAAAAACTGGACACGGCGCTTTCAGGCCTGGATGACGGCTGCGCTGGTGGTTTCGACCGGATATCTTGGCCTGAGCGTCGTCCTTCAGCGTCATGTCGAGCAGAAAGCGCAGGATCTGTTCAGGCAGGAAGGCATTCTTCCAGACAAGGTTTTTGCAATTGCTGCTCCCTTCAACATTCTCGTCTGGAAGGTCATCGGCCTTCAGGAAGACCGCTACGACAATCTGTATTATTCGCTTCTGGACGACGGCGGGACACCGGAGATCTATACCCATCCGCGACACCCGGAACTCGTTTCCTGTGTTGAAGATACGCAGGCCTTCCGGAAACTGGACTGGTTCAGCCGTGGCTACTACAGGGCCGAACTGGACGACGGAAAGCTTGTCATCTCCGATCTGCGCATGGGCATGACCCCGAACTATGTTTTCCGCTTTGCGATTGCCGACGCCCAGGACGATGGCTTCCGGGAGATCCCTCCACGAAGCGCAACGGGAGAGGTGAGGGTGGATCCTCAAGACTGGACGTGGCTGACTGCCCGGCTCAAGGGTGTGGTAGCGGTGCGCCAGGCGGAGGCAGCTGTTGCTGGAACTGGAGAGGCCATTGCCGGGCGGGCATGTGCGCTCCCTGATGGGACTACCGGTTAGAACACTGCAGGGCCGTTGAAAAAGATGCTCCTGCAATCCGCTTGTGTGAGTTGAAGTGAAACTGCCTGTTGGCAAGTGGCGGCAGAAATTCTTCAGGTTTTACAGATTGTTAGCTGCTTGAATTTTGAGCATGTTTTCTGCGGGGATATACCCGGTACGGCGTTGGTGCTGGCGTGGTTGGGGCGAATTTGATCAATTATTTCAGTTAGTTAAATTTAGGGTTTTGTTCATTTGAATTTAGGTGAGATTGCTGAAGAAATGGGCATCCATTTTGCAGTAAAAGACCTGACAAAATTAGCAAGACAGAATTAACCTCTCGGCGAAATCATGCCTGTGTTTTCGAACGATGGGGCAAATACATCATGAGCCGGGCGGCATACACTAGATCCGTTCTCTGCGGTGCCGGTATTCTGGTGGCGGGGCCTGCAGTGGCCGCGCAGACAATGGAGCTGGCGACTTTCCAGAAGAGCCTGGACATGGTCTGGGTGCTGTTTGCAGCCGGGCTGGTTTTGTTGATGCAAGTTGGTTTCATGTTGCTGGAAGCTGGCCTCGTCCGTTCCAAGAATTCGATCAACGTTGCCCAGAAGAACCTTCTCGATCTCGCCGTCTCCGTTCTGATCTTTGCGGTCTTTGGCTTTTCGCTGGCATTCGGCGCCGGCGGAAGCTGGTTTGCGGGATTTGACACGCGGCTGTTCGGTCTGTCCGACCTTGATCCCTGGGGCCTGACCATCTTCGCCTTCCAGGTCATGTTCTGCGGTACGGCGGCAACAATCATTTCCGGTGCGGTGGCTGAACGCATGCGCCTTTCGGCGTATATCTGGTGTTCCGTGCTGACTGCCGGGCTGATCTATCCTGTGTTTGCGCATTGGGCCTGGGGACAGGCGCTGTTTTCAGATGCCACGGCAATGCTTGCCAACATCGGCTTTGTCGATTTCGCCGGGTCAACGGTGGTCCATGGCACGGGCGCATGGATCGCGCTGGCTGCCTGTGTGATCCTGGGGCCGAGATCCGGCCGCTTCGGAGTCGACGGGCGGGCCTATCGCATTCAGGGCCACAGTTCCGTTCTTGCAACGTCTGGTGCGTTGATCCTTTTTGTCGGCTGGCTCGGCTTCAACGGCGGCTCCACACTTGCCGCCTCCTGGCATGTGCCGATGATCCTTGCCAACACCGTTCTTGCCGCCGCGGCTGGCACCGGGGCGGGGTATCTTCTTGGCCGGCAGAAAGACAAGGTCATTCTGCCGGAAAACTCGATCTCGGGGCTATTGGGTGGCCTGGTTGCCGTCACTGCCGGTTGCCATCTTCTGACCCCGGTCGGTGCACTGGTGATCGGTGCCGCCGGTGGTGCCGTTGCCATTTTCGGTGCGGTCCTTCTGGAACGTGTCCTGAAGATTGACGATCCCGTCGGCGCAATCAGCGTACATGGATTTTCAGGCGTTGCCGGTACGCTGGGACTGGCGCTTCTGGCACCAGCAGACCAGTTGCCGCTGGGAGCTCATCTGCCGCAGTTTCTGGTCCAGTTCACCGGAGCGCTTGCCTGCTTTGTCTGGAGTTTCGGGTCCGGTTGGCTTGTCCTGTCCGTCCTGAACAAGATGCAGCCGATCCGGCTCGACCTTGCAAGCGAGGATCTTGGCCTCAACGAGGCGGAGCACGGCACGCGGCTCGGTATCGGACATGTGGAAGATGCACTTGATCGCCTGATTGCCGGCAAGGCGGACCTTTCCATGAGACTGGAAGTTGCCAAGGGTGATGATTCAGAACGCCTGACGCGACTGTTCAATGCGCTCATGGATACCGTTCAGAACGAGGAACAGGCTCACAATCGTGCCGCAGATGCCAAGCGCACGCGCGAAGAGGCTGAACGCCTGTCGGCCCTTGCCAACGCCACATTCGATGCAATCGTCATTTCGGTCGACGGACGGATCCTGGACGGCAACAAGACCTTTGAGGATCTCATCGGCTATCCGATTGACGAACTCGAGATGCGCGGACTGTACGAGTTTGTCGACAACGAACTCGCCGGCACGCTCGAGGAGCATCTGGTCAAGGCGGAAAAGGAACCGAGGGAAGTCACTCTGATCAACCGCTCCGGTGAGCGTGTGCCCGTCGAGATACGCACCCGTGTCATTTCCTATCGCGGCATTCCGACTCGCGTCTCCGCTCTGGTTGATCTCAGGGAGCGCAAGAAGGCTGAGGCACAGATCCTGCACCTTGCCCAGCACGATCCGTTGACGGACCTGCCCAATCGCGCCGTTTTCAATGCCGAGCTCAAACAGACCATCGGCAAGTGCAAGCAGCATGGTATGTCGGCAGCCCTTCTGATCATAGATCTGGACCGCTTCAAGGATATCAATGATCTGCACGGTCACCCGGTCGGTGACATCGTCATCCGGGTCACCGCAGAGCGTTTGCGCCACTCGTGCCGCCACGGCGATACCGTCTCACGCCTCGGCGGCGATGAGTTTGCGATCATCCAGAACGGCATCCAATTCGCCAATCAGGCAGAGGATATGGCCATGCGTCTGGTCAAGTCCCTGTCAGAGCCGATCGACTGTGGCCACGGGCTAATTCTGAAACCGGGAGCAAGCATCGGTGTTGCGCTGATGACCGGATACGACGCCGAAGACCAGGTCATCTCCAATGCCGACATCGCTCTTTACAACGCCAAGAACGGCGGACGGCATACCTATTGTGTCTTCCAGCCGGGCATGGGGGATGAAGTCCGCCAGCGCAGGGCCTTGGAAAAGGACATGAATACGGCACTCTCGGCGGGCGAATTCGAGTTGTTTTTCCAGCCGCGCATGTGCCTGGCATCCGCGCGTATCGTCAGCTATGAAGCGCTCATCCGCTGGAACCATCCAGAGCGTGGGCTTGTCAGTCCTGCCGAGTTCATTCCCGTCGCGGAGGCTTCCGGACAGATCGTTCCGATCGGCAAATATGTGTTGGCTGAAGCCTTGAGGATAGCCTCTTCGACAATCACGACTGCCAGCATCAGCATCAACGTCAGCCCGGTTCAGTTCCGTGATCGGGATTTTGTCGATGACGTTCGCAGAGCCATCGAAACGTCAGGTGTTCCGGCTGAGCGGATCGAACTGGAAATCACCGAAAACACCCTGATTGAAGACGACGCCAGAGCATTGGCGGTACTGACACGCCTGAAGGAAATCGGGGTGAAAATAGCGCTGGACGATTTCGGCGTCGGTTATTCGTCCCTCAGCTACCTGAGCCGCTTTCCCTTCGATTGCATCAAGATCGACCGGTCCTTCGTTTCCGAAGCACAGCGCAATTACGGTTCATTGGCGATCATCGAAACGGTGGTCAGGCTCGGCAAGGCTCTCAAGATGCGCGTCGTCGCCGAAGGCGTGGAAGACACGGAAAAGCTCTGCCTGTTGGCACAGCGCGGATGCCACGAAGCTCAGGGTTATCTGATTGGAATGCCCGCGCCGACGTCCAAACTTGTCCGGAGTATCCCGGAAGAAGTGAGTGAGGCGCTCGATCGGCTGAAGTTCGGCGGGCTGCAGGTGTTTGAAGCGGCCAACCAGAAGAACCTGGCCAGCTAAACGCCTGCTTCAGTTCACGTTGGATTCCGACAGTGGCAGAAGCACGGTCCTGTTCAGCAGGGCATCGGGATCGTGTATTTCCGGCACCTGGGTGCAGTCGGGCTGCGGTTCGGTTGTCTCGCCGCGCTTTTCCTTGAGTTCCGCGCAGATGGGAATGGCCGCCTGCCGGGTGCCGTTGACAGCCGTCGTCACGATGTCTTGCAGGGTGCCTTCGCCAGCGTGCAACGCGACAGCGAGATGCTTTCCGAACAGCGATATCGTGCGGTCTGCGGAATAATTGGCTGACTGGCCTGGACCAGAGGAAATGACCAACGCTTCCGGCCTGTTCTTGTTATCGACCGCATGATGTTCAAGAAGGCCAAGGTCGAACGCCTGAGGATTGTTGGTGTCGAGTATCAAAATGACTTCACCAGCAGGAATGGCGTGGATCAGTGCCGCAAACGCAGAAGCAGACATCCAGGTTCCGTCGCTGATCGCCTGAAGCGTTGTCTCGGGCTTGGCGCTGGCCCAGAGTTCCAGTGCATAGTTGGTTTGGTCAGCGGTGCCGGTTTGCTCGACAACACCAAGTGGCAAGTTGGCATAGATCACCAGCCGGTCTTCAGGTCCGAGCTTGTTGGCGAGTTCGGTTGCCTTGAGTTTGAGTGCCGCAGCACTGGCGCCCTCGTTGACAAGCAAGTGTTGTCGGTCGGGCCCGGCGTCGAGCCTCGGGGCCAGTGAGGACATCACCTTGTCCACGCTGTAACGGCAGATTTCGACCGATTGCGGGTTCCAGGGAGGGCAGGTTCCAAGACCGAGGATGTGGTTCTTCAACGACGCGCCATCTTCGGCTGCGGAAGGTTGACCATAAAATGGAAACATCACAATGGCTGCCACCACGAGGCAGCGGCATGCGTCACCCCACGACCGAACCCTGCGTGTCCTTGCCTCTGGTACGCTTACGGCCATCATGTCTCCCTGAAACCTGTTTTGACAGGATTTGGTATTTATACTTTTCAACAGTGAAGGCTGAATAAATCAGACTGCGTATATCCATAGAACTCTGTTGTAATCTGTTAATCAACTTTCTTTTGGCAAAGCAGTCTTCAAATCATGCTGAAACATGCGAAACGAAGATGCAGAACTTATCTTTCGATACTAAAGTTACGTGACGTAAAATTAGATCTCAGGCATTCAGTTGTTTGAGACGCTCGATCACTTGTTGGGTGTCGTCTGTAAGGGTTCCGGTGTCGGCCTTTCCCACCGCACTGACCATGCGGATCAAATCTGGCAGAGTGTCGCGGCCGCCAAGATTTACCGTACGTTTGATGAGGCGCCGGATCATGTCGTCCGGATTGCTGCTCTGATTGGCGAGCCATTTGGCAAACTGGAACAGTTCCTCCACTTCACCGGCAGGCATTGCAAACACCGACTGAAGCTGTTCCAGGATCATATCCTGTTCGGCTCTGGAAATGCCGCCATCGGTATCGGCGACGAGGACCAGCAGAGCTGCAGCCGAAACACGAGGGTCATCGACACCTTCCGCCGGGTGCTGGTTTGCTCGTGTCCTGAAACCGAAACGCCGTGCGGCTGCCTTGATGTCTTGAGCAGCATCAAGCACCACCCTGGTGTTGTCGGCGACCCTGCGAACTCGATAGATCCAAAAAGCGCCAGCGGCTAAAATGCCAAGAGCTGCAAGCAGAATATGCAAGGACAATCTCCTTCAAAAAAACTGCGTCAGCTTTACCTCAGGTTGCGGGAAAAATCGTGACAAAAATCACGAGGGTGCCGGGAGTTGAAAGAAAAAAAGCCGCGCCGGTTCGGCGCGACTGTTTTTCGACGGCTCAATTAGGAATCGTTGCCGTCGGTCTTGTCCATGAGCGGCTGGTTGGTTGCCTGATTGCCGTCCAGGTCCATTTTGGTTGAAGCGTGGTTTTCAACACGGCCTTCAACCTGCTGTTCGGCGGTCAACGGTTCGTCGCCGTCAAGATCGCCCACCATTGCCTTGGGGGCATCAACCGGTGCGTCAGCCGCAGCTGCTGCGTTTGCTTCAGGACATGCAACGATTGGCTTGTCGCCGCTTCCGTCGCTGCCGCAAGGGTCTTCCGCCTGTGCGAAGCTGACCATTGCCGTGGAGGCGATGAATGCGCTCATGAGCGGAACGATTGTCTTCTTGAGGGTAAGCATTGGTTTTCTCCTTTGCTTCGTGAGACACCTGCAACTGACTGAGACCTGACTTGAGGTCCGTGCCGTTGAGGCGGTCGGGGAGAAAATGCAATGACACCCGGTATCGTTCCTGATTTTTCAGTCACGAAATTTTCAGATGTGGAACACCAAGTTTCAGGAACGAAATGGGCCGGGACCTTTCGCGCGCGTGGGTAAACGGTATTGAGAAACAAGACGTTGAATGGAAAAAGTGAAACGGCGCCATCAACGGCGCCGTTCGGGATTTCAACGTATGGAGAGGGCTGACATTGCCCTGGCGCTCGCAAATCAGGAAGCTGCTGCCACCTGTTGGTCTTTTGACGCAACAAGGCGTGTAACCACGTTTTCTATAATCTTGTGGCCGGCATCCTGATCCAGAGACATGATCGACTCCGGATGGAATTGCACCGCCGCGATCGCTTCTTTCTCGTGTTCTATCGCCATCACGATCCCGTCTTCGGTTTCCGCAGTCACGCGGATATCTGCCGGCACCGTTTCCCGTTTGGCGTAAAGCGAGTGGTAGCGGCCGACGACCACCGGGGCGTTGAGACCTTCAAACAGCAACGAGTTTCCGGAAACGGAAATCGGTGAAGGTTTGCCGTGCATCGGTACGTCAAGCTGGCCCAGTTCCGCCCCGAAGTATTCGGAGAGCGCCTGCAGCCCTAGGCAGACGCCGAAGATGGGCAAGGCGCGCGCGCGAGCCCGGCCGATGGTGGCGGCACAGTCGAAGTCCTTGGGATTGCCTGGGCCGGGAGACAGGACCACCAGATCCGGATTGACGTCGTGAAAAACGTGGTCTGCCACCGGGGTTCGATAGGTAACGACATCTGCGCCGGTCTGGCGGAAATAGTTGGCAAGCGTGTGCACGAAACTGTCTTCGTGATCGACCAGCAGGATCTTCATACCTTTGCCGGGTTTCCGGTCCTCGCGCTTCTCCTGCGCATTGACGGCAAGACCGGCCTCGCGAACGGCTGCCCGCATGGCTTCCGCCTTCAGTTCGGTTTCGGCTTCCTCGTCTTCCGGAACACTGTCGTACAGCAGGGTCGCGCCGGCACGGATCTGGGCTGTGCCATCCTTGATGCGCACGGTGCGCAACGTCAGGCCGGTGTTCATGTCTCCATTGAAGAGCACGGCACCAATTGCGCCGCCATACCAGGCGCGTGGCGACTTTTCATGGTCTTCAATAAACTGCATGGCCCAGCGTTTGGGAGCGCCTGTCACGGTCACCGCCCAGGTGTGGGAGAGGAAAGCATCGAGCGCATCCATGTCCTCACGCAGGATGCCTTCTATGTGGTCCACCGTATGGATCAGGCGGGAGTACATCTCGATCTGCCGCCGCCCGATCACCCGAACGGAGCCGGGAACGCAGACGCGGCTCTTGTCGTTGCGGTCGACATCGGAACACATGGTCAGTTCCGCTTCATCCTTGGCAGAGTTCAGCAGCTTGCGGATCTGGGCTTCGTCTTCAATGGCGTTCTTGCCGCGCCGGATCGTTCCGGAAATCGGGCAGGTTTCCACCCGGCGACCTCCGGTGACCCGCACGTACATTTCCGGCGAAGCGCCGACGAGATATTCCTGGTTGCCGAGATTGAAGAAGAATGAATAGGGGGAAGGGTTGATCTGGGCGAGGCGCCGCGAAACGGCGGAAGGTGGATTGGCGCAGGGCTCGTAGAAGGTCTGGCCGGGCACAGTCTCGAACAGATCGCCCCTGCGGAAGTAGTCCTTGGCCTTCTCGACAAGCTTTGCATATTCGCCGGGTTCATGATCACCGCGGCCAGGGTCGCGGTTCGCCGGCGTATACTGCTGCTTGGCTCCTGTCCGCTCCATTCCCTTGGTGGTACGACCACCGACAACAAAATCATATTCCAGCACGTAGGCGCGTTTGCCGTGGTGATCGACGATCAGGATCTCATCCGGCAGAAACAGGACGACGTCGCGCTGGTCGTCCGGCCGGTCGAGCTTCTGTTCGATGGGTTCGAACTGAAAGGCAACGTCATAGCCGAAGGCGCCGTAGAGCCCGAGCTGGTCATCGCCACAGGCGAACATGTCCTTCAGGGCACGGATGATCGAAAAGGTAGACGGCTGGCGTGAGCGTTCTTCCTCGTTGAACAACCGGTCGGGCCGCTTGACCGTTAGCTGGATCTTGCCGGTGTCGGCATTGAACGTGTCCACATCGTCATGTTTTTTCAGCACTTCGGCAATTGCCGGCAGCAGCAGGCCTCCGCGGTCGTTCAGCGCACGGATCTCGACGTTTCTGTCCGTTGCTTCCATCACCAGGGGCGGGTTCACCAGCGCCATGTCCCAGCGAGTATACCGTCCGGGATATTCATAGGAGGAAGAAAGGACCGCCCCCATCTCGGCATCCAGCCGGTCGATCCATTCCGACGTTCCGGTTTCGTAGTCGGAAGGGCGCGATGTGCGCAGGATGGTGATCCCGCAATCGGTTTCATAGGTCTGGTCTGCCAGCACCGGCATGTCTCTGGTCCCGTTCTGGTGGCTGCCTTTGTGACGGCCTTATAAAGAACCAAGGCCGCCAGCGGTGTCCCGCGGCGGCCTTTGGTTTGATACTCGATCCCTTCAGAGCATGACTGATCGCTGGCCGCCTATTTCGCGCGACGCCACCACCAAGCTGCTTTCAGGTTCATGTTCATGGCAAGAGGGATAGATTATACGCTTCTGGATGGCAATGAAAAAAGACTACCTGACGTTTTACCGGCTTTTCCAGTGCGGCGCGGGGCGCCCATCCTTCAGACCGTGCTTCAGCCATTCGTCCCAGGCTGCATCGATATCATCATAAGTCCCATTCTCCTGTATGGCGTGCAGTCCCTCATCGAGAAGGGCTGCTACCGCGCTTGAGCGCTCGGGCGTCAATTTGGAAAATGACACGAAGAGACCGAACCTTGCGAGTTCGTGGACAGCCTTGGGGGCTGGGGAAATGAGATCCTGACTGTTGCTGATGTGAAAGTCGGCAACCTTTTCGTAGGCGACGGCGTAGTCGGTTCGCCTCTTCGCTACCAGCGCAAGTGTCTGCAGATCGGAATCCACCTCTACCTTCGAGATCGTCTCATCGGCATCAAAGGCGTCGGTGTAGGTGTACCCTCTGACCACGGAGAAGGTCTTGTCTTTCAGGAAATCGGGATGAAATTTCGCCGTGTTGTCCGGATGGCTGTAGACCAGGATCTTTCCGAAAAAGAGCGGTGTCTGGTGAAAAATGAAATTACGCCTGTTTTCGTCCGAGCCGGTGGTGTCGAAGCAGCCAAGCTGTCTGCCCTGCGCGACCTCACGTATGCACCTATTGTACGGCATGACGTGGAGCGTGACGTCGCAGTGTTTTGCGCTCAAGGCGGCGGTTACTAGATCCACTGCAAATCCGCGTAGCTCTCCCTCATGAAGGCCTGAATAGGGAAAAAAGGCATCTTCCGCTGCAAGAACGATCTCTTCATGCATCGGGCATTGGCCGGATTGTTCCGCCTTCGCGCTATCGATCGGCGAAAGCAGCATCGCACTGAATAGAACCAACGCATGCGGCAGCCTGACTGTAATACTTTCAAGCAATGCCATTGCCCGGCACGCCGTCTGGGAAGGCGATGATCCCATTTAGGTGGTCGACCCTTTCAGTGTTGGGAATCCCGTTCACGTCTGGCTGTCGTGAAGGTGCTTCATATTAACGTTTCGCTCTCGAACTTCAGCTTCCTGAAAGGTCGCATGAAATGTGAGGGGAATGGCTCGGCAGAGACCGAGAATCTCATCGATGGCGAGTATATAGACGACGGACCGTGTTTGTCTTGCAACCTGGATACAAGTTCTGGTCACGACCGGCTTCTCCACCAAAGCTCACGGAAAACCTTCATTTTCCGCTTGCCTTCTTGACCCTTCCGCCAAGATGCTGTTTTTGCAGTGCAGCGATTTTCAACAAGGTGCCTCCGCACGAACGGAGGCCGAGCGGCTGACAGAAAACTGGCAGTGAGGGGCACATGGAACACTACGATCTGGTTGTGATCGGCAGCGGACCGGCCGGGCGCCGGGCGGCGATTCAGGCGGCAAAATTCGGATACAATGTTCTGGTGGTGGAACGCGGACGGCGGGTCGGCGGCGTTTCGGTGCACACCGGGACCATTCCTTCCAAGACTTTGCGTGAGACCGTGCTCAACCTGACCGGATGGCGCGAACGAGGCTTCTACGGTCGCTCCTACCGGGTGAAGGAAGACCTGACGGCTGCGGACCTTCGTGCGCGGTTGCACATCACCCTCAATCACGAGGTCGAGGTTCTGGAGCACCAGTTTGCCCGAAACAAGGTCGATACGATCCGGGGCGAGGCAAGGTTCATCGAGCCGCACAAGATCGAAGTGGAGGGCGATGCCGGGGAAGTTCATTTCATCACCTCGGACAAGTTCATCATCGCCGTCGGCACCAAGCCCTTCCGCCCCGACTATGTTCCCTTTGATGGCGAGTATGTTCTCGACAGCGACGAGATCCTCGAGCTTGGCGAATTGCCCCGGTCGGTCGCTGTCATCGGCGCAGGTGTTATCGGTGTCGAATATGCCTCGATATTTTCCGCGCTCGATGTACACGTGACGCTGATCGAGCCGCGCGAAACGATGCTCGACTTCCTGGACAAGGAGCTCGTTGCCGATTTTACGCATCAGCTCCGAGACCGCGGAATTGCGCTGCGCTTCGGGGCAAAGGTCCAGAAGATCGAAAAACATGGTCCCGCAGAATGTGAAATCACGCTGGAAGGCGGACGTAGTGTCCGGTCCAACGTCATCCTGTTCGCGGCAGGGCGCATGGGCGCGACCCCGAACCTGAACCTGCAAAGCTGCGGCCTGGAAGTGGACCACCGTGGTCGTCTGAAGGTCGATCCGATGACTTTCCAGACCGACGTGCCGCATATCTATGCGGCTGGAGATGTCATCGGTTTTCCGAGCCTTGCCTCGACATCCATGGAGCAGGGGCGCATCGCAGCCTGCCAGGCCTTGGGAGAAAAGGCCTACGATCCGCCAGAGTATTTTCCCTATGGCATCTATGCGGTTCCGGAAATTTCGACCGTCGGCATGACCGAGGAGGAGATCAAGGAACGCGGCATTCCCTACGAGTGCGGCGTTGCCCGTTTCCGCGAAACCTCACGCGGCCACATCATGGGTCTCGATACCGGCATGCTGAAGATGATTTTCTCGCTCAAGACCCGCCGGCTTCTGGGATGTCATATTGTGGGCGAGGGCGCGACCGAACTGGTTCACATCGGTCAGGCCGTGCTCAATCTGCGTGGTACGCTGGAGTATTTCGTCGAAAACACCTTCAATTACCCGACACTGGCCGAGGCCTACAAGATCGCCGCGCTCGATGCCTGGAACCGTATGCCGCCACTGGATCACTGAACCAGCGGTGGCGGCCTTGTCTGACGAGCTCTTGCAGATCAACTGGAATAAGGCGGATGATCCGAACTCAGCAGAGCCAGCAATTCTCCGGCAAGGCTGCCTGAGTGACTTCGCCGCCATCTTCGATCCAGTGTGCAATTCCCTTTTCGACGTTGACCACGTTGGTGAAGCCGGCCTGTCCGGCGAGATATTCTGACAGAGCCTGGCTTCGTTGCCCCGTCTGGCAGATAAACACCACTTCGTCCGAGGGGCCGGAAACCAACTTCTGAAGTTCGCTGCCGAAGGCAGGGTTCACCTGGCCACTGTCATTGAAGAACGTAACCAGGTGGCTTCCCGGAATGACGCCGGTTTGCTTCCACTCGTCAGGACGCCGGATATCAATGACCGTGGTGCCCGAGGCGAGCTTTGCCTTCAAGGTGCCGTTGTCGATATCGGAGAATTTCTTCGCCTTGACCTCAAGCAGTTCGATTTCGAATTTCAATGTTGCATCCGGCGGAATGATCCCGCCTGCGCCTTGTGACCCATAAGCCATGTCCGGCGGAATGATCAGCTCGCGCTTGCCGCCGACCTGCATGCCCTCGACGCCTTTTTCCCAACCGGGAATAACGCGCCGCTCACCCAGCGTGAACGAAAATGGCGTTCCTCGGTCGACGCTGGAGTCGAACTTCGTTCCGTCCATCAGCCAGCCGGTGTAGTGCACCACCACCGTTTCACCGACGTTTGCTTCTTCGCCGGTACCTTTTTCAATATCCCGGATCTGCAGCTCTTCCTGTGCCTGTGCCGGCAGGACGAAGAGCATGATGGCGAGAATGCGCGTAACCCATTTGAGCATGATGTGTGGTCCCGGTGTGTTGTTACGGACAAGAATTGGTCATCTGGGACAGGAATACAATCCGGGTTTCGATCACAGTGACGGTAAGTGACAAGGCCGGGGTGGCTTGTGGTTTCCAGACCAGAGGCGCCTGGCTAGCGTATGCGCCAGTCAGGTCTTTCCAAGAGGATCGTTGACGGAGCGAATGAGCTTTTCCAGAAGGTCCGACAATTGCTGTTGTTCTTTTTCGCTTAACCCGCTCACCGCCTGCTGCTGTTTTGCAATGTAGTCGGGCATTTGCCCCTTTATCAGGTCCAGTCCCTTTGGGGTCAGGCAAACGGTGAGTGCCCGCCTGTCATCTGGATGCGGGCAGCGTTCAACCAGACCTGCTTTCTCCAGTTTATCGACCCGGGCCGTCATGCCGCCCGAGCTCATCATCGTGGTCCGGTACAATTCCGTCGGTGTCAGCTTGTAGGGTGGTCCGGACCGCACGAGGGTCGCCAGAACATCGAATTCACCCGTCTTCAGTCCGATATCCGCGTAGGCAGGGGCAAGATAGTCGCGACCCATAACCTGAGATGCTTCGTTCAATCGACCAAGCAGAACCATTGGCGACAACTGCTCCGCGATCTCGGGTATTTCCCTTTGCCATTGCCTGCGCGCGCGCTCCGCACGGTCGATTAGCAGGTCTTCCGGATCTCCGAACAGGTGATCCGATGGCTTCTTGGTGTCGCTTGACCGGGTGGTCATGGTCGGAAACTCCAGATCATTTCCAGTCAGATGACGCACTTTTTTACAAGGGAACAAGAGGTTGCGTAACTAGCTGACATATCGACTGTTTTTGTTGTTCCGATACTCGCTGTTTCGGGTGGTTCTGTCAACTGATGTCAAGAATCTTGAGATTAAGTATCTTGAAATCAAGATAAAATGCGTTATCTGTTCTGGCAACGGTGCAGCATCAAGCCAGCGCCAAATTGTGAGGAAGGACAGTCCCATGGTGGACACGACCAGATTAGGAACATCCGTAAGTACGGCTTCCCTGCAGCAACAAGCTTCTCTTTCAGGCGAGAGGCGTGAAAGTCCTTTGGATCAGCCGTTGGTGCTGTTGTTGATTGTCGGTGGTTTTCTCGCCGTATCCACGGTGATTGCGAAGGCCGCCCCCATGGCCGGGTGGCATCCTTTGGCCCTGTTGCAGTGGTCCATCCTTGGCGGTGCTGCGGGTTTGTTCGTTATTAGCAGGATTGCAGCCGGAGGAAGAATGGCCGCTAAAGGGCACAAAGGTGTCAGCCGGGGCCAGTTTGCCTTCTACCTGCTGGTCAGCGGTCTCCTGTTCATTGCCCCGAACATGATCGCAGTGGTTGCTGCGCCAAAGGTCGGGGCGGGGTTTGTCTCCCTGAGCTACGCTTTTCCGCTGGTTCTGACTTATGGATTTGCTGTTCTGTTGCGCCTGGAGAAGTTTCAGGTTCTGCGTGGGGTCGGCGTTCTGTTCGGTCTGGCTGGCGGCATCTTGCTGGCAGCGTCTGGACGTCAGCTTTCCGTGGATGCCTCTTGGTGGGCGATGTTTGCTCTGTCGATCCCTGTATTCCTGGCTTCCGGTAACATTTTTCGCACGGTGAAGTGGCCAGCAGGCGCACGGCCGGTCAATCTTGCTCTCGGCATGATGCTGGTCGGGTTTGCGGCACTCGGACTATTTACTGCCATGGCCGGTATCCCCGTTGTACCCGGCACCTGGTCACTGGAGGCCACAGGCCTGCTGGCAGCCCAAATAACGATATTCGCTTTTCAGTACGGGCTGTATTTCCGCCTGCAGCACACAGCCGGGCCTGTCTATCTCAGCCAGATAGGCTCCGTTGCCGCGGTGATTGGTCTTGGCCTTGGATATCTCGCCTTTGGTGAAGTGCCAAACTTGGCGAAACTGGCGGCCGTCGCAGCTGTCGGGGCAGGTATTGTGCTCGTCAGCAAAGGGCGCGGCGCTGGAGCGAAAAAGTCAGGCTAGTCTTGCCATACCCCTAAGAACCGATCCCGCCGCTCGCGGGGTCGGTTTGTCGTCTTTGGGTTCCAGGTGATTTCTCACCCCCAGAGCCAGGCAGCTCCCCGCACACCAGAGCTGTCGCCGTGCATAGCCTTGCGGATCGGTGTCTCGAAGGTATCGGAGAAAATGTAAGGCGTCATCGCGGGCGGAAGGTCGGCATAAAGCTCGTCGATATTCGACATGCCGCCACCCAGGACGAATACATCCGGATCGAGCAGATTAGCCGACATTGCAAGCGCACGGGCAAGACGGCTGACATAAGCCTCGTAGACGGCAGTTGCCACCACGTCGCCGGAGCGTTTCAGCGCCATGATCTCATGGCCTTTCAGCAGCGTTCCGGTTCTGTCCCTGTAGTCGAGCTGAAAGCCCGTTCCCGAACACCAGCGATCGATGGCGCCCTTGTGGCCGATCCAGCTGTCGGGACCCGGATACTCCTCCGGCTTTAGCCAGGGCACGGTGATCGCTCCCCATTCGCCACCGATGCCGTTGGCACCAAGATGGGCTTTCGCGTCGATGGCAATGCCCGAACCGCTGCCTGTGCCGATGATAATAGCGTGAACGATATGCGCTCCAGCACCTGCGCCATCGGTGGCTTCGGAAACAGCCAGACAGTTTGCGTCATTCTGGATACGCACCGGGCGGCCAAGGACCCTCTGCAGGTCCTGGTCCAGGGGCTTGCCGTTCATCCAGGTGGAATTGGCGTTCTTTACCAGGCCTGTCCTGGGGGAAAGCGAACCGGGAATTCCAAGACCGAGCGTTCCAGTCTGTCCGGTTGCCTTTTCGGCCGCCTCGACCAGAAATCGGACTGCTTCCAGACAACCTTCATAGTCGTCCCTGGGCGTGTCGACCCGTTGCCGGAACAGTTCCTCGCCCTCGTTGGAAAGAGCGATGATTTCGATCTTGGTTCCACCCCAGTCAATTCCCAGCCGCATTTTCAGTCCATCCGTCTTGGCAGTTCGAAGGCAGCTGTCTGGCCGTCTTCAAGTTCGCTTGTTTGTTTTCCGTAGGTTTTGAATTTTTTCAAGATTACGGTCATTTCTTCCGCATCCAGTATCACAGGTTCACCCAGGATCAGGGCTGATAGATACTGGTCTGCCAGATCTTCCACGCCTTCCGCGGTCGACAGCGCCTTCTGCAAGGTTGCTCCACCGGCGATCTGCCCATGATTTGCAAGCAGGCAGGCCGTTCTGTCGCCAAGTCTGAAATCATTGCCTCGGACAATCCGCGGGTGCCGAAGGTGGCGTAATGGGCGCATTCGATACGGTCGCCACCGGCAAGCGCCACCATATAGTGAAATGCTGGAATGCCGCGCCGGTGACAGGACAGGGCGGTCGCGCGAGGACTATGGCAATGCACCACCGCGCCGCAATCCGGCTTCGCCAGATAGAAGTCAAGATGCATCCGCCATTCGGAAGACGGTAGTGTCTCGCCGCGGTAGCAACCCTCCCAGTCCAGCGCGACGATCTTGTCTTCAGTCAGATTTTCGTAAGGCGTTCCCGATGGCGTCACCAAAAAACCGGATTCGGTGCGTGCACTGACATTTCCTGACGTGCCCTTGGTCAGTCCGAGACGAGGCAAGGCGCGGGCTGTCTCGATGATCGCACGGCGCAGGTCAGGTGTGTCACCTGGAAAGGTGGGCATTCGGGGCCTCTTTGGTTCTGGTTCGGGTGCGAGCGTTACGTTTGGCTGCGCGACCGTGGAAGCGGCGCTTACATGACAGGTATCCGGTTGCCTTTTCAAGGTATTGGTTTGATAAATCCCGTGCCCTTGACCACTCGGTTGAGGATCGCGGTGTTAAGGGACTGAATGGCAGGTTTCGCAGACAAGCTCAGGCATTTGCTTGGATCGGCTGCAATGTCGGCAGACCGGACGGGTAGGGGAGCGCAATCCAGGTCGAGGCCGGGGCACCGTTCCAAGGGCCCGCGCTGGGCTGAGTCAGACATGGAAACTCTGTCTGAAGGAGGCGAGCCAAGGAGGCCCGGCCTGCCAACCCGCGCGTCCAGATCTCGTAAACGTGCTCAGGTGACGCCGTACTACATCTGGGGAACCCTGGCGTTGCTGGCTGCCGGTTTCGCCGTTGGCGGCCTGTTCCTGCACCTTGCCGGGCAAGGGAGTGAGGAAAGCGTTGTAACCGCCCCCTTGATGCCCGATCCGCTTTCTTCCCTGCAGTCTCCGGCCAAGCAGGTGCTGCTGGCTCCGGAACCGGAACTTTCCGCGGAGCTGAAACGCAGCTTCCTGGGCCAGCCGGATCAGCTATGCGACGAATTACGGTCTCTGGGGCTCGGAAATCCCGGCTGGAGCCGGGCACCTTTCAGTGAAGGCCGCTGGCAATGTGCATCCGACCTGGTGCCCTTGACCACACCCAGTGTCGACTACGGTTCGACAACCCTTTTCTTTCTGCTGCGCGGCCCATCGGAAAAAAGCATCGATTATCTGCGGCTGAAGCTGGTGGTGGAAGATCCGCGCCAGATGCAGATCGGCCTTGATGCGGTCTGGCTGGTGATCGACGCCCTGTCGCTTCGGTATGGCTGGACGGTTCCGGAAGTGTTTCGCGAGGCGGTTTCCGGGTTCAGGCAACTGGAGACGACACACCGGGGCGTGCGGCTGTCGGTTTCGCCGGAAGATCCAAATCTGACGGGTGACCCGCTGGCAAGCCAACGGCTCAACATCATTCTGGACTTTGGCGAGCCGGACCTTATCCGGCCCGCCGACAGGTTTGAAAAAGCACCGCCATTGGAGAGCGGCTGGAGTGTCAGGGCCCCGGACGGTCAGGCAAGGGAATGAACTCTTCCGCATCGCCGGGTACCGTATCGAAACGGCCAAGACGCCAATCTTCCTTGGCCTGCTCGATGCGCTCTTTCGATGAGGACACGAAGTTCCACCAGATATAACGCCGGCCGTCCATCGGTTCGCCGCCAAGCACTACGAAACGGGCCGGCACGGGAGACGTGTTTTCAATCACCAGATGATCACCCGGTTTGAACACCAATAGCTGGGCCGGATCGAAATTCTGGCCGGCGATGGTGATCTGGCCCGAGACCGTATAAAGGCCGCGCTCTTCCCACCCGGCATCCAGCGGGATCTTCGCTCCCGGTTCCAGCGTGATATCGGCATAGAACATGTCGGACGCTGTCTTCACCGGTGCCTTGTGGCCATAAAGCTCGCCCGCGATAAGTTTGACTGAAGCGCCCTTGTCGGCAAATTCCGGCTGTTCTTCAGTGCCGTGGTGCTGGAAGGTCGGGTCGGTCTCTTCCAGGTGTTTGGGCAGGGCCACCCAGCTCTGCAGGCCGAACAGGGGACGTTTTTCCTGCAGGCGTTCCGGCCTCTCACGTTCGGAATGCACGATGCCCTTGCCGGCGCTCATCCAGTTCAGAGCACCGGGGGCAATCGCAATCTCCGTTCCAAGGCTGTCACGATGATACATCTCTCCTTCAAAGAGATAGGTAACTGTCGCCAACCCGATGTGAGGATGCGGGCGCACGTCGATACCGCCGCCGACCAAAAGTTCTGCCGGGCCCATCTGGTCGAAGAAGATGAAAGGGCCAACCATCCGCCGCCTGGCAGACGGCAGGGCACGTCTTACCGAAAATCCGCCGAGGTCGGATGTCCGCGGTACGATGATCGTTTCAATCGGGTCACAGCTTGCAGCATTTCCCGGTACGGGATCAGGGCAATTCAACCAGCTCATCTGCCTCTCCATCAAAGAACATTCTGTCTTGCAAACTAGATAGGGCCAGCGAAGCCAAAGTGTCCATTGAACAGTCTGTTTCGGGTTTTCATCCCCAGCACAATCTGTATAACGACCGGCCCTTCCTTGCTTTTGTTTGGTGCGACATGAAACGCGTGATGATCGTTGGCGGCCCGGGCTCGGGCAAAAGCACGCTTGCCGTTGCCCTTGGGCGGAAAACCGGACTGCCGGTCTATCATATGGACAAGATCCACTACCGCTCCGGCTGGAACGAGCGGACGCGGGAAGAGAAAGACCGGCTGACGCATGAGGTCCATCTGAAGGATGTGTGGATCTTCGAGGGCGGTCATTCAAGCACCTATGCGGAACGTATCGAACGTGCCGACACTTTCATCTGGCTCGATGTCCCGGTAATGCGCCGCATATTTCGAGTGCTGAAACGGTCGGTGAAGTACAATGGGCAAAGCCGTCCGGATCTGGCCGAGGGCTGCCCTGAGCAGTTCAACTGGCAAACTGTTGAATTCCTGAGGTTCATCTGGCGAACGAGACACTCCGCCAGAGCCAAGCTGGAGCACATCTACCGCGAACCTCCGGATCATCTGAAAGTCTATCGGTTCAGCACCCTTGCCGAAATCGACGACTTTCTGGCGCGACCCTGGCAACAAGGATGAAGGCTCATCCTGTCTCTTGACAGGTGCGCCTGACGGGCGGCACAACAGGGGCTCACCCGGGGTGCCTCCAGAAGAGGCTGAGATACTGCTGGCGCACTTGCGCAGTGCAGGGACCCGACGAACCTGATCCAGGTCATGCTGGCGAAGGGAAGGTGTTCTCGGCCAGCTGCGTTCGCCACGGCAATGCTGCAACCCGGCCACCTTTCCAAGCCGAATGTCCGAAATGCGGGACCTTTTCCGGTCCTGGCGGAGATCCGTTGAATGCAAGCGGGCTATCAGACATTCCGTGATGTCGAACGACTGACGTCCACCCTGGCAGGTGAGGCGGAATGAAGGTCGGTATCAAAGGGGCGGGTGTCGCCGGTCTGGCACTGGCACATGAGCTTGTCTCGCGCGGTGTGCGGGTGGAGCTGCTGGAAAAACACAAGGATCTCACCGCCAGTGCCTCCTGGCTCGCAGGCGGCATGTTGGCGCCATGGTGTGAGCGGGAAAGTGCCGAGGAAGATGTTCTGCGGCTCGGGCAAGCCTCCATTGGCTGGTGGAGCAAGGTTCTGCCGGGACAGGTCCGGCACAATGGCACGCTGGTTGTTGCCGCGCCGCGCGATACCGGCGAGTTAAGTCGCTTTGCTTCTCGAACCAGCGGCTTTGTCCGGCTCGAAACTGACGCGCTGGGCGCACTCGAGCCGGACCTCGCAGGCCGATTTGCAAAGGGGCTCCATTTTGCCGGGGAAGCCCATCTCGATCCGCGGCAGGCCCTCACGGCATTGCGGGCAAAAGTGTCTGAAAGCGGTGCAAAGGTGAGGTTAGAGGCGCAGCACTTCACCGCGGCGACCGATCTTGTCGCCGATTGTACCGGCATGGCCTCACCGGATCCGCACTTGCGTCCCGTACGCGGTGAAATGCTGATCCTCCACGCGCCGGATGTCTCGCTTTCGCGGCCGGTGCGCTTTCTGCACCCGCGCATCCCGGTCTATGTGGTGCCTCGTGACAGCGGTGTCTTCATGGTCGGGGCAACCATGATCGAAAGCGGTGACCAGGGAGCGGTCAGTGTTCGGTCCACCATGGAACTTCTAAATGCCGCCTACAGCCTGCATCCGGGATTTGCCGAGGCAAAGATCATCGAAACCGGGGTGGGCCTGCGCCCGGCATATCCAAACAATCTTCCTCGTCTCACGTTTACCGGCAACACCTTGTCAATGAACGGATTCTACCGGCACGGCTTCCTGCTTGCTCCGCATTTTGCCATGGAGGCGGCAGGCACGATCGTGCAACACCTTCAGGAGAAGTCCCTTGAAGCTAACCATTAACGGCGAACCTCAGGAAGTTGTCAGCGCGACGCTGGCTGCGCTTCTGGACGAACTGGCCTATGACCATGAGTTTCTTGCAACGGCACGCAACGGCGATCTGGTTTGTGCTGAAGAACGAAGCGATTGCGTCCTTCAAGCTGGCGACCGTATCGAGATCCTGTCGCCGATGCAGGGAGGATGACGCCCATGTTTGAAGTTTACGGCGAAAGCGTTGCGTCGCGTTTCCTGCTTGGAACTGCCCAGTACCCGTCACCCCAAATTCTGTCGGACGCGGTGAAGGTATCTGGGGCTGAAATTCTGACGGTGTCCCTTCGGCGCGAAACGGCAGGAAGTGGCGGAGGCGGCCGGTTCTGGGACCTGATCCGGGAACTGAACGTCAAGGTGTTGCCCAACACTGCCGGATGTCATTCGGTGAAGGAAGCCGTCACCACCGCAAAAATGGCACGCGACCTTTTTGGAACCGACTGGATCAAGCTGGAAGTGATCGGTCATCACGACAGCCTGCAGCCGGATGTCTTTGGCCTCGTGGAAGCCGCACGTATCCTGAGCGATGACGGCTTCAAAGTGTTTCCCTATACGACGGACGATATTGTCGTCGGCGAACGGTTGCTTGACGCGGGGTGCCAGGTGCTGATGCCCTGGTGTGCGCCAATCGGTTCGGCGAAGGGGCCGGTCAATCCGGATGCCCTTCGTGCCTATCGCAGTCACTTCAAAGGCATCCCACTTGTTGTGGATGCCGGTCTTGGCAGACCGTCCCATGCGGCCGCTGTTCTGGAACTCGGTTTCGATGCGGTACTGCTGAATACGGCTGTCGCAAAGGCCGGAGACCCTGTCGCAATGGCCAAGGCCTTTGCAGTTGCAATTGAGGCCGGTCGCCTGGCCTATGAAGCCCAACCCCTGGAACCTCGCGACATGGCGGTTCCTTCTACCCCGGTTCTCGGAATGGCGGTGTTTGAATGAAGCTCGATCCCTTTTACCTCATCGTCGACAGTTCCGACTGGATCGAGCGGCTGGTTCCGCTTGGCGTCAAACTGGTTCAACTGCGCATCAAGGACGCGAGCGACGAAGTCCTGCGTAAGGAAATCGCAGCATCCAAGAGCGCTTGCGAAAAGCACGGCTGCCAACTTGTCGTGAACGACTATTGGCAGCTCGCGATTGAACTGGACTGCGACTTTGTCCACCTTGGTCAGGAAGACCTTGCTGACGCCGATGTCGCGGCCATTCGCAAGGCGGGTCTGAAACTTGGCGTTTCGACCCACGACGGTGAGGAACTGGAAACCGCTCTTTCTGTCGAGCCCGATTATGTCGCGCTGGGGCCTGTCTATCCAACGATCCTGAAAGAAATGAAATGGGCGCCCCAAGGCGTTGAAAAGGTCGGGCGGTGGAAGCGGCAGATCGGCGAATTGCCGCTTGTTGCTATTGGCGGCCTCAATCCGGAACGTCTGCCGGGTGTGTTCGAGAACGGCGCAGATATCGCAGCCGTTGTCACCGACATCACCCGGAATGCCGACCCGGAAGCGCGCACCAGGGAATGGATAATGGCGACAGATCCCTGGCGGTAGGTGGAACTCGTTTCGCCTTCGGCCTGGTTAAACGAAAATCGCTTTATCGCGCGCGACTTGATCGCGCAGAAAATCCTGTGCCGCGGCAACATGGCGGAGAGGGCGCGAACTTTCATGTGTCACCATCCAGTAGGCCCGGTGAAGCTTTATCTCCGGGAGAACGGCGATCAGGTCGGCATTGTCGCGCGCGATAAAGTCGTGAAGGATGCCGATACCGGCGCCGGACCTGACTGCTTCGGTCTGGCCGAGTGCGGAGGCGATTTCAAATCGCGCGGTCCAGTCTT